>NZ_JBEPQC010000010.1:0-298207 GCF_040547675.1 Bradyrhizobium sp. RT6a
GCCGCCATAGCCGCCATGCCCTGCTCGACCATGGCTTCCAGCTTGTCGATGAGATCGCGGTCGGTGCCCTCGGGCTCGGCCTCGGTCGCCTCCAGCCCGGCCAGAATTTCCTTGATGCGGTCGATCGAGGACAGGATCACCGTCACCGCCTGCCCGGTCACCGGCATGCCGTCACGGAATTTGCCCATCAGCGTCTCGCCGGCATGCGCCAGCGCTTCCAGCCGCGGCAATCCGAGGAAGCCGCACGTGCCCTTGATGGTGTGGACCAGACGGAAGATGTTATCCAGGATCTTGGCGTTGTTCGGCTCCTGCTCGAACTTCACCAGCTGATTGTCCACGGTGTCCAGGCTCTCGCTGGTTTCCGTCAAAAACTCCCGCAACAGATCATCCATGAGCTACGCCTTACTGACCTGGATCTGAACCTCGACGCCCGAGCCGCGCTTGGCATGAACGGAAGTCCCCGCCTTGGATCGTTAGACATCCCCTTTCACGGTCCCGTTAATTTCATCCTCCGTGCTAATACGGATATTGAAGACAAGTTTGCCGTTCGACCGCATGCGACAGCGTTTTTCGGCAAAACCGGCACCACGCCGCAACGGCGAGACGCGTTAGGTGAACGTGCCGATAACAGCGGGACCAGGCGCGCGGGAAAGCCCTGCTTGTGAAGGACGATATGCGCGGCCTTCGCGGAATTTTATCGAGCCGTCTGCAATCCGGGGCGGTCTCACCACTTTCGCTTGGTGCTTTGCCGAGATACGCAAGACCCGCATTCGCGGAACGGTTACCCGCGTCCACTGCGGCCGGTGCCGGCGCTAACCTAGGCGCGCGGCCGAGGCAAGGTCGCGGTGGGAACGATGCTCCGCCAGGCAATCGTTGATGGCGGCGAGCAGCGCGTGCGGCGTGAAGGGCTTGCGCAGACAGCGCGCCGCACCGAGCTCCAGCGCCATCCGGAGGAAATCGGGGGCTGGCGAATTCAGATTTGCGAACGCGTAGCCGGACATCGCGATCAGCGGAACGGCCGGGGCCCGCTCGTGAAAGATCCGGACCGATTCGAACCCGCGCATGTGCGGCATGAAGATATCGATGATCATCAGATCGAACTGTTGGTGTTCGAGCGCGCGAAGTCCGGCTTCCCCTCCTTCTGCGATCGTCACCCGAAAATAGTTGCGCTGGAGATAGACCTCGATGGCCATGCAGACCATCGGGTCGTCGTCGTCGACGAGAATATGGCGCAGACCTTCTGTCCCAGCTTGAGCTTCCCGAATCGGCGATTCAATAATTGAACCGTGGCGCACGCCATGCTCCTTTGCTCGAGAAAATGGACTATTGAGAACATCCTTGGCGGAGCAGGGAAGGCGACTGACGCGGCGCGAATGCAGTGCTTCCGGTCATGAAGGCCCGCTTGCCGCTTTTACCTGCACAAGCTCGCAGGGCTGGCGCGCCGGCTCATGAGCGAATCAGCGTGCCATTCTCATTTCCGCCGCAAATGGCCGAGCTTGTCTGCGCCCCAACGGGTATACGCCGGGCGACACAACCTTTATAATGAGGTTTGCTGCCGCACAACCGGATGACGGATCGGACGCGGCGCGGATCACTTCGAAACCCACCGGATCAACCATGACCGCGACCGCCCTTCGAGCCGATGCCAGTCGACCGATCTGGATCTGCTGGGACTACAGCTCGGTACCGTGGAAATGGTCAGGGAATCTGTCTTGGCGAGGTGACGTGCAGCGGCGCTAACGGCGATCGGACAACTTGTCCCAATTGCCAATATATCCCGAGGGGAACATGATGGAACTTACCCGGACGGCAAGCAGTTTCGAGTGCTGCGGCCCGCTGGTCCGGGTGACGGGAGGCGACTTTGGAAACGATGGTGCGTTCCTCCAACGGTTTCCTGTCCGCGCTGTCGGCAGACGATTATGAGTTGATCCGCCCGCACCTGCGTACGTGCGATCTGCCGCATGACGCGGTGCTGGTCGAGACCGGCGAAACGCTCAAGCGCGCCTACTTTCCCCATCGCGGCGTCATCTCGCTGGTGGTGGAGCTCGCCAGGGGCGAGCACGTGCAAGTCGCCATGATCGGTCGCGACAGCCTGCTCGGAACGCTCTCGACCATGGGCGATGCCTGCGCGCTGAACACGGCCATCGTGCTGGTTCCCGGCTCCGCCTCGATGATGGACCTCGACCGGCTACGCATCGCGGCCGACCAGAGCGGCACCCTGCGGACGCTGCTCACGCGTCACGGACTGGCGGTCTACGCGCAGGTGCAGCAGACCGCGGGCTGCAACGCCGCTCATCCGGTGGAGTCGCGGCTGTCGCGCTGCCTGCTGCACACCCATGACCTCTCCGGCGACTACCGGCTGTTGCTGACCCAGGAGGCTATGGCGCAGATGATCGGCGCTCGGCGGAACAGCGTGTCGCTGGTCGCCAATACCTTGCAGCAGGCGAATTTCATCAACTACAGCCGCGGGCACATCCAGATCCTCAACCTGGACGGCCTGCGCCAGACGGCGTGCGAATGCTACGCCACCGTGAAGGCGCAGTATGACCGGCTGCTCGGCCCGCGCTGACTGGTGCTGCGGCGTGGTAAACTGGCCGCTAATTCCGGCCCGCAAACACGGAATGTCCTGCTACCGGAACTGAAATCCAGATGCCGTAGACACGGACGTGCCGCCCGCGCCTGTATGGGCCGGCGGCAAACGATCCGTGATCAAGGCAGGCCAAACCATGTTCGAAGTCACCGTCGCGCCTGCGCAGACAGCGCTTGATGCCGAGCCCGCGCGCGAGCCGGGCGCGTACCAGGCGCTGGTGCGGGAGATCGGCGAGGACGGTGCTTGCGAAGTGCGCGACGTGTTCTGGAGCGAGACCTGCGCACGCCTGCAATCGTTCCGCACGCTCGCGCTCGCGCAGCACCGCGGCAGGATCGCGCGCGAAGCGCATTCGCTGAAGAGCGCGGCCGGGACGTTCGGCTATGTCCGGCTCGCGGTGCTGGCGCTGCGGCTGGAGACGACCGCAGCGAGACTCGGCGACGCTGGCTTTCGCGACCTCCTGGACTTGATGGACGCGGCCTATGCCGCCGCGCGCGCGCAGGAGCCGTCGGGCTAGATTCCTATTTGACGCGTTTTCTTCACGCGAACCGGTACCCACCTTCCTCGGAAACGCTCCAACCACTCACGCGTGCATCCCCGCCGTACTTCTACGGCTTTGGATTTTCACAGATGGCTAATCATAGGCAGCGATAGTCGCCGGAAACCAGGAGGGTTTCCATGTTCACCTACGAGACCGCGGACCAGAAAGAAGTTCGCCGCTTCCGCATCGCACAGTTCAACGGCCGGATGGCGACGGTGGCCGCTGGCGAGGAGACGGTAACGGGCTTTGTGCGTTCGGTGCTGGAGCAGGAATCGAGCATGCCGCCCCGCTGGACCATCACGATCATTCCCAACGCGCCCAAGGAAGAGCTCAAGCCGCTGCGGCCCTCGTCGCGCGCGCGTCCTTTCGCCGAAGACTATTTCTGAGCGCAATCGGAGCCCCGGGACTTTGTCGAGAGATCTCACGCTTGGCCCTCGCCGCTGGCGGGCGGCCCGAGGCAAGAGTCTTCAGTCGATCGAATGCAGCAGCGCCGCACGGACGAGGTCCGCGGTGTTGCGCGCACCGAGCTTCCGCATCGCCTCGGCGCGATGGCTCTCGAAGGTGCGCGGGCTGATCTGCATCCGAAGCGCACCCTGCTTGTTCGAATAACCCTCGCTGATCAGCCTCAGCACCTCGCGCTCGCGCTTGGTCAGCCGCTTCTGGCCTGACAGGCCGAGCACTTCGGCGCTCGGCACGCGTTGCGGCTGTGGCGCGCGCGCGAGCTTCAATTCGGCGTCCTCGGCCCTGGACGCGATCGGCAAGCCACCCGTGTGAGAACCGGCAAGCTGTTTGACGAGGCCGCAAACCCGCTCGGTCTGCACCAGCGCATTCTCCACGACCCGCTGCAAATAGGCACGGTCGCCCGTCACCGGCGCGAGCTGATCGCTGTGATGCTTGATCTCGCCCATGTAGAGCAGGAGCGCCGTGAGGGGACCATTGAGCTCGCGGGCGATGGCGGCGGCCATTTCGTCGGCCGCCCTGGCGCGGGCGGCGTTCAAGCGGACGACATCGAGCTCTTCAGTTGGAGCGGCGTTGCTTTCGTACCATTCCGACGGCCGCGAATCAGTGGCCGTATCATTCTGTGACCCCATGTCACTCGTTTAGCGGAACCCAACGCGGTCTGTGGTTAACTTTTTGCTCCGTAAGACTACGGTGAATTTGGCAGCTTTGTGCTGAAACTCCGGCACAGGCACACTTTGTGCTAGAGGGCCAACCTCCCTCAGCATTCTTAGGTTGCTGAACCTGCTCAAATGGTAGGCGGGTCACCCGAAGCCTTCTTAACGACCCGATCCGCGCCGATGACCCGCCGCCCCGGATTTTACGGATATATTAACGGCGGCTTGCTTCTCTATGTCGCAATTGAGAGCGCGCAAATGCCTCCATGCATGCGGCCGATAGGCCTGCTGGAATCGTTGCGGAAGTTTGCGTGCCATGAACGAGATCGACCAGCTATCGGACTTCTTGCAGAAGCTGACGCCGCTGTCGCGCAGCTGCCTGCTCAGCGAGCTCGAACGGCTGGAGCTGTGCGGCATCGACATGCCGGGCTCATCCGAGCTCCAATCGCGGCTGCGGGCCGAATTTCGCAAGGACGGATCGAGCCAGGCGCGCGCCACCAGTCCCTCGCGCCATTTCTTTGCGCCGCTCGAGCTGCTTCTGATCGACGGCGCGCCCGAGCATGCCAATATGGGGCGGATCTCGCGCAACACCCTCACCCCGATCTGGGAGTGGATCTGCCGCGACCTGCTGCCGACCATGGCGCGCGACTACATCAAGGCGATCAACGACCAGGTCGCCGCCAACAACCAGAAGGAAGTGCTGAAGATCGCATCGACCTTCCAGACCAAGGTCGTCAAGGTTCTCGAGAGCACCCTCGCATCGGCAGAGAGCACCGAGTTCGCGCGCGGCAAGCTCGCGCAATACACGGCATCGCGCACCGCCTTCGACGACGTGAAGAAGATGCAACATGTGCTGCGCGCCGGCGCCGCGCTGCCGAAGTTCAACGAAAAGCTGCCCGAGAAGATCGCGAAATTCGACGACGGCCAGGTTGATCAGATCACCGCACGATTGGACGCCTTCAAGAAGGCTCATCCCGAGGCGCTGCCGTTTGCGCTGACGCTGGTGGCGAGGCGGCTGAAGACGTTCTGGCAATTGGTGCGCCTTGCCACCAAGGCCGCCGCGAGCAAGAGCGCCACAGATGTCGCCGCCACGCCCTATGCCTGCGTCGTTCATATGGTGCTCGACCAACTCGACGACAGGCGCCTCGCCTTGCGCATCGCGCTCCGGCACAACCGGGTGCTGATTGCGCGCGACCTGCTCACCGAGATCTACGACACCGAATATGCGCTCAAAGTGCGGATCGACGGCATCGAGCAGTGTGAGTGGGGCATTCGGCTGCAGCAACTGATGGACGCGATCGCGGCGCTGGTGTCCGCCGAGGTGAGCCGCTTTCCCTCCAATGTCGGCCACATTCTCGGCTCGCGCCGGCTGCGCAGCCACGACACGCTCGGTGGAAAGCTGTCCTATCTGGCCTGGAAGGGACGCGATGTGATCGAGGACGGCGCGGCCGCGTTGCGCAAGCTGATCGGCCAAACCTGATCCCGCGCTAATGCGCGCGCGGCAGGCACAGGAAGCGATCGAGAAATCGCCCTGACAGCACGAACCTGAACCACCAATACATTATTCGCCGCGACGTCATTGCTGCGATCCTCGACAGCCCACCACCGGCTGCCCGAAGCAATAGCGCAAGTGCAGCAATTCGCTTGTGATGTGCTTCACACGGGCGCCAGCGCGCACCGACGCATTGTCGCAGAACCGTCACGAGCGAACCGGGAAAAATGCGCGCACCGCGGGCAATTGAGGCGCTCCGTTATTGAATTTGGCGAGGCACACGAGGCTTGGTCCAATTGCAGGACAGTGCGCGTGCTTGCAGCCGCACTGCACGTCGCGAAATCTCCAGTGATTGCCGCAACCCCGCGCCCGATGCGCGAGCAGACGTAAAAACATCTCGAACGAGACCCGGACAATTTTAGACATGATGGGTGCTTTAACGTTACCCAGATAATTCGACAATCGACTGAAGCCTTCCATATTTGAAACTGCTCACGTCGCTAACACACCGGCACGGAACGGGAGTGCTTGCGATGAACGACGAAATTGTAGAACTCGCCGAACGAAGGCCGAAGACCTTCGGACGGCGAAAGGTGAAGCCGCGCGCATGCGTGGCCGACGGCAAGCGCCATCTGCGCGCGTTTCTCGCAGAGGTGCTGGAGGATCTCGGCTTCGTCACCACCGAATGCGCCAGCGCCGAGGAGCTGCAGAGCGTGCTGACGAGCGAATTGCCCGACCTGATCCTGCTCGGCATCGCCGCCGACGGCATCGAGCCCGGCAAATTTCTGGAGACGCTGGTGCGCGAGGCCTTCGACGGCAGGGTTCTGACTGTGGGCGCCCGCGAGTCGATCATCGTCAGGGCGGTGCAGCAGGTCGGCGAGGAATACGGCCTCAAGATGCTGCCGCCGCTGACCACGCCCTTTGCCGCGGAGACGCTGCGCGACCGCGTCGCGATGCTGTTGCCCGAGGAGCCGGCGCCGAGCCCGGCCGTGCATGTCGGCGAGGCCCTGCATGCCGGCTGGCTCGAGCTCTGGTACCAGCCCAAGATCGACGCGCGCACGCTGATCCGCAGTAGCGCCGAGGCGCTGGTGCGGATGCGGCATCCGACCTGGGGCGTGGTGCCGCCGGCCTATTTCATCCCCGAAGAGCACGACCCGAATCTGCGCGACCTCTCCGAATTCATGATCGAGCGCGCCATGCAGGACTGGCACTATCTGCTGGAGCAGCAGAGCCCGGTCGATCTCGCGATCAATTTGCCGTCGTCCTATCTGAAGGAGCCGCAGGCCGTGCGCGATCTCTGCCGCCGCATGCCGACGCATCCGGCGTTCGGGGGGCTGACGATCGAGATCGACAGCGAGGAGGCGATCCGCGACCTCGATCTCCTGGTCGAGGTCGCCCGCGAACTGCGTCTGCACAATATCGGCCTGTCGATCGACAATCTCGGCGCCAACTGGCCGTCGCTGATGGACCTCGGAAAAATTCCCTTCATCAAGCTGAAGGCCGACCGGCACTTCGTCACCGGCAGCGGCACCGATCGCCTCAAGCGCACGGTGTGCCGCCACATCGTCGAGCTCTCGCATGGCTATGGCGTGCGCGCCGTCGCCGAGGGCGTCGAGAGCCGCGCCGACCTCGTCGCTGCCAACGAGCTCGGCTTCGACCTGGTGCAGGGTTTTCTGTTCGGCAAGCCGATGCCGCTGAAGAAATTTGCGCGGAGCACGCTGACGCGGACGGTGATGGGGTGATGTCGTGCGCGGGCGGCGGATTACGCCGTTGCCGCGCAATCCTCCGTCGCCGAGCGCATGGAGCTCACCTCACCATTGGGGCTGCGTGCCTCGGCCTGCTCGACGTGAAGCGCGAAGCCGCTCGCGCCGGAATGCTCGAGTACCGCGCGGAGCTGCATGCTCGGAATCAGGTAATCGCCGCCATTCTGGCGCCGATAAGGAATCGGCGATGTCGTCGCAAGCGTTCGCATCCTCTCGCGCAAACGTTCGGCAGTCGCCTGGAAACCCGCTTCGTCCAGTTTGTCGGCCTTGTAGACAACGAACGGCGGAAGCACGTCATATCCCGGATAATAGAGGATGCCGTGATTGATGGGGAACAGCAGGTCGTCGATCGGCCCGTTGATCCCGCGCGCCGAATAATGCTCCTGCCAGCCGCCGGCGGTCACGATCAGCATCGCGCGTTTGCCCGCTAGCCTGCCTTCGCCGTAACGGTCGCCCCACCGCTTGTCGCTGTGCTCGCCGACGCCATACGCGAAACCGTAGGCGAACACGCGGTCGACCCAGCCCTTGAGAATGGCCGGCATGCTGAACCACCACAGCGGGAATTGCAGGATCAGGACGTCCGCCCACAGCAGCTTCTCGATCTCGGCGTTGACGTCCGCGGTGAGTGTGCCCGACTCGAACGCCTGCTTGGAGGCGGCGGCGGGCGCCAGCCGTGCGTCCGGCGGCAGCAGCGGAAAGTCGGCGCGACCGATTTCGGATGTCCAGCCCTGGGCGTAAAGGTCTGACACCCGCACCTCGTGTCCCTCAGCCTCGAGTTCTCTGACGGCGACATCGCGGAGCGAGCCATTGAGGGAGCACGGCTCGGGATGAGCGAAGACGATCAACACTTTCATGATCAGCTCCTTGGTTGATGATTTCGAGCCACCAGGTAGCGTGCACCGCTGCAATTCGGTAGTTGTCGCCAATGGATAGGATCATGCCGAAATATGGATAGATCGGACGTTACGCTCGAACGCATGCGCAGCTTCGTGCGAGTCGCCGAGCGCGGAAGCCTGTCGGCGGTCGCGCGCGAGCTTGGTCTCGGCCAGTCGACAGTGACGCGGCATCTTCGGGAACTGGAGCAGGCTGTCGGCGTGTCGCTGCTCACGCGGACCACACGCAGCGTGACGATGACGGAGGAGGGGCGCCGCTACTACGCCGACTGCGTGCAGATCCTGCGCCTGGTCGAACTGGCGGTCGACGAGGCGCGCAGCACGCGCGGCGCGCCGGCCGGAACGGTGCGCGTCTCCTGCACCGCGGCCTTCGGTGTGCTCCATGTCAGTCGTTTCGTGTTCGCGTTCCAGGACCGCTATCCGGACGTGGCGGTGGATCTCAGCCTGACCGACGAGCGGATCGACCTGGTGCGGGAAGGCGTCGATATTGCCCTGCGTCTGGGGCCGCTCCCCGACAGTTCGATGAAGCTCAGGTTGCTTGGTCAGTCGCGGCGGGTGCTCGTGGCCGCACCGGACTATCTCGCCTCGCGCGGCAGGCCCGCGCGCCCGCAGGATCTCGCCAGCCACGAGGGTGTCAGGATGTCGAACATCGCCGGCAGCGACGTGCTCGTGCTGCACGGGCGCCGCGGCGGCCGCCATGTGGTCCCGTCCGCAGGGCGGCTGCGGGTGGATCACGGGCTTGCCGCACGCGAGGCGCTCGCGGCCGGTCGTGGCATTGCGCCGGCCCATCTTTGGCTCGTCGACGACCTGCTTGCCTCAGGCCAACTTGAGCACGTGCTTCAAGACTACGCGCCGCCTTCCGTTCCGCTCAACATGCTGATCGTACCGGAGCGGTCCGGCATCGCGCGGGTACGGCTGCTGATCGATTTTCTCGCCGAGCGGATCGCCCAGCTGCCGGGGATTGAAAAGCCGCAGCCGGGCAAGAACTAAGGCCACATCAATTCGGCCTCAGGCAAACCGCCGCGCGAAGAAGACGCAGGCGACCACCAGGGCGGTCGCCACGATCATGCTCCAGGCGACCGGTTCGTGCAGAAGCAGGCCTGCAAGGGCGAGCCCGAAGAACGGCTGGAGCTGCTGCAACTGGCCGATGCGGGCGATGCCGCCGATCGCGAGCCCGCGGTACCAGAAGATGAAGCCGACGAACATGCTGAAGATCGAGACATAGGCGAGCCCGATCCAGGCGGGCACACTGATGCCGCTCCATGTCGACGGCCAGGTCAGAATCGCGACCGGCAGCATCAGCGGCAGCGCCAGCAGCAGCGCCCAGGAGATCACCTGCCAGCCGCCGAGCCGGCGCGACAACGCGGCGCCTTCGGCATAGCCGAGCCCGCACAGCACGATCGCCGCGACCATCAGCAGATCGCCAGTGAGCGATGCGGTGCCGTCGTTGGACAGCGCAAAGCCCGCGACAGTGGCGCTGCCCAGAATAGCGAACAGCCAGAACATCGGCTGCGGCCGCTCGCCGCCGCGCAGCACGCCGAAGATCGCGGTGGACAGCGGCAGCAGGCCAATGAAGACAATCGAATGCGCCGAGGTGATGTGCTTCAGCGCGAGCGCCGTCAGCAAGGGAAAACCGACCACGACCCCGATGGCGACGATGGCGAGCGAGACGAGATCTCCGCGCGCCGGCCGCGCCTGACGGAGCAGGCCGAGCACAGCCACACCGATCAGCGCCGCGATGACCGCGCGCACCGAGGTCAGGAACAGCGCGGAAAACCCGCCGACCGCCACGCGCGTCGCCGGCAGCGAGCCGCTGAAGATGATGACGCCAAGAAGCCCGTTGCCCCAGCCGGTGGCGGAAGAGTGCATGTCCGTTTGCCTTGTCGGTGGTGATCCGAACTGGCGAGGCCAGCCGGGGTGGCGTGACGATTACCCGTAAGCTTTCCAACGCCCAACAACAAAAAAACGCGAAAACAACCCCATGCACAGTAGCCGGGGACTGCAAGATCAATGGGTTAGGTGGGGGTGGAATCGCCTGCCTAGACCGCGATCGTGATGCGGCGGGCGCTGAGGGCGAGCCGGGGATGACCGTCGACGAGCAACGGGGCTACGCAGACGATACTTAATTCGCCTTGATGCCCGCTTCACTGATCAGCTTGCCCCATTTCGAGCTTTCGCTTTGGATGAAGCGGCTGAACTGCTCGGGCGAGGTCGGTGCAGGCTCTGCGCCAAGCGTCCGGATCTTCTCGACCACCGACGGGTCCTTCACGGCTTTTCCGAAGGCTTCGTTCAACCGGCCGACGATATCGGCTGGCGTGCCGGCCGGAGCAACCAGCCCGAACCAGCCAACGGATTCGAAACCCGCAATCCCGCTCTCGGCTAGTGTCGGCACATCGGGCAAGGACGACAGACGCTGCGCGGACGACACACCGATGGCGTTGAGCTTGCCTTCGAGGATCAGTTGCCTCGATGCGGGGATATCCAGTACCGCGAAGGGGACATGGCCTGCGAGAACGTCGACCGTCGCCGGCGCGGTCCCGCGATAGGGGACCAGCTCCATGGCGATCGCGGTCTTCTGCGTGAACAGTGCTGCGGTCAAGTGCATGGCTGTCGAATTGCCGCCATGTCCGATCGACAACGCGCCCGGCTTGGCCTTGGCGAGCGCGATCGTTTCCGCGACCGTATGCGCCGGCACGTTCGCTGACGCAACCAGCACGAAGGGAATTTCCGCGAGCAGGGTGATCGGCGCAAGATCCTTCGGATCGAACGGCATCGACGAATTGAGATGCGGATTCACCGTCAGGCTGCCTGCCGGCGCGACGCCGAGCGTATAGCCATCAGGCTTGGCCTGCGCGACCGCGGCCATGCCGATGTTACCTCCAGCACCCGCGCGGTTCTCGATCACGAGACCCTGTTTGAGCTCGGCAATGACCAGCGGTTCGAGCGCGCGGATGACGGTATCGGCGCTGCCGCCGGGCGGAAAGGTCACGATGATCTTGATCAATTGCTCGGGATAGGCCGCTCGGCCCGCCTCCAGCGGCAACACGGCGAAACTCGCGGCCGTCAGCACGGCCAAAATGCGGCGGCTTACAACGTGAAACACGTTTCCCTCCCCGGTGCGTTCTTGTTTGTGAACCACGCCTTTGTGAACTACGACTTTGTAAACCACGTCCTGACGGACTCGCCGCGAGACCGTCCGCTTCAAATCGCGTTACGCCGAAGCGCCAGTAATGCGCGTCAGCAAGCCTTGTGGGTCCGCCGGCGCGGCCTGCCCGCGCCAGGCGATGTGCTGATCGGGCCGCGCCAGCACCAGCTTCTCGGCATACGCGCCGTTCGCTTCGTCCGGCGCGATGTCGAGCAGCGCGAGCGGAATGCCGCGCTGCTCTGCGGCAGACTTCAATGGCGCCACATCGATCGCCGGATCGAACCGCAGCAAAGTGTAGCCGGCGCCGAAGGCATCGTAGAGCGATCGCCCGTCCCGCAGAAACAGGTGCGGCGCGCGAGCGCCCGGCACGGTGGAGGGCGTGAAGCTGCCCATCGCGTAGGCCGGCGGCGTCTCGCCGTCATAGGCGATGATCGGCGAGGCATCGTAATAGTAGCCGAAGTTCAATCCGGCACAGCAATATTGCTGAACGTTGAGATCGTAGGCCGCCCTGGCCAGCGCTGCGCGCGCCGCGTGGCCGCGCGGCGTGTCGTGCTCGATCTCCGCGGAGACTCCGCCACGCTGCGCCATCATCTTCATCGCATGGTCCATGGCAAAGCGCGACACCTGTTCGGTGATGGGCTGACGCTCCGCCTCGTAGGCATCGAGGATCGAAGCCGGCGCCCACCCGTTCAGATGCGCCGCCACCTGCCAGCACAGGTCGATGGCGTCCGCAATGCCCGCATTCATGCCGTAGCCCGCATACGGCATCCACAGATGCGCGGCGTCGCCGCAGATGAAGACCCTGCGGTCGCGGAAGCGATCGGCGACAAGCCGGCGGCCGACCCAGTCCTCCCTGCTGAGGACGCGGTATTCGAAACGCTCGTCGACGCCGAGAATGGCGCGGATCGCCCAGTCCCGATCGACCGAATCAAATTCGGGCTCATCTGGCTTCAGGTGATTGTGGATCAGCCAGCGGTCACGACCGTCGATCGCCACCGTCGTGCCTGAGCGTCGCGGGTTGAGCGAGAGCACCATCCAGGCCGGCTTGTGCGCGCCCATCAGCTCCTTGAGCTGCGGCGCTTCGATGAAGGTCGATTGCACGCGCTGGATCACCGGCGTGCCGGACAGGTTGGCACCGATCGATTTGCGAACCAGGGAACGGCTGCCATCACAACCGATCACAAAGGAAGCCTCGATGCGGAGCGAGCTTCCGCTGTCGAGGTCGCGCGCCAGTGCAACCACATGGTCGTCATTCTGCTCGATGTCCGTGATTTCCGTGCGCGCCAGAATGGTGATGCGCGACTGAGCGGCGGCATGGCTGAACAGGATCGGCTCGAGATAGACTTGGTTGATCCGGTGGGGCGGCTCCGGCGTCGGCCACCAGGTATCGGGGCCACCAGTGGCGCTGTAGCGGCGTGCGCGCGAGGGAATGTCGATGCGGCACAGCTCGATGCCGGTCGCCGTGGTCCGGTAGGAGCAGTCGTTCGGGAAATCTGCGGGCAGGCCTGCGTCGCGCAGCTTTGCGGCGACGCCGAGCCGGCGGAAGATCTCCATCGAACGCGCCGAGACGTGATTGCATTTGACGCTGGGCGGATCGCCGGCATGGCGAATCTCCGCGACCACGACGTCGATCCCACGGGAAGCCAGATCCATCCCCGCGGTCAATCCGACGGGCCCGGCGCCCACCACCAGCACCTGTGTCCTCATGTTCGTTTCCGATCCCTTGGCGATCGTGGCTTCACCGTCCACGACATGCATTTTATTGCATGCTCGCTTATGTGATAAGCCGGAAAGAACTCATCAATTCATGAGCTTTACCTATGAACGTCACCTTGCGGCAATTGCAGGCCTTCACCGGCGTGTACCGCACGCGCAGCATCACGCGGGCCGCGCGCGGGCTGGGGATCACGCAATCGGCGACGAGCCTGTTGATCCAGCAGCTCGAAGCGCAGCTTGGCGTCAAACTGTTCGATCGCTCCACTCGTTCGGTGCAGCCGACGCTGGCCGCTGACGAGGCAGTTCATGCCGCCGAACGCATGCTGGGCGATGCGCTGGGCCTGTCGCGGCGCATGCGCGACCTGGCGCAGGCGCGCGCCGGCCGGGTCGCGTTTCTCGCCTCAGCCGGTACCGCATCGGCGCTGCTGCCCTCGGTGCTCGCAAAATTCCGGGCAGGCTATCCCGATATCGAAATCGACATGCGCGATGTCGCCGCCGACGATCTCGTTCCGCGTCTGATCGCGACGGATGCGGAGTTCGCGATCGGCAGCGTCGAGGGAGAATTCGCGGAGCTGACGGTCGAGACGCTGACCCGCGGCCGCCTGAGCGCCATCGGCCGGCGCACCGCCGACTTCGCGGCACGCCGCTCGCTGACATGGGACGAGTTGGCTCAGATGCCCACGATCGCGATGCGGGGCGAGACGCGGATTCGCATGCAGATCGATCAGGCGCTGGGCACCCAAGGCAAGCACCTCAACCCAACCTATGAAGTGACGCTGATCAACACCGCACTCGCCATGACGGCGCAGGGTCTCGGCCTCGCGATCCTTCCTGCGACGATGCTGCCGGCGGATCAATTTCCGACTCTGATCGCAAAGCCGCTGATACGTCCTGCCATCACCCGCCCGGTGTCGCTGCTGCAGCGCCAGGGGCGGACGTTGTCGCCAGCCGCGCAGGCGTTTGTGGCGACGGCGCGGACGGCGCTGGCGGAGCGAGAGCCGGCAAGATCAGACTGATCTGCCGAGCTTTCTGGAAGCCGTTTTATTGTGGCGGATGATGTTGGCGGAGAGGGAGGGATTCGAACCCCCGATAGGCTTGCACCTATGCCGCATTTCGAGTGCGGTGCATTCGACCACTCTGCCACCTCTCCTGAAGGCGCCAAGTAAGGAGCAGGGCCCCTGTGGTTCGGGCGTTAATAGGCGAGGATGGCGGGCCAGACAAGGCTGGGAGGACGAAAATCGGGCCGGTTTTGCGGCTGGGCCCCATGATGTCGCGGTGGTGATGGGGACGATCGCGGATTTCGGCGGCGGTTTGCGCGGAATTTGGTCTGGACCGTTCGCCGATGACCCGGCGCGAGGTCGAGCCGGTAGCATCGAGGCTCGAATCACTGGTGCCTGAAAAGGCGGGGTGGGACCGCCAGACGCGGTAAACACTGGCGGTCCCGTGCCGCTCATTGAAATACTGGCTGGGAAGGGCGGCTTCGCCGGCCAGGTGAGGCGACGGTTCCGACCGTAGCGCGCGGCCCGTGCACCGCAACGCAATCCGGTCCTTAACCTAACCAGTCAAGGTTACTCTGGAGCCGTTTCCGTTCCGATGGATCGGAAACGGCTCCAGATTCCTTTTTTTGACGCGTTTTCTTCACGCGAACCGGTGTCCACTTCGCTCGAAAACGCTTCAGTCGGACTTGGCTTTTTTCTTCCCGTTGCCCGTGGAATCCCCGTCTTTGTCTTTGCCGTTGTCCTTGCGGCGGTTGGTGAAGCGGGCATTGCCGAGGCCGGTGCCGATGGTGAGCACGCCCCAGCGATCGACGTCCTGCATGAACGGCACCTCGGAGAGGCCCTGAACCACGCCGTCATTGTGCATCAGGATCGCGGTGTCGTGCTCGCCGATCTGGGGGATGCCCTCGAGCAGGCTCGCCGGCAGGTTGAACTTGCTGCTCTCCCAATTGCCCGGCAGGTTCTGCGCGCCCTTCTCGATCGAGCCGTCCGCGTTGATCACGCCGGGACAGGCGATGCCGATGAACGGCGCCAGCTTGTAGCCCTCCTTTTCGGCCTCGGTGATCAGCCCCTTCAGCATCTTCGTCAGCCGCTTCACCGCGCCTTCGCGCGTCGGCTCGTCGTCGGCATGACGCCACAGCTCGGACTTCACGACCTTGGCTTTCGACAGGTCTTTTGCCTTTTTCCAGCTGGTCTCCACCAGGCCGCAGCGGATGTTGGTGCCGCCGATATCGACGGCGAGGATGCTGTCATGGGCCTCGAAGATCCACGACGGCGCCAGATGCAGCGCGCCGATCAGGCCGGCCTCGTCGGGATGATGGCGGATCGGCAGCATGTCGATCTTGAAGCCCTCGGCGATGAGGATGATCTCGGTGCGCGCGATCGCGAGCTCGCCAAGCCGGGAATCCCGGAAACCGCCGCCGACCACGATGCGCTCGGTCTTGGCCCAGGCCTTGGACTTGAGGAAGCGGCGGGTGACGTAAGCGAGCTCCTGGGCGAAGTCCTCGATGGCGCTATGCACCACTGCCCAGGCCTCGGTGTCGTCGCCGACCAGGATGGCATCCAGGGTCTTCTTGCTGATCTCGTCCGACGGCTCCTTTCCGAACGGGTCCTCGCCGGACTTGCGCAGCGGCTTGCGCCAGCGCTCGAGGATCTCGCGGAACGCGCCCTTGCTGGCGCGGTCGCCGATGAAGCCGTCCTCGTCCTTCATCTCGATGTTGAAGCTGTCGATATCCACCGACGGCAACCGCTCCGCGCCGTGATGGGCGATGCCCGTCGTCGTCTTGACCAGCTCGTCTGTTGCCATGGTAAGCCCCTTGCCCGTGTGACCGAATTCGCCGGGACAACGGCGGGGGAACCCGTTGGTTGCGGCGCGGTCCGAAATTCGCCTGCGGGGCCGGATCGGGCTCAAATGCTTCAAATCCGGGCCGTTTTCCCCGG
This sequence comes from Bradyrhizobium sp. RT6a, assembly GCF_040547675.1. Classification (NCBI taxonomy): domain Bacteria; kingdom Pseudomonadati; phylum Pseudomonadota; class Alphaproteobacteria; order Hyphomicrobiales; family Nitrobacteraceae; genus Bradyrhizobium; species Bradyrhizobium sp. RT6a. The sequence goes on from NZ_JBEPQC010000010.1 coordinate 16,189, forward strand.
CTTTTCCTTGACTCCGCGCGGTCAGCGGCTATAAATCCCGCAACCGGCGCGGGGCGTTTCTCGCGCCGCTTGTTTTTGCGTGGGTTTTCAAAGGGATAACTCCCGCCCGCACAAAACTCGCATAAACCCATAACGACTGACAAAAAGCCGGCCCCGACGATATGTCGCGAGGCCGGGAATGAACACGAAGGAAAACAACGATGTTCGCAGTCATCAAAACCGGCGGCCGGCAGTACCGCGTCGTTCCGGATGATGTCCTGGAAGTAGGCAAGATCGAAGGCGAAGTCGGCTCGATCGTGCAGCTCAATGAAGTCCTCCTGGTCGGCGGCGACACGCCGATCCTGGGTCTGCCCACGGTCGCAGGCGCGTCCGTTGCGGTCGAGGTGCTCGACCACAAGCGCGGTCCCAAGGTCATCGCTTTCAAGAAGCGCCGCCGCAAGAACTCGCGCCGCAAGCGCGGCTATCGCGACGAGATCACGGTGCTGCGCATCTCGGAGATCCTGACGGACGGCGCCAAGCCCACCAAGGGGCCGCGTCCGAAGCGGGAGAAGGTCGCCAAGCCGGAGACCACGACCGAAGAGGCCGCCGCATAATTTGATCACGCGCCATCACGAATTGATGCGTGAGAAATTGTGAAATGATTCCGTCAAGGAATTGATCTAGAAATACGTAGAATTTCGGAGACGAGCCATGGCTCACAAAAAAGCAGGCGGTTCATCGCGTAACGGTCGCGATTCCAAGGGCAAGCGCCTCGGGATCAAGGCGTTCGGCGGGGAAGTTGTGATTCCCGGCAACATCATTGCGCGTCAGCGCGGCACCACCTGGCATCCCGGCCTTAATGTCGGCATGGGCACGGACCACACCTTGTTCGCCAAGGTCGAAGGCCGCGTAACGTTCCAGGCCAAAGCCAACGGCCGCACCTTCATCTCGGTGCTCCCGCTCGCAGAGGCGGCTGAATAGACGGTGGATCAAATTTGGAGTCCGCCGGGTCCCAGACCGAACCGGCGGAGTCCTTGAGATCATAGAGATCGAAGGCTCCAGGGGAGGCGGGAAACCGGCCTCCCCTTTCGTTTGCGTGCTCACTTTTCACTTTAGTGACTTCGACGGAGCCGGACATGTTGCAGGATTTCTCGAGCGTGACCTTGCGGGAGGCGAGACCCAGCGTCGTCGCCACCGAGCGGCTGACCTTGCGGCGGCCAACCCTCGCCGACGTCAGGACCATCGCCCTCCTCGCCAACGACCGTCGCGTCGCCGAAAACACAAGGCGCCTCCCGCATCCCTATTCGCAGGACGACGCTATCGCATTTGTCCGCGCCACCGCCGCGCCCGGCGGCGAGACCGTGTTCCTGATCGAGCATGACAACGGGCCCATCGGCATGGTCGGCATCGACTGCTCCACGCCCGACAATGCCGAGCTCGGCTATTGGCTCGGCTTCGAACATTGGGGCCGGGGCTTTGCCACCGAGGCCGCGCGCGGCGCGATCGACTTCTTCTTCGAGGAGTTCGAGGACGATCATCTCTATGCAGGTGCGCGCGTCACCAACCCGGCCTCGCGCAACGTGCTGGAGAAGTGCGGCTTCCAGTGGAGCGGCGTCCAGCTGCATCGTTTCCTGGCACTGGGCTCGTCCACGCCCGTCGACTGCTTCCGCCTGTCACGCGGCGTGTGGGCGTCGCTGAAGAGCTGGAGCAGTGCGCGGAGGGTGAGGTAGCCAGCCTAGCCATACGATGTCGTCCCGGCGAAGGCCGGGACCCATAACCACAACTGTTGGTAGCGCGAAGACTCCCACTCCGAGTCTTCGCCAAACTGCACCCTGTGGGTATGGGTCCCGGCCTCCGCCGGGACGACACCGTAGTTGTGTTTACGCCGGCGGATTCACATCCGCGTCCCCACGCCCGAGATCGCGCTCACGCAAATAGATATAGAACCCGGCGCCGATGATGATGGCGGCGCCGACGATGGTGGCGATTTCGGGCACGTCGCCGAACACGACGAAGCCGAAGATCACCGCCCAGACGATCATCGAATATTGATAGGGCACGACGACGCTGGCCGGCGCCAGCTTGAGCGACCGGTTGACGCAGAACAGTGCCGTGACCGAGACGCATCCCGCCAGCGCGAAGATCACGAGGCTGCCCGATGTCGGCGGCACCCAGTGGAACGCCGACAGCACCGCGCCCAGCAGGAACGTGCCGACGAATTGCGACGATGCCATCACGATATCGGGCGTCTTGCGCAGGCTGCGCGTGATCAACATCAGTGTTGCGAAGGAAAGACTGCCGCCAAGCGCGATCAGCGCCGGCAGGCTCACGGTCTGTGCCGACGGCCGCAGCGCGATCAGCACGCCGCAGAAGCCGATCAGGATCGCCGTCCAGCGCCGCCAGCCGACTTTCTCGCCGAGGAAGACCGCCGACATCGCGGTGACGAAAATGGGCCCGGCGAGATAGTAGGTGATGACGTCGGCGAGCGGCAGGTAGACCGTCGCAAGGAAGAAGGCCGCCACTTCCAGCGTCGACAACACGACGCGAAAGAGCTGGAGGCCCGGCCGCTCCAGATGCAGGAACTGGTGACGCTGCCGCCAGACCAGCGGCGACAGCAGCAGCAGCGCCGCGCAGGCGCGCAGGAACAGCAGCTGCCCCACCGAATAAGTCCCGACCAGGAACTTGCCCATGGCGTCGCCGAACGAGAACATGAAGATCGACAGCACCATGAGCGCAATCCCGGCGAGCCGCGCCGAGCGTTCGTCATAGGCCGAGAGATTCTTGAAGAGAGGCATTGCTGTCGTTCGTGGAAACTCGTCATTGCGAGGAGCTCTTGCGACGAAGCAATCCAGACTGTTGCCGCGGAGACAGTCTGGATTGCTTCGCTTCGCTCGCAATGACGAGCGGAGAGAGCGTCGGAACGGCGACCAGAGTCGCTTGCGGTCGTTTTAATGACGTGAGCGCCCGCGACAAGCCCGCGCAAGGCGAATTGAGCGGATTGCCGCAGTCTTCGCGTCGCGGTAGCGATAGGCGTCACCCGAACGAAAGAGCCAGGAAAGAGCCTCGCCATGACCGACTTCGACCCGGCCCGGCATCGCATGATCCCCGCGCAACGCTGGTTTGAGGATTTCGTGGTCGGCGAGCGCTTCGTGCTGCCGAGCCGCACGCAGACGACGGCCGTGTTCGCGGCGTTCCAGACCGCGAGCGGCGACACCCATCCGGTGCATTACGATGTGGAGTATTGCCGCAGCCGCGGCATGCCGCATCTGCTCGCCCACGGATTCCAGACGCTGATCCACACCGCACCCGGCGCGGGCCTGTTTCCGTTCATGGTCGAGGACTCCCTGGTCGGCTTCCTCGAGCAATCCAGCCGGTTCCTCAAACCTGTGTTCGCCGATGACACAATCTATCCCGCGCTCGAGGTCATCGAGCTGGTGCCGGGACGCTCGACCGGCGCGGTGACGCTCAAAAGCACCGTGTTCAACCAGCGCAAGGAGCTGGTGCTGGAGGGCACGCAGAAATTCCTGATCCGGCGCCGGCCCAACTAACGTTGTGCCGGGGTTAAGCACGCCCCAAAATCGCGGAAATTCAGCCGATTTGCGGGTCTATCCGGGTTGCCGCGCGGGACCGGCTGGCCTACCTATGGCCCATGAAATTCCTTGACGAAGCAAAGGTCTATATCCGCTCCGGCGACGGCGGAAACGGCTGCGTGGCGTTCCGCCGCGAAAAATTCATTGAATTCGGCGGCCCCTCCGGCGGCAATGGCGGCCGCGGCGGCAATGTCATCATCGAGGTCGCAGACGGTCTGAACACGCTGATCGACTATCGCTACCAGCAGCACTTCAAGGCCCAGAAGGGCGAGAACGGCTCGGGCTCGGACCGCCATGGTGCCAATGGCAAGTCGATCGTGCTGAAGGTCCCCCTGGGCACGCAGATCTTCGATGAAGATCGCGAGACCATGATCCACGACTTCACCACGGTCGGCGAAAAGTTCGTGCTGGCCGAAGGTGGCAATGGCGGCTTCGGCAACGCCCATTTCAAGACCTCGACCAACCGCGCCCCGCGCAATGCCAATCCCGGCCAGCCCGGCGAGGAGCGCTGGATCTGGCTGCGGCTGAAGCTGATCGCGGATGCCGGCCTCGTCGGCCTGCCCAATGCCGGCAAGTCGACCTTTCTCGCCAAGGTCAGCGCGGCCAAGCCGAAGATCGCCGACTATCCCTTCACCACGCTGCATCCGCAGCTCGGCGTCGTGAATGCCGACGGCCGCGAATTCGTGCTGGCCGACATCCCCGGCCTGATCGAAGGCGCGCATGAAGGCGTCGGTCTCGGCGACCGCTTCCTTGCCCATGTCGAGCGCTGCCGCGTGCTGCTGCATCTCATCGATGCGACCTGCGAGCACGCCGGCAAGGCCTACAAGACGGTGCGAACCGAGCTGGACGCCTATGCCGGACAGCTCACCGACAAGATCGAGATCGTCGCGCTGAACAAGATCGACGCGGTCGAACCGGACGAGTTGAAGAAGCAGAAGGAGCGGCTGAAGCGCGCCGCCAAGAAGACGCCGCTGCTGCTCTCCGCCGCCACCGGCGACGGCGTGCAGGAAGCGTTGCGCGCATTGGCGGATGTGATCGGCGAGAGCCCGGTCTCCGCCAAGGCAAAGAGCGCGGCGGAAGCGGAGCCTTGGTCGGTTTGATCTCTCGCCGTCGTCCCGGCGAATGCCGGGACCCATAGCCACAGGCAGAGTTTTGGCGAAGACTCGTGGCTCGGTACTCCCGCCGACCACGATTGATAAATCACGCGGTATGGGTCCCGGCCTTCGCCGGGACGACGTTGGAATGTGAAGTTGCGAGAAGGCGCATCACCCCCTTCTTGTCTTCGCGCCTTCGATAGCGCAGCATCGGCAATCAAGATACGGCAGGGATGATTCATGGCGCGCGCGAAGAACGTTCTCTGGATCATGTGCGACCAGCTTCGCTATGACTATCTCGGCTGCACCGGCCATCCCACGCTGAAGACGCCGAACATCGACGCCATGGCGAAGCGCGGCGTGCTGTTCAGCAAGGCCTATGTGCAGTCGCCGATCTGCGGCCCGTCGCGGATGTCGTTCTACACCGGGCGCTACATGCGCTCGCACGGCTCGCACTGGAACGGCTGGCCGTTGCGGGTCGGCGAGCCCACCCTCGGCGATCACCTCAAGAACCTCGGCGTGCGCAACGTGCTGGTCGGCAAGACCCACATGGCGCCCGATCTCGAAGGCATGAAGGCGCTCGGCATCCCGCCGGAATCGATGATCGGCGTGCACGTCGCCGAATGCGGGTTTGAGCCCTATGAGCGCGACGACGGCCTGCATCCCACGGGGCGACCGCGTCCGAAATACGACGAATATCTGCGCCAGCAGGGTTTTGATGCGCCCAATCCCTGGGAGCATTGGGCCAATTCCGGCGCGGCCGAGGACGGCTCGCTCCAGAACGGCTGGCTGCTCGTGCATGCCGACAAGGCCGCGCGCGTGCCGGACGAGCATTCCGAGACGCCCTACATGACGCGGCGCGCGATGGACTTCATCAGCGAGGCCGAGACCGACGGCAGGCCGTGGTGCCTGCATCTGTCCTACATCAAGCCGCACTGGCCCTACATCGCGCCCGAACCTTACGCCAGCATGTATTCGGCATCGGACATGATCCCGGCCATCCGCTCCGAGCGCGAGCGCCAGAATCCGCATCCGGTGTTCGGCGCCTATATGGACATGCGCTACTCCCGCAACATGGCGCGCGACGATGCCCGCGAGAAGGTGATCCCGACCTATATGGGCCTGATCACCCAGATCGACGACCAGATGGGCGTACTGATGAAATTCCTGGAGGAGCGCGGCCTCTCGGACACCACCATGATCGTGTTCACCTCCGATCACGGCGATTATCTCGGCGATCACTGGATGGGCGAGAAGGATCTGTTCCACGAGCAGTCGGCGAAGATTCCGCTGATCGTTATCGATCCCTCGAAAGAAGCCGACGCCACGCGCGGCACGCGCAACGCTGCGCTGGTCGAAGCCATCGATCTCGCACCGACCTTCGTCGATTATTTCGGCGGCAAGGTTCCGGGCCACATCCTCGAAGGACGCTCGCTGCTGCCGCTGCTGCGCGGCGAGAGCCCGCCGGATTGGCGCAAGGTGGCGTTCTCCGAATACGACTATGTCATGCAGGACGTGCGGCTGAAGCTGAACCAGCCGATCGAGCGCTGCCGCCTGTTCATGGTGTTCGATGGCCGCTGGAAATACATCCACGCCTCAGGCTTCCGCCCGATGCTGTACGATCTCGAAACCGATCCGGAAGAATTTCTGGATCGCGGCGACGATCCCGAGTGCGCCGGCATCATTGCGCGATTGCAGGCCGAATTGTTCGACTGGGCGTTGCATCCCAACGACCACATCACAACACCGCGCGAGAAGATCGCGGCCTATGCCGACAACCAGCTCCAGGTGAAGGGCGGCATCCTGATCGGCATCTGGGATGAAGCGGAGCTGGCGTCGATCAAGGACGGAATTGAACAGCGCGCGAAGATGTAGGTGAGCGGAACGAGGCTGTCTCAGCTCGTCATGCCCGGGCTTGACCCGGGCATCCAAGTCTTGCGTCAAGTGGCGGTGCACGTGGATGGCCGGGACAAGCCCGGCCATGACGGCGGAGAGCGGAGCGGAAACAGAAACTAATTCTCGATCTTGTATCCCGTCGCCTTCACGATCGGCTGCCAGAACGCGGTGTTGGCGGCGAGCTCCTTGGTCAGACCTTCCGCGCTGCTGCCGACCGGGATCAGCCCGATCGCGGTGAGTTTTTCCTTCACCTCGGGCCTGGCGAGCGCGGCTCGTGCGGCCGCGCCGAGCTTGATCGCGAATTCCGGCGAGCTGCCGGCGGGAAGCCACATGCCGTACCAGGCGTCCGCGACGAGATCGATGCCGCTCTCCTTCAAGGTCGAGACTTCCGGTGCGAACGGCGAACGTTCGGCGCTTGCGACCGCGATGATCTTCACGCCCTTGGCGCGATGCTGCGGCAGCGCATCGGCCAACGTGACGATGCCGAAAGAGATGTGACCGCCGATGATGTCGTTGAGGATGGGCGCGCTGCCCCGATAGGGCACGCGCGTCATGGGAATGCCGAGGTCTTTCTCGAGCTTGGAGCCCATGAAATGCGGGATGGTGCCGTTGCTCGGCACGCCGAACGACGCCTTGTCCGGATGCGCTTTCAGCCAGGCGACAAATCCCTTGAAATCCGCGGCGTCGATCGTCGGATTGATCACGACGGCGAACTCGAACCGCGCCAGCAGCGACACCGGGACGAAATCCTTTGCGGTATCGAAGCTCGGGGTCGTCTCCACCATCGGCAGCAGGTACATCGTAGGCCCGGTCGTCACCAGCACCATGCTGCCGTCGGGGCTGCCCCCCTTCACCGCCTTGATGCCGATCAGACCGTCACCACCGGTGCGGTTCTCGACCACGATGGTCCGCTGCAGCGCCGGCGCCATCTCCTGCGCGATCAGCCGGCACAACGTGTCGCCGCCCGCTCCGGCCGCGAACGGGAAGATCATTTTTGTCAGCCCGACCTGAGCTTGCGCCGCGCCCGCTTGCGCCAACAACGGCAACCCGAGGCATCCGGCGATGAAGTTGCGGCGATCCATTGGTTTCCTCGTTGAGTCTATTATGGTTGGCGACAGTTAGAGCCAGACGAGCGTTCCGGACAAGCGCCGTTTACCGGGCCTGCCGCCTTGCGCCGGCCATCGTCCTGCTGCAAAAGCAGGCCTTACCGGCGCCGCTCTCCAGCACATACACACACCACATACACAGATGGCCAGCCCCGAACTCAGTCAATTCCGCCGCATCGTCGTCAAGGTCGGCTCCGCGCTGCTGGTCGATTCCGACAAGGGCGAGGTGCGCGCGTCCTGGCTTGCCGCGCTCGCCGACGACATGGCCAAGCTGCATCGCGAGGGGCGGGACGTTCTCGTCGTCTCTTCCGGCTCGATCGCGCTCGGCCGCAGCCGCCTGAAATTGCCGCGCGGCCCGCTGAAGCTGGAGGAGAGCCAGGCGGCCGCCGCCGTCGGTCAGATCGCGCTGGCGCGGATCTGGTCGGAGGTCCTTGGCGCCCACGGCATCGGCGCCGGCCAGATCCTGGTGACGCTGCAGGACACCGAGGAGCGCCGCCGCTATCTCAACGCGCGCTCCACCATCGGCAAGCTGCTGGAGTGGCGCGCGATCCCCGTGATCAACGAGAACGACACGGTCGCGACCAACGAGATCCGCTACGGCGACAATGACCGCCTCGCCGCGCGCGTCGCCACCATGGCGAGCGCCGACCTGCTGGTGCTGCTGTCCGACATCGACGGACTTTACGACGCCCCGCCGAAGAACAACCCGAACGCCAAGCTCATTCCGGTCGTCGACAGCATCTCCTCGGAAATCGAGGCCGTCGCAGGCGACGCCGAGTCCGAACTCTCCCGCGGCGGCATGCGCACCAAGGTCGAAGCCGCAAAAATCGCGACGACCGGCGGCACGCATATGCTGATCGCCTCCGGCAAGATCGAGCATCCGTTGCAGGCGATCGCCGATGGCGGCCGCTGCACCTGGTTCCTGACGCCGGCCAATCCCATCACCTCGCGAAAACGCTGGATTGCAGGCTCGCTGGAGCCGAAGGGCACGTTGACGATCGACGCCGGCGCGGTCGCGGCGCTGCGCGCCGGCGCCAGCCTGTTGCCGGCCGGCGTGACCAAGGTCGAGGGCCAGTTCGCCCGCGGCGATGCCGTGATCGTGCGCGGCCCCGACACCAGCGAGGTCGGCCGCGGCCTGATCGCCTATGACGCCGACGATGCCGAGCGGATCAAGGGCCGCTCCTCCCCGGACGTGATGGCCATCCTCGGCATCAGCGGCCGCTCGGAGATGATCCACCGGGATGATCTGGTGGTGGGCGGGTAGCGCCCGGCAGGCGCCCAAACCGTCATGCCCGGGCTTGTCCCGCCTGCGCGGCCGAAGCCGCTTCGGCGAGGCGAAGGCCCGGGCATCCACGTTGTTTGGACCGCGTGGCAATCCGTGGATGGCCGGGACAAGCCCGGCCATGACGCCGTAGATGGGTCATTGGCCCAGCCGAACCAGCAAGTGAACCCCTGCCATACCCTCCCGACCCTTCGCAAAAGCGGGATTTCCGTGCTAGGACACCGCCTTAGCAGAAGGTTGAAACTCCCATGGCCGCCCCCCTCAAAGCCGTCGACGGCAATGCCGATCTTCAGGCGCTGATGACCGATCTCGGTACCCGTGCCCGCGCTGCCGCGCGCGTGCTGGCGCTGGCGCCGCCGGAGCAGAAGAACCGGGCGCTCGAGGCCATGGAGCGGGCGATCCGCAACAATGCAGCCGCGATCCTTGCCGCCAATGCCGAGGAGGTCGCCGAGGCCCGCGCCTCCGGCAATGCCACCTCCTCCTTCATCGATCGCCTGACGCTGACGCCGGCGCGGGTCGAGGGCATGGCCGAGGGCATCGGCATCGTGCGCGGCATTGCCGATCCGGTCGGCATCGTCACCGAGAGTTGGCAACGGCCGAACGGCATGACCATCGAGCGCGTGCGCGTGCCGCTCGGCGTCGTCGGCGTGATCTTCGAGAGCCGGCCGAATGTTGCGGCGGACGCCGGCGTGCTGTGCCTGAAGTCGGGCAATGCCGTGATCCTGCGCGGCGGCTCCGACAGTTTCCGCTCCTGCCGCGCGATCCATGACTGCCTGGTGCAGGGCCTGCGCGAAGCGGGTCTCCCCGAGGCCGCGATCACGCTGGTGCCGACGCGCGACCGCGCGGCGGTGGGCATGATGCTGTCGGGATTGAACGGCGCCGTCGACGTGATCGTGCCGCGCGGAGGCAAGAGCCTCGTTGCGCGCGTCGAGCAGGAAGCGCGCGTGCCGGTGTTCGCGCATCTCGAAGGCGTCAACCACGTCTACGTCGACGGCAGCGCCGACCTCGCCATGGCAAAGTCGATCGTGCTCAACGCCAAGATGCGCCGCACCGGCGTCTGCGGCGCCGCCGAGACGCTGCTGGTCGATCGGGCCGCTGCCGGTAAAAACCTGAAGCCGCTGATCGAGATGCTGATCGAGGCCGGCTGCGAAGTGCGCGGCGACGACGCCGTGCAAAAGACCGATCCGCGCGTCAGACCTGCCAGCGCGGACGATTGGGACACCGAATATCTCGATGCGGTCATCGCGGCGAAGGTGGTGGACGGCGTCGACGGCGCGATCGCGCATATCCAGAATCACGGCTCGCACCATACCGATGCCATCGTGAGCGCCGATGAGAGCGCTGCGAAGAAATTCCTGAGCGAGGTCGATTCCGCGATCGTGCTGCACAACGCCTCGACGCAGTTCGCCGACGGCGGCGAGTTCGGCTTCGGCGCCGAGATCGGCATCGCCACCGGCAGATTCCATGCCCGCGGCCCGGTTGGCGCCGAGCAGCTGACGAGCTTCAAATATCGCGTTCACGGCACCGGGCAGACGCGGCCGTAGACGACGCGGGGCGCGGGGCATTGAGCAACAATTTCGTCGCGCCACGTTTCTTCGCGCAGGCCATACCAAGCCACACTTCAGGCATGCGCATCGGCCTGCTCGGCGGCTCGTTCAATCCGCCGCACCAGGCCCATCGCGCGATCAGCCAGTTCGCGCTGAAACGCCTCCAGCTCGATCGGGTGTGGTGGCTGGTGACGCCAGGCAATCCGCTGAAGGAGAACGGCGCGCTGCACGAGCTCGGCGAGCGCATGCAGGCGGCGCGCGAAATGGCCGACGATCCCAGGATCGAGGTGAGCTGTCTCGAATCCGTCATTCGCACGCGCTATACCATCGACACGATCAACACCTTGCGCCGCCGCCTCTCGGGCTTGCGCTTTGTCTGGATCATGGGCGCCGACAATCTCGCTCAATTCCATCGTTGGCAGCACTGGCGGCGCATCGCCGATCAGGTGCCGATCGCGGTCATCGACCGCCCGCCACAGAGTTTTCGCGCCCTCGCCTCTCCCGCCGCCCAGGCGCTCAGACGCTACCGCTTGCCGGAGAATGAGGCGCCATTGCTTGCGGATCGGGCCGCGCCAGCCTGGGTGTTCCTGACCGGTATGAAGCTGAATCTCTCGTCGACCGGCTTACGGAACCCGGACGGAAGCTGGAAAGGTACGAAGTGAGTCAGATTGTGCGAACGCCATGCGGCCTTCGGGCTCTCTGGCATATTGAAACCCTTAACCCCACATGATGTAGTGTAACCAGTGGGCGCTGGATTCGGCGTTCGCGATACAGTGAAAGGAATGGTCCCTGACCACATCTGTATTGTCCAAGACAGCCTCACCCAAGACGGCTTCACCGAAGTCTGTTTTACCCAAGGTTGCCAAGCCTACGCGTAAAACATCGACCAAAGCTGCGGCCTTGAAGGCGCAACCTGACGCCGACAAGACGCTGAGCCTGATCCTCTCCCGCCTCGACGACATGAAGGCGGAAGAGACGGTCACCATCGACCTTCGCGGCAAATCGGCCTACTCCGACTACATGATCGTCACCACCGGCCGGGCCAACCGGCACGTTGGCGCGATCGCGGAGAACGTCGCCAAAGGCCTCAAGGAAAACGGCATCAAGAACATCCACGTCGAGGGCTTGCCCAATTGCGACTGGGTGCTGATCGATTCCGGCGATGTGATCGTGCACGTGTTCAGACCCGAGGTCCGCGAGTTCTACAGTCTCGAGAGACTGTACACGCAGGGCCCAGGGGCGGCGAAGGCGATCTAAAGGCTGCTGGCCGATTTCGAATCGGCTGACGCGCATGCTAGCGTCGTGCGCGCGCAGATCGCGCGCGGTCCAGAAAACGCGACCCTGAACATATCATGCGCATAGCCGTCATTGCGGTGGGCCGGCTGAAGCAGGGCCCCGAACGGGAGCTTGCCGAGCGCTATTTCGAGCGGTTCGACGAGGCCGGCCGCAAGCTCGGATTCCGCGAGCTCGTCATCCACGAATTGCCCGAAAGCCGCGCGCGCGATACGGCGACGCGGATGGCCGAAGAGGCCGCGGCGATCTCCGCGCATATTCCCGAAAAATCGGTGCTGGTGGCGCTAGACGAACGCGGCCAGAATCTGGATTCGACCGTATTCGCCCGGCATCTCGGGCGCTGGCGCGACGAGGGTGCCGGTCATACTATCTTCATGATCGGAGGGGCGGACGGACTTTCGCCCGAATTGCGCCGTAAGGCAAAGCTCGCGATCGCGTTCGGCTCTGCGACCTGGCCGCATCAAATGGTCCGCGTCATGCTTCTGGAACAGCTTTATCGGGCCGCCACCATTCTGGCCGGCCACCCCTATCACCGCGCGTGATCCGCGCCACAACGAGCACCTTTGCCTAAAGCGATGCGAGCGCCTCTCCTCAACCTGCTGCTGATCGCCGGCGTTATGGGCTCAAGTATTTTGGGCGCAAGCCTCGCGCAAGCTCAGACGCCTGCACCGCAGACTGCGGCCGTCGCGCCCGATGCGATCAAGCAGCGCGAGCAGGAGCTCGAAGCCGCGCGCGCCAGCAAGAAGAGCGCGGAGGAGGCGCAGGCCAAGCTCAAGGCCGAGATCACCTCGCTCGGCCAGGACCGCACCCAGCTCAATCAACAGCTGATCGACACCGCTGCCAATGTGCGCAGCGTCGAGACCAAGATCGACGAGGCCGAAGCGCGGCTGCGATCGCTGAACGGCCGCGAGCAGGCGATGCGCAGCTCGCTCGATTTACGCCGCGCCGACATCGTCGAGGTGCTGGCGGCCTTGCAGCGCGCCGGAAGGCGGACGCCGCCGGCGCTTCTGGTACGGCCCGAGGATGCCCTGCAATCGCTGCGCACGGCGATGCTGCTCGGTGCCGTGGTGCCGGAATTGCGCGGCCGCGCCGAGAAGATCGCGGGCGAGCTCGGCGAGCTCGTGGCCTTGCGCAAGACCATCGCGACCGAGCGCGACCAGCTCGCCTCCGACCGCGACAAGGTGCGCAACGACCAGACTCGGCTCGCGGCTCTGGTCGACGAGCGGCAGCGCCAGCAGGCGTCGCGTGAAAAGGACCTCGACGCCGAGAACGCGCGCGCCGTCGCGCTCTCGCGACAGGTCGGCGATCTCCAGGGGCTGATCGCCAAGATGGAGCAGGATCTGCAAAGCGCCGCCAAGGCGGCCGAGAAGGCGGCTGAGGCCGCCAGGCAGGCCGAGGCCAAGGCGGCTGCAAACGCGGCCGCCAGCGCCAAGACCGGCCCCGGCGCTTTCAAGGATCGTTCCCGGACCACCCCTGCGATGGCCTTCGCCGCGGCCAAGGGCCTCCTGCCTCTTCCAGTTAACGGTAACAAGATCAGGGATTTCGGCGGTTCCGACGGGCTCGGCGGGGTCCAGAAGGGCATTTCGCTGGCGACCAGGCCCGGCTCCCAGGTCACGACGCCGTGTGATGGCTGGGTTGTCTATGCCGGCCCCTTCCGCAGCTATGGACAACTCTTGATCCTCAATGCCGGGGGCGGGTATCATGTGCTGATCGCCGGGATGGAGCGCATTTCGGTCAACATCGGTCAGTTTGTGCTCACGGGGGAGCCTGTCGCGACCATGGGGTCGACTTCTCAAGTCGCCTCCATTCTCGCCACGAACGCGAGTCAACCTGTGCTCTATGTCGAGTTCCGCAAAGACGGCACTCCAATCGATCCAGGCCCATGGTGGGCCGCAAATGAAGGCGAGAAGGTTCGCGGATGATGCGCAAGACTTCAGTTATCCTCCTCAGCGCGGCCACCGGTGCGGCGCTGACGCTGTTCGTGACGCAACCGCGCGCAGTCTTCATGGGCTCCAGCGCGCGAGCCGCCACCGCCGACACCTATCGCCAGCTCAATCTGTTCGGCGACGTCTTCGAGCGCGTGCGCTCGGACTATGTCGAGAAGCCCGACGACACCAAGCTGATCGAATCCGCGATCAGCGGCATGCTCACCGGTCTCGATCCGCATTCGAGCTACATGGACGCCAAGAGCTTCCGCGACATGCAGGTGCAGACCCGCGGTGAGTTCGGCGGCCTCGGCATCGAAGTCACGATGGAAGACGGCCTGATCAAGGTGGTTTCGCCGATCGACGACACCCCGGCCTCGCGCGCCGGCGTCATGGCCAACGACATCATCACCAATCTCGACGACGAAGCGGTGCAGGGCCTGACCCTGAACCAGGCGGTCGAGAAGATGCGCGGCCCCGTCAACACCAAGATCAAGCTGAAGATCATCCGCAAGGGCCAGGACAATCCGATCGACGTCACGCTGGTGCGCGACAACATCCGCGTCCGCTCGGTGCGCGCTCGCGTCGAGGCCGACGACATCGCCTATATCCGCATCACCACCTTCAACGAGCAGACCACCGAAGGCCTGAAGCGCGAGGTCGCCAACCTCTCGAATCAGATCGGCGACAAGCTGAAGGGCTACGTCATCGACCTCCGCAACAACCCAGGCGGCCTGCTCGAGGAAGCGGTCACCGTCTCCGACTCTTTCCTGGAGAAGGGCGAGATCGTCTCGACCCGCGGCCGCAATGCCGAGGAGACCCAGCGCCGTACCGCGCATACGGGCGACCTCACCAAGGGCAAGCCGGTCATCGTGCTGGTCAACGGCGGCTCGGCTTCGGCGTCGGAGATCGTCGCCGGCGCGCTGCAGGACCACAAGCGCGCGACCATCGTCGGCACGCGCTCGTTCGGCAAGGGCTCGGTGCAGACCATCATTCCGCTCGGCTCCGGCAACGGCGCGCTGCGTCTGACCACGGCGCGCTACTACACGCCGTCGGGCAAGTCGATCCAGGCCAAGGGCATCGTGCCCGACATCGAAGTGCTGCAGGACGTGCCGGACGAGCTGAAGTCGCGCACCGACACCAAGGGCGAAGCATCGCTGCGCGGCCATCTCAAGAATGACGGCGACGAGAAGACCGGCTCGCAGTCTTACGTTCCGCCGGACGCCAAGGACGACAAGGCGCTCAAGCTCGCCGACGATTTGCTCCACGGCATCAAGAACAGCGCCTCTGCAGCGCCCACCCCGGGCGGCGACAAGGCCACGACCGACAAGCCCAAAGCGGCGAACTAAGTCGGCGCATCGCGATCTGACGAAAAGGGCGGCTCCCGGAGCCGCCCTTTTTGCTTGGAACCCCTGATATCCCCGGCCTATCCCGGCCTGCCGCCGCTTGACCTCGGCGTGGTATCGTCGTCTCGAGTGATTCGGGATCGCGCATGACTGAAACGGCCGATGATCTGAGCGCCCCGCTCGGACGGGACAAGCCGCGCCGGAAACGCCGGCTGCGGCTGCCGTTCACGGCCATGCAGCTGCTTGCTGTCCTGCTCGGCCTGTTCCTGGTGACCTTTGCCGGCTTCGCCATCTTCAACAAGGATCCGCTCGGCGGCGAGCCGATGACGCGGCTCGCGATCCGCGAGCCCAATGCCGCAGACAAGGCCGGCGACGACAAGCCGGCCGCGGCCGGCCACGGCCAGGACAGCAAGCAGGAAAGCAAGCACGAGACCAGGGACGCACCGAAGCAGGCGGGCGAGCAGAAGACCGTCACCATGATCGACGGTTCCACCGGCACGCGCCACGACGTGGTGATCGGCGGTGACGCCGTCGGCAAGAGCGAGGCGGCCCCGGCCTCCGCACCGCCGCCCGTCATGGCCGGGATCGACCCAAAACTCCTCGAGAAATCGCGCTATGGCATGATCCCCGCGATGTCCGGGGATCTGAAGCCGTTCAACGTCTATGCGGCGGATGCCGACCGCGCCAAGGCCGCCAAGATGCCGGTGGTCGCGATCCTGATCGGCGGCCTCGGCGTCGGCGCCGCCAAGACAACCGATGCCATCATGCGGCTGCCGCCGGCGGTGACGCTGGCCTTCACGCCCTATGGGTCCGATCCAGGAAAACTCGCCGAACGCGCCCGCGCCCAGCGCCACGAGATCTTCCTTCAGATCCCAATGGAGCCCTATGACTTCCCCGACAACGATCCGGGACCGCAGACGCTGCTGACCTCGCTGAGTGCCGACCAGAACATGGACCGCCTGTACTGGCATCTGAGCCGGATGCAGGGCTATGCCGGCCTCACCAATTTCATGGGCGCCCGCTTCATCGCAACGGAGCCGGCGATGCAGCCGATCATCCGCGAGACGGCCAAGCGCGGCCTCGGCTTCTTCGACGACGGCTCCTCGCCCCGCAGCATCGCGCCCCAGGCCGCCGGCAGCCAGGCGATGCCGTTCGGCAAGGGCGATATCGCGATCGACGCGGTGCCGACCCCGGCCGAGATCGACCGCGCCCTGACCAAGCTCGAAGCGGCGGCGCGCGAGCGCGGCGTTGCCGTTGGCACCGCCTCGGCCCTCCCGGTCTCGATCGAGCGCATCGGCGCCTGGACCAAGACATTGGGCGACAGAGGTATCCTTTTGGTGCCATTGACAACCGCGATGCTGAAATCAAAATCCAGCTAAATCAACGGATTGGTACGGCACAGGCCCGCGGGGCCTGCTTGAGCCTTACCGACGGCATGCGAGAGGTCTGGCGGAATGGCGCGTTACGAGGATCTGCCCTACCGGACCTGCGTCGGCGTGATGTTGCTCAACAAGGACGGACTGGTGTTCATCGGCCGGCGTGCCGGCGGGATCGAGCATGTCGACGACACCCATGTCTGGCAGATGCCCCAGGGCGGCGTCGATCCCGGCGAGGACAATTGGGAGGCCGCCAAGCGCGAACTCTATGAGGAGACCAGCGTGCGTTCCGTCGAGCGGCTCGGCGAGGTTCCGGACTGGCTCACTTACGACATTCCGCGCACGGTCGCCGGGCGCGCCTGGAAGGGCCGCTACCGCGGCCAGCGCCAGAAATGGTTCGCGGTCCGCTTCACCGGCAAGGACAGCGAGATCAATGTCGAAAAGCCCGGCGGCGGCCACAAGGCCGAGTTCGTGAGCTGGCGCTGGGAGCCGATGAAGAACCTGACCGGGCTGATCATCCCGTTCAAGCGCCCGGTCTACGAGCGCGTGGTGAAGGAATTTTCCGCGCTGGCGCAGGATTAGTTCAAGGCGCCATTCCAGGTTGATGCGAGAGCCAGTTCCGTTCCGATGGAATCGGAACGGAACTGGCTCTAGTTTTTTTTTGACGCGTTTTCTTGACGCGAACCGGTATCCACTTCGCTCGAAAACGCTCTAATGCACAGCCTGGAATGACGACGAGAGATCGACGCGTGAGCACTGAAAAACCCTACCGTCCCAATGTCGGAATCGCGCTGTTCAATGCCGATGGCCGCGTGCTGATCGGGCACCGCTTCAAGGGCGACGGACCCGAGATCATTCTGCCGGGTCTGGACTGGCAGATGCCGCAGGGCGGCGTCGACGAGGGCGAGGATTTGCGCGATGCCGCGCTCCGCGAGCTGTGGGAAGAGACCAGCGTCAAGAGCGCAATTTATCTCGGCGAGACCGACTGGCTGACTTACGAATTCCCGCCCTATGACGGGCCGCAGACGCATCGGCTGGCGAAATTCCGCGGCCAGCGCCAGAAGTGGTTCGCCCTACGCTTCACCGGCAAGGACGACGAGATCGATCCGCTGACGCCACGCAACGGGCAGCCCGCCGAGTTCGACGCTTGGCGCTGGGAGCGGCTCGATCGTGTCCCCGATATCGTGGTGCCGTTCCGCCGCCACGTCTACAGCGCGGTGGCACAGCAGTTTGCGCCGTTCGCAAACTGAACGCAGAGGCCTTTCACCGCTTAGGACGGGCATGGGTGACCGCACAACCAGCCGCGGGCTCGCTCAGCCTCTCCCGCTTGCGGGAGAGGTCGGCGTGGTGCAACAAAGTTTCAGCGCCCGCCACTTCCGTGACGAGCGCTGAACTTATCCAGGAATTTTCAGTCGAGCCCCGGCGCGGTGCACCGGGGCTTAGTGCATTGCCGTGCTGTTGAGCTGCTGCTGGATGCTCTTGAAGTGGTCGAGCCGCGCAATGGCTTGATCGAGCTCGTTGCCTTCGTGCTCCTTCAATCCCTCTTCCATCTCCGAGACGGTCGCGGCGAACTGGGCGCGGTCGAGCTCGGCCAGCGAGGTCGCGACGTCGGCGAGCACGGTCAGGCCCTTGTCGGAGACTTCGGCGATACCGCCGAGCACGATGATCTTCTCGTGCTTGCCGCCGCTGGTCACTGTGAGAATGCCGGGCCGGATCGCGGCCACGACCGGCGCGTGTCCCGCCAGCACGCCGAAGTCACCTTCGACGCCGGGGATATCGACCTGGTCGACCTCGCCCGAGAAGGCGAGCTTTTCCGGCGAGACGAGATCGAAGTGGAAGGTGGCCATGGGAAACCTGCGAATGGTGAGTAGCGAATTGCGAATGGAGCGGGAGCAGCGCGACTATTCGCTACTCCCTGCTCGCCCTTCGCAGCTTAGGCCGCCTCGGCCGCCAGCTTCTTGCCCTTCTCGATCGCCTCTTCGATGGTGCCGACCATGTAGAAGGCGGCTTCCGGCAGGTGGTCATACTTGCCTTCGCAGAGGCCACGGAAGCCCTTGATGGTGTCCGCGAGGTCGACGAACTTGCCGGGCGAGCCGGTGAAGATTTCGGCGACGTGGAACGGCTGCGACAGGAAGCGCTCGATCTTGCGGGCGCGGGCCACCGTCAGCTTGTCCTCTTCCGAAAGCTCGTCCATGCCGAGAATGGCGATGATGTCCTGCAGCGACTTGTAGCGCTGCAACACCTGCTGGACCTGACGCGCGGTGTCGTAATGCTCCTGGCCGACGACGAGCGGCGAGAGCATGCGCGAGGTCGAGTCGAGCGGATCCACCGCCGGATAGATGCCCTTTTCCGAGATCGCGCGGTTCAACACCGTGGTCGCGTCCAAATGCGCGAACGAGGTCGCGGGCGCCGGGTCGGTCAAATCGTCGGCCGGAACGTAAATGGCCTGCACCGAGGTGATCGAACCCTTCTGCGTGGTGGTGATGCGCTCCTGCAGCGCGCCCATGTCGGTGGCGAGCGTCGGCTGGTAACCCACGGCGCTCGGGATACGACCGAGCAGCGCCGACACTTCAGAACCGGCCTGGGTGAAGCGGAAGATGTTGTCGACGAAGAACAGCACGTCCTGGCCCTGGTCACGGAAGTGCTCGGCGACGGTCAGACCGGTGAGGCCGACGCGGGCGCGGGCGCCGGGCGGCTCGTTCATCTGGCCGAACACCAGCGCGCACTTCGACTTGACGCTCGGATCCGGATTGTGCGGATCGGCGTTGACCTTGGATTCGATGAACTCGTGATAGAGGTCGTTGCCCTCGCGGGTACGCTCGCCGACGCCGGCGAACACGGAGTAACCACCGTGCGCCTTCGCGACGTTGTTGATCAGCTCCTGAATCAGCACGGTCTTGCCGACGCCGGCGCCGCCGAACAGGCCGATCTTGCCGCCCTTGGCGTAGGGCGCGAGCAAGTCGACGACCTTGATGCCGGTGACGAGAATTTCAGCTTCGGTCGACTGGTCGGTGTAGGTCGGCGCTTCCTGGTGGATGGCGCGCATGCCTTCCGACTGAATCGGGCCGGCTTCATCGATCGGCTCGCCGATCACGTTCATGATGCGGCCGAGCGTGCCCGCGCCGACGGGGACCGAGATCGGCTGACCGGTGTCGGTCACTTCCTGGCCGCGGACCAGACCTTCGGTCACGTCCATCGCGATCGTGCGCACGGTGGACTCACCGAGATGCTGCGCAACTTCCAGCACGAGGCGGATGTTGCCGTTCTTGGTTTCCAACGAATTCAGAATCGCCGGCAGATGGCCTTCGAACTGAACGTCGACGACGGCGCCCATGACCTGGGTGACACGACCGACCTGGGTAGCTGCTGTAGCCATGAAGCTCTCCTTCGAAATTCTTTACTTGAACGACCGTCGTTTGGTTCGTGCGTCAGACCGCCTCGGCGCCGGAGATGATCTCGATCAGCTCCTTGGTGATCTGGGCTTGACGGGTTCGGTTGTAGATCTGGGTTTGCTTGCGGATCATTTCGCCCGCGTTGCGGGTGGCGTTGTCCATCGAGCTCATCTGGGCGCCATAGAACGAGGCGTTGTTTTCCAGCAGCGCGCGGAAGATCTGCACCGCGATGTTCCGCGGCAACAGGCCGGAGAGGAGTTCGTCTTCCTCCGGCTCGTAGTCGTAGGACGTCGACGGCGCGTTCGCCGCTTTTTCTTCCACGGTCAGCGGAATGATCTGCTGCGCGGTCGGGACCTGGGCGATCACCGACTTGAACTGTGCGTAGAACAGCGTGCAGACGTCGAATTCGCCGTTGTCGAAGCGGGCCAGAACCTTCTTGGCGATGTCCTCGGCGTTGAGAAAGCCGAGCTGACGAACGCCGCGCAGGTCGAGGTGCTCGACGATCTGCTTGTCGTACAGGCGGCGGAGCTGCTCGTAGCCCTTGCGGCCGACGCAGAAGAATTTGACTTCCTTGCCCTGCGCCATCAGCGCCTGAGCGCGCTCGCGCGCGAGGCGCACGATCGAGGAGTTGAACGCACCGGACAGGCCGCGCTCGCCGGTGCAGACCAGCAGCAGGTGAACCTGATCCTTGCCAGTGCCGCCCAGCAGCACCGGCGCGCCGGGCGAACCGGCGGCAGCGCTGGCGATATTGGAGATCACCGCGCTCATCTTGTCGGCATAAGGCCGCGCCGCCTCGGCCGCCTGCTGGGCACGGCGCAATCGGGACGCCGCGACCATCTGCATGGCCTTGGTGATCTTCTGCGTCGCCTTGGTGGAGGCGATGCGGACGCGCATGTCTTTAAGTGACGCCATTCTTCGTTCACCCCGGCGGTTCGACCCCTTGGATCAAGCCGCTAGCCTATCCCAGTCGTCATGCCCGGGCGTGTCCCGGGCATCCACGTCTTCGTTTCCATGCAGTGAGGCACGGAAGGCCGGGACAAAAAGCCCGGCCTTTGCGACCGTTCTCTTATGCGAAGCTCTTGGCGAAACCTTCGACCACCGACTTCAGCTTGGCGGCGCTGTCGTCGGAGAGATCGCGGCTGTCGCGGATCGCGTTGAGGATCTCGACGTTCTTGCCACGCAGCAGCGACAACAGACCGTCCTCGAACGCGCGCACCTTGTTGACCGGCAGCGGGTCGAGATAGCCGTTGGTGCCGGCCCAGATCACGCAGACCTGCTCTTCCATCTTCAGCGGCGCGAATTGCGGCTGCTTCAGGAGCTCGGTGAGACGCGAGCCGCGATTGAGCAGGCGCTGGGTCGAGGCGTCGAGGTCGGAGCCGAACTGCGCGAACGCCGCCATTTCGCGGTACTGCGCGAGCTCGCCCTTGATCTTGCCGGCGACCTTCTTGGTGGCCTTGGTCTGCGCCGAGGAGCCGACGCGCGACACCGACAGACCGACGTTCACCGCGGGACGGATGCCCTGGAAGAACAGGTCGGTTTCCAGGAAGATCTGGCCGTCGGTGATCGAGATGACGTTGGTCGGAATGTAGGCCGACACGTCGTTGGCCTGGGTTTCGATGACCGGCAGCGCCGTCAGCGAGCCCGAGCCCTGGTCCTTGTTCAGCTTCGCCGCGCGCTCGAGCAGGCGGGAATGCAGATAGAACACGTCGCCCGGATAGGCTTCGCGGCCGGGCGGACGGCGCAGCAGGAGCGACATCTGGCGGTAGGCGACGGCCTGCTTGGACAAATCGTCATAGATGATGACGGCGTGCATGCCGTTGTCGCGGAAGTACTCGCCCATGGTGCAGCCGGTGAACGGCGCGATGTACTGCATCGGCGCCGGATCGGACGCGGTGGCGGCGACGATGATCGAATATTCGAGCGCGCCCTGCTCTTCCAGCACCTTCACGAACTGGGCAACGGTCGAACGCTTCTGGCCGATCGCGACGTAGACGCAATACAGCTTGATATTCTCGTCCGGCTGCGCGTTGAGCGGCTTCTGGTTGAGGATGGTGTCGAGCGCGATCGCGGTCTTGCCGGTCTGACGGTCACCGATGATCAACTCGCGCTGGCCGCGGCCGATCGGGATCAGGGCGTCGATCGCCTTGAGACCGGTCGCCATCGGCTCGTTCACCGATTTGCGCGGAATGATGCCGGGCGCCTTGACGTCGACGCGCATGCGCTTGTCGGCCTGGATCGGGCCCTTGCCGTCGATGGGGTTGCCGAGCGCGTCGACGACGCGGCCGAGCAGGCCCTTGCCGACCGGCGCGTCCACGATGGCGCGGGTGCGCTTGACGGTCTGACCTTCCTTGATCTCGCGGTCGGCGCCGAAAATCACGATACCGACGTTGTCGGTTTCGAGGTTCAGCGCCATGCCGCGGGTGCCGTTCTCGAACTCGACCATTTCACCGGCCTGGACGTTATCCAGACCGTAAACGCGGGCGATACCGTCGCCGACGGACAGCACCTGTCCGACTTCGGAGACTTCAGCTTCCTGGCCGAAATTCTTGATCTGGTCCTTGAGGATCGCGGAAATTTCCGCGGCGCGGATGTCCATCAGCCTGCCTCTTTCATCGCGTGCTTGATCGAATTGAGTTTGGTGCGAAGCGAACTATCGATCATCCGGCTGCCAAGCTTGACCACGAGGCCACCGATGATCGAGGGATCGACCTTCACGTTGAGCGCGACGTCCTTGCCGGTCACCGACTTCAGGGCAACCTTGAGGGCGTCGAGATTCTTGTCCGAAAGCGCCTCCGCCACGGTGACATCGGCCGTGGCCTCGCCCTTGAACCTGGCGACCAGGGCGCGATAGGCGCGAATGACGTCAGCGACCGCGAACAGGCGACGATTGGCGGTCAGCACTTTCAGGAAATTGGCCGAGATGCCGGCGATGCCCGCCTTGTCCAGCACGGCCGAGAGGGCCCTGGACTGGGCATCGGCCGCGAACACGGGGCTGCGGACGAGGCGCTTCAGATCGGCGCTTTCGTTCAGCATGCCCTCGAATTTCTCGAGATCGGCTTTTACCTCGTCGACCACTTTCTGGTCACGGGCCAGTTCAAACAAGGCCGTTGCATAACGGCCCGACACACCGGAAACGGACGTATCTTCTGCAGCCACAGACGCGCTCTTTTTGCTGTCAAACTCGCAAGGGAAAAACCGTCGCCACAAAGCGGCGCCTAGCGATCCAAGCCCTTGGAATTCAAGCGGGACTTCGATTTTCGACCCCGCACGGAAGTGCCGGGCTCGTTAAAATCGCGGCTTTGCTAACATAGCAGGCGCGCACGTGCAACATGACGCCAAATTAAAGGCATGGCGTTCTGTCGCCAGTTCGTCGCACTCCACGGCGACGCGACGACGACCTGCCATGCCGCGGAATTGCCACAGCGCTTAAGCCAACCCTTGACCCGACGCCGGCCGTTAGTTCCTGCCGTCAGCGCATAGCGGCCATGAACACGGATCGCTGAGGCGTGATTCCCGGCGCGTCCGCTTCACTCGCCGAATACTTACCCAATTCTAAATGCAGAAAGCTATGACTTCGTTTTACAGTATTTGCAAGTAATCCAGAGGTTAACGAATCGTTAAAATGCAAGATTACGGAATATCGGCCGAATATCCCCGCCGGTAACAAGATATTACATGAAGACACAGAACGGATTTACTGCCCAATTCACGCCTCATTAGGAATCGAAACGCGGTCCCGCTCGCAAACTTACGGGGGCTCCACTTGCCACATATGTGGCAATACTAGCTTAGGGACCAATAGATGCTTTGTTTGAAGACGCTGGGCAGTGTGACCCGGCCGCGTACGGCGATCGCTTTTGTTGCCGCAACTTTCCTTATCGGTGGAACTGCCACCGAAGCTTCCGCCAAATCCCGGCATCACCATCGGTATTCCCACCATCATCACCGCCACCTGGCCCAGAACGATGCCAACACGACCTCTGATTGGCGTAACGCCAATGCGTCGATGACGCCGTCGCAGGGCACCGGACGTTCCTTCTCCGGCATGGCTTCCTTTTACGGAAACGAGTCCGGCAGCAGGACCGCCTCGGGCCAGCGCTTCAACCAGAACGCCATGACCGCGGCGCACCGTTCGCTGCCGTTCGGCACCAAGCTGCGGGTCACTCATGGCGGCTCGAGCGTCATCGTCACCATCAACGACCGTGGCCCGTTCATTCGCGGCCGTGTCCTCGACCTCTCCACGGGCGCTGCCCGCGCCATCGGCCTCACCGGCGCCGGCGTCGGCCGCGTCACCGCGGAAGTCGTCTCCTAAGACGCTCGACGCGTGAAACAAGCCCGCCGTCTTGGGGGACGGCGGGCTTTTTGTTTGCATTTTCGTAGCCCGGATGGAGCGCAGCGTAATCCGGGGGTCTTCGCGCGGATCGAGATGTCCCGGATTGCGCTTCGCTTCATCCGGGCTACAGGCCCAGCCTCTACAAAAAGCTCTGCGGATCGACGTCAACTTCGAGCTTTTGATTGCCTTTCGGCTTCGGGCATACGGCAAGCCAGTTGCGCAGATAATCCGACAGGTCGAAGCCGCGCGCCGATTTCACCAGGATGCGGAATCGGTAGCGGCCCTTGATGACCGCGAGCGGGGCTTCCGCCGGGCCCAGCACCACCACGCGCTCGTCGCGCGGCGCGAGCGCGACGAGGTGGCGGCCAAAGCCTTCGGCGCTCGGCCGGTCGCCGGCGGAAATGATCAGGCTCGCGAGTCGCCCGAACGGCGGATAGAGCGTGCGTTCGCGCAAGTCGATCTCGCTGTCGTAAAAGGCTTCGCGGTCGCAGGCGATCAGCGCCTTCATCACGGGATGATCGGGCTGGTGGGTCTGGAGATAGCCGACGCCACGGCCCTGCTCGCGCCCGGCGCGGCCGATCACCTGGTTGAGCAATTGCCAGGTGCGCTCGGAGGCGCGCGGATCGCCATTGGAGAGGCCGAGATCCGCATCGACCACGCCGACCAGATTGAGCCGCGGGAAATTGTGGCCCTTGGCGACGAGCTGGGTACCGATGATGACGTCGACGCGGCCCTCCGCAATGTCATTCAGCTCGGAGCGCATCGTCTCGATCGAGGTGATGAGATCGCTCGACAGCACCATGGTGCGCGCTTCCGGGAATAGCGCGGCCGCCTCTTCCTGCAAGCGCTCGACACCGGGCCCGACCGCGACCAGCGATTCCTCCGCCGCGCAATGCGGACAGGTTTGCGGGCGCGGCATCGAGAAGCCGCAATGGTGACAGACGAGTCGCTGGCGGAAGCGGTGATCGACCAGCCAGGCATCGCAGATGGTGCAGGCGAAGCGATGGCCGCAGGCGCGGCACAGCGTCAACGGCGCATAGCCGCGGCGATTGAGGAACAATAGCGCCTGCTCGCGCCGCTCGATCGCGGTCCTGATCTCGGAGGCCAGCCGCGGCGAGATGAAGCGGCCGCGCGCCGGCGGCTCGCGGCGCATGTCGATGGCCTCGATATGCGGCATGTGCTGGCCGCCGAAGCGCGACGGCAGCGCGATTCGCTGATAGCGGTTCTTGCGCGCATTGACCTCGGATTCGACCGACGGCGTCGCCGACGCCAGCACGATCGGGACCTTTGCGAGATGCGCGCGCACCACCGCCATGTCGCGGGCGTGATAATGCACGCCCTCGTCCTGCTTGTAGGCCTGGTCGTGCTCTTCATCGACCACGATGAGGCCGAGATTGGCGTAGGGTAGAAACAGCGCCGAGCGCGCGCCGACCACGACCGGCGCGCTGCCTTCGGAGATCGCCGCCCAATTCCGCGCGCGGGTACGCGGCGTCAGCTCGGAATGCCATTCCAGAGGACGCACGCCGAACCGCTGCGCGAAGCGATCGAGAAACTGGCCGGTGAGCGCGATCTCCGGCATCAGGATCAGCGACTGTTTTCCGCGGCGGATCGCCTCGGCCACGGCTTCGAAGTAAACCTCGGTCTTGCCCGAGCCGGTGACACCGTCGAGCAGCGCGACGTGAAAGCTGCCGTTGGCGGCGAGCGCGCGCATCGCATCGACCCCGGCGCGCTGGAGCGGCGAAAAATCGGGCCGGCTGAAATCCGGATCGGGGGCCGGCGGCGGCGGAGGCGGCGGCATCGGCTCGACCGTGAGCGTGCCTTCGTCGACGAGACCGTCGATCACGCCGGCCGAGACGCCGGCCTCCTTGGCCGCCTCGGATTTGCCGTGCAGCAGCCGGTCCGACAGCACCTCGATCAGGCGCTGCCGCGCCGGCGTCAGCCGCCGCGGGGGATCGCCGACCAGGCGCACGCCGGCGCGCACCCGCTCGGGGCCGAGGTTCTCACCCATCCGCAGGCACATGCGCAGCACCATGCCGCGCGGGCTCAGCGTGTAATTGGCGATCCAGTCCACGACCGCACGCAGCTCGGGCTTCAACGGCGGGATGTCGAGCTTTTCGCTGACCTCCTTGAGGCGGTTGTGCAGGCGCGGATCCGGATTGGCGTTTTCGGCCCAGACCACGGCGAGCACCTCGCGCGGGCCGAGCGGCACGCCGATAATATCGCCCGCCTTCAGCTCCATCCCGCGCGGCACCTTGTAGGAATAGGTCTGGTCGAGCGCGACCGGCACCAGCACGTCGACCATGCGGGTCGCGTTGGCGGAGACGGCGTTGCTGCGCGACGTGTGATCCATGGAGGGGGAATCGGAACCTGGGGCTTCAAGGCTAGCGCCCGGAGGCCGCCTTAGCGAACGATAAACGAGTGTGATGCGATATACTGAGTGGAATCACCACGTCCAGAGCGCATGAGCAAAGCGGCCGCCCCACAAATCGAGCTCGCCAGCGCCGATCCTGATATCGCGCAGGAGATGACGCGCTGGCTGTCGCATCTCGGCGCGGAGCGGCGGTTGTCGCCGAAGACGCTGGAAGCCTATGCCCGCGATTTGCGGCAGTGCCTGGATTTTCTCTGCGGACATTGGGGCGAGCGGGTGACGCTCAAGCGTTTCGCCGCGCTGGAGGCCACCGATGTCAGGGCCTTCATGGCGATGCGCCGCGCCGACGATATTGCCGGCCGCTCGCTGATGCGCGCGCTCGCGGGCCTGCGTTCGTTCGGCCGCTTCCTCGAGCGCGAAGGCAAGGGCAAGGTCGGCGCGCTCTCGGCGATCCGCGCGCCGAAAGTCGCAAAGAGCCTGCCAAAGCCGCTGCCGATGGCTTCCGCCAAACGTCTTGCGGACGCCGACGAGCGCGCCGACGAGGACCGCGAGACCTGGATTTTGGCGCGTGACGCCGCGGTGATGGCTCTCCTCTACGGCTCGGGCCTGCGCATCTCCGAAGCGCTAGGGCTGACGCGCCGCGAGGTGCCGCGTCCCGGAGAAGGCGACGTGCTGATCGTCACAGGCAAAGGCAACAAGACCCGCATGGTGCCGGTGCTGCAGAACGTACTCGCGCTCGTGCAGGAGTACGTCGCGATGTGCCCGTATCCGCTGCCAGCCGAGGGCCCGATCTTCGTCGGCGCGCGCGGCGGGCCGTTGAGCCCGCGTATCATCCAGCTCGCGATGGAGCGGCTGCGCGGCGCGCTCGGCCTGCCCGACAGCGCCACGCCGCACGCGCTCCGGCATTCCTTCGCCACGCATCTGTTGTCACGCGGCGGCGATTTGCGCGCGATCCAGGAATTGCTCGGCCATGCCTCGCTCTCGACCACGCAGATCTATACCGGCATTGATGCCGAGCGTCTGCTGGAAGTCTATGCCAGCGCGCATCCGCGGCGGTGATGCTGACATGAAGCTGTCATAGCAAGCCTCCAGGCGCGCATGCCTCTTGCGCGGCGCCCGCGGTTCGGTCAATCGTGGCGAACCGAGCCAGGAGGGACTTATGAGCGCACATGAAAGCATGGAGCATGCCGAGCACGCCGAACACGCGTCCGGCTCGAACAAGAAGATCGCGCTCCTGATCGCTGTCCTGGCGCTTTTCCTGGCGATCTCCGAGACGCTCGGCAAGGGCGCCCAGACCGAATCGATCAGCAAGAACGTCGAGGCTTCCAACCTCTGGGCCTTCTTCCAGGCCAAGAGCATCCGCCGCACCATGGTGCAGAGCATGGCGGACCAGGGCAAGCTCATCCTCGGCGCGGCGAGCGACGAGGCCAACAAGGTGGCGGTGCAGAAGCAGATCGAGGACTGGCAGAAGACCGCGCAGCGCTACCGCTCCGAGCCGGAGACCGGCGAAGGCACCGAGCAGCTGGCCGAAAAGGCCAAGCACGCCGAGCATGAGCGCGACGAGGCCACTGCGAAATATCATCACTTCGAACTGGCGTCCGCCGCCTTCCAGATCGGCATCGTTCTGGCCTCAGCCACCATCATCACCGGCATGATCGCGCTCGCCTATGTCGCTGGCCTGCTGACGATCGGCGGGCTCGTCATGACCGGGCTCGGCCTGTGGTTGCCGCATCTGCTGCATTTGCATTAGCGAAAACGAGACGCGTGGTTTGACGCCGCACAAGCAGTGTCATGCCCCGGCTTGACCGGGGGCATCCAGTACGCCGCGGCTTCTCCGTATCCATTGCCGTCTCTGGAATACTGGATCGCCCGGTCAAGCCGGGCGATGACAGCGAGTGTGCGGTGAGGCTTCAGCGCGCTTCGTGCACGCTCTTGCGAAAACGCTGGATCAGGCGGAGTGTGCGGGAGGACCAGCCTTCGCCGTTGCCGGCGATCAGCTCGCGGATGCGCCGCTTGATTGGATCGACCAACTCGGCGGCCTTAGCACGCAGCTTCAGCACCAGAGCATAAAGCCGCTCGAACCAGGCCATCTCCATCAGCTTGTCGCGCGTCACGTCGAAGACGAAGGCGGTGACGCCGACGCCGAGCAGCTTTGCGAACACGATGGTGAAGACCGCGCTGGTCCAGTATTCGTGCGTGAGCAGCCACAGGCCGACCAGCTTGAGCGGAAACAGCGGAACGATCGGCACCGCGAACACGATCAGCGTCATCGCCGGCGACAGCGCATCGACGCGGTCCGACAGCCATTGCTTGAACCGGGCGAGCGGGACGATTGCGACAACCCGCGCGACGATCGGTTCGAGATGGTCCCACAGCCAGGCTTCGATCAGGAAGATGATCGCAAGCAGGACCCAGAGCGGTTGAAGCAGGCGGCGTAGCATGTGTTTCCCGCCCGATTCGGCGCTGGGCGCGACCTACATATGGATGGCCCGCTTGCCGACTGCAAGCGCGGCTTCCTTGATGGCCTCCGAGCGCGTCGGGTGGGCGTGGCAGGTGCGCGCGAGATCCTCCGCACTGCCGCCGAATTCCATGAGAACGCACGCCTCATGGATCATTTCGCCGGCTTCACGACCGATAATGTGCACGCCGAGCACGCGATCGGTCTTCGCATCTGCGAGAATCTTCACAAAGCCGTCAGTGGTCTGATTGACCTTGGAGCGGCCGTTGGCGGTAAAGGGAAACTTTCCGACCGTATAAGCCACGCCGGCCTGCTTCAGCTCCTCCTCGGTCTTGCCGACGGAGGATACTTCCGGCGTGGTATACACGACGCCTGGGATAACATCGTAATTCACGTGGCCGGCCTGCCCGGCGATGATCTCGGCAACCGCGACGCCCTCATCCTCGGCCTTGTGCGCGAGCATCGGGCCCGCGACGACGTCGCCGATGGCATAGACGCCCTTCACGCTGGTGGCGAAGTGCGGATCGATCTGCACGCGGCCGCGATTGTCGAGCGCAACGCCAGCTTCCTTCAGGCCCAGCCCATCCGTGTACGGCACACGGCCGATACAGACGAGAACGACGTCGGCTTCCAGCGTCTCGGCAGCGCCGCCGGCGGCGGGCTCGACCGTCGCCTTCAGCGTCTTGCCGGAGGTGTCCACGCCCGTGACCTTGGCACCCAGCTTGAAGGTAAAGCCCTGCTTCTCCAGGATGCGCTGGAATTGCTTGGCAATCTCGCCGTCCATGCCGGGCAGGATGCGGTCGAGGAATTCGACGACGACCACTTCGGCACCGAGACGGTGCCAGACCGAGCCGAGCTCGAGGCCGATCACACCGGCGCCGACGATCAGCAGCTTGCCGGGCACCTTGTCCAGCGACAGCGCGCCGGTCGACGACACGATGCGGGTCTCGTCGATCTCGATGCCCTTGAGCCGCGCGATGTCCGAGCCGGTGGCGATCACGATGCTCTTCGTTTCGATGACTTGCGACTTGCCGTCGGCGGAGACTTCGACCTTGCCGGTGCCGAGAATCTTGCCGGCGCCCTTGAGCACGTCGATCTTGTTCTTCTTCATCAGGAATTCGACGCCCTTGACGTTGCCGTCGATGCCCTGCTGCTTGAAGTTCATCATCGCAGGAAGATCGAGCTTCGGCGAGGAGACGCTGACGCCCATCTTGGCGAAGGAATGTCCCGCCTCCTCGAACATTTCGGAGGCATGCAGCAGCGCCTTCGACGGCATGCAGCCGACATTGAGGCAGGTGCCGCCAAGCGTCGCGTTCTTTTCGACCACGGCCACTTTCATGCCGAGCTGCGCTGCACGCACCGCGCAGACATAACCGCCCGGTCCGGTGCCGATGACGACAAGATCGTAGGATGCCATGAGAGAAAGTCCCGTAAGTTTAGCGTTGAGGGATGTGTCAGCGTCCGCGCGGCGCGTCAGCGTCCGCCGGACACATCGAGAATGGCTGATGTAACGTAGGAGGCATCGTCCGACATCAGCCAGACGATGGCATTGGCGACTTCATCGGCAGTACCGACGCGCTTCATCGGCACCATATGGGCGAGACGGTGGTGCCGATCGGGCTCGCCGCCGGAGGCGTGGATTTCGGTATCGATCAGGCCGGGGCGGATGCCTGCGACGCGAATGCCTTCGCCGGCAACCTCATAGCCGAGGCCGATGGTGAACGAATCGATCGCGCCCTTGGACGCGGCATAGTCGACATAGGTGTTCGGCGCGCCGAGCTTGGCGGCAACCGATGACAGATTGACGATGACGCCGCCCTGGCCGCCGTGCCTGGTCGACATCCGTTTCACCGCTTCGCGCGCGCAGAGGATGGAGCCGGTGACGTTGACCGCCATCACGCGCTGGATGCGCTCGGCCGACATCTCGTCGACGCGCACGCCGCTGGTCCCGACAATACCGCCATTGTTGACGAGTGCGCCGAGCGTGCCGAACGCGTCCGCGGCCTTGAACAGCGCGAGGATATCGCTTTCCTCGGCGACGTCGCATTTCACCGCGATGGCCTTGCCGTTGCTGGCCGCGATCTCCGCGACGACCTCGTCGGCAGCCGTCTTGTTGCTGGCATAGCCGACCACGACACGGAAGCCGCGCGCGGCCGCAGCAATCGCAGTCGCGCGGCCAATGCCGCGGCTGCCGCCGGTGATGACAACGACTTTATCCGTCACGCGCGCCTCCATGGTTCGACACGCGCCGTCGCGCAAGGCGACGGCGCTCGCAGAGCATCAGCGATCAGAGATCGAGCACCAGGCGCGCCGGATCTTCCAGGCTCTCCTTGACGCGAACAAGGAAGGTCACGGCTTCCTTGCCGTCGATGACGCGGTGATCGTAGGACAGCGCCAGATACATCATCGGGCGGACCTCGATCTTGCCGCCGACGACCATCGGCCGCTCCTGGATCTTGTGCATGCCGAGGATGCCGGACTGCGGCGCGTTCAGGATCGGGGTCGACATCAGCGAGCCGTAGATGCCGCCGTTGGTGATGGTGAAGGTGCCGCCCTGCATCTCGTCGATCTTGAGCTGGCCGTCACGGGCGCGGCGGCCGAAATCGGCGATGCCCTTCTCGATGTCGGCGATCGACTTGTTGTCGCAGTCGCGCACCACGGGCACGACGAGGCCCTTGTCGGTGCCGACGGCGACGCCGATGTGATAGTAGTTCTTGTAGATCAGATCGGTGCCGTCGATCTCGGCGTTGACGGCCGGGATGTCCTTCAGCCCCTGCACGACGGCCTTGGTGAAGAAGCCCATGAAGCCGAGCTTCGAGCCATGCTTCTTCTCGAACGCATCCTTGTAGTGGGCGCGCAACGCCATGACGTTGGTCATGTCGACCTCGTTGAAGGTCGTGAGCATCGCGGCGGTGTTCTGCACGTCCTTGAGGCGGCGCGCGATGGTCTGGCGCAGCCGGGTCATCTTGACGCGCTCTTCGCGGGCGGCGTCATCGGCCGGCGACGGTGCGCGGACCTGGACCGCAGCGGCGGGCTGGTTGACCGGGGTCGGCGCCGAGGCCGCACGCTCGATCGCGGCGAGCATGTCGCCCTTGGTGACGCGGCCGTCCTTGCCGGAGCCGGGAACGGTCGAGGCGTCAATGCCGGTTTCGGCCGAGAGCTTGCGCACGGAGGGAGCGAGCGGCGCGTCGGCCGGCGGTGCTTTCGACGCGGAGGGAGCAGCCGCAGCGGCGGCAGCAGGAGCGGCAGCCGCGGGCTTTGCGGGCGCAGCGGCCGGCTTGGCAGCGCCGGCGGCGCCTTCGGTAATCTGGCCCAGCAGCGCGCCGACCGCGACGGTGGCACCATCGGCAGCGATGATCTCGCTCAGCGTGCCGGCGGAGGGCGCCGGGACTTCGATGGTGACCTTGTCGGTCTCGAGCTCCACCAAGGGCTCGTCGACGGCGACGGGATCGCCGGCCTTCTTGAACCAGCGGCCGATGGTGGCCTCGGTGACGGATTCGCCGAGGGTCGGCACACGAATTTCAGTCATGGTCTTTTCCTTAAGGAGATCGCCAATGCGGTCATGAATTTCACAGGTGTCATGCCCCGCGAAGGCGGGGCATCCAGTACTCCGCGGCGTTCGTGGTCATCACGGCCGTCACGGCGTACTGGATCGCCCGCCTTCGCGGGCGATGACAGCGTTCTAAAAAACGTCTCAGCTCAATGCTTCGTCCAGGAACGCCTTCAACTGCGCCTGATGCTTCGACATCAGACCCGTGGCGGTCGCGGCGGAGGCGGCGCGACCGACATAACGCGGACGCCGGCTCACACCGTTCACCTGGTTCAGCACCCATTCCAGATAGGGCTCGATGAAGTGCCAGGCACCCATGTTGCGCGGCTCTTCCTGGCACCACACCACTTCGGCCTTCTTGAAGCGCGACAGCTCGGCCACCAGCGCCTTGAGCGGCACCGGATAGAGCTGCTCGACGCGCATCAGGTAGATGTCGTCCATCCCGCGCTTCTCGCGCTCCTCGTAGAGGTCGTAATAGACCTTGCCCGAGCAGAGCACGATGCGGCGGATCTTCTCGTCGGGAACGAGCTTGATCGCTTCGCTCGGCAGCATCTGGGCGTCATCATAGAGGATGCGGTGGAAGGTGGTTCCCTTCGCGAGCTCCTCGAGACGCGACACCGCCCGCTTGTGACGCAGCAGCGACTTCGGCGTCATCACGATCAGCGGCTTGCGGATCTCGCGATGGAGCTGGCGGCGCAACACGTGGAAATAGTTCGCCGGCGTGGTCGGATAGACCACCTGCATGTTGTCTTCCGCGCACATCTGGAGATAACGCTCCAGACGCGCCGAGGAATGTTCCGGTCCCTGGCCTTCATAGCCGTGCGGCAG
Source organism: Bradyrhizobium sp. RT6a (assembly GCF_040547675.1). NCBI lineage: Bacteria > Pseudomonadati > Pseudomonadota > Alphaproteobacteria > Hyphomicrobiales > Nitrobacteraceae > Bradyrhizobium > Bradyrhizobium sp. RT6a. The sequence continues at coordinate 49,552 of NZ_JBEPQC010000010.1, forward strand.
GAGGCAGACGAGACCGGACATGCGCAGCCATTTGCGTTCACCCGAGGAGATGAACTGGTCGAACACGACCTGCGCGCCGTTGGCGAAGTCGCCGAACTGCGCTTCCCACAGGGTCAACGTGTTCGGCTCGGCAAGCGAATAGCCGTATTCGAAGCCGAGCACGGCTTCTTCAGACAGCAGCGAGTTGATGACCTCGTAATGGCCCTGCTCGTGACCGAGATGGTTGAACGGCGTGTAGCGGCTCTCGTCTTCCTGGTCGATCAGGACCGAGTGGCGCTGCGAGAAGGTGCCGCGCTCCGAATCCTGTCCGGACAGGCGGACATGGTGGTTCTCGTTGAGCAGCGTGCAGAACGCCAGCGCCTCGCCGGTCGCCCAGTCGATGCCCGTGCCGCCGTCGATCGCCTTGGCGCGGTTTTCGAGGAAGCGCTGGATGGTGCGGTGGACGCGGAAACCGTCCGGCACCTTGGTGATCTTGCGGCCGATGTCCTTCAGTGCCGCGATGTCGACGCCGGTGACGCCACGCCGCGCGTCTTCTTCCTGATCCGCGATCTTGAAGCCGGCCCATTTGCCGTCGAGCCAGTCGGCCTTGTTGGGCTTGTAGCCGGAGCCGGCTTCGAGCTCGGCATCGAGCCGCGCGCGCCAGTCCGCCTTGGCCTTGTCGACCTCGCCCTCGGTCAACACGCCTTCGCTGATGAGGCGGCGGGCATAGAGCTCGAGCGTCGACGGATGGGCCGCGATCTTCTTGTACATCACCGGCTGGGTGAAAGCCGGCTCGTCGCCCTCGTTATGGCCATGCCTGCGGTAACAGAACATGTCGATGACGACGGGCTTGTGGAATTTCTGCCTAAACTCGGTCGCGACCTTGGCCGCGAACACGACGGCTTCCGGATCGTCGCCGTTGACGTGGAAGATCGGCGCGTCGATCATCTTCGCCACGTCGGACGGGTAAGGCGACGAACGGGAATAACGCGGATAGGTGGTGAAGCCGATCTGGTTGTTGACGATGAAGTGGACGGAGCCGCCGGTGCGGTAGCCCTTCAGGTCCGACAGGCCGAAACATTCGGCGACCACGCCCTGGCCGGCAAATGCGGCGTCGCCATGCATCAGCAGCGGCATCACCGAGATGCGCATATCCGGCGGATCGCCGTGCTGGTCCTGCTTGGCGCGGACTTTTCCGAGCACCACGGGATCGACGATCTCGAGATGCGAGGGGTTGGCGGTCAGCGACAGATGGATGCGGTTGCCGTCGAACTCGCGATCAGAGGACGCGCCGAGGTGATATTTGACGTCGCCCGAGCCTTCGACCGCATCAGGATTGGCCGAACCGCCCTTGAACTCGTGGAACAGCGCGCGATGCGGCTTGCCCATCACCTGGGTCAATACGTTGAGGCGGCCGCGATGCGGCATGCCCAGCACGACTTCCTTCACGCCGAGATTGCCGCCGCGCTTGATGATCTGCTCGAGCGCGGGGATCAGTGACTCGGCGCCATCAAGGCCGAAGCGCTTGGTGCCGGTAAACTTGGTGTCGCAGAATTTCTCGAAACCTTCGGCTTCGACCAGCTTCATCAGGATGGCGCGGCGGCCTTCGCGGGTGAACGAGATTTCCTTGTCCGGCCCCTCGATCCGCTCCTGGATCCACGCCTTCTGCGCAGCGTTGGTGATGTGCATGAACTCGACGCCGAGCGTCTGGCAGTAGGTGCGCTCGCAGATCGCGGTGATTTCGCGCAAGCTGGCGTATTCGAGACCGAGCACATGGTCGAGGAATATCTTGCGGTCGAAATCGGCTTCGCTGAAGCCGTAGGTCCGCGGATCAAGCTCTTCGCGATTGCGCTGGGCTTCGATGCCGAGCGGATCGAGCTTGGCATGGAAGTGCCCGCGCATGCGGTAGGACCGGATCAGCATTAGCGCCCGGACCGAGTCACGGGTGGCCTGGAGCAGGTCGGCGGAGGAGAGGGCGCCGGCCTTGTCACCGCTCTTGGCCTGCGCCTTGGCCGCGATCTTGGCTCCGACCGTCTTCTCGACTTCCGCCCAATTGCCGTCGAGCGCGGAGGTCAGATCGTCCTGCGGGGTCAGCGGCCAGTTGGCGCGCTCCCAGGACGGGCCTTGGGCGTTCTTGCTGATGTCACCCGGCTGGTCGTTGAGGCTCTTGAAGAATTCCTGCCACTCGGCATCCACCGAGGACGGGTCCTTCTCGTAGCGGGCGTAGATTTCGTCGATGTAGGTGGCGTTGGTGCCCTGCAAAAAGGAGGAGAGGGCAAAGGCTGCGTTCGCGTCTTGGCGAGACATACTTGAGTTCCTGGCGATTTCGGTTCGCGCATAACAAACGGCGCTGGCGCTGGGCTCCCCGGCAGAGGACCAGCGCGACAGGCACCATTTACCCTATTTGCTGCGAAACTTCGCCCGGAAAATTACGAAGGTGTGAATCGGGCCTTCAATTTTTCGGCAAGCGTGTGCCCGAGCCGGGCGGGAGACGGAGACACTGTAATTCCTGCCGATTTCATCGCGTCGGTCTTGGAACCGGCGTCACCCTTGCCGCCCGAAATGATCGCACCGGCATGGCCCATGCGGCGGCCGGGAGGGGCCGTGACACCGGCAATGAAACCGACCATCGGCTTCTTGCGGCCACGCTTGGCCTCGTCCTTGAGGAACTGGGCGGCGTCCTCCTCGGCGGAACCGCCGATCTCGCCGATCATGATGATCGATTCGGTTTTGGGGTCGCCGAGCAGCATTTCCAGCACGTCGATAAACTCGGTTCCCTTGACCGGATCGCCGCCGATGCCGACTGCGGTGGTCTGGCCGAGGCCTTCCTGGGTGGTCTGGAACACGGCTTCGTAGGTCAGGGTGCCGGAGCGGGAAACGATGCCGACGCTGCCGGTCTTGAAGATGTTGGCCGGCATGATGCCGATCTTGCACTCGCCGGCAGTCATGACGCCCGGGCAGTTCGGCCCGATCAGGCGCGACTTGGAGCCGGCCAGCGAACGCTTCACCCTGACCATGTCGATGACCGGGATACCTTCGGTGATGCAGACGATCAGCGGGATCTCGGCATCGATGGCTTCGCAGATCGCATCGGCCGCGCCCGGCGGCGGCACGTAGATCACCGACGCATCGGCACCGGTCTTCTCACGCGCCTCGCGCACGGTGTCGAACACCGGCAGGCCCAGATGCGTCGCGCCGCCTTTGCCGGGCGAAGTGCCGCCGACCATCTTGGTGCCATAGGCAATCGCGGCCTCCGAATGGAAGGTGCCGTTCTTGCCGGTAAAGCCCTGGCAGATGACCTTGGTGTTCTTGTCGATCAGGATGGACATGAGGTCTGCTTTCGCGAAACTAACGAGTGAGAGGTCAGTGGATGCGGCGGTAGACGCCGGTGAGCACGTCGGCCCAGCCTTCCGCGTCCGGCGAGAACTGGATCTTCAACGAATAGGAATCGTCGTCGATGATTTCATAGACGTGGCGCGCATTGCCGCGGAGCGAGCCGCGCACCAGCGTCAGGGTCTTGCCGACCCACCCGCCGGAGGCGGGCGAGGGCGGCGTGTAGCCGAGCGAGTCGTACCAGAACAATTTGTAGGTCCGGTCTTCGCGGTCGAAGGTGAAGATGCCGTGGGTGGCGAAGCTCTGCTTGCCGTCGCGGTTCTGGACCGAGTCCTGGATCAGATAGAAGCCATTGAGATCCATGTGGGCCACGACGCGAGAAGTCGCCGTTCCGCCCTCCGTCCACCGCGACGGAAAGACCACCTCTTCGCCATTCCATTCACCGGCGAACGCTGCAAGACGCGCGTGCTCCGGCAGCGGGGATGATGCAGCGAGATGGTCCTGGGTCATGGCCTCAGCCTCCCTTGACAGCCTTCACGATCTTCTGCGCGGCGTCGTCGAGATTGTCGGCCGGCACCACGTTCAGGCCGGACTCACGGATGATCTTCTTGCCCAGCTCGACATTGGTGCCTTCGAGGCGAACCACCAGCGGCACGCTGAGGCCGACCTCGCGCACGGCGGCGGTGACGCCCTCGGCGATCACGTCGCACTTCATGATGCCACCGAAGATGTTGACCAGAATGCCCTTCACGTTGGGATCCGCGGTGATGATCTTGAAGGCGGCCGCGACCTTTTCCTTGCTGGCGCTGCCGCCGACGTCGAGGAAGTTCGCCGGCGCCATGCCGTAGAGCTTGATGATGTCCATCGTCGCCATCGCGAGGCCGGCGCCGTTGACCATGCAGCCGATATTGCCGTCGAGGGTGACGTAGTTGAGGTCGTATTTCGACGCCTCGATTTCCTTGGCGTCTTCCTCGGTCTCGTCGCGCAGCGCGAGCACCTCGGGGTGACGGAACAGGGCGTTGTCGTCGAACGACACCTTGGCGTCGAGCACGCGGAGCTGACCCTGCTTGGTCACGACCAGCGGGTTGATCTCCAGCATCGACATGTCCTTGGCGACGAACGCCGCGTAGAGCTGCGCGGTGAGCTTCTCGGCCTGCTTGGCGAGATCGCCGGAGAGTTTCAGCGCGTTCGCGACGGTGCGGCCGTGATGGCCCATGATGCCGGTTGCGGGATCGATCGAGAAGGTCACGATCTTCTCAGGCGTGTTGTGCGCGACGTCCTCGATGTTGACGCCGCCCTCGGTCGACACCACGAAGGAGACGCGGGAGGTCTCGCGGTCGACCAGAAGCGAGAGGTAAAATTCCTTGTCGATGTCGGAGCCGTCCTCGATGTAAAGGCGGTTGACCTGCTTGCCGGCGGGGCCGGTCTGGATGGTGACGAGCGTGGCACCGAGCATCTGCTTGGCGAATTCGGAAACCTCCGCGGCCGACTTGGCGATGCGCACACCGCCCTTGTCGCCGGCCGAGGCTTCCTTGAACTTGCCCTTGCCGCGGCCGCCGGCGTGGATCTGGCTCTTCACGACCCAGACCGGGCCCGGGAGAGCCTTTGCCGCCGCGTCCGCATCGGCCGCCTTCAGGACCGGAACGCCCTTGGAGATCGCGACACCGAACTCGTTCAGCAGCGCTTTGGCCTGATATTCATGGATATTCATTTAGTCGCTCCCTGAACCCGCGGGCGGTGACCTCGTAGGCCCACCTCAGTCTTGTGGCTGGCATACCATATACCACAGTAACTGCAACCCGGATTCTCTGACATCGATCTCTGGACTGCCGATCCGGAACCCGCCAACCCTCAACAAGAGTTGCAGCGGGGGCCCGGAAGTGAAACCGCCGAAGACCGGGTTTTCGATCTTCGGCGGAATGTTGTGACCTTAGCGGCCCAGAAGGTCGGGTGCGATCTTCTTGCAGGCGTCAACCAGACCCTGCACTGCGCCGACCGACTTGTCGAAGGCTTCGCGGTCCTTGCCGACGAGCTCGATCTCGACGACGCGCTCGACACCCTTGGAGCCGATTACGACGGGCACGCCGACATACATGTCCTTCACGCCGTATTCGCCGTTCAGGTAGGCGGCCGAGGCCAGCACGCGCTTCTTGTCACGCAGATAGCTCTCGGCCATCGCGATCGCGGAAGCCGCCGGCGCGTAGAAGGCCGAGCCGGTCTTGAGCAGATTGACGATCTCGGCGCCGCCGTTGCGGGTGCGGTCGACGATCTCGTCGAGGCGCGCCTGCGAGGTCCAGCCCATCTTGACGAGATCGGGCAGCGGGATGCCAGCGACGGTGGAGTATTTTACCAGCGGCACCATGGTGTCGCCATGGCCGCCCAGCACGAAGGCGGTGACGTCTTCGACCGAAACGTTGAACTCGTCGGCCAGGAAGTAGCGGAAGCGCGACGAATCCAGCACGCCGGCCATGCCGACGACCTTCTTGTGCGGCAGGCCGCTAGCCTTCTGCAGCGCCCAGACCATCGCGTCGAGCGGGTTGGTGATGCAGATGACGAAAGCGTCGGGGGCGTATTTCTTGATGCCGGCGCCGACCTGCTCCATGACCTTGAGGTTGATGGAGAGCAGGTCGTCGCGGCTCATGCCGGGCTTGCGCGGCACGCCGGCGGTGACGATGCAGACCTTTGCGTTGTCGAGCGCCTCGTAGGAGTTCGCGCCGGTATAGTGCGCGTCAAAGCCGTCGACCGGCGAGGACTGTGCGATGTCGAGCGCCTTGCCCTGCGGCACGCCCTCGGCGATGTCGAACATCACCACGTCGCCCAGCTCTTTCAGGCCGATGAGATGAGCCAGCGTTCCGCCGATCTGACCGGAGCCAATCAAAGCAATCTTGTCGCGCGCCATGTGAACCTGTCCTTTAGACACGTAAGGAGGGGAAAACTGAGACGGGTGGTTATCCCTTTCGCCTCCCCCGTTCAAGTCACGGGTTGCCCAATTGTCGGGCTTGCCGCGTATTCAAGCGCAAGCTCGTCATTCCGGGGCTTGGGGAAGCGCCGAGCCTGGAATGACAGCGCTGGCAAATAGGACTTAAGTCTCCACCAGACCCTTTAAGTCTCAACCAAACCTTTGGTCGAGCCGCTGGCAGTGGAATCCTTGCGGCCGTGGGGCAGCGCCAGATAGGATTCCGAGCTCATTTCGATCAGGCGCGAGGCGGTGCGCTTGAACTCGTTGGCCTCGTTGCCTTCGTTGGCAAGATAGAGCGAGATCGGGTTGGCATCGGCCGAGGCCATCAGCTTCACGGCATTGTCATAGAGCGTGTCGATCAGCGTGATGAAACGCTTGGCGGCGTTGCGCTGAGAGATGTCCATCACTGGAATATGGTCGACCAGGATGGTGTGATAGTCGTGCGCCAGCCTGAGATAGTCGGATGCCCCGAGCGGCTTCTCGCATAGATCGGCGAACGCGAAGCGCGCCACGCCGTGGGCCGAGCACGGCACGTGCAGGATGCGGCCCTTGATCGAAATATCGCGCGACTTGCATTTGGCGCTGCCTGACATCTTCGACCAGGCGCGGTCGAGCGCGGTGTCCGCCTCGGTGTCTGCCGGTGTCAGCCACATCGGCACGCCCTGAAGCTTTTCCAGCCGGAAGTCGGTGCGCGCGTCGAGCCGCAGCACGTCCATGTGGTCGGTGATCTGCCTGATGAAGGGCAGGAACAGCGAACGATTCAGACCGCCCTTGTAGAGGTCGTCAGGCGCGACGTTGGAGGTCGCCACCACCACGGTGCCGAGCTCCAGCAGCTTTGCGAACAGGCGGCCGAGGATCATCGCGTCCGCGATGTCGGTGACGTGGAATTCGTCGAAACAGAGCAGCCAACTCTCCTCGAAGATCGCATGCGCGGTCAGCGCGATGACGTCGCCGTCGGCGATCTCGCCGCGCGCGATGCCCTGGCGATAATCGTAGATGCGCTCGTGCACATCGGCCATGAATTCGTGGAAATGCGCGCGCCGCTTGTGCTCGACGGTCGAGTGCTGGAAGAACAGATCCATCAGCATGGTCTTGCCGCGGCCGACCTCGCCATGGACGTAGAGCCCGTGCGGCGCCTCGTCCTTGTCGCTGCTGAACAGGCGGCTGAGCAGGCCCTGCTTGCGCGCCGGCTTGTAATCGGCGAGCCGCTGGTCGAGCGCCGCATAGGCGTCGGCGATTTCAGCCTGGGCAGCGTCGGGCTCGATCGCGCCGGACGCGATCTGGGCCTGATAGGCCTCGCGGAATGAGGAACTGGGGGTCGAGAGCATGCTCTTTACCGCCAGAGATGAGCGGAAATTGCAACTCCGTATTGGCGCAAGGGGCGTATGCGCTTACCCTCATACATGTGGGTGTGGGCGGATGATTGAGATATCAGTAAAGTAAAGCGGCTACTTTGTGGCTCCTGACATGGCTCTTGATATCGAAGACCCCGAGACCGAGCATCTCGCATGCAGGCTGGCGCAACTCACCGGCGAGACCGTTGTGGTCGCGACGAAGCGAGCTATCGAGGAGCGGCTTAACCGTATCGACAATCTCACCGCAAGACTGCTCTATTGGACGATATGGCTGCGATCCGCCAACGCTGGAGCGAACTGCCGGTGATAACCGACCAGACGGCAGACGAAATCGTTGCCTATGACAAACACGGATTGCCACTCTGAGCGCGATAGACGCTACCGGTCGACGCGCCAGGGCCTCGGCTTGTTAGCCAAGCTCACTCACACAGCTCGTACGCGTCCTCGACCACATACGGGCCGCCGCCGGTGGAGGCGCGGGACGAGAACAGCACGAAACGTTCGGCCGTGAACGCCTTGCTGGGAAAATAGCCGCGCAGCGACAGATAATCGGCGACGTCACGGTCGGTGGCGTCGTGGAGCCGGGCCAGCGTGACATGCGGGATGAACTTGCGACCCTCAGGATCGAGGCCGATCCGCTGCATCAGGCGCTCGAGCTCGGCTTGCAATTCCATCAGCGGCTTGCTCGGCACGATGGTGGCGACCACCGCGCGCGGCTTGCGTCCGCCGAAACTCTGCAAGCCCTGCACCTTCACCTCGAACGGCTTGCGGTCAACGCGAAACAGCATCGAGGCGATTTCGTTGGCGGACATGCCGTCGATATTGCCGATGAAGCGCAGTGTGACGTGGTAATTTTCGGGATCGATCCAGCGGGCGCCGGGAAGGCCGCCCCGCAAATTGGAAAGCGACTGGCCAATCTCGGCCGGAATTTCCAGACCAGTGAACAAACGCGGCATCGTTTCGCACTCCCGATGCTTGGGCATAATCCAGGGAAAGATCATATCCAAATTTTAGAGCCGGCGACGAATCACCGGTACCTCAATTCCTATCGCAGTTGTGTGACTCTGCGAAGCATCGCGCGCCTTACTCCGGTAAAACCCTGGGAATTACGGTTAGCGTTGCCTGCTTTTCAACGCCGTTGCTCAGCTATGGTGCCAAGGAATGCCTCAACCGTGGGCAAGATATTCCTGACGATGATGTCGACGCCGGGCGCGGTCGGATGAATGCCGTCGGCCTGGTTGAGCTTGGCATCGGCCGCGACACCGTCGAGAAAAAACGGATAGAGCGGCACGCCGTATTTTTTCGCCAAATCCGGATAAATCGAATTGAAGCGCGCGGCATAGTCCGCGCCGTAGTTCGGCGGCGCCAGCATGCCGCACAGCATCACCGCGATCTTGCGCGCCTTGAGACGCTGGACGATCTCGGTGAGCGCAGCGCGCGTCAAATCGGGATCGATGCCGCGCAGCGCATCGTTGGCGCCGAGCTCGATGATCACACCGTCGGTTCCGTCAGGGACCGACCAGTCGAGCCGGTCACGGCCCCCCGAGGAGGTGTCGCCGGACACCCCGGCATTGGTCATGCCGACCTCTATCCCTTTGTCTTGTAAAGATTTTTGAAGTTTTGCGGGGAACGCCTCCTGGGTCGGGAGGCCGAGGCCTGCGCTCAGGGAATCGCCGAGAACCACCAGCTTGATCGGTTTCGCCGCCTCGGCCCATGCCGGATTTGCGACCGTCATCAAAGCGAACATCAACACGGCTATGTGCATGAACAATCCGTAACGCCTCTCGACCGCGCGTGCGGAGTTGCCATATGACCGGACCATGGACACTCGCATCTCTTCCTCTTCGCTCGCCGACAGTTCGGCGGACACCATCGCCATCTCCAACGTCAATCTGTCATTGGGTACGGGCGCGGCACGCGTTCACATTCTCAAGGATATCAGCTTGCGCGTCGGCCGGAGCGAAACGATCGGCCTGATCGGCCCGTCAGGCTCGGGCAAATCCACGCTGCTGATGGTGATGGCGGGGCTGGAGCGTCCTGATAGCGGAGAGGTGGTGGTCAGCGGCACGCCTTTCAATGCCCTCGACGAGGACGCGCTGGCCCGCTTCCGCGGCCGCCAGGTCGGCATCGTCTTCCAGTCCTTCCATTTGATCCCGACCATGACCGCGCTGGAGAACGTCGCGGTGCCGCTCGAGCTTGCAGGCAATCCCGACGCCGCCAGGCGCGCGGCGGAGGAGCTGCAATCGGTCGGCCTTGGCGACCGTCTGCATCATTATCCGACGCAGCTCTCCGGCGGCGAGCAGCAGCGCGTCGCGTTGGCCCGCGCGCTGGCACCCGATCCCGCGATCCTCGTTGCCGACGAGCCGACCGGCAATCTCGACGAAGCCACCGGACAACAGATCGTCGACCTCCTGTTCAGCAAGCATGCCGAGCGCGGCATGACGCTGGTGCTGGTCACGCACGATTCCTCGCTCGCGCATCGCTGCGATCGCGTGATCCGCCTGCGCTCCGGGCGCATCGACACGCAGTCGGCGCCGGCATGAGCATTGCTGCCGAACCGTTCGCGAAGCCCAACGGCGTCGCGCTGTCGCTGCGCTACGCGCTGCGCGAATTGCGCGGCGGCCTGCGCGGCTTCTACGTCTTCATTGCCTGCATCGCGCTCGGCGTGATGGCCATCGCCGGTGTCGGCTCGGTGTCGGCGAGCCTGAGCGACGGCCTCGCCCGCGAGGGCCGTACGCTGCTCGGCGGCGACGTATCGTTCGTCTTGTTTCAGCGCGAGGCGAAGCCGGAGGAAGTCGCCTTCCTGCGTTCGCGCGGCACTGTCTCGAGCGCCGCCACTCTGCGCGGAATGGCGCGCTCGGCCGAGGGCAAGCTGGCGCTGGTCGAGATGAAGGCGGTCGACGGCACCTATCCGATGCTGGGCCAGTTGACGCTGGCGCCACCGCTGCCGATGTCCGACCTGCTCGCGGAGCGCGACGGCGCGTTCGGCGCAGCCGCCGATCCGACGCTGCTGACGCGGCTATCGCTCAAGACCGGCGATCGCGTCACCGTCGGGGCTGCGACGTTCCAGATCCGCAGCGCCGTCGAAGCCGAGCCCGACAAGCTCGCCGGCGGCATCGGCTTCGGCCCGCGCTTCCTGATCAGCGAAGCGGGCCTGCGCGCCACCGGGCTGGTCCAGCCCGGCAGCCTGGTGCGCTGGGTCTACCGGGTGAAGCTGCCGGAGATCGCCAACGGCGAGCGCGCCACCGACGCCTTCATTGCGGATTCGCGCAACGCCGCGCCGCAGGCCGGCTGGGAGGTCCGCAGCCGCTCCAATGCCTCGCCGCAGCTCGAGCGCAACATCAACCGCTTCACGCAGTTCCTGACGCTGGTCGGCCTCGCCGCGCTGCTGGTCGGCGGTGTCGGCGTCGCCAATGCCGTCAAGGCCCATATCGACCACAAGCTCGAGGTGATCGCGGCCTTCAAGGCGGTCGGCGCCACCGGGCGCGACGTGTTCGGCATCTATCTCGCCCAGGTTCTCCTGCTCGCCGCGATTGGGTCGCTGATCGGGCTCGCGCTCGGCGCCGCCATGCCCTTCGCGATCGTCGGCCTGTTCGGCAAGCTGCTGCCGCTGCCGGTGGTGCCGGCGGTGCATGCCGACGAGCTTGCGCTGTCGTTCGTCTACGGGCTGCTCACCGCGCTTGCCTTCGGCCTGTGGCCGCTCGGGCGGGTACACGACGTGCCGGTGGCCGCGCTGTTCCGCGACACCATCAGCTCCGAATGGCATCGGCCACGCTGGAGCTATCTCGTCTTCATGGCCGTCGTGATCGCGCTGCTCATCGCGGTCGTGATTGGGCTCTCCTTCGACAAGCGCATCGCCGCGGTGTTCGTGGCCTCCTCCGTGGTCGTGTTCGCGCTGCTGCGCGGCATTGCCGCCCTGCTGATGACGATCGCACGGCGACTGCCGCGCACGCGGTGGCCGATGCTGCGACTTGCGATCGCCAACATTCACCGGCCGGGCGCGCTGACGCCCTCGGTCGTGCTCTCGCTCGGGCTCGGACTCGCCGTGCTCGTCACCATCACCCAGATCGACGGCAATCTGCGCCGGCAGTTCCTGGCGGCGCTGCCCGAGCACGCGCCATCGTTCTTCTTCATCGACATTCCGAGCACGCAGGCCGAGCAGTTCGACTCCTATCTGCGCCAGCTCGCCCCTGGCGCGAAGGTCGATGACGTGCCGATGCTGCGCGGGCGGATCGTCGGAGCCCGTGGCGTCCGCGCCGAGGAGCTCAAGCCCAGCACCGATTCCGAGTGGGTGCTGCAGAGCGACCGTGGCCTGACCTATACCGCCGATCTGCCGAAGGGCTCCAAGGTGGTCGAGGGCGAGTGGTGGAGCGCCGATTATTCCGGCCCGCCGCTGGTTTCGATGGAGAAGAAGATCGCGGACGGACTCGGCCTCAAGCTCGGCGACGAGGTCGTGGTCAATATCCTCGGCCGCGACATCCCCGCCAAGATCAGCAATCTGCGCACCATCGACTGGCAGGGCCTCGGCATCAATTTCGTCCTGGTGTTCTCGCCGAACGCCTTCAAGGGCGCCCCGCACACCCACATCGCGACGCTGACGGAAGCCGGAGGCGATGCGGCCGGCGACGGCAAGATCATCAAGGAGGTCGCTGACGCCTATCCGATGGTGACGAGCGTGCGCGTGCGCGAGGTGATGGAGACGGTCGGCTCGGTCGTGACCAACCTTGCGCTGGCGATCCGCGGCGCCAGCGCGGTGACCCTGATCTCGGCGATCCTGGTGTTGGGCGGCGCGCTCGCCGCCGGCCATCGGCACAGGGTCTACGATGCGGTGATCCTCAAGACCCTGGGCGCGACCCGGCTGCGGCTGCTCGGCGCCTATGCGCTCGAATACCTCCTGATCGGGCTCGCCACCGCGGTGTTCGGCGTTTTCGCCGGCAGCGTCGCGGCCTGGATGATCGTGACCCGGCTGATGACCCTCACTTTCGTCTGGCAGGGGGGCAGCGCAGCCGGCGTGGTCGCGGCTGCTTTGGTCGTCACGGTCGGGCTCGGGCTCGCCGGCACGCTCCTGGCGTTGAACAAAAAGCCCGCCACGGTGTTGCGGAATTTGTGACAAATGGTAGCGGGCGGCTGCGCGGGAGCGAAATCGCACGATTCCAGCGATTAACCACGTCTGCTCGCCAGGATTGCGGGCGAGGGCGACATTCAGCCGCGCGTGGAAGGTTGCAGCGGATGTGTTAGTTTCCCACATATCGAGTGGGTTCGGAGTCCCGATTGTTAGCCAAAATTTAGTCGGCAGACGTCGGTATCCGAGATAGAATTTGACGAACCGGCGGCATGGCGACCCTCATGCCGGACCGGACCAACCAACGGGAATTCGACCATGTCGGACCTAGACCGCAATTACGCTTCTCCTTTCGGCAGGGCCGCCGGGCGTGTTGACGCCGCGACGGTCGATGCCGGCCTGCGCGCTTACATGCTGCGCATCTACAACTACATGAGCATCGGCCTGGCCATCACCGGCCTTGCCGCGCTCGGCGTCTACATGGCCGCCGTGACTGACGTTCCGACCCCGGAAGCCGTCCGCGTCGGCAAGCTGTTCCTGACGCCGTTCGGCTACGCGATGTTCGTCAGCCCCCTGAAGTGGCTGTTCATGCTCGCGCCGCTCGCCATGGTGTTCGTGATCTCGGCAGGCATCAACCGTCTCGCTCCCTCGACCGCCCAGATCCTGTTCTGGGTGTTCGCGGCGCTGATGGGCATCTCGCTGTCCTCGATCTTCCTGGTGTTCACACACACCTCGATCGTGCGGGTGTTCTTCATCACCGCGGCGACCTTCGGCGCGCTCAGCCTCTACGGTTACACCACCAAGCGTGACATGAGCGGAATGGGTTCGTTCCTGTTCATGGGCCTGATCGGCACCGTCATCGCCAGCCTGGTGAACCTGTTCCTGGCGAGCTCGGTGCTGCAGTTCGTGGTGTCGGTGGTCGGCGTGCTGGTGTTCGCGGGCCTCACCGCCTGGGATACCCAGCGGCTGAAGAACGACTACATCTACGGCTACGCCTCGGCCGGGGGTGACATCGCAGAGCGTGCGGCCATCACCGGCGCGCTGTCGCTGTACCTGAACTTCATCAACCTGTTCACGCTGCTCCTGCAGCTCCTCGGCCAGCGCGACTAAGCGCCAGCCCAGAGCGAACGACACCAGCCCCGGCCGAAAGGCCGGGGTTTTTGTTTGGCCGTGATGTTCCCTCAACCACCGTCATTGCGAGGAGCTCTTGCGACGAAGCAATCCAGAGTCCCTCCACGGACGCATTTCTGAATTGCTTCGCTTCGCTCGCAATGACGACGTGGGAAGGCCGTTCGCCTCTTCCAGCCGTCCCGGGAAGGCTCTAATCTTGGCCCATGTCCGCACCCGATATCAGGCCTACTCTTGAGGCCGACCTTCCCGCCATCACCGCCATCTACCAGCAGGCTGTTCGCGAGGGCACCGCGACGTTCGAGCTGGAGCCGCCCGACCTCGCCGAGATGACGCGCCGCTACCGCACGCTGATCGACGGCGGCTATCCCTATTTCGTCGCCATCCTCGACGGGCGCGTCGCCGGTTACGCCTATGCCGGCGCCTACCGGCCGCGGCCGGCCTACCGCTTCACGGTCGAGAACTCGATCTATCTCGATCCAGCATTCCACCGCCGCGGCATCGGGGCGCTCCTGCTGGAGCGGCTGATCGTCGAATGCGAGGCGCGCGGCTTCCGCCAGATGATCGCGGTGATCGGCGATTCCGCCAATGCGGGTTCGATCGGCGTGCACACCAGGGCCGGCTTCAAGATGATCGGCACGCATCCCAGCGTCGGGCTGAAATTCGGCCGCTGGCTCGACACGGTGATGATGCAGCGGGATCTTGGTGAGGGCGCGGGTACGGTGCCGGGGAAGTAGGGGCTACCGTTATTCCGGGGCGCGCGCAGCGCGACCCGGAATCCAGAAGTTGTGGGCGAACAATATCAAGATTCCGGGTTCGCGACTTCGTCGCGCCCCGGAATGACGGGGGTGCTCACACCACCGCCAACTTGCGATCGATCACCAGGAGCACGCGCTCCAGCTCGTGGCCGCGGCGCAGGATCAGACCCGTCGCCGAGATCACGCTGTACATGCCCTGCTTGCGCGCGAGGCGCGGATCCTTTTCGATACGATAGATCGGCACTTCCGAGGCGCGGCGAAAGACCGAGAACACGGCGCGATCCCTGAGGAAGTCGATGGCGTAGTCGCGCCACTCGCCGTCCGCGACCATCCGGCCGTAGAGATTGAGAATACGGTGCAGCTCGAGCCGGTTGAACGTCACGCGGCTCAGCTGCGCATTTGAAGCGGCGGGGCGCGCCGCCGCGCGCTGTTCGCTCGGATCGGCATCCTCCGACAGACTCATAGGCCGCCTCCTGTCGCATCAGCATGACCGCGTCCGCGAAGACCGTCCCCGGAACCGCGGATCATGACAGTTGCATGATCGCGCCAACTGTTCCCCACTGCAAGGCCCCTCGAATCAGAAGCAATCCGCCCACACGCACCGGTGGAACTCTATCGCGGCAAACCGTCACGGGATCGTTAGCAGGAATCATAGTGTCGCCGCTTTTCCGCCAAGCGACTGCCGCCCTGCATTGCGAAAAGAAGGATGTGCGTTGACCCGGTCCTTTCGGTTCCGGATTCCTCAGCCCCCAGCCCCCCGGGGCCGTCAGGATCGGGTCTGTTCGCACGACAAGGAGGGCCAACGCGAGTTGGTCCTTTTTTGTTTGGGTCGGGATGTTGCTGTCTCGACGGATATCTCACCATCTCAGTACAAACTCTCTCTCCTCATCCTCAGGAGCCGCGAAGCGGCGTCTCGAAGGATCGAGGCCGAGCTGTATCAGCGGGGACGAGACGGCGCTGACGCGCCTCCTCACCATGAGGATTGAGAGTGCGCTTGAGTCGGAAGATTCGATGTGTGCGCGTCAGTGCAGCGACGTATACGCCGCGCCCAGCATCGGGCCTGGCTTTTCCCGGCTGCCGTCCTGGACATAGACCACGGCACCGTCGACGCCGTCACGCGTGAGGTTCTCGATCGGCACCGTCCAGCTTTCCGGACGGCCGGTCCAGTCGCCGACCTTGAGCAGGTTGCGCACCACGTTGTGATAGATGACCTGCTGTCCGCGATTTTCGCCGCGGCTGATCGCGATCGGCACCGACTTCGCGATCGAGCAGATCCAGACCTCGCCGTGGGACGCCGTCGGCTCCTTGCTCGCGGCCACCGAGACGTTGATCTGCTTGCCCGCGAGCGACATTGTCACCGGCACACTCATCACGCCCGTGCCCTTGTCGGTCCTGCCGATCGCGCTTTCGATGCCGGTGCGGTCGCTGCCGACGACATGAGTGGAGCCGTTGACCACGACCTGCGGCGTGTAGACTTCGCGGTCGCCGCGCATGCGCGAATAGGCACGCTGCCGTGCAGAGAAGCGCGAATCGGCCAATGTGTCCTTCCAGCCGAGATAGTCCCAATAATCGATCGGCATGCTCAGCGCGATGATCGAGGGATCGCGGGAGAGGTCGCCGATGATCTTGTCGGCCGGCGGGCAGGAGGAGCAGCCCTGCGAGGTAAACAATTCGACAACGGCGCGGGGATCAGCCTCGGCAGGACGAATGACGGCGACGATCGCACAGAGACCAAGAGCTCCCGACCAGAGGGCGCCGGACCAGCGTGAAACCAGATGAGAAGCCGTCATTGTTGTCATGTCGAACGCCGCACACCATTGCTCGTGAGAGGGAAATCTTACCGCCGGATGGTCACCGTAGTCTTACAGGCCTCGCACATTCGTCCGCCAAAACACCGTCCAAAGCGTGAGGTTTCTCAGCAGGGCGGGGCCCATCTGAAGCCTACCGCGAACGCACGAAGGCGGCCTGTGATAGGCCGCCTTCGTGTAACCTACTACTCACTTCGCAGTGAGCCACCGTTCACAAATCCGCGCTTACGCCGCGAGCTTGCGCAGCACGTAGTGCAGGATGCCGCCGTTGCGGTAATATTCGAGCTCGTCCAGCGTATCGATGCGGCAGAGCAGCGAAACGCGCTGCAGCGAACCGTCGCCGGAGACGATCTCCGCGGTCAGCTTCTGGCGCGGCTTGAGGTCGCCGACGAGGCCGCGCAGCGTGACCTTCTCGTCGCCCTTCAGACCGAGCGACGACCAGGAGGTGCCGTCCTCGAAGGTCAGCGGCAGCACACCCATGCCGACCAGGTTGGAGCGGTGGATGCGCTCGAAGCTCTGGCAGATCACGGCGCGCACGCCGAGCAGACGCGTGCCCTTCGCGGCCCAGTCGCGCGAGGAGCCGTTGCCGTATTCGGCGCCGGCGAACACCACCAGCGGCACCTGCTCCTGCTGGTACTTCATCGCGGCGTCGTAAATCGACATCTGCTCGCCGTCGGGCCAGTGCTTGGTGAGGCCGCCTTCCGGAATATTGCCGTCGGCGCCCTTCAGCATGAAGTTCTTGATGCGGATGTTGGCGAAGGTGCCCCGCATCATGACTTCGTGGTTGCCGCGCCGCGTGCCGTACTGGTTGAAGTCGGCCGGACGCACCTGGTGCTCGCTGAGATATTTGCCCGCGGGCGAGGTGAGCTTGATCGAACCGGCCGGCGAGATGTGGTCGGTCGTGATCTTGTCGCCGAACATGGCGAGGATGCGGGCCTCGACGATGTCGGTGACCGGCTCCGGCTCCTTCTTCATGCCTTCGAAATAGGGCGGGTTCTGCACATAGGTCGAGCTCATGTTCCAGCGATAGGTCTCGCTTTCGACCGTCTTGATCTTGCGCCAATTGGTGTCGCCCTTGAACACGTCGGCATATTTCTTCTTGAAGATCGCCGCGGTCACGAACTTCTTCATGAAGGCGTTGATCTCCTTCGTCGTCGGCCAGATGTCCTTCAGGTAGACCGGCTTGCCGTCCTTGCCTTCACCGAGCGGTTCGACCGCGAGATTCTTGGTGACGCTGCCTGCGAGCGCGTGGGCGACCACGAGCGGCGGCGAGGCCAGATAGTTCGCCTGCACGTCCGGCGAGACGCGGCCTTCGAAGTTGCGGTTACCGGAGAGCACGGCAGCCGCGACGATGCCGTTGTCGTTGATCGACTTCGAGATCTCCTCGGGCAGCGGACCGGAATTACCGATGCAGGTGGTGCAGCCGAAGCCGACCAGGTTGAAGCCGACCTTGTCGAGATCGGCCTGCAGGCCGGAATCGGCGAGATAGGCCGCCACCACCTGGCTGCCCGGAGCGAGCGAGGTCTTCACCCACGGCTTTGCCTTGAGGCCCTTCGCAGCGGCGTTGCGCGCCAGCAGACCGGCGCCGATCAGCACGCTCGGGTTCGAAGTGTTGGTGCAGGAGGTGATCGCGGCGATGACGACGTCGCCATGGCCGATGTCGAAGTTCTTGCCGTCCACGGCAAAGCGCTTCGCCGGCTCCTCGGCCTTCTTGTATTCGGTGGCGAGGGCGAGCGAGAAGCCTTCGGCCACGGACGGCAGCGCAATGCGGCCCTCAGGGCGCTTCGGGCCGGCCATCGACGGCACGACATCACCGAGGTCGAGCGTCAGCGTCTCCGTGAACACCGGATCGGGCGACTTGGCGGTGCGGAACAGCCCTTGCGCCTTCGCATAGGCCTGCACCAGCGCGACGCGCGCCGAGGCGCGGCCGGAGGTCTTGAGATAATCGAGCGCGGCGGCATCGACCGGGAAGAAGCCGCAGGTCGCGCCATATTCGGGCGCCATGTTGGCAATGGTCGCCTTGTCGGCGACCGAGAGATGGTCGAGGCCGGGGCCGAAGAACTCGACGAACTTGCCGACCACGCCGAGCTTGCGCAGCATCTGCGTCACGGTCAGCACGAGGTCGGTCGCGGTGACGCCTTCCTTCATCGCGCCCTTCAGCTTGAAGCCGACGACGTTGGGCAGCAGCATCGACAGCGGCTGGCCGAGCATGCAGGCTTCCGCCTCGATGCCGCCGACACCCCAGCCGAGTACGGCGAGACCGTTGACCATGGTGGTGTGGGAATCGGTGCCGACCAGCGAGTCGGGATAGGCGACCTCGAAGGTGCCGGTCTTCTTGCCGACCGTCATCTTCTCCTTCTTGGTCCAGACCGTCTGGGAGAGATATTCGAGATTGACCTGGTGGCAGATGCCGGTGCCGGGCGGCACGACGGAGAAGTTCGAGAACGCCTTCTGGCCCCATTTCAGGAACTCGTAGCGCTCTTGGTTCTGCTTGTATTCCTCGGTGACGTTCTTGCCGAAGGCCTTGTTGTCACCGAAGAAGTTCACGATCACGGAGTGGTCGATGACGAGGTCGACCGGCACCAGCGGATTGATCTTCTCGGCATCGCCGCCGAGCTTCTGCATCGCATTGCGCATCGCGGCGAGATCGACCACGGCGGGCACGCCGGTGAAGTCCTGCATCAGCACGCGCGCCGGGCGGAAGGCAATCTCATGCTCCAGCGACTTCTTGCGCAGCCACTTCGACACCGCGACGATGTCTGCCTTCTTGACCGAGCGGCCGTCCTCGTTGCGGAGCAGGTTCTCGAGCAAAACCTTCATCGAGTAGGGGAGTTTCGAAATTCCCTTCAGACCATTCTTCTCGGCCGTGGGCAGGCTGTAATAGACATAGGTCTTGGCGCCGACCTTGAGGGTCTTTTTGCATTTGAAGCTGTCGAGCGAGGTCATGTAGGAAATCCCAATTGTTAGTTATACCCGGCAAGGGGTATTTTAACACCGTCAGCGGAGCAGGCTGGGCCGCTTGCAGAGGCAGGTTGAGTTGCTGCATCAAGTAGTTCCGGGCTTATAGAAGCTTTCTAACCGCGCCGCCACAGCCACAATCGCGCCGCGGCAATCCGCGAGCCAAAAATTCCCATGCGCTACCCCAAGTTTTCCTGAGGCCTGGCTTTGAGCGGATCGATACGAGGCAAGATGCAGCTTTCCGGACGCGGGGTCATTTGCGTGCGGGGCGGGCGCGAGGTGTTTTCCGGGCTCGATTTCGAGGCCGGCTCCGGCGAAGCCGTGGCGGTCGTCGGCCGCAACGGATCGGGCAAGACGTCGCTGCTGCGGCTGATCGCGGGCCTGCTCGTTCCGGCGGGCGGCACGATCGCGCTGGACGGAGGCGACGCCGAGCTGACTTTGCCGGAGCAATGCCACTATCTCGGCCATCGCGACGCCCTGAAGCCGGCCCTGAGCGTGGCGGAGAATCTGACATTCTGGGCCGATTTTCTGGGCGGCGAGCGTTTCGAGGCCGGCGAGAGCCTCGCCACCGTCGGGCTCGACCATGCCGCCGATTTGCCAGCGGCCTTCCTGTCCGCCGGCCAACGCCGCCGGCTCTCGCTGGCCCGCCTGCTGACCGTCCGCCGGCCGGTCTGGCTATTGGACGAGCCGACCACGGCGCTGGATGTCGCCGGACAGGACATGTTTTCCGGATTGATGCGCGAGCACTTGGCGCGCGGCGGCCTGATCGTCGCTGCCACCCACGCCCCGCTCGGGATCGATTCGCGGGAGCTGCGGATCGGAGGGATGGCGTGATTCCGGTGGACCATCAGTTTTCCAAGCGGCCGGGTGCCGCTCTCGCACCCAGGACGCAGTCGTCGCCGCGGGCGCCCTCGCCTCTCCCGCTTGCGGGAGAGGTCGGCGCGCAGCGCCGGGTGAGGGTTCTCTCCTCTGGGGGAATCTTCGTTGTCGAGACACCCTCTCCCCAACCCTCCCCCGCAAGCGGGGGAGGGAGCGCACCGTGCCTGAGGCACAATGGGAGCCCCCCATGACCGCCCTGTCCGCCCTCATTCGCCGGGACATCCGGATCGCGCTTCGCGTTGGCGGCGGGGCGTTGATTGGCGTGCTGTTCTTCCTGACCGTGGTGGTGCTGATGCCTTTTGCGGTGGGGCCGGATCTGGCGCTGCTGTCGCGGCTCGGGCCGGCGATCCTGTGGCTGGGGGCGCTGCTGGCGAGCCTGCTGACCCTGGACCGGCTGTTCATGGCCGACCACGAGGACGGCTCGCTCGACCTGATCACGATGAGTCGGACGCCGCTGGAACTCGCCTGCGCGGCAAAGGCGCTGGCGCATTGGCTGGCGGCGGGCCTGCCGCTGATCGTCGCAACCCCCGTGCTCGGCCTGCTGCTCAACCTCGACATGGTCGCAACCGGCGCTGTGGCGCTGACGCTGCTCGCCGGCACCCCGGCACTGACGTTTACCGGGATGATCGGTGCGGCGCTGGCGGTGACGCTGCATCGTGGCGGCCTGCTGATGGCGGTCCTGGTGCTGCCGCTGTCGATCCCGGTGCTGATTTTCGGCGTCGCGGCCTCGCAGGCGGCGATCGTCGGACCCATGACCTTCGGCGCGCCGTTCTCGATCCTCTGCGCGCTGTCGCTGGTCAGCCTCGTGATCGGTCCCTTCGCGGCTGCGGCGAGCCTGAAGCATGGACTGGACTGAGATGGACTGGATTGACCTTGACCCCGATCAACTTTCGCTGCGGACTTTCGTGCTGATTGCGTGAGCGCTTACCTGTGATTATCAGGATACCATGACACTGATCGACCTTGCCAACCCGACACGGTTCCTCGCGCTGACGGGGCGGCTCTTGCCGTGGCTTGCGGCTGCGACAATCATCCTGCTCACGATCGGGCTCTATCAGTCCGCCACCGCGCCCGACGACTATCAGCAGGGCGCGACGGTGAAGATCATGTTCATCCACGTGCCCAATGCTTGGCTGTCGATGTTCGTGTGGGGCGTGATGAGCATCGCTTCGCTGGGCACGCTGGTGTGGCGGCATCCGCTCGCCGACGTCGCCGCCAAGGCGGCAGCGCCGATCGGCGCCGCCTTCACCTTCCTTGCGCTGCTGACGGGCTCGCTGTGGGGCCGGCCGATGTGGGGCACCTATTGGGAATGGGACGCGCGGCTGACCTCGGTGCTGATCCTGTTCCTGATGTATCTCGGCCTGATGGCGCTGTGGCGCGCGGTCGACGAGCCCTCCCGCGCGGCGCGCGCCGCCGCCGTGCTGACCCTGGTCGGCGCGATCAACCTGCCCATCATCAAGTTCTCGGTCGATTGGTGGAACACGCTGCACCAGCCGGCCTCGGTGATGCGGATGGGCGGCTCGTCGCTCGACAAATCGTTCCTGATTCCGCTGCTGGTGATGGCGGTCGGATTCACCCTGCTGTTCGTCACGCTGCATATCGCGGCGATGCGCAACGAAATTTTGCGCCGGCGCGTGCGATCTCTGCAGATGATGCAGGCGAGCCGTGTGGCGTTTTCAGAAGTCGGTATCAGTTCGCGTGAAGACAGCACGTCAAAAGAAGTTGGGGCTGCATGATCATGTCGCTCGGCCCCTACGCGTCTTTCATCGTGACATCCTATGCCGCGGCCGCGCTCGTGGTCGTGCTCCTGATCGGCTGGATCGTGCTCGATTATCGCAGCCAGACACAGCGCCTGCGCGAGCTCGAGCGCAGCGGCGTGACCCGCCGCTCCGGCCGTAGCGCGACGGATCGGCCATGAGCGATCAATCGACCTCAGCTCCGCCGCAGCGCCGCACCTTCCTGATGGTGCTGCCGTTGATTGCCTTCATCGGCCTGGCGCTGCTGTTCTGGTTCCGGCTCGGCAGCGGCGATCCCTCGCGGATTCCTTCCGCGCTGATCGGACGCCCCGCGCCGCAAACCATGCTGCCGCCGCTCGAGGGATTGCAGGCCGACAACGCGCAGATCCCCGGCCTCGATCCCGCTGCGTTCAAGGGCAAGGTCAGCCTCGTCAATGTCTGGGCGTCCTGGTGCGTGCCATGCCACGACGAGGCGCCGCTCCTGACCGAATTGGCAAAAGACAAGCGCTTCCAGCTCGTCGGCATCAACTACAAGGATGCCGCCGACAATGCGCGGCGCTTCCTGGGGCGCTACGGCAACCCGTTCGGCCACGTCGGCGTCGATGCCAACGGCCGCGCCTCGATCGAATGGGGCGTCTATGGCGTGCCGGAGACTTTCGTCGTCGGCCGCGAAGGCACCATCGTCTACAAGCTGGTGGGACCGATCACGCCGGACAATCTGCGGACGGTGTTGTTGCCCCAGATGGAGAAGGCGTTGAAATAGCCACCGTCATTCCGGGGCGATGCGACAGCATCGAACCGGGAATCTCGAGATTCCGGGTTCACGCTTCGCGTGCCCCGGAATAACTCCAACCACTTCTTACCCCTTCCGCACGTCGCCCGCCTCGGCCTCGCTGGCTTCCAGCGACGCCGGCTCGAGGTGATAACGCTTGGTCAGCGGCATCTGGGCGATGGCGAAGATCATGGTGATCGGCGTGACGCCGAACACCTTGAAGTTCACCCAGAAGTCAGTGCTCTGGGTGCGCCAGACGATCTCGTTCAACACCGCCATGCCGGCGAAGAACAGCGCCCAGCGCAGCGTCAGGATGCGCCAGCCCTGCGGCGTCAGATTGAACATCTGGTCGAACATGACCGCGATGAAGGAGCGGCCGAACAACAGGCCGCCGCCGAGGATCGCGGCGAATAAAGCGTAGATGATGGTCGGCTTGAGCTTGATGAAGGTCTCGTCGTGCAGCACCAAGGTCAGCGTGCCGAACACCAGCACGATGACGCCTGTCACGATCGCCATGATCGGAATGTGGCGCGTCACCACATAGGAGGCGATCATCGCCGCGACGATCGCGACCATGAAGGCGCCGGTTGCCGCGAACAGATTGAACTTCGCATTCACGAAGAAGAACACGAGCAGCGGGCCGAGCTCGGTCGCAAGCTTGAACAGCGGGTGCGGCTGGGTCTTGTCCATTCTTCAGCTTTCGATTCCGGCGATGGCGCGGGCGAAATCGCGCGCGGTGAACGGCGCGAGATCGTCGACGCCTTCGCCGACGCCGATGAAGTGCACCGGCAATTTGAATTTTTCGGCAAGCGCCACCAAGATGCCGCCGCGGGCGGTGCCGTCGAGCTTCGTCATCACGAGACCGGTGACCCCGGCGGTGCGATGGAAGGCCTCGACCTGCGACAGCGCGTTCTGGCCGACGGTGGCGTCCAGCACGAGCAGCACCGCATGCGGCGCTGTCGCGTCCACCTTGCGGATGACGCGCACGACCTTTTCGAGCTCGTTCATCAGCTCGGCCTTGTTCTGAAGCCGCCCGGCGGTGTCGATCAGGAGCACGTCGATCGCCTGCTCCTTCGCGGCCGTCAGCGCGTTGAAGGCGAGGCTCGCCGAATCCGAGCCTTGCGCACCTGATATGACGGGCGTCCTGGTGCGCTCGCCCCAGACCTTGAGCTGCTCGATCGCTGCTGCGCGAAACGTGTCGCCGGCCGCCAGCATCACCTTGCGGCCTTCGGACGCGAATTTTTGCGAGAGTTTCCCGATGGTGGTGGTCTTGCCGGAGCCGTTGACGCCGACCACGAGGATGACGAACGGCTTCTTGCCGGCGTCGATCTCGAGCGGCTTGGCCACCGCCGCCAGCACCTTCTCGACCTCGGTCGCGACGACGTCCTTGACCTCGTCCGCCGAGATCGCCTTGTCGTAGCGTCCCGTGCCGACGGCGTCCGCGATCCGCACCGCGACCGAGGTGCCGAGGTCGGCGCGCAGCAGCACGTCCTCGATGTCGTCGAGCATGGCGCGGTCGAGCTTGCGCTTGGTGACGAGGTCGGCGACCGCGGTCCCGAGCGAGGACGAGGTGCGCTTCAGCCCGTCGGACAGGCGGCGCCACCAGCTCAGCTTGGGGGTCTCGGGGGTGGTATCGTTCATGGTGGCGGTGTGTTAGCCGTTCCGGCTCGCAAACGAAAGTCTTGACCGAAAGTCCTGCAATTGCTCGATGTTCCCGAATTGACCGCCGAGGAAATCCTGGCGCGCGTGCTCCATCGCGACGGATTGATGCTGGTCATCGACAAGCCGGCCGGCCTGCCGGTGCATCGCGGACCCAAGGGCGGCGCCAATCTGGAAACCTCCTTCGACGCGCTCCGTTTCGGCTTGCCGCGGCCGCCGGTGCTGGCCCACCGGCTGGACAAGGACACCTCCGGTTGCCTCGTGCTCGGCCGCCATCGCAAGGCGACGGCCTCGCTCGGCCTGCTGTTCAAGCATGGCAAGATCGGCAAGATCTACTGGACCATCGTCGAGGGCGGCCCCACTGAGGACGAAGGCACCATCGATATGCCGCTCGGCCGGCTGAACGCCGAACGCGGCTGGTGGCAGAAGCCCGATCCCGAGGGCCAGAAGGCCATCACCAACTGGAAGGTGATGGGCCGGGGCGACGGCCTGACCTGGCTCGCCATGGAACCGGTGACTGGGCGGACCCATCAATTGCGGGTGCATTCGTCCGCGACCGGCTGGCCGATCTTTGGCGATAACATTTACGGCAACGGCCCGCGCTTCGGCGAGCCGAAGCTGCACCTGCATTCCCGCGAGATCGTGGTGCCGATCTCCCGGAACAAGGAGCCGGTCCGCGTGGTGGCGCCCGCCCCGCCCCACATGCACGAGCGGCTCCGCGCCTGCGGGTGGAATGGAGAATAGTGACCGAGCCTGCTCGGTCCTGGGGCATGGTTTACGAAACGTTCAGTGCTCGTCTCTAATGATAGCGGTTGCTTAGAACAAGCTTCCGTCAATCTGCTCAGGACGAGCTGCGCGTCATGTCCACGGCCGAATTATCGATCATCGACGAGGTCGAGTCCGCGCTTCGGACAGGCTCGGCGGAAAAGGGCCTGGCGACCGCCCGCCGCGTCACCGACCTGTTCCTGTCCTCCGCCGGCAGTTTCGACGACGAGCAGATCGCGCTGTTCGACGACGTGCTCGATCGCCTGATCGGCACCATCGAGCTCCGGGCCATCGCCGACCTGGGCGCGCGCGTAGCGCTCGCCGAGATCAGCGCGCAGCTCGCGCCGATCGCGCAGGCGCCGCCCTCGGTCATCCGCCGCCTCGCCAACAATGACGAGATCCGCATCGCCGGTCCCGTGCTGCAGGAATCCGCGCGCCTCGACGACGGCGCGCTGGTGCAGATCGCCTCGAGCAAGGGCGAGCCGCATCTGCTCGCGGTCGCAGGACGCTGGTGGCTGAAGGAGATCGTCACCGATGCATTGCTGGCGCGGCGCTATCCCAGCGTCAGCCGGCGGCTCGCCGCCAATCCCGGCGCGCGCGTGTCCGGAAACGGATTTGGCGTTATCGTCGGACAGGCCGAGGCCGATCCCGAACTCGCTGTCAGCGTCGGCGTCCGCGTCGATCTGCCGTCGGACCTGCGCCGTCAATTGCTGCGCTCGGCAAGCGATGCCGTGCGGACCCGCCTGTTGTCGCGCGCGCCGCCGCATCTGTTCGAGGAGATCCAGACCGCGATCGCCGCCGTCACCGTCGGTGTCGAGCGCGAGATGTCGGGTGTCCGCGATTTCGAAGGTGCCAAGCGCGCCGTCGCAGGCCTCAAGGCGACCGGCCAGCTCAGCGAGGCGACGCTGCTCGGCTTCGCCACGCAGCGGCGCTATGAAGAAGCGGTGGCCGCATTGGCGGCATTGTCGGGATCGACCGTCGAAGTGATCCGCCCGCTGATGCAAAGCCTGCGCGAGGACGGCCTGCTGGTGCCGTGCAAGGCGGCGCAGCTTAGCTGGGAAACCACCGCTGCCGTGCTTCAGAGCCGCTTTGCGACCGGCGCGATGAAGCCGGCCGATATCGCAAGGGCTCAAAGCCATTACGCGCGCATGACCCCGGAGAATGCGCGGCGGACGCTGCGGTTCTGGCAGGTGCGGGCGTTGTAGGCTGTTTGGGGCGCGCTGCTTCTCCACCCTCGGTGTCGTCCCGGCGAAGGCCGGGACCCATAACCACAGGGAGAAGTTTGGCAACGACGGTCCGTTACTCTGCTTGGTTGGGACAAGCACCGCGGATCACCGATAGATCACGCGGTATGGGTCCCGGCCTTCGCCGGGACGACGCTGGAGGTACAGCGCGTCATCACTCGCCGCAACGAGGCTAAGCAGTCAGTCGCTCGCCATCATTGTCGACGATCCTGACCGGCACCACACTCCCCATACGCTCGCCCGCAATCGCCACCGGCAGATAATGCTCCGTGCGTCCCTGCCCGTCGCTCTCGATCAGCACCTCACGCGTGGCGCCGATCTCGGCTTGCAGCCGCCGCAGAAGCGCGGCCTCACCGGTCGCACGTAGCCGCTTCGCCCGCTCCTTGATTGCACCGCCCGCGACCTGCGGCATCCGTGCGGCCGGCGTGCCGGGACGCGGCGAATAGGGGAAGACGTGGAGGAACGTCAGGCCGCATTCCCAGACCAGATCGAGCGAACGCGAGAACATCGCCTCGGTCTCGGTCGGAAAGCCCGCAATGATGTCGGCCCCCAGCGCGATATCCGGGCGCAGGCGACGGACCTGGTCGCAGAACGCGATTGCGTCGCCACGCGTATGCCGCCGCTTCATGCGCTTCAAGATCATGTCGTCGCCGGACTGCAGCGACAGGTGCAGATGCGGCATCAGCCGCGAGTCCTCGGCGATTGCATCCAAGAGATCGCTGTCTGCCTCGATCGAATCGATCGAGGAGATGCGCAGGCGCTTCAACTCCGGCACATGCCGCAAGATCTGCTTCGTCAGCATGCCAAGCTTGGGCGCGCCCGGCAGGTCCGAGCCGTAACTGGTGAGGTCGACGCCGGTCAGCACGATCTCGGCATGGCCGCGCTCGACCAATGCCCGCACCTGATCGACTACTGCGCCCATCGGCACCGAGCGCGAATTGCCGCGCCCGAACGGAATGATGCAGAAGGTGCAGCGATGGTCGCAGCCGTTCTGCACCTGCACGAACACGCGCGGCAGGCCGCTCGCAAAGCCGTCGATGAGATGCGGCGCCATCTCCTTCACCGCCATGATGTCGCTGACGGCGATTTTTTCGCTGGCACCGAGATCGAACGCCACACGCGCCTCGCGCCATGCGGACGACCGCATCTTGTCGTCATTGCCGACGACGCGATCGACCTCGGCCATCCCGGCGAACATGCCGCTTTGCGTCTGCGCGGCGCAACCGGTGACGACGATGCGCGCTCCCGGCCGCTCGCGCTTCAGCTTGCGGATCGACTGCCTCGCCTGCGCCACCGCCTCGTTGGTGACGGCGCAGCTGTTGATGACGATGGTGTCGGAGAGCCCCGCGCCCTCGGCCTCGCGGCGGATCACCTCGGCCTCGAAGGCATTGAGGCGGCAGCCGAAGGTGACGATGTCGACGGTCATTACCCAACCGGCGCGAACAGCGCCGGATCGAAATTGCCTTCATATTCGAAGGTCGCCGTGCCCGTCATCAGCACGTGATCGTCGCGCTCGCGCCATTCGATCCCGAGCTTGCCGCCAGGCAGCGTGATCTCGACATTGCGCTCGGCGCGCTTCAGCCGCGCCGCCGCAACCGCCGTGGCACATGCGGCCGAGCCGCAGGCCCTGGTCAGGCCGGCGCCGCGCTCCCAGGTGCGGATCGTGATGTGCTGGGGATCGACGATACGGGCGAGCGTGATGTTGGCGCGCTCGGGGAAGATCGGGTGGTTTTCCAGCAGCGGACCGAAACGCTCGAGGTCGTAGGCATTGACGTCATCGACCCAGAAGATCGCATGCGGATTGCCCATGCTGACCACCGAGGGCGAATGCAGGATCGGATTGTCGATCGGGCCGATCTGCAATTCGATGTAGCGGGTGTCGCGGAATTCCTGGTCGAGCGGAATGTCTTGCCAGGCGAATTTTGGCGCGCCCATGTCCACCGTATAAAGATCCGGCGCCGGACCCTGCCAGGCATTGAGCAGGCCCGCGGCCGTCTCGAACGTCGCATTGGTCTGGCCGGTCTTCTCGAAGATGCGGCGCACGACGCAGCGCATGCCGTTGCCGCAGGCGCCTGCCTCGGAGCCGTCACTGTTGTAGATGCTGATGAAAGCTTCGGTGCCGTCGAAGCGCGGCTTCTGCAGCACCATGAGCTGGTCGTAGGACACGCCGCCCTTAGCAGATGCCACCGCACGGGCATCATCCGGGGTGACCTTTGAGGTGGAATCGCGCATATCGACAACGACGATTTCGTTGCCGATGCCGTTCATCTTGGCAAATGCGTGGTTGGCCAGCGCGCTCATGAAAATTCCCGAATTTCGCCTGCCTTATATGGCGATCCTTGGCCCTCTTGGCCAGTGATTTGCCGACAAGAGCCAGGACGCTGCCATGACGCATCTGTCATGGGACGAATTCGGCGCTCGCGTGTTAGAACGGCGAAATTCGCGCGATCCGGGACATGCGGCCGGGTTAAGGCTTCGGGGACGTAAGGCCTTGGCGGATAAGCTATTGGGGAGAATAAAAATGTTCAGGTTTCGTCGTCTCGCTTTGGCCGCGCTGATCCCGGCAGCCGCCTTGTCGTTTAGTCTGTCCGCCACGCTGGCCCAAACGCCGAGCCCGGCGCCGGCCGCATCAGCGAGCCCCTCGCCGGCCCCGTCGGCTTCGCCCGCCCCCGCGGCAAGTGCCTCACCCGCACCCGTGGCCACGCCCTCGCCTGCGGCAAGCGCCTCGCCAGGCCCTGCAACGTCCCCTGCAACCTCGCCCGCTGCCAGTGCCTCACCCAGCCCCGCCGCCCCACCGCCCGCTGCGGCCGCGACGCCGGCTCCCGTGCAGACGGCCGATCCCTTCGGCCAGGAGACCACGCTCGAGCCCAAGAAGGTCGTGATGGTCAAGGGCACTGCCAATTGGGACTCGGCCTTCGACACGCTGATCGACGCCTTCAAGGCGCTGAACACGCTTCTGGACAAGCAGGGCATCAAGCCCGCCGGCAATTCGATGATCGTCTACACCTCGACCGACGATACCGGCTTCACCTTCCTTGCCGAGATCCCGGTCGAGCAGGACCCGAAGAACCTGCCCAAGGACATGAGCGTCGGCAAATCGCCCGAGGGCAAGGCGCTGAAATTCGTCCATCGCGGCTCCTACGACAACATGGACAACACCTACGAGGCGATCACCAATCACCTCGACGACAAGAAGCTGGAAGCCAAGGACACCTTCATCGAGGAATACCTCACCGATCCCCTGAGGACGGCCGAGGACAAGCTCGTGATCAATGTTTTCGTGCCGCTGAAGTGAGACCGATGAAAAAGCCTGCCATCCTTTCGACCTCCCTTGTCACCTGCTTTGCCGCCGCGCTGCTGGCAACGCCTGCGCTCGCCGACGATTTTCCGTCGGCGATTTCGGTGAGCGGCGAAGCCACGATCTCCGCCGCGCCTGATCTCGCGCAGATCGACGCCGGCGTCGCCAACGACGCCAAGTCTGCGAAGGAAGCTTCCGACGCCAACAACGCCGCGATGGGCAAGGTGCTGCTGGCGCTGAAGGGCGCAGGCATTGACGAGAAGGATTACCAGACCTCGCGGCTGTCGCTGCAGCCGCAATACGGCCAGAACAAATCCACCGGCGCCTCGCCGGTGGTCGGCTTCCGCGCCTCTAACCGCGTCACCGTGAAGATCCGCGACGTGACCAAGGTCGCCGCCATCATCGACACGCTGGTCGGCGCCGGCGCCAACGACATCGGCAACATCTCCTTCGAGGTGACGCAGGCCTCGAAACTGCTCGACGATGCCCGCGAGAAGGCTGTCGCAGACGCCCGCCGCAAAGCGGAGATCTACGCCAAGGCCACCGGCGTCACGCTCGGCGCGCCGCTCAGCGTGTCCGAAGGCGGCGCCCCGATGCCGCTGTTCAAGGGACGCATGGCCGCAGCTCCCATGGCCGCACCGCAGGCCGCGGTCGCGCCGGGCGAGGAAACGCTGGCGGTAACGGTGAATGTGAGCTGGGCGATCAAGGCGGGGCCCTAGGCGTACGAGGCACACTGCCAGCCACCACAACGGTGTCGTCCCGGCGCAGGCCGGGACCCATAACCACAGGGAGTGGTTGTGACGCGACACAGGTAACTCAGAATCTTCGCCAAACTTCTCCCTGCGGCTATGGGTCCCGGATCTGCGCTCCGCTTGTCCGGGACGACAGCGGAGATAAATCGCACGGAGACGTCAGATCTCCACCACCTGCCCAGGCTTCATTGCCACGAACCGCTCCTGCGGAACCTTCGCGGCATCGAGCGCCCCGACCAGCGCCTTCGCCGGCGCATCGATTGCTTCATCGGTCAGCTGAAACGTGCCGTGGTGATGCCCGAGTGCTTCCTGCGCGCCGCAATCCGCCAGCGCCTTCACCGCGTCTTCCGGGTTCATGTGCTGGTCGCGCATGAACCAGCGTGGCTCGTAAGCGCCGATCGGGAGGATCGCCAGGCGTAACGGCCCGTGCTTCTCGGCGACGCGGCGAAAATGCCCGCCATCGCCATAGCCGGAATCGCAGACGACGTAGATTTTCCCCGCAGGCGTCTCCAGCACGAAACTTGCCCATAGCGCCTTGTTGCGATCGAACATCCCGCGCGCCGACCAGTGCCGGGTCGGCACCAGCGTCACGGCGATGCCGCCGCCGAGTTCGACGCGATCGTGCCAGTCGAACGCTTCCACCTTGATCGTCGCATCGGTACTGCGCATCGTGACGTCATTGCCGAGCGGGGTCACCACACGCGGGGCAAAATTCTTGGCAAGCCGCGATAACGTCGCCATGTCGAGATGATCGTAATGGCCGTGCGAGACCAGCACGATATCGATCTTCGGCAAACGATCGAAGGCAATGCCGGGGTCGTTGTGCCGCTTCGGCCCGGCGAAGCTGACGGGCGAGACCCGCAACGACCAGACGGGATCGACGAGGATGTTGAGGCCGCCGGTCTGGATCAGCCAGCTGGCGTGGCCGACGAAGGACAGCCGCACCTTGTCGCCATCAACGCGGTCCGGCGGGGTGTCGGCATGAGGGCTCGGCGCCCAGTCCGGCCAGGTCGCGCGCTGCCGCTTGCCGCCGAATTGCCAGCGCAGGACCTCACGAAGCGATTTCGGCGGCGCGCCGTCCGGATCGAAGAAGTTCAGGCCGTCGAAATGGTCGGAGACCGGGCCGTCATAGGTTTTCATGCGGGACATCCAAAGAGAGGGCACGCCGACCAATGCGCTGGCACTGACGAGCAGTCCGAAAAGGCGGCGGCGGGTGATCGGCACGGATCTGGCTTCAGGGATGGTCGAAGGGGCAGGACATCACCGCTATATGGGCGGGGCCTGCGGAAAAGGAACCCGCCGCCGGAAAGTTCATCTTTTCAAGGCTTTGCCTTCCAAAGCGGCCCCGGCCACCCTAACTTTCCTTGACTTTCGGGCGGCCGCGGCGTTTAACCCGGCCACTTTCTCGGAAAGGCTTTCTTTTCGACCCGCCCACTGGCCCCAGAGGCCAGAGGCCAACGCCCGACAGCGCGATGCGCCCTCGGGCGTAAAGGTGTTTGGAAGATCGCTCGCCCAAGTGAGTGGTCATCCCCCGCGAAGGCGGGGGATCCAGTATCCCGGAAGCGGGTCGGCTAGAGCCGACGCGCCGCGGCGTACTGGATGCCCCGGTCAAGCCGGGGCATGACGACGGTGAATACGGCAACCCTGCGTAGGCAGGACAAGGGACAACGGCATTGTTCGACAATCTGTCGGAACGGCTTGGCGGCATTCTCGATCGTCTGACGGGGCGCGGTGCGCTGACCGAAAAGGACGTCGACGCCGCGATGCGCGAGGTGCGCCGCGCGCTGCTGGAAGCCGACGTCGCGCTCGAAGTGGTGCGCAGCTTCACCGAGCGGGTCCGCGAGCAGGCGATCGGCGCCACCGTCGTCAAGTCGGTGACGCCAGGCCAGATGGTGGTCAAGATCGTCCATGACGAGCTGATCAACACGCTCGGCGCCGAAAGCCAGACCATCGACGTCAATTCCGTGCCGCCGGTGCCGATCATGATGGTCGGTCTGCAAGGCTCCGGCAAAACCACCACCACCGCCAAGCTCGCCCGTCGCATGGTCCAGCGCGACAAGCGCAAGGTGCTGATGGCCTCGCTCGACGTCTACCGTCCCGCGGCGATGGAGCAGCTGGCCGTCCTGGGCCGCGATCTCGACATTCCGACGCTGCCGATCGTTGCCGGCCAGCAACCGGCTCAGATCGCGAAGCGCGCGCTGGAGGCTGGCAAGCTCGGCGGCTACGACGTCGTGCTGCTCGACACCGCCGGCCGCACCACGCTCGACGAAGAGATGATGGCCGAAGCAGCGGCGATCAAAGCCGCCGCCAATCCGCATGAAGTGCTGCTGGTGGCAGACAGCCTCACCGGCCAGGACGCCGTCAATCTCGCCCGCGCCTTCGACGAGCGCGTCGGCCTCACCGGCATCGTGCTGACCCGCGTCGACGGCGACGGCCGCGGCGGCGCCGCGCTGTCGATGCGTGCAGTGACAGGCAAGCCGATCAAGCTGCTCGGCACCGGTGAAAAGACCGATGCGCTGGAGGATTTCCATCCCGACCGTATCGCCGGCCGCATCCTCGGCATGGGCGACGTGGTGTCGCTGGTCGAACGCGCTGCCGCCAACATCGATGCCGAAAAGGCCGCACGCACCGCCGAGCGGATGCGCAAGGGTCAGTTCGACCTCAACGACATGCGCGAGCAGCTGTCGCAGATGGCCAATATGGGCGGCATCAGCGGGCTGATGGGCATGATGCCCGGCATCGCCAAGATGAAGAACCAAATCGCGGCCGCCGGCATCGACGACAAGATCTTGAAGCGCCAGGTCGCGGTGATCGATTCCATGACGCGCGACGAGCGCCGTCATCCCGATTTGCTCAAGGCCAGCCGCAAGAAGCGCATCGCCGCAGGTTCCGGCCAGAGCGTCGAGCAGGTCAACAAGCTGCTCAAGATGCACCGGAACATGGCCGATATGATGAAGGCCATGGGCTCGGGCAAGCGCGGTCCGCTCGCCGGCATTGCGCAGGCGATGGGCTTTGGCGGCGGCATGAAGCCGCCTTCGCCGGAAGAGATGAAGGCGCTGCAGGAGAAGATGCAGGGTGGCGGCGGACAAGGTCTGCCCAGCCTGCCGAAGGATTTGCCGCCCGGGCTGCGCCAGGGTCTGCCGAACGTTCCGGGCCTGACCGGGCTGAGCGGCAAGCCGATGCTGCCGGGCCTCGGCGGTTTCCCGGGCAAGAAGAAATGAGGAATTCGTCGCGGGAGATCGCAACGGTCTCGCGCAACGCGGAATACCAATCAACCGAACAAAACGTACTTTGAAGGAGAACTTAGATGTCTGTCGTTATCCGTCTCGCCCGTGCAGGCACCAAGAAGCGCCCCGTCTATCACGTCGTCGTCGCCGATTCGCGCTTTCCCCGCGATGGTCGCTTCATCGAGCGTCTCGGCTATTTCAATCCGCTGCTGCCGAAGGACAACGAGACCCGTCTGAAGCTCGACATGGACAAGGTGAAGGCCTGGCTCGCCAAGGGCGCGCAGCCGTCCGACCGCGTGTCCCGCTTCCTCGACGCCGCCGGCGTCAAGAAGCGCGAAATGCGCAACAACCCCGAGAAGGCCGTGCCGCGCAAGGAGCGCAAGGCGCAGGCCGAAGCCGCCGCGAAGGGTTAAGGCCAGATCATGCCGGCGCTGGTCTGCGTCGCGCGGATCGGCGCCGCGCATGGTGTGCGCGGCGCGGTCAAACTGTGGACCTTTACCGAAGATCCATTTGCCGTGCGGACTTACGGTCTGCTCTCGTCCAAGGACGGCAAGCGCCAGTTCGAGGTCGCAACGGCGCGCGCGGCCAAGGATCATCTGGTTGCGACGTTCAAGGGCGTCACGAGCCGCGATGAGGCCGAGCGCCTCAACGGCATCGAGCTCTACGTCGCGCGCGAAAAGCTGCCCGCGACGGACGAGGGCGAATATTACCACACCGATCTGATCGGGCTCGCCGCCGTCACCACGGCGGGCGATGCGCTCGGCCGCGTGCTCGCGATCCACAATTTCGGCGCCGGCGACATCATCGAGATCGCGCCGCCCAAGGGCACCACGATGCTGCTGCCGTTCACAGACGCAGTGGTGCCGGAGATCGACATCGCCGGCGGCCGCGTCGTGATCGCGCTGCCGCAGGAGATCGAAGGTGAGGATCCCGCCCTGGGTCGTCCCGGCCTAGTGCGCAACTTGCGCACGGGGGGCCGGGACCCATAACCACAGGCCAGAATTTTTAGCTAAGCTGATCGCTCCAGCCGTCGCAAAACGAAATGCGGTGGTTATGGGTCCCGGATCTGCGCTCCGCTTGTCCGGGACGACAATAACTGAGATCCGATGACCAATCCCTCACCCTGGTGCGCGACGGTGCTGACGCTGTTCCCGGAGATGTTTCCGGGGCCGCTGGGCGTGAGCCTGGCCGGCCGGGCGCTGGCTGGCGGGCTCTGGGAGCTGGAGGCGCGGGACATCCGGTCCTCGGCCACCGACCGCCATCGCAGTGTCGATGACACCCCGGCCGGCGGCGGACCGGGCATGGTGCTTCGGGCCGATGTTCTGGCGGCTGCCATCGATGCCGCCGGGATCGGCCCGGACCGGCCGAAACTGCTGATGAGCCCGAGGGGTCGGCCATTGACCCAGGCCCGGGTCACGGACCTGGCCAAGGGCCCGGGTCCCCTGATCGTCTGCGGACGGTTCGAGGGAGTGGACCAGCGCGTGATCGACGGGCGGGGCCTGGAGGAGGTCTCGATCGGGGATTACGTGCTCTCCGGCGGTGAAATCGCGGCCCTGGCCCTGATCGACGCCTGTGTTCGGCTGCTGCCGGGCGTGATGGGCAAGGAAGCCTCGGGAACCGAGGAAAGCTTCTCCGACGGCCTGCTCGAATACCCTCAATACACCCGGCCGCAGCTGTTCGAGGGGGCACCCATTCCGGAGATTCTGACCTCCGGTGACCATGCCAAGGTCGCCAGCTGGCGGCGGGCTGAATCCGAGGCCCTGACGGCGGCCCGGCGACCGGATATGTGGGCCCAAATTCCGAGCAAAGCCCCGATTCGGGCCGGACGCCAAAAAACGCCAAAAAACAAGACAGACGGGTGACAAACGCTCCGGCTTGCCTTATAGCAGCGGCCACATCCGCAATGGCTGGATAAACGAATTTCGCGCAGCCCCCGTTTTCCAAGGCTGGGCGCGCCGATGGAGATTTACCCATGAACCTGATCCAACAGCTCGAAAAAGAGCAATTCGACAAGCTCTCCGCCAGCAAGGAGATTCCGGAATTCGGTCCCGGCGATACCGTGATCGTCAACGTGAAGGTCGTCGAAGGCGACCGCACCCGCGTGCAGGCCTATGAAGGCGTTTGCATCGGCCGTTCCGGCGGTGGTCTCAACGAGAGCTTCACGGTGCGCAAGATTTCGTACGGCGAAGGCGTGGAGCGCGTGTTCCCGGTGATGTCGCCGATGATCGACTCGATCAAGGTGGTGCGCCGCGGCAAGGTGCGTCGCGCCAAGCTCTATTATCTCCGCAACCTTCGCGGCAAGTCGGCCCGCATCGTCGAGAAGAAGCAGGACCGCCCGGCTGCTGCCGTCAACGAGTAAGCTCCGCCTTACAGGCGAGTTACCGAGAGCGCGGGGCCAAACCCCGCGCTTTTTTGTTGCGTCAGCCGTGCGCGTCAAAGCCCTCGCGATTCCAATTCGGCCTGCTATATATTCTTGGAATGTTTCCAGATTTGACCAGCCCCTCGCCCGTCAAGCGCGTCGTCATCGACGATCGCTCGCGGCTGCCCGGCCGGTTCTTCGGACGCTTCGCGACCTCGGCAACGTCAGAGCTTACGCGCGCAGCCTAAAAGCTGCGCTGACGATTTTGTTGCCCCGCGCGCCAGCCGCGCAACCCGCTCTACACAACATTCCTGGAGCTGATGCTCATGTCCAAGCCGACCACATTGTACGACAAGATCTGGAACGACCATCTGGTGCACGAAGCCGAGGACGGCACCTGCCTGCTCTATATCGATCGCCATCTGGTGCACGAGGTCACTTCACCGCAGGCGTTCGAAGGCCTGCGCGCCACGGGCCGCAAGGTCCACGCGCCGGAGAAGACGCTGGCCGTCGTCGATCACAACGTGCCGACCACCGACCGCACCAAGCCGAACCCCGACCCTGAAAGCATCGAGCAGATCAAGGCACTGGCCGACAACGCCAAGGAATTCGGCATCGAATATTACGACGAGTTCGACAAGCGTCAGGGCGTCGTCCACGTCATCGGCCCCGAGCAGGGCTTCACGCTGCCCGGCACCACCATCGTCTGCGGTGACAGCCACACCTCGACGCACGGTGCATTCGGCGCGCTCGCGCACGGCATCGGCACGTCGGAAGTCGAACATGTGCTGGCGACGCAGACGCTGATCCAGAAGAAGGCGAAGAACATGCGCGTCACCGTCGACGGCAAATTGCCGGACGGCGTGACGGGCAAGGACATCATCCTCGCGATCATCGGCGAGATCGGCACCGCGGGCGGCACCGGCTACGTGCTCGAATACGCCGGCGATGCGATCCGCGCGCTCAGCATGGAAGGCCGCATGACGGTCTGCAACATGTCGATCGAAGGTGGCGCGCGCGCCGGCCTGGTCGCGCCGGATCAGAAGGCGTTCGACTTCCTGCGCGATCGTCCGAAGGCGCCGAAGGGCGCGGATTGGGATGCCGCGATGCGTTACTGGGAGAAATTGCGCTCGGACGAGGGCGCGCATTTCGACCACGAGCTGCGGCTCGATGCGGCAAAGCTGCCGCCGATCGTGACCTGGGGCACTTCGCCTGAGGACGTCATCTCGGTCACCGGCAGCGTGCCGGATCCCGACAAGATCGCGGACGAGGCCAAGCGTCTGTCGAAGCACCGCGCGCTGAAATATATGGGCCTGACCGCGGGAACGAAGATCACCGATATCAAGCTCGACCGCATCTTCATCGGCTCCTGCACCAACGGCCGGATCGAGGATCTGCGCGCCGCCGCCAAGATCGCGGAAGGCAAGCAGGTTGCAGGCGGCGTCAACGCCATGGTCGTGCCGGGCTCCGGCCTCGTGAAGGAGCAGGCCGAGGCTGAAGGTCTGGACAAGATCTTCATCAAGGCCGGCTTCGAATGGCGCGAGCCCGGTTGCTCGATGTGCCTCGCGATGAACCCCGACAAGCTGGCTCCGGAAGAGCGCTGCGCCTCGACCTCGAATCGCAACTTCGAGGGCCGCCAGGGCTTCAAGGGCCGCACCCATCTGGTG
Organism: Bradyrhizobium sp. RT6a; assembly: GCF_040547675.1. Taxonomy (NCBI): domain Bacteria; kingdom Pseudomonadati; phylum Pseudomonadota; class Alphaproteobacteria; order Hyphomicrobiales; family Nitrobacteraceae; genus Bradyrhizobium; species Bradyrhizobium sp. RT6a. Next base: position 87,250 of record NZ_JBEPQC010000010.1, read on the forward strand.
TCGCCGGCGATGGCGGCAGCCGCGGCGATCGCGGGTCACTTCGTCGACATCAGGGAGTGGCGGTAAGCTGCTCGCTGCAATTTGAGCGATCGCGGCAAACCGCCGTTAATCGGCAGCGCCGACACTGCGTCCTCGCGAGGGTTTCGCGAGGACACGAGCTCATGGCCGGCAAACCTGAATATGTCGATCTGATCAGCGCGGCGACGCCCCAGCATCGGCGGCGCGCGGCACCGCTGCGGATGATCGCCAGGCCCGAGGTCGAGGAGGCCTCGAAGCTCAGCCGCTGGCCGCCGGCGATGTTCAAGCAGTGGAAGCTGGAGAACCTCACGCGCTGGACGTCGGCGACGTGGAAACTGAAGGATTGGCTTTAAGCCACCGGATAAACAAAGGGCGCCGTCGAGGCGCCCTTTTCATTTCGATCGTGCTTACCAATAGCGATACGGATGGTGCCAGCGATGCCAGCGGCAGACGCGGCGCGGGCCGTAATAGGTCCAGATGACCCGGCAGCGACGCGGATGGCTGTAATAGGGATAGTAGCCGCCATAGTAGCGCCGGTGGAAATGGCGATGGCCGTAATAGGCGGGGCGATAGATGCCGTAGCGATGGAATCCGCCTCCGCCATAGTGGCGAACTCCGCCGTAGCGATAGCCGCCGCCATGAAAGGCGGGCGCGGCGCGGAAGCCACCCGCGTGGAAACCACCGCTGCGGAAGCCACCGATATGCCCTCCGCCGCCGTGGAAGCCGCCTCCACCATGGAAGCCGCCGCCGCCATGGAAGCCGCCGCCGTGTCCGCCGCCGCCACCGTGGCGAACCGGGATCATGTCGTCGCTTGCGGCCTTTGCCGCCGGCAACGCCGTCGGATTGATCGGGGTCATCGCTTCAGCAGGACGCGTGGTCCCGGCCGACAGCATCAGCGTCGCGGCGGCCGCAATCCCGAGCAAGCGCATCGGGCTTGCCCTGAGACCCAATATTCTCAGCATGGACTTCTCCCTGAATCTGGACAGCGGAGTTGCGACGCTCGTTTCCGGCGCGCGTCATCCCTGTTCATTGGCGGTCGCTCCCAAGATTAAATTAGGGACAGCGACGTGAATGCCTCATGAATGAACGACGGGTCCGGTGTCGTGTCGCGATGTCACCACCACGGCCCGAAGCCCAGCACGAACGGTGCGGGCACGCCGTAAGCATAAGGGCGGTAGTAGACAGGCCGCGCGTAGTAATGCGGATCAGGACGCGGAGCGTATCGCAGGACGTCGGACCGCACATGTCGGCGCCCGTCGAACACCGCGCGCCCGGCCGACGCATCGGGCAGCTTCGTCACCCTGTGCGCTGCGGACGCGTGAGGCAGGCCTGCGGCAAGCCCGACGGCAACCGCCAACGCGAACCATCTCGTCATGACGACCTCCGCCTCAGGCGCGCGACGGGCACGGCGTTCGTATCAGCCCCGGCGCCAGTAGCAGCTCATATGCGGCACGATCACCGTGCCGCTGGGGCGATATTCCTGCACATAGGTGGCGTTGCACTCGCGGACCGCATCGGGACCCGGGTTGTAGCGCGGATAGACGCCATCCGGAGTGTAATAGGGCGTGACGCGCAGGCGCGCCGGGGGCCGCTTGCGCGGAGCCGGGAGATCGTCTCGCGAGGCTGCCTGGGCCAGCCTGATCCCGGGAGCCGCGGTCTGGGCCTCCGCGCCAACGCAAAACTGCGAAAACAACCCCATGCACAGTAGCGTCAGCGCTGTTTTCGCTCGCATTTTTCCGCCCATTTGAACGTCCACTTCGAGGCCCTACGCTCCCCGTTTTGACGGCGCCCGTCAACCTCGCCGCGCTTATAAAGCCGGATGCATCGCCGCGAAACCCACGCTATGAGAAGCCCATGTGGACGGAATTGAAAGCGCCCTCGCTGGCCGAGATGGAAGCGATGGCGCACGAAGTGTTCGAACGCCTGCCGGCGGAGTTTCGTAGGCTGTGCGAGGGCGTGATCATCCGCGTCGACGACTTCCCCACCGAGGAGGTCCTGGACGAGATGGCATGCGAGAGCGAGTTCGACCTGCTCGGCCTGTTCCAGGGCGTCGGCCTGCCGCAGCAGAGTTTCGGCGACGTGGCGCGGCTGCCGAACATGGTCTGGCTCTACCGCCGGCCGATCCTGGATTACTGGGCCGAGCACGACGAGAGCCTCGGCCATATCGTCCGCCACGTCCTGATCCACGAGATCGGCCATCATTTCGGCCTGTCGGACGACGATATGGCCGCGATCGAGGCTCAAGAGCCCGGTTAGACAGACGAGACCTGCCGAATTCGGCCTAGGATTCGGGCCCCGATCGCGATAAATACCGGTTCCCTAGACCATCCCGGGAAAGCGCAACCATGGACAAGTTCACCACGCTGGAAGGCGTCGCGGCGCCGCTGAAGATCATCAATGTCGACACCGACATGATCATTCCGAAGCAGTACCTCAAGACCATCAAGCGCACCGGCCTTGGCAAGGGGCTCTTCTCCGAGCAGCGCTACAAGGACGACGGCAGCGAGAATCCGGATTTCGTGCTGAACCAACCCGCCTATCGCAATGCGAAGGTGCTGGTCGCTGGCGACAATTTCGGCTGCGGCTCGAGCCGCGAGCACGCGCCCTGGGCGCTGCTCGACTTCGGCATCCGCTGCGTGATCTCGACCTCGTTCGGCGACATCTTCTACAACAACTGCTTCAAGAACGGCATTCTGCCGATCCGCGTTGCCCAGGAAGACCTCGACAAGCTGTTCGACGACGCCGAGCGCGGCGCCAACGCGACGCTGACGATCGACCTGCCGAACCAGGAGATCCGCGGTCCCGACGGCGGCAAGGTCAAGTTCGAGATCGACCCGTTCCGCAAGCACTGCCTGATCAACGGCCTCGACGACATCGGCCTGACGATGGAGAAGAAGGCCTCGATCGACACCTATGAGGACAAGCTCAAGCGCGAACGCGCCTGGGCCTGAGGTTGATCTGAGTTTCGAGCCCCGGTGCTGACAGCGCCGGGGCTTTTTCTTTGCCAGCGTTGTCCTCTATAGCTTGCGCCCATGTTGCCTGACATCGTCACCTTCTGGCACGGCCCAATGGATGCCCTGCGCCAGACCTGTCTGCGCTCGCAGCTGGCTGCCGGCCACAAGGTCACGGTCTACAGCTTCGACACCATTCCCGGCCTGCCCGCAGGCATCGCGAATGCGGATGCCGAGGCGATCCTGCCGCATGCGTTCTCCGAACGATTGCGACCGCCGCAGCCGGACGGCAGCTGGCGCGACTGGACCACGCTTCAGTTCAGCGACTTCTTCCGCATGAAGCTGATGGCGAAGGGCCTCGGCCTCTGGCTCGACGCCGACGTGCTGCTGCTCAGGCCCGTCGAGATCGATCCGGCAAAGCCCTACTTCGCGTGGGAGCGGCCACGCCAGCTCGGCAACTCCGTGATTTACCTTCCGCCCGAACACGGCATCGTTGCCGCCTTCGAAGAGCTGATGGAGCAGGAGGAGCTGACGCCGAATTGGCTGTCGTTGCGCCATCGCGTCACGTTTGCGATGCGCCGCCTGCGCGGCGGCTCGAACCGCCTCTCCGACATCCGCGTCGCGATCTTCGGGCCGGCAGCGCTCACCGCGCTCGCGCGCCGCACCGGCGAGCTGCACCGCGCCTTGCCGAAGCAGTCGTTCTACGCCGTGCATGCCGAACCAAAATTGTTCTTCGATCCCTCAAGCTATCTCGGCCTCGTCACCGACCGCGACATCATCGGCCTGCACATCTCGCCCAAGGGCCGCGGCGGCGAGAAGCCGATCCCGGGCAGCCTGTATGCGTGGGCGGCGGAGCGGTTCGGGTAACTCTCCCCTGTGCCCTGGGGAAACCGCATAGAAACTTCGTAAAAGGTCGTCATGCCCGGGCTTGTCCCGGGCATCCACGTTCTTCGCGCTACCCGGTAAGGCGTGGATGGCCGGGTCAAGCCCGGCCATGACGATGTGGAAGGATTTGCGCCTGACAGGCGATCACGTTGCACCCGTCGCCGACACGCTGCAGCGCGTCCGGGCCACGAGAGTTGTGTTTGATCCAGCGCAACGCGCAGCTGCACCATTGTGCCTAGTCTTGCTCCAATTCCGCCGTTCGAATGGAGCTTCGCATGAGCACCGCAACCAGGCCTTATCCCATTGTCCAGGACCTCATCGAGTCCTTTGCAAGCTGGCTGAAGCATCGCCGCGAGCTGAACGAGATCCGGCACCTCGACCGGGCCGATTTCGACCGGATCGCGCAAGACTTGCGGATCGCGCCTGACGATCTGGAGGAGCTGGTCCGTCACGGCAAGCACTCCGCCGACGAGCTGCCGAAGATGCTTAAGCAGCTCGGCATCAGCGCCGAAGGGCTCGGCCGCGCGCATCCGCTGCTGCTGCGCGACATGGAGCGGGTGTGCGCACTTTGCAGCCACAAGGGCCAGTGCGATCGCGAGCTGGCCGACGGCACCGCCGTGGAGAACTACCACGGCTTCTGCGCCAATGCCTCGACGCTGGAATCGCTCGATCGTGCCGCGATCGTGCCGCGGTGACGCGCGCTTACACGGTCCAGTCTGGCGCGTGAGGCAGCTCGTCGCTTTCAGCCGTATCGTGATTGATCCAGATCTCGGCATTCTCGGAGCGAAGCAGCTCGACCACTTTGGCCATGGATGCGACCGTTGCCTGCGGGTCGGCATTGAAGGACGGCACGCGCATGTGCCGGAGGTTCTCGCGATTGTGCGCGACGTCGCCGCTCAACAGCACGGCGCCGCGCCGCGGTAGCCTCACCATCAGCGAGCAATGCCCGAGGGTATGGCCCGGCGTGAAGATCATGCGCACCGCGCCGTCGCCGAATACGTCGTGGTCACCATCGACGATCTGGTAAGGCCGCTCCTTCAACGCTTTGTAGTGCTGTAGCGAATAGCCGAATTCTTCAGGGTCCGGTCCGAACATGGCCTCGAATTCAGCCCGCTGAGCGATCCATGTTGCATTCTCGAACAGATCGACATTTCCGATATGATCGAAATGCGCGTGGGAAAGCAGGATCGTGCTGATGTCACGGGGCCTCACCCCGATTTCGTCCAATTGATCCGCGATGGGACGACGCACGACGCCGCGTATGCCATGCGCGATGATGCGTCCTTCCGGATGCTTCGATAGCGCATCCTCGATTCCCGTATCCCAGATCAGCCATTCGCCACGATGACTGACGAGATAGGCATTGCAGCTCAGCGTCATGGGGACGCCGACATTGACGCCCGGAGAATAGATCGAACCGTCCGAGACCTGCGCAATGCCGCCGTCGAGGATGTAAAGTCTGTCAACCGTCGCCAGTGGGGAACTCATCAAGCCGCCGATTCAATCCGCCGCTTCGCCTCGCGCATGTCGCGCCCAGGCGGCATGCCGAACAGCCGGGAATATTCTCGCGTGAACTGCGTGATGCTTTCGTAGCCGACCTGATGAGCCGCGGTCGCGATCTGCGCACCGTCGGCCAGCATCGCGCGGCGGGCTTCGATCAGGCGAAGCTGTTTCTGAAACTGTAGCGGGGTCAGCGAAGTGACGCTCCGGAAGTGCGCGTGAAATGCCGACGGGCTCATCGCCGCGGCTTTGGCCAACCGATCGACGCGCAACGGCTTGGCATAGCCGGCACGAATGAGCGCAACCGCGCGGCCGATCCGCTGTGCATGGCTATCGGCAATTCCGAGCGCCCTGATGGCCCCGCCGTGGCGGCCGGCCAGCAGCCAATAATGCAGCTCTCGCATCAGCTGGCCGCGCAAGATCGGCAAGGCCGAGGGACGGTCGATCAGGCGCAACAGCCGGAGCGCTGCCTCCGCGAGTTCCTGCTCTGTCGGCTCGACCCGCAGCGGCCGGGACGGAATGAACGGGAGCGAACCCATCTCGACCACCAGCCCCTCGATGATTGTGGGGTCGAGCTCGACGACGAGCGAAAGATAAGGCGCGGCCGCCGTCGCGCGCGTGATCTGGCTGACCGTCGGCACATCACTCGCAATCAACAAGGAATCGCCTGCACCGAAGTCGAAGGACGCCCGGCCGGTCGCCACACGTTTGGCGCCTTGCAAGACGAGTGCGACCAGAGGTCTGGAGATCGCGTACAGGAGCGCACTCGGCGCGGTCTCGCGGATGATCGAGACGCCGGCGAAGGGCGTGGAGGCGATGCCCTTGTCGTCGGCGTGAGCCGCGGAATAACGACTGGCGATCTGGAGCAGCGTTTCGGTCACGCGCCAATTTTAGGCCGAGCCCGGCGCGCAGGCAATCGGCACCGGCCCTTCAGGCAGAAAATCAGGAGTTTTGGGCAAGTCTGCTGTCGCCGCATCCCGGAGTGTTGGGCAAGACACTCCGAGGATCCGGCAACACCGTATGGTCGATCGCGGGCAAACGGAGATCACCGCAACGCTTCGAGGAATTCCGATGCCCACCATTTCTCTCGTCACCGGCGCCAGCCGCGGCCTTGGCCGCAACACCGCCATCGCCGTCGCGCGTCACGGCGGCGATGTGATCTTGACCTATCGCAGCGGGGCCGCCGCAGCACGCGAAGTCGTCGCCGAGATTGAATCGCTGGGGCGCAAGGCCGTCGCGCTGGAGCTTGACGTCACTGCCGTGTCGAGCTTTCCCGCGTTCGTCACAAAAGTTCGATCCGCGTTGGCGGAGCATTGGCGCGCCGAGAGAGTCGATCACCTCGTCAACAATGCCGGCCAGGGCGAGATGGCTGCAATCGCGGAGACGACGGAGCAACAATTCGACGCCCTGTTCGCCACGCATGTCAAAGGACCATTCTTCCTGACGCAGGCCTTGCTACCCTTGCTCGCCGACCAGGGCCGGATCATCAACTTCTCGAGCGGGCTGACGCGCGTCTCGTTTCCGGGATTTTCCGCCTACGCGGCTGCGAAGGGCGCCATTGAGGTTCTGACCGTCTACATGGCCAAGGAATTTGGTGGACGCGGCATCACGGCCAACGTCGTTGCGCCGGGCGCGATCGAAACCGATTTTCTCGGCGGCGCGGTTCGGGACATGCCGGATTTGAACAACCAATTTGCGCAGATGACCGCACTGGGCCGCGTCGGTTTGCCCGACGATATCGGACCGATGGTCGCGAGCCTGCTCGGTCCCGACAATCGTTGGGTCACGGCGCAGCGGATCGAGGTGTCCGGCGGCCAGACGATCTGAGCGAGGCGCGATTGGGCTAAGAAGCGGGCGCGTCCCCGGCGCCGCTGCCGCCCGCAGCATCGCCTTTTGATTCCCGCACGGCTACTGCGCCAATGCGTCGACATTGGACTCGCTCGATCGTGCCGACCATGCCGGCCTTGCAAATCCCGTAGCAGACCGTCAACGCGGTCTGCGCGAAGATCATGCACCAGCGGCCATCGCGGCGGCTTCCGCTGCGGCGCGCTGCATGCTGGTCGACATCTCGTTGGTCACCGTGCTTTGCTCTTCGATCGCCGCGGCCGTCGACGTTACGTATTCGCTGACATTGTTGATCGCCGTCTTGATCGAGCCGAGCGCGCTGACGACGTCTCCGGAGATGCCGTTGAGGCTACCGATCTCAGCGCCGATCTTGTCAGTGGCCTGCTTGGCTTGGTTCGCGAGGCTCTTGACCTCCGAGGCCACCACCGCAAAGCCCCGACCGGCTTCGCCGGCGCGGGCGGATTCGATGGTGGCGTTAAGTGCCAGGAGGTTGATCTGCCCGGTGATGTTGTTGATGAGCTCGACGATCCCGCTCATCGCCAGCGCCGCTTCAGTGAGGCGCTGCGCCTGGGCGTCGGCGGTGGCGACCTGCTCCACCGCGCTCATCGCCGTCTCGCGCGATTTGGTCATGGCCTCGGAGATCTCCCGCACCGAGGCGTTCAGCTCCTCCGATCCGGCGGCGACCGATTCCATCATGCCGCGGACGCGCTCGTTGCCCATGCGGACCAGCACCTGCTTCGTGACGTCGGTCGCATATTTCACGACCTTGAACGGCTTGCCGTTGAGATCCATGATCGGGTTGTACGAGGCCTGGATGTAGACCTCCTTGCCGCCCTTGCCGATGCGCTTGTATTCGGCCGCCTGGTACTGACCGCGGTTGAGCGCCGCCCAGAACTCGCGATTGCCATTGCCATCGCGCTCCGACGGCTCGACAAACATGCCGTGATACTTGCCCTTGATCTCGGCCAACGAGTACCCGAGCGCGCTCAGGAAGTTGGCATTCGCGGTGATGATCGTGCCGTCCATGTTGAACTCGATCACCGCCTGCGCCTTGTCGATCGCCGCGATCTGACCGGCGAGATCGGCGGTCTTCAGCTTCTCCGCCGTGACGTCGGTGGCGAACTTGACGACGCCGGACGGCTTGCCATTCTCGTCGAGCAATGGATTGTAGTAGGCGAGGATCCAGACCTCGCGACCGCCCTTGCCGATGCGCTTGAACTCGCCGGCCTGGTATTCGCCACGGTTGAGCGCGGCCCAGAACTCGCGATAGGCCGTGCCGTCGCGCTCGGCCTGTGGCACGAAGAGGCTGTGATGCTTGCCTTGGATCTCGGTCAGCGAATAGCCGAGCGCGTTGCAGAAATTCTCGTTGGCGGTGACAATGGTGCCGTCGAGCTTGAACTCGATCACGGCCTGCGCACGGCTGATGCCGGCGATCTTGGAAGCGTCCGCCATGCTGCGGATCTTCTTCCCGGTGATGTCGGTCGCAATCTTGGCGACCCTCACCGTCTTGCCGTTGCCGTCGAGCACCGGATTGTAGGACGCTTCGATCCAGACCTCGCGGCCGCCGTTCGCGATGCGCTTGACCTCGCGCGCCTGATACTCGCCATGGTTCAATGCGGCCCAGAACGCCTTGTACTCGGCGCTATCGCGCTGGTCGGCGGGAACGAACATGGAATGATGCTTGCCTTGGATTTCATCGAGCCGATAGCCGAGGGCGTCGAGAAAATTCTTGTTAGCCGTGATGATCGTCCCATCAAGATTGAATTCGATCATGGCTTGCGACCGGCCGATTGCCTCAATCTGAGCTTGTGCATCGACACGGGATTTACGACCGAACATTTCATCGCTCCGAAATTGATGGCCCGTTTGCAGCGCGTGGGCTTGCAAGCGATCGCAGAATTCATGATCTCGCTCGGAATCTCACGAGGACCGACCGTTCGTCGGCTCCGCGACCCAGCACATGAACGAGCTATACGAATCGAATTATCAGAGTATTTGTCCGATCGAAGACACAATGGCCGGATTCCGCCAACGCGATTAGCCGGACATAAACTTCCCGACCTTTGCTGACTCGCCGAACAGGCCATCGGCTTTGAATTGCGAACAAAGGCCTAAAGATCGTTATCGATAGTCGGCAATGCGGCCGGCAACGATCGATCACGAGTCCGTGGGCCCGAGGATCAGGTATGCGTATGGGGATCGGACAATTGGTCGCAGCCGACATGAGCGCGTTGATGCCTCCTCGAGTGATCCAGTCACGTCCGACAGCCGTCTCATTCAGTCTCGCATTGGCAGCGCCGGGGAGGCGATACGCTAGTCTCTGCGGGGAGGAATTCTGATTTGGGCGGCGTCTCTTTCTCGACCGGTATCCTTTGCTTCAGTCGCGCGACAGCGAGTTCGCGCGCGACCGCCTGTTCGCCGAATATGGCGCCGACCGCTTCGACAAGCACGGCGGCGAGTTCGGTATCCACGCCAATTTTGCGCGCTTGCAATCGATCGGCCTCGCGTTCTGCGGCTACGACGGTGCGGCGTCGCTCTCCTTTCCAGAATCGCAGATTCTCCGCCAGTTCTTCTCCATCCAGGGGGCTGCGAGCTTCAGGACCAATGGGAGCAGCGAGCTGATTGAGGCCTTCAGCCCGATCATCTCCGGAGACGCCAGGCTGGATCTCGAGTTTGCGCCGGGCTATCGCCAATTGGTCCTGAGGATCGATGCCGGCGCACTCGAGCGGTTGCTCAAGACAATCCTGGGCGATGATAGCGACACGGAGCTGCGTTTCGCCCCGGGCGAAGCTGATCCGTCGGTGATGACTCATGTTCGTCAGGACGTCTTTAGATTCGCGGAGGAGTTGGACAGGTTCGGCCAGGATTACTCCCCCATAGCCATCGGCGAACTTGAGCGGGCGCTGATGGTTCGAATCCTTCTGGCGCACCGGCACAATTTCACTGACCGGTTTCAGGGCCCGGCACCGGGCGCCAACCGATCCGTCATCGACATCGTCGAATCCTACATCGAGGCTCACTGGGACGAACCAATCGATCTGGAGAAGATGGCCGCAATCGCCAACGTCAGCGTGCGGACGGTTTATCGGGAATTCTCCCTGGCGGGGCGGGGATCACCGGGTCAGTTCGCGCGGCGCTTCCGGCTGCAGCGGGCGACGGAGCTCTTGCGACATCCCGATGAGCAGACCAGCGTAGTCGCCGTCGCGTTCAAATGTGGCTTCCAGAATCTTGGACGCTTTGCATCGGAATATCGGCGAGCGGTCGGTGAGCTGCCATCCGAAACCCTGAAGAATGCGAGACGGAGGCAGTGACGCGACGACGCAGTTCCTGAACTCGCAGCAAAGCGCTGTCGAAAGCGGCGAGCCCTCAACCCTTCCCCATCGCTGCAATCGCGTCCGCGATCTCGATCGTGCGCCGTGCCATGTCGGCGTGCAGGCGCTCCACCATGGCGCCGTCGAGACGGATCGCGCCCCTCGAGACGTTCTCCGGCAATTCGAAGGCGGCGATGATCTTTCGGGCGCGCGCGACTTCCTCTTCGGGCGGGGTGAAGATCGCGTTGCAGGCTTCGATCTGCGCGGGATGGATCAGCGTCTTGCCGTCAAAACCGAGATCGCGGCCTTGCGCGCATTCGGTGGCGAAACCGTCGGAGTTGGCGATGTCGCTGTAGGGGCCGTCGAGGATTTCGAGGCCATGGGCGCGCGTTGCCAGGATGCAATGGGTGATCATCGGGATCATCGCGGCGCGGCCGGGCAGCATCTTGATGCGCGTCTCGCGCGAGATGTCGTTCGGGCCGAACACGAAGCCTGACAGGCGCCGCGCGGGATCGCTCCCCGCGGCCGCCAGCTCTTCGGCATGCAGCACCGCGCGTGCGGTCTCGATCATGGCCCAGACTCTTACGGTCGGCGCCGCGCCGAGCCCGGCGAGGCGGTGGCCGATCGTGTCGAGGTCCTCCACGCTTGAAACCTTTGGAACCAGGATGCCGTCCGGCGAGGCCTTCGCCGCCATCGCGAGATCGTCGGCCCACCACGCCGTGTCGAGGCCGTTGGTCCGGATCAGGATCTCGCGCTTGCCGAACCCTTTGGCTGCGATCGCGGCGGCGATGCCGTCGCGCGCCACCGCCTTGGCATCGGGCGCGACGGAATCTTCCAGATCAAGGATCAGGCCGTCGGCGGCGAGATTACGCGCCTTTTCCAGCGCGCGGGGGTTGGAGCCGGGCATGAACAGATGGCTGCGGCGCGGGCGGGTCATGCAAGCGTTCCTTCCGTTTCCTCGTCTCACTTCCGACCGAAGCGGATAGCATCTGGCCTGCCTATTCGAAAGGCTTGTTCGCTCCAGCGGTATATGATTAGGCATAGGCCATGACCACATTCCCAGAGCATTTGCTGGAAGGCTACAAGGCCTTCGCCACCCAGCGGCTGCCGACCGAGCAGACCCGCTACCGCGAGCTGTCGGTGAAGGGGCAGTTCCCTGAAGTGATGGTGATCGGCTGCTGCGATAGCCGCGTCTCGCCCGAAGTGATCTTCGACGTCGGACCGGGCGAACTCTTCGTTGTCCGCAACATCGCCAATCTGGTGCCGGTGTATCAGCCCGACGGCAACGCGCATGGCGTCTCGGCGGCGCTGGAATATGCCGTGACGGTGCTGAAGGTGAAGCACATCGTGGTGCTCGGGCACGCCCAGTGCGGCGGCATCCGCGCCTTCGTCGACAAGATCGAGCCGCTCACGCCGGGCGACTTCATCGGCAAATGGATGCAGATGTTCATCAAGCCGGGCGAGGTGGTGGAGCAGCGCGACCACGAGACCATGGCGCAATTCGTCGAGCGCATCGAAAAGGCCGCGGTGTTCCGCAGCCTGGAAAACCTGATGACCTTCCCGTTCGTGCAGAAGGCGGTCGAGAGCGGCCAGATGCAGACCCACGGCGCCTATTTCGGCGTCGCGGAGGGATCGTTGTTCGTGCTGGACAAGGACGCGAAGGAATTCAGGAACGCGCGAAGCGTGGCGTAGGCCTGTCTCGACTCGGCCTGAATTCGTAGGGTGGGCAAAGCGTCGCGTGCCCACCACTTCTATCGCGGTCGTGGAGAGATGGTGGGCACGGCGCTTCGCGCCTTTGCCCATCCTACGGCAGCGGAGTTACGCCGCCTTCTTCTTCGCGCTGATCAGCTTGCGGTTGATCAGGACTTCCGCGATCTGGATCGCGTTGAGCGCGGCGCCCTTGCGTAGATTGTCCGACACGCACCACAGCACGAGGCCGTTCTCCACCGTCGCGTCCTCGCGGATGCGGCTGATATAGGTGGCGTCCTCGCCGGCGGCTTCATACGGTGTGGCGTAGCCGCCAGGCTCATGCTTGTCGATGACGAGGCAGCCCGGCGCCTTGCGCAGGATGTCGCGCGCTTCGTCCACGCTGATCGGATTCTCGAACTCGATGTTGACGGCCTCGGAATGACCGACGAAAACCGGCACGCGCACGCAGGTCGCGGAGAGCTTGATCTTGGGATCAAGAATCTTCTTGGTCTCCGCCATCATCTTCCACTCTTCCTTGGTGTAGCCGTCCTCCATGAAGACGTCGATCTGGGGAATGACGTTGAAGGCGATGCGCGCGGGAAACTTGTTATTGACCAGCTCCTGGTTGGTGTAGACGGCCTTGGTCTGCGAGAACAATTCGTCCATCGCATCCTTGCCGGCGCCCGACACCGATTGATAGGTCGAGACCACGACGCGCTTGATCGTCGCCTTGTCGTGCAGCGGCTTGAGCGCGACCACGAGCTGCGCGGTCGAGCAGTTCGGGTTGGCGATGATGTTCTTCTTCTTGAAGCCGGCGGTCGCGTCCGCATTCACTTCCGGTACGATCAACGGCACGTCCGGATCCATGCGCCAGGCCGAGGAATTGTCGATCACGACCGTGCCGGCGGCGCCGATCTTCGGCGACCATTCCTTCGACACCTCGCCGCCGGCCGACATCAGGCAGATGTCGACGTCGGAGAAGTCGTAATGCTCGAGCGCTTTGACCTTCAGCGTGCGGTCGCCGTAGGAGACCTCGACGCCCATGCTGCGGCGTGACGCCAGGGCCACAACCTCGTCCGCGGGGAATTTGCGCTCATCGAGGATGTTGAGCATTTCCCGTCCGACATTGCCGGTCGCGCCGACGACTGCGACTTTGTAACCCATCGTTCACTCTCCGACGAAAAAGCTCGTTCCTGAAGCTGAGGCTTAAACAGGAAGAGCAGCGCTTCTATGCGAGAACCGGCCTCAAGACAACGTTGGACCATGCCTTAGGGACGTGAATGCAGTCGCCCGAGGCCAGCTCGGCCGCAAACCCCACCCAGATCCATCTGGCGCTTGCAGCCTTCGCCGACGAGGTCGTCGGCACGCTGGCACGCTTGTTCGCCTATGTGGGGGCTTTGGTGCTGTTTGCCATCCTCGGCCTGGCGGCACTCGGCCAGCTGCCAAACTTGCGCGACGACGAGCCGGCGCTGAAACCGAATTGGAGCGTGGCCGACCGGTCGCCTCCGGCCTTCGCCCTCAGCCGGCTCGATTCGTCAGAAAAAACAGCCTCTTACACCATCCTCAGGCACCCCGAAGGCGGCCGCAGGGACGTGATGCGCTGGGCGGGCGAGGCGGACGAGGCCGTGGCCGAGCTCGAGATTTACCGGGAAGGCGGCGAATTCGACGTGGCGCGTCCGGCAACGATGGACCTGGCCGTCCGGATGGGACTGGGCACCGCGAACCCGCTGGAGCAAGCCGGCCTGATCGACACGAAGTTCGGCCCCGTCGCCCTGTTCCGGCCGACCGGCATCCCGGAAGGCACGCGGGCCTGCCTCGGCTACCTCAAGCGCAGCGAGGAGCCGGCGCTCCAGATCTCCGGATTTTCCTGCCAGGGCGACAGCCTGCCCGCCCGGCGCGCGGCGATCGCCTGCACGCTGAACCGGCTGACGCTGTTGACCTCGGGCAACGAGCCGAAGCTGGCCGAATTGTTCGCCCATGCGGAGCTGAAGCGCCGTCCCTGCGCACCGCCGGGATCGTCGGACTGGCTGCTCGGCGCCGCCAATGCGCAATTGCGCGGAGCGCTTTGACCGGCATCAAGCTCAAGTGGCTGTATCCATGCAACTTTTGCCGGCGCGCACGATTATTCAGCGCTGGTGTGACCCAATAGACCTAGTTGCAGCCGCCCCGGCCGGGTTAGTATGAGGGTGAAATTGATTGGCGGCTTGCCGCCTGAAGGGGACGTGATGAGCTCGAATTTCTCTGCCGCGAACAAACTGGCGATGTGGCTTGCGGCCGGCGCCGTGATTGCCATGTCCTCAGCCTTCGCGACACCCGCCTCGGCCGAAACCAAGAAGCAGCGCTATGACAACGGCCGTCCCTATTACGGTCCGAGCGGCCCCAACGCGACCTATCAGCAGGGCCGCACCCGCATCTATGTGAGCAAGCGCTCCTGGCTCGACGGCGGCACCGAGGTCAATCCGGGCGACCGCAAGTTCTCCGACTACGCCTTCCCGCCGGCGGTGGGCTATCCGACCTTCGCGCGCGAAAATCTCAACCGCCCGATCGATCGCCAGCCGCTGAGCACGCCGCAGGATGTTGGCGGCTATCCGCAGAATTTCCCGCTGTACTGAGGCGGACATATCGACCGAATCAAAATGGCCGGGCTCGCGCCCGGCCATTTTTGTTTGTCGTGTAGCCCGGATGGAGCGGAGCGCAATCCGGGATTTTTCAACGCGCCGCAAGAACCCCGGATTTCGCTTCGCTCCATCCGGGCTACGACTCTAGGCGTGCAGCTTCTGCAATTCCTTCAGGATCGCTTCGCCCATCTGCGTGGTCGAGGCGGCAATTGTGCCTTCCGACTTGATGTCGGCGGTACGCAGGCCGCTGGCCAGCACGGCGGCGATCGCGGCGTCGACCTTGTCGGCGAGCGCGCCCATGTCGAAGGAATAACGCAGCGCCATGCCGAAGGACGAGATCATCGCGATCGGATTGGCGAGACCCTGGCCTGCGATATCAGGCGCCGAACCGTGCACGGGCTCGTACAGCGCCTTGCGCTTCTTGCTCTTGACGTCAACCTCGCCGAGCGAGGCCGAGGGCAGCATGCCGAGCGATCCCGTCAGCATCGCAGCGATGTCGGACAGCATGTCTCCGAATAGATTGTCGGTGACGATGACGTCGAACTGCTTCGGCCATTTCACCAGCATCATGCCGCCGGAATCGGCGAGCTGGTGCTCGAGCGTGACGTCGGGGTATTCGCGCTTGTGGACCTGGGTCATGACCTCGTTCCAGAGCACGCCCGACTTCATGACGTTGCGCTTCTCCATCGACGTCACCTTGTTCTTGCGCTTCTTCGCAAGCTCGAAGGCGACGCGGCCGATGCGCTCGATTTCATAGGTGTCGTAGACCTGGGTATCGATGGCGCGCTTCTGGCCGTTGCCGAGATCGGTGATGGTCTTGGGCTCGCCGAAATAGACGCCGCCGGTGAGCTCGCGCACGATCATGATGTCGAGGCCCTCGACCGCCTCGCGCTTCAGGCTCGAGGCCTCCGCGAGCGCGGGGTAGCACACGGCGGGACGGAGGTTGGCGAACAGACCGAGATCCTTGCGCAGGCGCAGCAGGCCGGCTTCGGGGCGCACCTCGTAGGGCACCGCGTCCCATTTTGGGCCGCCGACCGCGCCGAAGATGATCGCGTCGGCGTCCTTGGCCTTGGCCATATCGCCTTCCGAGATCGACACCTTGTGCGCGTCGTAGGCCGAACCGCCGACGAGGCCGGTGTCGGTCTCGAACCTGGCGATGCCCGCCGAATTGAGCCAGTCGATCAGCCGCTTCACCTCGCCCATTACCTCGGGGCCGATACCGTCGCCGGGAAGCAGCAGCAGTTTGTGGGTCGCCATGGTCGTTCTTCCTCCGTTTCGTCATGGCCGGCATAGCCGGCCAAAGGACGGCGTCGCTTCCGCTCGCCTATGTCCCGGCCATCCACGTCCTTGCTTACGGCGGTGAAGAACGTGGATGCCCGGCACAAGGCCGGGCATGACGGCATCTCGTGAATTTCGGCCGGAGTGCTAGAGCGGCGTTGCGTGCTTGGCAAGACACCATTGCCGCTTCGGTTCTGTGCAAGGCGGGCAGGGCCTGCCACACTGCGCATGCCGGAGTACCCCCTTGCACGCACCTGACTTCCCCCCGCCCGCCCACCCCGCGCGGCTGATCCTGACCCTGTCGCTGGCTGCGACGGTCGGGCTCGGCATCGGCCGCTTTGCCTATGCCTTGGTGCTGCCGGACATGCGGGAGGACCTCGGTTGGTCCTACTCGGCGGCCGGTTTCATGAACACCATCAACGCCGTCGGCTACCTCGTCGGCGCCCTGGTGGCATCCCGGTTGATCGAACGGTTCGGCTGGTCGGCCGCGATCCGCGGCGGAACCCTGGCCTGCGTCGCGGCGCTTGCGACTTGCGCGCTGACCGGGAATTTCGTTGCGCTGAGCCTGGCCCGTCTCGCACTGGGCGTTGGCGCCGCAGCCGGCTTCGTCGCCGGCGGCGCGCTGGCCGCTTCCATCGCGCAGTCGCGGCCGGAGCGGGCCAATTTCCTGCTCAGCCTGTTTTATGCCGGGCCCGGCATCGGCATTCTCGCCTCAGGGCTGATCGCCCCGTTCACGCTGCAATATTTCGGGCCGGGCTCGTGGTGGATGGTGTGGTGGGCGATGACCCTGCTGTCCGTCGTCATGACCGTGCCGCTGTTCCTGGTCCGCATCGAGAGCGGCGTGCGTTTCTCGCAAGGCAGCCACGGCGCCTTCGCCATTTTTCCGGTGCTGATCTATCTCGCCGGCTACTTCCTGTTCGGCGCGGGCTACATCGCCTACATGACCTTCATGATCGCATATGTGCGCGACGGCGGCGGCGGAGCCGCGGCGCAGGCCGCGTTCTGGAGCCTGATCGGCTTGAGCGCCTTCGTCACGCCGTGGGCCTGGCGCCGCGTGCTCGCGCTCGATCGCGGCGGACTGGCGACCGCCATCATCCTCGGCACCAACGCGCTCGGCGCCGCCCTGCCGATGCTCGGGCATTCGCCGGCATGGCTCGCGGTGTCAGCCGTCGTGTTCGGCGTCGCCTTCTTCGCCGTGGTCGGCTCGACCACCGCCTTCGTGCGCTTCAACTATCCGCCCGAGGTGTGGCCGACCGCGATCGCGGCGATGACGATCTCGTTCGGCGTCGGTCAGACGCTCGGCCCGATCGTGGTCGGCGCGATCACGGACGCGCTGGGGAGCCTGAGTTACGCGCTGAATGTGTCTGCAGCGCTGCTGGCGCTGGGCGCGGTTGCGGCGCTGTGTCAGCGCAAAGTGGGGCCGGCTATATAGCGGGTGTCGTCCCGGCGAAGGCCGGGACCCATACCGCGTGATCTATCGATGGGTGCAGGCGAGAGTACAGTGGGAGGACGCTTCACTACGAATCTTCGCCAAACTTCTCCCTGTGGTTATGGGTCCCGGCCTTCGCCGGGACGACGATCAGGTTAACTCGCGGAGCTAGCTCCCACTAAACGAATTGTACCCCTGGTCTTCCCAATAGCCGCCCTTGTAGTCGTTGGTGACTTCCATCGACACCACGTATTTCGGGTTCTTGAAGCCGAGCTTGGTCGGCACGCGGATTTTCATTGGAAACCCATACGCGCGCGGCAGGATTTCGCCGGCGTATTTGAACGTCATCTGGGTCTGCGGATGCAGCGCGGTGCGCATGTCGAGCGGTGAATTGTAGCCGTCCTTGTCGGCGCACTGGAACCAGACGTACTTCGCGCGCGTGTCGGCGCCGATCAGCTTGAGGAAGTCGCGCATCGGCGTGCCGGTCCAGCTGCCGATCGCGCTCCAGCCCTCGACGCAGATGTGACGGGTGATCTGCGTGACCTGCGGCAGCTTGTACAATTCCGGAAGAGTCCACGACTTCTTGTTGTCGACGAGACCGCGGACTTCGAGCTTCCAGTCGGCACCGTCGACTTCGGGCGCGTCGTCGAGATCGTAATAGGCGTTGAACGGAAACGGCTTTGTGATCGCGCTTTCCGCAAATGTTGGGGCCATCGCATCGGGATTGAAGATGAAATCCTGCACGGCATCGTTGAATTTCGAAACCGACTTCAGCATCTCCTCGGCGGAGGATGAGTCGATCACGTCGCAGCCGGTAAGCAGCGTCAGCGCCCCCAAGCTGGCGCCGCCCGCGATGAAGCGGCGGCGGCTGACGTCTGGCATCGTCTTGATGGAGTCCTTGATCAGCAGCCGCTTGTCGACGCCGGGGATCAGGAATGAGCGCTTCGCCATGGTTCTTGCTCCGCTCTAGCGGCCGATGATCATCGCACGCAGGCTCTTCGGCACCAGCAGCGCGAGCAAAACGTGAATGACGAGGAAGGCGCAGATCGCGGCCATGCAGAAGAAATGGATGTAGCGCGCGGTTGGATAGTCGCCGAACAGGCTCACGAGCCAGTGCAATTGCACCGGCTTCCACATCCCCAGCCCCGACAGCACGATCAGGACGCCGACCAGGATGATGCCGGCATAAAGCACGCGCTGGACGTAATTGTAGACGGTGAGATCGGCATGGCCGAGCTTGAAGGTCAGGGCCGCCCTGACATCCTGGAGCACGCCGGACGGGGTGATCGGCAGCAGTTTTTTCCGGAAGCGGCCGGTGGCAAAGCCGGTGATGAGATAAGCGAGGCCGTTGATCATCAAGAGCCACATCGCCGCAAAGTGCCAGAGCAGGCCGCCGCCGAGCCAGCCGCCGAGCGTGTAGTCGCGCGGAAAGCTGAAACCGAACAGCGGCGAGGCGTTGTAGATCTGCCAACCCGACAGGATCATCAGGATCATGGCGAGGGCGTTGATCCAGTGCATGACCCGGACCCAGGCCGGCTGGATCACCTTGGTCGGGGTGGCGCTGACCTGCTCGTCGGTCACAGTAAGGCTCGACATGATGGTTCCGTCCTGAACATCGTCTGACGGCAATTATACGCCGATGCTTCCGCTTTCGTTACGCCCTGCCCGGCATCGAATCCATACCGGCGGTCTATCGTGGTCACAATAAAGCGAGCCGGGTGCCCCCGGCTCGCCATTTCGTCGCATCCGGCACGGGGATGAAGCCGGACGGCGCGGTGTCAGGTCGCCGGCATCAGCACGGTGTCGACCACATGGATCACGCCGTTCGACTGGTTGACATTGGAGATCGTCACCATCGAGGTGCCGCCCTTGGCATCGACGATCCAGACCTTGCCGTCCATCTTCTTCACCGTCAGCTCCTCGCCTTCAGCGGTCTTCATCTTCTTGCCGTCGGTGAGATCGGAAGCCTCGAGCTTGCCGGGCACGACATGGTAGGTCAGGATCTTGGTCAGCGTCGCCTTGTTCTCAGGCTTGACCAGGGTATCGACGGTGCCGGCCGGCAGCTTGCCGAAGGCGGCGTTGGTCGGCGCGAACACCGTGAACGGGCCCTTGCCTTCCAGCGTCGGCACCAGGCCGGCCGCCTTCACCGCCGCCACCAGCGTGGTGTGGTCCTTCGAGTTAACCGCGTTCTGGACGATGTTCTTGGACGGGAACATCGCGGCGCCGCCGACCATGACGGTCTTTTCCTCGGCGCGGGCGGGCGCGACGACGGTCGCGGTGATGGCCAGCGCGCTGAAAGCTGCAGCGGTAAGATAGGCAATGCGCTTCGACATGGAGAGTCTCCCGATTGGATGGTGACCGGCGGTCGCCGGCGTTTGCGTTGGGCAACAACGGTGGCTGCGACCTGTGAGCGTGAAGCAGCAGCGACGTCGTTGGCTCGAATTACGGGAGGGTTTGCGAAGCGGTTTCGGATTAAACTTCTTTGTGATGCTTGAAACTAAGTGCGGGTTTGCTCGTGGGGTGAGGCGAGCGCACCACACACTCCGCTGTCGTCCCGGACAAGCGAAGCGACGATCCGGGACCCATAGCCACAGGGAGACATTTGGCGAAGACTCGGAGTGACCGTCTAGCGCGACAACTTTTCCCTGTGGTTATGGGTCCCGGGCTCGCGACTTCGTCGCGCCCCGGGACGACGAGGAGAGATTGCGGCAGCGCGCTACACCTCAATCCTGTTGTGCGGCGTCTGGATAAATCCGCGATTATGCGTCGGGCTGATCAAGAGCTCGTTGATGCACACCCGCGCCGGCATGCTTGCGATGAACGCGATGGTGCGGCCGAGATCTTCGGATTGCAGCATCCTGGCCTGCTCCTCCTCGCTCGGCACCACCGGGCGCAACTTCAGGATCGGGGTCGCCACCTCGCCCGGCATCAGGCAGCAGGCACGCAGGCCGTTGACGCACTCGTCCATGTTAAAGGAATGGGTCAGCGCCAGAACCGCATGCTTTGTCGTGGTGTAGGCCGGGCCCGGCATTTTCGAGACGTGGCGGCCGGCCCAGGATGAGACGTTGATGATGGAGCCGTCCTGCTGCTTGCGCATCGTCGGCAGCACTGCGCGCATGCAATAGAGCACTCCGTTGAGATTGACCTGGACCAGTTGGTCCCAGCCCTCCAGTTCCATGTCCTTCCAGCTGCGCTTGGGGACATTGATGCCGGCATTGTTGACCAGCAGGTCGATCCGGCCGTGCTTCGCGACGATTTGATCGGCCGCCTTCTGGGCCGCGGCGGCGACCGATACGTCCAGCGCGATGGCCTCGGCGGCCCCGCCCGCCCCGGTGATCTTCGCGACCACGGTATCCAGGGCGTCCTTGCGCCGGCCGGAGACCACCACCGTCCAGCCGTCGGCCGCCAGCGCCTCGGCGCCGGCCTCCCCGATCCCGCTGCCCCCGCCTGTCACCCAGGCCACGCGTTTCCCGTTTTTGGTCATGCAAACTGTCTCCGTTGCTTCATCGGGGCGGTTTTTGCTAATCCAGCCCTCGGTTTTGACCGGCCTTGTCTGACGAGCCTTGCTTATGAGCCTTGCGGTCAATCCTTGCGGTCGAGGAAATCTTGCATGAACCAAGCTGCCAACGCCAATTTGTTTTCCCGCCTGTTCGACGGCCTCGACGATCCGAAGCGCCTCGCGATCGAGACGCATGACGGCGAGCGCATCAGCTATGGCGACCTGATCGCCCGGGCCGGACAGATGGCCAATGTGCTGGTCGCGCGCGGCGTGAAGCCCGGCGACCGCGTTGCGGTTCAGGTCGAGAAATCCGTGGCCAACATCGTACTGTATCTGGCGACGGTGCGGGCCGGCGCGGTCTATCTGCCGCTCAACACCGCCTATACCCTGAACGAGCTCGACTACTTCATCGGCGATGCCGAGCCCTCGCTGGTGGTCTGCGATCCCGCCAAGGCGGAGGGCCTCGCCCCCATCGCCGCCAAGGTGAAAGCGACAATCGAGACGCTCGGACCTGACGGCAAGGGCTCGCTGAGCGAAGCCGCCGACAAGGCGAGCAGCGAATTCACAACCGTGTCGCGCGCAAACGACGATCTCGCCGCGATCCTCTACACGTCCGGCACCACCGGCCGCTCCAAGGGCGCGATGTTGACCCACGATAATCTGGCGTCGAACTCGCTCTCGCTGGTCGGCTTCTGGCGTTTCACCGACAAGGACGTACTGATCCACGCACTGCCGATCTACCACACCCACGGCCTGTTCGTGGCGACCAACGTGACGCTGTTCGCGCGCGCGTCGATGATCTTCCTGCCGAAGCTCGACCCGGATCTGATCATCAAGCTGATGGCGCGCGCCACGGTGCTGATGGGCGTGCCGACGTTCTATACCCGCCTGCTCCAGAATGCCGCGCTGTCCCGCGAGACCACAAAGCATATGCGGCTGTTCATCTCGGGCTCGGCGCCGCTGCTGGCCGAAACCCATCGCGAATGGTCGGCGCGGACGGGGCATGCCGTGCTCGAGCGTTACGGCATGACCGAGACCAACATGAACACCTCGAACCCCTATGACGGCGAGCGCGTGCCCGGTGCGGTCGGCTTTCCGCTTCCCGGCGTCTCCGTGCGCGTCACAGATCCCGAGACGGGCAAGGAGCTGCCGCGTGACGAAATCGGCATGATCGAGGTCAAGGGCCCCAACGTGTTCAAGGGCTACTGGCGCATGCCGGAGAAGACCAAGGCCGAATTCCGCGACGACGGCTTCTTCATCACCGGCGACCTCGGCAAGATCGACGCCAAGGGTTACGTCCACATTCTCGGTCGTGGCAAGGATCTCGTCATCTCCGGCGGCTTCAACGTCTACCCCAAGGAAATCGAGAGCGAGATCGACGCCATGCCCGGCGTGATCGAATCCGCCGTGATCGGGGTGCCCCACGCCGATTTCGGCGAGGGCGTCACGGCCGTGCTGGTCTGCAACAAGGGCGCCGATGTGACCGAGGCCGCGGTGCTGAAGGCACTCGACGGCCGGCTGGCAAAGTTCAAGATGCCCAAACGCGTCTTTGTCGTCGACGAGCTGCCGCGCAACACCATGGGCAAGGTGCAGAAGAACGTGCTGCGGGATACGTACAAGGATCTCTACGCGAAGAAGTAGGGGCTGTTGTTCGCAGCACTCTCGTCGTCATTGCGAGGAGCTCTTGCGACGAAGCAATCCAGACTGCCGCTGCGGAAAGACTCCTGGATTGCTTCGCTTCGCTCGCAATGACGGAGTTTGGGGCGCTCACTGCCCGCCTAACAAACTCAGCACAAACCGGCTGCCGACGATAAACAGATAACACCCGAACGCCATTTCCAGCGTCCGCTTCGACATCGCGTGCGCGGCTCTCACGCCAAGCGGCGCGGTCACGAGGCTCATCGGCATTACCAGGACCGCTCCGATCAAGGAGACGTAGCCAAGCGCGAACGGGACTTGCAGGGCTGCAACGCCTGGATAGTGCGCCGCCGCAGGCCAGCCGGCGTAGATGTAGCCGAGCGCGCCGGGGATCGAGATCAGCACCGCGAGCGCCGACGAGGTCGCCACTGCTTGATGGATCGGACGGCCATAGAACGTCATCAGCAGATTCGAAAACAGGCCGCCACCGATGCCCATCAAGGTCGACAGAATGCCGACGCAGAAACCGTAGAATCGCATCAGCGGCCCCTTCGGCAAGTCATCGCCGAGCTTCCAGCTCTCGCGCGCGAAGATCAGCCGTACCGCGGCCGACCAGGCGACGGCGACGAACACGATCTTGAACAGCCGCTCCGGCGCGTAGCGCGCGACCACGCTGCCGGCGACGACGCCGATCAGGATCGGCAGCCACCAGACCCGGAGGATCGCAATATCGACGGCGCCGCGCTTGTAATGCGCCTGGAACGAACGGATCGAGGTCGGAATGATGACAGCGAGCGAAGTGCCGATACAGAGCGGCATCCGCACCTCGAGCGGCACACCGGCGATGCGGAAGCACTCGTAGAACACCGGCACCAGAATCGCGCCGCCGCCGATGCCGAACACGCCGGCCAAGAATCCCGAGAGCGCGCCGGTTGCGATCAGCAGCAGCGCGAGTTCGACGATTTCCTTGATATCAAGTCCTGCAATCACCCCTGACCTGCCCCGGCGATGGCTCGCAACTTCTCCGATGCATCGCTCGGACAGCTGGCCGCAATGCTCTAGGCGATCTGATTTGTCGGGTCGACCGGTGGGTTGCCGTTCTGGGGTGGGATGCAGGCTGCGCATATCCGCCCGTCTCGCGAAAAATCGGTGCGCTTGGCGGAAATTGGCGATTGCTCGCCCACCATCGCTGCCGGTTCGAACGTCATGAACCGACTGGTTCGAACCCTAGCCGGCCCGCTGCGGCTTAGAGCCGTTCCAATAGTAATTTCAATGCGTCTCAGCTCTCGTAACAAGAGATGAATTTAAGTTCTTTCTTTCGTCGGTGCGCCACCGCCCTGGTATACCAAGGCGCTGATTGGCCTTGTTACATCAAGGGCCTAGAGCTGAACCCAGGTTCGATTGATGGCGATTTGGTGATTGCGCAGGTGAAATCGACTCCGTAAATAGAGCCGACCTTTCGCGATCCCCGCGCGCCCCATGCTGGGCCGCAATAAAGCAATTGAAGCCCATGACCGCACGGATCGAACGACCGCTTTCGCCGCACATTCAGACCTACCGTTGGACCCTGACGATGGCGCTCTCCATCGTCCATCGCGCCACCGGAATTGCCCTCTACGCCGGAACGCTGCTGCTGGCCTGGTGGCTGATTGCGGCGGCCTCCGGCCCTGCCGCCTATGGCCACGTCCAGGCCTTCACCGGCAGCATCATCGGCCGGCTGATCGTGTTCGGCTACACCTGGGCGCTGATGCACCACATGCTCAGCGGCATCCGGCATTTCGTCTGGGATCTCGGCTACGGCTTCAAGGTCAATGAGCGCGAAGCGTTGACCTGGGGCGCGCTGATCGGCGGCATCGTGCTGACCGTCCTCGTCTGGATCATCGCCTACGCGATCGGAGGCGGACGATGAGTTTCGACGAATCCCACGGCTCTCCGAAGGGCTCCTCCATGCGCACCCCGCTCGGCCGCGTCCGCAATCTCGGCGCGGCACATTCGGGCACGTCCGATTTCTGGCGCCAGCGCATCACCGGCGTCGCCATGACGCTGCTGATGATCCCTGTGATCGTGATTGTGATGATGCTGCTCGGTCGCAACCAGGCCGGCGCCGCACAGATCCTCGGCTCGCTGCCGATCGCGGTGATCCTGCTGCTCTTCATCTTCGCCAGCGCCTGGCACATGAAGATCGGCATGCAGGTCGTGATCGAGGACTACATCCATAACGAGAAGCTGAAGCTCATCTCGATCATGCTCAACAACTTCTTCTCGTTCGCCGTGGCGCTGGCCTCGACCTACGCGATCCTGAAACTTTCCTCCGGAGTGTAAGCCATGGCCACAGACACCAATGGCAAGGCCAACGGCGCTCCCGCCACCAACGGCAAAGCCTATCCGATCGAAGACCACACCTATGACGTCGTCGTGGTCGGCGCCGGCGGCGCGGGCCTGCGCGCCGTGGTCGGCTGCAGCGAAGCCGGTCTTCGGACCGCCTGCATCACAAAGGTGTTTCCGACCCGCTCGCACACGGTCGCGGCGCAGGGCGGCATCTCGGCGTCCCTCGGCAACATGCACAAGGACGATTGGCGCTGGCACATGTACGACACCGTGAAGGGGTCGGACTGGCTGGGCGACCAGGACGCGATCGAATACATGGTGCGTAACGCGCCCGAGGCTGTCTACGAGCTCGAGCATTGGGGCGTGCCGTTCTCGCGCACCGAAGACGGCAAGATCTACCAGCGCCCGTTCGGCGGCATGACGCTGGACTACGGCAAGGGCCAGGCGCAGCGCACCTGCGCCGCCGCCGACCGCACCGGCCACGCCATGCTGCACACGATGTACGGCCAGTCGCTGCGCCACGCGGCCGAGTTCTTCATCGAGTTCTTTGCCATCGACCTGATCATGGACGACCAGGGCACCTGCCGCGGCGTCATCGCGCTCAAGCTCGACGACGGCACGCTGCACCGCTTCCGCGCCCAGACCGTGATTCTGGCGACCGGCGGCTATGGCCGCGCCTATGCGTCCTGCACCTCGGCGCACACCTGCACCGGCGATGGCGGCGGCATGGTGCTGCGCGCCGGCCTGCCGATGCAGGACATGGAGTTCGTGCAGTTCCACCCGACCGGCATCTACGGCTCGGGTTGTCTCGTCACCGAAGGCGCGCGCGGCGAAGGCGGCTATCTCGTCAACTCCGAGGGCGAGCGCTTCATGGAGCGCTATGCGCCCTCCGCGAAGGATCTGGCCTCGCGTGACGTCGTCTCGCGCGCGATGACCATCGAGATCCGGGAGGGGCGCGGCGTCGGCAAGAAGAAAGACCACATCTTCCTTCATCTCGACCATCTCGATCCCGCCGTGCTGGCCGAGCGCCTGCCGGGCATCTCGGAATCCGCAAAGATCTTCGCCAATGTCGACGTGACGCGCGAGCCGATCCCGATCGTGCCGACCGTGCACTACAACATGGGCGGCATCCCCACGAACTATCACGGCGAAGTCCTGACCAAGAAGGACGGCGACGACAACGCCATCATCCCCGGCCTGATGGCGATCGGCGAAGCCGCCTGCGTCTCCGTGCACGGCGCCAACCGCCTCGGCTCCAACTCGCTGATCGACCTCGTCGTGTTCGGCCGCGCCGCGGCGTTGCGCCTCGCCGAGAAGCTCACGCCGAACGCCAGCCAGCCGGAGTTGCCGGCGAACTCGTCCGATCTGGCGCTCGGCCGGCTCGACCACTACCGCTACGCCTCCGGCGGCACGCCGACAGCCAAGCTGCGCGAAGGCATGCAGCACGTGATGCAGAATAATTGCGCGGTGTTCCGCACCGGCGACATCCTGAGCGAAGGCCAGAACCTGATCGAGAAGGTCCACAGCGGCATCAGCGACATCGCGGTGTCCGACCGCTCGCTGGTGTGGAATTCCGACCTGATCGAGACGCTCGAATTCGACAATCTGATCTCGCAGGCGGTGGTGACGATGAACTCGGCCGCCAACCGCACCGAGAGCCGTGGTGCGCATGCCCGCGAGGACTTCTCTGACCGCGACGACAAGAACTGGATGAAGCACACGCTGGCCTGGCTGGAAGATTCCGGCAAGGTCAAGATCGAGTACCGCCCGGTTCACGACTACACCATGACCAACGACGTCCAGTACATCCCGCCCAAAGCACGCGTGTACTGATCGAACAGCAGCGAAGGCTCTATCGAAATGGTTGAATTCGCACTTCCGAAGAACTCCAAGATTTCAGGCGGCAAGACCTGGCCGAAGCCCGCGGGCGCGACCGAAACCCGCGAATTCCGCGTCTATCGCTGGAATCCGGACGACGGGAAGAATCCGAGCGTCGACACCTATCACGTCGACACCCATGATTGCGGTCCGATGGTGCTGGACGGCCTGATCTGGATCAAGAACAACATCGATCCGTCGCTGACCTTCCGCCGCTCCTGCCGCGAAGGCGTCTGCGGCTCCTGCGCCATGAACATCGACGGCCAGAACACGCTCGCCTGCACCCGCTCGATGCACGACGTGAAGGACGGCGCGGTGAAGATCAATCCGCTGCCGCACCAGCCTGTCGTCAAGGACCTCATCCCCGATCTCACCAATTTCTATGCGCAGTACGCCTCGATCGAGCCGTGGCTGAAGACGACCTCGCCGACGCCGCAAAAGGAATGGAAGCAAAGCCACGAGGACCGCGAGAAGCTCGACGGCCTCTACGAGTGCATCCTCTGCGCCTGCTGCTCGACCTCGTGCCCGAGCTATTGGTGGAACAGCGAGCGCTATCTCGGACCTGCCGCGCTGCTCCAGGCCAACCGCTGGGTGTCTGATTCGCGGGATGAGGCCACCGGCGAGCGGCTCGACGATCTCGAGGATCCGTTCCGCCTCTACCGCTGCCACACCATCATGAACTGCGCGAAAGCCTGCCCGAAGGGCCTCAACCCGGCGGAAGCCATCGCCGAGCTCAAGCTCAAGATGGTCGAGCGCCAGATCTAGGCGTCATTTATGCTGCAATCCCCGGCCGCAACGGCCGGGGCATGCTACGACGGGCCCGTGTTCGAGTAGATTTCATCTCCGCTCCCTGCGCGCGCGAATCGGCGGATTGCAACCACCGGTTCCCGCCACAAGCTGCTTCCTTCCTGGCGGGAAATTCAAGTAAGCTCTCCGGCGTGGGACCGGAGCGACCGTGCAGGGCGCGCAACGCAATTCGCTGAAACTGTTGCAGTGGATGATGGGCGCATCCCTGGCGCTCCCGATTGCGCTGTTCGCGATTGCCTCCTCGATCTCCTACACCTCGACACACGACATCGGCGACCGCGAGATCGAGCGCACCCTCGATGTCGCGCATGAGCACGCACTCAAGGTGTTCGAGACGATCGACCGCAGCCTCGCCGAGCTCAACGAGGTGGTGCGCGGCCTTGCCGACGATACCATCCGCTCGCGCGAGCCGGCCCTGCACCGCCGCCTGAAGCGGCTGACCGATTCGCTGCCGCAGCTCAAATCGGCGTGGATCTTCGATGCGGACGGAAAGTCACTGGTCAACAGCCTTGCCTCGCCGCCGCCGGAGCAGAGCTTTGCGGATCGCGACTATTTCTATGCCCATGTCGACCAGACCATCGGCACGTTCATCGGCGCCTCGCTGACGCCGCGCGCGCCCTATCAGGGTGCGCGCTTCTTCGGGGTCAGCCGCCGCCGCGACTCCGACGACGGCGGCTTCATCGGCGTGATCCAGGCCTCCGTCCTGCCGGAATATTTCGAGAGCTTCTATGCCAGGATCGGCACCGATCCCGGCAGCTTCTTCGCGATGGGACGCACCGACGGGGTGCTGCTGGCGCATCTGCCGCGGCTCGATCGCGACCTTCGGCTCGAACCCACCGGGCCGGTCCGCCAGAACATCGCAGCCCACCCGGAGCATGGCCTCATCACCGTCGCGTGGCCGTCGGACGGGATCGAGCGCCGCATCGGTTACCGACGCGTCGCCGAATATCCGATCTATGTCAGCGCGGGGCTCGAGACCTCGGCGATCCGCGCGCGCTGGTTCGCCACCATGGGCCAGCATCTGGTGTTCGGCATTCCCGCCACCGCGCTCCTCTTCCTGCTGCTGGCACTGGCGATCCGGCGCACCCAGCATCTGCAGGCCGAGGCCGCGGCGCGGCGCGAAGCCGAGGAGGCGCTCAAGCACAGCCAGCGCCTGGAGGCGCTTGGGCAGCTCACCGGCGGCGTCGCGCACGACTTCAACAACCTCCTGACCGTGATTCGTGCCTCCGTCGACCTGTTGAACCGGCCGCAACTGAGCGAGGAGCGGCGCCAGCGCTACATCACCGCCATCGCGGACGCGGTCGCACGCGCGGCCAAGCTGACATCGCAGCTGCTCGCCTTTGCGCGGCGCCAGACCTTGAAGCCGGAGGTGTTCGACGTCGGCGCGCGGATGCAATCGCTGCACGACATGCTCGCGACGCTGCTCGGACCCGCGATCGAAATCGCGATGCGGCTGCCGGCCGAGCCCTGCCTCGTCAATGCCGATGCGAGCCAGTTCGAGACAGCGTTGATCAACATGGCGACCAATGCGCGCGATGCCATGCACGGCAAGGGCAAGATCGTTCTCAACGTCGCGGCCGCGACGACGATTGCGGACACGCGGGCTGCCGCCGCGGGCAGTCATGACCTTGCAGGCAACCATGATCTTCCAAATCATCTGGGCTTTGTCGGCATTGCCGTCAGCGACACCGGCATCGGCATTCCCGCTGCGCGGCTCGAGCGCATCTTCGAACCGTTCTTCACCACCAAGCAGGTCGGCCACGGCACCGGTCTCGGCCTGTCGCAGGTGTTCGGCTTCGCCCGGCAATCCGGTGGCGAGGTGACTGTCACGAGTGAGGTGGGGCACGGCAGCACATTCTCGCTCTATCTGCCGCGCGTGCCGCCGGACCTGCTGCCGCAGCGGCAGGCCCCGAACACGGCCCCGGCGGTCGCCGGCAGCGGCATGTCCGTGCTGCTGGTCGAGGACAATATCGAGCTTGCCAATTTCGCCGCCGACGGCCTCACCGAGCTCGGCTACAGCATCACGCTGGTCGACAATGCAACCGATGCGCTCGCCGAGCTGGTCATGGACGCCGATCGCTTCGATATCGTTTTCTCGGACATCGTGATGCCCGATATGACCGGGCTCGACCTGGCGCAGGCGATCCGCGACCGCGGCATCGGCGTGCCGGTCGTGCTGACCACCGGCTATAGCGAGGCGCTGTCCCAGGACGGCAATTTCGAATTCGAGCTCGTGCAAAAGCCCTATGCGATCGATCAGCTGTCGCGCGTGCTGCACCGGGTCGCACGGCTCCGCCGGGTGCGCGACGGCGCAGCCGAATGAGCGGCGCTTGGAACCCACGGGAACCTTTTGATTTATCTTGCGTTATCCGGTCATGCAAAAGCCGGCCGCAAAGCGCGAAAAGAGCAAGAAGCCGCCCATCGTCGAAATCGTCGGCGAGGCCGGGGAGGAAGTGGCTCCGCCGCCGCCTGAGCTGGTCGAGCCCGATCCGGAGCTGTCGCCGGAAGAGGCCGAACAGGCCCGCAAGGACTATCTCCTCACCCGCTTCTGGATCAGCGCGCGCGGCTTCTGGGGCCGCAACGGCGACCGGCTGGCGTGGCTTTATTCCATCGGCCTCGGCGTACTGATCGTCCTGACTGTCGGCTTTCAATACGGCATCAATGTCTGGAATCGGGCGATCTTCGACGCGATCGAGAAGCGCGAGGCGTCCACCGTCTTCCATCTCACCGCGGTGTTCTTCCCGCTCGCCATCGGCAGCATCGTGCTCGGCGTGGCGCAAGTGTTCGCGCGCATGGGCATCCAGCGGCGCTGGCGAGCCTGGCTGACGGCAAGCGTGCTGACGCGCTGGCTCGGCAACGGTCGCTACTACCAGCTCAATCTCGTCAGCGGGGA
This sequence comes from Bradyrhizobium sp. RT6a, assembly GCF_040547675.1. Lineage (NCBI taxonomy): Bacteria > Pseudomonadati > Pseudomonadota > Alphaproteobacteria > Hyphomicrobiales > Nitrobacteraceae > Bradyrhizobium > Bradyrhizobium sp. RT6a. Next base: position 117,817 of record NZ_JBEPQC010000010.1, read on the forward strand.
CCACAAGAATCCGGAATACCGGATCGCGGAGGATCTGCGCGTCGCAACCGATTCGCCGGTGGATTTTCTCGCCGGCGTGACGTCCGCGCTGCTGTCGGCCGCGACCTTCATCGTCGTGCTCTGGACCATCGGCGGGGCACTCACCGTCACGCTTGCGGGATCGTCGGTGACGATTCCCGGCTTCCTGGTGATCGCCGCGATGCTTTATGCCGCAATTGCATCGGGCTCGATCCTGGTGATCGGCCGCCAATTCGTGCAGGTCTCCGAGGACAAGAACCAGGCCGAGGCCGATTTCCGCTACACGCTGACGCGCGTGCGCGAGAACGGCGAGAGCATCGCGCTGCTCGGCGGCGAGGACGAAGAGCGCGACGGCATCGACCGCAATTTCACCAATGTACTGCGGCAATGGGCGCGGCTCGCGGGTCAGCACATGCGCACCACGCTGGTGTCGCAGGGATCGAGCCTCGTTGCGCCGGTCGTGCCGCTGCTGCTTTGCGCGCCAAAATTCCTCGACGGCAGCATGACGCTGGGGCAGGTGATGCAGGCGGCTTCCGCCTTCACCATCGTGCAGAGCGCGTTCGGCTGGCTGGTCGACAATTATCCGCGGCTCGCCGACTGGAATGCCTGCGCGCGCCGCATCGCCTCGCTGATGATGTCGCTCGACGGCCTTGAGCGCGCCGAGCAGGGCGATGGCCTCGGCCGTATCAAGCGCGGCGAGACCAGCAACAACGCCATGCTGGAGCTGACGGACCTCTCCGTCACGCTTGACGACGGCACGGCCGTGGTCGGCGAGACCGAGGTGGTGGTTGAGCCTGGCGAGCGGCTGCTGGTTGCCGGCGAATCCGGCACCGGCAAGAGCACGCTGGTGCGCGCCATCGCCGGGCTCTGGCCATGGGGCGGCGGCAGCGTCAATTTCCGTCCCGACCGGCGGCTGTTCATGCTGCCTCAGCGACCCTACGTGCCCTCCGGCTCCCTGCGCCGTGCGGTCGCCTATCCCGGCGCGGAAGACGACTGGACCGTGGAGGAGATCGGCGAGGCCCTGCACAAGGTCGGTCTCGACCATCTCAAGGAGAAGATCGAGGAAGAAGCACCGTGGGACCAGACCCTGTCCGGTGGCGAGAAGCAGCGCCTCGCCTTCGCGCGGCTCTTGCTGCACAACCCCGACATCATCGTGCTGGATGAGGCGACCTCGGCGCTCGACGAGAAGAGCCAGGACAAGATGATGAAGATGGTCACCGACGAGCTGCCGAAGGCCACCATCGTCAGCGTCGCGCATCGTGTCGAGTTGGAAGCCTTCCACAGCCGCAAGATCGTGCTGGAGCGCCGCAAGGGCGGCGCAAAACTCGTCAGCGACATCGACCTGATCCCGCGCAAGGGCAAGCGCAAGCTGCTGGGCCGCTTCCTGCGCCAGCGCAAGGCGCCGAAAAAGGCGGCGTGACCTGTAGCCCGCATGGAGCGCAGCGCAATCCGGGAAAGTCTGTCCGCGCGGCAAGACCCCCGGATTACGCTGCGCTCCATCCGGGCTACATTCTTCTCCCGTAGCGTTGGAGTCCCCGGCAAAACCGGCTATGCATGCGCCGCTTGCAATGAGGACTCCCGCTTGACGACCGACAATGCCCCTCCGTCCGCGCCATTCGGCGCGTTTGCGCCGAACGCGGCGCAGGCCGCGATCATTCGCCTCGCGACACAATCGGGGCTGAAGCGCGGCGCGTTCCGGCCGTGGATGTCGCGGCTGGTGAACCTGCTGCGCGGTGGTCCCGTCGACGTCCAGTACCAGGGCGCATCGTTTCGCTTCTATCACCAGGGCAGCGCGACCGAGCGCGGCGCGCTGTTCAATCCCGACTATAATCTCGACGAGCTCGACTTCCTGCGCCAGCACACTCCGGACGGCGGCGTGTTTGTCGACGTCGGCGCCAATGTCGGCACATTCGCGCTGGTGATGGCGCGACAGGTCGGCCCATCGGGCAAAGTGGTCGCCATCGAGCCGCATCCGATGACGTTTGGACGGCTCTCGTTCAACCAGGCCGCATCGAAAGCGACGCAGGTGCGTCTGGTGCAGGCGGCCGCCGGCGACAGCGACGGCGAGCTGATGATCGAGAGCGGCGGCGGCAATCTCGGCGCCACCCACGTCGTCACCGGCACAGCCAGCGCGGAGGCGATCAAAGTGCCCTCGCTGCGGTTGACGCGCATTCTCGACGAGGCCGGCGTCACCAGGGTGGACGCGTTGAAGATCGACGTCGAGGGCTTCGAGGATCGCGTGCTGATCGGCTTCTTCCGCGACGCGCCGCAATCGCTATGGCCGCGCGCGGTGGTGATCGAGCATCTGTCACATAAGGAATGGCGGGAAGATTGTATCGCTGACATGGTCGCGCGCGGTTTTGTGGTTGCGCGCAAGACGCGGAGCAATACGTTCCTGTCGCGCTGACGACGAACGACGGAGGTTACGATGATCGACCATATGGGCTTCCCGGTCTCCGACTATGAGCGCGCCAAGGCGTTCTACGCCAAGGCATTGGCGCCGCTCGGCTACAGCCTGATCATGGAGGTCACGCAGGAGCAGACCGGACACGATCCGGCCGCCGGCTTCGGCGCCGACGGCAAGCCGGATTTCTGGATCGGCGGCGAGGGCGCGCTGAACAAGCCGGTGCATGTCGCGATCCTGGCAAAGGACCGCGCCACGGTGGACGCGTTCTACAAGGCGGCGATGGCGGCGGGCGGGCGCGACAACGGGCCGCCCGGCATCCGTGCGCACTATCACCCGACCTACTACGGCGCCTTCGTGCTCGACCCTGACGGCCACAACATCGAGGCGGTTTGCCACGCGCCGGAATAGATAAGTTCCATCCTTCGGCCGGAACCTCGTTCCGCGCGAGCCGTTGTCGTCCCTTGCAAGAAGGAGCACGACATGGCCAACGACAATGCCCGCGACGTCGACCGCGTATGGGATCTGATGAAGTCGATCGGATTTGCGATGCTGGTGACGCGCGATGGCGACAAGCTCCGGGCGCGGCCGATGAGCGCCTATCTCGATCGCAACGCGGACACGATCTATTTCCTCACCGACGCGCGGCGGCACAAGGACGAGGAGATCGCGCGCAATCCGTCCATCAACCTGTCGTTCGCGGATGCGGGCAGCCAGAAATACGTGTCGCTGACGGGCACCGCCGTCGTCTCCAACGACCGTGCGAAGATCAAGGAGCTGTTCTCGACGCCCGCCAAAGCGTGGTGGGATTCTGCGGAAGATCCCAACATCCGCGTGCTCAAGGTCACGCCTGACGATGCCGAGTTTTGGGACTCGCCGGGCACCGTGATCTCCTATGTGAAGATGGCGGCCGCGGCAGTGACGAACACGCGGCCCGATCTCGGCGACAACCGCAAGGTCTCCATGTAATGCCGATCGAGCCGCCCGAGATTCCGCCGTCAACGCCGGGCACGCCGACCGAGCCGCCGCCGGGGATTCCGCCGGGCAATCCGCAGCCTGAAATCGCGCCGCCGGTGCGCGAGCCCGGCTCGCCAGCACCGCCCGACGAATTGCCGGGCCGCATGCCTGAAGAGATTCCATCACGCGGACCGAACGGCCCGCTCACGCCGAATCCCGCGACGGACGCAAGTCCGCCGCGGGATCGCGCATGAGGCGACGCATCACATCCGAGGCAATTGCAACCTGCGTCTGAATGCGCAATGAACGTCACCATAGTGAGGTGATTTGCGTGCAGAAATAAATCGGGCCGCGTCCACTTCGTCCGCCACAATCCGGCCTAACGCGTAGCTGTTCATCCCAACACTTCGTCAAAGAACCTTCCGGGGAAGTTCACCATCATGACCAACCTTCGTTTCGTGCTGCTTGCCACCACGGCTCTGACCGCGATGCAATTCGCAAGCTCCGCATCGCATGCGCAAAGCGCGCCGCCGCTCGTCGTCGCGCAGGCGCAGCCACAAGAGACCGGCCCTGACGGAAAACCGAAGCAGCCGCCGAAGGGACCGCCAGCGGCCGCGCCGCCTGCGGCGCCCGCGCGCCCGGCCGCACCGCCGCCCGCAGCTGCACCGCCCCATCCGCCCGCGGCACCCCCTCCGGCTGCCGCACCGCCGCGTCCAGCGGCACCGCCGCCGCCTCCGCCGCCACCTGCAGCCCGTCCGGCACCGCCGCCGCCCCCGCCGCCACCTGCGGCCCGTCCGGCACCGCCGCCGCCCCCACCACCGCCTGCCGCCCCGAAGCAGCCTGCGCCGCCCCCGGCTGCGGCTCCGCAACAGCATGCGCCCCCTCCGGCACCGCCTGCCGCGCGCCCGGCTCCCACGCCGCCAGCACCGCCGCCCGCCGCAGCTCCGCAGCAGCACGCACCAACACCGCCGCCCGCGGCTCGCCCGACGACTCCGCCGCCGCCGGCAGCAACTCCTCAGGGCCGTCCCGCGCCGGCGCCCACGGCGACACCGTCACCTGCGCCTGCGGCACCAACGGCGAGACCGGGCGCGCCCGCGCCGGCTGCCACCCCTGCACCTACGAACACACCTTCACCGACGGCGACCCCTTCACCAACAGCGACTCCTGCGCCGACCGCGACGCCGGCTCCGGGCAGCCCGCCCGCCGGACGCCCCGGTACGCCCCCGCCCGGTCGTCCCGGCGCGCCTCCGGCCGCGGGATCACCAACACCGGCTCCGGGTGCCACGCCCGCTCCAACGACGACACCGGCGCCAGGGGCTACCCCGACGCCGCCCGCCGGGCGTCCCGGTCCCGCACCGGGCGCAACGCCCGCGCCCGGCGCAACCCCCGCTCCGACAGCGACACCAGCTCCCGGCGGCGCTGGCACACCGCCGCCTGGGCGCCAGGGTGGAGCTCCTCCTGCTGGCGCACCCGCTGCCGGAGCTCCGCCGACCCAGCCGCAGGCAGGTGCCCCGCCCCAGCCGCCGGCTCCCCCCGCCGGCGCTGCGGCCCCGAGCACCGTCCCGGGCTCCGCGGCCGCAACGCCTCCGCCCAACAGGGCGCAATACGCGCCGCCGACGGTTGCGCCGGCCTTCCGAACCGCGCCGACGGTCGCAGCACCGCTGCCGCCAGCACCGCGTCCGCCGCAGCGTGACCTCACGCCGCTCGCGATCGGTGCTGGCGTGGTGGCCGGCGCCGTGATTGGAGCCACCATCGCCGACCTCCACAATCAGCGGCGCGAATCCGTCGAAGGCGGTCGCACCGTCTACACCGAGCCGGACCGCATCATCATCCGCGATCCCGGTGGGCAGACCTACGTCCGCGGCAACGATCTCTATCGTTTCCGCTATGGCGCCCGCGACATCCGCACCGAGACTGTCGGAGCCGATACCCGCACCGTGGTGATCCGTCCCGACGGCAGCGAGATCATTACTGTTGTCGGTCCGGACGGTCGGCTGCTGCGGCGAATTCGCAGGGATTCTCGCGGCCGCGAGCTCATCATCATCGACAACAGCTATCGCGATCCGCAGTCGGTCGGCGGCTTCTATGTCGACGCGCCGCCGCCGGTCGTGAACATTCCCTACGACCGCTATATCGTCGATGCCCAGGAGGCGTCGCCTGACGTGATCTACCAGACCATGCGGGCACCGCCGGTGCAGCGGATCGATCGGCGTTATACGCTCGACGAAATCCGCTACAGCCCCAATGTTCGCATGCAGATGCCCAGCATCGACGTCAACTCGATCACCTTCGAGACGGGTTCGTGGACGATCCCACCGGATCAGGCGGCGAAGCTGCAAGTGATCGCCGACGGTCTCAATCAGGCGATCCAAGCCAACCCGCGTGCGGTGTTCCTGATCGAGGGACACACTGACGCGGTCGGCAACGACGTCGACAATTTGTCATTGTCGGATCGTCGCGCGCAGTCCGCGGCCGAATTGCTGACACAGCAATTCAGTGTGCCGGCTGAGAACCTGACCTCGCAGGGCTATGGCGAGCAGTACCTGAAGGAGCAGACGCAAGGGCCGAGCGCGATCAACCGTCGCGTCACCGTCCGCAACATCACGCCGCTGCTCAACGGCGGCCAGGCCTCGCTGCCGCCGCCCCCGCCCGGCACCGCGCCGCCGCGGTAACGGCACGCACAAACGCAAAATGGTCGGGAGCAATCCCGGCCATTTTTGTTTTCGTCATTGCGAGGAGCGAAGCGACGAAGCAATCCAGACTATCGCTGCGGGAAGACTCTGGATTGCTTCGCTTCGCTTCGCTCGCAATGACGAATGAGGCAGCAATCCCCGAGAGCCTCAGCCCTTGTCGTTCTCCAGCCGGAAGATCTGCGAGCCTTCGCTGCCCGACAACAGGCCCGTGTCGCTGTAGAGCTTCAGCTTGGCGCGGGTGTCGTTGATGTCGAGGTTGCGCATGGTGAGCTGACCGATGCGATCGGCCGGCGTGAACGCCGCGTCCTCGACCTTCTCCATGCTGAGCCGCTCCGGCGCATAGGTGAGATTCGGGCTTTCCGTGTTGAGGATCGAGTAGTCGTTGCCACGGCGCAGCTCGAGCGATACTTCGCCGGTGACGGCGCGGGCGACCCAGCGCTGCGCGGTCTCGCGCAACATCAGGGCCTGCGAATCGAACCAGCGGCCCTGATAGAGCAGGCGACCGAGACGCATGCCGCTGATGCGGTACTGTTCGATGGTGTCCTCGTTGTGGATGCCGGTGACGAGGCGCTCATAGGCGATGTGCAGCAGCGCCATGCCGGGCGCTTCATAGATGCCGCGGCTCTTGGCCTCGATGATGCGGTTCTCGATCTGGTCGCTCATGCCGAGGCCGTGGCGGCCGCCGATGGCGTTGGCTTCGAGGAACAGCGCGACGGGATCGCTGAAGGTCTGGCCGTTCAGCGCGACCGGCTGGCCTTCCTCGAAACGCACCACGACCTTCTCTGCCTTGACGCTGCAGTCGTCACGCCAGAACGGCACGCCCATGATCGGGTTGACGATCTTAATGCCGCTGTCGAGGCTTTCGAGATCCTTGGCCTCGTGCGTCGCGCCGAGCAGATTGCTGTCGGTCGAATAGGCCTTCTCGGCACTCATCTTGTAGGCAAAGCCCTGCGCCGTCATGAACGCCGACATCTCGGCGCGGCCACCGAGCTCATCGATGAACTGCTGGTCGAGCCAGGGCTTGTAGATGCGCAGGCCCGGATTGGTCAGCAGGCCGTAGCGATAGAAGCGCTCGATGTCGTTGCCCTTGAAGGTCGAGCCGTCGCCCCAGATGTTGACGCCGTCCTCCTTCATCGCCGCGACCAGCATCGTGCCGGTGACGGCGCGCCCCAATGGCGTGGTGTTGAAATAGGTGATGCCGCCGGTGGAGATATGGAAGGCGCCGGACTGGATCGCGGCGATGCCTTCATGGACGAGCTGCGTGCGGCAATCGACCAGCAGCGCTTTCTCCGCCCCGAACTCCATCGCCTTGCGCGGAATCTCATTGTAGTCGGCTTCGTCGGGCTGACCGAGATTGGCGGTATAGGCGTAGCAGCGCGCGCCCTTCTGCTTCATCCAGAGCAGCGCCGCGCTGGTATCGAGGCCGCCCGAAAAAGCGATGCCGACTTTCTCACCCTTGGGCAGGCTTTTCAGGATCGTGGTCATGGGGCTTCCAATCGGTCTCGAAGGGCTGATGTCGTTTCACGGCTTGACCGCGCGAATATCAAATTTCGCGGGGCTCGGCACCCCTTTAATGGCTCAAACGGACGGCTCGGCACTCGTCTTGCGGCCGAACAGGCGCTGGCGAAGCCGGTAGGCGGGCATGTTCAGCCGGGTCAGGGCGGCATCGACCGCCTCGTCCGAAAACCGGGTCCGCGGCCAGCGGTAGATCAGCGCGTAGGCAAACCAGATCACGACGAAGGTGACGAGGCCGGCGATCGACACGTCGGTGAAGAAGTGGCCGCCAAAGGCCATCCGCAGCCCGCTGGTCACGAGGCCGAACACCACGGCTCCGGCATAAGCGAGCGGCCGCCACGGCGGCGGTGCCAGTGCGGCGGGCGCCAGCGTCCAGAACGCGGTCGCGCCCTCACCCGAAAAGAACGAGCAGTTGCGCGCGCAGCCACCGCGCGGATCCCACCACGGCACGAATTGCTGATCGCCGGCAAACTGCGTCACGACCACCGGGCGCGGCCGGCCCCAATAGGTCTTGAAGGCGAGATTGGTGAGGATGCCGGCCGACATGATGATCGTGACCAGCAAGAAGACGATCGCGCGCCCGGATACCATCAGCGGGCGGTCGGGCCGGACCATCTTGACCACAAGCGCGACCAGCGCAGGCAGCACGAACGCCCACGCAACCCACATCGCGGCATCGCGCGCGAAGCTCGCCCAATCGTTCAGCTTGAGCGGAAACGTCTTCGTCGCGGGGTCGAAGAACAGCGCGGCGAGCTTGAGATCGAGCTCGGGATAGAGGCCGAAAACGACGCCGATCACGAGCCACAGCGCCAGGGCGATGAAGAGTCCAGTCCGGTTCATGGCGCGCGGTTTAGCCGAGTGGGGAGGGGATGAAAACCCTTGGGACCGTCATTCCGGGGCGGTGCGCAGCACCGAACCCGGAATCTCGAGATTCCCCGGTGCGCAATTGCGCACCTGTGGTCTGGTCCTTCGGACCATCCCGGAATGACGGCGCAAGCTACCGCGCATCCGGTCTTGAATTCGACGGCAGTGGCGGAGGCGGATTGCGCGGCAGCGGCGGATTGCGCCAAGCGCCGGCATTGCGGCCGGCGATCAGCCAGTAGACGACACCGGCGACAATGCCCGCGCCGGTCATGATCTCCAGGTGCCGCCGCACGATGCCTTCGAATTGCAGCGTGTCGGAATGAAACGGGACCAGGCCGAGATAGCAGGCGAGCCCCACGACGCCGCCGCCCACGGCATAGGCGAGCGCGCTGCGGATGTAGAGCGCCTCGGTGATCGCGACGATCACCGCCGCCGGCACCAGCGCAAAACCGGAGACGAAGATGAAGCCGAACCCGAGCACGATATCGATCGTGCCCTGGTCGACGGGACCGGCGCCGAGATCGGCGAACTCCGGAAACAACAGCGCGACAACGACGATCATGCCGCCGATGAAGCAGGCGGCCAGAAAGCCGATGAAGATGACGATGAGGCGGCCGATCAGGGACATGACGTCACCCTCGCCGTCATTGCGAGCGTAGCGAAGCAATCCAGTCTGCCTCTGCGGAAAGACTCTGGATTGCTTCGCTGCGCTCGCAATGACGAGGATGCGAGAGCACGTGCGCGCATCAGCTCAGTCCGTCATCGCCATGGCGCGTAGCGTCTGGCGTTCCCTGGCGGAGAGTTTTTCGGTTTCCGACTTGAGCTGGCCGCAGGCGGCGAGGATGTCGCGGCCGCGCGGCGTGCGCACCGGCGAGGAGTAGCCGGCGTTGAAGACGTACTCCGAGAATTTTTCGATCTGGTCCCAGTCCGAGCATTCATAGGCGGTGCCGGGCCAGGGGTTGAACGGGATAAGATTGATCTTGGCGTGAATGCCCTTGAGCATCTTCACCAGCAGCTTGGCATCGTCGAGCGAATCGTTGACGCCCTTGAGCATCACATATTCGAAGGTAATGCGCCGCGCGTTCGAGGCGCCGGGATAGTCGCGGCAGGCCTGCAGCAATTCCTTGATCGGATATTTGCGGTTGAGCGGCACCAGCTCGTTGCGCAGCTCGTCGCGCACCGCATGCAGCGAGATCGCGAGCATCACGCCGATCTCCTCGCCCGCGCGCACAATGTTCGGCACCACGCCCGAGGTCGACAGCGTGATGCGGCGGCGGGAGATGCCGATGCCTTCGTTGTCGCCGACGATGAGCAGCGCGTCGCGCACCGCGTCGAAATTGTAGAGCGGCTCGCCCATACCCATCATCACGATGTTGGTGACGCGACGCGTGCCGTCTTCGCGATCGGCCCAGTCGTTCAGACGATCGCGTGCGACCATCACCTGACCCACGATCTCGCCGGCGGTAAGGTTGCGCACCAGCCGCTGCGTGCCGGTGTGACAGAAGGAGCAGTTCAGCGTGCAGCCGACCTGAGAGGACACACACAGCGTGCCGCGATCGGTTTCGGGGATGTAGACGCACTCGACTTCATGCGCGCGCTCGACATTGTCGCCGCTCGGCAGCCGCAGCAGCCATTTGCGGGTGCCGTCGTTGGAGATCTGCTCGGCCACGACTTCGGGCCGGTCGACGGTGAAATGTTGCGCGAGTTCGGCGCGAATGCCCTTCGAGACCGAGGTCATCTCTTCGAAATTCTGGGCGCCGCGGAAATACATCCAGTGCCACAGCTGCTGCACGCGCATCTTGCGTTGCGCCGGTGCAACGCCGATCTCGCCGAGGCGATCGGCAAGCTCGGTGCGCGACAGGCCAATCAGCGAGGGTTTCGCCGGCGGCACATAGGTTTCGAGCGGAGTCTTCTCCACCAGTGTTGCGTTGTGCGGCTCGGTCATCGGTTGCCTGAGATTGCTGCTGCTGTCTCGTCATGCCCGGGCTTGTCCCGGGCATCCACGTTCTTGTCCGCCCGTAGCCAGCGCGTAGATGGCCGGGACAAGCCCGGCCATGACGGCTGTACCTTTGGAATAGCCCCTATATAGCAACCGGAACCGCCGATTGCGACCTTATCGACCGCAGCCTTAACGCCTGCAATCCTGGGAGATCCGGTCAAGCGCCTGGGCGAGGCCCTTCAGCGAAAAAGTGTCGGTCGTCTCGGTCCCCTTAGACGAGACGCCCTTGACCACGAGATCGGCGGATTTGCGCATGGCCTCGACCATCCGCTCTTCCTCGGCCGCGTTCTTGATCCAGAGACCGTCACCCTGCGAGTACATGGCGAAAGCGGCGCCGCCGACCTCGACCGAGGATTCAGAGCCCGGCTTCAGCGCGTAGCCGATCATGACCGAGACTTCGTTGTTGACCTTCTCCGCCGGGCGGGTGGAGACGAAGGCATAGGCAGGATCGCGCGGCCGATTCGGCGGGTTGGTCTTCGACGACGACGGCTTGGCCAGGGCGAAGCAGACCTTTTTGCCATTGGGCGCGGCCGAATAGGCGCCCCAGGTGCCGAACTGACCGATCAGGGTTGGCTCGGCGCCGCCCGCAACCGCCGCGTGCGGGGCCGTCGGCTTGCTCTCGGGCTTTGCAGCCGTCTTTCCGGTCGTATTGGCCGCCGGCGCAGCCGATTTCGGCGCGGCCTCTTTCGGTGCAGTTTTGGGCGCAGGTTGCGCCGTCTGCGCCCGCGCGGAATCGGTGATTCCACAGGCCGCCACGCCCGTCATCAAAGCTAAAATCAGCACCCGCCACATGCTGGAGTGGTTCCCTCAATATTGTGACTGGAAGATGGCCCGGCCGCGCGTTGTCCCCGAGCAGGGATAGCCGGGAAAGTCCAATTTGGGAAGGCAGTTAGCGAAGGGCCGCGGCGACTAGGTCCTGGATCGTGCCGCGCGCTGCTCCGCCCATTGCGCATCGGTCCAGCGCAACAGATCCTCGGCGCCGGAGCTGCGCAAATGCGCGCCACCGTCGATCACCACCATCTCCCCGTTGATGTAGCCGGCACGGTCGGAGACCAGGAAGCTGGCGAGGTCGGCAAGCTCGCCGTGCTCGCCGGCGCGTCCCATCGGGTTGCGCGCGGCCCACCCTTCGTCGCGACCCTCGGGGCGGAGCTGACCCGAGGCGCCCGCGGTCGGGAACGGTCCCGGCGCGATCGCGACGGTGCGGATGCCCTTCGGGCCCCATTCCACGGCGAGACTTTTGGTCATCGCCAGCACGGCCGACTTCGCCATCGCCGACGGCACGGTGAAGGCGCGGCCGGTGATGGTCGAGGTCGAGAGGATCGAGAGCACGACGCCGTCATGCTTGCCGTCGATCCAGCGCTTGCCGGCGGCAAGCGTACAATACATCGCGCCATGCAGCGTCGGCGCGAGGATCGCATCCGCGGCGCGGAATGAGAGATGCTCGCTCTGCGCAATGAAAGTTGCAGCCGCATTGTTGACGAGAATATCAAGCGGCGCCTCGCGCCAGATGGCGTCCATCATCGCTTCGACGGCGGTGCCATCGCGGATATCGCAGGCGATCGTCGTGACCTTGCCGCCGGTCTCTTTGCGCATCTCGCTCGCCGCCGCCTCGAGCCGATCGAGCTTGCGGCCGCAGATCACGAGCTCGGCGCCGAGCGCGAGGAAGCGGTGCGCCATCGCAGCACCGAGACCCGAACCGCCACCGGTGACGAGGATTCGCTTGTCCTTGAGCAGGCCTGTTTCAAACATGGTTTGAATCCTACCTTTCTTTCTTCCCGTCATTGCAAGCGCAGCGAAGCAATCCAGGCTATTTCCGCGGCACGGATTCTGGATTGCTTCGCTGCGCCCGCAATGACGAGAGGATAGGGCCGAATGCAATTTCAGACAAAGAAACCGGATTGTGGGACCGCGCTAAATCCGGCAGAAACAGCCAAACTATAATTCTGCCTCGAAACGCCAAGTGCTCTCAAGAAGGTGCCGCCATGAAAGCCATCCTCTGCTCGCAATATTGCCAGCCCGACGATCTCGTTCTGGCCGACGTGCCGGATCCGGTGGCCGGTCCCGGCGAAGCCGTGATCGCGATCAAGGCTGCGGCGCTGAACTTCTTCGACATCCTGATGATCCAGGGCAAGTACCAGATCAAGCCGCCGTTCCCGTTCTCGCCGGCCGCCGAAGTCGCGGGCATGATCGAGAGCATCGGTCCCGGCGTGACCGATCTGAAGGTCGGCGATCGCGTCGTCGCCTCCTGCGGCCACAACGGCGCGCGCGAAAAGATCGCGCTGCCGGCCGCATCGATCGTGAAGATCCCCGACCATCTCGATTATGATCGCGCGGCCGGCATCATCATCATCTACGGCACCGCGCTGCATGCGCTGGAAGATCGCGCGAGCCCGAAGCCGGGCGAGACGCTCGCGGTGCTCGGCGCCGCCGGCGGCACCGGACTTGCCGCGTGCGAGCTCGGCAAGCTGATGGGCCTGAAGGTGATCGCCTGCGCCTCGTCGGACGAGAAGCTCGAATTCGCGAAGGCGCATGGCGCAGAACTCACGCTCAACTACGGCAAGGAAGATTTGAAGGAAGGCTTGCGCAAGCTCACCGGCGGCAAGGGCGTCGACATCATCTTCGATCCCGTGGGCGGCACCTATGCCGAGCAGGCGCTGCGCTCGATTGCCTGGGAAGGCCGCTTCCTCGTGATCGGATTCGCCGCCGGCGACATCCCGAAGATGCCGCTGAACCTCGCGCTGCTGAAGGGCTGCGACATCCGCGGCGTGTTCTGGGGCGCATGGACGCGGCTCAACCCGGAAAAAAACCGCGCCAATCTCGAGAAGCTGGTGAAGTGGACAGCGGAAGGAAAGATCTCCTCGCATGTCGATCGCGTCTTCCCGCTGGCGCAGACGGCGGATGCGCTGAAAGTGCTCGCGGGACGTCAGGCCATGGGCAAGGTGATTTTGCATCCGTGAGGGTGCTGGCGACAGAGCAAGGTCGCCGCTACGCACTCAACTGTCGTCGCCCGGCTTGACCGGGCGATCCAGTACTCCGTAACGAGTGTTGTTGAATCGATAAGCCGCGGCGTACTGGATTCCCCGCCTTCGCGGGGAATGACAGCGGAGTGTATGGCTACTGCGTGGCTTCCACATCCACCTCATCCACCCCGCGCTTCAGCGCGGCGCGGGCGGCTTCGCGGTGCTCATTCGTGATGTGGCTGGCGACCATACGGATGGCGGTGGCGAGCACGGCGGCGTCATCGGTGAAGCCGAGGATCGGCATCACGTCGGGAACGAAGTCGAACGGCAGGATGAAATAGGCGATCGCCCCGAGCAGCGACGCCTGGACATGGCGCGGCGTCTGGCGGTCGAAGGCGCAGTAATAGGCGGCGAGCAGATCCTCCGCGAACGGCAGATGCGCGGCGACACGCTTCAGCTTGCGCCAGAAGCGGCGGCGCACGTTCTCACGATCTTCCGCGAGCCGATCGGCCGGCTCGAAACCGACGCTGTGTTCGGCAGCCATGTTCGACAAACTCCCCGTTCCAGCCAGGGGTGGCAGATCGCCGCATCCCGTGCTGATCACAAGATGGGGACGCGGCCGGTCCCCGCAAGACGTCAGCCTGGTGTCAGCTTGGCGATGGCGTTCATCGCCCTGGCGAGCTCGATGTCGAGCGCGGTGATGCCGCCGGCGTCATGGGTCGACAGCACCACCTCCACCGTCTTGTAGACATTGCGCCATTCGGGGTGGTGGTCCATCTTCTCGGCGACCAGTGCCGCGCGGGTCATGAAGCCGAACGCCTCGTTGAAATCCTTGAAGACAAAGGTTTTCCCGATCGCCTCGCGTCCCTGAACCTCGGTCCAACCAGGTAGTCCGCCCAGCGCCTGTCCGCGCGCCTCCGCCGAGAGCCGTTCTGCCATTGCCGCCTCCGTCCTTCAGGGGAACTTTACCCTAACACCCGCCGACGCCCCGGGTTCATACGGGATCAGACCCCATCCGCTAACCATGACGGAGATGTAACCCTGCCGGACAAGAAATTTGCTACACTTGCGGGCGTAAATCGCCGGCCAAGATGAAACTGAGCCTCAAGCGACTGTTCGGGAGATCGATGACCGGGGGATTGGACCTGGCCGAAGCGCCCACCCCGCCCTCGCCGCGATCATCGGCGCGGAAGACGGCGCTCGTGACTCTCGCGCTGGTGCTCGCGATCGTTGGCGCGCTCGCTGGCGGCTACTATTTTGCCATGCGGTCGGAGACGCTGAAGATCGCGGTCGGCCCCGCCAACAGCGATGATGTCAAGGTCGTGCAGGCACTGACCCAGGCCTTCGCGCAGCACAAGAGTTCCGTGCGGTTGCGTCCGATCCAGACCGACGGCGCCACCGCCAGCGCCAATCTGCTGGCGGAGGGCAAAGCCGACCTCGCCATCGTGCGCGGCGATCTCGACGTGCCGAAAAACGCGCAAGCCGTTGCGACCCTGCGCAAGAACGTCGTGGTGCTGTGGTCCGTACCCGGCAAGGGCAAGAAGAAGGGCGCGAAGATCACCAAGATCGCGCAGCTCGCCGGACATCGGGTCGGCGTGGTTGGCCGTACCCAGGCCAACGTCAATTTGCTCAAGGTGATCCTGCAGCAATACGGCGTCGATCCCGCCAAGGTCGAGATCGTGCAATTCCCGGCCAATGAAGTTGCCGAGGCGATCAAGTCCCAGAAGGTCGATGCCTATCTCGCGGCCGGTCCCGTCAACAGCAAGATCACTTCGGACGCGATCGCCACTTCCGCCAAGGAGTTCGGCACGCCGACTTTCCTCGCGATCGATTCCGCGGATGCGATCGCGCAGAACCATCCGGTCTATGAAGCGGCCGAGATTCCCGCGGGCACTTACGGCGGCTCGCCCGATCGTCCCGATGACGAGGTCAAGACCATCAGCTTCTCGCACCACATCGTGGCGCGCAAAGCCGTCTCCGAGACCACCATCGCGGCGTTCACGCGCCAGCTTTTCGCCGTGCGCCAGCAATTGGTGACGGAATTCCCGCTGGCGGCGAAGATCGAAACGCCCGACACCGACAAGGATGCGGTGATTCCCGTGCATCCGGGCGCTGCCGCTTTCGTCGACGGCGAAGAAAAGACCTTCCTCGACAAGTACAGCGATTACATCTGGTGGACCCTGATGGCGCTCTCGGCCATGGGCTCGATCGGCGCCTGGTTTGCGGGCTATCTGAAGAAGGACGAGCGCGACAACAACAGCCATCTGCGCGAGCGGCTGCTCGACATGATCACCGCCGCGCGAAAGAGCGAGACGACCGAAGATCTCGATCAGATGCAGACCGAGGCGGACGAGATCCTGCGCGACACGCTGCGCTGCTACGACCACGGCGCGATCGAGGAAGGTGCGCTCACCGCCTTCAACATCGCACTCGACCAGTTCCATGCGGCGGTTGCCGACCGCAAGGCCGTGCTGTTCAGCCTGCCGCAGAACCTGCAGCGGGCCGGCGCGCAATTCCGGGCCGCCGGCAGCGCGTAATCGCTGCGTCACATTGTCTCCATATAGCGTTGGGCTTCACCGTGGCGGCCGCTGGACGGTCGCCTCACGCGATACCGAGACCATCCCATGAACATCAAATTCTCCCGCCGCCGTTTCCTGACGACCAGTGCCGGCGCGCTCGGCGCGGTCGCAATGCCCCATCTCTCCCGCGCGGCCGACCGGCCGGTGGTGACCCATGGCGTGCAGTCGGGCGACGTCACCGTCGACGGCGGCGTGATTTGGGCGCGCACCGATCGGCCTGCGCAGATGCTGGTCGAAGTGGCGACGACGGAGTCGTTCAAGGAGGCCCGCGCACTGCCGCCGATCGCGGCGCTGCCCGAGAGCGACTTCACCGCGAAGATGCTGATCGAAAACCTGCCTAGCGGACAGGATATCTTTTATCGCGTCCGCTTCCGCGATCTCTCGCATACCGCGGTGGAGGGCGAGCCGGTGACCGGCCGCTTCCGCACCGCGCCCGCCGACCGCCGCGACGTCAGCTTCGTCTGGGGCGGCGACGTCGCAGGACAAGGCTGGGGCATCAACCCCGATGACGGCGGCATGTTCACCTTCTCGGCGATGCGCAAGCACCGTCCGGATTTCTTCCTGCATTCCGGCGACACCATCTATGCCGACGGCCCTATCCAGTCCGAGGTGAAGCTCGCGGACGGCAAGACCTGGAAGAACGTCACGATTCCCGAGAAGGCCAAGGTCGCCGAGACGCTGGACGAGTACCGCGCCGCGCACAAATACAATTTCACCGACGACAATCTTCGCGCCTTCAATGCCGAAGTGCCGATTTTCGTGCAGTGGGACGACCATGAGGTGACCAACAACTGGTCGCTGTCGAAGGAGCTGCCGGCGACCTACAAGGAGCGCGACATCACGCTGCTTGCGGCCCGCGCAGGCCGTGCCTTCCACGAGATGTATCCGATGCGCGAGAGCATCGTCGAGCCCGGCCGCGTCTATCGCCAGATCTCCTATGGTCCTCATCTCGACGTGTTCGTGCTCGACGAACGCAGCTATCGCGGCCCGAACGGCCCTAACCTCGAAACCGCTTACGGCCCGGCCAGCTATTTCCTCGGCCCCAACCAGATCGCCTGGCTCAAGCGCGGTCTGTTAAATTCGCGCGCGACCTGGAAGGTGATCGCCTCCGACATGCCGCTCAGCCTCGTCGTGTCGGACACGCCGAAGGGTGGATCGGAAGCCATTGCGCAGGGCGACGGCCCGGTGCGCGGCCGCGAGCTCGAGATCGCCGACATTCTGCGTTTCATCAAGATGGCGCCGGTCAGCAACACCGTATGGCTGACGGCGGATGTGCATTACGCCGCCGCGCACTATTACGATCCCAACAAGGCGCAATTCCAGGATTTCGAGCCGTTCTGGGAGTTCGTGTCGGGCCCGCTTCACGCGGGCACATTCGGTCCGAACGCGCTCGACAATACGTTTGGGCCCGAGGTGCGTTTCGTCAAGGCGCCGGGGAAAGACAACCAGAACCTGCCGCCGTCCGCCGGCATGCAGTTCTTCGGTCACGTCAAGATCGACGGCGCTTCCGGCCAGATGACGGTGACCTTGCGCGACCGCGCCGACGTGGCTCTGTGGTCGACCACGCTCGATCCGAAGCCGGCCTGACGCCGTATCGCTAGTCTGCCGCGCGTACGTGGAGCGCCGCCTCAAGCGCGTCGCTCGAACACGGCTTCTGCAGACGCGGCTGCGTGGCGAATTCCGGCGGGATGCGCGCGTCAGCGCCGTAGCCGGTGACGAAGACGAACGGAATTTTCAGGGCCGCGAGCCGTCCGGCGACCGCAAAGCTGGTCTCGCGACTCAATCCGACGTCGAGCAAGGCGAATTCGGGGGTGCGCGCCGCGATTGCGGCCAGCGCCTGCGCCACTGAACCTACCGTGCGCACGCTCTTCACGCCAAATCCGAGCAGGCGATCCTCGAAGTCGATCGCGATGATCGGATCGTCTTCGACGATGAGAACATCGGCGGGACAGTTTGAACCATCGGAAGCGGCGGGTGCCATCATCGTAACTTGCAGCATGAGGTTTCTCTGACTGGGTACCGGGTCACGACGCCTGCACCCAGCGCGGAGGGTTCCCGGAACGAAACCATCACATCACAGTTGTCAGGTCTGTCCACTTGTGCACACAGGACCTCGACGGAACTCGCTAATGTGGAGGCGGATGGAGAGTTTAAGATGGACGCGCGGACCAGTAACGCCACCGAGATCGACAGCCGGCCAACCAACAACCTGCTGCGGCGCTTGAGCGCGGCCGACTTCGCCCTGCTTGCGCCACATGTCATGCTCGAAAGCGCTGCAGCGAATGAGCTGCTCTACAACCCCGGCGACGACGTTCAGGTCGTCCATTTCCCCTGCGGACCGTCGCTAGCGACCTTCCTCGTTCCCAATGAGGACGGCCGCGACGTCGAGACCATCCTGGTCGGCCGCGAAGGCGCGGTGGGCGGCATCGTCAGCGAGGGCTATCTGCCGGCCTATACCCGGATCTGCGTGAAATTCGGCGGGCCGTTTGCGCGCATTCACGTCGGCAAGCTGGAGGCCGCCAAGCAGCGCTCGCCCTCGTTGCGCCATGTCTTCGCTCGCTACGCCGACTGCATGCTGGCGCAGATCTTCCAGTCCACCGCCTGCAACGCCATTCACTCGATCGAGCAGCGCACCGCCAAATGGATGCTGGCGGCGATGGAGCGGACCGGCGACGAGAGCAGCGTGCCGCTGACTCACGAACAGCTCGCGACGCTGCTCGGCGTCGGCCGCAGCTATGCCAGCCGCGTGCTCCAATCGTTCAAGGCGGAAGGTGTGCTCGACACGCGACGCGGATCGATCCTGGTCCGCAACCGCGAGGGCCTGCGCCTGCGCGCCTGCATGTGCAACGAGGCCGTGAAGATGCACTTCGAGGAGGTGCTGCGCGGGGTCTATCCGACCGAAGAGCGGCAAGCCGGCTAGCCCCCTGCCTCGCTCCTCTTCGGGGATAAGAAGCGGCCGCACTATCCCGCCGGGCGGGAACCTGGGCTAATGTCCCCGCATGAGCGGGGCTTTCCTTCACACTCTCTTCGACATCGCAGCGTGGCTGGTGGCGGCAGTCGCCCTCTACTGGCTGTCGCGACAGGGCCTGCGGTTTCCGGCGCAATCGTTCGAGATGTCCTACCTCGCCGCTTTGGTGTTCGGTGCGGGCCTCGGCGCCTATCTGTTCGGCTCCGCCAATCTGTGGCTGTCGGGCCAGAGCGGCATTGCGCGCTCGGTCGAGGGGGCGCTGGCCGGTGGCATCGTGGCGATCGAACTCTACAAATGGTCCGCAGGGATCGCGGTACGAACCGGCGCCCGGTTTGCGCTGCCGCTGGCGATCGGCATCGCGATCGGCCGGCTCGGCTGCTATTTCGCGGGCCTCGACGATTTCACCTACGGCACGCCGACGGCATGGCCCTGGGCCCATGATTTCGGCGACGGCGTCCTTCGCCATCCCGTGCAGCTCTACGAAAGCGTCGCGATGGGCGTATTCGCGCTGCTCTACGTGGTGGCGATCTTGAACCGGAGCGCGTTTGTGATCACCAATGGTTTCTACCTCGTCCTCGTCTACTATGGCGCACAGCGCTTCCTGTGGGAATTCCTCAAGCCCTACGGCACGCTGATCGGCCCCTTCACGCTGTTTCACCTGCTGTCGCTGTCCATCCTGCTCTACGCCGTCGTCATGCTGGCGACGGCGCCCAAAGCGAGACCCATGCATGAACGCGCCGTTGCGTAAGTCGCGCCCCTATATCTTCTGGGGCCAGACCCAATCTCTCTGCGAGACCTGCCTGAAGCTGGTGCCGGCCAGGATCCAGATCCTCGACAACGAGGTCTGGTACGAAAAGCGCTGCAAGGAGCATGGCGTCCAGTCCACGCTTGTGTCGACGGACGCAGCCTATTGGCGCCTGTGCAAGGATTTCATCAAGCCCGGGGACCGGCCGCTCGCCTTTCAACGGCATACCGAATTTGGCTGCCCCTATGATTGCGGCCTGTGCCCCGACCACGAGCAGCATTCCTGCCTGGCCCTGATCGAGATCACCGAGCATTGCAATCTAACCTGCCCGGTGTGCTTTGCCGATTCCTCGCCGGCGCGGACCAGCTTCACGCCGCTGGCCAAGATCGAGCGAATGCTGGACGCGCTGGTCGCGAGCGAGGGCGAGCCTGACCTGGTGCAGATCTCCGGCGGCGAGCCGACGCTACATCCGGATTTCTTCGCGATCCTCGATGCGGTGCGCGCGCGCCCGATCCGCCATGTCATGATCAATACCAACGGCCTGCGCATCGCCCGCGAAAAGGATTTCGTGGCGCGGCTCGCCGAGAACAAGCGCGGGCTCGAGGTCTATCTCCAGTTCGACTCGCTCGAACGCGACGCGTTGATCAATCTGCGCGGCGCGGATTTGCGCAAGATCCGCCAGCAGGCGCTGGAAAATCTCGAGCATTACGGCGTGTCGACCACGCTGGTGGCAACCATCAAGCGGGGCGTCAACGATGCCGAGATCGGCGACATCGTCCGCCATGCGCTCACGTGGAAGTGCGTTCGCGGCGTCACGTTGCAGCCGGTGCAGGACGCCGGCCGCAACGAGAATTTCGACAAGAACACCGATCGCATCATGCTGTCGGAGATTCGCAAGCGCGTGGTCGAAACCGGCGTGTTCGGCGACAAGGACATGATCCCGCTGCCCTGCAACCCCGAAAGCATCTCGATCGGTTACGGCCTGCGCAACGGCGAGAAAGTGCTGCCGCTGACCTCCCTGATCCCGCAGGAACAACTCGTCGCATTGTTGCCCAATACGATAAGCCCGGAGAAGCATCCGGCGCTGAGGGAGAAATTCATCGATTTGTTTTCGCTGTCCTCGGGACCGCTGAACACCAGCGAGCGCGTCTGCGAATTGCTGTGCTGCCTGCCGAGCTTCGAGGTACCGCAGGGCATCACGTACGAGAACGTATTCCGCGTCACCATCGTGCAGTTTCTCGACCGCTTCAATTTCTGCGTCGGCAACGTCAAGCGCAGCTGCATCCATTTCGTCACCGAGAACGGCGCGATCATCCCGTTCGACACCTACAATCTGTTCTACCGGAACGGAAAGATCGACGGCATCCGCGCCGAACTGGCGGCGCAGTCAACCGAAGGAGTCCTGCAGGCATGAGCATCAGCGACCCGCCGCCGCCAGCCCCTCCGGGACCGCCTCCTGCCCCGACGAACAAGCGCAGCGGCTGCCTGACCGCGGTCATGGCGATCTTCGGGATCCTCCTGCTGCTGCCCGGTGCCTGCGCAATCCTGTTCGGCGGCATTTCGATATCCGACAGCGGCCGGATCGGCTCCGACGTCGCCCCGCTGGTGTTCCTGGGCCTAGTCGTGGGGCTGGGCGGGGTCGCCCTGATCTGGGCCGCCATCAAGGGCCGGCGCGGCTGAGCCCGGCTTTTCGCCTAACCCCCGGGAATCCCCGGACAAAATTCAATCAACCAATGGCCAAAGAACACATTGTTTTTTGGCCGTTTTTGCCTATATTGCGCCGCAACGCGTAGGGTGCCCGGTCGATATGCCGGGCTTTCCCTTTTGGGCGGAAAGCGCCCCGTTTCCAGTCTTCAAGCGTTGTTTCGAGAAGAGGTCCCGGTCTGACCGGCGAGATCGCGCTTAACCCATTGTCCGACCGCAAAGAAGCCCACTCATGAACCTTCGCAACATCGCCATCATCGCCCACGTCGACCACGGCAAGACGACCCTGGTCGACCGCCTCCTCCAGCAATCCGGCACCTATCGCGAGAACCAGAAGGTGACCGAGCGCGCCATGGACTCCAACGATCTGGAGCGCGAGCGCGGCATCACCATCCTGGCCAAAGCGGCCTCGGTGCAGTGGAAGGACACCCGCATCAACATCGTCGACACCCCCGGCCACGCCGATTTCGGCGGTGAGGTCGAGCGCATCCTCAACATGGTGGACGGCGCGCTGGTGCTGGTCGACGCCGCCGAAGGCCCGTTGCCGCAGACCAAATTCGTGGTCTCCAAAGCGCTCAAGGTCGGTTTGAAGCCGATCGTCGTGATCAACAAGGTTGACCGTCCCGACGCGCGGGCGACCGAAGTCATCAACGAGGTGTTCGACCTGTTCGCGGCGCTCGACGCCAGCGAGGAGCAGCTCGACTTCCCGATCCTCTACGGGTCGGCCAAGCAAGGCTGGATGGCCGATAGCCCGGACGGATCCCAGGAAGCCGGCATGCAGCCGCTGTTCGACCTGATCGTGCGCCATGTCGCGCCGCCGACGGTCGAGGAAGGCCCGTTCCGCATGATCGGCACCATTCTGGAAGCCAACCCCTATCTCGGCCGCATCATCACCGGCCGGATCTCCTCAGGCTCGATCAAGCCGAACCAGGCCGTGAAGGTGCTGGGCGCCGACGGCAAGACCATCGAAACCGGCCGCATCACCAAGATCCTCGCCTTCCGCGGCATTGAGCGCACTCCTCTCGACGAAGCCGAGGCAGGCGATATCGTCGCGATCGCCGGCCTGACCAAGGGCACCGTCGCCGACACCTTCTGCGATCCGTCGGTCGACACCCCGCTGGTGGCGCAGCCGATCGACCCGCCGACCGTGTCGATGTCCTTCATCGTCAACAACTCGCCGCTCGCGGGCACCGAAGGCGACAAGGTGACCAGCCGCATGATCCGCGACCGCCTGCTGCGCGAGTCCGAAGGAAACGTCGCGCTGCGGGTCGTCGAAGCCTCCGACAAGGACGCGATGGAAGTCTCAGGCCGCGGCGAATTGCAGCTCGCGATCTTGATCGAGACCATGCGCCGCGAGGGCTTCGAGCTCTCGGTGTCGCGTCCGCGCGTCGTATTTCAGAAGGACGAGGCCACCGGCGCCACTCTGGAGCCGATCGAGGAAGTCGTCATCGACGTCGACGAGGAGCATTCCGGCGTCGTCGTGCAGAAGATGAGCGAGCGCAAGTCCGAGCTGATCGAGATGAAGCCGTCCGGCGGCAACCGCCTGCGGCTGGTGTTCTACGCGCCGACCCGCGGCCTGATCGGCTACCAGGGCGAACTGCTCACCGACACGCGCGGTACCGCGATCATGAACCGTCTGTTCCACAGCTACGCGCCGTACAAGGGCGAGATCCAGGGCCGCCGCAACGGCGTGCTGATCTCCAACGACCAGGGCGAAGCGGTGGCTTACGCGATGTTCAAGCTGGAAGATCGCGGCCCGATGATGATCGAGCCGGGCTGGAAGGTCTACAAGGGCATGATCGTCGGCGAGCATACCCGCGACAACGACCTCGAAATCAACGTGCTCAAGGGCAAGCAGCTCACCAACATCCGAACCACGTCGAAGGATGAAGCGGTGCGCCTGACCCCGCCGATCCGCATGACGCTGGAAAAGGCGCTGGCCTATATCGAGGACGACGAGTTGGTGGAGATCACGCCGAAGTCGATCCGCCTGCGCAAGCGGCACCTCGACCCGAACGAGCGCAAGCGCGCGGAAAAGTCCAAGGAAGCGGTGGCTTAAGGCCGCCGCTCTCAACGCTGTCATGCCCCGGCTCGACCGGGGCATCCAGTGCGCCGCGGCTTATCGGTTCAATAACAAATGTCTCTGGAATACTGGATCACCCGCCTGCGCGGGTGATGACAGCTGTGCTTGCGGCGGCTTCAGCACTCTTTGCGAACGTGCTAGAGCCCGCCCATGAGCTCCCTTCCCTCCTCCGTCGACGTCGCGATCATCGGTGCGGGCGCCGCCGGCCTCGGCGCGGCGCATGCGCTGGCAGGATCCGGCCTCTCCGTGGTCGTGCTCGAGGCGCGCGACCGGCTCGGCGGCCGAGCCTGGACGGTGCAGGCCTCGCCCGAAGTCACCTTCGACGTCGGCTGCGGCTGGCTGCACTCGGCGGACAACAACTCCTTTGTCGCGATTGCGAAACAGCTCGGTTTCGAGGTCAACAAGGACCTGCCGCCCTGGCGCGAGCGCGCCTATGGCAACGCGTTTCCGAAAGCCGAGCGCGATGATTTCATGCACGCGATGGACGCCTTCTATCAGCGGCTGTGGAAGACCGCCCAGAAGGGCCAGGATGTCCCCGCGAGCTTGAGCCTGGAGCCGGGCAATCGCTGGAATCCCATGATCGACGCGATCTCGACCTACATCAACGGTTGCGAACTGAAGGACATGTCGACGCTGGACTGGGATGCCTATGAGGACAGTGACCTCAACTGGCGCGTCCGCCGCGGCTATGGCGCTCTGATCGCGGCCTATGGCGCGCCCTGCCCGGTGGCGCTGAACTGCAACGTCGCGCTGATCGATCATTCCGGCCAGCGCATCCGCATCGAGACATCGCAGGGCACGCTGACCGCGGACAAGGTGATCGTCACCGTGCCGACCAATCTCATCGCCGGCGAAGCCATCCGGTTCTCGCCTGGCTTGCGCGCCAAGGTCGACGCCGCAGCCGGCCTGCCGCTCGGCGTCGACGACAAGGTGACGCTGGCGCTCGAGGATGCCGAGGCCTTCCCGAAGGAAGGAAACCTGCGCGGCGCCACCATGCGCACCGACATGGGCACCTATCATATCCGCCCGTTCGGCCAGCCCTGCATCGAAGGCTTTTTTGGCGGCAGCTTTGCGCGCGAACTGGAAGATGCCGGCGAAGGCGCTATTGCCGCGCAGGGCATCGACGAGATCGCAGGCTTTCTCGGCAACGACATCAGGCGAAAGCTGAAGCCGCTCTACGAGTCGCGCTGGGCGCACGATCCCTTCGCAAGAGGCTCCTATTCGCACGCGCTGCCGGGCCACGCCGGTGACCGCGCCGTGCTGGCGGCACCGGTGGATGGACGGTTGTTCTTTGCGGGAGAAGCGACTTCGCCAAACTTTTTCTCAACGGCGCATGGGGCGAGGGATTCAGGGGAGCGCGCGGCGAGGGAGGTGTTGGGAGTTCTGGGCAGACCATAACCACACACGCCGTCGTTGCGAGCGTAGCGACGCAATCCAGAATCTTTCCGCAGCCGCAGTCTGGATTGCGTCGCTACGCTCGCAATGACGAATTACTCGATCACCCGTGCTCGCAAATCGGCGTCAGGCACGAAGCACGCGTCATACTTCCCGAAAATGCGATAGCGATTGCGCGCAATGAGGCTGTACACCGGGTCGCGCAACGCTTTCGGCACGCCGAATAATGCACCCGCCCAGCCCCAGCCGGGGAGCCGCGACAGCACCGTCAGCGCAGCGTCCGACTTCATGAACATCGCGCCGCCGTGGACTACGGCATTGGTGTCGGGATCATCCGGATCGATACCGAACGTGCGCGCGAGCCGGGCGCCATAGTCCGACTGGATCGGCGTGAAGCGAAATCGCTTCGCCGTGTCGCGCGCGGCGACGAATCGGACCCAGCGCGAGCAGAAGATGCAGACCCCATCGAACAGGATCACGTCATCATCAGGCCATTTTGGCATCAGCGATTATCCAGCATGAGGAACGCGACAAGCATTAGCACGATGGCCGGCCCCGTCTTCACCAGTGCGCCGAGCGGCTCGATCCAGAGGTCCGGCGTCAGGATCGCGGCACCGAACATATAGCCGAGCGAAGCCAGGATGCCCGCAACGAGTCCGATCGCAGCGGTGCGACGGAAGGCGATCAGCACGCCAATGCTCATGTCCATCAGGCTGGTCCCGATGGTGATGGGATTGACCAGCGCCGACGGAAAGTTGTGCGCACTCAGGATCTCGGCGGCGGCATGATAGGACACGAACAGCGCGATGAAGCCGGAGACAGACCAGAACGCAACCAGGCTGGCGAAGATCAGCGTCTTCACCAAAAACAGCCGCGCGAACCATTTGTCCTGGATCGTCGCGGGGTGGCGCCCGACCGTCTGAGCCAACGATTTCGGCACGATGCCCGTGGCGGCGATCCACGCCGAGGGATCACCGCTCACGCCGCGGCGCAGCTCGGCGATGGCCGTGGAGCGCATCGGCGGCGTCCAGCCGAGATAGTTGGCGACATCGCCGCCTTTCGCGCCGAGATCGAGCACGAAGGACGGCGTCGCGACGCGCAACCAGCCGGCCGTGCCGAACGCGATACGAAACTGCTTGATGACGCCGGCCATCGTGATCGGTTCGATCTGCATCAGGTCCCAGTTCACGGCCTTCACCGATGCGTCGTCGATATCGCGCGCGGCAAGCCAAGCGATGGTGGCCGGGATATCCTGGACCGCAACGGGCTGGAACGGTGTCGCCATCTCCTTCTCCGGCAAGTCGAGCGGAAGCGCCGCAAGCGCGCGGAGCATCGCGCTGCCGCCATAGGCTGACGGCGCGACCACGAAGCCAGGCCGCAGGATGGCGTGGGGAACGCCGGAAGCCGCGATCAAACGTTCGGCCTCGCGCTTTGTGGCTGCGAACGCGGTTCGATCCTCGCCGGCAGTCCCGGGAATCGAGATGTGCACCAGGCGGATCGCACGACCGCTACCACCGATCGCCTGAAGCAATCGTGCGACGAGATCGCGATGCACCGCGTTGGTGTCGCTGCCGGGACCGTCCTGGAGCACACCGAGGCAGTTCACGACGACATCAACGGCGTGTTCGCTGACGAGGTGCGTCAGCGCGACTACGTCGAGCGAGAGGATCGGCCGCTCGATGTCCAGGGCGCTCATCTTCTGGGCGGGCGACAGGCTGCGCGCCACGCCGACGACGCGAAATCCCCGTGCGCGAAGATCGTCGGTGACGTGGCGGCCGATCAGGCCAGAGGCACCGAGCACGAGAATGGTTCGCTGGCTCATGACCTTCCTCAAAACGGTTTTGCGATCATCAGCCAGAGGATCAGCATCGTGGCGCCGAAGCCGGGGAAACCGAACACGAACCAGCGGCGGAACAGGACGAAATAGCGCTTCGGAAGCGCGCCACGCTGCTCGGCGGCCTTCCGCGCGAGATCGCGCATCTCGATCTGCATGAAGATCACGGGAACCCAGAACAAGCCGGCAATTGCATAGAGCGCAAGCGAGGCGAGCAGCCAGCGCTCGGCGATCGACGTTGCCGAGAGCATCATCAGCAAACCGCCCGTGATCGGCTGGAGGATCACGGCGGATAACGTGAAGATCGCGTCCGCGATCACGACTGCCGAAGCGGTCCGCGCGATGAACGCCACGTCGTTCGTGCGATGCGCCATCAGCATGAAGAAAGCGATACCGGTTCCAGTGCCGAGAATGACGATAGCGCCGAGCACGTGCAGATATTTGATGAGGAAATACAGCGTCATGGCTTCCTGGTCACCACAGGCTTGAGCACGTTCAGCCCGCGCGCAAGTTCTGCACTCGCGGCTTTGACGCCGGCCTCACCCTCGATCATCCAGTGCCCCTCGCTGCCCACGGCCGGCAGCGCACGGAAGTCGACCTTGCCGCCGCTGCGCCGAAACGCGTCGACCAACGCAAGCGAAAATGCCGGTGCAAAGAAGCTGTCATTGGCGGCAACGAGCCACGTGACGGGGATGCGCGCGGCCTTGCCGAATTCAGCCGCCGCCGCGAGAAGCGTGTGGGGCGCGCAGATCCGGTTCGGCTCGTCATTGGCATGGCCGCCGCGGCCCGGCGCAAAGGCGATGATGGCGGAGATCGCCTTCGGATCGGCATTGGCGAGCGCCAGCGCGCCCCAACCGCCGGCGGAATGGCCGATCACGATCGCGGCGTCCTTGCGGATAAAATCCTGCTTTCGCAAATCCTCCAACGCGAGCGAGATTTCGTCGGCCGTTGCGCGGCCCGAGCGCACATAGTCCGCCTCGTCGCAGCCACCCTGGTCCTCGACATAGCGGCCCCCGGTCGCGCCATGGCCGAGCCGTTCCGGCACCAGCACGGCGAAACCGCGCGCAATGAGGAACGCAGTGAGTGCGCGGTATTCCGGCTGCGGCGTTTGCGCGCGCCGCAAGCCATTTTGTGTCGAAGCATGCGCGATCACCGCAAGCCGGAACGGGCCGGCACCCGGCGGGCGAAACAGCAGGGCATGGGCGGCGATGTCGGTATCTGGCGACGGCACGCGCCATTGCTGCCGGCGAAACGGATCGCCCTCCGCTCCGGACGAACCAAACGTGACCTGAGCGCACACGGGCGGCGCAGTCAGCAAGGCCAACAGAGGCAGAAGCACGAGGAGTTTGAGGAGCCGCATGAATTGCCGGAGGCGAGAACAGCAACGGCCAGACTAGTAGGAACGAATCAATATCGGCAGACTTTCTGCGTTGCGATTGCCGTTCATTCGTTGCCGCAAAGCAGTTTTGCACCGACGCATGGCACTCCGGTGCCACTCGAATCGGCGTCTTGTCTTTTTTCGGTACAACATGGTTCAAATACTGATGCAGAAAGTCCACACGTTAACCGATAATTAACGATAGGTCTTGCCGCCGGCGCGGCGACTTGGTTTGATCACGTCCATGAGCACAACCCTGATCGAGGTCCGGCCGGCCAAAGCCGCAGATGCAACTGCGGTGGCGTCCACCCATGACGAAGCCTGGCGCTCCGCCTATCAGGGCATCATTCCCGGCGCCGAACTGGAAAAGCTGATCAACCGCCGCGGTCCGCAATGGTGGGACAGCGCGATCCGCAAGGGCAGCCGCGTCAGCGTGCTGGTGTTCGGCGACAAGATCGCAGGCTACGCCAATTACGGCCGCAACCGCGCCCGCAGCCTGCATTTCGATGGCGAGGTCTACGAGCTCTATCTGCGTCCCGAATTCCAGGGCCTGGGCTTCGGCCGCCGCCTGTTCACCGCGGCCCGCCGCGACCTGATGCAGAGCGGCCTGAAGAGCATGGTGGTGTGGGCGCTCTCGGACAACGATCCGGCCACCGAGTTCTACCGTGCCTTGGGCGGCCGCATGGTAGCACGTTCCTCGGAGCGTTTCGGGCCGAAGTCGCTCGACAAGGTTGCCTTCGCTTGGACCAATTGAGCTGCTGAAGTCCCAGCCGGCAGCGTTTCCCTTCCGTCGATACCGTTGCCTTTTGAGCCGGTGATCGCCGGATTCATTATTTCACAAAAACGCGATGGATCAGCGGGCCAAGCCCGCGTATGACAGCGCCAAAATCGCTGCCGGGTGCGATTTAACCTCGGCAACAACGGAGCTTTGAATGCGTATCGATGCGGTCTCGATCGGGAAAAACGTACCCAACGACGTCAACGTCATCATCGAAGTCCCCGTGGGCGGCGAACCGATCAAATACGAGATGGACAAGGAAGCCGGCACGCTGGTGGTCGACCGCTTCCTCTACACCCCGATGCGTTACCCCGGTAACTACGGCTTCATCCCGCACACGCTGTCCGACGACGGCGACCCCTGCGACGTCCTCATCATCAACACCCGCGCCATCATCCCAGGCGCGGTCATGAGCGTGCGCCCGGTCGGCGTGCTGTTCATGGAAGACGAAGCCGGCGGCGACGAGAAGATTCTTGCGGTGCCGTCGTCGAAGCTGACCCAGCGTTACGACAAGGTGAAGTCGTATTCCGACTTGCCGGACATCACGCTCCAGCAGATCCAGCACTTCTTCGAGCACTACAAGGATCTCGAACCCGGCAAGTGGGTGAAGATCCTGCGCTGGGGCGGCCCCGAGGATGCGCACAAGCTGATCCTCGAAGGCATCGATCGCGAGAAGAAGAAGAAGGCCTGAGCTCTGCTCCCTCGCCCCGCAAGCGGGGCGAGGGAACTACACCGCCGGCTTCGGCAGCCCTGCAATCGCGCAGGCCGCGCGCAACGTGTTCACGAGCAAGCACGCGACCGTCATCTGACCGACGCCGCCCGGCACCGGCGTGATCGCGCCGGCCACTGCAAGCGCTTCCTGATAGGCAACATCGCCGACGAGGCGCGTCTTGCCGTCGTCCTTCGGGATCCGGTTGATACCGACGTCGATCACGGTCGCCCCCGGCTTCAGCCAGTCGCCGCGCACCATCTCGGACTTTCCAACCGCGGCGTAGACGAGGTCTGCGCGCTTGACGAGCCCGGGCAGGTCGCGCGAGCGCGAATGCGCGATGGTCACCGTGGCGTTCTCGTTCAGCAACAGCTGCACCAGCGGGCGGCCGACGAGGTTGGAGCGGCCGATGACGATGGCGTTCATGCCTTCGAGCGAGGCATGCACGCTCTTGGTCAAAATGATGCAACCGAGAGGCGTGCAGGGCGACAGCGCCTCGAAACCGCCGGCGAGACGGCCGGCATTGCTCGGATGCAGCCCGTCGACATCCTTGGCGGGGTCGATGGCATTGACGACGGCCTCGGTGTTGAGACTCTTGGGCAGCGGCAATTGCACCAGAATACCGTGCACGGCGGGATCGCGGTTGAGTTTTGCGACCAGCGCCAGGAGATCTGCTTGCGAGACGTCGGCCGGCAGCTTGTGCTCGAACGAGGCCATGCCGGCGGCCTGGGTCTGGGTGTGTTTCGAGCGGACATAGACCTCGCTGGCCGGGTCGCTTCCGACCAGAACGACCGCAAGGCCCGGTACCAGGTTGTGCTCGCGCTTGACGCGTGCGACCTCGTCGGCGACGCGGGCGCGAAGTTCCGCGGCGATGACTTTTCCGTCGATAATCTTGGCGGTCATGTCAATTCCCTCAGTCTGTCGATTTGGCTGATGCGAGCAGACGCAGGGCTTCGCCGAGCCGCGCCGGATCGCCGTCGACCGCGATCTGCTTCAGCCGCGAGGTCGCTCCCGACAGGAGTTTTACGCTGGTCTTGGGCACGCCCAGCGATTTCGCCAGCAGCACCAGAACGGCCTTGTTGGCCTCGCCGCCATCGGCGATAGCGCGCACACGCACCTTGAGCACGCTGCGGCCATCGGAGAGCTGCTCGATCCCGTCGATGTCGTCGCGGCCGCCGCGGGGCGTTACCCGCAGCGCGATGCTGATTCCTGCGGCCCCGTAACGCCAAGGTTCCTTGATGACAAGGTTCTTTGGCAACCCAGGGCGCTCCAGCCTGCTTAGATCACGTTCGGGTAGATGTAATACAGGATCACCCGCTCGATGAACATGATGAGCAGGATCAGGATGATCGGCGAGATGTCGAGGCCGCCGAGGCTGGGCAGGAAATTGCGAATCGGCGCCAGGACCGGCTCCGTGATTCGGTACAGGAACTCCGCCACCGCCGAGACGAACTGGTTGCGGGTGTTCACGACGTTGAAGGCGATCAGCCAGGACAGGATCGCGGACGCGATCAGCAGCCAGACGTAGAGGTCGAGCACGATGATGACGATGTCGAGAACGGCACGCATGGCTTTTAAAAACTCTGGCTTCGGTCGGGATTGACGTCTTTTGCTAGATATCGGTTCCCCCCGGTCCAAACAAGGGAAGTCGGTGCCGGGATGGCTAAAACCGGGTTACACCCGTCCTTGACTTGACCTTGGCGGGGACTTAAATGGCGCCCGGTTGTCGGCCGCATTGACCAGAGCGGCCTACAAAAGGGGCCATAGCTCAGCTGGGAGAGCGCGTCGTTCGCAATGACGAGGTCGGCGGTTCGATCCCGCCTGGCTCCACCAGGCTTCGCGAGCTTCGGCTCGGCAAGCCCGGAAGGTCTCTCGCCGCGAAGTGAGCGAAGGCTGCCGCGGCGTAGCCCGAAGGGCGAAGCCGGGCTCCATCCGAAATCCCCCCTACTTCCCCGTAAACCTCGGCGGCCGCTTCTCCATGAAGCTCGCGACCCCCTCCCTGAAATCGCTGCCGTTCAGCGCCACCATCATGTCCCGATTGGCCGCGATCGTCGCCTCCGCCAACGTCTGGAACGGCACCTCGTAGAGCTGCCGCTTGATCACGGCCATCGCGCTCGGCGAGACGAAATCGGCGAGGTCGCGCGCATAGGCATAGGTCTCCTCGCGCAGCTTCTCTGGCGAGCAGAGCCGGTTGACCAGCCCGATCCGCAATGCCTCTTCGCTCGAAACGCGGCGCGCCGAGAGCAACAGATCCATTGCGTTGGCGTGGCCGACGATTCGCGGCAGCATCCAGCTGATGCCGTGCTCGGCGATCAATCCGCGCCGCGCGAAGGCGGTGGTGAACACGGTGTTGTCGGCGGCAAAGCGCAGGTCGCAATAGAGCGCGTGGACGAGGCCGATGCCGGCGGTTGCGCCGTTGAGCATGGCGATGACAGGCTTTCCGATCGACGGATAGAAGCCATAGCGCGTCTGCCAGTCGGGCCGCCGGTTCATGTCGAAGGGCGGAAGGTGCGACGCGCGCCTGACATCATCGGGGTCGAGCCCCTTCAATGCGTCCATGTCGGCACCGGCACAGAAGGCGCGGCCCGCACCGGTGATGACGATGACGCGGACATTGTCATCGGCGCTCGATGCTTCCATCGCATGGCGCACGTCGCGCTCCATGATGGGCGTCCACGCATTCATGCGGTCGGGACGGTTGAGCGTGATGGTCGCGACCTTGTCGCTGACGTCATAGAGAATGTGTTCATAGGCCATCGCGCTCTCCCTTTGTTTGCCGGCGCGCGTTCGCGCGCGCTCGTTGGCAGCGAGCTTAGCATATCAAGGGATGAGACAAGGGCTTGCGCCAAGGACCTGAGAAGGCGTGATCACTCGGCGGCTTGCGCCAGCACCGGCCGGCGCACCAGCCAGCCGTCGATGAAGTGATCGAGCCAGGCGCGTTCCGCGGTATCGTAGACGGCACGGTCCGCGAAATGGTGATGCCGCTGCCGCGCCCCGGGCGCGCTGAGGCCGTCATAGCCGCGCGTGGTCCAGCGATGCATCATCGCGTAGGTCACGTCAGGATGAAACTGCACGCCGAAAGCGTTGCCGGTGCGGAACGCCTGCACCGGAAAATCATCACCTTCCGCAAGCAGTTCAGCGCCAACCGGCAACTCGAAGCCTTCGCGATGCCAGTGATAGACCCGCGCCGGCCAGTGCGGGCAGAGCCCGTGTCCCGCGGGTGTCGGGCGGATCGGGTAGTAGCCGATCTGGGTCAGTGCATCCGCATGCGGCGCGACGCGAGCCCCTAACTGCTTCGCCAGCATCTGCGCGCCGAGGCAGATGCCGAGGAACGGCCGCTGTTCGCGGAGCGGAATTTCGATCCAGTCGATCTCGCGGCGGATGTAGTCGTCGGGATCGTTGGCGCTCATGGGACCGCCGAAGACCACAGCGCCGGCATGCCGGTCGAGGGTCTCGGGCAGCGGATCGCCGAAGCGGGGACGGCGGATGTCGAGGCGATGGCCGAGCGCGCGCAGCGCATTGCCGACGCGGCCGGGCGTCGATGATTCCTGATGCAGGATGATCAGAACCGGCAACCGGGTTTCGGAGGCGGCGACGTCCGGCGTCCTTCTGGGGAAGGGCACCAGTTCTGCGCCACCAAACCTGTTCGTCCGGAACGACATGGTCTCTGCGAGTGCTATCGGTTCAGACCGCCAGCATAACTAAGCGATCGTTAATTTCGTGTGAGTTTGCGCACACACACGCCCGATAGAAAGCAAGCTCCGGGCCAGTACGGACCGAAAGCTCTCTCTAGTGTCTTTGCCTCTGAAACCGGCTGGTAGCCGACAGGATGAAGCCGCGCGGGAAAAACCGCAGTGCAAATGGCACAATCTTGATGCCCAGACCAGGGAGCACTGCCCGCTTGTTGGCCATCAGGCCGCGATAGGCCTGCCGTGCGACCTCGGCGGCAGGAACATTGAGAAGGGCCGTATCATGCCCGGACCCCACGCCGGCGCGCGCCTGGAATTCGGTGGGCACCGGGCCCGGGCAAAGGACGGTGACGCGAACGCCGTGCGGTGCAAGCTCCGCGCGAAGGGCCTCGGTGAAGGAAATCACATAGGCCTTGGACGCGTAGTAGACGGCCATGCCGGGGCCGGGCAGAAAGCCGGCGACCGACCCGACGTTGAGAAGGCCACCCTTGTTCCTGATCAACTGATCGGCAAAGCGCAGCGACAGATCCGTCAGAGCCCGGACGTTGACATCCACGATGCCGAGCTGCTCGACCCGGTCACGCTCGATTGCGTCACCGAATACGCCGAAGCCGGCATTGTTGACGAGATGGTCGAGCTCGACGCCTTCGGCAGCGAGCGCGGCGGCGATCTTCTCGCCGACATCCGCATCCTCAAGATCGCAGGCGATCACGATCGGCTTCTTGCCGCCCTTGGCGGCGATCTCGTTCGCGAGCGCCTCGAGCCGGTCCGCGCGTCGCGCCGTCAGCGCAAGACGGTGTCCGTTCGCGGCGAACACACGCGCCAGCTCCGCGCCGATGCCCGCCGAGGCACCGGTGATCAACGTTACCCGCTCAGTCACGATCGAAGTCTCTTGATGTAAGTTTTTTGGCCCCGCAATGCTGGAACGAGAGCATAGCCCGAGCGCGACAGGCAAGCGGCGCGTGCAGCATGGCGGGTTGAGCGGGCGGCAGGGAGAGCGGGAAAGCCGTAGATTTACTGGGGAATCCGGAACGAGGGCAGCCAAGAGGCTACATTAAAGTTTTGTCATGTGTTCGCCACAACCGTCAATTGGTGGAGTCGGCAGGGATTACCCACCGACCGCGTCGTCCTTGACCTGGCCGCCGGCGCGGTCTGCGACCGCGTGCTTCAGGTCTATCCGGTCGCGCTGGGCGATCCCGAGCAGGTCGGAGGCGCGCCAGACGACATTGTCCTCGAATTCCGTGACCTGGCCATCGGCAAGACCAGCTCCCACATCATCTGGACGACCCGCTTGCGGCCCTCTTCGTCGAGCGAGCGCATCATGACGCTGGTGAAGTGATAAAGGTCGACCGCTTCGCCCTCGACTTCTGTCGCATCCGCGATCAGACGATCGGCAGTGCCGCGATCGAGCCCGAAGTGGCTTTCGATCAGGCTGTGCAATTTTCGCTGCTCGGCAGCCGTCGGCTGGCCGTCCAGCGAGATCACGTGAACCAGCAGCGCAGTCGCCGCCAGCCGGTAGTCGCTGTCATCAAATGCGCGGTCCTGGGCATGGGGAGCAACAATGTCGGCGATGAATTGGCGCAGGCCGTCGAGCATAAGGTCCTACCGAAATCGATGAAGCCGCGGAAGCGCGGCCGCTACCAGCATTATATGAGCAGGAAACTCAACCGGCGCAACGTGTGTCAGTTCCGCGCGCTGCATTACGTTTCGGCAATCTGGGAGCGCTTTCTGGAGGACGGCTAATCGTCTCTCCGACGTCGTCCTGGCGAAAGCCAGGACCCATTACCCCAAGGTGTAGTTTGGCGAAGACTGGTCGTCGTCCGGTACTCCGAACATCCGCAATCGATAGATTCCGCGGTATGGGTCCTAGCCTTCGCCAGAACGACGTCGGAAGCAACACCTCACGGTATCTCGTACACCACCATCTTGTCGGCGATGCCGCGCAGTGCGGCCTGCTTCTGGATCGGCATGATCTCGCGCTGCTTGAGGACTTCGGCGACCGCCGGCGCATCCAGCACCGGGCCGGTGATGTGGATCTCCTGCGCGGTCGAGAGGCTCTGCACGCGGGCGGCGATGTTGACGGTCTGGCCGAAATAATCCTGCCGCTCGTTGAGCATCACCGCGAGGCACGGACCTTCGTGGATGCCGATCTTGACGATGAGATCGGCAGTGCCGCGCTTTTTGTTGAGCTCGTCCATCGCCGCGCGCATCCGCAAACCCGCCGCGATCGCATGTTCGGGACGGACGAAGGTCGCCATCACGGCGTCGCCGATGGTCTTCACCACCGCGCCTTTCTCCGATGAGATGATCTCGAGCAGCGCGTGGAAATGCGCGCGCACGAGGTCGAAGGCGGCGAGATCGCCGACGCGCTCATAGAGCGCGGTCGATCCCTTCAGATCGGTGAACAGGAAGGTCAGCGAGGTGATTTGGAGCCGCTGGTCGAGACTGAGATTGTCGGCCTTGAACACATCGCGAAACGTCTGGTTCGACAGCATCCGCTTGGCGGTCAGGAACGGCTTGCGCTTGCCTATGAGATGATGGAGCGCCTCGGCCGCGATGAAGACCGACGGCAGCACGCGTACGCCGGCCTGGTTCTCCAGCGACAGCCGCAGCGGGCCCGGCCGCATGGTCGTGGTCCCCGTCGGCGCCTGCACCCTGTTGTACATGATGGCGAGCTGCTGACGGTCCTTGGTCGGCTCGCCCTGCACGTCGATGAAATGGGCCGCGTGCGTCACCGGTTCGAAGATGATGATGAAATCGTTCGGCAGTTGCAGCGACATGGTCGCCTTCTCGCCGGCCGGCAGCTCCATCGTATCCAGCGTCACCTCGTTGGCGAGCGTCGCAAACGATTCCTTGTTGAAGTCGACGCCGGAGCTCCAGAACACCTGCTTGAAGTACTCCCACACCGGAAGCGTATCGGGATCATGCGCCGCAATGCGCCGGACCCGTGAATTGACGGTGAAGGAGACCTCGACCTGATCATCGACGGAGGCCTTGTAGCCGCAGGCGCAAAGCGCGCAGTGATAATCGTCGGGCTTGAGCGCCTTAAGGGTCGAGTGCGCGCCCAACACGCCACCGCAGCCCGGGCACAGCACATTCCAGCCCAGATCGAACAGGCCGAGCCGCGCCGAATGCAGGAATGCCGAGATCGCGTGCTCTTCATCGAGGCCGTGCTGTTTCGCGAAATCGAGGACATTGACGCGGTTGAGCTCGTGATCCTCGCCGTCCTCGATCAGCCGCGAGATCGCGTCGACCACTTTCGCATCGGCGGTCTGCTTCAGAACGGAAAACTGGGCCTGGATATCGCTCATGGCGTAACTCTATCTGGTGTGGATCACGCCGTCAGCCAGGCGAACGCCTGTCATCGACGCGCGATGCGGAACAGCGGTGAACGGTCCGGCTGGGTCGTGACGACGCCCAGCGGGATGACAGGGCTGGTATCGGCAAGCTCGACACGGAACGCGCCGATCAGTCGGGCCAGCGCCAGCACGGATTCGGCTTGCGCGAATGGTGCGCCGATGCAGACGCGCGGACCCGCGCCAAAGGGCAGATAGGCAAACCGATCGGGCGCTTCCGTCGACATGAAGCGTTTCGGAATGAACGCATTCGGCTGATCCCACAGCTTCTCGTGCCGGTGCAGCAGCCATGGGGCGATCATGATGATGTCGCCCTTGCCGATGGCGACGCCGGCCGCGTTGTCCTTCTCGCGCGCGGCCCGGGCGATCAGGAAGGCCGGCGGATAAAGCCGCATGGTCTCCTCGATCGCGGCGCGGGTGAATTTCTGGCGATCGATGTCGGCCATGCTGTCGAGGTGTTCGCCACGGGTCTCGGAGGCGATCTCTTCCTGCGTGTCCGGGTCGAGCGCGAGCAGATAGAGCGCCCAGAACAGCGCGGTCGCCGTGGTCTCGTGACCCGCAAGGATCATGGTCGCGACTTCGTCGACCAGTTGTTCGTCCGAGAAGCCCTTGCCGGTTTCAGGGTCGCGCGCTTCGTCCATGAGATCGAAAAGGTCGCGCGGCGGCGCGCCGTCTTTCTTGCCCGTCTCACGCCGCTCGGCGATCAGCATCGCGACGAATTCGGTCCAGCGCTTGCGGAAGCGGGCACGGGCAAAATCCATCGGGCTCGGCCAGGACAGCGGCAGCACCATGTCGAGCAAGTACGGTCGCCCAAGCCGGGCTCCATACTCCATGACGAAGTTGCGCAAGGTCGGACCATGCCGGTCCATGCCGAACGAGAACATGGTGCGTCCGGCGATCTCCAGCGTCATCCGCTGCATGACCTCGCGCAAATCGACGGGCTCGCTCGTTCGCGCGTCGAGCTTCGCGATGGTCTCGTCGAGCACCGCCGTCATGTGCGGGACGAGATTTGCAGTCGCCCGCGGCGTAAACGCCGGCGCGAGGGTGCGGCGCTGAAACGTCCACGAATGGCCCTCCGCAATCAGAAGACCGTCGCCGAGCACGGGACGAAGCATGCGGATGCCCGCCGGGGTGCGCGAATAATTCTCGTAATTGCTGAGCAGGACATGCCGGATCGCATCCGGCCGGTTCAGGATGAAACTGTTGCGGAAGAAGAAGCGGCCCTCGATGACGTCTTCCTCGTAGGCGCGCTGCCCCCAGGTCGCGATCATGTTCCGCTTGATCACGGCAAGCCGGCCGAGGAACGACATGTCGTCGGGTGCACGCGGCGGGGTCGGAGGGACGATGGGCCGACGCACGCTGGCGATGTTCATGGCTCGCTCCCGCAGAGGTGACGCAGGCAATTAGCTAATAAGTCAGCTCGGCAATCGCAATCCTGTTCTCCGAGGCAGGC
Source organism: Bradyrhizobium sp. RT6a (assembly GCF_040547675.1). NCBI lineage: Bacteria > Pseudomonadati > Pseudomonadota > Alphaproteobacteria > Hyphomicrobiales > Nitrobacteraceae > Bradyrhizobium > Bradyrhizobium sp. RT6a. The sequence continues at coordinate 155,898 of NZ_JBEPQC010000010.1, forward strand.
CAGGCGCGTGCCACAATTCGTTCTTCGCCGAATTGGGCTACGATGTTACGCCCGACCTCGCCGGCCGGAAGGCGCAGTGTTGCTGTCGAATCCGTGGGCACACCCGATTTGACGTCCGCCGGCTCCTTGCCGTCGAACAGCACCACGTCCCGCGGCAGGCCGAAATAGCCGCGCGGACGCGACATGATCACGACAGCCCCGGCGTCCTTGTCCGCGGGCCCGAGCGGACGTGCGGCGCGGAGATGCACCACGTCCGATGAGCGCGGGAAGGGCGAGCGGTAGATGTGGGTCGTCGGCGCATCCGGCGATGCGAGGGCGAATTCGAGCGACCAGGAAGGCTCGACCTGCGCCGGTCCCCAGCGGCCGTCCGCGCCGGTCTTCGCACTGTACACGGCGCTGCCCTTGCGCTCACCGGTTTCAGGATCGACGCGAAAGATATCGACGGTTGCACCGGCCACCGGCCGGTTGGTCGGCGTGCCGCCCGGTGTGCCCGTCACGAGGCCGCTCAGCCTGACGCTCTGCTCCGGCACGATCGCGATGCGCGCGGGCTCGCGGGCGGCGATGAACTTATAGATCTCGCGGAAAGCTCGGGGGTGAAATGCCACTTCGCGATGATCGAGTGCGCCGAGCACGAGGTTGGTGGCCCCCTTCAACTCCGGACCTTCGACGTTGACGCCGGTCGGCGTACCGGGCTTGCCGATGAAGCGGCCATCGGCCTGCGCGTATTTGTCCATGCCGTCGCTGCGCAAGGTGAGGAAGGCGACATCAGGCGTCACCTCGCTCTCGCCATCGTTCAGGCCGCGCAGGAACGCGCCGCGGCCGTTGAACTCGCTGTTGGGCTGGTCGTCGGTCGCAAACACGCCGTGATTGGGCGTGCCGCAGAGCACGGCGTGGCTGACATCGGCGGCGCCGCCGCTCTTGATGACGTTTCGGATCGCGTAGCCGCCGCGCGAACTGCCGACCAGCGCCACGCGGGATGCACCGGTCCGGCGCTTCAATTCAACGATGGCGGCGGCAAGCTCGCGGCGCTGGTCCTCGGTCGAGGAGCGGCCCGCCTGCTCGACCTTGTCGTCGCTTCGTGCATTGGGATCGGTGAAATTGATCGCGGCCATGCGGTCTCGCGCGATACCGTTGGATTCCATCCGCCACAAGGTCGTCATCCAGAGCGCGTCGTTATCGCCATTGCCGTGGACGAACAGGATCGGAGGCACCTCGCTCGGCGCAGCGGGTGCGGGTTGAGCCGATGCACCCGTCCGCAAGCTCGCAATTGCGAAGGGCAAGCTGCCGGCCCCTTGCAAGATCATCCGTCGCGACAGCTTCATATGTTCCTCCCCCGCCAAACCATCTCTTTGCACCGCTTATACCGGCCTAACCACTGGACAGCGAAGGACTTTCGCGGGCATCACTGAACTTGCCGGAATCGCCCAAAGACCACTCCAAGACAACGTCAAGACAACTTCTGCCAGCCCAGTTGGAAGGGGATATGACCGAGCAGACGAACCGTCAGAAAGTTGACGCCGACGGCATCATGGCGCCGCTGCGGTACACCGTGTTCAGGCGCATCTGGCTCGCCAGCCTGCTCTCCAATCTCGGCCTGCTGATCCAGGGCGTGGGCGCCGCCTGGGCAATGACGCAGATGGCGGCCTCGGCGGACAAGGTGGCGCTGGTGCAGACCGCCCTGATGCTGCCGATCATGCTGATCTCGATGCCGGCGGGCGCCATCGCCGACATGTATGACCGCCGTATCGTGACCCTGATCGCGCTCATGATCGCGCTGACTGGCGCGACCGCACTCACGATCCTGGCCTGGCTCAACTACATTTCCCCAGAGACGCTGCTCATCTTCTGCTTCGTGGTCGGCAGCGGCAACGCACTGTTCGGTCCGGCCTGGCAGTCCTCGGTCAGCGAGCAGGTGCCGCCCGATGCCCTGCCGTCGGCCGTCGCGCTGAACGGCATCAGCTACAATATCGCGCGCAGCTTCGGCCCGGCGGTCGGCGGTGTCATCGTCGCCGCGCTTGGCGCGGTGGCGGCGTTTGCCTGCAACGCGATCCTCTATTTGCCGCTGCTGGTGGTGCTGCTGCTCTGGCGGCGCAACACCGAGCCCTCGCGCCTGCCGCGGGAGAAGCTCAACCGCGCCATGGTGTCGGGCTTCCGCTACATCACCAATTCGCCACCGATCAAGATCGTGCTGTTGCGCACGCTGGTGATGGGCCTGATTGGCGGTGCCATCATGGCGCTGATGCCGCTGGTCGCACGCGACCTGCTGCATGGCGGCGCGCAGACCTACGGCATCATGCTCGGCGCTTTCGGCATGGGCGCCGTGGTCGGTGCGCTCAACATCCACGAATTGCGCAAGCGCATGAGCGGCGAAGCCGCAATCCGCGCCTGCACCATCTCGATGGCGTTTGCGATGGCCGCGCTCGCCGTGAGCACCGAACCAGTGCTGACCGCGGCTGCCCTGGTGCTCGCAGGCGCGGTCTGGATGGCCGCCATCGCGCTGTTCAATATCGGCGTGCAGCTCTCGGCACCGCGCTGGGTCGCCGGCCGCTCGCTCGCGGCGTTCCAGGCCTCGATTTCCGGCGGCATCGCGATCGGCGCCTGGGGCTGGGGCCATCTCACCGACTATGCCGGCGTCGAGGTCGCGCTGCTGACGGCCGCCGGCCTGATGCTGATCTCGCCGGTGCTGGGGATCTGGCTCACGATGCCGCGCGTCGGCGCCCGTAACGAAGACGCCGACTTGCTGGCCGATCCTGAAGTCAAGCTGTCGCTCACGGCGCGCAGCGGGCCGCTGGTGGTCGAGATCGAATACCGCGTCGCCCAAGAGAACGCGCGCGCCTTTCACAACGTGATGCAGGACGTGCAGCTCTCTCGGCAGCGCAACGGTGCCTATGGCTGGTCGATCGCGCGCGACATCGCCGATCCCGAATTGTGGACCGAGCGCTACCACTGTCCGACCTGGCTCGACTATTTGCGCCAGCGCAACCGCTCGACACAGTCCGAACGCGCGCTGCATCAGGAGGCGATCGATTTCCACGTCGGCCCCGATCCGGTGCGGATCCGCCGCATGCTCGAGCGTCCGTTCGGCTCGGTGCGCTGGAAAGAGGAGACGCCGGACCAGGCAGCAAGTGAGGTGCTGCCCGTGGTCGCCACCGCGGCGGGAAGCAGCACGTAGGGTTCTGCGAGAACATAGCCCGGATGGAGCGAAGCGCAATCCGGACGATTTCACCGCGTGGACAAAACCCGGATTTCGCGGCGCTCCATCCGGGCTACGACGCGACGTCTTACTGCCCGTGATCCGTCAGCACTTTGTCGCAGCCTTTGGTGAGCCGCGTACGGTTCTGCTTGAGGCAGGCGAGCACAGCCTGATCGCCATTGTTCATCACCGGGCGGCAGAAGCGCGTCACATCGCGCGCACAGGCGTCGTGACCGGGCTGCTGCGCTGACGCAGCCGATGCAAGCAGGATCAATGGAATGATGAAAAGAAATCTGGTCATCGCGTAATGCCTCTTACCCGGAAGATGTGCGGGCGAAGCTAGAGCGACGATCCCGAAGCCGCAACGGCTTTATTGAAAGGCGGGCTTGCGCCGCCGCGTGGCTCCGGCATTCACGCCGGGGCACATCGCGAGGGGAGCTAACTGACGCAACGACGCCATCGTTGCTGTTAGTGGCTGTCTCTTACTGACTGTCTCTTTACTGGCTGTCCTGGGCGTCAGCGACCTTGCGTGACGCGCCGCCTTTGGCGAGTTCCTTGTCCATCACGGTGCGGCAACCGGCGCTCAGATCCGAACGATGCTTCATCATGCACGCCGTGATCTTCGGAATGTTCGGGATTTCCGACGAGCACAGACGGAAGGCGTCGCCGGTGCACTGCTGCTGCGCTTCGGACGAGAAGGCGAAGCTCGAGCCGGTCGAGGCGATCGAGAGGAGGGCGGCAAAGCCCAGAGCCAGGCTGGTGTCGCGGATCTTGCTACTCAAGGACTTGGTGTTCAGAGACTTGGTCATTTGAAGCTCCCATTGGCACCGCTGGAAGCGGGCCCGTTGTTGATGGGATCGACAATGCTCCAGCAAAACAGTTTCCACTGTGATGACGGTCACGGGAGGCCCACCCTCTGTGACTTCGGTCACTTTGGCGCACCTCGCTGAAATTCCTCCCGATCGGCGGTCGTGTTGGTGTCACGTTAACCGATCCTTCGCATTAATGGCTCGTCGAGCGGGAAATTCCGCCGGTTTGGTTGCGTAATTGGAAAGAATGGCGATGCGTAATGCGTTGGGCCTGATGCTGGCCAGTGTAGTTGCGGCGGTCGTGATTGCCGCCGGCGGTTGGTTTTATTATTCCTCGCGCGCCGACCAGGCCGCTCCCAAGACGATTGCCGCCCGTGCCGCCGATCCATTGCCGGCACAGGCGAAGCTCGCCGCTAAGGATGACGTCGCGACCACGGCGGCGATTGCGGCCAAGCCGGCGGCACCCGCTCCGGCGCCCGTACCCGCGCCGATGCCGGTGCAGCAGAAATCGACCTGCGCCAATCCCAACGCGCTTGGCGTCTCCCGCGTGGTCGAGATCGACACCACTGGCGGTCCGGGCTTCGGCTTCGATCATTTCAAGCAGTTCGACTTCCTCACCGACAAGGAGGTCGTGCTGACCTTCGACGACGGTCCCTGGCCGGTCAACACGCCCGCGGTGCTGAAGGCGCTCGCGGATGAATGCACCAAAGGCTTGTTCTTCTCGGTCGGCAAGCATGCGACCTATCATCCCGAAATCCTGCGCCAGGTGCTGGCCCAGGGCCATACGGTCGGCACTCACACCTGGTCGCACGTCAATTTGAACGGCAAGAAGATGACGGAGCAAATGGCCAAGGACGAGGTCGAGAAGGGCTTTAGTGCAGTGAGATTCGCGCTCGGCACCAACCCCGCACCGTTCTTCCGCTTCCCGCAGCTTCAGCACAATCCAGCGATCGTGAGCTATTTCGGCACTCGCAACGTCGCAATGTTCTCGACCGACATCGACTCCTTCGACTTCAGGAAGGGCGCGACGCCGGAGAAGATCATCGAGACCGTGATGACCAGGCTCGACAAGCTCGGCAAGGGCATCATCCTGATGCACGACTTCCAGAAGCACACCGGCGAAGCCATGCCGGCACTGCTCGCGCGCCTCAAGGCCGGTGGCTACAAGGTCGTGCAGATGAAGGCCAAGACGACCTTCCAGACGCTGCCGGAATATGACGAGGCGCTGCTGAAGGACCTGAAGGTGCCGACCTCAAGCGCGCGTCCGATCGGAAGCGTGGTGCAGACGGTTTCACAATAACGCGTCCAGTTCCGATCCAAAACTCTTGCGTCATGGCCGGGCTTGTCCCGGCCATATGCTTTTTGAGAGCAGGCACTTACCAGTAGATGCCGTGACGATGCAGCTCGCTGATGATGCGGCCTTCGGTCCAGCTGCGCTTGTGCTTCGGCTTGTCTGCCTTGGCCGTCGTCTTCGCAGCGGGTTGGGCCGTCGTGGCGGGCGCTGAGGCCATCGTGGTTGTGGGTGTGGTCGTGGGTGCAGCGGCCGCCGGAGGCGCCGTGAGCGAAACCGCCGGCGGGCGATCGAGATATTTCGGAGCTTCGGTGGCAGGCGCTGCTTCGCTCACCTGCGTCGGCGCGGCAGCAAGCATCGGCGCCGTTTGCTGAACCGAAGCCGGCTCGCTCACCGCGGACAACGACAGGCTGCGCGGGCCTCCGGCCTGGGCAGATGCAGAGACCAGCACCATGGCGGCCACCAGAATGATCTTGCGCATATGAAATCTCCCCGTGTTTGGCGTGAGCCGGACACTAGGAGAGCCGATCGCGCGGCTATGTGATCACGATCACTCAGGCTGGCGTGCGATATTGAATCCTTCTCCATCTCGGTGATGCAATGCTGCGCTCACCGGACTCATCTGTGCAGTGCGCTCATGGTGACCGAATGCGCCGGTCAGAACGCCTGGCTTGCGAGGATCAAATGAGCTGGGGCGCTGGTGCCGCAAGAGGGATTCGAACCCCCGACCCCGTCATTACGAATTCCGAAATTGGGAATACGCGACACTGCCTGACAATGCGCCGGATTGATGAAAATAGCCTTGATTTCAGGACTTTGAAGTCTTTAACGATACGCCACGATGCGCCTTGATACGCTTCGCAGCGGCGCTATTTGTATTCCCAGATTGAGGGCTGGGAATACAGCGGGCGCCCATGGCAGATACGAATAATCGTCTCACTGATACGACCATCAAAAATGCAGCCAAGCGGGACGAGCGATACATGCTCTCCGATGGCCGCGGCCTATTCCTCGTGGTGCACCCGACAGGTTCGAAGACCTGGCTTTGCGCCACCCGGATCAGGGGGCGCACTACGCCGGTGAAGATTACATTGGGGAGCTATCCAGGGTTGGGGCTTGCCGCCGCTAGAAGGCGTCGGGACGCCGCGAGAACCGCCGCTGAAGAGGGCAAACGCCTTCCCGGCCCTCGTGCACCCCTGCGAGCCGAAGCCGCCCCGGAGGGCACGACGGTCGGACAGGCGTGGGACGAATACGTGACGGTGCGGCTTACCCCCGACTGCCGCGCATCGACCATCGCCGAGCACAAGCGCGTGTTCGATCAGCAGATCGGGCCTGCGCGCGGGACGGACGGCAGGGCGCTCCGTGACCGGGATATCAAATCCATCGTCAAGGGCGACCTGCTCCAAATTGTCGATGACGCCGGCGAGCGAGGCCCGGCCGCGCGCAACAAATGCGTTGCCGTCCTGACTAGCTTTCTCGGGAAATGGGCACACGAAGATCGGGGCTATATCGCCAATCCGCCAACGGCCGGGATCAGGCAGAAGCGCGCCTCAAAGGAACGGCGCAATCGCAACCGTCGGGTGCTGGCTGATCCGGAGATAACGACATTCTGGTCAGCCTGTGACGCGATCGATTCTGACGGGCAATCATCGATCCGCTTTGGCGCGATGTTCAAGCTTCTCCTGCTGACCGGGTGCCGCCGTAACGAGATCGCGGGCATTCCCGACAGCGAGATTGACCTCAACGCGAAGGTCTGGACGCTGCCCGGCGAGCGCACAAAGAACGGCCACCCGCTGAAGGTTCATTTGACCGGAACTGAGCTGGCCATCTTGAAGGGCATCCCGCGGATCGACGGCTGCGACTACGTCTTTGGAGAGGCCGGCGAGACCTGTGCCTTCAGTTTTTCCAAGGCCAAGGCCCGCCTGGACAAAGTGATGAAGCCTAAGCGCGCCTTCCGGTTGCATGATCTCCGCCGTACGTTCCGCACCGGCATAGGCCGGCTTGGCGTGCTGGAGGGGATCGCCGAGCGGTGCATCAACCATCTGCCAGACGAGCTTGTCGATACGTACGACACGGGTGAGTACGACGTCCCGATGGCTGAGGCTTGGGACAAGTGGGATAGGCATGTTCGAAAAATAGCCTCGGCTAAGCCGGCCTAAGCCGCCTTGACGCTCACGGAAACGTATGATTGATGGCAGGCAATTCGCGCGGCCCGCCCTCCTAGCGCCTGCGGCAAGCCTCAGTTTCAAGGGGCCTCTACAGCAGGATGCCGGATCATCCGGTAAGTGGCGACAGACCCGCGCGGCGCCTCCCGAGATGCCGCACGTCTCCCTCGGCACGGGATCAAGGCCATCGCACCTGCAAGGCAAGGGCAACTTCCATTTTGGAAGGCCTTTGGCCATGTCTACGACCTACCTGAAAACCCGACAGCTCCGCGAGCGACTGGGGTGCTGCCAAACCTTCATTGAAGAACACATTCGGCACGATCCGGAATTCCCCAAACCCTCCCGGCTGGGGCGCTTGCGCGTGTGGCCGATCGCCGCCGTAGAAGCCTATGAAGTCTCGATTGCCGGGAAGGCGGTGCAGCAATGAGCAAGCAACCATCGCTCACCACGGCCTTTCGAAACCACATCATCGATCTTCCGCCAAGCACCGAGACGACTACAGCCGATCATCAGGCGTGGGTCCGCGAGAACCTGCCGAAGCTCGGCACCTTTTTGCAGACACAGCACACGGCGGAGGCGTCCTGCCGCTGTGCTTCGCAAAGGCTGATCTCTGCCGGCTGGCTGGTCCGCGCGGGCACTCGCAATGTCTATCGGCGCACTGACAAGAAGGCGGTGCGCGCATGAGCCGCTTAGTCGATCTCGAAGATTGGGCGATGGAAGTCGCAACAACCGTCTATCGCGTCTGCCTTTACCGCCGGGTCTTTGGTCGGTATCCGCCGAACACACACTATGTGACCGCAGGGGAGCTAGCGGAGACCGAAACGAAACTTACAGAGCTCAGCGAGGCTGACTTCGCGGCGGCTATTGAGGGCGCGCAGGATGCAGCGTGGGAAGTGTATCAGCGGGTCTACCGCCGCCACTCCACTCCTCCGCGTTCCAGCCAGATCAACTAACTCCTACACCGCAGCGCGAAAGCTTCACTGGCTCCGCGCTGCGGCGTCGCCATTCACGTGTGGCCTGCACGTATATTACCGGACATTGCCCCATACCCACACCACTGTTGACCCAGGACTTGCCCCGGGGGCGAATCCCTGATAAGTTCCGCAATGAAAAAGGCAGCTCCTTTCGGAGCCTCTTTTTTCTGCACTTTGGCGTTGTGGGCATTCAGTCCACGTCGCGATGGAGCCCGAGACCCGGCGAACGCGGCGTCAAACCCGTTAGTAGTAGCCGTCTTGGTCAACTTGCCTGGACCGATGACCGATTTAAAACTCAGCCTCCGCGAAGTCATTGCAGCAAAGAAAGCAGAACTCGCTGAGAAGTCGGCGGAGCTTGATCGCGCGTGGGCAGAGCTCACAGAGCTGGAGCGGTTAGCTGCTAGTCTCAACCTTGTGGACAGTGTTGCCTCTTCGACGCCTCGCCCCCCTCCAAACTCCTTGCCTCTCCTGGATCACGTGCCGTCCGCCCCTGACACCCCGACCGGTTCGGCAACGTTTTTGTGGGCCACGAATACATTTGGGATGCTGTCTGACAGCTATCGGACGCACCCCAACTCGCCCTTTCACAAGCTGAAGCATAGGGTTCGGAACGGCTATATCCAGATCATCGATAAGCTCGTCGCCGACATTGGCGACAGGCGGCTTTCGAGCCTCGACGCCGACGAGATTATGCGCCTCTACAACAAGTGGGCCGAAGGCGGGAAGTACGCTTGGGGTCACGCCTTGGTCGGCAAGATGCGCCTCCTGTTCGGCTTCGGCATGAATGTGCTGAAAGACCATGAGTCGACGCGTCTCAGCGTGGTCATGAGCAAGATGCGCTTCAAAATTCCAGAAGCGCGAACTGAGCGGATGACGCTCGAACACGTCAATGCAATCCGAGACGCCGCACATCGCCACTTTGGCTGGCACTCGATCGCGCTCGCACAAGCCTTTCAATTCGAGCTCATGCTTAAGCAAAGCGATGTTGTGGGTGAATGGGTACCGGCGTCAGAGCCCGGGTTGTCAGACATCTTTAAGGGCAATGAAAAGTGGGTCCGGGGCATCCGATGGACCAACATCGATGAAAATCTCATTCTTCGGCACACAATCTTCGGCGGCCGACGACATGAGCCAAAAGAGATCGAAATCGATCTAAAAAAGGCTCCGCTGGTCATGGAGGAGCTCTCGCTTCTGCCCGCCTCGCATCCTCGAACCGGCCCCGTCATCATCAACGACGTGAACGGGTTGCCGTGGTCTCAGAATGAGTTTCGGCGGAAATGGCGCTTGGTCGCCAATGAGGCGGGCATTCCTTTGACAGTAAAGAATATGGACAGCGGCAAGGCTGAAGCGGCGATTCCTCGGACCGTGCCGAGCGGGCAGATCAGGAGCGAGGGTATATGAGCCGCAAACGAAAACCGGAGCCTTTCGGCTCCGGGGGTCTCGTCAATCAAGTGTGGCACCCCGTTGAGCCGGGGTCGAAAGGCAGGTGGTACATGAGAAGATAGGCGCTCACGCTGATCTTAGGGGCTATCGGTCACGTTACAGCGGGACCGGTAGTCTCTAGGACGGGACGGCTGGTGCCGCTTGCGAGCTTGGGTGCATCCCGACCGTCCACCGTCATTCCTTATCAGAATCAGTGGGTTCTGTCGAGCCAGCGCGCTGATATCGCTCGCCCTTGCAACCGCTGCAGCCACTTCAGCGTCACGTCTGGGACGATCTTCGCCAGCCGGAAAGCTCGCATCCGAGGCTACCTCTTGGCTATCGCGATCTTCGTGAAAGGGGCAAAAGGCCATAGCGCGCTCTAACTGAGCCGCGACCTGGGTCCCCAATAGAAGACGGCTGGCTCACTAAGTCCGCGAAGCTATGGTTTCTGAAGCCAACGGCCCGACCGCAACGCGCTGCACGCCCGTTTGTCGCGCATCGATCACAGCGAAGCCTATCGGACGGCGAGGCCTGCGCCGAAATAGCGGATTCGTTTTCCATCACCATATCGCAGGCCCGTAGTTGGCGGCTTATGCGAGCGAAATGGCTTGGCGCGAGAAGAACAGTCGGGTCAGCAAACGGCGAGCAGACCTCATGACTACGGGGTCGGCGCTGGCGCACCCGCTGTCGCGCCCGAGGAAGGGCTAGTGGCAGAGAGCGGCCAAACAATAGGGGTGCCCCCAATTGCTGCAGGAGCTGACTTCATTTGTTCGTCGAGCAAGCGAGATACCAGCGCATGCAGTACGGAAAGGTCCAAGCTACCGTTTGCGAATGAATCATGCGCCAGTTGCAGCGCATCACAATAATCTTGGCGGTTCTCACGGATAAGCTCCGGCAAGATCTTTTTACCGCTCAACAAGCCGCCTACGGCCACGCACAAGGTGAAGTAACAAGCGGCTCGCGCGGTCCGCCCGTTGCCGTTGATGAACGGATGAATGTTATTTATGCGCCAAAGAACATACGTCGCCAACACGACAGGATCAGATTCGGCCCAGTATCGATTTACGGTATTCACGAAATCGTCCATCAACGCCGCCACACGATAGTGCGAGGGCGGCTTATGGGCACCTACTGTCACTTCACACGGTCGATACTCGCCCGGGCTGGTGTGCAGACATGTGATGGCGTGAAAATTAAAAGCCTTGATGACGTGCTGGGACAAAAAAGGCTTCCCTATATCGAGGGAAGCCTGAACTATGGAACGAAGGAAATCGTACTGACGATTGCCATTGGAAACTTCGAGAGCCTTATAAACAGGATGGCTTTCGGTATTTACCAACTCATAAACAATCACTACGAACCCCTCTTTCCTCCCTGCTGAGCAAGAATTTCCTGCACCTCTGCGCGAGTAATATTGTTCGTTGTTTTCAGAGCGCCCATAACGAACGACAGGCGCTGCTCCTCTACTTCAGTGGTCGTTGGGGAATGCTCGGCAGACCTTTTCAGTGCCATCAGTAATGACGGGTCGGTTCTCAGGTTCTGTTGCATTTGTCCTCCAAATCGCGCGCGTAAGAGTACAACCGGAGGGGAGTCCTCACAAGACTCGTTTAACGTGTAAGTTGAATCATAGCGCACGTTCTAGGACGGCGCAACAAAAAGCTTTTAAAATCAATCGCTTGTGCTTACCGGCTTAACGCCTACAATATGTATTGCCCGTCCTGTTGGCATCGACGTGCTGCCGGATTTCTTTGCGTTGTTGCACCGCGCGGGTCTTTCGGCCGGGCCATAGTCGGGGTGAGGCATCCTGATGCCAGCTAAGCTGGTCTAGTTTCCGTTTAGTCCGCTCTTCTATTTTTTTTTGAGACGAGCTTTCAAACTCAATCGCGAGCGCGTCCAAGGGCACGTGACGCTTTGGCGACCCTCCACGATTTAGGGTCTTACCCCATTGCTACTGATAATCCGAATTGATCGCAAGAGCGATCCTCGCCAGGATCGTGCCGTCATAGCCGCTTCGCGCGTGGTCGCTGTCCGTTCCCGTGAACGCTTCCTTCACCATGATCTTGCCCATGGCAGAGGCAACATGGGCGAACGTGGTTAAACGGATTCGCATAAGGTATGATCTGGTAGATTACGGACCCGCGGCAAGCCTCGTGCCAGCCTGTTTTCCGGGCAAATGCATAGCTCCTGCGAAGCGGCTCCAGCCATGTGCCGGACGCATTGGGGATTCGGTAACGCTCGCCCCGGTTGAGTTCGGTTGCGGCAAACCAGCGTTGTTCGCTTAAACGGAAGGAGTGGACACCTCTCGGTTTATCCGAAGTATCCTGGAATGTCGTTAAGGTTAATCGTAAAGGTTAACGACCCCAATTTCGACCTCCCGGGCGCCGAGTCAGAGATTTAGTCGGGACCTAGCGTCCAGAACGTCCAGTTTAGCCAAACCATACTGCGGCGAGCCCCAGGATTTTGATCAATCCCTGTCGCGCGTCTCGCGTGTCGCGTCTGTTTTCCTTATACCCGCTTCGCATATACGGACCTCACAGAACTCTCTGAGCCTCCTAAAGAGATCAGCTGAGACAGATGAGACACGCGACAAAGCTGGAATAAACCAAAACTATTTCGCTCCCGCGCTTGCGCTGTCGACCGCCCGGCTACCCCCAAGAGGCATGAAGCGAGCCATCCCTTTCAGCGGCGGTGCCAGGAGGCCGTAGCGAAAGAGCTGCCTCGCGCCGAAGCCATGCCGCGATCTACGCGGCGCGATCCGCTGAGCTGCGGAACCGGGGCGAGCGATTGAGCCGAGAGGCCGACGACTCCTATGCCAGAGCTGGAACGAGAAGATGTGGTCCAAGGGCGGGCCGGTCGATCCTAGCCCCTACATCACGCAGGCACTCAACGGCGGCTAGCCCATGCTGAGATCGAGCGTTCCAGATGCCGCCGCCGCGCACGATCGACCTCGCTGAGCTGAAGCGGCCGCCGGCGCCGGTATCACGCTCTGATCGGGTGGCCACACTCGTTGACCGATGTCCGGTGTTGACGGCTAAGCGGAAGTGTTCGCCTCAATGAGAGTATTTCTTGTTGTGACCCTCGACGGACATCGGTCCGGCATCCGCTCGGTTCAGGAAAGGTTTTAGGTTCCCAAATTGTTCGTATCCCCAGACCGGTACTGGCCTGTTTCCATCATCAGTGGCCTAGTTTGATTTTCGCAGTGACCAAATTTGCGAACTAAACCTATGAAATAGCAACTTAGGTGGCGTCATGACATTTTCGTCGCATGCCCGATTCCGTGCTCACCCGCGCCGAACTTGCCATCGAGGAAGCTCGCCAGCTCAGAGAGCAGAGGGAAGCCCTCGCGCGTGTTTCCGAGAATGTCCGAGTGGCTTGTCGGCTAGCCATCTTCGAAAGCGCCACTACGCGCGTGGAACTCCGAGCTTATCGGAGCGACAAGGAGTAGCCCGCTCGGTTGGCGGAATTGGAACGATCGCCGCAAGAGCAGCGTTGCAGCTTCATGCCGCGAGAGATTGCTATCACGCTATGGTCCTTAGCTGCCGCCTGCGTGGTGGCGTTTAGCTTTGCGGCTGTCCTCTCTCCTCACTAAGTGGATATGCAAAACAGCTAAGAGGCCGCCTGAGTTAGCGGCCTTTCGTTATGGCCACGCGCAAGGAAACGGCCCAAGCAACTCCGGGGCTGATTGCAGCCGCGATTTTCATTGCCGTCATGGTGGCGCTGGACGAGCATTATTCCCACGTGTTTACACCGATCGCACGCAAGCGATGCTGCGCGAAATCCAGCATCGTTCAGGCGGTAGTCTCGCTCGATGAAGCGGGAGGACTCGGCATGGGCAGCCCGTATTCCAGCGCTCTCTTCGCCGCCAACTTTCGGTAGGACTGAGCTTGCGCCAGCAACTGGTCTTTGAAGCGTGAATCAGGTTCATCTGCCGCCAGCGCTTCAAGCTGAACTGCACGCTCAAGATAGTCCGTCAACTGCTTCACTGGTCCCTACTTCCCGGGAAGGCCGTCCTTCTGTCACGCCACGCCGGGTTTGACAGCCTTCAAAAGGTTGCTCAACGGCGGCGGCGGGGCAGTGTTTGGCTTGGTCAACCAGTCGCTCATCTGGGCCGCCTTTTCCGCCTGATCCGCACGCTTCATTAGAAGCTCGCGTTCGGTGCCCGGAGCAAGCCGCTCTGCGGCTTCCCTAGACTTCGCCGCCTCTTCCATCAGGCGAGCCGTGAATGTCTTGGTATGCGTGACCTGACGGCGACGCTCGCTCATGTGTTACTCCCACCTTGCACCGCGAACTGGGCGCTAACGGACCTTGACATAAGAACGCAGAACGGGAACATAAGTTCCATCGCGGGAACACAGAAACGGGAAGGCAATCACGCTAGCGGATCGTGTCAGGTCCCTAGAAGTCGTAAGAGGTTTGCCGTGACTTCCGAACGGCGGTGACCACGACGTTCGGAAGATGGTCGCGGAGCGGCTTCTGAAAGCTGCGGAAGCGGGACAACATTCTCTTGGAGAGCTTCGGTCTATTGGCCTTCGGGCATTTGAAGAAGCATCCACATGGCCCAGGAGAAGCGCTCAGTAGTGAGACGGGCGTGCCGATGATACCCGCTTCCCGCCTAAGGGTGCGATGCAAGAGCCTCAAATCCGCTCCCTCTAGGATTGCCATCGCTGCGGTAGCAGGAAGGTTCGTGACCTCCATCCTTGATCCGACAACCGGCCGCACATTTCGAATCTCTGGTGGGGCGGTTGCAGGGGGCAGTCATGGTAATCAGAGGCATCTGAAGTAATGAAGTAGTTGGGTTACACTGCGCTCGGAGTGGCGGTATGGCGTCTGTGCTTCTGGTTGAGGATGAATCGCTGATCCGCATGATGATTGCGGATATGCTGGCGGAGCTAGGTCACAGCCTCGCTGGTGAGGCTAACGATTTGCAAAGCGGGCTTTTGCTTGCTTCTGCGCCCGGTGTTGATGCGGCCATTCTCGATATACAGCTTGGAAGAGATAGCTCTGAACCGATCGCAGTAGCGCTGCGAGGCAGGGGCATTCCTTTTGCCTTCGCGAGCGGATACGGCGCGGGCGGCGTACCCACGGGCTTCAAGGATCATCCGGTCCTTCAAAAACCCTTCCCAATGGACGAGCTCGAGCGCTGTTTAGCGACCCTGTTGCGCTAACAAATGCCGGTCGTTTGTTCCATGACGCGATGAAGGTCTTCTTCAGAGAACGGCTTCCTGAGCAAGGGGAAGCCATCACGCCTTCGTTCGCGGCCGGATAGCTGTAAAACTTTCAGCGTTGGGCGAACTCGCGTGGCACGTTCGGCCAGTTCATGGCCGTCCATACCCGGCATGTTGATGTCGGTGATCAAGATCGAAACGTCTTCGTTCGTGGCCAGTGTATCGAGAGCTTCGGGGCCGCTATGCGCGCAAACAACTTTGCAACCAAGCTCTTCGAGCATGGACGCGATCACGTCGAGCACGCCGGGATCGTCATCTACTACTAAAACTGTATGCGTCATGGCGGAACAACCTCGCCTGATTACCTATGCGAAGAGCTGAGGTTCCCCGCTGATGAGCCACAGGCAGCGCGGACAAGCCAACGTCCGGAAATTGAGATTAACCTGGATCAGCGAGTTTGCACGGGCAGCAGAAAAGCCGCAGCGGGCAGGAACGGCTCAGAATAGACCTCGTTGCCGGGCGTGGACGACGCATTGTCTTCCTCCCCTTTGACTAACCCGGTCAGCCACTGCTGACCGGGTTCTTCTTGCCCGGATGGCTGTACCCGACGGGAAACGTGGCAGCGACTGAAGGGCATTAGGGACCCGCTCACGATTTGTATGTTGGCGGCCTATGAAGACTGCATCACAATAGGTGCGCCTCTCGGCGGAATATGAGGAGGCAGCCGCGCAAGCCCCATTTTCCCGCCATCAGTTTGTCGTTCTGGCCAACAGCTATCTGACGCTTGCCCGCACTGCCGAATTTCTGAGCCGACATCAGCGCCTTACCAGCAGGCCAACACCGGCAAGAGAAATAAAAGGCCGTGGCGCGAACGCTGGCTTGCGTTCTGAGCGGAATGCCCATCGCAAGGCTTCATTGCAACTTTTTCCCGTCTTCCTTGTTGACGAGCTTGAGCGAGAGCGGACCGATGTCTCGGCCTCGTGTTCTCATCTTCTTGCAGGAGGCACTTTCATGAAGTGGGTTTGCTTGGCCGGCCTTGTGGCAGGCGCAATTGCTTTTAGTCCTGCTTCAGCGCTGCCCGTTGCCAAGCCGGACGCACTAGGCATGTCTCAGAATGCACCTATTGAGGTCAAGGGCGGCCACGGACATGGCGGTGGACACGGTTGGGGTCATCATCGCGGCGGCCGTGGTCATCATTACGGTTGGGGCAGAGGGCGAGGCCATCACTATGGCTGGCGACATCATCACCGCTGGTAAGCGCCACCTGTTTTCAATTTGTTAACCATAAGACGCCACCTTGCGACATGGACACCCTTGAGAATTCGCCCAGACCGAAGCCCGCTTGGACGAAGCATGAATTAGCTCGTCTAGTCCTGCTCGCCAGAGAAAGGGCCACCGCAGCCAAGGCGGCCAAGGTGCTAGGGCGCCGCGTTAGCTCGGTCCGTCGGCAAGCTCGAGAACAGGGCATACTACTTTACAAGAGCTAGGCCGGGTCAGCCCGAGTCGATGCAGCAATCCAGGGGTGCCCGATTAGGATCTTCCTGATGGAAAATGACACTGCTATTTTGGTAATCCAACGGAAGCTGGCGCACTGTCGCCAACTCACGAAAGAATTTCCCGATGGGCCAACCGCGAAGCACATCCGGGAGCTTGAGGAAGAACTGAAAGCCGAGCTGGCAGCCGAGCTACGCAGCCTCACGCGGCAGTAGGAGTTCTGGGTGCCGAGCGCCGCGCAGAAACTCGATGCACGTTCCTGCATTTGGCGCAACATGAAGAAATCGCAACACCGTTTGGTCTCGCGGCTCTCGTTGGGCCGCCTCAGTGGGCAGCATCTTTCTTCGCCCGTAAGTGACTTCCGCTTGTGGCCCGAAACAGAACCTAATCACTGTAGGTCTGACGTCGGCAGCTGGACCCATCAGGGACATCGCACTGGGCTACAGTCTTCAGCAGCAATCAAAGGTACGTAGCTTAAATTTCTGCACAATTGACCGCGTCATCGTCGCGTGACCAGCGTGGCGCCTACGCGGGTGAATATGAATCGATGGCGCACGTAGAGCGCGCGACCGCGCTATGTATAAAGCCCATGTTGAAGTCGATCACGGCCTGATAGGAATTGTGCGCCACCCTCTCGTATACGGGCCGCGTGTTACTATCGATGTACGTTCCGCTGTTACTCGAATGCTTGCACGTCACCACTATGTCTTTAACATCGACTGTACTGTAGTTCCGAATGACGAACGACGCCTTCATTATCGATCCGAACCCCTCCTTTTCCCAGGTCAGACTGTCGACTTTCAGCTTTGCCAGAACCTCTTTGTACGTAGGGGGTGCGGCCGGAGCGGGAGACTGGCTCGCGATCGCCTCAGCGGAACTCGCGGTGGCGCGAGCCGAATCCTTCGGGCCCTGGAACAGGGCGAAGCTAAAAACAAAGACGAACCCGACAAACCCATAAAATGCGAAGCTCTTTCCACGCGGCCGCTGGCTCTGGAACACGCACATGAGTAACCCAACGGCGATTCCGGCGAAACTCACGAGAGATAGCAGTCCTACAATCATATTCATGACGTGACGCTCGCCAATTCTAACTGCGCTTCCCGAACGACACTGCCCCGCCCGACGAGCGGCTTGGGTGCTCTGATCTGGTGGGAGTTTCTCCGAGTTTATTCTTGTACTGAGCAATCAACTCGTCAGCCTTCCCGAAATTTCCCTCGCCGAGGGTGCCCGCCGAACCAGCCGAAAACGCATGCCCAACAATCTGCTCGGTCACTACCTTTTGCCCTCGTGTGAAAAACACCAGGGCACCTAGAATGATGTCTCCAAACACCCAGAGGGTCAGCAGCGATGCGACACCAATCGCTGAACCAATCGCCCTGCCTGCTCGCTCTGCATTGGAGTGCACTTCGATGGTAGATACCGAATGGAGCCCGCCCACGATCCAAACCAGCATTACGACATTGAAGATGATGAACGCCCACTTAATGAGAGTCCCAAACGTCCCTCGCTGATACTTTTCCGTTTTCACGATGGTCGTCATCGCCTCGCTCCCTCGTTGCTACATCCTCTAGTAGCAAATGCGGCTTTCAGAAGCGTGAATTGATCGGCTCGACTCATTTGTAATTGGTTATCCGAGCTTTAGCTGAAGACGAAGCGCGCTTGCCGCGAGAGAGCGGCTCGATCGAGAGGCGCTCAAGAAAAGCTGCTAGATACTTTCGTCTCCGCACACTCCGTCCCGCCGGGCGCAATGCTCCGGCCGTCGTAAGTCTTGCGATGCGACTTCGTTTTCAGTGCGAACGCGCGGGTCAACTAGCAACTTACCCCGATGATTTTTGAACGGTAAACGCTAGTTGTTCTTTTCCGAAGTCGCTTTTATGATTCTGAGGTCATAACGCGAGCAGTACGAACACGGAAACAAAGCCATGCATTCCATTGCGAACAACGCCTCCGAACGTCTTGCCGTTTCACAAGCTGAGGCCGCTCGCATTCTTGGGGTGAACCGCAGAAAAATCGCAGCCGCGGTTCGCAGTGGCGCGCTCACGATCCGCAGGGTGCCTGACGGAATCGCGTCACGTATCGCTCTTGCTGACTTGCTCGATTGGTTTGGCAGCTGGGAGCGTAAACCAACCGGTCGTCCTAGGAAGAAGGAAAACACCAATGCCAGTTGAGTATGAGTATCGCGATGCCCACCTCGTCGCCGAAGAGCTGGGAGTGAAGGCCGGTTGCCAACCCTCCGCTGTCCGGGAAGGTATCGAGTTGTACGGTCCCCAATTCAAGAACATGGACGGAGAGCTGCTGTATCGCGGCTCCGATGCTCGATTTGAAGGGATGACGATAGAGGAGTTCTTCGCACCGGAACATCTAAAAGGAGTCAAACCACATTGGTTTTTCGCCGACAAGATCATCGATCTTGAAGAGGCCGCCTTCGGCGACAGTCCGACCCTTAAGGCACGCGGCGAATTGATGAAGGAGGTCGGCCCCGTGCTCTATGCCGAACTTCAAACGAGGTGGTCTGCTGACTTTTCATTGCGACCGGGTAAGCGTCCCTGTGCCGCGCCGAATGAAGACAAGGGATCGCGCTCGCCCGAAAGCAGAGCGACAAAGAGCAATCCATGGACCGCTTCCAACTGGAATATTACTCGTCAAGGCGAAGTGTTGAAAGCACTCGGCATCGAGAAGGCTCAAGGCATCGCAAAGGCGGCGGGCAGCTTCATCGGTGCAACGAAGCCCGCGCGATAAGCCTAGAGCGCGCCTGCCCTCCCATAAGGAAGTCACATGATGTTCAATATTTTTGATGCCAGCGGCCTGCGTGTCCGCCGCGATATCACCGCCGAGGAATTGGCGGCTCTTCCGGAAGCAGAGCAAGAGATCGCGCCCCGCTACATCGCAGCGGCGCTAGATGACGAAGAGGCCGCGGATGCGGTGCGTGAGGCCGAGCGCGTTCTGCGGCAGTGTCAGCGGGACGAAGACACGGCAATTCTCGCGGCCCAATCTGATCCTGTTCAGGATCGCATCGATGCCCTCAGGGCGGTCATCGCCGCGAACCAATAATCTGTGGCTCCCCATTGCTCCGGTCTTCAAGCAGCCGGTGCAAAACTTGAGGCGGTCGGGTTGAGTACTGCGTCTTGCATCCGGCCGCCTCATGTTCTCTCGAAGGAAATCTCATGTCCGTTCTCGATGTCTCCAAGCTCAACGATAAAAATCCGGCTCATTGGACCGATTCCGGCGAGCCCTCGCTCGCTGCGGTGAAGGCCATCGTCGGCAGAGCCGTGTCCCGTGACGAAGTCCGAGCCAGCGGTCGGATGCGCGGGCAAGGGGCCTCTGCCAAGCCTGTTGTCAATCATACGTTGGAGATCGCTAAGAAGGCGCTGGCAACTCAGGAAGCGATCAAGCGGCTCGCGGCTGCCAAGGCTTTGTCGAAAGAGACGAGTGCGGTGATGGCGGCCGTGCATGCCGAAATGATGCGCGCTTCGCCTCCTCCTTCAAGCGATGAAATCTATCGCGCGCACCTCGCCGCGCTCGCAAAGCACAAGCCGGCCGAGCCTGTTGAGGTGAAGGCCGCCAGCAAGCTCGACGCCATCATGCAAGCCGCGCCGCGTCGCGGTGCTCGGGATGTCACTGGCAACACGCGGCGGGTGTGGAGCATTCGGTGATGAAGCGCGAACCTGAATTGCTGCAAAAGCTTGTCGACGGAATTCAGGAGTACGGCACCATCAAGAATGCGTGCCGCGCGTGTGGCGTGAGCAAAGCTGCGTTCTTCAATTGGTGCAAGCAATCCGGGTCGGGCGGTGGCGAAGAGTTTATGGTGTCGGTCGGCGAGGAGCCGCTGTTATTCCACGAAGCCGTGAAGGTGGCTCAGCGACAAGTCTCATTCGAGATACTTGAGAATTTTCGTTATCGGCTGCTCCACGGAACGGACGAAGTAGCACGCTTCCAAGGCCGAACCGTTTGGCGCACAGACCCAAGGGTGGCCCACCTCTCGGATCAGGATTTGACCGATCTCGGCATCACGACACGATATCTCCGTGACGCCGATGGCGAGTTCATTCCGGAGACGATCCATCACGAGCCCAGCGTGCAAGGTGTACTCGCCTTTTTGGCCGCGGAGTTTCCTAAGCAGTGGGGTAACAAGAGCAGCGTGGAGATCAATCAGCGGTCGACCGGAGTCCAAGTGGTCTCGCACCGCTTCGCGTCGAAGCCATCTCTCCCGCCAGTGCAAGAGGTCGCGCGGGTTGCCGCGATCGATGCGCCAATCATCGATATCGAGCCGGATGACCTTGCTGACCTACTCGGCGAAGAGCCCGTTGGTGAGCAGGCACAGCCCGCGCTCGCGGCTAAGCCTATCGCTCCCGCGCCGAACGCCGAGCCTCAGCCGGTACAACCGGCGCAAGTCTCCGAACTAACCCGCGACCTCCTCGATCGGCTTGCGCGGCGCCCGGGTGCCGATCGCGCTGCGCCCGTCATGTCACCATCGGTTTTTCGCCCTGAGGCTGACGATCTCGATCCGCGACGGACGGGCGCCGGATCAGGTCCTCCGCCGGGCGCTATAAAGGTCGTGTGACGATGGACGTGTTCGAAGAACTAGCCGGCGGCGGCTCAGACGAAGCTCCGCTCGGTCAGGCTACGTCCGCGGCATCCGCCTCGGCGAGCGTCCTCGTGGTTCCGGAAAAGGCACCAAGCGGCCAAGCTTTGCACGTCGAGGAAATGGTTTTCTTGCGTACCGGTCGCATTCCTCAGGTGGTCTTCGAAAGCGTCGACCAGGACAGCAATGAAACCATCTTCGACAACGAGATGGAGTTCCGGCGCGCAATGGATTCGCTCTCGCCCGTGATCGTCGAGGCCGCGCTCGCCTGGAGCGGCGAAAGGGTTGGCCCCATCTATGCGGCGCACCGTGAGGAAATCGACGCGGCCAACGCGGGCCAGACGACACAATCACCCGGAGTGGGCGCCATAGCTCCTCGCGCGAAGATGCCCCACAGCACCGGCCGCGATCGGGGGCAGAAGAGATGAACGGAGCGCGACAATATTCCGAGGAGCAATCGGGTTTGCGATCCTACGGAGCCTCGCGCGGATTCTGGGGAGGATGAAGTTCTACGTAGGAGCCGCACGGTGCTACGGGAGAAACTCGTGGCAGCATGTCTCTTCATACCGGGGGCATTTGTCCCCCGCAGATGTCCTGAAAGTCGGCATCTTTCCTACTGGAGCGCGCTGGCGTTGCGCGCGTGCCGGCTGGATTCATCCGCGACGCATGCGGGGAACGTGAAGCCGCGCTACGTGAAAGCCTCTCCTCGACTCTGGAAACGCGTTTGAGGACCCATCCAGTATGAATAAGCTTTAATGTTAAATCCGCGGAGGCTCTGCCGCCCATAAAAACCGCTTACACTTCGCATTTTGGTATGCGAGGCAAGGGTTCTGGAAAACGAAAAGGCTGCCGGGCCTCGACAACCCGGCAGCCTTAGAAAGAGTGCGTAGCGACGTTACCAGCGTCCTCCGCGCGACACCGATAGGAGCAGTGTGCCGATGAAAAATCATATCCCAGACCCAGCGTCAATCACATCCCCAAAAGAAAGCGCGCTGCGCGAGATCATGCAGCGTGACCGTCGCGTATTGGACTGTCGCGCCCTGAAGGGGGACGAAGAACGACGCGCCAAAATCGCAGCCACTCTTAGAAGTCACACGTGCACGGAGCCCCCACGGCCGCAAGCCGGGAGCAACGCCCATGTATAGAGTATTACTCGACGACCGCAGTTGGGAACTACCTCGCGACTTCGATCCGCCTAAGCCGCTTCGTGCTGCCCAGATCGCGCGGCTCGGCGACGCTCTCGATGAACTTGAGGGCGCTCCGCCGTGGCGCCTGGCTCGAGGCGATGCAGAGATCGATTATCTCAATGCGGTTCGCGACCGCACGTGGGCCAAGATCAGGAAATTGGAGCGCTTGAAGCGTGTGTCGTCCTTTAAGGACGGCCAGCTCATGAAGGCAGAGGTTACGGATGCGCAATGCAGGCTCGACCGGGCGTGCACCGCCCGCGAAATCTGCGACGCACGAGCAGCGCTGGAACTGACCCGATGTAGATTTGAAATCTCGCAGCGGAAATATAGGCAGTCACGGCGACCGGCTTTCGCCGGCGAGCGCGCCGACAAGAACATCATCACGTTGCGCGGAATGGCTTTCCGTCGAGACAAATAGCGAGGCCCCTCATGAGTAAGCGTAACCAATCCCCACAGAAGCAAGCCGAAGTCGCGGCCATTGTCGGTACGGCCATTGTCACGGCGAGGGCGCCGGACCCCCACCTCGTCCTGATTGACCGGAAGGAAGTGAGCTGGCCGGAGGTCGTCAGGGGAGACACACCCCTGAAGGGCAGCATGATGAATGCGGTTAAAGCCATTGAGGAACTCGGCCTAGATTGCAAATTCGATATCTTCCATAACCGCAAGATCATCAATGGTTCAGTCCTGTCGGAATTTGCCGGCGATCTCTCCGACGAGGTTACGCGTAAGATTCGCGAGGTCTCTTGGATGAACTTTCGTTACGATCCCGGCATGGAAGCCACGTATCAAGCAGTCTTGCGCCACTGCGAGGAACACCGCTTCCACCCTATTCTCGACTATCTGACAAGCCTTCAATGGGACGGCAAGCCGCGCCTCGATACATGGCTGGTGCGGTATCTCGGCGCCAAAGATACCCCGCTCGCGCGAGCGCAAGGCGCTACTGTCCTGACTGCCGCTGTTGCCCGTATCAAGCAGCCCGGCTGCAAATTCGACCACGTCCTTGTGCTGGAGGGGCCGGAAGGAAAAGGCAAGTCAAGCGTTGTCCAGGTTCTCGCGAACGGTCGTCGTGGCTCAAACGAAAACTTTTCGGACTCCCCAATCCTCGCGGTCGATGAGCGGAAGCAGCAAGAATTAACGCGCGGCGTTTGGTTCTATGAGATGGCTGAACTTGCTGGCATGCGCAAAGCCGATCAATTCGCGATCAAGAATTTCATTACCAAGCAAGAGGATCGCGCTCGGCCTGCCTACGGCCGCTTCGAAGAAGTGCAGCCTCGATCATGCATCTTCATCGGCACGTTCAACACCGCCCCCGGCGGCGAGCTTATTGAGTATTTGAATGTCGGAGATCAACGCCGATGGTGGCCGGTTTCGATCGGCGACATCGACATCGAAGCACTTGAACGCGATCGGGATCAGTTGTTCGCTGAAGCCATGGCTTCCTATGATCTAGGGATGCCTCTCTATCTCGATCCCACGCTTGAAGCCGCTGCGCGGAATGAGGCCGCGCAGCGCGAGGTTGCTGACCCGCTTGCTGATGCGCTCTCTGACCTCGACGCCTCAGTGCTGAAGATGCTTCACACCAAGACTGCGCCGAATGGAGCCGGAGTTGCTGTTAGCGACCACAATGGAGGCAAGCTTTTGACGGTCGGCGATCATGCAACGCCATCCGCGCTCGTGACGGAGTCGGAGATTTGGATTTCAGCGAAGTTTGTGACTGCCTGCGTCCCGGCCAGCCGCCAGAACGATGCCAAGGGCATGGCTACGGCCCTGCGAAAGCAAGGTTGGTCCAAGGTGGAGGATCGCCGCGCCGGCTTCAAGAGCCGCGGTTACGTCCGCCGACGCGATGATCTTGAAGACCTCATCGGAGGATGATGGCAACGACGCTACGCTGGTCAGCGGCTGAGGCATCACGACCCCACCGCGGAACTTATGTTTTGCCGTTGCCGGCCTGCTCAACTTGTATTCCCAGTGTATTCCCAGGCAACTAAGGCGTTGGAGGCCCTTGGCCCTAGTTTCTGGGATTCGGCCGCTCAATCAATGAGATGAGTGGTGCCGCAAGAGGGATTCGAACCCCCGACCCCGTCATTACGAATGACGTGCTCTACCAACTGAGCTATTGCGGCGAACCCTGCCGGGGCCGCGCGAGGCCGGTCCCGTTACGCGCGCTCCTGATATCGGGCGGGGCCCGAATTGGCAAGGTGGAGCCGGCTTCGAAATGCCGCTCACCCGCCCCAGCGAGACCAGAATCCGCGCCAGCCGCCGGCCTGGGCCTTTGCATGGTCCCTGGGCGTGCCGATTTGTTCCGTAAATTCATCGCTCGGCCCCTCGTCGTCGATCCCGGGATCATCCGGGGCACGGACGATCGGGATGACGGCGGGGATAGGCGCTGGTGCAGGCTTGCCGAGGTCGGCGCGGGTCCTGAAGACCGGCGTTGCCGCCGCCGGCGATGATTCGGCGATCTCAGGGGCCGGCTTGACCGGCTCGGCTGGCGGGACCACCGGCTCTTCCTTGACGGTTTCCTTGGCGGCTTCCTCTAAGATCTCCTTGGCCTCGAGGGGCGGCGAATTATCCTGCGGGGCAGGCACCGGATTCGGCGCCGTTACGGCCGGTTCCGCCGGGCTTTCGCTCGGGACCGCCGTCACCCGCTTCGGCGGCGGGGCCGCCAGCATGGCTTCCTCGAAGGCTGAGGATTCGATCATGGCGCCCTTGTCGGAAGGAAGACTCGCGACCGGTGTTTGCCACTGGAACGCGTCGAGGCGGCCGGTGACCGGGGAGACCGGACGCCAGCGGTCGCTGACATAACCGTCCGCGGTCCAGGCCGGATCATGGCGGGCGCGCACCGCGCGCAAGGTCCAGGCGCGGGCCCGGCCGCCGTCACCATGCTCGGTACGTTCGATCTCGGCCATCAGCAGCGCCACGCGCTGGGTCGGATCGTTGACATAAGGCGACAGCACCGCGCGCGCACGGGCGAACTCGGATGCATCGATCGCGGCGCGCGCGATTGCCAGCTGGCCCTCGATATAACCAGCCTTGTCGGCAGGAATCTTGGCCACAAGCGTCTCGACCCGCTGCAAGCGCTGCCGCGCGGAATCCCCCAGCTTCACATGCGCATAGGCATCCGCGAGATCCGGATGCGGATTGGCGAGCCAGGCAGTTTCCACCAGCTTCATGGCGCGTCGCACCTGATGCGCCTCGCTCTCGAATTTTGCGGCGAGCACTGCGGCCGGAACCAGGGTCGGCGCGAGCTTGACCGCCTGCATCACGCTTTCGCGCGCGACGTCGCGGTCCATCGTTTCCAATTCCAGCGCGCGGGCGGCGAGCAGCACGCCGCGTTGGCGGCGATAGGCCTGCTTGTCGATCAGGCCCGCGGACAGATTCGAATCGAGGATCGCGAGCGCGCCGCTCCAGTCACCGCGCGCGCAGCGGAAGCCGAGCACCGCATGCGAAGCCCAGGTCGAGGACGGCGACAGCTTGATCGCTTCCTCGGCGATCATCACCGCACCGACCGCATCGTCGGCGCGCTGCGCCTCGATGAACAGGCCGCGCAGGCCGAGCAGGCGCGTGTCCTCGCGCTCGGCCATGACACGGAAGACGCGCTGGGCCTCGTCGCGATTGCCCTCGAGCTGCGCCGATTGCGCATGCAAGAGAAGCGCGAGCGGATCGTTTGCTGCCAGCCGCCGCGCGGTATCGGCGTGACGACGGGCAAGCGCGGTGTCGCCATGGCCGATCGCAAGCAGGCCGTGGGTGATGGCGTGGCGGCCGCGCGCGTGACGCTTGTCGTGACGGCGGCGGCGCAAACGCCCCGGAGCGCGCCAGGCCATCGTCAGCAGGCTCCAGACCAGCACGACCGCCGCGGCAAACAGGCCAAGCAAGAGCACGAATCTGGGAAGCGTCGTTGTGGCGCGGAAGGCGCCCGCGGTTAGGACCAGGTCGCCGGGCTGATCGGCAACCCAGGCCGCGCCGGCCGCCGCCAGCGCGATCAGGACGAGGAAGAGGACGATGCGAAGCATGACGATCCCTATACGCGCTGATTGTTGCGCGAACCTTTATTGACCAGGCTTGACGAGATCCGCCATGGCGCCGTCGGCGAATTTGCGTGAGGCGGCGAGCGCCGCATCACGGGCATCGGCCTTGTCGAGCCAGGCTTGTGCCGGTGCACGATCGGCCTCGGGCAGCGTCTTCAACTCGCGCCGTGCCTCGACGAAATCGTTGCGCAACGCAGCCGCCGTCACACGCGCGACGATGGCGCCGCGATCGTTGCCGACCCCGTCGGTACGCTCGATGCGGACGAGTTTTGACGCCCCCGCCTGAAGACGCTCGACGATTCCGGTGCCGCTGGCCGGGGCTTCCGCCGGCGGCGACAATTTTGGCACGATGTTGAGGAGCTCGCGACTCAACGCGACCGGCGTCGGAATGCCTGACGATGCAAAGGTGTCGAGCGGCTTCAGCATATCCGGCTTTGTTGCCAGCGACCGCGCTGCGGCGAGCTGAGATTCGTAAGCGTCGCCGTGGCGAACAGCGACGTCGAGCAGGGCCGCCGCCACCACGTGGCGCAGGGGCTTGTCGTCCATCGCCTTGGCGTCGGCGATCTTCTCGCTCTGCTGCGCAAGTTCGGCACGTTCGGTCTTGCTGGCGCGCTCGAGCTGCGCGAGGCGGTCGTTGAGAGCGGCAAGATCGGGCGCGGCGGCACTCGGCGCGGATTTCGCGTCGTTCATGGCACTCGCGGTCTTGTCGGACTGTGCGCGCAAATTGGCGATGTCGCCGCGCAGGCTCGTTGCGGATTTCTCCAGCGCGTCGATCCGCGCCACCATGGCCGGATCGGCGGCAGGCTTGCCCGCCTTGGCTTCGACTGCGGCCACGCGCCCGCTCAGCGCCTCGACGGTCGCGCCCGTCACTTGCGGAGCAGCCGGCGGCGCCTGCACCGCAGGCCAGCCCAGCATCCACCCGACGGCGATCACAATGGCGGCCGCGACGGCGCCGGAGAACGGAGCGATAACCCAGGGTGAAATTGACGGCGGCACCAGCGCGGACGCAACGGAAGACTCTTCCTCGGCAGGCTCGGGCTGTGGCTCGGCATCAGCTTCTTCGGACTTTGCCTCCTGAGACTTGCCCTCTTCAGATTTGGCCTGCTCATGCGCGGCCTGTTCGGTCGCTGCCTCAGCCTCCGGCCCGCCCGTCACCTCCTGCGGCAGGGTCGAGACTTCGGTTGCCTCGAGGTCGATGGTGGGCGGATTGCGCTTGGCACGGCCGGACTCGGGAGCCAATCCTGCGTCTTCAGGCTTGTCGTCGGCCATCGTGACGGTTCCTCACACTTACCTGCCCTGAACGAACGGATCCGATTGCGTCGGATTCGGCCCGACCTCTTACGCCAAACGGGTGCGCAAAGCACGCTCCAAGGTGTCGAATAAGGCATTTTCGTCCGGCGTCGCGGCCACCAGAACCTGCGCGGCACCGGCCTCGCGCAGAACGCCGGCGACGGTCTCGGACAGGCAGCATTGCGGGATCGCCAGGGCCGAGATTTCGACACCTTCGTCCTGCGCGGCTTCCAGGAAAGCCCGCGCGCTGCGCCGGGAGTAATGCAGCACCGCCTCGATCCCATGGGCGGCAAAGCCCTCACAGACATCACGCGGCAACAGCTTGACCGGCGCCATGCGATAGGTCGTCTGCGTGACGACGTTGAAGCCTTCGGCGCCCAGCTCACCGCCGAGGTCGCGCGACAGATCCGCGCCCGCGAGATAGAGCAACGTGCTCTTCTTGTTGAGCCGCTTGTCGCGCGCGCTCTGCATCACCTTGTCGCGCAAGGCCGCGGCATCGCCGCCGGCGACGACCACCTCGGCAAAGCCGGCATCGCGCGCGGCGGCGGCCGTGTGCTCGCCGACCGCGAACAGCGGCAGTTCCAGGAGACCAAGCTCCTGCAATTGCGGCGCGACACCACGAATCGCATTGGCCGACGTGACAATGACGGCGCTGTAGCTCGTTTCACTCTCGTCATGGAAGGCGACCGGCTCGCACTTGAGCACCGGCGCGAGCAGCACCACATGACCCCGTGCACGCAGATTTTCCGACGTCGCTTCATTGTCGGGATGCGGCCGTGTGACAAGAATGGACATCGCTTGTGTTCCCGAACCACGTGGCAGTGGCGCTTTGACGAGGGACGGCCGCGCGTGACGATTGCGTTGGCCGACCCCGGAATGCTACCGGACGTACCAGAACTCTGCTTTGCGGATGAGCGCAAGGGGGGCGAGAAGGGCGCAAATTGGATAACAATTCGCCAATGCTGGTACTGGGCATCGAAACCACCTGCGACGAGACCGCCGCGGCGGTGATCGAGCGCGCGCCTGACGGCAGCGGCAAGATTCTGTCCAATATCGTGTGGTCGCAGGTCGAGGAGCATGCCCGTTTCGGCGGCGTGGTACCTGAGATCGCGGCCCGCGCCCATGTCGACCTGCTCGACGGCATCATCAACCGCGCCATGACTGAGGCCGGCATCGACTTCGCCCAGCTCGACGGTGTCGCGGCCGCCGCGGGCCCGGGACTGATCGGCGGCGTCATCGTCGGGCTCACCACCGCGAAGGCGATCGCGATGGTGCACGACACGCCGCTGGTCGCGGTGAACCATCTGGAAGCGCATGCGCTGACGCCGCGCCTGACCGACGCACTCGAATTTCCCTATTGCCTGTTTCTCGCCTCGGGCGGCCATACCCAGATCGTCGCCGTCACCGGCGTTGGTCAATATGTGCGCCTCGGCACCACCGTCGACGATGCGATCGGCGAGGCCTTCGACAAGGTCGCGAAAATGCTGGGACTTCCCTATCCCGGCGGACCGCAGGTCGAGCGCGCAGCAGCCAGCGGCGATCCCGCGCGCTTTGCGTTTCCGCGGCCGCTGCAGGGACGCCCCGACGCCAACTTCTCACTATCGGGATTGAAGACGGCGGTGCGCAACGAAGCGAGCCGGTTGGCCGAGATCACACCGCAAGACGTCAGCGATCTCTGCGCGAGCTTTCAGGCGGCCGTGCTCGACTCCACCGCCGACCGGTTGAGCGTCGGCCTCAAACTCTTCCGCGAGCAGTTCGGTGCGCCGCGTGCGCTGGTGGCGGCCGGCGGCGTCGCCGCCAATCAGGCGATCCGCGGCGCGCTGCATGACGTTGCGAGAAAAGCCGGAACACAATTGATCATGCCGCCGCCGGCGCTCTGCACCGACAACGGTGCGATGATCGCTTGGGCCGGCGCCGAACGTCTCGCACTCGGCATGACCGACACGATGGAAGCACAGCCCCGTGCGCGCTGGCTGCTCGATGCGAACGCGACGGCACCGGCCGGATACGGCAAGACGCGCGCGGGATTCTAGCAATGACAGCATTCCGATCTGTCGCAGTGATCGGCGCGGGCGCCTGGGGCACGGCGCTGGCGATGGTGGCGGCGCGGGCCGGACGGAACGTGACGCTGTGGGCGCGCAATCCCGAGCACGCGACGCGGATCGCATCGAGCCGCGACAATCCGCGGCTGCCCGGCGTGCGGCTTGCGCCGGAGATCATCGTCACGAGCGACCTGGCCCTCGCCGCGCGCGCGGACATGCTGCTGATCGCAGTGCCCGCGCAGCATCTGCGCGGTGCTGTCAACATGCTCGCCTCGCACCTGGAAAAGCCGGTGCCGATCATTGCCTGCGCCAAAGGCATCGAGCACGGCACCCACAAGTTCATGACCGACGTGATTGCGGAGGCTGCGTCGCACGCGGTGCCGGCGATCCTGTCGGGTCCAAGCTTTGCCGACGATGTCGCGCGCGGCCTGCCGACGGCAGTGACGCTGGCGGCAAAGGACGACGCCTTGGCGAGCCACCTGGTGCAGGCGCTGGGCTCGCCGACGTTCCGGCCCTATCACTCCACCGATGTCCGCGGCGTCGAGATCGGTGGCGCCGCCAAGAACGTGCTGGCGATCGCGGTCGGCATCGCGGTCGGGCGCAAGCTCGGCGCTTCCGCCCAGGCCGCACTCACCACCCGCGCCTTTGCCGAACTGACACGCCTCGGCCGCGCGCTCGGCGCACGCAGCGAAACACTCACGGGCTTGTCTGGCCTCGGCGATCTGATCCTGACCTGCTCGAGCCCACAATCGCGCAATTTCGCGCTCGGCCTGGCGCTTGGCCGCAGCGAGCAGCCGCCCGCCGGCAAGCTTGCCGAAGGCGAATTCACCGCGCCGGTACTGATCGAGCTCGCGGCTTCGCAAAACATCGAAATGCCGGTATCGGAAGCCGTCGCATCGATCCTGACCGGCAGAAGCACGATCGACGCCGCGATCTCGGGGCTCATGACGCGACCTTTCAAGGCAGAGGAATGAACATGGCGTACTGGCTGGTGAAATCCGAACCATCGGTGTGGTCCTGGGACCAGCAGGTGGCGAAAGGCGCCAAGGGCGAATCCTGGACTGGCGTGCGCAATTACACCGCGCGCCAGAATCTCGTCGCCATGAAGAAGGGCGACAAGGCGTTCTTCTATCATTCCAACGAGGGCAAGGAGATCGTCGGCATCGCGGAGATCGTCAAGGAAGCCTACCCCGATCCAACCGACAAGACCGAAAAATTCGTCTGCGTCGATATCAAGGCCGACAAGCCGTTGAAGATTCCGGTAACGATGGCCGCGATAAAGGCCGAGAAGAAGCTCGCCGACATGGCGCTGGTGAAATATTCGCGCCTCTCGGTGCAGCCGGTGACGCCCGAGGAATGGAAGCTCGTCTGCAAGATGGGTGGGATGTAGGCTTAGGTGCTGTAGCCCGGATGGAGCGCAGCGCAATCCGGGAAAATCCCATGTGGCACGATCCCGGATTACGCTCCGCTCCATCCGGACTACGATATCCGAGCTTGCGTCTCCGGCAGCGCAAACACCTCGCATGGCACGGCGATGCCGCGCAGCGAATGCGATCCAAGCGCGATCAGAGGCATGTCGGTCTCGGCGGCGAGCGCGCCCGACACCAGCACGGTTCTGCCGAGCGGCTTGCACAATCCTTCGAGCCGGCTGGCGAGATTGACGGCGGGACCGATCGCCGTGAAATCGAGCCGGTTGGCGGCACCGATATTACCCCACAGCATCTCGCCGAGATGCAGCGCCGCGCCGAACGCGAGCGGCGGCAGACCTTGGGCACGGCGCTCCGCGTTGAGATACGCCATCCCCGCTTCAGCCGCGCTCGCGGCACGCAGAGCCGCATCGCACGCGTGGCGCGGCGATGCCCTAAGCACCGGAAAGATCGCGAGCACGCCGTCGCCGATGAATTTCAGCACCTCGCCGCCGAACGCGTGAACCGCGCCGGCGATGCGATCGAACCAGGCATCGAGCGCCGCGATGACGTCGGCAGGCGGATTGGTTTCCGACAGGAGCGTGAAATTGCGCAGATCGGCATAGAGCAGCGCGGCCTGAATGGTCTCGCCGAGATCGCGCCGCAGGGGTGCGGCCAGAACCCGCTCCGCGCTGCGCTTGCCGAGATAAGCATCCAAGGTCGCGCGCAACGTTGCACGCGCGGCAAGCACCGCAAGGGGTGTCGCGGCAAAGCGCGCGGCCTGGCGCAACTGCTCGGTCTCGTCCGCGGTGAACGGACGCGGCCCGATCCAGCCGAGCAACGGCCCGTCGGGGCGTCCCACCACGTCCTCGTGCACCTCACCGTCCGCGATGTCGCGCAGCCAGCGGCGGCCGGCATCGTTGGGCGGGTCGGGCGCGAGGCCGCCTGGTGCGAAGCCGAGCGCTTCGATCACCCGGCCGTTCTCCGCGCGCCATAACCATGTCCGCTTCGCGATCAGCGGATGCGGCACCTCGAGCGTCAGGCTGCCTGCCGCAAGCGGCACGCCATCGGCGACCAGATGAGCGCCGAGGTCCGCGAGCAGGCGGTCGGCCCGGGCGCTATCGGCGGCGGCATCGACAAGCCAGGCGAGCGTCGGAGAGAGGTGCATGGCCCGATCATGGCGAAGGCAGGACCTCTTTGTCACGGGCAATCCTTGACGGGCCGCCCGAGCGCCGCCATGTCCCACAGTCAGCCCAGGGATGATCGCCGATGACCGAACCGTTCATAGTGCGACGCGAGACCCAGATCGCCGCCCCACGCGCCACCGTTTTCGCTTACCTGACCGACCCCGAGAAGATTTTGGGCTGGATGGGCTCCGATGCGACCACGGAGCCGCATCCCGGCGGGGTATCTGCTCAAAGGCATCGGCCCCCGCGGCGGCGTCGCCCGCGGCGCGTTCCGCGAAGTCGTGCCGGTGCATCGTCTTGCCTACACGTTTGGATGGGAGGGCGGCCAGGAGGTGCCGCCCGGCTCGAGCTTGATCGAGATCGACCTGATCGAACGCGACGGCGGCACATTGCTGCGCATGACCCATAGCGGGCTGCCGACCGAGGAACAGGCTGCCGCGCACGCGACGGGATGGGCGCACTATCTGGGACGGCTCACGGCGGCAGCCGCGGGCGGCGATCCAGGTCCCGACAACGGCGTTTCCAACAAGGCGTAGCGACGGGAGAGGATCAGACCGCCGCGGTCGCCACCACCTGCTGCAAAAGCTGCTCGCGCCTGGCCTGCGAGCGCTGGCCCTTCATGGTCGCGGCGAAGCGTTCGAGGATGCCGTCCTCGAACGCGGTGACGATGGTGTCGTGAACATAGCTCTTGCGGCAGATCGCCGGCGTATTGGAGAGCTGATCGGCAGCGCCGCGGATCGCCTCCAGCACCTGCTTCTTGCGGCCACGCTGGCTGGTCGCCGGCGTGATCCGCGACAGCGATTCCACGACGACAGCAGAGGCCATCAGCGTGCGGAAATCCTTCAGCGAGATCTTGATGCCGGCGATCTCGCGCAGAAACGCGTTCACCTGCGTGGTGCTGACCGCGCGCACGATGCCATAGGGATCGCGATACTGGAACATGCGCTTGCCGGGAACGCCCTGCAAAATGCCGATGGCGCGCACGAGCTTGGCCGCGTCGCACTCCTTGCGCACGGCCTTGCCGCCCTTCGCCTTGAACGTCAGCACGAAGCTGTCGTCTTCCAGCGAGACGTTGGACTTCAGCAGCGTGGTGGCCCCGCGGGTGCCGTTTAGACGGGCATAGGATTCATTGCCGGGGCGGATCGCGGTGCGCGCAATTAATTCGATGACGGCCGAGAGCGCGAACTCGCGGGTCGGCTCGTCGCCCGA
This sequence comes from Bradyrhizobium sp. RT6a, assembly GCF_040547675.1. Lineage (NCBI taxonomy): Bacteria > Pseudomonadati > Pseudomonadota > Alphaproteobacteria > Hyphomicrobiales > Nitrobacteraceae > Bradyrhizobium > Bradyrhizobium sp. RT6a. Next base: position 189,339 of record NZ_JBEPQC010000010.1, read on the forward strand.
CAGGAACGCCGAGACCTTGCGCCGGATCTTGGGCAGCGCGCCGACGAGCTTTTCCAGGCGATGCGCCTTGCGTTGCTCGCGGACCTTCTCCCAATCGGCGTGATAGCGATATTGCAGCCGGCCCGCGGCATCGCGTCCCACCGCCTGGAGATGCGTGCTCGGATCGGCCGAGTAGCGCACCTCGCGATAGGCCGGCGGCACCGCCATGGAATGCAGCCGCCGAATGGTGCGGGCATCGCGGATGTGGGCGCCGTTGGGCCGCACGAACGAATAGCCCTTGCCGCGCCTGATGCGGCGAATAGTCAGCTCGTTCTGGTCGCCGAGCCGCAGGCCCAGCTCCTTGGCGAGGGCCTCGACCGTCGCCGCAGGCGCCGCGTCGAACACTTTTTTCGGGCTGGGACGGCCGGAACCGGCTGGCTTCGGCCATTGTCCGAGGGCTTTGGCCAGCGCAATGGCTGCAGGATCGGCTGAAGCGGGCCGCAAAGTCCCGAGATTCTGCTGATCCATCATAGTCTTATGCCTTAGCCCTGTTTGTTATCGGTCAATGCCGCTGTTCTGATTTTTGTTCCAAGGGGTCTCGTGGACCCGGGTTGGCCATTTAGGGTGTTCCGAACCGCATTGCGAGTCCCGAATCAGTGAGAGGCGGTTTCTAAATACCTCTGTTGGGCGCATGGCGCTCTGCGCGGGCCCATTCCGAAGATCTGGGTAAAGCCCCGAAAGCCGCCCGTCGCCCTGTTTCAAAACTGCGACAGTCGCACGGAGCGGCTTGATCCTCCGCATGGCAGGCTGCTCGCCGAAGGTCCAGCTTGTGCACCTTGTCGGGTCCGGTTAGCCCGACGCATAATCGGTTCAACGATCAAGTCGGCTCGCCAGCGGTCTGTGCTCGGCTTGCCGTATGTGGAGGGAAGCATGTCCGAGAAGATCTACGACGTCCCCGCGGAATGGGCGAAGCGCGCCTGGGTCGATCAGGCCAAGTACAAGGACATGTACGCCCGCTCGATCTCGGACCCGAACGCCTTCTGGGCGGAGCAGGCCAAGCGCATCGACTGGATGCACGCTCCGACGAAGATCGAGAACGTCTCCTTCGCGCCCGGCAACATCTCCATCAAATGGTTCGAGGACGGAATCCTCAACGTCGCCCATAATTGCATCGACCGGCATCTCCACAGCCGCGCCAACCAGACAGCGATCATCTGGGAAGGCGACGATCCCTCGCAATCCCGGCACATCACCTACAAGGAGCTGCACGACGAGGTCTGCCGGATGGCCAACATCCTGCGCACCCGGAACGTCAAAAAGGGCGACCGCGTCACCATCTACCTGCCGATGATTCCGGAGGCGGCCTATGCGATGCTGGCCTGCGCGCGGATCGGCGCGATTCACTCCGTGGTGTTCGCCGGCTTCTCGCCCGACAGCCTCGCGCAGCGCATCAACGACTGCCAGTCCAAGGTGATCATCACCGCGGATGAGGGCCTGCGCGGCGGCAAGAAGGTGCCGCTGAAGGCCAATGTCGACGCGGCGCTCGCCAAGGCAGACGGCGTCGACTGGGTCGTCGTGGTCAAGCGCACCGGCGGCAAAATCGACATGAACCCGACGCGCGATCTCTGGTATCACGAGGCTGCCGCGATGGTGACGACGGAATGCCCGGTCGAGCACATGCACGCCGAGGATCCGCTGTTCATCCTCTACACTTCGGGCTCGACCGGCCAACCCAAGGGCGTGCTGCACACCTCCGCCGGCTATCTCGTGTTCGCCGCGATGACGCATCAATACGTCTTCGACTATCACGACGGCGACATCTATTGGTGCACCGCCGACGTCGGCTGGGTCACCGGCCACAGCTACATTCTGTACGGACCGCTCGCCAATGGCGCGACCACGCTGATGTTCGAAGGCGTGCCGAATTACCCGGATAATTCGCGATTCTGGAACGTCATCGACAAGCACAAGGTCAACATCTTCTACACCGCGCCGACCGCGATCCGCGCGCTGATGCAGAACGGCGACGCGCCCGTGAAGAAGACCTCGCGCGCCAGCCTGCGCCTGCTCGGCTCGGTCGGCGAGCCGATCAATCCGGAAGCCTGGGAGTGGTATCACCGCGTCGTCGGCGACGAACGCTGCCCTATCGTCGACACCTGGTGGCAGACCGAGACCGGCGGCATTTTGATCACGCCGCTGCCCGGCGCCACGAAGCTCAAGCCGGGCTCGGCGACTCAGCCGTTCTTCGGCGTGGTGCCTGAGATCGTCGACGCCGACGGCAAGGTGCTGGACGGCGAGACATCAGGCAATCTGTGCCTGACGCGGTCATGGCCGGGCCAGATGCGCACGGTCTATGGCGACCACGCCCGCTTCGAACAGACCTATTTCTCGACCTACAAGGGCAAGTATTTCACGGGCGACGGCTGCCGACGCGATGCCGACGGTTATTACTGGATCACCGGCCGCGTCGACGATGTCATCAACGTCTCCGGTCACCGCATGGGCACGGCGGAAGTCGAGAGTGCGCTGGTCGCACACGAGAAGGTCTCGGAAGCCGCCGTGGTCGGTTACCCGCACGACATCAAGGGCCAGGGCATTTACGCCTATGTGACCCTGATGGCCGGCGTCGAGCCGAGCGACGAACTGCGCAAGGAACTCGTCACCTGGGTGCGCAAGGAGATCGGCCCGATCGCCGCGCCCGACCAGATCCAGTTCTCGCCAGGCCTGCCCAAGACCCGCTCCGGCAAGATCATGCGCCGCATCCTGCGCAAGATCGCCGAGGACGAGCCGGGCAGCCTGGGCGACACCTCGACCTTGGCCGATCCCGGCGTGGTCGACGACCTCGTCAAGAACCGGCAGAACAAGAAGTCCGCGTAAGTCAGTCCCGTGCCCCGGACGCAGCGCAGCGCTCCTTCGCGGTGCGCTGCTGAGCCGGGGCCCATGCAACGGCAGACTCTGTGGCTTTCTATGCCCCGGCTCTGCGTCGCACCGCTTCGCGCTGCGCCGCGTCCGGGACACGAGATCCATCCCCGCGTTAGCGCTCCCCCAAACAACGGCCGTTCACATCCTCACGCACTTGTCGGGCCGCGCCCCGGCGCCCGGGCATCTTTCCGGGCAAGTGTTGTTTTCAGGTCATTTACTTTGTTTCGAACTTTTCCTTTGTTCCCCCTGCTGGCTGGCCCTTGGCGGCCGTGCGTGGAAACCATCCGGTTAACAGGCGCGGTTAAGAATGTCCCCTAACAAGGACTTGGTGAGCCGGCGATTGCCGGTTTTGCGTAATTTTGGACGGTCCGTTCGGGGCAAGGGGAAAATCGATGTCGATGAGGATTGCTGTGGCGCTGGCCGCCACCGTTGGGGCTGGGGTGATGATGTCGACGGCGGCGCAGGCGCGGCCGGAAATGGTGGGAACGCACCTGGCTGATTATTCGCCGGGCACCATCGTGGTCAAAACCAACGAGCGTCGGCTCTATCTCGTCCTCGATAATGGCCACGCCGTGCGCTACCCGGTCGGCGTCGGCAAGTCCGGCAAGCAGTGGGCCGGCACCACCCGCATCGACGGCAAGTACCGCAATCCGGCCTGGTCGCCGCCTGCCGAGGTGAAGCGCGACAAGCCGAGCATCCCGGACGTCATCCCGGGCGGCTCGCCGCGCAACCCGATGGGCGTCGCGGCGATGACGCTGTCCGGCGGTGAGTATGCCATCCACGGCACCAACGTGCCGGGCTCGATCGGCGGCTTCGTCTCGTATGGCTGCATCCGCATGCTCAACGACGACATCACGGATCTCTACAGCCGCGTCTCGGTCGGCACGACGGTGGTCGTGACGCGCTGATCGCCGGCATCAGGGCGAGACGGCAAGAGCCGCGTCTTTCGACGCGGCTTTTTTGTTACCAGAAGCGCCAGCTCCGCGCGCACCAGCCGTCGCGATGGCCGCCATTGTAGTTCCGCGCGTAGCCGCCGGCGAGCAACGCCGCCGAGACATTGGCCGTGCGTTTGGTCGCGACGTCGGCGAGAACGCGTCCGTATTTATCGGAGCCGAGATTGGTGATCACCACGCCACCCTGGCCGAGCAGATCGCGCAATGCGCGGGCCGCGGCTTCGGCCTTGTCCAGCTCCTCCTGGCAGGAGGCTTTCATCTCGGGTGCATCGATGCCGCGCAGGCGAACGCGCACCACGAGATCGCGGCCGTTGCGCTGACGAACGCGTGCGAGAAAGGTGTCGCCGTCAATGGTGCGAACGACGTCGACCGGCTCACGGACGTCAGGATTGGCCTGCTGTAAGATGATTTCGGCGTCCCGCGACTGACCGTCAGTCGCATGAGGGAAGGGCCAGTTCATCCCGTGCCGGAACGTGAACACCACGGCCACCACGATTCCGACCACGAACATCCACGGCAACAGGCCTGAGAAGCGGCGGCCAAACGGCGAGCCGCTGTATGAAGGCCGATACGGATGGCTTGGATCGAAACGCGACATCCGCGCACGCTAGGGCTGAGTCGGGCAGTACGGCAAGCGAGCCTCAAAAGGCAAGCTTCAGAAGTCGGAAGCGATGCCCTTGCGCTCCCAATCGCCATAGCGGGTCGGTTCGGGTCCTTTTGGGCCCTGCAACTCCTTTGGCGCCGCCTGGCCGTTGTTTTTGGCTCGGACTGCCGCAGCCTGCCGGCGCGCGTCGGCCTCGGCCAGCGCACGCTGGGCGGCCGGCGTAAGCTGCTTGCGGTCGGGAACAGGAGGCTGGTCACTCATCGTAGGCTTTCTAGCGCGGGACGGCGCACGGCGCGACGCCCAATAACGCATTCCTGAAATGGCGCCGAAAGGGCTGAAAAAACCCGGAAGCGATTCTTACATTTGGCATATTCGCGTGCCAGAGATCGCCTTCTCAAGGCATGCGCCCATTACGGCGAACTGCCGCTCGCTCAGAACCTTGTTTCCGCATGCCTTCTCAACGTTTCGCTCCTCCATCCGAAGTGCCCGGTCTCGCGGCGCGGCGGATTGCCGCCGACATCGTCGACGGCGTGCTGCAAAAGCACCGCACGCTTGACGAGCAGCTCGATGGCAGCGGCGCCCATCCCGGACTGAAGACGCTCCCCGACCGCGACCGCGCGCTGATGCGCCGCCTGGTCGCCACCGTGCTGCGCCGGCTCGGCACGCTCGGCCATGTGCTGTCTCGGTTGCTCGACAAGGGCATTCCCTCCGACGCGCCGCGCGCGCAGAGCGCGCTGTTGATCGGCGCCGCCCAGATCCTCTGGATGGACGTGCCCGATCACGCGGCCGTCGATCTTTCCGTTCGCCTCGTGCAATCCGACCGGCGCGCCGCGCGCTATGCCGGCCTCGTCAACGCCGTGCTGCGCCGCTGCGCCCGCGAGGGCAAGGCGCTGGTGGACGAGGTTGCGGCACAGTCGCTGGATCTGCCGCCCTGGATGGTCGCGCGCTGGCGCGCGCATTACGGAGAGACGGTCGCAAGAGACATGGCGCTCGCGCTCAGCCACGACCCTTCGCTGGATCTGACCGTGAAGTCGGACGCCGCGCAATGGGCGAGCCGCTTACATGGCGAGGTGCTGCCGACCGGATCGGTGCGTACGGTGCTGCATGGCGCGGTGACCATGCTTCCCGGCTTCGCCGAAGGACAATGGTGGGTGCAGGACGCCGCCGCTGCGCTGCCAGCTCGGCTGTTCGGCGACATCAAGGGCAAATCCATCGCCGATCTCTGCGCCGCTCCCGGCGGCAAGACCGCGCAACTGGCGCAGGCCGGCGCGCACGTCACGGCCATCGACCGCTCGCCCGCCCGGGTGGCGCGGCTGCGCGAGAATCTGATGCGGTTGTCGCTCCAGGCCGAGACCGTCGTCGCCGACGCCGTGGAATGGGCGGGTCCGGCCGATGGCTTCGACGGCATCCTGATCGATGCGCCCTGCACCTCGACCGGGACGATCCGCCGCCACCCCGATGTCTCCTGGCTCCGGCAGGAATCCGACATCGCCGCAATGACCGTGCTCCAGCGGCGGCTGCTGCAAAAATCGGTCTCCCTGCTCAAGCCCGGCGGGACGCTGGTCTACTGTACCTGCTCGCTGGAACCCGAAGAGGGCGAGCATGCGGTCGCCGCGCTGCTGGCCACAGAGCCTGGGCTTCGCCGGGTCCCGATCGATGCGTCCGAGGTGTCGGGGCTCAACGAGATCGTCACCGCCGAGGGCGATTTGCGCACTCTGCCCAGCCATCTGCCGAACGCCGATCCCAAGCTCGGCGGGCTCGACGGCTTTTTCGCGGCCCGGCTCGTTAAATCCTGATTTTGCACTGGATTTTGCAACCACGGCGCTGATTCGCGTCGTTCAAGGTGGTGTCGGCCGTCCGATTTTGGGATTAATAAGGATTCGTCGGAATCCTCTCCCCCATCAAGGCAAGGCGTGTCGGTCGCTCAACGCAGACGTATCTCGACGCTGGTGATGAACCGCTTCGCGCGGAACATGCTCGCGCGCGCGAGCGGCGGTTCCGTCGCCCTGTCGCGGGTCTGGCCCGGCCGCGCCGACCGCTTGATCATCGCGCCGCATGACCTTCGCACAGCGGATGCGACCCGCGCCGCCGAGATCTATGCCGGCCGCTTCGTCTTCGCCGGCAAGATCGTCAATTGCCACGGCCGTTCGATCTTCGATCTCGAGCCGCCGTCGGAGGATTGGGAGGTTGCGCTGCTCGGCTTCGGCTGGCTGCGCCATTTGCGCGCCGCGGACACCGCGCTGACGCGCGCGAATGCGCGCTCGCTGATCGAGGACTGGATCGGCAACCCTGCCAGCAAGCGCCGTCCCGTCGCGCGACGCGCCGACGTGCTGGCGCGACGCGTGATCTCCCTGCTGTCGCAGGCACCGCTGGTACTGAACGATACCGACAACAAATTCTACCGTCGCTATCTGCGCGCGCTGGCGCGCGAAATCCGCTTGCTGCGCTACACCATGGTCAACATTCCCGACGGAGTGCCGAAGCTCCAGGTGCTGATCGCGCTATGCTATGCGGCGCTGTGCCTCGCCAACCAGGCAAGTCACATCCGCAGCGCCTCAAAAAAGCTCTCTGATGAATTGCAGCGGCAGATCCTGCCCGACGGCGGACATGTCTCGCGCAACCCGGGCGCGCTGATCGAGCTGTTGATCGACCTGTTGCCGTTGCGGCAGACCTTTGCCGCACGCAACATCGCGCCGCCGCCCGCGCTGCTCAACGCGATCGACCGCATGATGCCGATGCTGCGCTTCTTCCGCCACGGCGACGGCAATTTCGCGCTGTTCAACGGCATGAGCGCGACGCCCTCAGACCTGCTTGCCACGCTGCTTGCCTATGACGACACCCACGGCGCGCCGATGTCGAACATGCCGCATACCGGTTTCCAGCGCCTCGATGCCGGCCAGACCACGCTGATCATCGATACCGGCCCGCCGCCGGCGGCCAGCGTCAGCCACGACGCCCATGCCGGCTGCCTGTCGTTCGAACTGTCCTCCGGCATCAGCCGCATCGTCACCAATTGCGGCATGCCGACTACGGGCCGCGACAATTGGCGGCCGTTCGCACGCGGCACGGCGGCGCATTCGACGCTGACCTATCACGACACCTCGTCATGCCAGTTCGTGGAGATGTCGGCGATGAAGCGGCTCTTGCACGGCGCTCCGGTCACCAGCGGTCCCGTCGAGGTCGAGAGCTATCGCGAAATCGTGCAGAACGGCACGCTGCTCACGACGTCGCATGACGGTTACCTGACAAAATTCGGCGCGATCCACCGTCGCGTGCTGATGATCGCCAATGACGGCGCGCGCATCGACGGCGAGGACACGCTGTCGCCGCCGCAAGGCGGACGCTTCAAGGGTGCGGATGCCGATTTCGCGCTGCGATTCCATCTGCACCCAGCGGTGAAGGCGAGCCGGCTGTCCGATGCCCGCGGCGTCATGCTGGTGCTGCCGAACCGCGACGTCTGGACCTTCGAGGCACTCGACGACAAGGTGGAGCTGGAGGACAGCGTGTCCCTGGCCGGCAATGACGGCCCGCGCCGCACCGCGCAGATCGTGATCCGCCAGGATGCGCGACAGGCGCCCTCGATCCGCTGGAGTTTTGTCCGCTCCACCGCCTCGCCGGCGATCACGAATGCCCGCAGAAATGCGCGGCGGGAGCCGGAACTTCCGCTGTAGACGCCTGCAATTCGGCCCCATCTGATCGTTGTGAAAGCGACCGAAAACTGCTATCGAGCCTTCGCTCGCGCGACTGGCGACCTTGGATGGAGCACCATCGGGAAGCGCGGGACATAGCTGCCGCGCGCCTGGGCATTACTCCTTCAGACAGAGGATCTTGCTCATGACTGACCATCCCCGCCGCGTCACCCGCGCCCTTCTCTCCGTTTCCGACAAGACCGGTCTGATCGAATTCGCGAAGGCGCTTGCCGCGCACGATGTCGAGCTGATCTCGACCGGCGGCACCGCAAAGGCGATCGCCGCGGCCGGCCTCGAGGTGAAGGACGTCTCCGAGCTGACCGGCTTCCCCGAGATGATGGATGGCCGCGTCAAGACGCTGCATCCGAAGGTGCATGGCGGCCTGCTCGCGATCCGCGACAACAAGGACCATGCGGAAGCGATGACCGCGCATGGCATCGCGCCGATCGATCTCCTCGTCGTCAATCTCTATCCGTTCGAAGCGACCGTCGACAAAGGCGCGGGCTTCGAGGATTGCATCGAGAACATCGACATCGGCGGCCCCGCGATGATCCGCGCCGCCGCGAAGAACCATGACGACGTCGCCGTCGTGGTCGAGGCGCAGGACTATCAGGCCGTGCTCGACGAGCTCGCCGCCAACAGCGGTGCAACCACGCTGAAGCTGCGCCGGCGCCTTGCCGCCAAGGCTTACGCGCGCACTGGCGCCTATGACGCCGCGATCTCGAACTGGTTCAATCGCCAGCTCGAGATCGACGCGCCCGATTTCCGTGCCTTCGGCGGCCGCCTGATCCAGTCGCTGCGCTATGGCGAGAATCCGCACCAGACCGCGGCGTTCTATGCGACGCCCGACAAGCGACCGGGCGTCTCGACCGCGCGGCAGCTCCAGGGCAAGGAGCTCTCCTACAACAACATCAACGACACCGATGCGGCCTATGAATGCATCGGCGAGTTCGACGCCAAGCGCACCGCAGCCTGCGTCATCGTCAAGCATGCCAATCCCTGCGGCGTCGCGGAGGGCTCCGACCTCGTCAGCGCGTATCGCAAGGCGCTGGCCTGCGATTCCACCTCGTCGTTCGGCGGCATCATTGCGATGAACCGCGCGCTCGATGCCGACACCGCGCGCGAGATCACGAAGATCTTCACCGAGGTGATCATCGCGCCCGACGCAAGCGAGGAAGCGATCGCCATCATCGGCGCGCGCAAGAACCTTCGGCTTCTGCTCGCCGGCAGCCTACCCGATCCGCGCGCGCCCGGCCTCACCGCCAAGACGGTGGCAGGCGGCCTCCTGGTGCAGAGCCGCGACAATGCGGTGGTCGACGACATGACCTTCAAGGTTGTGACCAGGCGGGCGCCGACGGACGCCGAGATGCGCGATCTGAAGTTCGCGTTTCGGGTGGCCAAGCACGTCAAGTCCAACACCATCATCTATGCCAAGGATCTCGCCACGGTCGGCATCGGTGCCGGCCAGATGAGCCGGGTCGATTCAGCGCGGATCGCGGCACGCAAGGCTCAGGATGCGGCCGCCGAGCTGAAGCTCGCCGAACCGCTCACCAAGGGCTCGGTGGTGGCGTCGGATGCGTTCTTCCCGTTCGCCGACGGCATGCTCGCCTGCATCGAGGCCGGCGCCACCGCCGTGGTGCAACCCGGCGGCTCCATGCGCGACGACGAGGTCATCAAGGCCGCCGACGAGCACGGCATCGCCATGGTGTTCACGGGCACGCGGCACTTCAGGCATTAGGTCTGTCGTGCACTAAACTCTCAACGGGTCGTCCCGGCGAAGGCCGGGACCCATAGCCCCAGGAAGTAGTTTGGTGTGCGGTACTAGCCGCGTCGCGGCAACGAGAAATCACGCGGTATGGGTCCCGGTCCCCGTGCGCAATTGCGCACTAGGCCGGGACGACACTAATTTTCCCGCACCCGCATCAACAGCGCCAGCCCCGCGACGAAGAACACCACCAGCACGGCCATGCCGGCCTTCTGGCTCGCCGTCACCGCGGTGATCACACCGATCAGGAGCGGGCCGATGAAGGACGTGACTTTTCCCGTCAGCGCGAACAGACCGAAATACTGCGCGATGCGGTCCTTCGGTGCGAGACGGATCAGGAGCGTGCGTGAGGCCGCTTGCAGCGGACCACCGGCCGCACCGATTAGGCAGCCCAGCACCAGATAAGCGCGCTCTGACGCAGCGGCGAACAAAGCACCGCCGGGCGCGGGCGGCGCAACCTTGATGAAGAAGATCGAATCCTTGTCGACCAGTAGGATCGCCGTCAGCGCCAGCAGCAGGACCAGCATGCTGCCGGCGATCACGCGCTTCGGCCCGAAGCGATCGTCCAGCTTGCCGCCGAGCCACGCACCGAACGCGCCGGCGATCGCGAGCATGATGCCAAACGTGCCGATCTGAATCGTGTGCCAGCCGAACGTGCCCGCCGCATAAATGCCGCCGAAGGCAAACAGCGACACCAGACCATCGGTGTAGATCATGTTCGCAAGCAGAAAGGCCGCAAGCGATTTCTGCTGCGGCAGCCCCTTGATCGATTGCTTCAGCTCCGACAGGCCTTCGTGCAGCGCCTCGCGCACCGGACGCTTCGCTGGATAGTCCGGCGTGAACAGGAACATCGGCGTCACGAAAATGATGAACCAAAGCCCGGTCAACGGTCCCGCGGCGCGGTCGCCTTGACGGCTGACGGGATCGAGCCCGAACAGCGGCGTAAAGCCGAGCAGCGTGCGGCCGGTCTCGGGATTCGCGGCGAGCAGGCCGAGCACGATGATCAGGCTGACGATGCCGCCGACATATCCCGTCGCCCAGCCGGTGCCGGAGAGCCGTCCGATACGATCCGGCGGCACCAGCGTGGGCATCATCGCATTGTTGAAGAGAGTGGCGAATTCCGCGCAGACGCTGGCGAGCGCGACCGCGGTCAGCAGCGGCGGAATGATCGAGGGATCGCCCGGCTTGCCGATCCACAGCGTGCAGGATGCCAGCACCAGCACGGCACCGAAGCCCGCGATCCACGGCTTCCTGCGACCCGAAGCATCGGCAATAGCCCCCAGCACCGGCGACATCAGCGCGATTGCGAGGCCCGCGGCAGCCATCGCAAAGCCCCACAGCGATTGCCCGGTGGCGGGATTCGGCGCAATGCCGGTGGCAAAATACGGCGCGAACACGAAGGTCGTGATCAGCGTGAAGTAAGGCTGCGCCGCCCAGTCGAAGAAGATCCAGCTGACGACGGCCCTGCGCTGCGGATAGGTCCGCTGCGCGCCGGCGATGCGCGCATCCGGGGCGATCGTCGTCACTCCACAATCCTCATCACGAACAGTTTTGCCTCTGTCGAAACAAACCGTATAGCATTGCAACGCTGCATGTGAACTGCCCATGGCCATTGCGGAAGTTTGATGATGTCGTCTTTTTCGACACGGCGGACATTTTTCGCCTTCCTTGCCACTCTGGCGTTTGGACTTCCGACCGCGACCGCGCAGGATGCGCGGCGGGCCTATGTGCCGCCGGCGCTCGACACGGTGCGTGCCGTTCCCGCCGAGCACGGCATGGTGGTCGCGCAGGAGAAAATCTCTGCGCAGGTCGGCGCCGACATCCTGCGACGGGGCGGCAATGCCGTCGACGCCGCGGTCGCGACCGGCTTTGCGATGGCCGTGACCTATCCGCGCGCCGGCAATATCGGCGGCGGCGGCTTCATGGTGATTCATTCCACTGAGCGCAACGAAGACATCACAATCGATTATCGCGAGACCGCGCCGGCTGCGACCACGCCACAGATTTTCCTCGGCGCCGACGGCAAGCCCGATGCGGCGAAGTCGCGGGATTCCGCGCTCGGCGTCGGCGTGCCCGGCACCGTCGCGGGTCTTGCGCTGGCCCTGGAAAAATATGGCTCGGGCCGGTTCACGCTGGCGCAACTGCTCGAGCCCGCGATCGCGCTCGCCCGCGACGGCTTCCTCGTCGGCGACGACATTGTCGACACTCTGCCGGGGTGGCACAAGCGGCTGGTGCGCTGGCCCTCGTCGGCCAGGATTTTCTCGCGGCCTGATGGTACACCGCTCGGCGAAGGCGACCGACTGGTGCAGAGCGATCTCGCCGAAACGCTGTCGGCTGTTGCCGCACAGGGCCCGCGCGGTTTCTATGAGGGGCCGGTCGCGGAAAAACTCGCCAAGGCCGTGACTGACGCGGGCGGCATCATGACGCCGGCCGATTTGAAATCCTATCAGGCGGTCATCCGTGCACCGGTGCGCGGCACCTATCGCGGCTATGACATCGTGTCGATGCCGTTGCCGTCGTCGGGCGGCGTGGTGCTAGTGGAGACGCTCAATATCCTCGAAGGTTTTCAGCTCGCTGATCTGAAGCAAGGATCGCCGGCCTCGCTGCATCTGCTGATCGAGGCCATGAAGCGCGCTTATGCGGACCGGGCGCGCTATCTCGGCGATCCCGCGTTCGTCAACGCACCGATCGGGACGCTCACCGCCAAGGACTACGCCGGCAAGCTGCGGGCAACCATCTCCGCCGATCGCGCCACTCCGTCGAAACAGCTCGTTTCCACCGCGGCCTCACCGCATGAGGGCAGCAACACCACGCATTTTTCCGTCGTTGACGGCAGCGGCAACGCCGTCAGCAACACCTATACGCTGAACTTCAGTTACGGCGTCGGCCTAGTCGCCGACGGCACCGGCGTGCTGCTCAACAACGAGCTCGACGATTTCAGCGCAGCGGTCGGCGCTTCCAATGCCTACGGCCTCGTCGGCTTCGAGGCCAATTTGCCCGGGCCGGGCAAGCGGCCGCTGTCCTCGATGTCGCCGACCATCGTGCTGAAGGACGGCAAGCCGGTACTGGTGACGGGCTCGCCGGGCGGCAGCCGCATCATCTCGACCGTGCTCCAGGTGATCGTCAACGTCCTCGATTACAAGATGGACGTCGCGGCAGCCGTGGCCGCACCGCGGCTGCATCACCAATGGCTGCCCGACGAGGTCCGGGTCGAGAGCGGCTTTCCCGACAATGTGCTGCTCGAGCTGAAGGCGATGGATCATCTCATCGTCACGCCGATGGGGCAGACATCCGCCAATTCGATCTCGGTGACCGCCAACGGTCCGCTCGGCGCGCCCGATCCGCGTACCCGGGGTGCGGAAGCAGCGGGGCAGTAACTCTGTCCTTGCATGGCGCGAAGGCCGGCGGCCGGCTTGCGCGGAACGCGGCGCGTACTACACCGCGAGGCCAGAGAAACTGTCAAAGACGCGCGGACGCGTATTGCATGCGAACTGGCGGGCACTGTCGCGCAGGGCGCAGTGAGGAAGTTAGCGCCCCACCTGATACGGACCGCCCTTCTCGAGCGCTCTCGCGTACGCCGGCCGTGCATGAATGCGCTCCAGGAACGCCATCGCCTTGGGATGGCCGAGCTCGAGCCCTCCGCGCGCCTGGGCTGCCTCGAGCGGAAAGCTCATCTGGATGTCGGCGGCGGTGAACTCGTTGCCGGCGAACCACTCGGTTTTCGCAAGCTCGCCTTCCCAGTAGTCCATGTGCTGCTTGAGCTGCGGATTGACCAGCGCAGTCAGCGCCTGGTTCGAGACCTTGCGCACCAGGGGGCGGAGCAACGCCGGCGCGCGCTTCGGCATCAGCGTGAACAGCAGCTTGAGCAGCAGCGGCTGCATCGCCGAGCCTTCCGCATAGTGCAGCCAATAGGTGAAGCGCAGCCGCTCGGGCGTGTTCGGCGGCGGGACCAGCTGGCCGTTGCCATACGTGGCGATGAGATATTCGATGATCGCGCCGGATTCGGCGATGGTGTTGCCGTTGTCGGTGATGACGGGCGACTTGCCGAGCGGATGGATGGCGCGGAGCTCCTTCGGCGCGCGCATGTCCGGCTGGCGCTGATAGCGCACGATCTCGTAGGGCACGCCCAACTCCTCGAGCAGCCACAGCACGCGCTGCGAGCGCGAATTGTTGAGGTGATGAACGGTCAGCATCGCGTGGTCCCCGGGGCTAGGCATGGCTCGATCAGCCGCGCGTTCGTGCCAGCCCGGGAACGCAATGTCGAGCCATCCGCTCGGATATTTTGACCCGGGTATATTGACCCCAGCAATTTACCCGGGTATTAAAGTCGCCATCTCGACGAATATGGCAATGATTCCAATGCAGAAGACTTTCACCGCTTTCCAAGGGCATCGCCGTCTGGTCTCCGGGCCGGCGGGAGAGGTCGCGCTGGTCATCAAGCGGATGGCGGAGCGGCCCGACGAACCCATCATCATCTTCGAGGACGCCACCGGCCGATCGATCGACTTCGATCTGCGCGGCGGAGACCGCGAGGTGCTGGCGCGGCTGGCGAAGCTTGTCCCGCCCCCGGTTGAGGACACCCCATCGCCGAGCGAGCCGCGCGGCCGCGGCCGGCCGAAGCTCGGCGTGGTCGCGCGCGAGGTGACGCTGCTGCCGCGGCACTGGGAGTGGCTCAGCGCGCAAGCAGGCGGCGCTTCGGTGGCGCTGCGGAAACTTGTCGAAGAAGCGCGGCGCGCAAGCGGCGACAAGGACCGCGAGCGGCAGGCGCGCGATGCGGCCTATCACTTCATGTCGACCATGGCCGGCAATCTGCCGCAGTTCGAGGAAGCATCGCGCGCGTTGTTTGCGGATGACCGGCGGCGTTTCACCGGACTGATCGCAGATTGGCCCGCCGACATCCGCGACCACATCGTCAAGCTCGCCTACAGCGACCGCGCTTAGGCGCGCGCCTTCTCACAACCCCATCGACGACCGCGCCGCGCGCACTTCGCGTGGCGACGGTTCCGCACGCCCTGACGAAAGGCCAATCCATGTCCGCCGCCAAGCCGCTCTGGAAAAGTTTTCTGCGCTTCCTCGCGCCGTTGATGCTGAGCAATGCGCTGCAATCGCTGTTCGGCACCCTCAGTAACGTCTATCTCGGCCAGATGGTCGGGGTCGACGCGCTCGCGTCGGTCTCGGTGTTTTTTCCGGTGTTCTTCTTCCTGTTCGCCTTCGTCATGGGGCTAAGCACCGGCGCCACGGTACTGATCGGCCAAGCCTATGGTGCGGGCGAGCAGGGCCGGATCAAGCTCATCGTGGGCACGACGCTCGCGATCGGCCTGCTGCTCTCGATTGCAATTGCACTGATCGGCGGGATCTTCAGCCGCCAATTGATGACGATGCTCGCAACGCCCACGGACATTCTCGACCAGGCCAGCGCCTATGCCGGCATCATGCTGCTCACCATGCCGCTCGGCTTCGTCTTCCTGCTGATGACGGCGATGATCCGCGGCGTCGGCGATGCGCTGACGCCGCTGCTGGCGCTGGCCTTGTCGACTGCGATCGGCTTGATCTTGACGCCGATTCTGATCCGAGGATCGTTCGGATTGCCGGCGGCCGGCATCACCAGCCCGGCCTGGGCCGCGGCGATCGCCAACACGCTGACGCTGGTCGCGCTGGCCGCCTATCTGCTGCGGAGGAAACATGCGTTGGCACCGGACGCTGCACTGCTGCGCCATCTGCGGCTCAATCGTGTGGTGCTGGGGCAAATTCTCGGCATTGGACTGCCGAGCGCGAATCGGCATGGTGGTGATGGCGATCGCCGAACTGGTGCTGCTCGGCCTCGTCAACGGGTTCGGCTCGAACGCAACCGCAGCCTATGGCGCGGTCAACCAGGTGATGGGCTACACGCAGTTCACGGCGATGTCGATTTCAATCGCGGTCTCGATCCTCGGCGCGCAGGCGGTTGGCCGCGGCGACAGAACGGGGCTCGACGACATCGTGCGCACCGGACTTGCGTTCAACATCGTCCTGACGGGCGGGCTGGTGGCGCTGATCTATCTGGCGCCGCGCGCCGTGCTCGGTATCTTCATCACTGAAGACACCGTGCTCGATTTGGCGAAGAACTTGCTCAACATCGCATTGTGGAGCTCGGTGCCGTTCGGCCTGGCGACGGTGTTTTCCGGGGCGATGCGCGCTGCCGGCGTGGCGCTGACGCCAATGCTGCTCGCGATCTTCGCCATTGGAGCAATCGAGCTGCCGTCCGCGGTGATCCTGAGCCGCACGATCGGCCTTGAGGGTGTGTGGGCCGCCTATCCGATCGTGTTCTGCTCCATGTTCCTTTTGCAGATGGGCTATTACCTTCTGGTGTGGCGCAAGCGAACGATCCCGCGTCTGATCTGACGACATCATCAAGAGATTATGACCGTCATTAAATGGTGGACCCGCGGCGCGCGCTGCGCCACAATGCGAAAAAGCAACGTCAGGGAGGATGATTTTGACCCGCACAGCCCCGCAATTCCTGTTCGATTTCGGCAGCCCGAACGCCTATCTCAGTCATCTCGCGATCCCCGCCATCGAGCAGCGCATCGGCGTCAAGTTCGAGTACGTGCCAATCCTGCTCGGCGGCATCTTCAAGTCGACCAACAACAAGTCGCCGGCCGAGACGTTCGCCGGTATCAAGAACAAGCGCGAATTCCACACGGTCGAGACCGAGCGCTTCGTCAAGCGCTTCGAGGTTCAGCCCTACGTCATGAATCCGTTCTTCCCGGTCAACACGCTGAACCTGATGCGCGCGGCGATCGCGGCGCAGCTCGAGGGCGTGTTCGAGACATATGTCGAGGCCGCCTTCCACCACATGTGGCGCGAGCCGAAGAAGATGGACGATCCGGAAATCGCGGCGAAGGCGCTGGCGTCCTCCGGCCTCGACGCGCAAAAACTGTTCACCCGCGCCGGGGAACCCGAGGTGAAGGGCAGACTGATCAAGAACACCGAAGAGGCAGTCGCGCGCGGCGCGTTCGGCTCGCCGACCTTCTTCGTCGGCAACGAGATGTTCTTCGGCAAGGAGCAGTTGCGCGAGGTCGAGGAGATGGTGTCGGGGAAGTGATTTTCGTATGATGGACAAATCGAGCCATCATCTCCGATGTCGTCCTGGCGAAGGCCAGGACCCAGCCACCGAAGGCTATGGCTGGGACGAGCTGGGGCTTCAACTTGCCCGACAACATGCAGTCGGGGTAATGGGTCCTGGCTTTCGCCAGGACGACGGCAAGAAACAAACGACGACGGCAAGAAGCAATCAAGAAACAACAAGGACAATCCCATGCGTATCCTCGTGGTCGGCGCTGGCGCCATCGGCGGCTATTTTGGTGGCAGGCTGTTGCAAGCCGGCCGCGACGTGACCTTCCTGGTCCGACCGCGGCGCGCCAGCGAGCTCGCGAGCGCCGGCCTCGTGATCGAGAGCCCGAACGGCGACGTGACCTTGAAGAATCCGCCGACGGTTCAAGCCGACGCGCTCAAGGACAAGTTCGACGTCGTGCTGCTCAGCTGCAAGGCCTTCGACCTCGACGACGCCATCAAGTCGTTCGCGGCAGCCGTCGGGCCCGACACGGCGATCATCCCGATGCTCAACGGCATGAAGCATCTCGACATCCTCGACGACAAGTTCGGCAAGGAGCGCGTGCTCGGTGGCCTCTGCGCCATCGCCGCGACGCTCAACGAGAAGCGTGAGGTGGTGCAGCTCCAGCCGATGCAGTCGATCAATTACGGCGAGCGCGACGGCAAGCTGTCGGATCGCGTTAAGGCGATCGACGAGGCCTTCAAGAGCGGCATCAATGGTGCCACCGCCAGCCAGAACATCATGCAGGACATGTGGGAGAAGTGGGTGTTCCTGTCCTCGCTGGCGGCGTCCACCAGCCTGATGCGCACCTCTGTCGGCAACATCCTCGCCGCTCCCGGCGGCAGGGATTTCCTGCTCGGCATGCTGGACGAGACCAGCGCAATCGCCGCAGCGTCGGGCTACGCGCCGGGCGGGCCGTTCTTCGAGCGCGTGAAGGGCAACCTCACCACCGAGGGTTCACCGATGACGGCCTCGATGTTCCGCGACGTCAAGGCAGGTCTGCCGGTCGAGGCCGATCACGTCATCGGCGATCTCATCGCCCGGGCCGATGCCGCCAAGGTGCCGGTGCCGAAGCTGCGCATCGCCTACACGCATTTGAAAGCGTATGAGAAGCAGCGGGCGGGGTAGGCCCCTCGCTCGATCGTCATCCCGGGGCGCGCGTTGCGCGAGCCCGGGATCCATAACCACAGCCCGTGGTTATGAACCGAGCTGGTCACGACGAGTCTTCGCCAAACCACTCCCTGTGGTTATGGGTCCCGGATCTGCGCTTCGCTTGTCCGGGACGACGGTAGAGTTTTGCAGCTACATCGCGCGCTATTTGAAATACGCGAGATAGTGCGAGACAGCGGTGATTTCCTCATCGCTCATGTGATAGGCGACATCGGCCATCGCCGCGCCTCCGCCGCCGACGCGCTGGCTGCTCTTGTAGTCGTGCAGCGCCTTGATCAGGTATTCCTCGCGCTGGCCCGCCAGCCGCGCGACGGCCTTGGTGCCGGCAAAGCTATCCGTATGGCATGATGCGCAACGGCGGCCGGCGGCAACCTGGGCGCCCTTTTTCGACAGGTCCGGATCGTTGTCCTCCGCCGCTGTCGGCGGCGTCAGCGCTGCGAAATAGGCGCCGAGATTGCGGACGTCCTCGTTGGTGATCTCCTCGGCGATCGGCTGCATCTGGTCGTTCTTGCGCGAGCCGGCGCGGAAAAACACCAGCTGCCATTGCAGGAATTGATCGGGCTGGCCAGCCAGCGAAGGAATGTTCTCGGTCTGCGAGATGCCGTTCTCGCCGTGACAGCCGGCGCAGACGGCGGCCTTCTCCTTGATCGCGGCATTGTCGGCGGCGCTTGTGGGGAGAGAACCGAGCGCTGCGAGCGCAACCGCGCTGATTGCGTGCGAGATGAACTGCCGGCGCATGATTGGAATTTCCGATCTATCGAACGCGTCACTCCGGGGCGAAGAAGCGCGAGCTATGATGCGCAATTGCGCATCTGAGAATTCCATAACCCGCGTTCGTGGCTATGGGTTCCGCACCTGTGCGCAAGCGGCGCCCAACTCCGGGCGACAACGTGCGAAAATGAAATGAGAAAGGCTGCGGTGCCCCTCGGCACCGCAGCCTCGTGTCGTCTTGCGCTACTTCTTGCTGTAGCTGATGCGGTAGATCGCGCCGGCCCAGTCGTCGGCGACGAGGATCGAGCCGTCCTTGGCGAGGATGATGTCGTCGGGGCGGCCGAGATAGCCCTGGTCGCCCTCGATCCAGCCGGAGGCGAACACTTCCTGCTTGGCGTTCTTGCCGTCGGGCCCGACGATCACGCGCATGATGCGACCGCCCTGGTACTTGTGACGATTCCAGGAGCCGTGCTCGGCGATCAGGATGTTGTTCTTGTACTCGGCCGGGAATTGGTCGCCGGTATAGAATTTCATGCCGAGCGGAGCGACGTGGGCACCGAGGTTCAGCACGGGCGGCGTGAACTCGGAGCACTTGTGGCCCATCGCGAACTTGGTATCCGGCAGGTCACCCTGGTGGCAGTAGGGATAGCCGAAGTGCTCGCCGATCCTGCTGATCATGTTCAGTTTGTCCGAGGGCAGATCGTCGCTGATCCAGTCGCGGGCGTTCTCGGTGAACCAGAACTTGCCGGTGCGCGGATCGACGTCGCCGCCGACCGAGTTGCGAACGCCCAGCGCATAGATTTCCGCATTGCCGGTCTTGGGATCGACACGGCGGATCTGCGATACACTGGTCGGCGGCACGCCGATGTTGAAGGGCGGTCCGAACGGAATGTAGAACCAGCCTTCCTTGTCGACCGCGATGTATTTCCAGCCATGCGCGGCATAGGACGGCATGTCGTCATACACGACCTTGCCCTCGCCGAGATTGTCGAGCTTGTTTTCGACGTCGTCGTAGCGGATCAGCTTGTCGACCGCGATGACGTAGAGCGCACCGTCCTTGACAGCCAGACCCGTGGGCATGTTCAGGCCCTTCAGGATGGTCTTGACCTCTTTCTTTCCGTTGTTGTCCTTGATGGCGTAGACGTTGCCGAGGCCGAAGGATCCGACGAACAGCGTGCCCTTGTCACCCCAGGCCATCTGCCGCGCGGCCAGCACACCGGACGCGTAGACCTCCATCTTGAAGCCTGGTGGCAGCTTGACCTTCTTGACGATGTTGGCGAGCTCGGCGTCGGACGCGCCGGTCGGCGGACCCGACGGCGGCGCCAGACCCTTCTGCGCCTCGGTCTCGTCGCCGAGGAACCAGTCGTCCGGCGGATGGGTCCAGAACTCCTTGGTGCCGGATTCGTATTTCTTCAGCGGCTTGTTCTTGTCCTGCTGCTGCGCGTGACCGGCGCTTGTCCCCGCGAGAAGGGCAACCGCTGCAAGCGCCAGGACGGATTGAAAGACGGATCGATGGAATTTCATCGCGTCACTCCCCTAAGGCAGCCATCAGGGCTGCACGTTATTTTGTTTTGCTAGTCGAGAGGCGAAGTTTGGACTCTGTCGAGAGGACAGACGAAAAAGGTTAGCACATCTGCCAGCGGAGAGAAGCGCGCCGCGTGCGCTGCGATAGCGCTCAATAAAAATTGAGACGGAAAGTCAACGATGGCGAATGCCGCGACGACAACGCTCTCGCTGCAGCGCGGAATCAAAATCGCGCGCGGCTAATTTGCGGGCAGCAGGAGCTCCGGAACAAAAAAACGCGAAAACAACCCCATGCACAGTAGAAATGCTCTGGCCATCTTGCTGCCGGTGACTCCGGCTAGACATCTGACGCGTCGAGCAAAGGTGGCGACTACGTGGCGACGGGGTAGGGACCATCGTCGAAAATCGTCTCATGATAGCCCTTCGACCCGATATCGCGCGCCAGCGTGCTGCGAAAATCGCGGCCCTCGCGAAGGCAGTTCAAGACATGCGCGAAGTGGAATTCGGGCCGCCAGCCCAGCTCGCGCCGTGCGCGCTCATTGACATAAACACGGTCGATCGCTGGGAACAGTCGCCAGCCGCGCGCCGCAAAGAGCTCCGCACAATCCGGATAGAGCTCACGCACCACAGCGGCCGCGTCACGTGCAAGTGCTGTCAAATGGCGCTGCTCGAACGGGCTCGTCGCTGACACAATGTAGCGGGCAAAACCGATGTTCGGCGCACGCTCGGCGGCGAGCAGATGGGCGCTCACCGCATCCGCGATATCCAGCCGGCGATAGAGCAGCTCGTTGGTCCGCGCATTCTCCGGAGCGTAAGCCGATCGCATCGCCGGATCGTCATCGTCTTCCGGGAAGAAGCGCGAGGTCCTCAAGACCACGACAGGCAGGCCGCGCTCGCGACAGAACAGCTCGCAGAGAGTCTCAGCCATCAGTTTGGTCGTGCCGTAGATGTTCTTCGGGATCGGCGGCAGGTCCTCGGTGACCCACACCGCGGCTTGGTCGGCGTCGGGCCGAAGCTGCGAGCCAAACGCGCTGGTGGTGCTTGTGAAGACAAAACTGCGCACGCCAGCGGCCACAGCCGCTTCGAGCAGGTTGAGCGTGCCGGTGACATTGGTGTCGATGAAATCTTGCTTGCTGTGGGTCGCCACATGCGGCTTGTGCAGCGTCGCGGTGTGGATCACGGCGGTGACGCCGTCCATCTGGCGCCGCACGAAATCGCGATCGACGATCGAGCCGACGGCATCGGTGAACGGCGATGGCTTCAGGTCGATGCCACGCGCAGGCGAACCGTGCCCGCGGAGCGTGCGGACAAGGGCTTCCCCGAGATGGCCTGCACTGCCGGTGACCAGAATTGTCATTCGTGACCCAATACAGCCGCCAGCGGCGTGGAAGAACACGTGCCCGTCCGGTTCGGCTGGATGCTTTGGGAGAAAATTGGAGCGGGCGAAGGGGCTCGAACCCTCGACCCCGACCTTGGCAAGGTCGTGCTCTACCACTGAGCTACACCCGCATCCTGTGTCGGTCGCATGACTGCGCCGGCAACGGCTGTCGTATGCCAAAAGCGGGAGGGGAATGCAACAGCTACCGGCGGCATAGATGCGCAATCGGAGGCCCAATATGAACCCGAACGCGGCCAAATGACCCAAAAATGCCCCGGAACCGTCGAATCGGCACGCACGGATTGAAATTCGGCCGTCCCGGCCCAATTTAGGGCCAACAGCGAAGCATATGAATTGGCGACGTGCTAAAGACCCGCCAATTCCAGACATCAGACGAGGGGATCCCGTGACGATCATCGACCAGGGTAACGGAGCAGCGGGCCCGGCTGCCGC
Source organism: Bradyrhizobium sp. RT6a (assembly GCF_040547675.1). NCBI lineage: Bacteria > Pseudomonadati > Pseudomonadota > Alphaproteobacteria > Hyphomicrobiales > Nitrobacteraceae > Bradyrhizobium > Bradyrhizobium sp. RT6a. The sequence goes on from NZ_JBEPQC010000010.1 coordinate 211,580, forward strand.
CGATCTGATCAAGGACACGACCACCCAGACCTTCGTGAAGGACGTCATCGAGGAATCGAAGCGCCAGCCGGTGCTGATCGACTTCTGGGCGGAGTGGTGCGGCCCCTGCAAGCAGCTCACGCCCTTGCTGGAAAAAGCGGTCAAGGCCGCCAAGGGCAAGGTCAAGCTGGTCAAGATGAACATCGACCAGCACCCGGCGATCCCGGGCCAGATGGGCATCCAGTCGATCCCGGCAGTGATCGCCTTCGTCAACGGCCAGCCGGCCGACGGCTTCATGGGTGCGGTCCCAGAGAGTCAGCTCAACGCCTTCATCGAAAAGCTAACCAAGGGCGTGACCGCGCCGGGTGAGCCGAATATCGCGGAAATCCTCCAGGAAGCCGAGGCCGTGCTCGCCGAGGGCGATGCCGCCGCGGCCGCCCAGATCTACGCGGAAGTACTGCAGCTCGAATCGACCAACATCGCGGCCCTTGCCGGGCTCGCGAAATGCTACGCCGTCTCCGGCGCGATGGAGCAGGCCAAGCAGACGCTCGCCATGGTGCCGGAATCCAAGCGCAACGACCCCGCTGTGAAAGCCGTGCAGACCGCGATCGATCTCGCCGAGCAGGCGGAGCAGCTCGGGCCCGTCGCCGAGCTGGAACAGAAAGTCGCCGCAAACCCGCTCGATCATCAGGCCCGATTCGACCTCGCGATCGCGCTGAACGCGCAAGGCAACCGGGCAGCGGCCACAGAGCAGCTGCTCGCGATCATCAAGCGCGACCGCAAATGGAACGACGACGGCGCCCGCAAGCAGCTGGTGCAGTTCTTCGAGGCCTGGGGCGGCACGGACGATGCAACCGTCGAGGGACGCAAGCGCTTGTCGATCATCCTGTTTTCCTGACGCGCGCTGGCAAGGCTAGGGAACCCTGCAGATGCCGATCAACATCGAATATCGCGGGCCCGCCGACCTTCCGGAGATCCTTCCGGTGTTTCCGCTGCCGGGCGCGCTGCTGCTGCCGCGCGGGCAGATGCCGCTCAACATCTTCGAGCCGCGCTACCTCGCGATGATCGACGATGCCTTCCGCGATGGCCATCGCCTGATCGGCATGATCCAGCCCGACATCGCGCACTCGCCCAAGAATTCCGACAAGCCGGCGCTGTTCCGTGTCGGCTGTGTCGGCCGCATCACCCAGCTCGCCGAATCCGGCGACGGCCGCTACATCCTCGAGCTCACCGGCGTCTCGCGCTTTAGGGTGCTCGAGGAGCTCGAGGTGCTCACCGCCTACCGGCAGTGCAAGGTGGATTTCTTTGCCTTCGTCGACGACTTCACGCCGCGCATGGGCGAGGAGGAGGTCGATCGCGAAGCACTGCTGACGGTGCTGGCGGACTTTCTGAAGGCCAACAACCTCAAGGTCGACTGGGAGGGCGTCGAGACCGCCCCGAACGAAGCGCTCGTCAACGCATTGGCGATGATGTCGCCCTATGGCGTGGCCGAGAAGCAAGCGATGCTGGAAGCGCCCGACCTGAAGACCCGCGCTGAAATCCTGGTCGCGGTCACCGAGATGGATCTCGCCAAGAAGCGCACCAGCGGCGATCCGCCGCTGCAGTGATCGGTGCGTGCGCGCTCAGGAATGACCGCGGATGCGCTTGCGTCCGGTGATCATCGCGCTGATCAGGTTCTCGCGTTGAAGACGCCCCATCATCAGCACGCCCAAGACGTGCAGCACGACCAGGACGATGACCGCGTCGGATGAATAGTGGTGGGTGTCCTCGACCCACCAGACGCCGAAAAAGGTTACGGTCACCGACATCGCGCCTGATATCGTCGAGACCGCGAGCGAGACCAGCAGCGCCACCAGCATCAACGTGCCGGCTGGATTGAGACCGATATAGCGGCCGGTGATGCCGCGGCGCAGATTCCAGAGATAACCCGGTGCGGCCCGAAGCCTGACGCCGACCATGCGGAAGCGCGAATAGCGGCTTCCCCAAAGACCCCAGACCAAACGGAACGCAACGAGCCCGAGTACGGTATAACCGACGATGCGGTGAAGTCCGTCATAGACGGTCGGCGTGAACCACGCAGCCAGAACGCAAGCCGCGAGCGCCCAGTGCCAGAGCCGCAGCGGGAGGTCCCAGACCGCGACTGTCCGCGCAACGGCTCGATCCGCGGGGGTCCGGTTGGACTCCCCGCGTGCGTGCGGCACCGATTCTTCGATCAAGCGAGGACCACCCTCAGGCATAACTTTGCGCAGACATTTGCGCGCAGACCGTCTCGCGCGGTCTACTTCGCAATCGTGTGCTTCAGGCTGAGATCTTCGGGGCTGTAGAACAGCTCGTAAAGCTTGCCTTCCTTGACGCCGTAGACCTCGTAGCACGACCCTTCGATCTTGGAGCGCCGCACCTCGTAGCCGAGCGCCTTGGCCTTGGCTTCGGCTTCGCTCGCCGGCTTCCACGACGCCTTGTCGAGCTTGGTGCAGTCCTTGAAACCATCGGCCAAGGCGGCCGATCCCATGCCAATCCCGATCGTCAATGCAACGGCAACAACACGAATAACCTTCACGAACGTCTCCTCTTTTGTCGTGGGCGCTACGCCCTGAGGCGAAGCGGGACCGAAGGAAGCAAAGCACATGATGAAGTCAATCCGCAGCTACGGCGGAAGCCTTTAGAGATATTCTAACGATCCGAAAAAGCTCAGCGCCCTCCGCGCGCAACGTGCATTTGGTGCGTCGATGCGGCCTTTCGCCTCACAACAGGCATGACTGCGATATACCGCGCCTAGTAGCCGGCAGCCGCCATCGCGACGACCGCACTGAGCGCCATCCAGCCGAAGTGCCGACCGCGCGTTGCCCATGCGTTGGCGAGAGCGGCGAAGCCGAACACGCCGGCCATGGTGACGACGATCCAGTGTCGCGCCGGCTCCGATTGCATCCAGGGCGCCGCGATCAGGAGGACGCCCCCGCCGATCCAGGCGACGGTCGAAGCCTGCCAGACCAGGCGGATCAGGGTGCGGAGCCGCTCCGGCTCGATGCGGGCGCGGGCAAAGACCTTGGTCTCGCCGAGAATGCCATGAATGAGGGCCACGGCAATGGTCACGACCCCGGCGCACTGGAGCAAGAGATCACGCATCGTCAAAGCTCCCTGCAAATCTCATCCATACAGTTATGTATGGTGAGATAGGCGCTGGCCTGCCCGCTGTCAATACACTAGTGTATGGTTTGCATCCGGAACCCGACATGGCCGAACAGCTGACCGCCGATGACTGGATCAAACAGGGCCTGAAGGCGCTCGCGAGAGACGGCTTCACCGCGCTGAAGGCCGATCCGCTGGCGAAAGCCATGGGGGTGTCGCGCGGCAGCTTCTATTGGCATTTCGCCGATCTCGGCGCGTTCCATGCTGCTCTCTTGAAGCGCTGGCGCGAGATCGCGGCCGAGCAGATCATCGCCGATGTCGAGGCGGACAGCGACGAGCCGCTGAAAGCGCTACTGCGCAGGACTTTTAGCGCGCGGCTCGACCTCGAGCGCGCGGTGCGGAATTGGGCGGCCTTCGATGCGGCGGCACAAACGGCGGTGCGTGCCATCGACCGGCGCAGGCTCGACTATATCGAAGAGCTGCTGGGGAAGCGCGGGTTGGAGGTGGCGACGGCACGAGCCCGCGCGCAAATCCTGTACTGGACGTTTCTCGGCTTCGCCTTATCGGGCCCGCCATTGCCGGCCGCGCGGCTCGAGGGCCTGCTCGACGAGATCCTGCGGATGGTTTCCGCTTGAGGCGACGCGATGGGCTGCTACGATTTTTCATGCTAGAGGGCAACCGACCGCCGGAGACCCCCATGAACGCGCCCACCGAACGCCCCGAAGCCAGCGTCGATCCCAAATTGCTGGAGATTTTGGTCTGCCCGCTGACCAAGGGTCCGCTGGAGTTCGATTCCGCAAAGCAGGAGCTGATCTCGCGCAGCGCCAAGCTCGCCTATCCGATCCGCGACGGCATCCCGATCATGCTGCCGGAAGAGGCCCGTAAGATCGATTGAGAGACTTGTGGCCCGGTGGTCGTTTGGCGCGATGACCGCGCCACACCCTCGCTGTCGCCCCGGCGAAGGCCGGGGCCCATAACCACAGGACGTGGTTGTTGCGCGAGCTGGTCACTCCGAGTCTTCGCAAAACTATTGCTGCGGCGTATGGGTCCCGGATCTGCGCGCGCTTGAGGCGCGCTTGTCCGGGACGACAGGAAAGAATTACAGCGCCTCGCCCTTCAGCAGCCGCGGTATCTCACCGGTCAAACCCGCGGCTTGGCGGATGAACAGGTTCTTCAGCGGCGGGGCGCGGTCGACGAGGCCGAGGCCGATGTCGCGCACGGTACGCAGCAAGGTCGACTGATTGGAGAACAGGAAGTTCAGCGAGTTGGTGGCAACGCCCATGGCCATGGTGTCGAAGCGGCGCCAGCGCTGGTAACCTTCGAGCACGTCGGCGGCGCCGATATCCATGCCGAGCCGGGCGGCATCGACCACGACCTCGGCCAGCGCGGCGACGTCCTTCAGCCCCATGTTGAGACCCTGGCCCGCAATCGGATGGATGACGTGGGCGGAATCGCCGACCAGCGCGAGGCGCTCGGCGATGAAAGAGCGTGCGACGAAATAGGACAGCGGAAACGCGCGCGGCTTGTCGAGCGCCTTCACCTCGCCGAGATGCAGGCCGAAGCGTTGCTCGAGCTCGCCGTGGAATTCCTCGTCGCTCAACCCAACGATACGCGCGGCTTCGCTGCGGCGCTCGGTCCAAACCAGCGAGGAGCGCTTGCCTGAAAGCGGCAGGATCGCGAACGGACCCGCCGGCAGAAAATGCTCTTCGGCGCGGCCCTCGTGATCGCGCTCATGGCCGACAGTGACGACGATGCCGGACTGATCGTATTCCCAGCCATGGGTGGCTATGCCGGCGCGCTCGCGCAGTTTCGATTTCGCACCGTCGGCCGCGACCAGGAGGCTCGCGGCAATCACGCTGCCGTCACCGAGCGTCACGTCGATGCCTTCGGCCCGCGCGTCGTAAGACGACACGGTGGTTGCGCGGAGATCGATGCCCTCGGCCTCGGCGCGCACCACCAGCGCATCGATGAGGCGGCGGTTCTCGACCATATGCGCGAAGGGCTCGCCCGGCGCGACATCGCCGGCAAAGTTGAGGAACGCCGGACGGGTGGCGTCTTCCAGCTTGGAATCGGTGACGATCATGTCGAGGATGGGCTGCGCCTCGCCCCTGACGTCGTCCCAGGCGCCGATCGCCTCGAACAGGCGGCGGCAGGCTGCCACGATCGCGGTGGCGCGCGGGTCCCGGCTCGGCCGGGTGCCGAGCGCGGGGTCGGCGACGATGACGGGGATCTCGGGGCCGAGCCCCTGGCGCAGCGCCAGAGCCAGCGCCAGGCCCGCAAACGCGCCGCCACCGATGACAATGCTACCCTGTACCGACATACCCAATTCCCGGCTAAGTCTTCGCGTTTTCTTGGTCTTGCTACCAGACTTGAGGTGGGCGAAACAGTGCGGTGAAACAAGGGCGGAACGGCCTCATTCCGTCGTTCCGGGGCTCGCGCGAGCGCGAACCCGGAATCCAGAGGTCGTCAGCTCAAGATTTCAGGTTCGCACTCCGTGCGCCCGGAATGACGAGGCATTTTGAAAGCACCAGCATGTCCAAGAGCCTGATCGACCTCATCTCGATCCTCGACCTCGAACAGCTCGAGGTGAATCTGTTTCGCGGCAACAGTCCGAAGACCAGCTGGCAACGGGTGTTCGGCGGCCAGGTGATCGGGCAGGCGATGGTTGCAGCGTGCCGCACCGTCGAGGGCCGGCTGCCGCATTCGCTGCATTGCTATTTCATCTTGCCGGGCGATCCGCAGATCCCCATCATCTACCAGGTCGAGCGCCTGCGCGACGGCAAGAGCTACTCGACGCGCCGCGTCACCGCGATTCAGCACGGCAACGCGATCTTCTCGATCATGGTGTCGTTCCATGCCGAGGAGGAGAGCGCGTTCGATCACCAGGACAAGATGCCCGACGTGCCGCCGCCGGAAAAGCTCACGGCGGAGGAAGTGGCGAAGCAGCCGATGTTCAAGGAGATGCCGGAGTTCATCCGCCGCTACTATGAATCCGACCGTCCGATCGAGCTGCGCCCGGTCGAGCTCGGCCGCTATTTCGGCCAAAAGATCGAGGACGGCCGCATCCATGTCTGGATCAAGACCGCAGCGACGCTGCCGGACGATCCGGCGCTGCACATGTGCGCGCTGGCTTATGCGTCCGACTTCTCGCTGCTCGATGCCATCATGGCGCGCTACGGCCGCACGCTGTTCGACAAGCGCATGATGCCGGCGAGCCTCGACCACGCGATGTGGTTTCACCGGCCGTTCCGCGCCGACGAATGGCTGCTCTACGCACAGGATTCGCCGAGCGCCCGAAGCGGCCGTGGCTTGACCCGCGGCTCGATCTTCAAGCCTGACGGCACGCTGGTGGCCTCCGTCGCGCAGGAAGGCTCGGTGCGCGAACGGAAAGCCTAGGACGCATAAGCACGATCGATCGCGCTTATGCCTCTCGAGGTCATGCCCGGAGCGATCCTCGCGGAGCCAGGACGGTCTCCGACGCGAACCAGTTCATGATCCAGCGATACACCCACGGGATCGGGATGATGAAGCCGCACAGGAATGCGGCCACGATGCCCCTCCAGAGAATCCCGAGACCGCTGCCGTTGAAGACAATCTCGCGCCGCGTGCCTTCGATGCTGCGGCAGAACCAGCGCATCTGAGCCGCGGCGACCCAGGCCCAGCCGATGATGGTAATGATGGAGATCGCAAACAGCAGGCTCCAGCCCACATAGGCCCAGACCGTGCCGGTGAAGCTCAGGCCGAGCGGCTGCCCGTTGGAGGCGAGGTTCGCGACCATCCATTTGATCAGGAGCCAGTACAGAACGATCTGGGCGATGAACAGCAAATTGCTCAGCAACGGGGCGCCGATCAACCCGATCACGATCGCCAGCACGATGAACCCGAAATACCAGGGCACCAGCGCCATCGCATTGCCGGTGAAGCTGAGATTGGGCCGTCCGGGGACCTTCACGCAGGACACGATCCATTTCGTGTACCAGACAAACACCCACGGCACCGGGATGATGAAGCACATGCCGATCAGCATCACGATGCTGCGCCAGGTGAACTCGAGGATGCCGAAATCGACCGCCAGCGATCCTCCGCCGCCACCGCCGCCGTAACCGCCGGAGCCCATCATCGGCGGGCCGCCAGCCGGCATCATCGGGGGCGCACCGCCGCCGCCGATCAGGCCGGGGATTTCGGCGGCCTTCTGCCAGCCGGCCATCCCCTCCGACCACACCAGCGTATCCGGGCGCACGACTCCCTGGGCGACGAGGTCGCGGAATTGCCCTTCCTGATAGGGCCCCTGCTGCTTGCCCTCGGATGCGTAGAACCAACTCGCCATGTAGCGTCCCCCCTCAAACATAGTTTTGTACCGGCCGCGACGCTTGGGTTCATCGCATCCATGCCAAAAACGCATTGTGGAGGATGAACGGCTGCCCTGTACAGAGGCGGCCGTTCACATGGTCCAACGATTTTCCGCTTCAATCTGCAACATTTTTATGCCATTTGGCTGGAAAGATGCCAGATTGACGCTGCGCCGGGGACATACGGCGCAGCGCATCCCCGGGGAATAGGCCTGACCATGAAACTCGTCGTCGCGATCATCAAACCCTTCAAGCTCGATGAAGTCCGCCAGGCGCTGACGGCGATCGGCGTCCACGGCATGACCGTGACCGAAGTGAAGGGCTATGGCCGCCAGAAGGGCCACACCGAGATTTATCGCGGCGCCGAGTATGTCGTGAATTTCCTGCCGAAGCTGCGGATCGAGATCGCGGTTGCCTCCGATATCGCCGAGAAGGCCGTCGCCGTCATCACCGCGACCGCGCGCACCGGCCAGATCGGCGACGGCAAGATCTTCGTCACGCCGATCGATCACGCGACCCGCATTCGCACCGGCGAGACCGACAGCGACGCGCTCTAGATTTTTGCTTTGACGCGTTTTCTTTTCGCGAACCGGTATCCGGTCCGCTCGAAAACGCTCTTCTTCGATCGCACCGGGCAACGGCGCCACGGCGTGCGACGCAATCAATAGCTGGGGGAAACGACATGGCGGGATTGTTGCGCCGCGCGGCTGCTATCGCCGCGCCGATCGGGCTTGTGTCGATCATGGCTTCGCCGGCGCGTGCCGCGGCGTCCGAGATCAACACCGCCGACACCGCCTGGATGATCGTCGCCACCGCGCTCGTGCTGATGATGACGATCCCGGGGCTCGCGCTGTTCTATTCCGGCATGGTGCGCAAGAAGAACGTGCTCGCCACCATGGCGCAGAGCCTCGCCGCGGTGACGATCATCTCCATTCTCTGGGTCGCGTTCGGCTATTCGCTGTGCTTCGTCGGCGACGGCCCGTGGATCGGCACGCTCGACCGCTGGTTTCTCGCCGGCATGACCATGGACAGCGTCAACCCGGCGGCGAAGACGATCCCGGAAGCGCTGTTCATGCTGTACCAGATGACGTTTGCGATCATCACGGTGGCGCTGGTCGCGGGCGCGGTGGCCGACCGGATGCGGTTCTCCGCCTATCTGCTGTTCTCCGTCGCGTGGTTCATCTTCGTCTACATTCCACTGGCGCATTGGGTGTGGGGCGGCGGCTTCCTCGCCGGCATGGGCGTGCTGGATTTCGCCGGCGGCCTCGTGGTGCATCTGTCGGCCGGCACCGCCGGGCTCGTCGCCGCGAAGGTGATGGGACGCCGTCATGGCTACGGCACCGAAAATCTCTCGCCGTTCGATCTGTCGCTTGCGGTGATGGGCACCGGGCTGTTGTGGGTCGGCTGGTTCGGCTTCAACGGCGGCTCGGCGGGCGCAGCCAATTCGCGCGCGGTGCTGGCGATCATCGCGACTCATCTCGCAGCCTGCTCCGGCGCGCTGACCTGGGGTGCGATCGAATGGTCGACGCGGCGCAAGCCATCCGTGCTCGGCATGATCTCCGGCGCGGTCGCCGGCCTCGGCACCATCACGCCGGCCTCGGGATTCGTGGCGCCCTGGCACGGTATCGTCATCGGCGTGATCGCAGGCCTCGTCTGCTACTGGGCCTGCACCTGGCTGAAGCACCGCTTCGACTATGACGATTCGCTCGACGTGTTCGGCGTCCACGGCATCGGCGGGCTGACCGGCACCCTGCTGGCCGGCGTGTTCGCAACCAGCGCGATCGGCGGCACCGCCGGCCTGCTCGAAGGCCATCCGCAGCAGCTTCTGATCCAGCTGTATGGGGTCGCCGTCACCTTCGTCTGGTCGGCCGGCGTGAGTTTCGTCCTGCTCAAGCTGGTCGGGCTGTTCGTGCCGTTGCGCGTCTCCCGCGAGCACGAGCTTGAAGGACTGGATATTTCGCAGCACGGCGAGGCGCTGCAGTAATCGGGGGCTTGCGTAACACATAAGCGTATGCTTATGTGTTACCATGATCGAGGCCGATATCTTCAAGGCGCTGGCCGACCCGACCCGCCGCAAGGTCTTTGAGAAGCTGGCCGGCGGAAGCCTGAATGCCAGCGCTTTGCGCGACGGATTGGAGATCAGCCAACCGGCGATGTCGCAGCATCTCGCGGTTCTGCGCGGGGCAGGCCTGGTGCGCGAACAGCGGCAGGGCCGCTTTGTGAATTACGAAGTCGATCCCGAAGGAATCGTTGCCATCGGGACGTGGCTTGCGCGCTACCGCGCCTATTGGCCGAAACGTATGGATGCCCTCGCCGATCTCTTGAAGGAGATGGATCAATGAGCGACGCCGTGAAGCCTGATCCCTCCGACGCAGCGCTCGTGCTCGAATATGAATTCGATGCGCCGCCGGCCAAGGTCTGGCGCGCGGTGACCATTCCGGCTTTACGCGAACGCTGGCTGCCGGATTGCGATCTTGTGGGCGCCGAGCCTGAGACATCGATCCCGGGCCAAGAGGTACGCTACCGGCTTCGCGATTCCGAACCGCCGTTGCGCGAAAGCCATGTCATCTTCCGGATCGAGCCGAACGAGGACGGCGGCACCCGCTTCCGCATCATCCAGCAAGCCTGCGATATCGGCATGAAGCTGCCGCAGCCGGCCAACAGCAATGGCTGCCTGATGCGCGCGGCCGCCTAACACCAACACCAGTTCATCACCCGCAGACATGGAGGTCGCCGATGCGCGACATGCTTCAGCTCGTCCCTATGGTCGTCGAACAATCCGCCCGCGGCGAACGATCCTTCGACATCTATTCGCGCCTGCTGCGCGAGCGCATCATCTTCCTCAACGGCGAGGTCAATGACGCGATGTCCGGACTGGTCTGCGCGCAGCTCTTGTTTCTGGAGGCGGAGAATCCGAACAAGCCGATCAATCTCTACATCAATTCCTATGGCGGCGTGGTCACCAGCGGCCTCGCGATGTACGACACCATGCAATTCATCAAGGCGCCGGTGCATACGCTGTGCATGGGCACCGCGCGCTCGATGGGCTCGTTCCTGCTGATGGCGGGCGAGCCCGGTCACCGCGCCGCCCTGCCCAATGCGAGCCTTCACGTTCATCAGCCGCTCGGCGGCTTTCAGGGCCAGGCGTCGGACATCCTGATCCACGCCACCGAGATGCAGGAAACCAAGCGGCGCCTCATCCGGCTCTATGCACAACATTGCCGGCGCCCCGAGCACGACGTGGAGCGGACCCTGGACCGCGACCACTTCATGACCGCGCAGCAGGCGGTCGACTGGGGGCTGATCGACCGGGTGTTCGCGGAACGCAGCGCCGCCTGACGGTCTCTGGCGGCGGCCGTCCGGCAAACCTCGCCACGCTCCAGCTGGTTGGCCCGGTTGAGCGTATTCCGTGAGCATTTGTGCGAGGGGCCCGATATTCCGCAGCACGGCCAGCCCTGCAATAGGCGCCCGCCTTACAGAAATACCTTTCTGCTGCCCGACGCGTGAGCACCAATGTGTCGGCAGCTTGTCATGCCTTTATTTTAATCAGACGTGGTTAGGTATTGAGCGCGGCGTAATGGCGCACTGCACCGCAATACGCGTCAAACGCGAAAACACCCGTTTTCATAGTCCGTTAGGCAACACGCCCGATCTGGCACGGCATTTGATTCTATGGGTCCTGGCTGTGCCCGCGTAGTGAACTTTCTCCCTCGTGGCGAACCAGTCGAGAAACGCCCGGCCACGTCCGGACCGGGCCCAAGCGGGGATAGGACCCATGAAAATTGTTATGGCGATTATTAAGCCATTCAAGCTGGAAGAAGTCCGTGACGCCCTGACCGCCATCGGCGTTCACGGTCTCACGGTGACGGAAGTCAAGGGATATGGCCGCCAGAAGGGCCATACGGAAATCTATCGCGGCGCCGAATATGCCGTGAGCTTCCTGCCCAAGATCAAGATCGAGGTCGCTGTCGCCTCCGACCAGGTCGACAAGACCATCGACGCCATCACGTCTGCCGCGAAAACCGGACAGATCGGCGACGGCAAGATCTTCGTCATCAATCTCGACCATGCGGTTCGCATCCGCACCGGCGAGGCCGATGCTGCGGCCCTTTGATTTCGCGCTCTATCAAAATTCAATCAGGAGTAAATGAAATGACGTTTAAGCGTCCCTATGGCGCGGGATTGGCGGCTCTCGCAGTCGGCCTGTTCGCTGCGACCGCAGCCTACGCCGAGCCAACGGTCAACAAGGGAGACAACGCCTGGATGCTGACATCGACAGTGCTCGTGCTGTTGATGACGATCCCCGGCCTCGCGCTTTTCTACGGCGGCCTCGTCCGCTCCAAGAACATGCTCTCGGTCCTGATGCAGGTGTTCTACACCGTATGCGTCGTCACCGTGATCTGGGCCGTGTACGGCTACAGCCTCGCCTTCACCGGCGGCTCGGACTTCATCGGCGGGTTCTCCAAGGCCTTCATGATGGGCGTCACCACCGATTCGAAGGCAGCGACCTTCTCGGTCGACGCCAACATCTCGGAGCTCATCTATATGTGCTTCCAGATGACCTTCGCGGCGATCACGCCCGCCCTCATCGTCGGCGCCTTCGCCGAGCGCATGAAGTTCGCGGCGCTCGCGCTCTTCGTTCCGCTCTGGGTCACGCTGATCTACTTCCCGATCGCGCACATGGTCTGGTATTGGCCCGGCCCGGACATGATCCAGGATGCTGCCAAGGCTCTGGCTGCTGCGACTGACGCGGCGGCGAAGACCGCGGCGCAGGCCAAACTCGACGAGATCAACGCCGACGCAGGCTGGATCTTCAAGAAGGGCGCGATCGACTTCGCGGGCGGCACCGTGGTGCACATCAACGCCGGCATCGCAGGCCTCGTCGGTGCTCTCCTGATCGGCAAGCGCGTCGGTTACGGCAAGGAGCTGATGGCTCCGCACTCGCTGACGATGTCGATGATCGGCGCCTCGCTGCTCTGGGTCGGCTGGTTCGGCTTCAATGCTGGCTCCAACCTCGAAGCCAACGGCGGCGCAGCCCTCGCCATGACCAACTCCTTCGTCGCCACCGCAGCCGCCGCGCTGTCGTGGATGTTCGCGGAATGGATCATCAAGGGTCACCCGTCGGTGCTCGGCGTCATCTCCGGCGCTGTCGCGGGCCTCGTGGCCGTCACGCCTGCCGCCGGCTTCTCCGGCGTGATGGGTGCGATCGTCCTCGGCCTCGTGGTCGGCGTGGTCTGCCTGTTCTTCTGCACCGTCGTGAAGAACGCGCTCGGCTACGATGACAGCCTCGATGTGTTCGGCGTGCACTGCGTCGGCGGCATCATCGGCGCCCTCGGCACCGGCATCCTCGTCAATCCGGCGCTGGGTGGTGCGGGCATCATCGACTACACCGCGATCCCGCCGAAGGTTGCCGATTACGACTTCGCGGCGCAGATGATCTCCCAGATCTGGGGTGTCGGCACCACGCTGGTGTGGTCGGGTATCGGTTCGGCGATCCTCTACAAGGTCGTCGATGTGATCGTTGGCCTCCGCGCCAATGTCGAGAGCGAGCGTGAAGGCCTCGACATCACCGAGCACACCGAGCGCGCCTACAACATGTAAGTCTCCTCCCGGGCGCGGCCTCCTCGGAGGTCGCGCTCACAACTACGGTTTGGGGCACATACCCGGCAATGTCCCGACCGTTGAGGGGCTCCAGCGCAAGTTGGAGCCCCTTTCTTTTTGGTCCCGTGCCGCTGGGCCGTCATAAGTTAAATTGCATTGCTGCGAGCTTGCTGAATATCATGCTCCCCGTTTGGAGCAGGATTTCATGCGTCTGCCCTATTGCCTGGTCTGGTGTTTCCTGTTGCTCGCTTTGTCGAGCCTCGAGGCCCGCGCGGACAAGCGCGTCGCGCTGGTGATTGGCAACGGCGCCTACCGAAACGTTCCCACGCTCGCCAACCCGACCAATGATGCGGCCGATGTCGGCGCGGCCCTCAAGCGATCGGGGTTCGATCCTGTGGTCGCGACCGACCTCGACCAGCCCGCCATGCAGGACACCATTCTTCGCTTCGCGCGTGAGGCCCGCGGCGCCGATGTCGCCCTGTTCTACTACAGCGGGCACGCGCTCCAGTTCGCCGGCGTCAACTATCTGGTGCCTGTCGATGCCGTCGTTCGCGACGAGGTCGATCTGCGCCGCCTGGTACGTGCCGACGAGATCCTGGCGGATCTGCAGCAGGCCAAGAACCTGCGAATCCTCGTGCTCGACGCCTGCCGCGACAATCCATTTGCTGACGAGTTGCGGCGAAACGTCGGACAGGGCCGCGGCGTCACCGTCTCACGCGGCCTCGCCAAGATGGAAAGTCCCGAGGGCACCATCATTTCCTATGCGACACAGGCCGGCCGGACCGCCGACGACGGCAGCGGCCGCAACAGCCCCTATACCAGCGCGTTCCTGGAGCACATCGGCGACAAGGGCAACGTCAACACGGTATTTCAGACGATCAGCGCCGGCGTCTACCAGCGCTCGAAAGGCTCGCAAGTGCCGGAGCTGTCGCTGTCGTTCTTCGGCGAGTTCTACCTGAACGGCAAGCCCGAGACGGCGGCGTTGTCGCCTGCGACGCCTCAGGTGGATCCCTGCGCGGAGGCCGGAGACCATTGGCGCAGCGCGGAAGCGCTGGGAACGCTCGCGGCATTCAAGGATCACCTCGTACGCTTCCCGGCCTGCGCCTTCGCAGATCTGGCGAAATCACGCATCGAGAGCTTGGCGAAACCAGCGGACGCCGCCAAGCGCGTAACCGCGTTCGATGGAACCTGGATCGCGAAGGAGACTTGCGAGAACAAGCCTCCATTTTCCGAGGCCTATTTCCAGTATGCCCTGCGCGTCAAAGATGGCGTCCTGCACACTCTCTCCGGGGAAGAGGGCAAGCCCGGTGCGACAATCTATGACGGGAAGATTGAAGCGGATGGCAGCGCGACTGTCACCGTCAGCGGGCTGGTTGGTGAGAATGATCCGCTGCGCCGCACCGCCGGCGCGCCCTATCGGTACAAGCTCGCACTCGAGCTGAAAGGAACCACCGGCGCCGGCGTCCGCACCGAGACCAGCCGACCGTGTCGGATGGAACTCTCCAAGCTGACGACACAGAGCCCCGCCGCAAGTCCGGGCCAACCTGATTCGAAGCGGGCGCCCACGCGCGACGACAAGAGGGCGGTGCTGCCGCCAGATCAGGCCGGAGCAGGGCAACCGCGGCAGACCGGAAGCGGCATGAGCTGTTCGTTCATGCGAAGCAGGTGCGCCACGGCATGCGCCAGTATGGGCGGCCGCGCGGATTGCGCTTCAACCGCTTGTCCACGGCTGGAGGCCGAGTGCATGAGCAGCGGGTGCTGGCGCGGCCGGGGATTCAACGGCTGCGGACTTGCCAAGAAATAGATGCACGAACCGGCTGCGGATGGTCTGCCTTTGTCCGCTCGCAAAGAAAAAGATTGCCATTCCAAGCCGCCGGGGCAGAAATATCGACCTCAAGAATAACAAACCGGGAGGTCGTCATGCGTTTGGAAGGCGGATGCTATTGCGGCGGAGTGCGCTATGTCGCCGAAGGCGACCCGATGATGCAGGCGCAGTGTCATTGCCGCGAGTGCCAGTACATCTCGGGCGGCGCGCCCAACACCTTCATCGCGATGCCGGCGGCCGGCTTCAGCTACATCACCGGGCAACCCAAGCAGTTCACACGCAAGGACCTCGAACGCGCCGTGACGCGCGAATTCTGCGCCGAATGCGGCACGCATCTGGTGACCAAGGTCCCCGGATTGCCGGCCGCGATCCTGAAGGTCGGCACGCTGGACGAGCCTGCGCAGTTCCATCCGCAGATGGCAATCTACACCTGCGACAAGCAGGACTTCCACGCGATCCCCGCGGGCATGGCGACCTTCGAGAAGCTTCCGGCCCGCTAGGCGCGCCTGGTCACGAGCCCGTCGTGCCCGGGCCTGTCCCGCCTGCGCGGCCGAAGCCGCTTCGGCGAGGCGAAGGCCCGGGCATCCACATTCTTGGGCACAGCACGAAGTTCTTGGGCACAGCAGGAAAGGCCGCGGATGCCCGGGCCTTCGCCGCCCATCCCGTTGTTATCCGGCCTCATTATTCCTGCTCTGGACGGAGGCGGCGACCGATGGTTAATCGCGTCTTAACCTCGCCCTATCTATGGTGAACTGAACCGCTTCCCGCCGGCGCCGTGCTGCGACCGGCTGTTCCAAGAGTGCTGGCGTCCAGAATGGCTATGACCGCTTCATCCCGTGCGCCGCAGGACAGTGGAAGCTCCGATAGCGAACGCTCTCCCTTCGTCCGGCTGAACGAGCTGCTGGCACCCCATCAGCCGGGCAAGCCATTGATTTCGCTTGCCGTCGGCGAGCCGCAGCATCCCGTACCCGACTTCGTCGGCCCGGTGCTGGCCAAGCACATCGCCGATTTCGGCCGTTACCCCGCGAATAAGGGCACCGACCCGTTCCGCAAGGCAGCGGGCGCCTGGCTGTCGTTGCGCTTCAAGCTGCCGCGCGCCCTCGATCCCGAGAGCGAGATTCTCGTCCTCAATGGCAGCCGCGAGGGGCTGTTCCTCGCCGCGATCGCGGCGGCGCGCTATGTCGGCCCGCGTCCCGGCAAGCCCGCGATCCTGATGCCGAACCCATTCTATCCGGTCTATGGCGCCGGCGCCGGCGCCGCGGGCTGCGAGCCGGTGTTTCTGCCGACCACCGCCGAAAATGGTTTCCTGCCCGATCTCGACGCCATCGACGAAGCGACGCTGGCGCGCACGGTGGCGTTTTATCTGGCTTCGCCCGCCAACCCGCAGGGCTCGGTGGCCTCGCGCGATTATTTCACGCGCCTGAAGCAGCTCGCCGACCGCTACGGCTTCGTGATCCTCAGCGACGAATGCTATTCTGAGATCTACACCCGCGAAGCGCCCGGCAGCGCGCTCGAATGCGCAGGCCCTGATTTCACCCGCGTGGTTGCGTTCCAGTCGCTCTCGAAGCGCTCGAACCTGCCGGGCATGCGCGTTGGCTTCGCCGCCGGCGACAAAAAGTTCATTGGCATGTTCCTCGAGCTGCGCAACATTGCGGCGCCGCAGGTGCCGGTCCCGCTGCAGCATGTCGCGACCGTCGCTTACGGCGACGAGGCGCATGTCGAGGAGAATCGCAGGCTCTACCGGATCAAGTTCGATCTCGCCGACCAGATCATCGGCGATCGGTACGGCTATCGCCGACCTGACGCCGGCTTTTGCGTCTGGCTCAACACGTCCGCAATCGGCGACGACGTGTCTGTGTGCCTAAAACTCTTCACGGAAGCAGGCGTCCGCGTGGTGCCCGGCAGCTATCTGGCGCGGCTCCAGCCCGACGGCTTCAATCCCGGCGCGGGCTACATTCGCCTTGCGCTGGTGCAGGATGGCGAGACCACGGCGCAGGCGCTGCACCGCCTGGTCGAGACTCTGGGTTAGGCGGGGCCCGTGAGCATGTCGACGATCGAACGTGTTATTCCCCTGGTCGGCCATCTGCCGCCCTCGATCCGCGAGGGGCTGGCGCGGCGCGTGCGCGAGCTCAGCGGCCTCGGCCTGATCGCATTGTCGGGCGTCGCCTCGGCGGCGTTGATGACCTGGTCGGTGCAGGATCCCAGCCTCAGCCACGCAACGTCGCGGCCGATCCGCAACATTCTCGGCTATGCCGGCGCGATCGGCGCCGACCTTGCAATGCAGATCCTCGGGCTCGGCGCGATCATGCTGGTCCTGACGGTCGCGGTCTGGGGCTGGCGCATGCTGACCCATCGCCCGTTCGACCGCGAGGCGCTGCGGCTCGGCTCCTGGATTCTCTGCACGGTGATCGCGGCGGGCTTCGTCAGCTGCTGGCCGCATGGCGGCGCCTGGCCGCTGCCGACAGGCCTCGGCGGCGTGGTCGGCGATGCCCTGGTTCGCGCGCCCGCGGTGATCTTCGGACCGGCGGGCATGATCTATCGCATCGTGCTCGGCACGATCCTGTTCGCGGCGATGTCGGCGACCTTCCTGATCGCCTGCGGCCTTGGCGCACGCGAGCATGACGACGAACTCGCGGAAATCGAGGATGACGACAAGCCGCTCGACCAGGACGAGGAGGGCGATCGCGGTTCGGTATCGCTGGGCTGGCTGTTCCACGCCTTGATGAGCACGAAGGCACGGCTGACCTGGTTGCTTGGCGCTGCCTACCGCTCGCTGGTCTCGAGCGGACCGAAGACCAAGGCCGTTGCATTCAGCCGCCAGGAGCCGAAGCTCGGTGGCGGCCGCTCCGCGCCGCCGATCTCGCCGCAGTCGCAAGACGAGGACTACGACGACCAGCACGAAGAGGTCGAGGAAGACGAGGAGGAAGAGGAGGAGCCGGTTGCGCGCGCCCCACGCAAGAAGGCAGCGCCGAAAGCCGCTTCCAAGAAATCCTCCGACAAGTTCGAGCTTCCCTCCGTATCGGTGCTGGCCGCGCCCAAGGCCGGCGATCGCCAGCCGCTCAGCAAGGCCGAGCTGGAAGCCAATTCGCGCGCGCTCGAAGGCGTGCTGCAGGATTTCGGCGTTCGCGGCGAGATCGTGAAGGCCCATCCGGGTCCCGTGGTCACGCTGTACGAGCTGGAGCCGGCGCCGGGAATCAAGTCGTCGCGCGTGATCGGACTGTCCGACGACATCGCGCGTTCGATGAGCGCGCTGTCGGCGCGCGTCGCCGTCGTGCCCGGCCGCAACGCGATCGGCATCGAGCTGCCGAACGCCCATCGCGAAAAGGTCTATCTGCGCGAGCTGCTGGTCGCCAAGGAGACCGTCGATTCGGTTGCGAAACTGCCGCTTTGCCTCGGCAAGACCATCGGCGGTGATCCCGTCATCATCGACCTCGCGCGCACGCCGCACATGCTGATCGCCGGTACCACCGGCTCGGGCAAGTCGGTCGCCATCAACACCATGATCCTCAGCCTGGTCTACCGGCTGCGCCCGGACCAGTGCCGCCTGATCATGGTCGATCCGAAGATGCTCGAACTCTCCGTCTATGATGGCATTCCCCATCTGCTCACGCCCGTCGTGACCGACCCGAAAAAGGCGGTGGTCGCGCTGAAATGGGCCGTGCGCGAGATGGAAGAGCGCTACAAGAACATGGCCAAGCTCGGTGTGCGCAACATCGACGGTTACAACACGCGCCTGCTCGAATTGAAGGCCAAGGGCGAAGAGCCGACGCGCACGGTGCACACCGGTTTCGACAAGGAAACCGGCAAAGCGATCTACGAGGAAGAGAAGCTCTCGCTCGACCCGCTGCCCTACATTGTCATCATCGTCGACGAAATGGCCGACCTGATGATGGTCGCCGGCAAGGACATCGAAGGCGCGGTGCAGCGCCTCGCGCAGATGGCGCGCGCCGCCGGCCTGCACGTGATCCTCGCAACGCAGCGTCCGTCGGTCGACGTCATCACCGGCACCATCAAGGCGAACTTTCCGACCCGCATCGCCTTCCAGGTGACGTCCAAGATCGACAGCCGCACGATTTTGGGCGAGATGGGCGCAGAGCAGCTGCTCGGCCAGGGCGACATGCTCTACATGGCCGGCGGCGGTCGCATCAGTCGCGTGCACGGTCCTTTCGCGTCGGACGACGAAGTCGAGAAGGTGGTGCGCCACCTCAAGACGCAGGGACAGCCGGAATATCTCGAAGCTGTTACAGCCGAAGAACCCAGCGAGGACGAAGACGGCGCGGTGTTCGACGCTTCCGCCATGGGCGCGGATGGCGGCGGCGATTTGTTCTCGCAGGCCGTTGCGATCGTCAAACGCGACCGCAAGGCCTCGACCAGCTACATCCAGCGCCGCCTGCAGATCGGCTATAACCGTGCCGCATCACTGATGGAGCGCATGGAACTGGAGGGCATCGTCGGACCCGCCAACCACGCCGGCAAGCGCGAGATTCTGGTCGAGGAAGAAGACAGCCATATGTGAGGCGAGCCGCCTCAGACCACCATTTCACGCAAAAACGTTATCTGCTTTTGGCCGAAATCACGCTAAAAGGGCGCCCAGCCACACAGGACGACGCGTTGATCAGACATCCGGACATTCGATTCGCTGCCATCGTCGCCGCGCGGAGCGCGCGCATGGCGGGCGTGATTCTCGTCACCGCCGCGATGGTGATCACGGCGTCGTTCGCGCAGACCGTTCCCGTGCCGAAGCCCGCACCGAAGGGCCGCGATGGCGGTCCGGCCGGTGGCGGGCCCACTGTCACCGGCGCGACCCAGGCGCCGCCGAATCCGGTGATCCCGGACCCACGCCGCAACGTGCCGAGCAGCATCTTCCAGACCTTCGATGCGAACCAGAAGGCCCAGGCCGCCAAGGTCAGCGCCTACCTGTCGTCGTTGTCGACGTTGGTTGGAAACTTCGTCCAGGTTGGCCCCGACGGCAGCAAGACGCAAGGCGACTTCTACATCCAGAAGCCGGGCAAGGTGCGCTTCGAATATGACGCGCCGAGCCCGATCGACATCGTCGCCGACGGATCGTCGCTGGTGGTGCGCGACCGCAAGCTCGCGACGCAGGACGTCTATCCGCTGTCGCAGACGCCGCTGCGGTTCCTGCTGTCCGACCGCATCGACCTGATGAAGGACACCAACGTCGTCAACGTCTCGGCCGACGACGTCTTCGTCAGCGTCACCATCGAGGAGAAGCAGGCGCTGGTCGGCACCAGCCGCCTCTTGCTGATGTTCGGCGCCAAGGACGGCCAGTTGAAGCAGTGGACCGTCACCGACCCGCAGGGCTACGACACCACGATCGCGGTCTATAATCTGGACACGAGCAAGAAGCTCGATCCCGGCATGTTCAAGATCGACTTCACGAATTACGGCGCGTCGCCGGGATAGGTGCCGTAGGGTGGGTTAGCGAAGCGTAACCCACCGTCTCGGTCCGCAGATGTGGAAGCATGGTGGGTTACGCTGCGCTAACCCACCCTACGAATCCACTTGCTGTGGACAAGCATTTTCTCCGCATCAATCCATGCTAAGACGCATCCCTCATGCGTTTTTCCCTGACAACCTGGAACATCAATTCGGTGCGGCTGCGCATCGATCTGGTCGCAAAATTTCTCAAGAGCGCGCGGCCGGACGTGCTGTGTCTCCAGGAAACCAAGTGCATCGACGACGCCTTTCCCCTGAAGCGCTTCAAGCGGCTCGGTTATGAGCATGTCGCGTTGAACGGGCAGAAGGGTTATCACGGCGTCGCCATCGTCTCGAAGATTCCGTTCGAGTCGAAGGACATCCGCACCTTCTGCGACAAGGTGGATTCACGCCACATCTCAGTATCGTTCGGTGAGAAGGCTGGGATCGCGAAGCCCCTGGTCGTGCATAATTTCTACGTGCCGGCCGGCGGCGACATTCCCGATCCCGCGTTGAACGAGAAATTCGATCACAAGCTCCGCTTCCTCGACGAGATGAAGGCGTGCGAGCCGTTGCATCCGCGCGGCGAGGATCGCCACATCCTGGTCGGCGATCTCAACGTTGCCCCGCATGAGAACGACGTCTGGTCGCACAAGCAGCTTCTGAAAGTGGTGTCGCACACGCCTGTCGAAACCGAGAAGCTGCAAGCCGCGCTCGCCGCCGGCGAGTGGGTCGACGTCGCCCGCGAGCGCATTCCGCTGTCGGAAAAGGTCTACACCTGGTGGAGCTACCGCTCCGCCGATTGGACCGTCGGCGACCGCGGCCGCCGGCTCGACCACATCTGGGTCTCGCGCGCGCTGAAAGATGCGGTCAGTGATTTCAGGATTTTGCGCGACGCGCGGAGCTGGGAGCGGCCGTCGGACCATGTGCCTGTTACGGTGACGCTCGATCTGTGATTACCGGAGATCCGTAGCCCGGATGGAGCGAGGCGCAATCCGGGACGGACTTTCCGTAGGCGAGAATCCCGGATTACGCTTCGCTCCATCCGGGCGACGAAGCTAAGACACTCAACTCGTCAGCTTCGCACCGGCCATCAATATATCGCTGGCGATCTGGCTGGAGCGCACCGCGAATTCATCGCGCAGGCGGACGGCGGCGGCGGGATCGCTTTCGAGCACGCGCTGAAACAGGCTGCGCGCGACGCGGATGACGGAGGCGTGCTCGATTGCGATCGCGCTCGACGGCCGCTTCATCGGCACGATCAGCGCGAGCTCGCCGATCAGCGCACCGGGACTTGCGATCATCTCCGCGCCGGCGCCGTCGTCGACCCGGAAGGCGCCGCGCTGGACCACGAAGCCGGCATCGGCATCGTCGCCAAGATTGAACAGGACGTCGCCGCGGACGAAGTCACGCTGCTCGGAGCCGATCGCCAGCATGCGCAACGAAGCGTCTCCCAACAGGCGCAGTGTCGGGACACGCTCGAGAAGCGCTACATCGTCGTCGATTGACATTCAGGTCCGGGGCTCAAGGGCATGCGATCTAAAACGATTCGCACGCCCCAGAAGCGTATCACGGCACCAGCTTGTAGCCACCGGCTTCCGTGACCAGGATTTCCGGGTTGGCGGCGTCCTTCTCGATCTTCTGGCGAAGGCGGTAGATGTGGGTTTCCAGCGTGTGGGTGGTGACGCCAGAATTGTAGCCCCAGACCTCCTGGAGCAGGGTCTCGCGCGAGACCGGCATCTGGCCGGCCCGGTAGAGGAAGCGGAGGATGGCGGTTTCCTTCTCCGTCAGCCGGACCTTGCGCGCGTTGGCGGCGGTCAGCATTTTGGAGCCGGGCCGGAAGGAGTAGGGGCCGACCGAGAACACCGCGTCCTCGCTGGCTTCGTGCTGCCGGAGCTGGGCGCGGATGCGCGCCAGCAGCACGGCGAAGCGGAAAGGTTTTGCGACATAATCGTTGGCGCCGGATTCCAGCCCCAAAATCGTGTCGGAATCGGTGTCATGCCCGGTGAGCATGATGATCGGAGCCTTGAACCCACCCTTGCGTAACGAACGGACCACTTCGCGGCCATCCGTGTCGGGCAGGCCAACATCCATCAGGACGAGATCGGGGGCATTGGCCTTCGCGGCGCTCGCGCCCTTGGCGCCGGTATCGACCGCGGAGGCTTCGAATTCTTCGTGCAGCGACAATTGCTCCACCAACGTATCGCGCAGATCGGTATCGTCATCCACGATCAGGATCTTGCGGGCATTGGCCATAGGGGGTCATCCTTTTGGGGTCCGGCGCGGCGCGCATCCATGCTGCACCCAGCCGAGAGGGAAGTTTAGGGGTCGCAATTATTATTGTTGTTCGTCTTGAAGTAGTGGGCTGTTACCGATTCACAAGCCAGAACCACTCTAACCCAGAATAGCAGGCCGTTTTGATGAATGTCCTGTAATGAATTCGACATCGCACGTTCACATGAAAAATAAAGCTGCTTCAGCTAGTTACACCATGAACCGAAGCGCCGGGCCGCTCTCGGCGATCCGCGTTAAGCCTGCCGCCGGGAATCCGCGCCGGGGTTGGCTGACTGCCGGAGCGCTGACGATTCCGGTGGCGCTCGGACGCGGCGGCATTCTGGCGAACAAGCGCGAGGGCGATGGCGGCACCCCGAGGGGCAGCTTCCGTCCCAGGCGATTGTGGTGGCGGGGCGACCGGCACAGCCGCCCGCAGACCTTCCTGCCGGCCCGGATCATCACCGGCGAGGACGCCTGGTGCGAGGATCCCAAGGACCGCCACTACAATCAGGGAATCCGGCTCGGCGAGGGGCAGGGCGGTGACCGGCTCAAGCGGTCCGACCATCTCTATGACTTCATCATCGAGATCGACCACAATACGAAGCCGCGGATCGCCGGCCGGGGCAGCGCGGTGTTTTTGCATCTGGCGCGCGACAATTTCGGCCCGACCGCAGGCTGCGTCTCGATGAGCAAAGCGGCGATGCGACAATTGCTGCGGCGGCTGGGACCAAAAACAAAAATCATCATCGGGTGAGGACACATGCTCGACAGGGATCAGATCGCCGCCGCCTCGCAGGTTCTGGTCAAACATTGGCGCGACGGCACCAAGTTAGACGCACTGGAGCCACGGTTGCGGCCTCAGAACCGCACCGAGGGTTACGCCGTGCAGGCTGCGCTCAGCGGGACATTATTCGGCTGGAAGATCGCGGCGACGAGCGAGTCCGGACAGAAGCACATCAATGTCGCGGGACCGCTGGCCGGTCGGATCATGAGCGACACCGTGATCGCCGATGGCGGCACCGCCTCGATGAAGGGCAACGCGATGCGCGTCGGCGAACCCGAGTTCGCTTTCCGCATGGCGCGCGATCTGCCGCCGCGCGCGGCGCCGTATCCTGTCGACGAGGTGCTCGCCGCCGTGGACAGCTTGCATCCCGCGATCGAGATTCCCGATTCGCGCTTTGCTGATTTTGTCAGCGCCGGCGAGGCGCAGCTGATCGCCGACAACGCTTGTGCGCATCTGTTCGTGCTGGGCGCAGCGACGAATGCGAACTGGCGCGCCATGGATCTCGTCGAGCAGCGGCCGCAGATCACGCTGCGCGGCCAGCGCTATCTCGGTTACGGCAAGAACGTGCTCGGCGATCCCCGCATTGCCCTGGTCTGGCTGGCGAAGGAGCTGCGTGGCCTCGGCATCACCTTGCGGGCAGGGGAGGTGGTGACCACGGGCACGTGCCATCCGCCGCTGCCGATCCAGGCGGGCGATCATTTCGCGGCGGATTTCGGCGTGCTGGGGATGGTGTCGGTGAGGTTCGAATAGGTCCCGCATACACCACCGTCATTGCGAGCGCAGCGAAGCAATCCAGAGTCCCTCCGTGGAAAGATTCTGGATTGCTTCGCTGCGCTCGCAATGACGAAATCGATAGCCGTTGCCGGGCGCGACCCAGGCTTACAGCTCTCACCGGTGCCCGAAGATCGCACTTCCCACGCGCACATGGGTGGCGCCGAGCATGATCGCGGTCGCATAATCCGCGCTCATTCCCATCGAGAGCTTCTTCAATCCATTGCGCGCGGCGATCTTGGCGGTCAGCGCGAAATGCGCCGCCGGCGGCTCGTCTACCGGCGGGATGCACATCAACCCCGATATCGTCAGCCCATAGCTGTCGCGGCAGCTCGCGATGAAAGCATCGGCCTCGCCGGGGGCGATGCCCGCCTTCTGCGGCTCCTCACCGATATTGATCTGGACAAACAATTCCGGGTGCTTGTTCTGGGATTCGATTTCCTTGGCTAACGCCTGGCAAATGCTCGGACGGTCGACCGAATGGATGGCATCGAACAGCGCGACCGCCTCTTTCGCCTTGTTGGATTGCAGCGGCCCGATCAGATGCAGCGCGATATCGGAGTAACCAGAAGTTAACGCGGGCCACTTGCCTTTGGCCTCCTGCACGCGATTCTCCCCGAATACGCGCTGTCCGGCGTCGATGACCGGGGTAATTGCATCCGCGGCGAAAGTTTTCGATACCGCGATCAGCGTCACGGAGCCACGTTCGCGGCGCGCATCCTTGCAGGCGCGCGCGATTTCGGCTTCGACCGCGGCGAGCGCGTTTGGTGAATGGCCGGTTAGCGGCGCGGCGTTGGCTTCAGTCATGATGTCGCATCGGAGTTGTTGTTGCGGAGCTAGTTCTAATTTTACCGAGTTCAAGAAAGAGTTTTTGAACCCTTTGCTTTACCTTGGCTGCGGGGTGGGCAGCGAAGATGGCAAACGTCAGTTTCAACCGCAAACGAGCGAAACTCAAGCAGGTTCTCGGAATCCGGGCGCGGCTTGCGTTGCTCGCGGTGATTCTGGTGACGCCTCTGATGTTCGAGCGCATCCGTTCGCTTGAAGACACGCGCACGCGGCAGATCGCGCAGGCCACGGCCGAATTCACCACCGTTGCAAGGCACAGCGCCGATGCGCAGCGCGAGGTGATCTCGTCGGTCGAGACCATCCTGAAATCGGAAGCTTTCATCCGCGCCTCCGCCGGCGGCATCAGCAAGAGCTGTGACGTGCTGCGCGCGAGCCTGCCGTCAAATCTCCCCTGGATCCGCACGCTTCTGATTGCCGGCCAGGACGGACGCATCCAGTGCGCCACCAACAACATGTATGTCGGTCTCGACCTCAGCGACCGGCCCTACTTCCAGCAGGCGCAGGAAACCGGCCGTTTCGTGCTGAGCGACTTCATCCTGTCGCGCCCGGTGCTAACACCGACCGTCATGGCGGTCTACCCGGTGTCCGCCTTTAGCGGCGTAGCGGATGCCGTCGTGCTCGCCACCGTCAACCTCGACTGGATGTCGAAGGTCATGAGCAATCTGGGTGGCCGCGCCGGCATCACGGCCGTGCTGGTCGACAGCGCAGGCATCGTACTGGCGGCACCGGCCGACCAGCATAGCGCGATCGGCCGTCCGCTCGACAACATGCCGCTGATGTCCGCGATCGCCGACAAGGCGCTGAGGTCGGACCAGGACGAAGGCTCACTCTCTTTCCTCGCTGCCGACGGCTCCCGCCGCGCGGTCAGCTATATCCGCATCGCCGGGACCAATGCCCGCCTGATCGCCAGCATCGACGAGGACAAGGTGTCCGCGGCCGTGAGCCGCGACATCCGCACCGCCTATCTCCAGCTCGCTTTCGTCGTGCTATTCGTGCTGCTCGGCGCGCTGATCGCAGCCGAGAAACTGGTGATCAAGCCGATCAGGATGCTCGCCGACATGGCCAAGCGTCTGGGCGAGGGCGATCTGTCGGCGCGCGCCGCGCGCAATCGCCTGCCGGCCGAGTTCGTGCCGCTGGCCCGCGCGTTCAACGCGATGGCCGCGCAGCTCAGCCAGCGCGAACGCGAGCTGATGGCGAGCAATGACCGGCTCACGGTGATGGCCTCGATCGACATGTTGTCGGGGCTCGCCAACCGCCGCGGCTTCCAGAGCCGCCTCGACTTCGAATGGATGCGCGCGCAGCAATATGGCAGCGACCTCGCGCTTCTGATGATCGACGTCGACCATTTCAAGCTGTTCAACGACACCTATGGCCATCTCGAAGGCGATTCGTGCCTGACCAGGCTCGGCGAATCACTGTCCGGCATCGCCGCCGACACGATGGGCTTCGCGGCCCGCTACGGCGGCGAGGAATTCTGCCTGTTGCTGCCGAACACCGACGTGGCGCGCGCCGTCGAAATCGGCGAACAGGCGCGCGCGGCCGTGCTGAAGCTCTGCCTGCCGCACATCACCTCCGACCACATGATCGTCACCGTCTCGATCGGCGTTGCCGCGACCAAGCCCAACGAGAGCTTGCGTCCGGGCGATTTGATCGAAGCCGCCGACGCCGCGCTCTACGCCGCCAAGCACCGCGGCCGCAACAACGTCGTCGAACACGGCATCACGGTGATCGACAACGGCGCGGCGGAAATGATGATGGCGGGTTGAGGGCTAACCCGCAGCCCCGGTGCGATCGAGTTCGCTCTCGGTGACCACGCGATTGCGGCCGCTGTTCTTGGCGAGATAGAGCGCGCGATCGCAGCGCTCGATGAAATCGGTGATCGCTTCGCCGCTCCGGTACTGCGCAACACCAATCGACACGCTGATATGGGGAAGGACCTCGCCGGTCGACCGGCGCGTGATCCTGCATTCCGCGATCGCGTGCCTGATGCGCTCGGCAATCTGGGCGCAGACGGTGAGATCGGCATCCGGCAATACCGCGATCAGCTCCTCGCCGCCATAACGGGCCGACAGGTCCTGCTCGCGGACTTTTTCGCGCAGCACCTTGGCCATAAGGCGCAGCACCTGGTCGCCGACGCCGTGACCGAAACTGTCGTTGAAGGTCTTGAAGTGGTCGATGTCGAGCATCAGCACGCTGAGCGGCTCGCCCCAGTCCGCAGTTGTCTGCGCCTTGCGCAGGAATTCATCGAGCGCCCGCCGGTTGGCGAGACCTGTGAGCGTATCGGTCCGGGCACGCTCCTCGGATCTGGAGAGAGAGGCGCGGATCACGTCGAGCTCGCGGGTCTTTTCCGCGAAGCCTGCCTCGAGCCGCGTCGCGCGGGCGGCGGCGCGGCCCAACTCGTTCATGAGCTGGGCAACGAGCGCTTTGGGGTCGACACCGGCCTTGCCCTGGTCCGCGACCTCGTTGATCGCCTGCATCTGGGAGTGGTTGTCGGCAATCGCGGTTGCCAGAAAATCCTTCGCCGCGCCCATAAGGGTGTGGAGCCGCTCGGACGTGTCGACGACGATGGCACTCACCTGGGGCGCGACGTAGGTCTCGAACAGATCCTGATTGGTCCTGAGGTCGAAGGGCCGATTGTGATCGATCAGGAGATCGATCGCGTTGCGCAGATCGTCATGGCTTCCCGCGAAATATTGGAACCAGACGGCGAAATTGGCCGGCGTGGCAGGGATCCGCTGTTCGGCCATGCTCCGCATCGCCCGTTCGGCAACGGACGCGGCATAGTCGTAATCGGGATCGTCGAAGCTGGCGTCCATCACAAGTCTTGAGAATTCTGGTCAGTCGCAAACTCGCATCGACCCCTTAATCACGCCCCAACGCGGCCTCAGTAGTTATGCGGTGCAGCGCCGAAGGTTCCCGAATTGCGGCAACCCATTGACCCCTTGAGGACTTCTATGGCCTAGTCCGCCGTCTTTAGACGGCCCAGATCCACGAAAACCCAACGATTCCATGACCTCCGAACGCTATAACGCCCGCGACGCCGAACCGCGCTGGCAAGCCGCCTGGGACCAACAGGCGATCTTCGTCTCCAAGAACGACGATCCGCGGCCGAAATACTATGTGCTGGAGATGTTCCCCTACCCGTCGGGGCGCATCCATATCGGCCATGTCCGCAATTACACGCTCGGCGACGTGCTGGCCCGCTTCATGCGCGCAAAGGGGTTCAACGTGCTGCACCCGATGGGCTGGGACGCTTTCGGCCTGCCGGCCGAGAACGCCGCGATCGAGCGCAAGGTGGCGCCGAAGGCCTGGACCTACGACAACATCGCCGCGATGAAGAAGCAGCTCCGCTCGATCGGGCTGTCGCTGGACTGGAGCCGCGAGATCGCGACCTGCGATCCCAGCTACTACAAGCACCAGCAGAAGTTGTTTCTGGACTTCCTGCGCGAAGGCCTCGCCGAGCGCGAAAAGCGCAAGGTGAACTGGGACCCCGTCGACATGACCGTGCTCGCCAACGAGCAGGTGATCGACGGCAAAGGCTGGCGTTCGGGCGCCGTCGTCGAACAACGGGAAATGAGCCAGTGGGTCTTCAAGATCACGAAGTACTCGCAGGAGCTGCTGTCGGCACTGGATACGCTGGACCGCTGGCCCGACAAGGTGCGGCTGATGCAGCGCAACTGGATCGGCCGGTCCGAGGGCCTGCTGATCCGTTTCGCGCTCGACGCGGCGACGACGCCGGCCGGCGAGAGCGAACTGAAGATTTTCACGACGCGCCCCGATACGCTGTTCGGCGCGAAATTCATGGCGATCTCGGCCGATCATCCGCTGGCACAGGCGGCCGCCGCGAAGAATCCGAAGCTCGCCGAGTTCATCGGCGAGATCAAGCGGATGGGCACGGCGCAGGAGATCATCGACACCGCCGAGAAGCAGGGATTCGATACCGGCATCCGCGCGGTTCACCCGTTCGATCCAAGCTGGAAGCTGCCGGTCCATGTCGCCAACTTCGTGCTGATGGAATACGGCACCGGCGCCATTTTCGGCTGTCCCGCACACGACCAGCGCGACCTCGACTTCGTCAACAAGTATGCTCTCGGCAACACGCCGGTGGTGTGCCCCGAAGGCCAGGATCCCAAGAGCTTTGTCATCACCGATACCGCCTATGACGGTGACGGCCGCATGATCAATTCGCGCTTCCTCGACGGCATGACCATCGATCAGGCCAAGGACGAGGTGGCGAAGCGTCTCGAGAGCGAGCTGCGCGGCAACGCGCCGGTCGGCGAGCGCCAGGTGAATTTCCGCCTGCGCGACTGGGGCATATCGCGCCAGCGTTATTGGGGCTGCCCGATTCCTGTCATCCACTGTCCGAGGTGTGACGTGGTGCCGGTGCCGGATGCCGACCTCCCGGTGGTGCTGCCGGAGGATGTGAGCTTCGACAAGCCGGGCAACGCGCTCGATCATCACCCGACCTGGAAGCACGTCAGCTGCCCCAAATGCGGCGGCAAGGCTAGCCGCGAAACCGACACCATGGACACCTTCGTGGATTCGTCCTGGTACTTTGCGCGCTTCACCGATCCCTGGAACGAGAACGCGCCGACGACGCCAGAGGTCGCCAACCGCATGCTGCCGGTCGACCAGTATATCGGCGGCGTCGAGCACGCGATCCTGCATCTGCTCTACAGCCGCTTCTTCACCCGTGCGATGAAGGCGACCGGGCACATCGCACTGGACGAGCCGTTCGCCGGCATGTTCACGCAGGGCATGGTCGTGCACGAGACCTACCAGAAGGCCGACGGCACCTACGTCCAGCCGGTCGAGGTGAAGGTCGAGACCGGCGCGAACGGTCGCCGCGCCACGCTGCTGACGTCAGGCGAAGACATCCAGATCGGCCCGATCGAGAAGATGTCGAAGTCGAAGAAGAACACGGTCGACCCCGACGACATCATCGAGACCTACGGCGCCGACGTTGCGCGCTGGTTCATGCTGTCGGACTCCCCGCCCGAGCGCGACGTGATCTGGAGCGATGAGCGCGTCCAGGGCGCCTCGCGGTTCGTGCAGCGGCTGTGGCGGCTGGTGAACGACTCAATTGAGCCCGGCAAGACCGCGCCGGCGGCCCGGCCGGCCAGCTTCGGCCCGGACGCCACCGCCTTGCGCAAGGCCGCCCATGGCGCGCTGGACAAGGTCACCACCGGGATCGAGCGGCTGCACTTCAACGTCTGCCTCGCCCATATCCGCGAATTCACCAATTCGTTTGCGGAGGTCTTGCAGCGTCCCGGCCAGCCGGCTCCAGACTTGGCCTGGGCGATCCGGGAGGCCAGCCAGATCCTGGTCCAGCTGTTCTCCCCGATGATGCCGCATCTGGCCGAGGAGTGTTGGCAGGTTCTGGGCCACAGCGGGCTGGTTTCCGAGGCCAATTGGCCCCAAATCGAACGCGATTTGCTGGTTGAAGACAGTGTGACCCTGGTGGTTCAGGTCAACGGCAAGAAGCGAGGCGAGGTCACAGTTGCAACAGCGGCCGAGAATCCGGAAATCGAGGCTGCCGTTTTGGCCCTCGATGCGGTAAAACTGGCCTTGGACGGCAAGCCCGTCCGCAAGGTGATTATCGTCCCCAAGAGGATCGTGAATGTTGTCGGCTAGGATCCGCATCGCAGCCCGCTTGCTGGCGGTCGCCGCACTGGCGGCCATGACGGCCGGCTGCTTCCACCCGATGTATGCCGAGCACACCGACGGCACCCCCGGCCTGCGCGAAAAGCTGATGGGGGTCGATCTGCCCCCGATCGCCAAGGCCAATGCGTCGCGCGAGGCCCGCGTCGGCGTCGAGGTCCGCAACGCGCTGGCCTTCAAGCTCTATGGCACCGCCACCGGCATGCCGCCGACCCACCGCCTCGAGATCCGCTTCGCAAGCAGCAAGACGTCGCTGATCGTCAATCCCAATACCGGCCTGCCGAGCAGCGAAAACTACGGCCTCGACGCCCAGTACAATCTGATCGAGGTGGTCAGCGGCAGGTCGGTGATGACCGGCACGACGTTCTCCCGCGTGTCCTACGACATGCCCGGCTCCTATCAGCGCTTCAGCCGCAACCGCGCGATACGTGATGCCGAGGATCGTGCCGCCAACGAGATCGCAGAGAACATCACGACTCGCCTCGCCTCGTTCTTCACCGCGGGCACTTAATTCATCCCGTCATCCCGGTTCGCCCGGAATGACGAAGCCCAGGCAACATGGTCGCGCTGCGCGGAAAAGAGATCGACGCCTTTCTCGCCCGCCCCGATGCGGGCCGTCCGATCATCCTGCTCTATGGTCCTGACGCCGGCCTGGTCCGCGAACGCGCGGATGCGCTGATCGCCTCGGCTGTCGACGATCTCAACGATCCCTTTTCACTGGTCAAGGTCGACGGCGACGAACTCTCTGCCGAGCCGTCGCGCCTCGTCGACGAAGCCATGACGGTGCCGCTGTTCGGGGGCCGCCGCGCCATCCGGGTGCGCGCCGGCTCGCGCAGCTTTGCGAGCGCTATCGACACGCTGGCGGAGATGGGCGTCAAGGATTGCCGCATCGTGATCGAGGCCGGCGAGCTGCGCCCGGAATCGCCACTGCGCAAGGCCTGCGAACGCGCCAAGACGGCCGTCGCGATCGCCTGCTATCCCGATACCGAGCGCGACCTCGCCAAGCTGATGGAAGACGAGCTTCGCATCGCCAATTTGCGCATCGCGCAGGATGCCCGCGCGGCGCTGATGTCGTTCCTCGGCGGCGACCGCCAGGCCTCCCGCAACGAGCTGCGCAAGCTCACGCTCTATGCCCATGGCAAGGGCGAGATCACGCTGGATGACGTGATGGCTGTCGTCGCCGATGCGTCGGAGCTGAAGCTCGATCCGATCGTCGATGGTGCCTTCGCCGGCCGGCCCGAGATCGTCGAGAACGAGTTTGCCAAAGCCATGATCGCCGGCACCTACCCCGGCGTGATCATTTCTGCGGCGCAGCGTCAGGCGGCGTGGCTGCACAAATCCGCGCTCGCAATCGCCGACGGCACGCCCACTTCCGCAGTGCTCGACAGCGGCTACCCGCGCCTGCATTTTTCGCGGAAGCCCGCGGTCGAAACCGCACTGCGTAATTTCAGCGTGGCGCGGCTCGCTGCCATCATCGAGCAGCTCGCGACCGCCGCGCTCGACACCCGCAAGCAATCCACCCTCGCCGCCGCCATCGCCCAGCGCACGCTGATGGCGATCGCCGCGAACGCGAAGCGGCGGGGCTGAGCACCCGCTCTGTCCCCTCGTTATTGCGAGGAGCCCTTGCGACGAAGCAATCCAGAATCTCTCCGCGGAAAGATTCTGGAGTTCTTCGCTACGTTCGCAATGACCTGTCGATCGGCATGTCGTCCTGGCTTTCGCAGGACGACACCAAGCGGCTTACACCGCGCCCTTTGCCAACCGCCGCATGACCTCGTCGAGCTGATCGAGGTTGCGGTAGTTGATCTGGACAGAGCCGCCGGGATCGCGGTGGCTCACCGTGACCTTGAGCCCGAGCGCGTCACTGACGCGCTTCTCCAGGTCGACCGTATCAGGGTCCTTTTCCTTCGCTCCCGTGCGCGCCTTCTGCGGCTTGCGCTCCGGTACGCCTTCTTCATGCGCCAGCGCCTCGGTCTGGCGGACGTTGAGGCCCTCTTCGACGATGCGCTTGGCAGCCGCGAGCGGATCAGGCACGCCGATCAGCGCGCGGGCGTGACCGGCGGTCAGTTCGCCGCTCGTGATCAACGCTTGTACCTCCGCAGGAAGCTTCGTCAGCCGCATCATGTTGGCGATGTGGCTGCGGCTCTTGCCAACGACTTTGGCGATGTCGTCTTGGCTGCGTTTGAACTCGTTGGCGAGCGCGTGATAGCCGAGCGCCTCTTCCATCGGGTTGAGGTCTTCGCGCTGCACGTTCTCGACGATCGCGAACTCCAGCGCATCGCTGTCGCTGATGTCGACGGGAACGATCGGCACTTCGTGCAGGCCGGCCATTTGCGAGGCGCGCCAGCGCCGCTCGCCGGCGATGATCTCGAAGCGGTCCTGCGCCCCCTTCACCGGGCGCACCACGATCGGCTGGATCACGCCGTGCTGCCTGATCGAATCGCTAAGCTCCCTGAGCTCGGCTTCCGAAAAGGTGCGGCGCGGGTTGCGCGGATTGGGCTTGATGAACTCGATCGGCACCTTGCGCTGCGCGCGCGGCCGATCGACATGCTGAGCCTCGCCCCCGACGTCACCGATCAGACTCGCAAGACCCCGGCCCAATCGCGAACGCGCTTCGTCGGCCATCGCCAGCTCCCTTGGATTCACGCTGCAGCACTCCAGAACTGAATTTCGAATCGTAGGGTGGGTTAGCCCTGCAGATGCGCGAAGCGTATCTGCTCGGCGTAACCCACCTCTTCTGTTTCCGCGGAGATCGACAGTGGTGGGTTACGCCTTCGGCTAACCCACCCTACGGCAACATCAATGCGTCGTCCGCAGCTCGCGCTCGCGCTGGATTACTTCGGTGGCGAGCCGCAGATAAGCTTCGCTGCCGACGCATTTGAGGTCGTAGACCAGCACCGGCTTGCCGTAGGACGGCGCCTCCGAGATGCGCACGTTGCGCGGGATCATGGTCTTGTAGACCTTCTCGCCCATGAACTGCCGGACGTCGGCAACGACCTGGTTCGAGAGATTGTTGCGCGAGTCGAACATGGTCAGCACGATGCCGTGGATCGACAGGTTCGGATTGAGCGTCGAGCGTACCTGCTCCACCGTCTGCAGCAATTGCGACAAACCTTCGAGCGCGAAGAACTCGCACTGGAGCGGCACCAGGATCGCGTCGGAAGCCGCCATCGCGTTCACGGTGATCAAGTTGAGCGAGGGCGGACAGTCGATCAGTACGTAGGTATAATCGGCGTCGGGAGAGACGTTGTTGTTGAGCGCGCTGATCGCGTCACGGAGCTTGTACGCACGACCGGGCGTGGTGCCGAGCTCGAGTTCAAGGCCGGAGAGATCCATGGTCGAGGGCGCAATATGCAGCCGCGGCACAGCCGTCGAGACCACCGCTTCCCGCAGGCTCGCCTCCCCGACAAGAACGTCATAGGTCGAGCAGGAGCGATTGCGGCGATCGATGCCGAGGCCGGTCGAGGCGTTGCCCTGCGGATCGAGATCGACGATCAGGACACGTTCGCCGATCGCAGCGAGCGCCGTGCCGAGATTGATCGCCGTGGTTGTTTTTCCCACGCCGCCCTTCTGATTGGCCAGCGCCAGGATGCGCGGATGGCCCTGCGGGACGGCGGCGGTCTGTTCTTGCTGCGGCTCGTCAATCACGCTCATCGCAAATTCCCCACTCAGCCCGTGACGCCTCACCCGCGCCGCTCGACGGAAGCCAGCTCGACGATCCAACCGTCGCCTGTTCGGCTTTGGTGGAGCTGCGGCTGAATATTCCAATATTTAGTAGCTTCGGTCAATTCAGACTCTACATCTTGACCCTTGAGAAACAACGCTTTTGCGCCCTGGCGCATCAGCGGCTCCGCAAAGCCGATAAGTTGATGTAGCGGAGCCAGCGCACGCGCGGTGACGCAATCGACCGGGCCGGTGATTCTATCCACATTATCCCCGATCTCAGCGAGATGTACGACTCCGGGAGATGTAGTTATGCGGACGGCTTCGCGCAGGAAGGCCGCCTTCTTGGCGATTCGCTCGACCAGATGGACGCTCGCGCCGGCCGTTCCTGCCATGGCGCAGGCCAGGATGATTCCGGGAAAGCCGCCGCCGCTGCCGAGGTCGGCCCAGCGTTGGGCGGACGGGGCGAGAGCGACGAGCTGAAGCGAATCGGCGATGTGCCGGGTCCAGAGATGCGGCAATGTCGAGGGCGCGACTAGGTTGGTCTTGGCCTGCCACTCCCGGAGCAGTGCGATGTAGCGATCGAGCCGGGCCTCGGTTTCATGTGAAACGGGCGCGAGCTTGAGCGCCGCAACCTTGTCGGCCGCGATCACGGCGTCCAGGGATCGATCGTTGGCGCTGGCCTTGTCGATCTTCGGCCGGGTTGGCGCCGGGTCGGAGCGACGACCGGCACCCTCACCCGCCGGGGGTTTTCCTGATGACGATCTGCCGCCGCCCGGCCCGCGCTGTTTCACGTGAAACCTATGCGATTGCTTTGGAAGTCTTCCGCGCTTCGCGGCGAAGATAGGCCGCAAGGATACCGAGGGCCGCCGGCGTCATGCCGTCGATTCGACCGGCTTGGCCAACGGTGAACGGCCGCGCCTTCTCCAGTTTGGCCCTCACCTCGTTGGAGAGACCGGGGACCTGCTGGTAATCGACGTCGGACAGCACCATCCCCTCGTCTCGCCTGAAGGCTTCCACGTCGGCGCTCTGGCGCTCCAGATAGACGTCGTACTTCGCGTCGATCTCGAGATGGGTGGCAATGACGGGATCAATGGCGGCGAGCTCCGGCCAGATCGCACGGACCTGGCTCCAGCCGATGTCGGGATAGGCCATCAGCTCGAAGGCCGACCGCCGCTGGCCGTCCCGGTTCAGGGACAGACCGTGCTTGATCGCTTCGTTCGGAGTGATCGTGAGCGACTTCGAGAGCGTCCGGGCGGCGTTCAGGGCGTCCATCTTGGCGCGATGATGCACGGTCCGGGCGCTCCCGACGCATCCCAACGCGATGCCCTTCTCGGTCAAACGCTGATCGGCATTGTCGGCCCTCAGCGTCAGCCGGTACTCGGCCCTGGAGGTGAACATCCGATAGGGTTCGCTGATGCCGCGGGTGACGAGGTCGTCGATCATGACGCCGAGATAGCCCTCCGCCCGGTCGAACACCGTCAGCGCGGCGCCGCTCGCCGCCAACGCCGCGTTCAGCCCGGCCACGATGCCCTGGCCGGCGGCTTCCTCGTATCCGGTCGTGCCGTTGATCTGCCCGGCCAGGAACAAGCCGCGCAGACGCTTGGTCTGGAGGGTCGGATCGAGCTCACGGGGATCGACGTGGTCGTATTCGATGGCATAGCCCGGCCGGACCATCTTCACTCGCTCCAGGCCGGGAATGGTTGCGAGGATGGCGAGCTGAACGTCCTCCGGCAGCGAGGTCGAGATGCCGTTGGGATAGACAGTGCTGTCGTCGAGCCCTTCCGGCTCCAGAAAGATCTGGTGACCGTCGCGATCGCCGAAGCGAACGATCTTGTCCTCGATCGAGGGGCAATAGCGCGGTCCGGAGCTCTTGATCTGGCCGGAGTACATCGGAGAGCGATGGACATTGGCCCGGATCACGTCGTGGGTGGCGGAATTGGTCCGGGTGATCCCGCACTGGATCTGCGGCGTCGTGATCCGATCGGTCATCACCGAAAACGGCTCCGGAGGCTCGTCCCCCGGCTGCCTTTCGACCGCCGACCAGTCGATCGTCGTGCCGTCTAGACGCGGCGGAGTCCCTGTCTTCAGCCGTCCAAGCGTGAACCCGGCGCGCTCGAAGGAGGCTGAAAGACCCATTGCCGGCGCCTCGCCAACCCTGCCGGCCGGCCAGTTCTTCTCTCCGAGATGGATCAGACCGCGGAGGAAGGTGCCGGTGGTGACGACGACAGCCCCTGCCCGAAGTTCGCGGCCGTCTGCCAGGCGCAGGCCGGTCACCCGCCCCTCGACCACGATCAGCTCTTCCGCCTCGCCTTCGACAACGGAAAGACCCTCGGTCTCCCGGATCGCTGCCTGCATCGCGGCGGCATAGAGCTTCCGGTCGGCCTGCGCGCGCGGACCACGGACCGCGGGGCCCTTACGGCGATTGAGGACGCGAAATTGGATGCCGCCGGCGTCGCCGACCCGGCCCATCACACCATCGAGCGCGTCGACCTCGCGAACCAGATGGCCCTTGCCGAGGCCGCCAATGGCGGGATTGCAGGACATCGCGCCGACCGTGGAGAAACGATGCGTCACCAAAGCGGTCGCCGCGCCCATCCGGGCTGAGGCCGCCGCAGCCTCACAGCCGGCGTGGCCGCCGCCAATCACGATGACGTCGAAGCTCTCTCGCTCTGTTCGCATGGGCGGACTTCTAACTCACAGGCAGGGAAGCCGGAAGTGGAAACTGGAGGGGGCGGTTGTTTCACGTGAAACGAGGCAAGGGGAGCCCAAGTGTTTTCCGCAAAAACAACCCCATGCACAGTAGAATGGCCCTTGGAAAGATTACCATTTTTAGTGAGGGGAAAATGGGGATTATGAAGGGAAACGCGTGGTCCGTAGGTCGCAACCCGTGAGGGGGACGATTGGAAAGGCCAACGGCAGAGCCGTACTCCCGACATTGCGCCCCTTCCGCACACCAGCTCCTTAAAGGCGCCATCGCGGAACAGCGCCGGCTGCGTTTCACGTGAAACGAAGAATTGGAACAAAGGCTAGTTCTACAATGAAGAACTAGTTCTACTTTCCAACACAGAATTTCTGGAAAATGGCCCCAAGGACGTCCTCGACATCCACCCGACCCAGCAGCCGGCCCAAGGCATAGGCGGCGGCGCGCAGCTCTTCGGCGGCAAGCTCCTCGCCGTCTTCTACAAGCTCTAGACTCCGGCGCAAGCTGTCCGACGCCCGGCGCAGCAAATCCCGCTGCCGGGCCCGGGTTACCAACGCGCCCTCGGTTGTTCCGAAAAACTCGGCGGCGAATTTCACCAGGGCATCGACCAGCTCGGGAATGCCGTCCCCCCGGCTCGCCGCAATTCCGAATTCACCGCGCAGGCCGACGTCCTCGACCCCGCCGAGATCGATCTTGTTGCGCACGATCCAGACCGAGCCGCCGGAGGGACTGCTTGCGTTGCCAGACTTCCCCAGCAGCGGCATCGCGGCTTGGTCGACGGCGCGCCCAGCCTCCACCAGCCACAATACGAGGTCGGCGTCTTCGGCTCGCGCTCGCGCCCGGCGTACACCCTCCTGCTCGACCGGATCGTCAGTCTCGCGAATGCCGGCGGTGTCGATCACCGTGACGGGGTAGCCATCGAGATCGAGCTGCACCTCGATCACATCGCGTGTCGTGCCGGCATGCGGCGAGACGATCGCGACGTCGCGGCGCGCGAGCTGGTTGATGAGCGTCGACTTGCCGACATTCGGCTCGCCGGCGATCGCGACCACCAAGCCGTCGCGCAAACGTTCAGCTTGTCCCTGTGCCGCAAGGACTTCTGCGATTTCGTCGTGCAGCGCACTGATCGCCTTCACGGCAGGCGCCATCAACTCGGCGGGTACATCGCCCTCGTCGGAGAAATCGATGCCGGCCTCGATCAGAGCCGAAGCCTCGATGATGCGCTCGCGCCAGTCGCGCGCGCGATTGCCGAGGAGGCCCTGCAACTGCCTTAACGCCTGGCGGCGCTGGCGGTCGGTGTCGGCATGAATGAGATCGTCGAGGCCCTCCGCCTCGGTCAGATCGAGCTTGCCGTTCTCGAAGGCGCGCCGGGTGAATTCGCCGGGCTCGGCGGCCCGCATATTCGGAATGGCGGACATAGCGGTGAGGAGTGCGGCCAGCACCGCGCGACCACCATGGACGTGAAATTCGGCGACGTCCTCGCCAGTCGCGCTGGCGGGGCCTGGAAACCACAACACCACCGAATCGTCGATCGGCCGGCCCGCGCCGTCATGAAGCAGCCGGCGGCTGGCCTGTCTCGGCGCCGGCAGCTTGCCCGCCAGCGTCGTCAGCGCCAGGCTGGCGCATGGCCCGGAGACGCGCACCACCGCAAGCGCGCTTGGCGGACGGCCGGACGACAGTGCAAAGATCGTGTGGTCTCGCGGATGCATGGCCTATTTGTCCGGCTGACAGGAAAAAGGCAAACGTCCGTTTTGGCCGACAAATCGCGTGATTTTGCTGCACCAATTCCTGCAGCAAAACCTATGTTGCGATGCACCAATTCGCGAGCGTCTGCTGCAAAAGCCACTCCCAACGGAATGAGCAGCGCTCCTCTATCAAATCATTCAACAACTATATCAATATGTTAGACGACATGTAGTCCAAGCGACGAAAACCCCGCCGTGTTGCACCTTCGCTGCAGCAAAGCCGCACAACGAAAAAAGGGCGCCCGGAGGCGCCCTTTGATCATGTTGCACTGCAATCAGGTGTTCATCGAGTCGAAGAACTCGGAATTGCTCTTGGTCGAGCGCAGCTTGTCGAGCAGGAAGTCGATTCCGTCCATCGTCCCCATCGGGTTCAGGATGCGGCGGAGCACGTACATCTTCTTCAGGACCACCGGATCGGTGATCAGCTCTTCCTTGCGGGTGCCGGAGCGCGAAATGTCGATCGCCGGGAAGGTCCGCTTGTCCGAAACCTTGCGGTCGAGGATCAGCTCCGAGTTGCCGGTGCCCTTGAACTCTTCGAAGATGACTTCGTCCATGCGGCTGCCGGTATCGACCAGCGCGGTCGCGATGATCGTCAACGAGCCGCCCTCTTCGATGTTGCGGGCGGCGCCGAAGAACCGCTTCGGCCGCTGCAGCGCGTTGGCATCGACACCGCCGGTCAGCACCTTGCCCGATGACGGCACCACCGTGTTGTAGGCGCGGCCGAGGCGCGTGATGGAGTCCAGCAGGATCACGACGTCGCGGCCATGTTCGACCAGACGCTTGGCCTTCTCGATCACCATCTCAGCGACCTGGACGTGGCGCACCGCCGGCTCGTCGAAGGTCGAGGACACCACCTCGCCCTTCACCGAGCGCTGCATGTCCGTGACTTCTTCCGGACGTTCGTCGATCAGGAGCACGATCAGATAGCACTCGGGATGATTATGCGCGATCGAATGCGCGATGTTCTGCATCAGCACGGTCTTGCCCGTGCGCGGCGGCGCGACGATCAGCGCGCGCTGGCCCTTGCCGATCGGCGCGACGATGTCGATAACCCTTGCAGACAGGTCTTTCCGCGTCGGGTCGTCGATTTCCATGCGGAAGCGCTGATTCGGAAACAGCGGCGTGAGGTTGTCGAAATTGACCTTGTGCTTGGCCTTTTCCGGGTCCTCGAAATTGAGCGTGTTGACCTTCAGCAACGCGAAATAGCGCTCGCCCTCTTTCGGGCTACGGATGTGGCCTTCGATGGTATCGCCGGTGCGCAGGCCAAAACGGCGGATCTGCGAGGGCGAAACGTAAATGTCGTCCGGTCCCGGCAGATAATTCGCATCGGGGGAGCGGAGGAAGCCGAAGCCATCGGAGAGAACCTCGACGACGCCTTCGCCGACGATGTCGGTCTCAGCGAGCGCAAGCTGCTTGAGGATGGCGAACAGCAGCTCCTGCTTGCGCATGGTGCTGGCATTCTCGACCCCGTTCTCTTCCGCGAACGAGACGAGCTCGGCCGGCGTCTTCGACTTGAGGTCCTGGAGTTTGATTTCCCGCATTGGGGTGGTCCTGTGGGGTAACCTGGGGAGGGGGTGCGAGGAGGCTCTGAAATGCGGACGCGAAAAGGCAAGGTCCGCAGGTCTGGCAAGGAGAGTGCCGGTGAGGCTTCAAACCTGATGGGGTGTCCGGCCTCTGGAAAGCTCAGACACAACCACATCCGCCTGCGTTGGGTGGGATATTGCTAATATAGAAAATCGCCTCACACTCCGCAAGCAGAAGCACTGAGCGATTGTTCACGACCCTGCCTAGAACGGCTTCACGATCACCATGATGACGATCAGAATCATCAAGGCAGTCGGCACTTCGTTGATAATCCGATAGAATTTCTGACTCCGGGGGCGTCGGTCCGCCGCGAAATCCTTCAACCAGCGCGAAAAAAAGCCGTGGACCGCGGACATCGCTAGGACCAGTGCCAGTTTTACGTGCAGCCAGCCGAAAGTGAACCAGTGTCCGGCCCAGGCGAGATAAAGCCCGGCGAGCCAGGTCACGATCATGGCGGGGTTGATGATGGCCTTGAACAGCCGCCGTTCCATGACCTTGAACGTTTCCGACTGCTTCGAGCCGATTTCGGCCTCGCAATGATAAACGAATAGCCGTGGCAAATAGAGCATGCCCGCCATCCAGGAGATGACGGCGATCACATGCAGCGCCTTGATCCAGAGATAGACGTCTTCAAACATGTCTGGGGTCCGGATTCCTGCCCAGCGGAGGGGAACGCTGGGGATAGTAAGGAGTCGTTAAGGTCTTGCCTGCACACATATCCGTCCGTAGCGCCCTTCTCCAATAAGAATCTTAGATTCTTAAGGTTTGAGTCTATGTGACGGTGAATTGGACTCACACATTTCCGTCCGCCCGTTCACACGCGCTTGTTCACATCCATCAACATATCCCTGATCGCTCTGGCCGCTCTCGATAAGTCGGTCAGCTTCAAAGGCTTGCGCGTTTCTGTCGGCAGCTTATCAAGAGGGTTATCGACGCAATCCCGTTTCCCTTTCGGCAGGGCGTCGAAGTTGTTCTCAGGGGCAGTGGTGTGAAGAAAATCGGCACTTGTCCCGCCCCCGGTGTCGCACATCCCTTTCCGAGCGGTTAAGGTCCACAGAAATCCACAAACCACACCGACTTCATACAAAGGGCTTTTGTGCCGACCTCGAACAATTATTTCCATCTGCACCTCGTGTCCGATTCCACCGGTGAGACGCTGATCACGGTCGCGCGCGCCGTTGCCGCCCAGTACGCCAACGTCACGCCGGTCGAACACGTCTATCCGCTGGTGCGCAGCCAGAAACAGCTCGATCGCGTGCTCGACGAGATCGAGGAAGCACCGGGAATCGTATTGTTCACGCTGCTCGAGAAGGATCTGGTCTCCAGGCTCGAGGACAAGTGCAAAGGAATCAATGTTCCGAGCTTGTCGATCATCGGCCCGGTGATGCAGTTGTTCGAGGCCTATCTCGGAGCTGCCACGACCGGCCGGGTCGGCGCCCAGCACGTGCTCAACGCCGAATACTTCAAGCGCATCGACGCGTTGAACTACACGATGATCCACGATGACGGCCAGCATGTCGAAGGGCTCGACGATGCGGACGTGGTGCTCGTCGGTGTCTCCCGCACCTCCAAGACCCCGACGTCGATCTATCTTGCCAACCGAGGCATCCGCACTGCCAACGTGCCGCTGGTTCCCGGCATTCCGGTGCCGTCGCAATTGGAAACGTTGACGCGACCGCTGGTGGTGAGCTTGCATGCGACGCCAGAACGCTTGATCCAGGTGCGCACGAACCGCTTGCTCTCCATGGGCGCCGATTCCAGCAGCGACACCTATACCGACAAGCAGTCGGTCGCCGAGGAGGTCGCATTTGCCCGCAAGCTGAGCGCCAAGCACGATTGGCCGCTGCTCGACGTCACGCGGCGCTCGATCGAGGAAACCGCCGCGGCGATCATGAAACTCTACAGCGATCGCCAGCGTAACCGGCCTTCTGAATAGTTTTGGGATAGTTTCGCGATGGGTCTGTGGCTCGGCAAATCTTCGTTGATCCTGGCCTCGCAGAGCAGCGCGCGAAAGATGCTGCTGGCGAATGCCGGGCTCGAGTTCAAGGCGATCACGGCTGATATCGACGAGCGCGAGATCCAGGCCGCCTCCGGGCTTTCTGATCCGCGCGAGATTGCCCTGCTGCTGGCGCGCGAAAAGGCCAAGGCAGTCTCGACCCATCACGCCGGAAGCACCGTCATCGGTGCGGATCAAACGCTGGCGCTTGGCGATCGCCTCTTCAACAAGCCTGCGGGCCGCGCCCAGGCGCTGGCGCAACTGCGCGATCTCTCCGGCCATAGCCATGAGCTGAATTCCGCCGTGGCGATAGCACGCGACGGCGAGATCATCTTCGAGGACATCTCGGTCGCGCGCCTCACCATGCGGCAGATGACGGAGGCCGAGCTTTCGGCCTATCTCGACATCGCCGGCGATGCCGTCACCACCAGCGTCGGAGGCTATCAGCTCGAAAGCCTGGGTATCCATTTGTTCGAGCGCATCGAGGGCGACCACTTCACCATTCTCGGTTTGCCGCTGCTGTCGCTGCTTGCGTTCCTGCGGCGCGAGCGGCTAGTTGCGGTGTGAATGGCAGATATGGCTGGGTGCTGATGCGGATCCTGGGACTGACCGGCTCGATCGGGATGGGCAAATCGACCACCGCGAAATTATTCGCGGAGGCTGGCGTCCCTGTCTACGATGCCGATGCGGCCGTCCATCAGCTCTATGAGGGTGAGGCTGCGCCCGCGATCGAGGCGGCCTTCCCCGGCACCACCGCGAACGGCAAGGTCGATCGGCCAAAACTCTCGGCGCGTGTGGTGCACGATCCTGCCGCCATCAAGCAGCTGGAGCAGATCGTCCATCCGATGCTAGGCGCTTCCCGGAAGAAATTCTTCGCTGACGCCGAAGCCGCCAACGCGCCGGTGGTGGTGCTGGACATTCCACTGCTGTTCGAGACGGGCGGCGAGACGAGGGTCGATGCCGTGGTCGTCGTAACCACGTCTCCGGAACTGCAGCGCGAGCGCGTGCTGGCGCGCGGCACCATGGACGAGGCCAAGCTCGACGCCATCATCGCCAAGCAGACACCCGACGCGGAAAAGCGCAAGCGTGCCGATTTCGTGGTGGATACGTCACACGGACTCGAGCCGGTGCGCGCCCAAATCGCGCACATCCTGGCTGAGGTCGTTA
Source organism: Bradyrhizobium sp. RT6a (assembly GCF_040547675.1). NCBI lineage: Bacteria > Pseudomonadati > Pseudomonadota > Alphaproteobacteria > Hyphomicrobiales > Nitrobacteraceae > Bradyrhizobium > Bradyrhizobium sp. RT6a. Next base: position 255,091 of record NZ_JBEPQC010000010.1, read on the forward strand.
AGATGCCGCAGCGGCGCGCCTGATTCGCCGCCTGACACGGCTTTTCAGATCATGCGCGAAATCGTTCTCGACACCGAAACCACCGGCCTCGACCCGCTGCGGGGAGACCGCCTGGTCGAAATCGGCTGCGTCGAGATGCTCAATCGCATGCCGACGGGACAAAGTTTCCACGTCTACATCAATCCCGAAAGGGATATGCCAGCAGAAGCTTTTGCGGTGCACGGGCTGTCGGCCGAGTTTCTGGCGACGAAGCAGCTGTTCCACGAGGTCGTCGACGATTTTCTGGAATTCATCGGCGACGCGCCGCTGGTGATCCACAATGCCTCGTTCGACATCAGCTTCATCAATGCCGAGCTCGACCGGATCAAGCGCGCGGCGATCCCGCGCGAGCGGCTGGTCGATACGCTGCTGCTGGCACGGCGCAAGCATCCCGGCGTGTCGAACCGGCTCGACGATCTCTGCTCACGCTATGCGATCGACAATTCACGCCGCACCAAGCACGGCGCATTGCTCGACGCCGAGTTGCTTGCGGAAGTCTATGTGGATCTGGTCGGGGCGCGGCAATCGCAGCTGCTGCTGGCTTCGGAATCCGAGGAAACTCGCGCCAATGGGGCTGCCGATGCGCCCCGGCGTCAACGGCCGGCGCCGCTTCCACCGCGGATTTCAGACGCCGAGCGCGAGGCCCACCGGGCCTTCATCGCAACGCTCGGCGACAAGGCGATCTGGAACGAGTTCTTGCCCGCTCCAGCGGTCGCTTCGGCTGGTTAAGCCTGGCCGCCCGGCTGAGCGGCCATTTGCCGCTCCATGTTCTGACGATAGAGGCCGACGAAGTCGACCGGATCCAGCATCAAAGGCGGGAACCCGCCGTCGCGCACGGCAGTGGCGATGATCTCACGGGCGAACGGGAACAGCAGGCGCGGGCATTCGATCATGACCAGCGGATGCAAATTGTCCTTCGGCACGTTGGAGATGCGGAACACGCCGGCATAGGCGAGCTCGAACGAGAACATGATCTTGCCGGCGGTCTCGGCCTTGCCCTCGACTGACAAAGTCACCTCGAACTCCTGTTCGCTGAGGTTGTTGGCGCTGACATTGATCTGGATGTTGATCTGGGGCGGCTGGCTCTGCTGCTGGAGCGAGCTGGGCGCATTCGGGTTTTCGAAGGAGAGGTCCTTGGTATATTGCGCCAGGACGTTGAGCTGGGGAGCCTGGGCCGCCTCGGGAGGGGTGCCGTTACCGTTGGTCATAAGAGTGTCTCCTTACCCGATTGGGCTGAATTTCGCGGCGGTTGGCTAACATAGGGCTACCTCGTTCCACAAGGACGAACGGTCCCGGATGGGGAATTCCGGCCACGCCCACAACTGTGGCGTCCATCCCACCGATCCAGCGCAACCGCGGCTTAAACGATTGAAGATGCGCGATTTCCGGGCAGGATCGGGTTTCCCCTTAAGCATAAAACGCGCTACACTCGGTGCTGTGCCAAAAGGCGCCATTGGCCGGGCAAGATTTCGTGCCTACATCCCACGGACCTGACGCGCGGACCCGAAATGGTGATGTAGACTTGCCGTTCCGGTATGGAACGGTCTACTGGCCGGATCGATTTTCCCGGCACGACCCTTCGAGACGGCCCCTTCTACAGACGACCAGAAAGCGAATACGACGTGGACATCTACACCATCATCTTCCTGGCGCTGGCGGTCTTCATCTTTCTGAGGCTGCGCAGCGTGCTGGGGCAGCGCACCGGCAACGAGCGGCCGCCGTTCGACCGCAACGCGCTCCAGGGTGCCCAGGACAAGAACGTCGTCACCATGCCGGGCAAGGTCATCGACCAGGCCCCCTTGGCGCCGACGGCCGAGCCGACCCCGCCCTCCGACCGCTGGAAGGGCCTGACCGAGCCGGGCACCGTGCTCGCCCAGGGTCTCGACTCCATCGTCGAAAAGGATTCCACCTTCGATCCGCGCCATTTCATCTCCGGCGCCCGCGGCGCCTATGAGATGATCGTGCTGGCCTTTGCCAATGGCGACCGCCGCGCGCTGCGCGACCTGCTGTCGTCGGAGGTCTATGAAAGCTTCGACGCCGCGATCAAGGAGCGCGAGAAGAACGAGCAGAAGACCGAGACGCGCTTTGTCTCGATCGACAAGGCCGAGCTCGTCGGCGCCGAGCTGCGCGACCGCACCGCCCAGCTCACGATCCGCTTCGTCTCGCAGATGATCTCGGCCACCCGAGACAAGGCCGGCAACATCGTCGACGGCAGCGCCGACACGGTCGCCGACATCACCGACATCTGGACTTTCGCCCGCGACATCACCTCTCGCGATCCGAACTGGAAGCTGGTTGGCACCGGAAGCGCGAATTAAGGTTTTCCTGAAGACCAGCGCGACGGCGCTTTGCGCAGGTGCCGTCGCGCTGTCGTCGTTTTCACTCGGCGCCGAGGCGGCGCGGCGCCACTATCGCAGCCATCACCATCATCTCCCGGAATTGCCTGCCGCGCCGTCGCGCGCCTTGCCGTATCCGCAGCTTCCCCTGCCGTTCGAGATTCCCGGCGCGCAATATCTGCCGCTGGCCTGGGCCGACGTGAAGGGCTGGAGCGACGACAATCATCTCGCCGCCTACAAGCCCTTTCGCGCGAGCTGCCGTCCAATCAGCGCGCAGACCGGCGCTCCCGAACCCAAGGCTTTAGGCGCCTCGCTGGGCGAACCCTGCCGGGTCGCCAAGTCGCTCGAGCTTGCCGACGACGCCAAAGCCAAAACCTTCTTCGAAGAGAATTTTGCACCGCTGCGGATCTCGCGCCTCGGCGAGCCCGACGGTTTCGTCACCGGCTATTACGAGCCGGTGCTGGAGGGATCGCGCACGCAGACCGAGGTCTACAACGTCCCGGTCTATCGCCGCCCCTCGAACCTGTTCGTGCGCGGCTACAAGCAGGATTCGGTCAGCCTGCCCAACAAGGGCCCGGTCTATCGCAAGATCGGCCGCCGCAAGCTCGTACCCTATTATGACCGCGCCGAGATCGAGGACGGCAAGATCGCCGGCCGCGGACTCGAGATCGCTTGGCTGAAGGACCCGACCGATCTGCTGTTCGCCCAGATCCAGGGCTCGGCGCGGATCAAGTTCGACGACGGCGGCACGGTCCGGCTCAATTACGACGCCTATAACGGCTATGCCTACACGGCGGTCGGTCGCATCCTGATCGAGCGCGGCATCATTCCGAAGGAAGAGATGTCGATGCAGAAGATCAGGGAGTGGATGGCCCAGACCCCTGACGGTGCCAGGGAGCTGCGCCGCCAGAACCGCTCCTACATCTTCTTCCGCGAGGTCAATCTGTCCGACAAGGAAGAGGCGGTCGGCGCGCAGGGCATTCCGCTGACGGCCGGACGTTCGATCGCGGTCGACAAGTCGCTCCACGTCTACGGCACTCCGTTTTTTATCGAAGGCGAGCTCCCGATCGATTCCGAACGCGCGAAGACGCCGTTCCATCGGTTGATGATCGCGCAGGACACCGGCTCGGCCATCATCGGGCCGGCGCGCGCAGATCTCTATTTCGGCGCGGGTCAGGAGGCCGGCCGCGTCTCCGGGCGGCTGCGCCATGCCATGCATTTCGTGATGCTGGTGCCGAAGGGCCTCGATCCCACGGCGCGCGGCGCGCGGCTGCCTGTGCCGGATCCGCGGCCCTCGGAGAAAATTGCAAAACTGTTTCCGCAAACCGATCCTGCGAAGGACAAGCCGGCGGCAGCCGTGGCGCAAAGCAAGAGCGAGACGGTCGCTGTCGCTGGTCCAGTCCCGCTGCCGGTGCCGCGTCCCGTGATCGAGCCAGTTCAGGAGCCGCGGCGGCCGGTGAAAAGTCGTTCCCATCGGCAGCAATGAAGCGATCGTCCCGTCCGCCCGTGCTGGAGCCTCGTCCCTCGCCGCGCCGTCGCGCGCTGAGCGAAGAAGAGCGCGCGCTGTGGGATACGATCGCAAAGCAGGTCAAGCCGCTGAGGAAGCCTCGTGCGGCGAAGGCGCAAGCTGCGCCGCGCTCTGAGCCTTCCCCCGCAGCGCCCGCCACGCGGCCTGCGCCATCGCCACGTCCGATTGCCGCTGCCCCGGCGGCGCGTGCAGCGAAGCCGGCGGTGCCGCCGCTGGCGCCGCTCGGCAAGCGCGAGCGCACCAAGTTGTCGCGCGGGCGCAGCGAGATCGAGGCGCGGCTCGATCTGCACGGCATGACCCAGATGCGGGCCCATCGCGCTCTGAGCGGCTTCCTGCACCGCGCGCATCATGACGGCCTGACTTTCGTGCTCGTCATCACCGGCAAGGGCCGCAGCGGCGGCGAAAGCGGTGTGCTCCGCCGTCAGGTGCCGGAATGGCTGAGCCTGCCGGAATTCCGCGCGTTCGTCGTGGGGTTCGAAGAAGCCGGTATCGGCCATGGCGGCGAGGGCGCGCTTTACGTGCGGATCAGGCGGGCGAGATATTAGGGAGCATGATCCGGAAAAGTGGGCCCCGGTTTTCCGACCGGATCATGCTTGGCTAGAAAGGCCGCACGATTCCGACGCGCGGGATCAGCGTGAGGATCAGACCGAAGATATTTGTCTTCTGATCTTCCGCCGGAATCAGCGGCGTCTCGCGAACTGCGGGTAGCATCTTCACCGCGTGCAGGATCAGGAACATGCAGACCGCCCAGTTCGAGATCCAGCGCGAATAGTCGAACACCATCGCGAACATCACGAGACAGGCGAGGCTGACGCCGGCGAGCGCCGCGACCACGAGACGGCGATGCGTGTCGTTTGCGAGCGCGCCGATCAGGTCCGCAAAATAGCGCCACAGCGGAGTGTGCAGCCAGATCAGCAGCAAGAACACGGGCACGCCGAGGATGTTGTGCGGTAGGCGGCCCCAGGTGTCGGAAATCTCCTTCGCCAGCGGCTGATACCAGATGTAGGCAAACTGCAGCAGGTCGGTCCGGGACGGATCGGCCATCCGGCTCTTCAGATAGGCGACGAAATCCGCCTCCGGGATCGGCATCGTTCCCCAAAATTGCGCGGCGAAGAACAGCGCGGAGACGGCAAGCAGGGCGATGATACCGAACGCGACATTGGTGCGATCGCAGCCGTGCGTCAGATAATGCCTGATCATGACGATGGTGATGATGGTCGGCACATACATCAGGAGATGGATGTGGTGGATCAGGACGAGAACGATCGAGAACAGCGCAGCCAGCGCCACGAACAGCAGCGAGCCGGCCGGCACCAGCAGCAGGACGATCGCCAGCGCGCAGCCATAGATGTCGAAATGACCGAGCGTGTGCATGAAGTTCTTGAGGAAGAACGGCGAGCCCGCGATGAAGACGAACAGCGGCAATGTCTTCGCGGTGAAGCCGAACGTCGTCTGGAATAGTCTTGCGTACAGTCCCAGCGTCACCAGCCATGTCGCGCCGCCGAGCGCGAACACCAGCCATAGCGGCACCTTGTCGGTGAACAGCGCGACGATCGCCCCGATCAGCGCGCGCTTGATGAAGCCGAAATGATAGTCGACGAGGAGGTGGATGTAGGGGACGTAAGGCGGCAGATGGATCTTGTGAACGAAGACGCCGACGATGATCGCGGCGTTGACGGCGAGCAGGATGCGCCAGGGGTTTTGCAGGATGCGTGCGGTCACGCCGCATCCATAGCGCGGCCGCCCGGATTTACAAAATGAACCGGCTCAAATCGGCGTTCTTGGCGAGGTCGCCGACGTGCTTCTGCACGAAATCGGCATCGACCCTGACGGTCTCGCCGCTGCGGTCGGGGGCGGTGAAGGAGATCTCGTCCAGCACCCGCTCCATCACGGTCTGCAGCCGCCGCGCGCCGATGTTCTCGACGGTGGAATTGACGGCCACTGCGACGTCCGCCAGCGCGTCGATGGCGTTGTCGGTGATGTCGAGCGTGACGCCCTCGGTCTGCATCAGCGCGATATATTGCTTGATCAGCGAGGCCTCGGGCTCGGTCAGGATGCGACGCATGTCGTCGCGGGTCAGCGCCTGCAGCTCGACGCGGATCGGCAGGCGGCCCTGCAGTTCCGGCAACAAATCGGACGGCTTGGCGACGTGGAAGGCGCCGGAGGCAATGAACAGGATGTGGTCGGTCTTCACCGCGCCGTGCTTGGTCGAGACCGTGGTGCCCTCGATCAGCGGCAGCAGGTCGCGCTGCACGCCCTCGCGCGAGACGTCGCCGCCGGCGCGGCCTTCGCGGGCGCAGATCTTGTCGATCTCGTCCAGAAACACGATGCCGTTGTTCTCGACCGCGCTGATCGCCTCCAGCGTCAACTGATCGCTGTCGAGCAGCTTGTCGGATTCCTCGTTGACGAGGATCTCGTGCGAGCTCTCCACCGTCAGCCGCCGCGTCTTGCTGCGTCCGCCCAGCTTGCCGAAGATGTCGCCGATCGAGACCGCGCCCATCTGCGCGCCGGGCATGCCCGGGATCTCGAACATCGGAAAGCCGCTGCCGCCGCCTTGCGTCTCGATCTCGATTTCCTTGTCGTTGAGCTCGCCCGCGCGCAGCTTCTTGCGGAAGGAGTCCCGCGTCGCCGCGCTGGAATTGGCGCCGACCAGGGCGTCGAGGACGCGCTCCTCGGCGGCGAGCTGCGCGCGTGCCTGCACGTCCTTGCGCTTGCGCTCGCGGACCTGGGCGATCGCGACCTCGACGAGATCGCGCACGATCTGCTCGACGTCGCGGCCGACATAGCCGACCTCGGTGAATTTCGTTGCTTCCACCTTCAGGAACGGCGCGTTGGCCAGCTTGGCGAGCCGCCGCGCGATCTCGGTCTTGCCGACGCCGGTCGGGCCGATCATCAAAATGTTCTTCGGCAGCACCTCCTCGCGCAAGGAACCTTCGAGTTGCTGCCGCCGCCAGCGGTTGCGCAGCGCGATCGAGACGGCGCGCTTGGCATCGGCCTGGCCGACGATGAAACGGTCGAGTTCGGAAACAATTTCGCGGGGGGAGAAGTCTGTCATGGGACCTTAGCTAGGATCAGATGCGGGGCGGGACAAGCCGCTTTTTTTGCCGTCAGATGATCGGCGGACCCGATTGCCATTGTTTCACGGCTTCGATCGGATGGATCAGCATCAGGATATTGAGCGTCAGATTGTCGCGAATATGGAGCGCCAGCATGATTTCGAAGGCGAGCCCGAGCAGAACGGTCACTGATACAGGCAGCAGGCGCGCCGCGAGGAAGCCCAGCATCATGGACAGATTGTCAGAGACCGAATTGACGATGCTGTCGCCGAAATAATCCAGCGAGATCGTGCCGGCGCGGTAGCGTTCGATGATGAAAGGCGAGTTCTCGACGATCTCCCAGGCGCCTTCGATCAGCATTGCGATGATCAGGCGCGCGGGCCAGGATAGAGACACGAATGGCAGCCGCGCGAACAGCAGCCAAGTCAAGCCATAGAACAGGAAGCCGTGCAGGATGTGCGAGAAGGTGTACCAGTCGGCGATGTGCTGCGAATTTTCCGAGCTGTTCACCACGCCATGCCACAGCTTGACGTAGCCGCAGGTGCAGATCGGCACCCGGCCCATCGCGAGCAGGATCGAGGCCTGCATCGCCAGCAGCAGCAGCGCGATGCCGACCCAGGCGAGCGGCGGAAACGCGGCCCTGCTCTCATGCGTGGTTGCCAGCGTCATGGCGCGCGCACCATCAGCAGCGCCGGGCCGTCGGGCGTCTCGACGATGCGGTCGCGGACAAAGCCGGCCTTCTCATAGGCACGCACGGCGCGCGCGTTGAGCGGATCAGGATCAGTGACGATGCGCGGCAGGCCCTGCCGCAACTGCGCGTCGGCGAATTGGCGGATGAATGCCGAACCGTGCCCGCGCCCGATCATGCCGCTTTCGCCGATGAATTGATCGATGCCACGGGTGCCCTCCGGTTGCGGCCCAAGACCCGTATTCCAGGCGGTCAGGCGGTAGCATTGAAGATAGCCGAACAGCTTGCGGTCGGCCAACACGATGAACTGGTCCATTGCAGGCTCATCAAGATCGCCGCTCACGAGCGCGAACTGCTCGTCCGGATCGCCCCACCAGTCCCGCACATGTGCCTCGCCCAGCCATCGCCGGATCAGCGGCAGGTCGTCCGCGGTCATCGGGCGGAAGGTGTAGGCGAGGGCCAAGTCCTACCCGGCCGACAGCGCTTCGACGGTTACATTGCGGTTGGTGTAGACGCAGATGTCGGCGGCGATGTCGAGGGAGCGGCGGACGATGGTCTCGGCGTCCTTGTCGGTGTCGAGCAGGGCGCGGGCGGCTGCCAGCGCGTAATTCCCGCCGGAGCCGATCGCCATCACGCCGGCTTCGGGCTCCAGCACGTCGCCGGTGCCTGTCAGCACTAGGGAGACGTCCTTATCGGCCACGATCATCATGGCCTCCAGCCGCCGCAAATAACGGTCGGTGCGCCAGTCCTTGGCGAGCTCGACCGCGGCCCGGGTCAATTGCCCCGGATATTGCTCGAGTTTGGCTTCCAGACGCTCAAACAGCGTGAAGGCGTCGGCCGTTGCGCCGGCAAAGCCGCCGATGACGTCGCCCTTGCCGAGTTTCCGGACCTTCCGGGCGTTGTGCTTGATCACGGTCTGGCCGATCGAGACCTGGCCGTCGCCGCCGACCACCACCGTGCCGCCCTTGCGGACCGTCAAAATCGTGGTGCCGTGCCAGACCGGCGAGCTGTTCTGGGAAGCCTGCATGAATGATCCTCGTTGTCCGGCCTGATTTAGGCGGTCGGGGCCAAGGGGACAACTGGCGCACAACGGGCCGCTCCGGGACCAATTTCGCTCACTATAGGCAGAAGTAGAGGCCCGGCCAGCCGTTCCCGCAGTAGCGAAGGCGTCATTTGGCTGTTAAAAGACCGGCGTTTTCGGCCCCGAACGAGGATGAAAGCTAGTTTTGATGCGCACCGCGACGATCAAGCGCAAGACCAAGGAAACCGACATCGAGGTCACCGTGAACCTCGATGGCTCCGGCGTGTCCAATATCGCGACCGGCATCGGTTTTTTCGACCATATGCTCGATCTCCTCGCCCGCCATTCCCGCATCGACCTCACGGTCAAGGCGGTCGGCGATCTGCACATCGATCATCACCATACCACCGAAGACACCGGCATCGCGCTCGGCCAGGCCGTCAAGCAGGCGCTCGGCAACATGGCGGGCATCACCCGCTATGCTGGCGTGCACATGCCCATGGACGAGACGCTGTCGCGCGTGGTCATCGACATCTCGGGCCGCCCGGTTCTGGTGTTCAAGGTCGACTTCCCCCGCGACAAGATCGGCGAGTTCGACACCGAGCTGGTGCGCGAGTGGTTCCAGGCCTTTGCCATGAACGCTGGCGTGACTCTTCACGTCGAGACCCTATATGGCGATAACAGCCACCATATCGCCGAGTCCTGCTTCAAAGGTCTGGCACGGGCGCTGCGGACGGCCATTGCGATCGACCCGAAGACGGTGGGCGAAATCCCCTCCACTAAGGGCTCGCTCGGCGGCTGACGTCTTTCGGCCGGCGGCGCGCGCCGCTTGCGGTATCACTGAATTCCTAGGGAACGGGGCATCGCCATGTCCGTCTACACAGTTCATGCTCCCTCACCTGCCGGAGCCGATCTGCGCGCGACCGACAAGTTCGTCTTCGTGCGCGATGGCTTCCATTTCTGGGCGATGATCTTCGGACCGTTCTGGCTGCTGTGGAATCGGCTGTGGCTGGCGCTGATCGGCTGGCTGATCTTCGTTGCCGCCTTCAATGTCGGGCTGTCCAGCCTCGGCGTCGGCCGGTCGTCGATCTTCTTCGCCGACGTCATCGTCGCGCTCCTGATGGGATTCGAGGCCTCCAGCCTGCGCCGCTGGACGCTGTCGCGCGGTAAATGGCGGCAGCTCGACGTGGTCATTTCCGACGATGAGGATACCGCCGAGCACCGCTTCTTCGAGCGCTGGAGCCAGAAGCAGCGCGGCATCGTCAACGATCAATGGGCCGTCGATCGCGGCGGCCCGCCGCCGACCCGCAACGTGCCGGGTCAGCAATTCTCCAATCCGCCGCCGATGCCGGCGGGTGGCATCATTGGTTTGTTTCCAGAACCGGGAGGGTCAAGATGAGCGTCGCCATCATCGATTACGGTTCCGGCAATCTGCATTCGGCCGCCAAGGCGTTCGAGCGCGCCGCGCGCAGCATGGACAACCCGCAAAAGGTGTTCGTCACCAGCGATCCGGACCAGGCCTACAGCGCCGACCGCCTGGTGCTGCCGGGCGTCGGTGCCTTCGCCGATTGCCGGCGCGGGCTCGATGCCGTCAACGGCATGGTCGAGGCGATCACCGAAGCGGTGCGCGTCAAGGCGCGGCCGATGTTCGGCATCTGTGTCGGCATGCAGTTGTTCGCCACCCGCGGCAAGGAGCATGTCATCACGCAAGGCCTGAACTGGATCGGCGGCGACGTCGAGAAGATCACGCCACGCGACGAGAGCCTGAAGATCCCGCACATGGGCTGGAACACGCTCGATGTGCTGCGCGAGCATCCGGTGCTGGACAGGCTGCCGCTCGGCCCCAAGGGCCAGCACGCCTATTTCGTGCACTCCTACCACCTCAACGCCGCCAACGAGGCGGACGTGCTCGCGCGCGCCGATTACGGCGGGCCTGTCACCGCGATCGTCGGCAAGGATACCGCCATCGGTACACAGTTTCACCCCGAGAAGAGCCAGCGCTTTGGTTTGGCCCTGATCTCGAACTTTTTGCGATGGAAACCGTGATTCTCTTTCCCGCGATCGACCTCAAGAACGGCCAATGCGTGCGCCTCGAACAGGGCGACATGGCGCGCGCGACGGTGTTCAATCTCAATCCCGCCGCGCAGGCGGCGAGCTTCGTCGCGCAGGGCTTTGAGTATCTCCACGTCGTCGATCTCGACGGCGCGTTTGCCGGCAAGCCGGTCAACGCGCAGGCCGTCGAGGCGATGCTGAAGACGATCACGATTCCGGTGCAGCTCGGTGGCGGCATTCGCGATCTCGCGACTGTCGAAGCCTGGCTCGACAAGGGCATCACCCGTGTCATCATCGGCACCGCCGCGGTGCGCGACCCCGAATTGGTGAAGGCGGCCGCCAGGGAATTCCCCGGCCGCGTCGCGGTCGGGCTCGATGCACGTGACGGCAAGGTTGCGGTCGAAGGCTGGGCTGAGACCTCGCAGGTGACGGTGCTGGAGATCGCACGGCGTTTCGAGGATGCCGGCGTGGCCGCCATCATCTTCACCGACATCGCGCGCGACGGCCTGCTCAAGGGCCTGAATCTCGACGCGACCATCGCGCTGGCGGATGCGATCTCGATTCCCGTGATTGCCTCCGGCGGCCTCGCCTCGATCGAGGACGTCAAGGCGATGCTGACCCCGCGCGCCAAGAAGCTCGCCGGCGCGATCGCCGGCCGCGCGCTCTATGACGGCCGGCTCGATCCCGCGTCCGCCCTCAACCTGATCCGCAACGCGCGCGCCGCCTAGGAGACATCCAATGTTCAAGGTGCGCGTGATCCCCTGCCTCGACGTCAAGGACGGCCGCGTCGTCAAGGGCGTCAACTTCGTCGATTTGCGCGATGCCGGTGACCCCGTTGAAGCGGCGATCGCTTATGACGCCGCCGGCGCCGACGAGCTCACCTTCCTCGACATCACCGCGACCCATGAGAATCGCGGCATCATGCTGGACGTAGTCCGGCGCACCGCTGAAGCCTGTTTCATGCCCGTGACCGTGGGCGGCGGCGTCCGTGAGGTCAACGACATCAAGACCCTCCTGCGCGCGGGCGCCGACAAGGTCTCGATCAACAGCGCCGCGGTGTCGCGGCGTGAGTTCGTCAAGGAAGCCGCCGAGAAATTCGGCGGGCAGTGCGTGGTGGTTGCGATCGACGCCAAGCGGGTCAAGCGCGCCGGTGGCGGAGAGCGCTGGGAGATATTCACCCATGGCGGCCGCAACTCGACCGGCATCGACGCCATCGAATATGCCCAGGAGGTGGTCTCGCTCGGCGCCGGTGAAATCCTGCTCACCTCGATGGACCGTGACGGCACGCGGCAGGGTTTTGACATCCCGCTGACCCGGGCGATCGCCGACAGCATTCCCGTTCCCGTGATCGCCTCGGGCGGCGTCGGTAATCTCGACCACCTCGTCGACGGTATTCGCGACGGCCACGCCACCGCCGTGCTGGCTGCCTCGATCTTCCACTTCGGGGAATTCACCATCCGCGAAGCCAAGGAGCACATGTCCCGGCGCGGGCTGCCCATGCGCCTCGATGCCTGACGACTCCCGTCCATAAAAATGCTACATGATCGGCGGGGAGCGAATTATCCCGCCGGATAGACGGCCAATACCGGCCAAGGCGCGTTTTCCGAGTATTTGTATGCCGCGTTTCACGATTCACGATCTGGCCGAGACCATCGACGCCCGCGCGGCAGCGGGTGGCGAGGCGTCCTATACCCGCAAGCTCCTCGACAAGGGCGCCGAACATTGCGCCAAGAAGTTCGGTGAGGAAGCAGTCGAAACCGTAATCGCAGCAGTCGAAAACGATCGCGCGCATCTGATCGCCGAAGGCGCCGACCTGCTCTACCATTTCCTTGTGCTGCTCAAGGCCCGCGGCGTAAAGCTGGAAGAGGTCGAGGCCGCATTGGACAAGCGGACCAATATGTCAGGGTTGGAAGAAAAGGCGTCGCGCAAGGGCGGCAGCTAGCCGAGGTGGAGAATCGCGTCATGGATATCCGCGCACCCGAGCAGCAGTATAATCCGTACCGCGTCTATACGCGCGAGGAGTGGTCGCGACTCCGCGACGACACGCCGATGACGCTGGAGCCGGGCGAGTTCGACCGGCTGCGCTCGCTGCACGACCGCCTCGACTTGCAGGAAGTCGAGGACATTTACCTGCCGCTGTCGCGCCTGCTGTCGATCTATGTCGATGCGATGCAGCGGCTTTATTACGCGGAGCGCCAGTTCCTCAACATCCGCGACCGCAAGATGCCCTACATCATCGGCGTCGCCGGTTCGGTCGCGGTTGGAAAATCCACCACGGCCCGCGTGCTTCAGGCGCTGCTGGCGCGCTGGTCGCCGCGCCCCAAGGTCGAGCTGATCACCACCGACGGATTTCTGTACCCCAACGCCGTGCTGGAGCGGCAGGGCATCATGCAGAAGAAGGGTTTTCCGGAGAGCTACGACCTGCCGTTGCTGCTCAGCTTCCTCTCCGACATCAAGGCCGGCCGCCGCCATGTGCGCGCGCCGGTCTATTCGCATTTGACCTACGACATCGTGCCGAACCAGTGGGCCGAGATCGACCAGCCCGACATCCTGATCGTCGAGGGCGTCAACGTGCTGCAGACCGGCAAGCTGCCGCGTGACGGCAAGGCCGTGCCCGTGGTGTCCGACTTCTTCGATTTCTCGGTCTATATCGACGCCGACGAGGCCGCGCTACGGCAGTGGTACATCCGGCGCTTCCTGTCGCTGCGCGACACTGCGTTCACGAATCCGAAATCCTACTTCAACCGCTACGCGCTGTTGTCGGACGAGGAGGCCACCGCCACCGCGATCGCGATCTGGGAACGCACCAACCTTGCCAATCTCGAGGACAATATCCTGCCGACCCGCCCCCGCGCGACCCTGATCCTGAAGAAGGGCGCCGACCACACGGTGTCGAGCGTGGCGCTGAGGCGGCTGTAACAGCCTTGATGAACGCGGCTCTTTAAATTTCGGGCTGAGTATCTTTTGTTGCAGACCGGCGAGGGGTAGTTGGCTATGGCTTTCGGAAACGCACACGGGCCCCATGGTTGATCGTCTCAGAAGCGCTGCCGAGCATCTCGAAGCACCGATATGCCCGGACTGCCATATCGAGATGAAGTGGTTCCGTTCCGAGCTGCTGGCGGACGAGCCGACCCCGATCATCGCGCATCTCTTCGTGTGTCCACATTGTAAGCGCGCGGTCCAGGCAGACACCAAATTCAAGGGCACGGCAGTGCCGCCGGCCAAGCTGTCCGCGCCGCGCTTTGCTGCTCACGCCGCCTAGCATTCGGCGTCGGCCGAATTCGGCGCTCGGCTGACCGCCGGGTCGTCGCTCGACATGACCGTCATTTCCGGGTCTCCTGTCGCGCTTTCGAGCCGATGAAGATGTGCCACGTCGTGAGAAACATCGCCGCGACGAGTGGGCCGATGACGAACCCGTTCGCTCCGAAAGCCGCAAGGCCGCCCAAGGTGGCGAGCAGCACGACATAGCTCGGCATTTGGATCGACTGGCCGACCAGGATCGGGCGGAGAAAATTGTCCGCAAGACCGATCACGAAGGTTCCGAATGCGAGCAGGATGATCCCTTTCGTGACTGAGCCTGCCACAAGCAGATAGAGCGCGACCGGAACCCAAACCAGGGCGGAGCCGAGCACGGGCAGGAGCGAGAGCAGCGCCATGAGGGCGCCCGCGAGCAGCGGCGCCGTCAAGCCGAGCAGCCAGAAAATCAGCCCGCCAAGCGCTCCCTGAATCAGGGCAACGAGAACGATCCCCTTGATCGTCCCGCGAACCGCGAGGGTGAACGCATTCAGAATCTCGGTGGTGTGGCTCGGCCGCAGCGGGAGCGCGTCACGGATCCGTGCGTTGAGCTCGTCACCATCGCGGAGCAGGAAGAACAGCAGGTACAACATCACGAGCAAGCTTGCGACGAACTCCAGCGTCAACTGGCCGATGTTGATGGCGTGCCCCGCCAGCTGTTGGCCGGCAGGGACGACCAGACTCGACAGACGTTCCTTCAGGGCCGAAAAGTCGATGCCGGCCAAGCGATCCGCCAGGGAAGCGGCCCAACCGGGCAGCGCGGATTTCAGCTGCTGCAGGGGATGAGCGAAACTGATCTCCCCAGTCTGCGCGCGCTGATATAGCTCCCCACCCTGATCGATGAGCGAGGCGATGACGACCGCCACGGGGATGAGGACCATGACGATCACGACGACGACAGTGAACGATGCGACCAAGTTGCGCCTTCCCGGAAGGGCTTCCAGGGCGCGTCGATAGAGTGGTGCGAAGATGATCGCTAGAAGCGTGGCCCACAACAGCGCGCCGGAGAACGGCCAAAGCACCCACCCGAACGCAAGGGAGACCGCGGCAAGCAAGATGAGGAATGAGCGGTCTTCCGATGTTCTCACTGGTTCGCCAGCCCTTCTGTTGCCAAAGCATGATCCGGACTGATGTCCGGGCCGTCACTTGTCTGCTTTCGCAGTCCAGTCGGCAAGCTTGATGCGTCCTGCAAGGGTTGCTGGACCCGAGCTGCCGGCTTTGTAGACGAAAGCTTCGCCTTCCTGCACGTCCCCGGCCTCCTTGCCGAAGGCATCGGCGATGTTGGTCTTGTGGGTGACCAGGAAGGTGTTGGTGCCGGCTTTAGGCGGCGCGTCGACGAGCTGCCGCACGGCCTGGCCCGCCTTTGCATTTGCACCCGTCGGATTTGCCATGCCCGACGCATTCGCGTTGCTGCTGTCCGTCAACGCATCGATCGGCTTGACCTCGCGGCCGGAGATCAGTCTCCCCGCCTCGATCGCGCGGTTCAGCCGGCTGGTGTAGATGTCGCCGATCGGGATCGCGAGTTCCTTGATGGCCGCCCCGATCTGGCGCGCCATGTCGCGACCCTTCTCACTGAGCTGACGCTGGGCGCTCATGTCGTCGAATTTGAAAGGGTAAAGATCCTTTTGGCTGTCGTCGGTGGCGGTGTGGCGAAACACCAGCACGTAGCCGCCTTGCTTGAGCGAGGCGATCAGTTCCGGGCTAGCGGCCGCGGTGGCTTGAGTGGAACCCCAGAGAAGGATCACGAAGGCGAGGCGGCAAAGCACGTTCATGCGAAATCCTCTGTTTAATATTCCCCAGAGGATGGTGATGCGCGACGCGGTCGATTTCAATTGCCGATTGCCGGCCGAGATCGGGTTCCTATGAAATCCCGGTCAAACCGCCAGCTGCCGCGCCGCCGCCAGTCCGGCCAGCGCCTCTTCCAGCTTCTCGCGATCGAGCGGCTTGATCAGAAATCCGTTCATGCCCGCCTCAAAGCAGGCGTAGCGATCTTCCACCAGCGTATTGGCGGTGAGCGCGAGGATCGGCGTGTGGTGGCCGCCTGTGGCGGCCTCGTGCGCACGGATGCGTTTTGTCGTCTCGATGCCGTCGAGTTGCGGCATCTGGATGTCCATCAGCACGAGATCATAGGGCGTGCCGGCCGATGCCGCGCCGAGCCAGGATTCCAGCGCGGCCTCGCCATTGATCGCGATGACGACACGGTGGCCGAGTTTCGTCAGCAGCGAGCGCATCAACAGCGCGTTGATCTCGTTGTCCTCGGCGACGAGAACCGACAGGCCTTTCGCCGGTACCGCGCCGGTGGGTTGGGCCGATGGCTCCGGTGCGAGATCGGGCGAGGCGACCTCCGGCGGCAGCGTCAAGCGTGCGGCGAGTGAGGCCGCGCGCAGCGGCTTCACCAGGAAGCCGGTGAAGGCCGGCGAGAGCTTCTCGTGGCGCGAGCCCGACGTCAGCAGCACGAGGCGTTGCGTCGCGTGCATGCGTGCGGCTTCTCCGAGACGGTCGGCGATGGCAGCGCCGAGCGCGCGATCAATCAGCACCGAATGCCATGAGCGCTCGGGCAGCAGCGCTTCCGCCACCGCCGCGTCCGTCACCATGCAGGTCTGGCCACCCCAGCGCTCCAGCCGCCGCGCGATCAGGGAGGCCTCGATGCCGTCGGCGATCAGCAGGATCGACTTGCCCGCGAGATCGGGACTCGGGAACGCCGTCTGTTCCGCGCCGACGGCGGATGACGCCAGCGGGACCGCGACCTCGAAGGTCGCGCCCTTGCCCGGTTCGCTCGTGAGCGTGATGCGGCCGCCCATGCGCTTGACGATGCGCTCGCTGATGGCGAGACCGAGGCCGGTGCCGCCATGAGTGCGGGCAACGCGTTCGTCGGCCTGCTCGAACTCGCGGAAGATGCGCTGTTGCGCTTCCGGCGCAATGCCGATGCCGGTGTCGCGCACCAGAAAGCTGATCTCGTTCGGCCAGATGCCGGGTTCGACGATCAGCGCAACGCCGCCGCCCGCAGTGAACTTGATGGCGTTGCCGGCAAGGTTGAGCAGTACCTGGCGCAGCCGCGCGGCATCGCCGACCACTTCGAGCGGCAGCCGCTCGTCGACATAGGCGGCGATCTCGAGCTGCTTTGCCTGCGCGCGCGGCGCGAGCAGTTCGGTGATGTCCTCGATCAGGCCCGAGAGCGCGAAGGGACGCTGCTCGAGATCGAGCTTGCCGGCTTCGATCTTGGAATAGTCGAGCAACTCCTCGATCAGCGCCATCAGCGCTTCGCCGGAGGTCTTCACGGCCTTGGCGTAGGTCGACTGCTCCGGCGTCAGCGTGGTGTCGAGCAGCAGCCCGCCCATGCCGATGATGCCGTTGAGCGGCGTGCGGATCTCGTGCGACGCCATCGCCAGGAAGCGCGATTTGGCGCGGTTGGCGGCGTCAGCCTGGTCGCGGGCGTCGGACAGCGCACGCTCGGTCTCGGTGCGGTCGGTGACGTCGCGTCCGACGCTCTGCAATTCGGCGGGTTGGCCGGCGTCGAGGCGGACATAGCCTTCGCGCCAGGCGATCCAGCGCGCACCGAGCTGGGTTGCGATCTTCTGGTCGTGAATGCGCGTGCCGTTGCTCTCGCGAGCGCTGTCGCCCTGCTCCAGTACATCGAAGTCAAAGCGCGTGCCGACCAGCGCGCCGCGCGCCTGTCCGGCAAGCGCGCAATAGGCGTCGTTGGCGAAGGTGATGCGGCCGCTTGTGTCGCGCAGCACGATCAGATCGCCCTGCTGTTCGAACAGGCTGCGGGCGCGCTCCTCGGCCTCCTTCAGCTCCCAATTGCGGTCGATCAGCGTTTCGTTGTGGGCGGCCAGCGCACGCATGCGCTTGTTGACGAAGCGCAGGCGCATGCTGAGCGTGGCGAGGCCGAGGCAGGCGAGCGCGAACAGGAAGCTGACGCCGATCGCAAACGCATTGGGATCGTAGCCGGACGTCTCGGACCGGCTGCCCGAGACAAACCCATAGGCGCCGCCGAAGGTCGCCGAGAAGATCATGAAGGAGCGGATCGCGAAGGCGCTTCTGGGGTACTGTCGCCTGAAGCGGCGCATGCGCACCTTGATCCGGAACGTCCGATCCATCGCCACCGACCCGACTCTTTTCTTAAAACGCTGTGCTCGCTGTAAACGACGATGTGCCGCCGAGCTTGCGAACAGTTTGATGCCCTGCGACCGCCTCCAAACAGGGTTGACGATGCGTTAACGGCGCCAAGCGAGGGGGCTCAAAGCGAAGCGGCCTGGAGATGGCGGTGGCCGCCGCGGGCGCCGACGATGAGCGCCGCCGCCTCGCGCTGCGAGAACGTCTTCGAGCGGACATAGATGCGGTAATCCGCCGGCCCCTCGGTGGAGAGATAGACCACCTGACCGCCGTCGACGGGTTGTGCGGCAATCGAGATCAGGCGAGTCGAGGGGTTGGCCTGGCAGGATTCCGATTCCGAACCGGGCCCGTCGTCGACGACGGCGAAGTCGGCAGCGTCCGCGTCCTCGGTGATCTGAACCCGCACCGTGGCGCGCGCGGGATCATCGGTGAAGGCGACATGCATGCCGGCGGTCCAGAACAGCGACGTCAGCTCGACCGAGGTGTCGCCGAGGACGATGCAGGGATGCGAGACCGATCCGATCTCACTGCGCGCGAACACCGCGGCCGCCAACAGGGGAACAACCGAGGCCAGGATCTTGAAACGCAACATGACACGCTACTCGCCGGGCCCTGGGGAAACTCATGGCGGGAACTGATGGGCCTTATGGTTTGCAGAGCGTAAAGGAAACTCGTTACCGCCGGGTTGATGCGCTGGATGATCACGCCAACTGGCGCACATCCTCTGCGAGTGCGCGGTAGGACAGCGCCTCGGCGAGATGCAGCCGGCCGATCCTGTCGGCGCCGTCGAGATCGGCAAGCGTGCGCGCCACCCGCAGCACGCGGTGATAGCCGCGCGCCGACAGCCGCATGGTCTCGGCGGGGTCGCGCAGCAGCTTCTGGCCTTGCGCATCCGGCTTGGCGATCTCCTCCAGCACCGAGGCCGGGGCTTCGGCATTGGTGCGGACCTTCGGCAGGCCGGCATTAGCGTAGCGCGCGAGCTGGATGTCGCGCGCGGCGGCCACGCGCGCGGCGACTTCGGCAGAGCCCTCCGCCGGCGGCGGCAGGATCAAATCGGCAGCTGTCACCGCGGGAACCTCGATGCGCAAATCGATACGGTCCATCAGCGGCCCCGAGATGCGAGCCTGGTAGTCGCCGGTGCAGCGGTCGATGCGGCCGCGCTTGCAGGCATAGCCGGGCTCGAACGCATTGCCGCAGCGGCACGGATTCATCGCCGCGACCAGCATGAAGCGTGCCGGATAGGTGACGCGGTGATTGGCGCGCGACACCGAGACCTCGCCGTTCTCCAGCGGCTGACGCAAGGAATCCAGCACGCGCGGATCGAATTCGGGGAGCTCGTCGAGGAACAGCACGCCCTGATGCGCAAGCGAGATCTCGCCGGGCCGTGCGCGCATGCCGCCGCCGGTGAGCGCGGCCATGCTGGCGGAATGATGCGGCGATCGGAACGGCCGCCGCGCCGTCAGCGCGCCGCCCTCGATCTCGCCGGCAACAGAGGCGATCATCGAGACCTCGAGCAACTCGCCCGGGGACAGCGGTGGCAGGATCGAGGGCAGGCGCGCCGCCAGCATCGATTTGCCGGCGCCCGGCGCGCCGATCATGAGCAGATGATGGCCGCCGGCGGCCGCGATCTCCAGCGCCCGCTTGGCGCTCTCCTGTCCCTTGATGTCGCGCAGGTCGAGCGGCGAGGCTGCGGCTTCGTGCACCTTCGGCACGGGCCGCGACAGCACCTGCGTTCCCTTGAAATGGTTGGCGATCTGGATCAGTGAACTTGCGGCGATGATCTGGATGTCCGGGCTCGCCCACGCCGCTTCCGAGCCGCAAGCTGCCGGACAGATCAGCCCCTCCTCGCGCACATTGGCGCCGATCGCGGCGGGAAGAACGCCGGCCACCGGCGCGATCGATCCGTCGAGGCCAAGCTCGCCCAGAACCGTGAAGCCGGTCAGCGCATCCGGTGGAATCGCGCCGATCGCCCCCATCAGCCCAAGCGCGATCGGCAGGTCATAATGGCTGCCCTCCTTGGGCAGATCGGCGGGCGCGAGATTGACGGTGATCCGCCGCGCCGGCAGCGCCAGCCCCGAGGCGATCAGCGCCGAGCGGACCCGCTCGCGCGCTTCCGACACCGCCTTGTCCGGGAGCCCTACGATCGCAATGGTGAGGACTATTAATCCCGCACCGAAATGCAAGTTCAGATACTGATGCTACCCAGCGATGGCTACGTGTTGAGCTAATCGTGCGTTCGCCCGATAGTCGCTTAACAGGATGGGCTGATGACGATTCGGCGAAAAAAAGCTGCGAGAAGCAACCGCAACGCATGTGCCGCTAAGGCTCCGATCGTCTTCATAGAGCCCGCCAGAATGCCCGATGACGTTTGGCACGCAATTTCCCAAACAACCAAATTGCCCGATAATGCCCGTTTGAATATCTGCGCAGCTGTAGGCGCCTATCGCTCAGAAATCGCAGCCACCACACTCCCCCTGCAGACAAAACGGCGCGTTCAGAAGATACGCCAGAAAGTTTCGGATCTAAGAGAGCTGGTAGAAAAACTGGCCGACGATGAGGCCTTTTATCGAATTGGGATCCCTTACTGGCATAGTCGAACTGGCCCACAAAAAGCCCATCTCTCGGATGTCTTACTAGCGATGCGTAGACTAAATGAAATGATGGCGGACGCTGAGGATCGCTTCTCCTCAGTTAGGCGCGGGCAAAAATCCCCTCTGCCACTCGAACGCTTCCTAACCTGGCTTGTCTGGATACAAGCCGAAGCTACGCAGCGCCCCCTCAGACGATCGACGAAAATATTGGGAGATGTGCCGCACGAGCGGTTCGTTCACGCCTGCGCAAAATTTGCTGACGCCAAATTAGCAGAATCGAAAATCGATCAGGCACTGAAGCGGGTGATCGCCCAGCGACATGCAATTCTCCGCGACTTCGGTTTCGACACAGCAACGGGAGAGCAAGGCCCTATAACCGTGAGAGATGAGTTTCTCCCGATTCGGTAAAACAAATCGACGGGTTTCTGTCGATTTGACCACCATCGACTTTTGCTGCATCCAGCGGCTCCGTGTGCGAATTGGACAACCGTTCTCGGCCATTCCGGCCACTGCAAGGGGAACGGTGAATGTCTGGAACTACGCGACCCAGAGCATTGGCTGCGTCGGTGTCGGAGCCGCCGAAGGCATCAAATCTCAAAGAACCTTCAACAAATATAGAGGCCCTCAAGCCTGCGCTTGAGGATGCGGGCCTGGTTGATCCCAGGAATGAAGTGCTCACGCGTGCTCCGGTTCAGAGTCCGAGCGCGCTCTTGGTCGCCCAGAGTGGGACCAAGTCATGAGTCTTACGGGCAAGAACGCAGAGGGCCGGGCCAGGTGGATCGCTCAGCACCTTAGTTCGGATACCACAGGCGAGACGGGGTCCCACCACGATGCCGATCGACCCCTTTCGGACGAAGAAGCTGCCGCCGATCGAGTTGCTGAGCATTGGGCGAAGGCCGCCGAAGCCCTCGTTACTGCATGCTGCTATCTGGTTAAGGGGCTGGACGCTTTCGACGGACAATCAGAAAAGCTCGATGCGTTTTTGCAGCGCTTGGTAACCAAGCGGGTTCTAGCCGAGAACGACGTCCTTGCGCGGCTAAAGGCAAACGGCAAACTAGCGATGCTGACAAAGATCGGCCGCCACGCCGAGACGCTTTTCCAGGAGTCGTTCCTGCCTCTTCTGCCAGCTCACTACTCTATCATTTATCAGATTTGTCTCTTGATTGAAGAGGTCGGCCCCGACCAGGCGGTAGCCGAGCTGACGAAATACCCGGAAGTGACCCGCGACGACGTGGTCAAGGTGCGAGCGGCCTTGAAGCCGCCGCCGGATACTGCACACAACCCGCAACCGGCCCCGCAAATCGACGGCTCAGCTGAGCTGTTCGCGCTTCGTCTGACGACACAGGACGCGCGTCTCTTCGCCAATGAATATGGCCGCTTAGACACATTGGACGAGTGCCTGCGGCGTCCGCCTCCGGCTGACGATGCCGGCTTCGTGGCGATCATCCCTATCCTCATGATGGGGACCATCGAGCGGACACTAATGCCTCTGCTAGGGTTCAGCGCACCTCAGGGGCTCTTCTTCGAGAGCCCGGTGCAACAGCCCGAAATCACGGACCGCGAGGTTATCGTGGTCGCCAAGCGGGGAAACTTTCGGCCTTGCCCCCTCACGGCCTTTCCCTCGTCCAAGAACATCTTGGTCCTCGCCGAATCCTTCTTTCCGAGCTGTGCTGTCAAGATTCAGATGTTCGCGCAGACGCGGGCCGACGGCTGGTCGACCCTCATCGAAGACGAGAACTGGACGGAAAGGCCGACCGTCCGATGAGTGAAGATCTTCGAACCATTCTCCGCAACCATGTTCTTGCGCGGAGTTCCTGCAGTCGCGTCGCCCTACTCCTGTCTGGCGGCGCTGACAGCTTCATTGTCGGCTATAGTTGTGAGGAGGTCGGCAAAGAGGTCGTCGCCTACACCTATGAACTTGACGGCATCCCTTCGATTGAGCGGCCGGCTGCAGAAGCGATCGCCCGCCACATGGGCTGGCGACTTCGGGTCGTTCGCGTGCCGACTGCGGGACTAAGAGCGGCGTTCCTGCGGTTAGCGATCCAACACGGTTGTTCGAAGAAAACGCAGTTCGAGGTCACATACCCGATCGCTCACGTGATCCCTGAAATTGCAGAACGCGAGGTCTTAACGGGCTGGAACTTTGACGACCACTTCGGCAACACGCGGGAAGACATTATGGAGATGGCGCGGCTCAAGCGAGCCGGGCTCTCCCGCCCCGAGCTGCAAGTGCATTTCGACGCTTTTCGTGACGCAAGGTATGCGAAGTCGGACGCTACCGATTCCCCCGACACGCTTTGGTTCGCTGCCCGGATCGCTGCGGCACTTGGCAAACGGCTGATCGACCCTTCCACCGCCGAACCGGTGCGCCGCTTCTTTCGCCAGTTCTCCCATGACGAGCTGTCACCGTTGGACAAGTCCGTCATGAGG
The DNA here is from genome assembly GCF_040547675.1 of Bradyrhizobium sp. RT6a. Taxonomy (NCBI): domain Bacteria; kingdom Pseudomonadati; phylum Pseudomonadota; class Alphaproteobacteria; order Hyphomicrobiales; family Nitrobacteraceae; genus Bradyrhizobium; species Bradyrhizobium sp. RT6a. The sequence continues at coordinate 278,242 of NZ_JBEPQC010000010.1, forward strand.
AAGATCTTTGCCGACGCTTTTCGCCGCCTCCCTGCAGGTCTGGTCGCGAAGGGCGTCAAGTTGCAAAAGGGCGGAGGCGTCCACGAGCTGTTTAAAACGTTGGTAGACGATCCCATCATCAATCGGTTTGAGACGAAATACACGACGGTGAGCGCGCTCTGCAGGCGCTGGGGGGTGGAAGTGCTGGCCAACCCTGGTCAATACATCGAGGAGCTCGCCGCGACTTCTCAGCTTCGCAAGGCGATCGTTATCGAAGCCCGCGGCGTCAACGTCCGTCGTCCGACGATGGCCCAGGTGCATGAAGCGTCCTTGCGCAAGCGCTTCACGGTCGTTTCGCTATTCGCGGGCGGCGGCGGATCCTCGATGGGGTACAGACTGGCCGGCGGAGACGTCCGGGCCATCAACGAATTTGTCGCGGAAGCCGCTCGCACCTACTCACGTAATTTCCCAGGAACACTCATCGACACTAGGGACATCCGCGACATCCTGCGTGATCCGGCGGACGTAATCGCCTTCCTGATGATGGTGGGCCTGATGGTAGGTGAGCTTGACCTGCTGGACGGCTCTCCACCCTGCTCGGAATTCAGCACAGCCGGAAACGGCCCGACAGAGCCCGGCGTGCTGAAAGCGTATTCTGACCGAACCCAGAAAGACATCTCGATGCTCCCTTTCGAGTTCGCCAGGTTCGCCCTGATCGCGCGCCCAAAGGTCGTCGTGATGGAGAACGTGCCTGCGCTCGCCTCCCGCGGCGAGGTCATCTTCGATGCCTTGTTGAAGATGTTGAGCGAGGAATTCATCGTTACATGGCGCGTTCTGTCCGCAAATGATTTCGGCGTCCCGCAGAGCCGGCGACGGCTCTTCGTCCTGGCGGTTCGAAAAGACGTCGCCCAGGTGGTCGGGATCACGAGTAGGTTTGCGGCGTCGCTGCTATTCCCTAACCCGACGCACACCGGCACCACCATTGGGGACGCGTTCACTGATCTCGACCAGTCACACGAAGACATGAGACCGTGGATCGCCTCGGCGCGGACGACCACGATCGCGACGGCCGCCGCCAAGCTGCCGAAGAACCCGCCCCGGCTGCTTCGGCCCAATCACGTGGGACTTCAGGTCACCGGCAACTATACCCTCACGCGGTGCTCTTACGACCTGCCAGCGCCGACGCTGACGGTCACGGGGCAGCAACCGAGCGGGTTGGCCGGCGCGATCCATCCCGAGCACGACCGCAAATTCACGATCCCCGAACTGAAGCGCCTGACCGGGCTGCCCGACGGCTACGCGCTCACCGGCACGCTCGGGCAAGCGGCGGAAAGAATATGCCGCATGGTCACCCCATTTGTCGCGGAGGCCATCGCCGAGAACATCTACGAAAAGATCTTGAAACCCTACAAGGAAAGCATGAAATGACCAGTAGCAGACGCAGGAGCGACTTCTCCTTCGGCGACCACGCCGACAATTTCGACGCGCATATCCGAGCCTCGATACCCGGCTTCCAGCAGTTGGTCGACTACACCGTCGACCGGTCGCTCACTTACGTCCAGCGCGGAACGACGGTGGTCGACATCGGATGTTCTACCGGTCGGATGCTGGCCGCGATCCGGAGGGTGAACCAAGCGGCACGGACCGACGTGGACTACCTCGGCATCGACATCGAGGCCCGGTTTCGTCCCTGCTGGGAGAAGCATTCGTTCGTGAACTTTCGGTGCGAGGTCGGCGATGCCCGGACTCACCAGTTCGACAACGTCTCGCTCGCGTGCTGCATCATGACGCTGCTGTTCCTGCGGTCCGCTGACAAGCTGCCCGTGCTAAAGCGCATCCGTAGCTCGATGGTTGAAGGGGGCGCGCTCCTCATCGCAGAGAAGACGCTGGCCGAGACGTCGCGTCAGGAAAGCGACGCGGAGGCCGCTTACATGGACTTCAAGCGTAGGCGGGGCTTCACGGCAGACGAGATCCTGGAAAAGCAGAGCAGCCTCCGAGGCCAGATGACCAGGATGACGGAGCGCGAGCTGCGGAGGGCTCTTGAGTTGGCCGGCTTCCGTGACGTTGAGCCGTACTGGAGAGGTCATATGTTCGTGGCTCTCGTCGCCCTGACATAGCATCACGCCGGGTCGACCTTTTTACCGAGTAAAACCGTCACCGCGCACCAGTCACCTCTTCGCGGTGCCGGCTTGCCAACTTTATCTAAGAGCCCAACCACTGTCTTTATTGGAAGGAGAGATCCAGATGAACCGGAAATCAGCATTCGGCTACTACAGCACCCCGCTGCGAAACCCGATGACCCAGTGGTCCGGCATGTCCGCCGACCGCAAGATCGTCGCGGTCAGCCTCTGGAGAGACGGGTTTCGTGGACCTGGTGGACGCATGATCTATGAGAAGTCAGACACGAGCGATTGGGCAGACGGCCCGGCCAAGCATCTCTTCTTTCGTCACCTCCAGCATGCCGTTGATCACTCCGACGGCCTCGTCCGGGTCGTGATGGTGGTTAGGGACTCGTCTAAGCCCGCCCGCACGATCGACTGCTACCCGGCACCGAACGTCATCATGCGCATCGCATCCTTAGACACCGTTCGGCTCACGTTTCGGCTCGAACAGACCGATCCCGGGCCCCTTAAGTCGGCGGCCTGACGGACCGGAGGATAGTTGGTTAATTCGCTCGGCCGCTCGGCATTCGATGGTTATCGACATCACGGTCCTAGCCGGGCGGCGAATGTCTCCAGCCCGGCGAGGGGTCCGCAGCTAGCCGATTCAATCGAGCTCGCCACTCGCTCGGGGGAGTACGAGCACGGCATCGTCATAGGCAACTCGCCCGCGGAGGACCGTCTTGAACACGTAGTCCACCACCCGTTCTGGCGTGCTGGTTATCGGCCGGACGTGGATGCCCGCCACGAGCTTTCTCGGTCCGGCATACAAGTCCATCTGGTGCTTGAAATGTTCAGCTACGTGCTCCTTCAACCGGGTGATCGGTGGCACCAGCAGGATCGCGTGGAGATGCAGGCCGTCATTGCACGATGTCCGTTCGTTCGGCCTTATGGACTTAACTACAGGAAGGTCCGCAACCGAGATCAAGACCGGAAGCTGGTCGGTGGGGACGGCCCTCGGCTTGCGGTGCGTCCTGGTCACGAATGTCGAGTAGATTCGTAGGATCTCATCCCGCATTTGACCAAGGACGGATGTACGAGAGCCGCGAAGATGATCGAATACGAACGTGACGAGGTATGCTGCCCATCCGTTTTCCATACGCTCAACAACAAGGCGCGAGTACCCGCCGACCATCGATTGCAGGGATTGACTAGCCGGGAAACGTTGCTTGAAGGGGACGGAAGATGAATGAGGGGGTTGGATAAGATCAATGTCTCGTTCATGCTCCGTTTGATGGAAAGGATGTTCAAGCTTGGTCTGTGATTTGGTCATAGAAGACCATATGCCGTCGGAAGCCGGTGGCATTCTGTAACGCTCCAGGTCGCAGGGATGCTCAAGTGGCCATCCAACAAGACGCAAGGCCTGCGAAGTATTTATCTTCCTGAGGCGCCCGAAAACCCCGGCTCTCGATAATTTATTTGCTAATTCCAGTAGCGACAAAGCTGCTCATCTACTCGGAATCAAAAACTTCGAAATCGGCCACGAGGAGAATGGTTGAGAGAAATATCCCGGAAGCGTCTCAGTGCAGCGATCGGTTCACGTGACGCTGCCGTCGCTCTTATACGCAACCAAGGAGCTGCACTCATCGATGGGCGGGCGTGGTTTCAGCGCCACACGCCCGAAAACCCAGAGCCGCGTCTGGCGGTTTGTTTGGCCGAACGCACAGCAGCGTTTGGGCAACGCTCCGCAACGGCCATGCAAAATTGCTCACCATCGATTGGTTTGGAGAGGCAGTGGACGTAGTGACTTTTCGTCGGGGAGACTGGGAACACGAGCTATTGGCAATGTCTGGCAGCGCCGACCTTAGCGTGCACTGATTGGGTCAGAAGCGTCGGCGATCTTCTCACCCTCGACGATCTAAAGCTTCTCCGTCTCTCGTCAGGCTTCGTTTAGCGACCATTGCCTGCTTGTGTGGTTCGTTCCCAGGAGTGAACCGGACGATGAGTCCGATGCTCCGACCGATGTCCCAGCCCACCGGAGTTTCCGCGAGTACTCCTCAACGCAAGTCGTGGTGCAGCACATGACGCTGAGATTTGAGCGCTATTATGGTCGACGATTCTATCGAATCCACGGGTGTCGTCGCATTCTGATGAATACTCCGACAAGGAGGCGCTCGCTGTAAGTTTAACCAACAGCGCAAGCGTGTCTCTTTAGGCTCGCTGCATCAAGATCTTGAGACGGCCAGCTAGCTTTTATCTCGCAATCGCAGGGCTAAGCGTATCAAGTCTCTTGTTCAAGTCGGGGATGGTAGGGTCAGATGCAGCAATCCACTCCTCTACTCCATTCAGCACCGCTCGCTCCTGTTCAGTTGTCAAACTCTGTGTTGCTCCTGGCCCTTTACTAGCGGTACCAATGCCCCAGCGAGGTCCGAAATAATAGACAGCGGAGTAGAGGACCTTTGCTCTGACCTCAGGCACACCTGCAGCGCGCATCGCTTGATAAAACATCAGATGCGTAGCCGTCCAAGATCGAGATTTAGTTTCACAATAATGATCGTGAATAACGGCAGCATTCCTGTGCTCGCCTACAAACGGATCAGCATACGTCCAGAACACGCGAGGTACTGAGGCGCCATCCGTTATCGCTCCGCTTGGAACTTCCCATGTTGTACCCTTGGGGTCGGTGTAGACTAGTGCCGACGTGAGCTCCATTTTGCGGCCATCGATCAGCCACCTGAATATGAAGTCGCCTTTGAAAGCACCAAAATCCTCTGCAGACGTCGGTCGAGGCGCGAAGACGACAAGCCCGATCAACACCAGAAATGCTGGATGCACTATGCCCTTAAGCCAAACGCCAAGGCCCCGCCTGTTCATTGTCATTTCGCTCCCTCACCAACGATCGAAAACGGCGCCCAATACATCGGATGAGCTGCCAAGTCGCCCATCTTGACGACCGCGCGAGCGCCCGCGAGGAGGCCCTCGGCACGTCCATGCATCTTGTTTTCCGAGATGTCCGAAAGCGCGCCGGTGATTATGCGTTTAGATGCTTCTGCATCGACATACCAATGCGAGACCAAGATCGTTCGGGCGCCCGCAAGGAAAAATGAGTTAGCCAAACCACTGAGCGCTTCTGACGTGTCGGACTGTCCGGCGGCTGTGTTACAGGCTGATAAGATTACCCAGTCCGCATCCATGCGCAGGGCGGCAATTTCTGAGGCTGTCAACAAGCCATCGTTGGCCGCGTTTCCAGCGTCGCCTCCTTCTTTTGGTGGAGAAAGAATTAGCGCGGGCTCGGTAAGCCTTTCTGTCAGTTTCTGCGTCTCGCGGGGCAACAGGGCGTGTGTCGAAAAATGCACTATGTCGAATTGCTTTAACTCGCCAGTGTCACTGAGCGATCTAATCTGCTCTTCGGTCATTCTATCGCCCAAGTAGATGTCACCATCCGGAGCCTTGAGCACAGACGCTATCTCACAGACTTCATCGGCGGATTCAGGAAGTGGCATCTGTTGACGGATAGCACTACCATTCGCCCTCCCACCCTTGAAGAACGTCGCTGTGATGTCCACAGCGGGGTTGGTCGAAGTAGCCGCTCGTGCCCCGAGCGACGAACACTTGTCCTTTCGACGAGAATCTTTGAGGCGAAACGCCACGCGCCCATCGGCCGGATCCCCGTCAATCGCTGGATTGGCGAAAGCGACATAAGCGCGGCGCGAGCCTGCGTGCGCCTCACTTGGTCTTTCGCTACGCAGGCTTTTAAGTGCCGAAGGGGAGGGCACCAAGCTCAGCTGAGCTTCTAATCCCAACCATTTTGCCTCACTGTAGCCAGACAGGTCGGACGGCACACCTGCCGCAGGTTTCTTTGTAACTAAGACGCTCAGTGGAAGCGATGAGAGCGGTCCTGTAGCAACAACGATCAGGCGCTTTCCCTCGATTTCTAGCTCGAGTGGCTTCAATAAAATGCCGTAAAGATCATAAGCGCTGCTGAGGTCAAATGGGAGCCGATCCGGCGATGGCGCGGCTTCGCCGGTCAGGTTGAAGCAAGTCTCCCTCATCAGCAATTTCGCTCGAGCGGGAAGTTTTTCGGTATTGAACGGGGACTTCATCTCCCAAGCGGCCCTGTCCAATCCACATCGAAGCTTGTGAACTAACCGAGTCGCTTCCCTCCCCACTGAGCTAGAGGCTCGCCTAACGGATGCGCCGTCAAATGGAGTAACCACGAATGTTACAATGCCGCTTTTGTCCCAGTCGAACATAACGAACACCTCATCACGCTTTAGCGTGGCAGCGATCTCATCAGGGGAGAGCAGCTGAGGTGTCGCAATTGTCGCATACTGGGGGGCAATCTTCTTCAGTTCGTTAGAAAGGTTTTCGACCTCGAGCACGACCGCGTCTCGACTGCGACGAGCTTCGTGCGGCTTAACCGAAGAAGGGCAGATATTAAAGTTGATCATGCACCGCTCTATTTCGAAGATAGAGTCATATAGTTGAGCATGTCGCTTCAACAGAACTTTCACACTTTCGGTTTGATTTTCACGCGCCGCTAAGGCTGTCAGTGCCCAAGACGAGCGATTATGTCGGAGAAGCTGACTGACTTGAAGCGCTTGCTTTAGCTGATCCGCCGGGATGGCTTTTCTATCAATATCAAACAGCAATAGATCACGGTACCACACAAGAAAGTCTCGCCAGCCCTCCAGTTGATATTGCCAGGTCTCCCATCCCTTTAAATCGAGCGACATCAATTGCGTCATCCGCTCAACGACGAGCGATCCAGCTTTCCTACCGCTTGAACCGTCCCCGGACCAGACATCATACTTGGCTACATCCATTCTCGCAGCCAGGGTCTGAGAATGAAAGCGGCCTTGCAATTGTTCAACGTAATCGACGACCGCTTCCAGAAGCTGGCGTGTCAGGACATTCGCTTCTCGGCTCGTTGGTGTCGTCCTAATTATGCTTTCAAACTCGACGAGGCCATGAGTGAAGTTTACCCAGCCTTGATCAGAGCTCTGAGTATCTCTCCGTTGCAGCGGGGCATTCTTGAACAGATCGCTCGATTGCAAGCGACTGTGCCATTCGGTAAGGAGTGCATGGCGTAGAGGTCGATTGAGTTCTTTGGAAAGATACAACGCAGCACCAACAGCGCCTTGCAGACGCTCCGAGTTTACCTCATTTCCTTCTCCGGAAAGATGCAAGGCAAGGAGAATGGAACCATCTAAGGCGAAACTTGAATGTTTTTTGGCTTCCTTGCGATCGACACCTTCGAAGAGGTCAGCCATCCGAACGTTGTCTTTCACTAATAATCCAAGAATGTCCGCATATTGCGAGCTTTTGTGATCAAGCTTAAGGATCGCTTCGGACGCGGCCTGTAACGCGTCATTTAAGACCGATAGTAGCTCAATGAACGGATCAAGGTCACCCTGGATCCCTTCAGCCACGCTAAGAGCGAGGTCAATACCGATAAAATAGTCGGGATGATTGAAGCCCACGTCGCTTTCTACGCCTTTCAGCATGTTTTCAATGTGCTTCGCGGCGTCGGCGTATCGTTTCTGGATTACAAGTGTGCGAACCAAACCGCTGCATAAGCGCCGCCCGATAAACACGGACGAACAGCGCTTCCCTTCCTCCCCTTTCGTCCGTTCGAGGCCGAACCTGTATAGCGTCTCAGCTTGGGCAACGAATCCGTGACTGGATAGTAGCTCCGCCACAAATTCAACTTCCTGATTTAAGTCGAAGGTGTCGCCACCACCTGGCCTACCGGCTCGCACAGACCGGAAGAGTTGGCACACGCTGTCCAGCGTCTTCTTTCGATCGTTGTGCAAAAGGTCGTGGATCCGCAATCGCAGAAGGACCCAATAAAGGGGCACCTTGCGCGTCTCCTCAGCCTTCCCTACTTGTCGCACCGAGATAAACAAGTTGGACAAGGTCTTCGGATCCGCTTCTTGAAGCAATTTGCGCGCGCTAAGGAATGCCTTTTCTTCGCCCTGTACGGCGATCAAATTTCCAATTTCGAGCCATTTCGCTTTTACGGCATCCTCAGATAGGAGCTTAGAGAGATTGGACCTCAGCGAGGCTCCTTTGCACCAAGCTTCGACGGTTGCTGTCGGCGTCACGGCCACCGCGGGACCGTTCGAAAGAACGGCTGAGAGCATCATGAACAATGACGACAGATAGATTCGCATTTGCTCCTCACCGCCGCTCGAAAACTCCATTTGAAACGATTTTTCAAACACACGCAACACGTGTCTTGCTTTTTCGCTTTTGCCACTCCTTGGCGAACGGGTTCAGAAACCGTTCCTAGAGTTGCTGAACGACCTTCCGTTGAGCGTCGGCGTTCTCTTCGATGTATCGCTGCGTGGTCCGCAGGTTGGAGTGTCCGGCCAGAGCTTGAACATCCCTGAGCGATCCGCCCACGGTGGAAATCTTCCGCGCAGCGCCGGTGATGAAGGTCCTGCGGCCGCTGTGGCTGGAGCAGCCTACGAAACCGAGGTGCCGGTACCATCTCTGGAACATGTTCACGATGGCCTGCGGTGACGTACAGGCCGATCGCTCAGTGCCGATCACGTAGTCTCCGCTCGCCTTTGTCATGGTCTGCCGGTACGCAATCAGCGCGGTCCTGACTTCTGGATGCATCGGGATCACCCGGCCAGAGGTGCCCTTACTCGCAGCATCTGAGAGGTGGATAGCATGGCCGACTTGCCCTGCTGCGTCGCACACCATCCGCCAGGTCAGTCGGGCTATTTCCTTCGCCCTAAATCCAGCCTTGGATGAGAGCAGGAAGATCAGTCTGTTGCGCTCAGGGTACCTGGTAGTCGAGAGGTAGGAGAGGGTGGCTTGAGCTTGCCCATTGCTCAACGTCTTCGCCTGCTTCCCCAAGCCCATTTCGTCCTCCCGACGCAAGATCGACGGCTAACAGGACGCTGGACTGTAATCAGTCCGGACCACTCGTACATGCCGATGATTGCGGCCTTGGAGAAGGCCTGCTCTCAAAGCGTTGTTGAGGCAGCTGTGCTACCTTTCGGGGACCCATTTTTAGCTATCCCCCGGCCCTCTCAGGGCCCGACTACGTCGCGGATATAGCGACGGGCCTGACATCCCCAGGCCATTGTCGGCGACTGCCAATGCAGACATTACGTCGGCCTTGGCGTCGGCCGCTTCCCAAAACAGACATTCGATTGCCCAACAGCGAGGCCGGCCGCATTCGCGTCCGCTCAGCCGTTGCGAAGCAATTCAACTCGCTCTAAAGTAGTTCTAGGAGTTCAGGCCGCACCCAAGATCTCAATCTCATCTGAGGTACATTGCCTTGGACGCGCCAACCGAATCCTCTGCGAGAATTTGGCCTGCGAAGTTGCGTGGGGGGCGAGCGATATGGCGAGGCTCTGCTGGCTTCATCGTGCTCGCGATCAGCGCGATCCTCGTTTGGGGTGCATATTTTCAAGAGCCGCGTCGCGTAAAAATGTTTGAAACGCCAGATCTGCTTACGCGGCTCGCGACGCCCGAGCCACATCGAGGCTATCGAGAAATTCCTGTCGTTCCGGCGGGCAGCAGTTCGGCAATCGTCCCTCGGCACCTTTGTTCCGAGCCGGGTAGTTGCGGCGGTATCGAGATAACACCGGACGGCCAGATGCAATTTCGCGATAGCGACGGAGCCGTCCAGTCTGCGGTTCGTCTCCATCGATCTGAAGCGACGGGACACTTGTTCGCCATAACACCTTCGGGCGTAGTCTTCGCACTGGCCGAAGGGAAGCCGGGTGTCTGGAAACAGTTCCGGCTCTTGGAACGAACGGCGCCCATTCAGGGAAGAATCCTTGCGCGTGGCACTAGAATTGTGGGCTTAGACGTTTCACCCGATGGCACGCGAATTGTGACCGCGAGCGCGTCTGGCGGGACGGCCGTGACAACACTCCATGGAGAATCTCCGGCGCCGCTAGAAGTGACTGATGTGCAGATATGTGGCGTGGCGTTTTCGCCAGACGGTCTGCGCATGGTGTCGGGAGGCGAGGACGGCGCGTTGCGGCTTTGGACGTCCGACGGTAAGGCCATCGCGGTGTTCAAAGGGCACACTGGACCGGCTTGCACTGTTGCATTCTCGCCAGATGGCAGGCGCATAGCTTCGGGCAGCCAAGACAAAACAGTGCGGCTTTGGACATCCGATGGCAAGGCCATCGCAGTGTTAACGGGTCACATGGGAGCCGTATTGAGTGTGGCATTCTCAGCCGATGGCACGCGCATAGCCTCAGGCGGCCAAGACTACACAGTGCGGTTGTGGACCACAGCGGGCCATCCGATTGCGGAGCCGTTCACGGGACACTCTGGACCGGTGTTGGGCGTGGCATTCTCTTCGGACGGCACGCGCATCGCTTCGGGCAGCCGAGACCAAACAGTGCGGTTCTGGAGCCTCTTGGGCGAGCCTGTGGCGGAGCCCTATAAGCTATTTGGGAGACCGGTATCGAGCATTGCGCTTTCATCCGATGGTAACCTTCTCGCGGCCGGTGACGAGGGGGGCACCATCGTGTGGTTGTCACTTTATCCTAAGCCGGTTCTTTTCCCACGGCCGAATGCTCACCAAGGTGCAGTCGCGAAGATCGCATTCTCTCGCGACGGGATGCGCGTGGTGTCTGCAGGCCTAGCGGACGGATTGGTTCGACTTTGGATATTGCCCGACGTAGCTGGTGTCATAAACTTCTCGCCGCCCGTGGTTCGAGATATCGCGTCCTCCAATGCTGGTGTTCTGTGGCTCGTCGGATCAGATGGGTATGCGGCGTACAGCGCGGATGGTCGCGATTGGTCGCCGGTGAATCCGGGCGACACGATCGACCTGATCGCCGTCAAGGTTATCGGAGCGGATGCGGCGATTGCGCTCACGGCTAACAACACGCTCGCCCTGTTTGGTAAGGTTTCGCAAGAGCAGCAACAGCAACAAGCGGTTACTACTAGCTTCCTTCGCACCGTCAATATTCCCATCGAGGACAAGCGCCTTAGGCTACGAACGCTCACCTTCCTGAATGCCAATGAGGGCTGGGTGGCAGGCGACGGCGGCCTCATTCTCCATACGACGGACGGGGGCCGCACTTGGTCAAAACTGTATGCCAAGGATGGCCTTGCGCTTACCGGCATCCACATAGAAACTCCCAGCGGCGTAGGCTGGGCTGTCGGCAAACATGCAGACGGACGGCAGACGATCATTGCTGCCAACAGCGCGGGGGTCAAGGAAGGGGCAGCGGACGGCTGGCGCGAGCTGCCTCATTACCTTGCTACCTGGTACTTCTTTTTTGGTATTCCGGCGCTGCTACTTTCCGGGCTCTTGTTGATTCGTGCCTGGCGCGCCGACCCGGCGCCCCCTCAGCAATCAATTGAGGAGGTCGCAACCTCAGACCAACCGCTGCGCTGGAACGAGCCTGATGCCCGCTCGCTCAAACCGCTTGCCCGCAGCCTGTCGCGCTTCCTGCGCAACATCAATACCCAGCCGCCACTGACGCTTGCGATTACGGGACGATGGGGAAGCGGCAAGAGCTCGCTTATGAACTTGCTCATGTCCGACCTGCAGCGCTACGGGGGACGCGCGGTATGGTTCAATGCGTGGCATCACCGAGAGGAGGAGCACCTGCTCGCCGCGTTATTCGAAGCTATTCGTCGCGAAGCCCCACCCGGATGGTGGTCCTGGCCGGGCCTCGTGTTCCGTGCGCGCCTGCTGTGGATGAGATCCAAGCGACAGGTGATCAATCTGGTCTACTGCGCTTTGTTTGTAGGGATCGCTCTGCTTACCGTGCGCGTCGCACTAAACGATGATCCCAAGGACGTGGATCGGATAGCAGAGCGTGTCATAGGGTTTTTCGGAAACGACGTCGCAGAAAGCGGGCGGGCCGCGCTCAGTTTGGCGCTCGCCGGCTCTGGTGGACTAGCGCTGCTTGCGTTACGGCTCCGCGGCAAACTGGTTGCCCTGCCCGCCAATCCAGCCAAGTTAGTTTTCGCGCTCGCCCGGCGCGCTTCATTGGGCGACTTCAGTGACAAGCTGGCCTTTCGCCATCGCTTTGGCGAACAGTTCCGCGACGTATGCAGCGCACTGTTGACCCGCACTTCGCCCGGCTTAGTGATTTTGATTGATGATCTCGACCGCTGCCCACCTGGCGATGTGCTGAAGATATTGGAAGCCGTGAACTATCTGGTGTCAGTGGGCCCCTGTATTGTCGTGTTGGGGATGGACCGCCGACAGATCGAATATTGCGTTGGCCTGGGCTTCGAGAAGCTTGTTGAAGGTCTGCCCGAGGACGAACTGATCTACGCATCGGATGAGACACCGGATAAGTCGGGCAAGCAGCGCGCCTTTGCTCGCCACTATCTAGAGAAGCTCATCAATATTGAAGTGCCGGTTCCGGCGCTCGACGATGCAGCAACCGATGCCTTGCTTTTCCGCAGTATTCAACTGGAAAACGCTCGTGATGACGACGCGCCGGCTTGGTTGTATGCCACAAAGCGGCTCAGCCAGGCAGGCTTCCAGATCGCGAGGGTCGGCCTGTTCGCTTATCTGGCCGGTATTTTCCTAATGTGGGGCACAGAACGGTTGCGCCAGCCGTACGCCAACCCAACGTCGACCACCACGGCGGCGGTCGTGGGCGCGGGCGTGAGCAGCTCGACGCCTCCTCCTGCCAGCGTCGTGCAACCGCCAAAAGGAGAGATATTCAACCTTGCACACGTCGATCTTACCAAAACTGCAAACCCAACAGAGCTGCCCGGTTCGGGGCAGTGGCTGTACTGGGCTCCCACCGTGTTCCTGATAGGCATCACTTTCCTTTTTGGTGTCGCAGTTGCGGTCCATCGGCAGCGACAGATCGTTCAAGATTCGCCCCGGTTCGCCAAAGCGATGCAGGCAGTGAAGCCGCTGTTGGCTGCGATCAACGCGACCCCGCGTGCAATCAAGCGCTATCAAAACCGAATGCGGTATTTGGCAGCGCGTCTGCGTCCCGCAATCTATGAGCCCGATTGGATTGACAGCCTGTTGCATTGGCTTGGGCTTCGCCTTCGTCATCCCCTCGTACCGGCGGCGTGGTTCCAAGAGGGCTCACGTCCGGTCATCGATGAGCCAGCGCTCATTCTCCTCGGCGCCATCGAGCTATTCGCGCCGAAGGCTTTTTCCAGACCTGCCGAACTATTCGTCCAGCTTGAGAGTGGAACGCCCGGAGACAAGTTGACAGATCAACAAGTCGAGGCATGGACCAAAGTACGCAACGGATTTTCCGCACAAGGGCTTGTCATGCCGACAACGGTCGAAGTCGCGCGTTATGCGACCTTTGTACAGACCACAGCACGTAAAGCCTCCGGCCATCTCGCAGAGATCGTTCCCTTCTCCCGTGACACAACGGAGCGCGGCTAGACGTTATGCCAAGTCATCCTGAATTGGCGCGGGCGGAGCGATGCACAAGAGTTTGCGGTGGTGGTGTACCAAGTAGCCGACCCAACCCCATGGGAATCTGGTTCTGGCCGCCCTTAGCCAACATGCCAGATCGAGCTTAATTTGTCCGCTGCTGCGCAAAAGCCGACACGATATCCTTCACTGTCTGGTCGAACCTAGCAGAGAGCCCCGGGGTAAGAACCATGGAGGATACCTCAGCGAAGGATCCTTGCTTGCTGTGCTACCCTTTCGGGGGACCCATTTTCGGCTACCCCCGGCCTTCGGGGTCCAACGCGCTTTGTGGTGTGCCTATCATTCCGCGTGGTGAGTGTTGAGTGTCTTCACCACGTGTCGGTTCAGGTCGGGAGCGTCGTTGTGCCACCAAACGGCGCCCGTTCGTTCTAGACGCGCAAGCCCACCCGCTTGATGCGCGGCAGCTTCTGTCTGCGCAATTTGAACTCGCCTGATTGCGCGGAGCGCCCGCATGGCGGCAGCAATCCGCGCACCAAGTCAGATTTCTGTTGCTCGTCGATACTCGGACTTGCCGACCGCGCACGACGCTTACCCTTAATAGGGCAACCAGAGCTTCACGCTGACTTACGTTGCGATCTTCCTGTCGGCTTCTTCGCTGCGGCTTCTTTCACCGGCTTCTTGCCTTCGATCGGCATCAGCATTTCCTTCTGGCCGGCCGTCCTCTTCTTCGCTTTCTTGGCCGGCTTCTTCGCAGCCCTGGTTTCCGCCGCTGCGCCCCCGACGCTTTTGCGCAGCGCGTCCATCAGATCAACGACGTTCTCACCGCGGGGCCGTTCCTTTGGCGTGATCGTCTTGCCGGCTCGCTTTTGGTTGATGAGTTCGATCAGTGCGCTTTCGTACTGATCTTCGAACTTCTCCGGTTCGAAACGGCCCGCCTTCTGGTTGACGATGTGCCTGGCGAGATCCAGCATATCCTTAGTGACTTTGACGTCTTGGATCTCGTCAAAGTATTCTTGTTCGCTGCGCACCTCGTACGGATAGCGAAGCAGCGTGCCGACGAGACCCTTGTCCATCGGCTCAAGCGCGATGATGTGCTCGCGACTGGTCAGCACGACCCGCCCGATCGCGACTTTGTTCATCTCTCGGATGGTCTCCCGGATCACGGCGAACGCGTCGTGACCGACCTTGCCATCGGGGCGAAGGTAGTAGGGCCGGATAAAGTAACGCGGATCGATGTCGGATTTGTCCACGAACTCATCGATCTCGATGGTGCGCGTGGACTCCAGCGCGACCTCCTCGAGTTCTTCTTTGGTGACCTCGATGAACTGGTCCTTCTCGATCTGGTAGCCCTTGACGATGTCCTCGTTGGACACCTCGTCGCCGGTGTCCGCGTCCACCTTCAGGTACTTGATACGGTGGCCGGTCTGCCGGTTGAGCTGGTTGAACGAGATCTTCTCGCTCTCGGATGTGGCGGGGTAGAGCGCCACCGGGCAGGTCACCAGGGACAATCGCAGGAAGCCTTTCCAGTTGGCGCGCGGTGCCATTTACGCAGAACTCCTGTTTCGGGACGCACACACTCAAGACGAACGATCGCGCCCGGTTCCGACCGGCCGAACGGGCCCACGGGATGATTTTTTCTAACGGGGGATCGACTCCATTGTTTCTGATATGTTCTAATCGGGCATGACCGACCGACCCGCGAGCTGGCGCATCCGACCCCGAAGCAGATAGAAAAGATGACTGGTGCCGTCCGCCGAAACATGCCGCCCGCGCCTGGATTGGCTCCAGACGCCGATCTGCCGCCGGAATACTGGCAGGCTCTTCTCGACGAGGGTCGTGTAGAGACGAAGCCCGGACACGCCGCAGGGGCGCTGCGGCTGCGCCAAATCTCACACCATATCCTGCGGGTTGGCTGCAGCCGGTGCGGCAGGCTGGTCGAAATCCAGAAGGTCGACGCCACCCGCCTTTACGGCGCGGACGCGGTCTGGAAGGAAGTCGGGCAGCGACTATTGGACAATACCTGCACCAAGCGGACGGGCCGTTACGAAGAGGATGGCTGCTGGCCGACGTTCGACTAGGGCCGGCACGATGGCGCCCAAGCACCATCCGACACCCCTCTCCGGAGGTGATCGAAAGGTACTCGGCAAAGAGCTGAACAAGGCCCGCGCGATGACCACGATCCTGGAGTCGCAATCGGCTGAAGCCCGCGCCAAGGGCGAAGCTCTCATCCGTCAGGCCGACAAGCTGTTGTGCGAATCTTGGAACGAGAGGATGTGGGCAGATGGAGGACCGATCGATCCGTCCCCCACGATCGACCAAGCCGTGAATGGCGGCTACTCATCACTTGAGATCGAATGTTCGCGCTGCAAGACCAAGAGGGACGTCGAGCTGGCCATGCTGCGGCATCCGCCGACCACATCGGTCCACGACCTCGCCAGCCGGCTTCGTTGCAGCAACTGTGCTAAGGCCGGCCGCCGTCCGGCCGCCACCCTCCTGCAACTGAGGCCCCGTCCCCGCCAGGCACCTCCGGAGACCTGAACGTGTGCAATCTCTACTCGATGACGAAGAACGTGGACGCGATCCGTCACCTGTTCGGCGCGCTCAACAGCAGCGTCGGAAATTTGCCCAGCATGCCGGGCATCTTCCCGGACTACCCGGCCCCTATCGTCCGCAATGCTTCGGATGGACGAGAGATCGTCATGGCTCGCTGGGGCATGCCATCGTCGCAGAGGCACTCCTGGACGCGACGAAGAAGCGAGTTGAAAAACTGGAAGCGAAGGGCAAGACGGTCGACTTCAAGGAACTGCTCCGGATGGAGCCGGACAGCGGCACGACTAATATCCGGAATGTCGCTAGCGCGCACTGGAAGCGGTGGCTCGGTCCAAGCAATCGCTGCCTCATCCCCCTGACGTCATTTTCCGAGTACGACACGATTGAGGGCAAGAAGGTGCCGGTGTGGTTCGCCCTCGACGAGTCTCGGCCCCTCGTCGCTTTCGCCGGCATCTGGACGAACTGGACATCTGTCCGAAAGGCAAGGGAAGGCGAAGTGAACGCCGATATTTTCGGTTTCCTGACCTGTGAGCCGAATGCCGAGGTGAAACGCGTCCACCCAAAAGCAATGCCCGTCATCCTGACGACTACTGAGGAATACGACGTCTGGCTCCGCGCCCCCTGGGGCGAGGCTAAGGCGCTGCAGCGGCCGCTTCCGGACAAAGCGTTCAAGATCGTCGCCACCGGAGAGAAGGAAGATCCCGCGGCCGCCACGTAGTTCTGCACAGACCTGCGGAACAGGTGGACAAGGCCGCGCCCTGATGATTCGGAATCCCTGCTCCGTGCTAACCGCACGGAACGACGGAGGGACGGAAGGATTCGTCCGGGCAGGAGCAATCACTTATGCTGATGACACGGGAAAGACGGCCAACAATCCGGACCCTGCGGGGATGGGCTATCTCTGTCCTGCACGACGCTGGCGCCATGCGTGAGTGCGAGCAACACGGCTGGATGCGGGAACGTGCCGACCCGCACGCTCGCGACAGAGCAATGGAAATCGCGAGACAGGATGCGCCGGCCGAACTGTCTGCAGACGAGGCGGTGGCCGAGATTCGGGGCGTGCTGGAGTCGATCGGCGACGCCTGTCCCGAATGTCCTCCCGAGGACCGCTGAAGCGGAGCGTCTTCGGGACTATCTGCTGACTAGCCAAAAAAAGCCGTGCTTCCCAAGCCAACCCACCGCCGCGGAACAAGCAATCGAAATCAAGCCGGCCAAAAACCAAGAGCGTCCACGTGCGGCACTGATCGAGCGCAGGTACAGGACGGCTCCGAGCAGCGTCCCGTAATTCCTCCTGAAGTCTCCGTTAAGCTTCGCTATCTTCGATAGCTCTGAAGACGTCACGCGTTCATCGGCCACGATGCTGGCTCCCATGTCGACTACCAGCACCCTATCAACCACTGTTTTGCCCGACGCAGCAAGCGGTAGTTCGGTTTATCGAAATAGTTATTCAGCTCGCTTGGGGCGAATAGCGCTCTAACACCACGGCGCGGCTCATCGAGGACGACGAGAAACGTAGAAGGCCTTTGTCGTCGTCCATTAACCGAAGCACGACGGATCCGTTTTGATGTCGGCTTTCGTCCCTATAGCGGACGCAACGTCCCGCCCGGTTCGACCGCTGCTTTTGACCCGTTGCAGACGTTCGAGGCCAACCGGGACGTGAGCGTGACCAGCGTCACAGAACAGGAGCTTGCCTTTTGGGAGGCTCTACATACGCTGCGCACATATTACTCGGGGCTTCGATGGGCGCGTTTCGCTGGTTTTCATTGTTCTTTTTCATTCTGACCTGCGGATCGGCGCATGCCGAGCGCCGGGTCGCTCTGGTCATAGGCAACTCCGCCTACAAGAACGTGGCGCGACTGTCGAACCCAGCGAACGACGCCGCCTCGGTCGCGGGAATGTTCAAGAAGGCCGGCTTCGAGAGTGTCGATGTCAGGCACGATCTCACTGTCGCCGAGATGCGCAAGGCGCTCCGCGAGTTCGGCGGCAAGGCGCGGGAGGCTGAGATAGCTGTCATCTACTATGCCGGTCACGGTATCGAGTTGGACGGCACCAACTATCTGATCCCAATCGACGCCACGCTCGAGACCGACAGCGACGTTCTCGATGAAACGCTTGCGTTGGATCGTGCCCTGTTCGCGGTCGAGCCCGCCAAGCAGCTCCGGCTGGTCATTCTGGATGCCTGCCGCGACAATCCATTTGCCAGGAGCATGAAGCGCACCGTCGCCTCGCGCGCCATCGGCCGTGGCCTTGCCAAGATTGAGCCGACCAGCCCGAACACGATGATCGCCTTCGCCGCTAAAGCGGGCTCGACCGCCTCAGATGGCGACTCCAAGAACAGCCCGTTTGCCGCCTCACTTGTCGAGCGGCTGCCCACGCCAGGGCTCGACCTGCGCAAGGCCTTCGGCTTCGTCCGCGACGATGTGCTCAAAAACACCGGCTACAAGCAGGAGCCCTATGTCTACGGTTCGCTCGGCGGTGACGACGTGCCGCTGGTCGCGGCGAAGCCAATAGCCGCTCCTGGACCGCAGGCGAGTCCGCAAGATGCATTGCGCCGGGATTATGAGCTGGCTCTCCAGATCGGCACCAGAGAGGTCTGGGCGGCCTTCCTCGTGCAGTACCCCGATGGCTTCTACGCCAGTCTTGCCAAGGGACAATTGAACAGGATTGCCGCCGAAGAAGCGCGCGACGCGGCGGCGGAGAAGGCTAGGCAGGCCGAGGACGAAAAGGCCCGGCTGGCCGCCGACCGCGCCAAGAAGGTCGAGCAGGACAAGGCCGCAGCGGCCGCCAAGGCCGCTGAGGATGCCCGGCTCGCGGCCGAGAAGGCCAAACAGATCGAGGAAGCCAAGGCCGCCGCAGCCGAGCAGCGGCGCAAGGAAGCCGAAGCCGCAGTGGCCAAGGCGCTGTCCGACAAGCAGGCCGCCGAAAAGGTGCTCGCCGAAAAGATCGCCAGCGACAAGGTCGCAGCCGAACTGGCCGCGAAGCAGACAGCCGACAAGAAGGCGCAGGTCGAGAGCGAGCAGAAGGTCGCGGCAATCGCGCCGACCTCCTCAGGGCCGAGCCTGTCCCCGCGGGAGACGGCGAAGCTGGTGCAATCGGAGTTGCGTCGCGTCGGTTGCCTCTCCGCAGCTGCGGATGGCGACTGGAATGCATCGTCGCAGCGGTCCCTCTCGGCCTTCAACAAGTACGCTGGCACCCGGTTCGACAGCAATCTCGCGAGTTTTGACGCTCTCGATGCAATCAAGGCCAAGCCTGGTCGGGTCTGTCCCCTCATTTGTGATCGCGGTTTCAGAGCGGATGGCGACACCTGCGTGAAGATCGCCTGCCGGGTTGGCTATCGCGTCAACGAGGACAACGAATGCGAGAAGGCTCAGGACAAGAAGCCGGTCGCGAAGAGTGACGAAACGCCGCGGGATGCGGAACGCAAGAAGGTCCAGCCTACACCATCCAAACCGGACCCCAGCGGACAAGTCGTATGCAATAGTGCCGGCTGCCGACCCATTTCGAAAGGCTGCCGAATTGAGTATGCGAAAGTCGGCAACGGCGCATTGAACAACGGCAGCACCCAATTCGAGGTCTGCAATTAGAAACCGGAGATCAGACCAAAGAGCGAGGAGAACGACTTCGGACCTGATCGCGGCCTCCGGGGCGACCCAAGGTTCGGTTCGAGTGCTTGCCCGGGTCGACGTTGCCGGATGAGCGGCGGGAGATGGGCCATGACGTTCCACCTGGAAATCGGTAGACAACGTGACTAGCCGCCGTGGCGAAACAGACCCAACTGGGGAGACCAAGTCCGCTCATGGCCCCGTCGCCGACCTTCGCTTACAGGGCCGCTATGTCCGCCTTGAGGAGATAAGCCGACCCAGGGCAACTCGGCGCGGGAGTCGGCCTGTGACCCGAATGTATGGTCCGGCCGCGCGTTGCAAGAAGATTTGGTCGAGCTGGCGATGAGCGGTCTTGCATCAATGTATCCGGCCTCGGATTG
>NZ_JBEPQC010000011.1:0-199045 GCF_040547675.1 Bradyrhizobium sp. RT6a
ACAGCTTGATCGTGCTGCCGGCCTCCGCCGTTCCCGAAACCACCACCTTGTTGGACGCGACGAGCGTGTCCGAGACGAGAACCGGCGTGTTGGGCACGACCGTATCAACCGCGACGTTCAAGGCGCTGGACGCCACGCTGATGTTGCCGGCCGCGTCCACCGCCTTGCCGGTAAAGGCATGCGTCCCGTCGACCAGCGTGCCGGTCGCAAACGACCAGTTGCCACTGGCATCGACTGTGGCGGTGCCGACCTGGGTCGCGCCATCGAACACCAGGACTTTGCTGCCAGCCTCCGCGGTCCCACTCAGCGTCAGCTGATTGGCCTTCGTGATGCCATCGCCCACCAACCCACTGTCCGAAGAGAACGTCGCAATGCTCGGTGCGCCTGGCGCAGTCGCGTCAACGACCACACTGATGCTGGTCGACACAGCGCTGAGATCACCCACTCCGTCAGCGGCGACCGCCGAAAATGAGTGGCTTCCGTCTGTCAAAGTGCCAGTGGTGAAGCTCCAACTACCGTTGCTGTCAGCGGTCGCCACACCAATCTGGACTGTCTGGTCAAACACCTTGATCGAAACGCCTGCCTGTGCAGATCCGGTCAGGGTCAAATGATCTGCGTTGGTGAGCCCCCCGGCGCCCAGCGTGCTTGCAGACGCGAGCGAGATCGTCGGCGCCGTCAGTCCGGCCATGGTCATGGATACGCCGGTAGCAG
The DNA here is from genome assembly GCF_040547675.1 of Bradyrhizobium sp. RT6a. Classification (NCBI taxonomy): domain Bacteria; kingdom Pseudomonadati; phylum Pseudomonadota; class Alphaproteobacteria; order Hyphomicrobiales; family Nitrobacteraceae; genus Bradyrhizobium; species Bradyrhizobium sp. RT6a. The sequence goes on from NZ_JBEPQC010000011.1 coordinate 712, forward strand.
ACACGAACGCGTAGTCGGACGATGACAATTGCGTCACGCCGGCAATTCGAAAACTGTCAGTCCCCCCTGCATAATGAACGGTCCACTCTTCCCCCACATTCGTCAAGTAAGCGCTAGCATCGTAGCCCTTCAGGGTCAGCTTGTCGTGCTCCGCCGTCGTGCTGGTCAGGACGTGAAAGTCGGCTATCGTGTCGTGGCCACTACCGATGCCATCGATGAACGTGTCATTGCCCGCCCCCCCGAAGAGCCAATCATCGCCACTGGCACCATTCAAGACGTCATTTCCGCTGGAGCCAACCATCCGGTTGGCCAGTTCGTTTCCAGTGCCCTTAAGGCCCCCCATCATAAGGGTCAGATTTTCGACATTTGCGGACAGCGTATAAGATGTCCACGCTTCGACGCTGTCGATGCCACCCCCCGGATTCTCAGTGATCTTCTGGTTCACGTTGTTTACAACGTATGTGTCATCGCCAGTCCACCCGACCAGCGTATCGTCGTAGTTTAACGCCGTAATCTTGTCGTTCGCAGCGGTACCGTAAACAATATGGCTGCTGGTTGATCCGTTGATCCAGGAGGTGATGGTGCCTCCGACCGGCAAGCTTCCCGGCAGCTGGAAGTCATCACTGGTGAACGCTGAAATCGTGGCGTTGCGAAAAACTAGCGTATCCTGGCTTGTCAGCGCGAGATACACGTCGTTCCCGACCTGCGTCATCGCGGCCTTGATGTCGTTGAAGGACGTGAACGCAAAGCCGTTCAGCTGAACGACATCATGCCCGGCGACTGATCCCGGTGTAAAGTCGGTAATGATGTCCGAGCCGTCGCCCGAGTTGATAACGAAGGTGTCGGCACCACCACCGCCTGTCAGGATATCATTGCCGACGCCGCCGGTGATGATATTGGCCGCATGGTTGCCGATAATGATGTTGGCTTCTGAATTGCCGGTGCCGTTGATCGCTGCCGAACCTGTCAGCGTCAGGTTCTCAACGTAGTCAGGCAGCTTGTACGTGATGGTCGAAATGACGGTATCCACCCCACCGCCGTAGCTTTCGACCACCTTGGCGTTGGGATCGGTGACGATGTAGGTATCGTCACCAAGCCCGCCGGTCATCGTATCGGCACCTCCTGCGCCGCCGAGAAGATCGTTGCCGGTGGTTCCAGTTAATGTATCGGCACTTGCCGTTCCTGCGATGGTGGTCGTCGGAGCTCCGCTGGCCAGAAGCGTGTAGTTGGCGAGTGTATACTCCGGCAGCTGGTACGCTTTGATATAATCAATGCTCATCTCCGCGGTCGCGCTTGGATCCGCGTTTCCAGCCCAGCTTCCGCCCATCGCCAGATTGGCGATCATGTACATCGCTGTGTTCATGTCGGAGGGAGTGGCGACCTGACCGACCTCGACGCCGTCGACAAAATAGGTCAGCGTATAGGGCGTCCACTTCACACCGAAAGTATGGTCACCGACCGTCAGGTTGGCCGTATTTGCCCAATAGCCTTGAGTCGACGTGGTCGACGACAGAAAGCCCCAGTGGGCCTGGTCAGGATCTTTGCCCAGCGCTTCAAGCGCATCGAGTTCCGTGTTGAGGCCGCGCGTGTTGATCGGCAACATCCAGAAAGCAGGCCATGCGCCCGCGGTGCCGGGGAGCGAGGCTTTCATCTCGAAGTAGCCATAGGTCTGGACGAAGCTGTTTTCGGTCGTGATCACTCCCGATGAGAATTGATGATTGCCGACATAGGCCGCGGCGCTCGATGGGATCGGTGCTGCGGTGATGACCAGATGGCCGTCCTGAATCGAGAATGGATTGAGGCCCAGCGGGCTCGAGGCCTGCGCTCCCGGCAATCCTGTGAAGCTGGGGTCGACATAAACCTCCTGCTCACCGGAGAGCGAGTAGCTTGCCGCCCCGCTCCAGGCGTAACTCGTTTTCCAGGTCAGATGCGGGTCCTGGCCGGCGGAAAGCGAGCTGAAATCGTCGCTGAAGGTTTGAACCAGTCCTGTTGGCGCTGTGACGATATTGACGTTGGAGGTCGTGAAATTCTGAACCTGCGTATTTTCGAGCGTTAGCTTCTCGCCGTTGCCGAGCGACAGAACGACATCCGTGCCGACCTGCTGCATGGTGGCCGCGACGTCGGCGAGCGTCTTGAAATTCGTGCCATTGATCTGGAGAATGTCCCCACCGGCGCCTGTCTGAAAATCGGTGATGATGTCGTTGCCATTTCCGGTCTTAATAACAAGCGTGTCGCTGCCGCCTCCGCCGGTGAGGACGTCATTCCCCTTGCCGCCATCGATCATGTTGTTGCCGGCGTTGCCGACGATGATGTTGTCGAGATCGTTGCCGGTCGCAGGAGAATTGTAGCTTCCGCCCAGTGTCAAGTTCTCGACATTCGGCGCATTGACGAGACTATAGCCGTCGATCATGCCATCGTAGATCGTGTCGATGCCTTGACCGGCGAACTCGACCACCTTCGTTTCGTGATTGTACATGAAGTACGAGTCGTCGCCCGCGCCGCCGATCAGCGTAACGCCGCCCCCCATCGCCTGCAGCGAGTCGTTTATTGCGCCGCCGGTGAGCGTTCCCCCGGCTCCGACCGTGGTCCACGCCGTGTTCGGCGCTGCACTTACTGGGAGCGGATTGTCGAGGACGACGTTTGCGGCCGTGAGCGATGAAAGCGAGACGTTCTGCAAGGTGAGCGCCTCGCTCGACGAAAGCGTGACGACGACGTTCGTCCCCACCTGCGTCGCGACCGACATGAGACTTGCGAACGTCGCAAAACCATAGTTCTGCACGCGCAATACGTCGCCACCAGCGCCCACTTGGAAATCGCTGATGGTGTCGGAACCATAACCCTTCGATATAACGCAGAGGTCGCTGCCGGCGCCTCCCGTCAAGAGGTCATTGCCGGTCCCACCGAAGAGGATATCGGCGCCGGAAGTTCCATTAATCACTAGCGTGTAAGTCATGATGGTCGCGTGCTCTCCTTGCACGATAACCATCCAAGAGACGCCTCAACGGCGACTTACAGAGTTGCGGATAAATTGAAGCATGGGTGAAAATGCCGACGCATCACTTAAGGGGGCCTCAAATAGACCACTCACGAGCGATTCATCTTTGCCGAGATCCCGTATTTTTCCGGGATGCAGGCAGACGTGTGATGAACTCGATCGTCGTTCCAGTCAAGGAACCTGCAACGGTCAAGGTAAACAAACTCGTACGGTACACCGGTGTCGCGGGAAGACAAGCGCATCACTGCTAGAGCCATTCCATGGCGATCTCGATATGCGATAGCGATCCGACACCTCACAGCGTTTTCGTCAACCTTCAAGGAGGCGTTGCAGACAGGAGTGACAATACTCACGAGTATCATTAGTCATCGGCACGCCTCCAGAGAGGCGGCGAACGTCTCGAGCGTGCAATCGCCCCTCACTTCTATTCGCGGCAGGTCGAGCGGATCATCCTTCAGGGTCGCAGCGCGATTGGCTGTATTAAATCCAATTGTGTAGCCGCACTCCGCTGCAAGGATTCTGAGCCGCTGATCCGTACATCCGAACGGCGCCGCAAGCGATGTCACTGATCGCCCCAACCATTTCTCCAATTGGATTCGAGACCGCAACAGCTCCTCGGCAACCTCCAAGGTTGAAAGCCCATCGCTGCGGGGATGGCTCGCCAAATGGCTTCCAAACGCTACCCCTTCGGCGGCCAGCGAGACAATCGTTGCGGTATCCATAAGCGGCGCCGGCAATCCGAATGACCCATCCCACTCCGCTCGTCTGCCGACCAAATCGGCGACAATGAACACCTCGGCAGAGAAATCATTCCGCTGCAAGATGGGCCAGGCCCGCTCGGCAAAATCCTCGTACCCATCATCGAAGGTGATCAGCACAGGTCGTCCGAGGAATGGGTGATCGTTCGCAATGCACCGAGCGAGCTGCTCGGAATTGATCGTGTGATAGCCGTTGCGGCGGAGCCACAACATCTGTTCTTGAAAAGCTTCCGGAGAAAGACGATAGGGGGCTAGCTCGGTCGGCCCATCGGTCGCAATCCGGTGATACGCCAATATCGGAATACGCTCGCGCCTCTCTGTTTGGACCACTGTCGTTCGGCGCGTGATTGCCCCGTTCCATACAATAAAGCGCGCTACTTCGGTCTCGATTGGCACGTTGGTCTTGACGTCGGTCACCTGTGGGTCGGAGATGATCTCTCCGGGGAACAGTCGCTTGAACCTATCGACGCGATAGAGCTCGGTTTGCATCGAAGCTTCCAACGCAAGGCCCGGTACGCCACCGATCACTCGCGCGATTGTCTCCGCGCCGTACGGATTTTCCCAATCGAAACCCGTCCGAGACATGTTGTCTTTCAGTACAAAGGCATGAGCCGTCACAAGACGACCACCAGGACGCAACGCGTCCGCCAAACGGTTTGCCACGCGATCGAGTTCCGCCTCATCCTTCAAATAGTAAAGCACTTCGGAGCAGACGATCAGATCCAGGTCCTGCGGAAGAGCATCTGCCGACAAATCGAGCTGCACGAAATCGACGTTCCAGTGCTCGCCGCATCGTGCTCGGGCCCGCTCCAATGCTTTCGTCGATATGTCCGCAGCGATGAGACGCTCGACTCTGGGAGCCAATTGGCGCGTAAAATATCCTTCAGCGCAGGCTAGCTCGAGGGCCCGTTTTGGTTGCTCAGCAGGAAGCATTTGAAGCTGCCTGGAATATTTTTCCTGCTCATAGGCCGAGCCGTAGTTCCAGGGATCCTCCTCTGTAAACAGAATCTCCCAGAATTCCTCCCGGGCAAGGTCACGGGACGGTTCACGGCCTCGACTGCGCCTGCTATCCGATACCTCTTCGCCCGGAGATTTGAGCGGTATCGCACGAAGTGACATCGATTTCCGGATCGCTTGCAACCGGTTCTGATGGCTAGCACTGCTACTCCGGATAAACTGACGAAGGCGTTCCATTCGAGAGTATATCTTAATTGTGAGACGAAATATTCGTCCTGCCTGCTCTCTAATATGCAGGTGCTTTAAATGCTGCGTGACTAACGTTATCCAAAAATTCAAATCAACCGTGCCGAGCACGCCAACGTCCAGCAAGGCTAGAACATGCGGGCCATTGCAGAGATACACATATAGCCGGTCAACGGATCGGTTCGGGCGGACATGCGGCAACCGACGAAGGTCAACACGCAGCCCCAACGTTAGTGAGAGCTCCCTTGCGGACGCCAGATCGTCGCAATCGAGAATCTTCCGTTCGAAGTCGTACTGAATCTTCCGTGCGGTCGCGGGCTTGCCCCACGCCTGTCCGATGGCACAGACTAAGCCGGTCAACTCAACTCCATATTGGCTCCACTCTGAAGCCAGTCTGGATGGCAGCAACCTCGCTCCGACACTAACTCCGTCGAGCAGGACAGTGACGATAGGATCAATCGCGTGTTGTGCTTGCGGCAAGGTCGCGAGAACCGTCGGAGGGACGGCAACCTCTCGGCCACGTCCGCAATCGAAAGCAGCGCACCAAAGAGCAAAATATGCATATGTCAGCTCGGCCGTTGCTGCGCCGGAATTCGGTGCTCCGTTCCCGGCGCCTTTCGGAGATCCAGTTGCACTTTCTCGTGTAGCAAAACCTCTGGCGATAACGACGCGCGCATCCGCCATCATTTGTTCCATGTCCTGGGTCAGTGACCGATCACTCATCCAATAATAGCTCAGCCTCTCACGGACATGGATCCAACTACCGCCGAGCCGCGCCACTCTTTGCCAGAGGTCCCAATCTTCGCAGGTGCGCAACGACGTATCGAAGACTCCCGCCTCGAGGACCGCTCTTTTCCTTATGAGCACGCTATGGATGACAGTTGCGCAGGAACGGGCAAAGGCTTCAACCGGATCTTGTTGGATGCGATCATCTCCCTGATCCGGCGCTTCATCTGCATTTTCGAAAACCCTGCACCAGTTGCAATATGCAGCCACGGCGTCCGGATGATCATCGAGGGCGCCATTCATCTTCTCGAGAAAGCTCGGATTGACCCAATCGTCGCTGTCCAGAAATAGCAGCCGTTCACCACTTGCGTGTGAGATGCCGACGTTGCGTGCCGCGGCTGCTCCCCTTTCCGGGGATTTAAGACCAATGAAACGCGAATCCCGAGCTGCATAGTCGCTGACGATCGCAGATGTCGTATCGACCGAACTATCGTCCACGATCAACGCTTGCCAGCTGGGGTTAGTTTGCGCGACCAGACTCTGAAGCGTGCGCTTTATAGTCTCTTCGGCATTGCGGGCGGGGATCACAACCGACGTAAGTGGTGCTCCCACCAATTGCGATTCCGGCAGAGACAGGGACGAAACATTCATTGAATCAACCATCCGTGAGCGCCTAGCCCAACCCGGGCGTGAAGCTAATTGTGTTCAGTCTCCTGCTTCCGCAATGAAGACCCGCCACTGGCCGTCCTGCTCCCACCACATCTCCTCCCGGGGCGACGCGATCGCGAGCCCGGCCTTGGACAGTCCGCGCTCCACGGCGCTTCGGCAGGCCGGTGGCACGCCTTCCAGATCCCCCGCCTTGAGCAGACATTCAAGGTAAGCTCGCGCGAGATGACCACACAACAGCGGCCTCAAGTGTCTCCCCTGCCATGCTTCGGCTCCAGGCTCACGTGGCAGCACTCCGAGTTCCCTTCCCGCATAATGGAGCGTTACCTCGTCGGGTCTCGCTTGATCGATGGCTTCTTCCGCAGCGGGTATCCCCCCCTTGAGGTCGACGTTCAGCCGCCTGGCCGCGCCTGGTGGTGGAGCGCTTAATTCAAAGTGTTTCCAGGCCGACCACGACTTCAGGATTTCCGCCGCTCCACGAAGATACCAATACTCATTCAGCTCGCGATAGAACACAATGTAGGCATCCCGCAAACGCGTGCGGTCGAGAAACTCCAGCACGGATGCCATGGCGTGGGCCAAAGGATCAGTCCGATCACCGAGAGCGAAGATCAAGCGGTCGAACCAGATCCTCACTCCCGAGGACCGTGCCATCAGGGCGGTGATCCTAAGACCCGAACGCACGTGCGGATGCTTCCTGCCGAGCAGGACATCCGAACGGCCCTCCTCGCGCGCACGCCGGAAGGCGCCGGCAACAGTCATCGTTTCGTACTCATGGTGATACGCCCCGGCGTCGGGCGCGAAGCGAAAGGGTATTCCGAGCTGCATCAAGCGCACGCCCAATTCGTAGTCCTCATGCGCGGCCCGAAAGCTCGGGTCGAGGCCGCCCAGATGCTCCCATACGTGAGCCGGCAAGGACAAATTTCCCGTTAGAAGGTCTCGAAAGCTGAAGCGGTGTCCCTTTTCGGCGAGGTCCTCGAAGCGCTTCTTCCACCAGTTACGTATGATCAGGCGAAACAAGTTCGCGGATGCGTGCGGCGCGGGCGGATATGGACCTAGCACCGCAGCTGCACCGTCTTCTAATTCGTGGGCGCGCCGATGTGCCTCGACGCAGTGCAGGGACGGCTCGACATCGTCGTCAAGAAACAGCAACAAGCGCCCGGCCGCCGCCTTGGCGCCGGCATTGCGGGCGGCGGCTGGACCGCCGCCTCCCGATTGCTCGACCAGCTTCAGCACGAAGGGGTAGCGCTGCGCGCGCAGCATATCCTCAGTCCCGTCCGTACATCCGTCGGGAACCACAACGACTTCAAACATAGCTGGATCGGCAGTCTGGCGGGCGAGCGCGTCCATAACTCTGCCAAGCAGCTGGCGTCGGTTGTGGGTGGGAATGACCACGCTCATCCCAAGACCAATTTCCGCGTTGGTCATCGCGATTGCCTTCTCGATCTGAGGTAAAGCAGAGGTCCGATGATTCCGCCTTTAAAGCGCGCAGAAGCCACGGAGAACGGCGGTACATTCGGGCGCCGCAGCAGCGAACGGAGCACGGCACGCACTTCGCGCCTGAGCCAACGTAAGGCCTCGCGCAGAGCTCCGATGTCGCCGTCGGTGAGGATCGCCTTCGTCAGCAGCGACGCGCTCGCGACTTCATAGCCGAAGAGCTGTCGATGCAGTTCCTCCGCAGATTTGCGGTGCCTGTGCCAGTTGAGCGCCTCAGGGTCATAAACGATGCGATAGCCTGCCCCCAAAATCCGCCGGAACATCTCGCTGTCCCCGCCTGCATGCGTCTGCGTTCCCGCGTCGAACGCTTCGTCAAAAGGGCCGACTAATTGAACCACAGAACGGCGCAGAGCCATGTTAACTCCTGCGCCTGCATGCCACGCCAGGAGCGGGTTATGCTCGGCGGCATCATAGACGGTGCGTTTGAATCCTCGGACGAAGCCGCCGTAGCGCTGGAAATCGATCTGGGCCGCCGAGGACAGTTCGATCGCCATTGTGAGACCGGTTGATGCCAGTACAAGCGGATCGCCAAAATTGCGAGCGAGCCGGCGGAGCCAAAGCGGATCGGGGGCCGCATCGTCGTCGGTGAAAAGGACGATCTCTCCCCCCGCCTCGCGCAGCGCACGATTGCGGGCGATGTTGAGCCCGGGGCGATCCTCGCGCACATAGCGGATGCGCGGGCGCTCCCGCAGCAGCCTGGCAGTGGCGTCATTGGACGGCGCGTTATCGATCACGAGGATCTCCTGGCCGTCGTCCGGCATCCGCATCAGTGCACTAATACAGCGCTCCAAGTCCTCGGTCCGGTCACGAGTGCACACCGCTACGCTCACGGAAACGTCGGGCGGTCCGTCAGATCTGGATGGATCGAGGCCGAGACGGTCCCTGAGCCATGCCTGCCAAAACGCGGAGTCAGCGCCGGCAAGGATCATGGGCAGGATCTGTTCGCCCGGACGGTCGAGTCGGATCACGGCTTGGCCGCATGGGCGCCCGCGAACCCTGAGCAGCGCCAGCCCGGCGCGGCAGTCCGGCGGGACCTTGATGTGCTCAGGAAGTTTGGTCATTTCGAGATCGAGCACCGCCATGGGAACGGGTGGCCAGACTCGTTCCACACCGATGTCAGGTACAGCGGGCCCGCTACTGGTTTGAAGCGCTGTCATGCGGCACCATTTCGAAATCGCATCAGCCGCAGGGCCATTCCGACGACGGTCGGCAAAAGGCCAGCCACCGCTGCAAGAGTTGCTGGCGAACGACTGCAGCGCAGAGCCTCGCTCACCTGGGCCCTCACTGCTGCGATGTCGCCCTTCCGGACGTAGGTCGGCACTCGGTTCTTGAGGGCGTCACCAGCCCAGAACGCCAGCGAGGCATTCACGGTTGCGTCGGCAGTCTCGGTGGGGAGATAGCCACGGATTATCGACAACGCGCGCCGGACGTCACGAAGATTCTCCGCCGATCGCACTAGGCGGCTCGTGCTCGACGAGCCGTGCACGCGGTAGAGAGCGAGTTGCGCGGTTTCAAACCAGACGTCGCGGTAGGCGGCGATCCTCACCCACATCTCCCAATCCTCGACCGCGGAAAGCCTTCGATCGAAGGTGCCGATCTGCTCATAGATTTCGCGGGCGACGACGATGGAAGGAGTCTGGATTAGCTGCCGTCCCGCGATCCTTCCCAGCCAATTCTCCAGGATGCCGCTGCTCTCGCGCTCCAAAGCAGACTCCCAAATCTCGCGACCTTCTTCGTCGATGTAGATCTGACGGCAAAATGCCGCACCGAGCCCGGGCACCCGCTCGAACGCCGTTCCCATCTTCTCGTAGAAGCCCGGCCGGACGGCATCGTCGCCATGCAGCAGATGCACGATCCGTCCTCGGGAGCGCTCCAGACAGGTTTGGAAGTTGGCGGTGTGGCCGACGTTTCCTGCCTGCCTGTAGAATGGGACTCGTCCACGACCGATTTCTCGGACGACGGCTTCAGGGTCATCCATCGTCGACGCATCGTCGACAACCTCGATCTGCATGATATCCGGCCCGGGATCTTGGGATAGGACGCTCGCAAGCGTCTGCCGCAGATATCCCGCGCAGTTGTGGGTGGGAATCATCACCGACCAAAGCGGCCGGGGAAAGCCATCGGCGATAGGGGCGAGCTTGCCCCGGCTGCTCATATCAGCGAGCGGTCCACTCACCAGTCCCTTCGTCATCGGCGCACCAGGCTGCGCAGGCGACGCCTTAGACAATACAGCGACATGTTCAGCACCGCGGCGAGCGTGCGCGGCGACTGGTTGCAGAGCAGAGTTTGCCGCAACTGCACCAGCGCACCGTGGAAATCTCCTCGACAAGTCAGAGTGTAAGCCCAGTAGAGACCCCACTTCGCCCAGTTTTTGGGGGCGCGAGCCAGCACCGCGCGCCCGACAGGAGAATCGACATAGCTGCCGAGGATTTTGATCGCTTGGCGAACGTCCTTCATGTTCTGTCCACTGCTGATGGACCGTTTGGTGATTGAGCCTTCCGTATCCTGATAATAAGCAAGTAGCTTGGGAGTAAACACGACTGGATAGAAAGCCGCAATTCTCGCCCACATCTCCCAATCTTCGCTACAGCTCACCATTCGCTTATCGAACGAGCCCAAGTCCTCGTACACCGCACGGCGAACGACCATCGAGGGAGGTTGAAGGGGAAGCTCCGCCCCGATCCGCTCGAACCATCGCTCGATGACGCCAGGCTCGGATTTTTCCAGAGGGGAGAGGCGCACCAGGCTTCCCTCCGAGCCAACAATGGCGTGACGGCAGAAAGCCGCTCCCGCATCGTCGAAGGCCCCGAACAAGGCGTCCATCTCATCGTAGAAACCGTGCTCGACCCAGTCATCGGCGTGAAGGATATGGATCAAGTGCCCCCTAGCCCGTTCGACACACGTGTTAAAGTTTCGTGCGTGTCCCACGTTAACGGACTGGCGGAAGAACTCGACCCGGCCTTGGCCGACCTCCTTAACGATCTGTGCGGCATCGTCTGTTTTCGAACAATCGTCTACGACCTCGATCTGCATGATCTCGGCGGTCCGGGCTTGCGCAAGAACACTTGATAGGCCTCGCCGCAGATCGGCGCCCGAATTGTAAGCCGGCAACATCACGGACCATCGAGGTCGGGCCCGCAGTCCCGCAACAGGTCCGGGCTGACCGCGCTGGTCCCTGGATTTGGCCAGGAGTTCCCGACTAGCATAAGGCGGAGCGAGAGCCCTCACGCGTCACCTTTGCCTGCGAGGTTGGGTAATCCGGCAATGGCACATGCAAGTTGACGCCCAACAGCTTCGACTGAGAAGGTCGTCACGGCCCGTCTGCGGGCCTGTTCCCCCATCGCACCACTGAGTTTGCGATCGAGCACAAGTCGCGAGAGGGCATTGGCGAAAGCAGGGGTGTCGCCGACAGGCACGACCACGCCCCCACAGCCATCGCTCGGGAAGATGTCCTTCACGCCCGAGGCCGCGGCCGCCACAACCGGAAGTCCGCATGCCATGGCCTCAATCGGAGCGACGGGAAAACCCTCATGCCGAGAGGCGAACGCATAGACATCTCCCGCGGCGAGGAAGCGTCGCACCACATCGCGATCAGTTTCATAGCGGTTCTGCCAGATGATGCCGCGTCCTTCCAAAGCACGGATCCGACCTCCGAGCCATTCTGCGTCCTGGCCCGAGCCCAGAAGCAACAACCGTGCGTCCAGATCTGGGCTTTCGCACACCAGAAGTTCCCAGGCCTCGATTAGGACGTCCAGCCCCTTCGCCTCGCGATCGACCCTACCGTGCCAGACGACAACACGGGTCAAGTCGGAGGCCCCAATCTCGTCCCGCGCCGACTGCCGCTCGATCTCAACTGGATACCAGTGAGAAACATCCACCGGGTTGAATACCTGGCAGACGCGCGACTCAGGACCATAGGCCTTCCTCACCCTCGCGATCTCCTCTCCGGGCGCTGCGAGCAGCGCGTCGCTGGCCGCGATCACCCTGCGCTTCCACAACCGACTGGCGAGATTCGTCTCGCGATTCCCGCCCTGGAAGGTGCCGAACACTCGGAGTCCAAGACGGCGCGCGAGGACAACGCTAACGTCGAAACGAAATGACTCGTATTCCTGCACGATCAAGGCCTCACAGCCCTCGCGGCGGAGCTCCCGCGCGAAAAGCGCGATGGGGGTGCTGAGGTGGGTGAGGACAGAGCCTAGCCAAGCCTTAGCTCGCTGTCTGACGCCCTTTGGTGGAGGTCGTCGTAGCAATTCGGAGTAAGTCGGGAACAGCTTGCGCGTAGCCATGTAGAAGCGCGGTGCGGGAAGCACTGTCTGGCGATGGCCTGTCCCGTCCTGGACATAGTGGACGGGCTCCCGTACCTCCCCCGAGAAGAAGTACACCACCGTAGCGAAGCCGGCCGCCCTCAAAGCGTCCATGTAGCCCAGCGTCCAGCCGCCGGGTCCTTTCCGGCAGAACTGGTCGAGCGACACGCCAATGGTGCACAGGAAGTCCTCCCAGACTTCTCCACCCGCAACAACTAGAGCAACTGTCGGCCGATCTGATGCGACAGGCAGATCCGTTCGACGAAAGATACCGGTCACGGCTCACCCCCTTTGGAGAACGGGAGGCAACCGATGCCGAGTACATCGTCGTGCGCAACATCCGCCGCAAAAATCCGGCTCCATGCCGAGGGTGGATTCATGAAGCCCTTCCCCGAGTGCGGCCCAACGACTGAGAAATCGTAGCAATGGTAATGATGATCATAGATCCCCTGCCAACCCTGCTGGTAGACCCCGACGCTGATGGAATAATTCCCGCCGGCGAGGTCCAGACGATCGAACGCCAGCCGCAGCGTTGTCAGGCCTGTTAGGACGCTGAGATCCACACCGCCGACCTCGGTGTTTGTGTCCAAACACGGCGACTCGTCATCCGTGTGGATCGTCACGCTAGCGAGCGCCGCCTGCACAGGATTGTGGGCAAGGAGATCGAACTCCACCGCGAGGCCAGCACCGGAAACAATACTGCGGGCGAATGCGCCGTTAGGATGAAGCAGCCGGACCGCGCGGATCTGGACTTCTTGCGATCCGCTCCGGTTAACGCCGTGCTGCAGCAACTTGCCGCCCGGCAGCCGCTCGACCTCGACGGAGGTTTCGGGTCGATCCACCAACTCCGGCAAAGCGTCAGATTCATAGAGGTCCATCACGGCCTGCGTAGGGCCGTAGGCCACAACTTTCCCTTGCTTGAGAAGGAGGACCTCGTCGCACAGCGCGCGGACCTGGGAGGAATCGTGGGACACAAGAAAAATGGTGGCGCCGCTCGCCTTGATCGCAGCTATCCGCTCCAAGCACTTCCGCTGGAAATGTAAATCCCCTACGGCAAGCACTTCGTCGATGAGCAGAACGTCGGGTGACATGTGCGCCGCCACAGAAAAGGCAAGGCGCATGCGCATGCCGCTGCTGTAGGTTCGAATCGGCATCTCAATGAACGATTCGAGTTCGGCGAACGCAACGATGGAATCGTAGCATCCCCTGACTTCTGCTCTTGTCATTCCGGCGATCACGCCCGCAATGAAGATATTCTCTCTACCTGTGAGATCGTCAGTCAGGCCAGCATTCAAGTCCAAGAGCGCGCCGACCCGCCCATGCACGTCGATAAGGCCCTCGGTGGGCTGACCGACACCGCCGATTAGCCGGAGTAGCGTCGATTTTCCGGCGCCGTTCTTGCCGACGACGCCGACCATCCGACCTGCCGGCACGGTGAAGGAGACGTCCCGCAGCGCCCAGAACGTGTGCATCTCACCACTTCGGAAGCCCGTCAGCACAGATTCCTTGAAGGACGTAAGTCGGTCTCCGCTCGGCCTACGGAATTGCTTGCTAACACCTTTGACTATGATGGAAGCGCGCATCAGATCTCCTCGGCGAAGCTGACGCTCATCCGCCTGAACAACAGGATGCCTCCTGCCAAGATACAGCACGAGCCGATCATGAGACTCCCGAGCGCCAACGCCGACGGCCATACGTCATCCATCAGAACGCCTCGGTAGGCATTCAGCAGCACGGCCATGGGATTGGCATGGTGCAGGAACCGGTATTGCTCCGGCACCAGGCTCGAACTGTAGAAGACAGGTGTTAGATAAAAAGCGAGCATCGTGGCGATCGTGACGAGATGCTGTGTGTCGCGAAAGCGGACATGCACGGCCGCCACTACGTAGGCAAGACCGGCCGTAAATGCGAATTGGGCGGCCATGATTGCTGGGAGAGCAACGAGAGACGCGCCAAACCGTCCTCCATCCAGCAGGATGACGATGAGCATGACGGGGAGCGCCAGGAGGAAGTGGATGCCGTTGCCGGCGACTGTGATCAGCGGAAGGACGATGACCGGAAAACCTGGCCGTCTCACCAGGTCGGGATTCGAGGTGATGGCGAAAGCCGCGGTCGTGATGGCGCCGCTGAACCACGTCCAGGCAAGCACACCCACGAACACAAAGGAGGCATAGTGCGGGACGTTGAGGTTGACAATGGAGCGGAACAAGAACGTCAGGATGACAATCTGGCTCAATGGATTCAGAAGCGACCAGGCGATGCCGAGAGACGAGCGTTTATAACGGATCTTGAGTTCGCGAAGCACGAGCTCATAGGCCAGATCCCTCGCGTGCAAGTAGATATGCCGCCAGCTGCGGTCAGAGTTGATCGGGATGTTGGAAGGTGCGCTTGCGGTCATTTAGCCCTTGCCGTGTGATGATGCCGGTCCCCAGTCTCCGGAACTGGGGCGTCCTCTGCGGTCGACCGATCGAGCCGATCGCCTCCGACAAATCCGTCCAGCAGCGGTCCCCGAACCGCCTTTTCTTCAAGCAACCGATCTTCGTCGGCCAACCGCTTCTGCTTTGTGCACGCTATTGCGTCTACCGGATTGTCTTTATCCAGTTCTGGATCCACGGACAAAAACGCTAGAAGCGATCCAACAGGTCGATCTCTTGCCAACCTCCTGTTGATCGCCATCAGCACTTCCGTTGCGGTGATCATTGACAGCACGGGATCGTTAATTAGCAACTTCGTGTAGGCCGCTACAGCAGGAAGGGATCGCCTCTCGCGCAATAAAACTTGGAATGCATACCTGTACGCGCTCCCGAATGCCCAGCGCTTCACCCGAGGAGCGATCGAAGAGTTACGTTCCACATGCCGCGCGATGGTCTCAATCATGCTCCTCGACATGCGCGATCCGTCGCTCGACATATTTCCTTGATGTATGCGGTAGCCAAGGAGGAACGATCTCACAGCTTCAATCCGATAGCGCGCCGCGAGCCGGAGCTCGAAATCGAGATCCTCACAACCACCGATCCCGATGTCGGCGTACGACGGATCGAATCCACCAACCGCAAGCGCAGCCTCGCGATGGACCAATAGATTGCTTCCGTTTCCTATGAACTTGAGCACAAGGTCTCGAGCCAAGATATAGCCGCGACAACCGGCCAACGTCTGCCCATTGCCTGTGACTTGATCATCCGCGTTGATGGTTCGGTGAAAAGTGTAGACACCACCCCAAGCGGGATCGGAACGATGGATATTTAGAGCCTCAACCTGCCGCTCTATCTTTGTCGGATGCCAGAGGTCATCCGCATCCAAGAATGCAACATAGGCTCCCCGCGCACTTTCGATTCCGAGATTTCGAGCACGAGCAACGCCGCGATTGGGAGTGCTGAACAAGTGCAGACGCTTGTCACTAACAGCAATTGCCTCCACGATGGAGCGCGTAGTGTCAGTCGAACCATCGTCAACGACAATGACTTCCATATTCTCATATGTCTGAGCCAGCGCCGACGCGAGCGTTCTAGCGATAAAGCGCTCGGCGTTGAAGGCCGGCACGACGACGGATACGAGTTCCATCAAAATCCAGCCGCTCTGGTTCCGGGCATTTCAATCAATCGTTCTGAGTCTTAAAGTGAGGCCTGTCTGTCCCGCCAGCTTAGCGCAGTTTCGATGATGAAATCGATGTTCGAGCGCTGGGGTGTCCAGCCAAGCTCCCGCTCAGCCTTGGCGTAGGACGCGACGAGCACGGGCGGGTCTCCTACGCGTCGCTGGCCAAGTTGGATGACCGGCTCGTTGCCCGCAGCACGCTTTACCGCCTCGATGAGTTCGAACACACTCGTTCCAACGCCGGTACCCAGATTGAAGACATGGGTCCCCGCACGGGTAACAAGCATCTCGCCTGCAAGCAAATGCGCCCGAGCGAGGTCGTTGATATGAACGTAGTCCCTGATCGCGCTACCATCGAGTGTCGGGAAATCTGTTCCGAATACCGTAAATGGCCGGCCTGGGTTGCGAGCGGCTTCGATCGCCAGCGGGATGGCATGCGTCTCGGGCTCGTGGTGTTCCCCGATCTCACCGTCAGGATCGCATCCGGCTGCATTGAAATACCGCAACGAGACTGATGCAATGCCGTAGGCTCTGCCATAATCCTCCAACATGCGCTCTATGATCATTTTCGACCAACCGTACGGATTGATCGGCGATTGCGGATGCGTCTCGTCAATCGGCAGGGTGCGCGGAATACCATAACTTGCGCAAGTGCTGGAGAACAGAAGGTGGCGGCATTCCGTTGCGCGCATCGCTTCTAGCAAGGCGAGCGTACCCGCAGTGTTGTTGACGTAATAGCGTGCCGGGTCAGCTACCGATTCACCCACATAGGCAAAAGCAGCAAAATGCGCGACCAAGTCCGGCTTATATATATCCAACGTACTGCGCACCCGCTCCTCATTTTGGATATCGCATTCGATCAAGGGCCCCCACCGCACGGCCTCTCGCCATCCTCGTGAAAGATTGTCGAGAGTTACGACATTCCACCCGGCATTGGCGAACGCTTTGCAACAATGCGAGCCCACATAGCCTGCGCCTCCCGTTATAAGAACGGTTCTTGTCATGCCGCACCAGTTCCTTCTGCGCGCAGCAAATTGTCAAAATAGGCTATCGTCTCCTTGAGGCCTTCGCGCAACGGCACGGACGGAGCCCAGCCAAGCGCATCGCGTGCCTGACTGATATCGGGCTGCCGCTGCCTTGGATCGTCGATCGGAAGTGGCTTGAAATCGATCGAAGACTTCGACGCAGTCAGCTCGATGACAGTCTCGGCCAGTCCCATCATCGTAAACTCGACGGGATTCCCCAGATTGGTCGGTCCGGTTATCTCATCGCTCGTGCCCATTAGCCGCACGAGACCATCGATCAGATCGTCGACGTAACAGAAAGAACGGGTCTGCTTGCCGTCGCCGTAGATCGTAATCGGCCGGCCGGTGAGAGCCTGCACGATGAAGTTTGACACGACCCGCCCGTCATTGAGCTGCATCCGCGGACCATAAGTGTTGAAGATGCGGGCGACCTTGATCGAGAGATTGTGCTGCCGCCTATAATCGAAAAATAGCGTCTCGGCGCAACGCTTGCCTTCGTCATAGCAGGAGCGTGGACCAATGGGATTTACCTTACCCCAATAGGCCTCGTTCTGCGGGTGCACCTCGGGATCACCGTAGACTTCCGAGGTTGAGGCCTGCAGGATTTTCGCCTTAACTCGCTTCGCCAAACCCAGCATGTTGATGGACCCATGCACGCTGGTCTTCGTCGTCTGTACGGGATCGTATTGATAGTGAATAGGACTGGCCGGACATGCCAAGTTGTAGATCTCGTCGACCTCGACATATAAGGGAAATGTGATGTCATGTCTCATGAGCTCAAAGCGAGAACACTTCAGCAGGCTGCTCACGTTCTCTTTAGAGCCAGTGTAGAAGTTGTCGACACAAAGAACTTCGTGTTTGGCGCTAACTAATTTCTCGCACAGGTGCGAACCTAGGAACCCCGCACCACCGGTAACCAATATCCGTTTCGTTTGACGCGGCACGGAACAACCCTCTGTAATTATTCGTTATTTACTCTATTGTCGTACAATCGTCGCTATTTAATCGGCTTCTCGATAAAGTCTTATTGGTTTGCTTTCAAGAGTACAGTTCAATTGCGATTAAGCATTAAAACAGTATGGCGCGTTCTCAAGGTGTGCTGACCAATAAACTTGTCTCGATCGTCGTGCCAGCCTTCAATGCTGCGGACACGATCCACGAGACCGTCGCCAGCGCGCTAAATCAAACTTACCGGAATATCGAAATCATCATAGTCGATGACGGCTCTTCGGATCTTACGAAGTCGATTGCGGCCGCTCTGATGCGGTACGATTCGAGAGTCCGATATATCTACAAGCAGAACGGCGGCGTGGCATCGGCGCGCAACCGAGGAATTGCAGATGCGCAGGGAGATTTCATCGCGACGCTTGATGCCGATGATCTCTGGCACCCGACAAAGCTTGAACGACAGCTCGAGCGGTTTGAGGCAAGCGGCCCCGAAACCGCGCTCGTGTACGCGTGGTGCTGCTGGATCGATGATGACGGCAACGTTACCGGTTCTGCTCCGCCAATACGGCAAGAAGGCACTATCCTTGCACAAATGTGTTTGGGCAACATCGTCATCAGCGGCAGCAACGCCCTGATAAGGCGAGAGGCATTGGTCGGCGCAGGCGGCTTCGATGAGTCGCTGCGCTCCCGCGGAGGCCAGGGGTGCGAGGACTGGAAGCTGTATCTCCAGATTGCGGAGCGACACGAGATAGCTGTGGTGCCGGAGTATTTGATAGGCTACCGCATCTCCCCCGGCTCAATGTCAGATGATTTTCGGCAGATGATGAGATCGCGTCGGATGGTAGAAATCGAGTTTAACCAAACGCATCCGGAGCTTGCCGGCCAGTTTGCGCGTGGCGAGGCGATACTCGCCTGCTCGCTAGCCCTGCGAGCAATCGAACAAGGACACTTTCATGATGCACTGGAGCTAATCACTAAGCTATCGCGCAGCACCCTTCAGACGGGCACGGCGTCCGTGATGTGGCTATTGGCCGGCCTAACTCGACGTGTGCTAAGGTGGGTTCAAACGAGTGCTCGAACTCCATCTAGCAAATTCCTTCCGGCACCTCAGCATAGGAACGATCAAACACCGTGCAGCCGATCGAGCAACTAGAGGGCATATTGCACGTCCGGGCACACCACTACCGGCGGCCTTCCAATCATCTGCCATCACTTCGTATCGTTTTCTCGGACGCGAGCTCATCAGTAGGATAGACGCGAGCTCGGCGAGCTTCGGCCAAAACTTCCCCCTTCGAGGAGCTTGCCACCGCGGTCCATTGATACACGTCTTGCCTGCAAGGAGCGAATGTTCGGATACTTCCAGACGGCAGAACGCCGTTTGCCGGCATGGCGATTTCTTGACCGCCCATTTCCCTGGTCCCTTGCGACAGTGTGAGCAGAAGCAGTTTCGCATCTGGAGGCACGTTTTTAAAGCGAATCTCCGGATTCGGGAAAAGCGTAATACAGCCTTTCGCGCCCTCCCAGGAAAAATCAATGGTCATTGGTTCGGCCAAAGCTGCACCGCACCCGGGGATCCACGCTACAAACGCACAAAACAACACCCTGAAAAGCATGATGACCTCTAGTTGCTGAATAGCTGCAGCATGTGCAGAAAATTCCAGCCCGACCTATCAGGCAGAACAATAAATGCTGGCGACGTTAGTCGCAAGCAAGACTAGAGATCAAGCATCAACTGCACTGAAAGAACTCACGAAAGCGGCTTTGCCTGGCGCTATGATCGAGCACTCTCTCGTGGGACCGGAGAAGATATTCCGGGTGCCGCGAGCATGCAAAATTTCTGCCGCTATTAACGGTTAAGCGGGTCTCTCATAGACAATCAGAAGGTGACGGGCCATGTACCCCCAATTAGCAAACGAATTCGCGCGTCCGGTAGGTGTCCATTGAAGATTCTGGTGCATGACTATGCCGGCCACCCTTTCCAGGTCGACCTCAGCCGCGAACTCGCCTCGCGAGGACACCAGGTCACACACGCCTATTTCCACGGCGACCATGGCCCGAAGGGGCGCCTTCACCGCACCTCCTCTGACCCGGTCGGCCTGTCCTTCAAAGGCGTAAGCCTCCCGCGTCCATATGACAAAGCCTCATTCGTCAAGCGCCGGTTCGACGATGTCGCCTACGGCAAGGCCGTCGCACAAGTTGTCCTGTCGCTCAAGCCCGACCTCGTCATCTCAGGGAATACGCCGACGGAAGCCCAATCGGCGATCGTGAAGGCATCTCGTAAGGGCGGCGCATCCTTCGTCTTCTGGGTCCAGGATTTCTACAGCATTGCCGCGTCGAAGCTGCTGCAAAAAAAGATGGGCGCCGTCGGTGCCGCGATTGGCGGATACTATTCGTTTCTCGAACGCGGCCAGTTTGCCAATTCTGACGCTATCGTGGTCATCACCGATTCGTTCGCTGACATCGCAAAAAACTGGGTCCGTGCCAAAGATAAGGTCTTCACCATCGAGAACTGGGGGACGCTGAACGAGATTTCGCCGCTTCCAAAGAACAATGATTGGGCAATCCGTCACGGGCTCGCTGGGACCTTCAACTTCCTTTATTCGGGCACACTCGCGCTGAAGCATAATCCTCAATTGCTCGTCGAACTTGCCAAGCGCGTAAAGGGACAGGCAAATGTCGTCGTCGTGAGCCAGGGCGTGGGCGTATCCGAGCTCGAGCGGGCAAAGAATGAGCAATCGCTTGACAATCTGATTCTGTTGCCGTTGCAATCCTTCGGGGATCTGGCCAAAGTTCTTGCAACGTCGGACGTGACAGTCGCGACGATTGAACCGGATGCGGGCATGTTTTCTGTTCCGTCGAAGGTGCAGTCATATTTCTGCGCTAAACGCCCGGTATTGCTCGCTGCACCAGCCGAAAACCTTGCTTCCCAGGTGGTCCGCAAGAACGGAGCGGGTCTTGTCGTTGATCCGTCCGATAAGAGCGGGTTTTTGCGTTCCGCGATTCAACTGATGGAAAACGATGCCCTGCGCGTCGGAGCGGCCGAAAGTGGTAGGAAATTTGCTTTGAACAATTACGACATCAAGCGGGTGACCGATCGTTTTGAGACAGTGTTTCAATATGCTATCGATGCGAGAGATGCGAGAAAGGGAACTTCATGACTAAAACTGCCCTGGTGTGCGGCGCGGGTGGGTTTATCGGCGGGCACCTTGTGAAACGCCTAAAGCGCGAAGGTTTTTGGGTCCGCGGCGTCGACCTGAAATTTCCGCCCTTTGCCGAAACCGAAGCGGATGATTTCGCAGTTGGCGATCTCCGCGATCAATATTTCTGTCGTCAGATTGCGGATCGGCGGTTCGACGAGGTGTACCAGCTCGCCGCGGATATGGGCGGTGCTGGCTATATTTTCACCGGCGAGCACGACGCCGACGTGATGCACAATTCGGCCACGATCAATCTCAACATGCTCGATGCCTGCCAGAAGCGGAACGTGCGCGGCATGTTCTATTCGTCGTCGGCCTGCATGTATCCCGAACACAACCAGATGGATCCGAACAATCCGAACTGTGCCGAGGATTCCGCCTATCCGGCGAACCCCGACAGTGAATATGGCTGGGAGAAGCTGTTCTCGGAGCGCCTCTATCTTGCCTATAACCGCAATCATGGCATGCGCAATCGCGTCGCGCGCTATCACAACATTTTCGGGCCGGAGGGTACCTGGGACGGCGGCAAGGAGAAGGCGCCCGCTGCAGTCTGCCGTAAGGTGGCCCAGGCTGCCAACGGCGAGGTCGAGATCTGGGGCGACGGCACCCAGACACGCTCATTCCTTTATATCGACGAATGCCTCGAAGGCACGATCCGCCTGACGCGGTCGGACTTCGAAGGTCCGGTCAATGTCGGTTCGGAGGAGATGGTCACGATCAATCAACTCGTGGACATCGTCGCCGATATTGCGGGCAAGAAGCTCCACAAAAAGCATATACCGGGCCCGCTCGGCGTGCGTGGCCGCAATTCGGACAACCGGCTGATCGGACAAAAACTTGGCTGGAAGCCATCCGCTACGCTGCGCTCAGGCCTTGAGAAGACGTATCAGTGGATCGAGCGGCAGGTGCGCGGGAATCAGGAGCGGGCAAAGGCGGCCTAGGACGTCTCCGGATCGGATCAATTGAAAGGGGGGATGAAGCGCAGCCAGCCCGCTGGCGGCGCTTCATTGTTGACGGCGAATTGTCGTCGATGCAATGGGGCTCGTGAACTCTTGACAGAGTATGCCTGCGACCATGCAAACATTTGCCCAGCTCTTTGTGGTTCTGTGGGCAGGAGGGATCTCGTGATGCAGCACCGGACCGGCACAGACGCGAAGATCGGAGTCGTGAATGGCTTCCGCGGCATCGCCATTCTCATGGTGGTTCTCCACCATCTCTTTATCCCCTATGCGGCAAAGGACCCACTACACGCTGGGCAACTCGATCCGGATGGCATCTTCGCAGCCTTCATCGCAAATGCCTGGCTCGGCGTTCCTCTCTTCTTTGTCCTTTCCGGCTTTGTGCTCTATCTCCCCTACCGCCTCGGACGTCGCAATATAGAGAGCCTCGCCGATGTTCGGTCGTTCTATCTGCATCGCGCCCACCGGCTCTTGCCCCTCTACTATATCGTCGTCCTTGTAACGCTGACGCTGCATGCGCAGACCGGCGTCGGCTCTCTCCGCTGGTATCTCGAGGCCGGCGGGCTTCTTTCAACGCTGTTCGTGTTTTCGCCTCACGGGTTCATGCCGCCGTCCAACATGGTGCTCTGGTCCGTCGCCGTCGAGATCTGGTTCAGCCTGCTGTTTCCTGTCTTGATTGTCGCTATCCGCCGCTGGGGCATTGGCACCGTCGTGGTTGCGGCGCTGGTGGCATGTTCAATATTCAACTTCCTTGGCGGCTCGATTCCGGTCGCGAACATCGGCTCTTTCCGTCCATTCACCAACGGCATATTCGGAAGCTGCTATCAGTTCGTCTTGGGCATGTTGGTTTGTGATGTCTACGTGCGACAGCTCGAAAATCCAAAACGGCCTGCGTCGAGTCTCCCGTCGCTGCTCTCAGGCCTCGTGCTGGGCGGGCTCGGGCTCTATCTGAGTCACCACGCGCCTTGGCTCGCGGCGCGAGTTCTGGGCGGCATGATGTTTTCGATGGCCTTTTCTCTCTTTCTGTTCGGTAGCCTATTCGCCGGCAGCCTCCTCCGCTCGCTTCTCGAAAACTGGCCGCTGCAACTGCTCGGTTGTATGTGCTACAGCCTCTACGCTTGGCATGGGATCGTGATGAACGACATGATTCCACCTGATGCTTCGATGCTAGCGGATACGATGCGGCTGCTGGCGCCGTTTACCATGGTGATCCTGGCGTTAAGCGCGTTGAGCTACCGGTATATCGAGTTTGGACACAGGCGAGACTGGAAGGCGCTGTTTCTGCTCGGCGAAGCCGGCGTTCAACCGCAAATCGCCCCTGTTGCCCCTGCGCTCGAGCAACGCATAGCGCACCTCGCAGGGAGGGATAGGTGACGATGCTTGACCACCAGTACGAGGGGCGCGCCGCCCGCGGATGGCGTCAACCGCCGTTCGACGCTCCCGGTTAGATCCAATGCGAGTGACGAGACGGGAGCTGCTAACGGGGGTGGCCAGTGTTGTCTGCCTTTCCGGCGATCTGCCTGCCACAAGCGCATGGGCCGACACGCCAGCCAACGTGGTGCAGACGTCGGAGTCCGAAATCGCCGTCGCGATCCATAATGCAACGGTCGGAAGCGAAGACCGCGTGGCCAGGATCCCGGTGGCGTTAAGCGTGCCGACCAACCGCACGATTGCCCTCGAGTACATTGCCCGCGATAGAGAGCAGTCCCCAAACAACCAGAGCGAGGCTCAACCAAGCACCTCGCCAACGATCGCCCGCGGATACCTGATTTTTCAACCCGGTGAGCAGCAAAAAACCATCGAGGTGCCGCTCTCGCGTCCGCTTCAGGCCGGACGATCGCTCGAAGTCGAGCTCTCGGATTATTTCATCTACCCGCAACACCTATACACAAGCCGGATCGGCCGGATAACGGCCGGCGATGGCACGCCGTCGTATCCGACACCGCGTAACGATGTGATTGACCTCCCGCCGTTGCCGACCCAACGCACAGTCGTATTCTCGGACGATCTTCGCGACCCCGACTTCGCGAGCGATAGCGGATTCCGTTCGGACGGGAGGCCATGCTGGCAAAGCCGCTACTCACACGGTCGCCGCCACGACAGCAACCGCGAACTGGCATATTACGCAGATCCAACCCTGAACCCTGAGGCCAAGGTGTGGGGAATCGATCCCTCCACCGGACATCGCTTCATCCAGGCAGAGTACGTGGCGAACGGACTGTCCGATGGAAAGGGCGGAAAGCTGTTGCTCGGCTGGCAGGAAAGAATCCCTTTCAAATATACCGCCGCGATCATCACCTCACGGACATTGTTCAACCGCATCACCACCGGCAGCTATGTCGAATTTGACGTGAAGCTTTCGAAGGTCGCGGGAAGCTGGCCGGCACTGTGGCTCAAGCGAGTCGGTGATGGTTGGCCGCCGGAGATCGACGTTCTTGAAGCCTTCATCCAATCTCCCGCCTACCCGGCAGACGCGGTAACCTCGAGCATTCACTGGCTCGGCGAGCAAGGGCATCGGACCTATGGCGCATCCGTGCCCCTCACTCATGTTGAGCCGGGTGCGGACGTGTTCGCCAAGTTCAATCGCTTTGGCTGTTTGCTTGGCGAAAAGCAAATCACCTATTACTTCAACGACAAGCCATTCTGCGCCATGCCGAACCTGGTGGGTGCAGGCCCGTGGTATGTGCTGATCGACGTGACCGTTGGCGGCGTCCTCGGCGAACCGAGCGATCCGAAAGCCTTTCCCGCGCGAATGCATGTCGCCGCAGTGAAGGTCGCGCAATTTTGATCAAGCCGTTTGCGATGGGGCGATCAACGAGGATCATAGCGCAGCGCTTCTGGCCGCGTCCGCGAGGCACTGAAGAATGATGTCCGTCAAAAAGACCGTCCTTGTGTATCGGAACGAGCTCTTGCCGATCTCGGAGACTTTCATCAAGGAGCAGATTCTCGCTCTGATTGAATGGCGAGCTGTTCTGATTGGGCACCGAAATTTGAAGCAACTGCCTTTGGAGGATCTAGACGTTCGGATTCTCGAGCCCCAAAATTGGAATCTTCAGAGCAGACTGGTGTGGAAAGTTGATAAGTTCTTCGGCACTGTGCCACGTTCCGTCAGGCGGACTCTCGAGATGGAGCAACCCTCATTGATCCATGCTCATTTCGGACCTGATGCATTGGACGCGTGGCCGATTGCCAAGACGTTAGACATACCCATGCTCGTGACATTACATGGCTACGACATAAACACGTACAGAGTGTGGTGGGAAAGCGGAAACGGCGGATCGAAAATGTTATCCTACCCTAGGCGCCTGTTGGAGCTGTCTGCGCAGCCACGCGTGGGATTCATTGCCGTTTCGGAGGCCATACGTCAGCGAGCGATTGAATATGGCATCCCTGCGGAAAAAATTGTGGTCCACTACATCGGTGTTGATGTGAATGCATACGCACCGGGCCCGACCCCCATCACGCAGCGGCCGCCAAACGTCGTCTTTGTCGGCAGACTTGTCGAAAAAAAGGGCTGTCAATATCTGATCGAGGCGATGGCCTCCGTACAGAAGACAATACCGACCGCTCGATTGATCGTGATCGGTGACGGGCCACTTCGCCCTCATCTGGAGCGGCTCGCCCAGACATTAGGAACTCGCGTCGAGTTCCGTGGAGCGCAGGCCGCCGATTATGTTAAGCGCGAACTTCACGCAGCTCGCCTATTAAGCCTTCCAAGCGTAACGGCCGAAAACGGGGATGCTGAGGGGTTCGGTCTCGTGCTATTGGAGGCTCAGGCATCGGGCGTCCCTGTCGTAACTTCTGCACGCGGCGGTGCTGTTGAGGGAGTCCGCGACGGCATAACTGGATATGCTTTTCCGGAACGCAATGTCCGAGAGCTCGGTGCGCGGTTAACCGGTCTCTTGAAGGACGACAATGGCTTGGAGCGAATGGCCGAACGCGGCCCCAAATTCGTTGCTGAGGAATTCAATCTCTCCTATCGCGTGAGACTTCTCGAGGAACTGTACGATACCCACGCCGCTCGGCAGCATTGATCCAAAGGATTAGATCGAGACAATCAACTTCCAGAACATCCGAGCGAGTATCAAATCTTAGCTTTGGCAAGGAACAAGCTACGTGAACTACATCAACACCCACCAGCGAGACACCATGACGACCTTCGGACGAATGGACCTCACCAGTTGGACTCTCTTCGTAGCCAATAGGCTATTCACAACAGCGATCCGCTTGTTACCCTCCGAAAGAGAGAAAGCGTTTGACCTCTATTATCGTCTCGTAAGACGCATCAGTCTGCGATTCACCGGTCGCACCTATTTCGGCGCAGCAATCAATTGTCAGATCGAAGACCACATCATGAAGAGGATTTTCTTCTTTAATGTTTGGGAGCCATGTAATTCTCGTCTGATTCAGTCGGTGCTTCGTCGGGGAGACACCTTCGTCGACGTCGGAGCGAACGTTGGGTATGATAGCCTGCTTGGAAGTAAAATAGTCGGAAGAGAGGGGAGAGTTATTGCGATTGAGGCAGCGCGCTCGATTTTCGAGCAACTCAGCGAGAATCTGGCACGAAATGGCATAGCCAACGTCCGGTTGGTCAAGGTTGCCGTTTCAGACAAGCCAGGAGAACTTACGCTCTTTGGCGGAGACAGAGGCAACCAAGGGAGGACGTCCCCTATTGAGCGCGACAACCTCGTTCCGGTCGAAACCGTTCCGACCAAACCGCTGGACGAAATCCTCACTGACGACGAGCGCGCTTCGGTAAGGCTGATCAAGATAGACATTGAGGGCGGAGAGCTTCCAGTGCTCGAACGCCTGGTCGATACCTTGCATCTCTATGGCCCTAGCATGAGTCTTCTGGTCGAGATGTCCGAAGATGATTCCGGACGCTCCCGCGTGGCATTCGACAAGCTCCTCGCAGCGGGGTTCAGCGCGTATCAGGTGGAAAATGACTACTCTCTAAGTTCATATTTGCGATCGCAACCGCGAAATGCTCCGCTGAAAATCACGAGCTTTCCCAGGAGCCAGACCGACGTCTTCTTTGAGCGCCCCAACCATGCTCGCAGCCTGCGCCTTGCCGAGCTCGCGGGCTGAAAGCTGCGCGTATCAATCAATGGATAGCCGCCCAACCAATGGACAAAGCAGCGTTATTATCGGTCGAGCTCGACCGCTCCGACCTCAAGGCGGCGTCTCGGAGGGCGATCGCAATCAGCTATGTATCGCAGGTCGCGAAATTCGTTATCCAGTTTTTGTATACCATCGTCATTGCACGCCTACTTACTCCCGGAGACTTCGGAGTGGTGGCGATGGCAACACCTTTGTTGGCCTTTGCCGCTCTCCTTGCCGACATTGGATTGTCTCAGGCGGCGATTCAGAACCAGAAGCTGAGCCAGAGCCAGCTATCCTTTCTGTTTTGGTTGAATATAGCCGTGACTGCCGCCCTGGCAGCGCTGATCGTGTTTTCGTCGCCGCTTGTGGCTTCTTTCTATGGTGAACCTAGAGTCGGGCCAGTGGTGGCGATCTTGGGCGCGCTTATGATCGTAGGTCCGATCGGCGCTCAGCATACTGTCTTACTGAATCGCAACTTCGCCTTTGGAAGGATCGCCGCTGTCGAGCTCACATCGTTGATCGCGGGATCGGTGGTCGGTGTCGCCGCCGCGCTCGGCGGGTTTGGTATTTGGTCCATCATTCTAAATCAGGCGACGGCTTCTGGTGTTGCCTTAATTCTGGTCTGGTTGGCAGTCCGCTGGCGGCCGAGCTCCCCATCGAGAGTACCGGCTTCGGAAATCCGACACCTGTTGCAGTTTGGGGCGAACGTTGCGGTCTCGAACATATTTAACTTTGCCTCCAGAAATATCGACAATGTGCTTATTGGCAAGGTTTGGGGCGAAGCTTCGCTCGGTGTCTACAACCGCGCTTACAGCCTGCTGCTGCTACCACTCAATCAGATTATGGTTCCAATTTCGAAGGTAGCTTTGCCGCTCCTTTCCCGTGTGCAGAAGGAGCCCGTACCGTATCACATCGCATTCTGGAGAATGCTGGATTTGGCATTGCTGCTGACCTTCCCGGTAGCGCTCTTTTCAATGATCACCCATCAACAGCTAATCCACTTGGTTCTCGGCGCGAAATGGGACGCCGCCGGTCCGATTTTCGGCATTCTTGCTGTTGGTGCATTATTTGCTCCAGTCAGCCAAAGCGCCAACTGGCTGCTGCTTTCCCAAGGCCGCTCGCGAGAGCTCCGGCAATACGGGATGGTTAGTTCAATCGGCTTCGTCTGCGCAATCGTTGCGGGACTTCGTGGCGGCCCGATGGGTGTAGCAACGGGATATATCGCTTTTGGAATTGTGCAGGGCCCGATATTGTGGTGGCTTATCACGCGAAAAGGTCCCGTCGGCAGCAAGAGCCTGTTCTTGGGCTTAGTGCCCTATGTACTTGCAAGCCTACCCGTCGTCCTTTTTATATACGGTCTACAGTGCATTTTGCCTGCAAGCATATGGTCACTGTTACTTATCCTCTTTCTGAGCTACCCCGTCTTTACTGGAGTATTCGCTACATTGCCGCAGGGCAGGAGGCGAGTTTTCGAACTTGTAACCGAGGCCAAAGACTTGGTTGCAGGAATACGCATCGAACGCGGTTGATCCATTTTACGGGCACCTCATGCAAGCTGCGAGAAATCCATTAGTTTCTGTGCTCATTCCTGCATTCAATGCCAGCTCGTTCCTTGAGCGTGCTGTTACGTCCGCACTCAACCAGACACTCAAATCTCTAGAGATCGTGATTGTCGATGATGCTTCAACGGACGGCACGTACGAGCTAGCGGAGCACCTTTCCGCCAAGCATGGCATCATTCGTGTTGTTGCGCTTCGCGAAAATGGAGGGCCTGCGGTAGCCCGGAATGCGGCCATGCAAGCTGCCAGTGGCGAATGGCTAGCGATCCTCGATGCTGACGATGCCTATGATGCCGACCATTTGGAGCGACTACAACTGATAGCCTCGCAGCATTATGCGGACGTCATATTGAGCAACTTCTGCTATTTTGATCCAGCCTCCCATACGAGGGGCAGCGAAGGAGTTTCGCAGCAGGATCTGCCGCGCAGCGTTGATCGATACGAGTATGTTGCGAGCGCGAGGCCATATCTCAGCCATCAGGATTGGGGGCTCTTGAAGCCCATGCTCAGAGCCGCATTCGTAAAATCCCATTCGATTTCCTATCCGACTTTTTCCCGACACGGCGAGGATTTCTTGATGATGCTCGATTGTTTATTGGCGGGCGGCAAGGTCGTGATCTCTCCTTCACCCACATACCTCTATACCCATCGCGGGCACGGATGGAGTCGAACCTCCATCGATTACCAGGCCATGGTTGCACAGTCCGCGGCCCTCATTCGAGACCCACGGATTGCGTATGACCCCGAGATGGTACGCCTTCTGAAATCCCGGATAGCTGCCGTTGAAAGGCTTGCGGGCGAGAATAGAGGTCGGAGTCTGCTGAAGGATCGAAGATTCGGGGAACTGCTCCTTCGAGCGGTCACAGACTATCACGTACGGAGCGCGACGGCGCGACTGGTACTAAGACGGTTGCGCAATCTCTTCGTGAGTGCACGGATCGGCGCCTGAAACGCTGGCATGTTTCGAGGAGTAGCGTTCTCTTGACCATTTCCGTCTACATTCCAACCCACAATCGCGTTGACCTGCTGGCGTCAGCGGTCAAATCGGTGCTTGGGCAGCAATTTACCGATCTCGAACTCATCGTCGTCGACGATGCGTCGACGGATGGCACGGCCTCATTCCTGGAGTCGATCACGCGCGACGACAAGAGGGTCCGTGCCTTGCGCAACGACAGCCCTCGCGGTGCGCCAGGAGCAAGAAACCGTGGCATCCTGGAGGCGAGGGGGGAGTTCATCACGGGCTTGGACGATGACGATACTTTCGAGCCGCAAAGACTAGGCGCGCTGCACGATTGCTGGGCCACGTACGCCCGGCACAAGGTGCCCGTTTCCTGCCTCTATACGCAGGATGTCATTCTCAGCGGCGGCAAAGAGCTGTTCGTCACGAAAAAGAAAGGAACCGTGGAGGTCACCGACCTCGTTGAGGCAAACCATATCGGAAACCAGGTCTTTGCCCCGACCGCCGTTTTCCGGGAGGCGGGACTTTTCAACGAGAAGCTGCCTGCCTGGCAGGACTTCGAGTTCTTCCTCAGGATCGTCAAACAATTTGGACCCGCCCGCCTATTGGACATGCCCCTCTATCGCTTTGACGTCACGCCCAGCCGGAATCGAATCTCGACCAAGCAGGACAAGGTGAGAACGGCATACGAACTGGTCTCCAACCTTCATTTTAAGGACGACGCCAAGGCGCGGCAGCAACTGATGTTGCAGGTTTTTTCCTCATTCTATGGGATCCGACCGACGCCGAAGGACCTCGTGCACTTTGCTGCATTGGGATTTTGGCCGCGCGGCTGGGCGACGCTCTCGAAGAGAATGCTCTGGTCTTAGAATTTTCCCGAGGCAAGTCGTTCCTGAAGACGCTTCTCCAAATGCGGAGCAGATACGTTTTCGCGGCGGTTTCCTTGATGATGGAGTTCGTCTAGTTTGACCCTAGCGGCACGTCAGGAGTCGATCGTGGAAAAAGGACCGCAAACCATATACCTGCTGCAGGCGTTGCGAGGCTTCGCAGCTGCGTTGGTTGTTTTTCATCACGCGGCTAGAGCATTTACGGTCAACTGGCCAATAGATCTGCCCGGTCTAAGATTCTTCGCATTTAGTTCAGACCGAATCGTCGCGGCGGGAGCTATCGGCGTGGATATCTTTTTCGTGATAAGCGGGTTCATCATGGTCTTCGTCTCCGAGCCCTATGTAATTCGCGAGAAACCGGTTCGCGATTTCATTGCTAGGCGAGCGATCCGTATCTACCCGATGTATGCCATAGCAACATCCGCAGTTATTGCGATTGGGCTCCTTCGCTTCTATCGACATTTTTCGATAGATGCTTTGCCGCCGATCCCTATGACCAGAATTGTCGCTGCATTCGCGTTCATTCCCACATTGGACAGCAACGGCAGCGTCCAGCCCATTCTTGGGGTCGGGTGGACGCTCTTTTACGAATTTTTCTTTTACCTTTGCTTTGCCAGTGCACTGGCAGTCTTCGGGCGCCGTATCATTCGGCCACTCGCAACCGCCTTCTGTCTGGCGAATGCTATCGCTTGGACGTTTGGCGGACACGACGCAATTTCTCAGTTCTTTAGGAATACGATCGTGTTCGAATTCTTATTCGGCTGCGCGATCGGCAGCTTGTTTCAGCGGCAAGCGATTTCAGCTTCATACGCGTGGAGTTCCTTGACCCTCGGTCTGGTGCTCATTGTCGCGGGCTCGTCATTTACATTCCCTGAAAGCACAAGATTCATATTTTGGGGTGTTCCAGCGGCGATAGTGCTTCTATCGTGCGTTAAGCTCGAATTCGCGCGTGTCAAATGTCCTCCAATTCTTATGTTACTTGGAGACGCCTCGTATTCCGTTTACCTCGCTCACGTCATCATCATCTATGAAGGCCGCGACGTCATACGAAAGATGATCAATATTTCGCAATGGCCAGGAGATTTGGTGATCCTATTGTTCGCACTCTTTGCTATCGCTTCTGGCATTGCCGTCTATCGAGTGGTGGAATCTCCGCTAAATTCCCTTTTGCTGAAATTATACAGAGCTCAACTAGTTTCGTCGAAGCATGGCTCGGCGAGCTCCGACATACAGCATCATGGCGTCGCCGTGTCCGGCCAAGAATCCATTTTGCCTCCGAGGAAAGTATAGTTAAATGAAGCCGGGGTGCACAAAGGCGCCCTAAGCATCGTCCTTTCTTCTTGCTGCGGTGATCTGGTTGACCATCGGGCCCTAGGAGCACGACGCTGCGAAGCCGCCGCCCGCTATTGCGGCTCAAGAGACTAATCGCAATCGTGCGAGGCAGCCGCCAAGGACATTTTCCGGTCATACCGATCAGACATCCTAGTGACTAGGAGGAGACGCTGATGCCCAACTCCGCGAGAAGCCTGATCGGCCCGCTATTGCAAACCGTCTTTCCATCCATGATGAAGCGACGCGCCGAATTGAAGTACTGGCACGAGCGCCATTCCGCCGAAAATCAGATCCTGTCAAACACGCACTACGAGCCGCTCTACACGTCCGCTTTCGAGCTCGATCGCAGTGCCTATTCGGGAAAGCGGGTCTTGGACATCGGATGCGGCCCCCGCGGCAGCCTGGAATGGGCTGACGTCGCGGCCCAGCGCGTCGGGCTCGACCCGCTTGTGCCCGACTATCGCAAGCTCGGAATCGATCGGCACAAGATGGAATATTGCGCCGCTCCTTCGCACAAGATCCCCTTCCCCGACGGACATTTCGACTTCGTAACCTGCCTCAATGCACTCGATCATGTCGATGATCTTGAAGGCACCGTCGAAGAGATAAAACGCGTGACGAAGGCGAGCGGTTTCTTCCTCCTGAGCGTGGAGATCGATCATCCGCCAACGCCGGCTGAGCCCATCACCATCACGCGCGATCAGCTCCGCACATTTGCTCCCCAATTCGAGGTTGTGCACGAAGAGTTATTCGGCACGCCCGAGGATCATAATCTGCACGCCGCTATTCTATCAAAACGGCCTTACGTGCCAAACCACCCGGGCATCTATGTCGGCAAGATGCGGCGCGTCGGCTGATCCCCGGCTTTCGTCGTGGCACTCCGTCCGCATGCCCTTCATTCAACGAGCGGCGGGGGATCGTCAGCGCACCTGGAGCGACAGCAGCCGGCACGAGAGCGCCTTCTCCGGCTGCGCAATCTCGGTGCTGCAAGCGACCGGGCTCGGCAGCACCTGCCTTCCCTTGTCGCCACTCACCTCCGATATCAACCTCGCCGTCAGGGCGTAGGATCCGGGACGCATGACTGCGGGCAGCGAGAGCTCCACCACGCTGGCGCCGTCGGATCGCTTCTTCAAAGAGCCCGGCTCCAGTTTCGCATTCGCTGTTGCCGCGGCCGTCCCGTTCGCCTGGTCAACAAGAGAGGCCTGAAGCGTCCTGTTCGAAGGATATCCCTCGGGCAGCCTGACCGGGATCTCCACGGTGACCGGCTGGGAGGCGCCGAGAGATGCCGCACCGGCACTGACCGGCTTGCCGGCGACGTTGCCGACTTTCAGGAAGGTCGGCTTCGGCATGTCGTTGATCGTCGTCGAATAACCGAATTGCTTGGGGTCGGGCGTGACTTCGCTCGGCCCGCATTGGCGGGCGCCTTTGTCGGATTCGGTGAACTGGCAGACGCGGACATAGTCAATCTTGAAGGCCTGGGGAAATGCGGCCTCATCGATCCCATGCCGGCCCGCCCATTCGCTGCCGCCGACGGCGAAATTGAGGTCAACATGTGCGGGCGGCCCGAGTTGGCCATCCTTGCGCAACCATTGATAGTTGCGAGTGTAGATCAGCTTACCATCCCAGAACAACGAGACCTTGTCGGGAGCCCAGAGATAGCCCGCGGTGTGCCAGCCAAGATTGAGATCCTCGCTCGCGTACATATTTTGAAACTTGGCCAGGAAATTCCTGTCGACGTAAGTGTACTGCTTTTCGTTGAACGGACCGATTACGTTGGAATGCAGCGAGTTTGCCTTATCCTCGACCCCGTTGATTACGAACTCGAAAATGTCCGCCTCGGGCGGATGCCAGGTCTTGCCGTCGAGGTCGTAGTCGGCCTCGAGCCAGAAGGCCGGAAATACGCCTTTCGCGTTCGGCAGAAACACCCGCGCCTCATAGTAACCATAATAGAAGGTTCGATGGCTTCGGATCATCGCGGATTCGAAGAGGTTCGTTCCCTCAGTCTTCTTGGCTACCAGGCTGAGCGCACCGCCGGAGACGACGTGATTGTCGCGATAGCGCTGGTTCTCGTCCTTAAAATGGTCCATCGTTTCGTTGTTATAGATATAGCGGGTGGCCCATTTCGTCCGGTCAAGCTTGTCGCCGTTGAAGTCGTCCGAAAACACGAGCTCCCAACCGGCAGACCATGCCGGCTTTGTGGGCAACACAGCACCAACAAACAGCAGCGCCAGCAGCGCTGACTTATGAATTCCGGGAGTCATCATCCCTGAGATCCTTTTCTCAAATCGGCGTCATTTACGATCAGGGTGCCATTGATGTCCAGATCACGCTGCGCATTGACAGCTTTCGGTCGGGCATTCAGGTTGCCGGGGATGTCGACCTCAGTGAGGCGAATATCCTACATTTTGCGGGTTCTTCCATGATTGCGGCGGTCAACCATCCCAAAGCGATAGTGGCTGCCCTAACGATGCTTCGGGTTGACGAAGCGAGGCCAATAAAGGCGGAACACAGTTGCTATCGCTCGTTCCATCAGCTACCCGGTAGGCCTGCTGCAGATTGGCGAGGAAACCCGTGACGGCTGGATTTGCCCCACCCGCGCTTATTATCAATCTTGATCGCGACATTGTTCGATGGCGAAGCCTCTCGGGCGCCCTCGACGGGCTCGGTATCGCGTACCAGAAGGTCCGCGCCGTCGACGCTCGCAAAAAGATCAACCTCATTCGCCGCATCGTTCATCGCGAGTTCGTCTATCCGTCCGAAAATCGTAATCTCACCGATGCCGAGATCGGTTGCTACCTCTCTCACATCTCCGCATTGAAGCGCATCGTGCGGCAGAATCTGCCCGCCGCGATGATCTTCGAGGATGATGTCGTTTTCGACAGCCAGTTTCGACAGTTCTACCAGAATGATCTGCCGAGATTCCTGGCGGTAAGCGATATCGTGAAATTCGAAGGCATTCGCTACCCCCACACATCGAAATCCGGATTCCTGATTGCGCAAGGCGTTACGAGCGAGCTCGTTATTCGCGTCAAACCAACCCTCGGCGCAGCCGCCTATGCTGTAACCAAAGAGGGCGCCATCGCCTTGCTCAAGGCAGTCTCTGTCGCTGACCGACCCTTTGATCATAAGCTCGCATATTATGATCGCCATTGGGTCGATTACGCGGAGACGGAACCCTTTCTTGCGCGGCAAGCCGACTACACCAGCAATCTCGAGCACGAACGCAAGGTATTCGATCTGGACGTTGATGCCTCCCGGCGGCTTCGGCGACTGCAGAATAAACTCAGGGCACCGAGCCGTGCCGCGCTGCGGTTTGCCTACATTGCAAAATTCCTGATCAAGCGCCGGCTGCGCACGCCGAGGCGAGAGTCTCTCGCCTGACAATCACAAAGCTCGCGCGGCCGTACGCCGAAAGCCTCGACCAACTTTGGCAATCAGGACATTGCGCGCCATGACGATTGGCCTGTGCAACGCACGCCCCAGCCAGCCTGCCCGCCGACGCAACCTATCGATCATTGACGTGTCAGCCTTGGATTGGTTCCACTCTTTTCGCCGATCGATCTCGATGTTGCTGACAACGGACGCTTGCTGAACCAACAAGGGCCGGATCTCTCCAAACGTAGCATTGTATCCTTCATAGCCAACCAAAAGGTGATCGGTCGGCCAATCGAGGATGGAAAGGCGGCTTAACAATGCTTTCGCGCCACGCAGGTTGACCGCGTATCCGGCCGAACCAAGCGTAGGATTCAAAGGCACAATGAGTTTTGTAAACTTCCCACTGGATATGACCGGGCCGGTGCGGGAGGTGTGATCATAGAAAATGCCTTCCAGCTTAACTACGTCGCAACGCGCCAGATAATGCGGCAGCTCAGTGCGATAGAACTCCAGAAAGCTGTCCGAAAACTCGGCATCATCTTCCAGGATGACTGCCCGATCGAGATTTTGCCGCACCATGCGACGTAAAATGCCCATATGCGACAGCGTGCAACAAATCTCGCCAGTGGTCAGCGGACGCCCGATCTTCGTGTTGATGAAATCCCTTCTGATCATGGTGCGGATCAACGACAACTTGCGTTTTCCGTCGATTGCCGAGAATCGCCGATAGGGCAGTCCAGCCTGAACCATAAAGTTCCGAATGGTCTCCCAGCGCTCCCTGTCACGGGTCAAATTAATGATAAAGATAGGAATGTTAGTCTGGTTTTCCATCACGCTTCCGACAGGCATAGGTCTCAACCGTCTGCTACGGTCGAATTGTAGACCAAGCACGAAGCCAGTGCTAGTTAGAGGTCAGGCAGCCCCGTGGCCAAAATCGAGCGGTTGAGGCAAATCCCTTACGGTTGAGCAATGAAGAACATCCTCTGGATCTGCGGACGATTGCCAACACCGCTATTCACTGGTGACGCCCTCTACTCTGCGGGCCTGTTGCAAGCGCTGGCGCAGACCAATGGTGCAGCGATCACGCTGGTTGGGACCCGCAGGACTGACGAGCCGGTGGACGAGGATATCGTTGCCCTGCCTAATACTACTTGCATCGACGTACCTCGGGCACGGTCGTCCGGCCTACGGAGTCTGCTTTCGCCTCTCCCCCGAGACGCACTAAACCTGAAAACCTCCGAGCTCCGCGCCGCGTTGCAAAGACTGCTGCAGCTTGATTGGGATCACATCGTGATCGACCATGCCTATTCAGCAGGTATGCTCTCGGATATCCTCCAGAACCGCAAACATGCCTCGATCTGCTACATCGCCCACAACGCCGAAGGCACGATCCGTCCTCAGATCGCAAACAACTTCCGCAATCCTGTACGTCGGGCGATTATGCGGCTGGACGCCGATAAGTACCGAAAGCTGGAGAACAGGATTCTGCAGGCCGCAGACGCTATCGCGTGTATTTCCGACGAAGACGCATCCTACTTTCGCGGCTTTTCCAAGAATATTCACGTCGTGCCGCCCATTTATCTGGGACCAGTCAGCCCCGTCCGCCAGATCGACTCTGCTACCCCACGCGCCTTGCTCCTGGTAGGTTCTTTCGAATGGGTGGCCAAGCAAAGAAACCTTGAACTGATCGTGGAACGGTTATTGCCGGCTCTCCGCCAGAATGAAGTATCCCTCAACGTCGTAGGGGAAGTACCTCAATCATTTCGCGATCGCTTCAGTCGCTTCAGCCCGCACCTGTCTTTCCATGGGCGGGTCGACGACCTCACCCCATATTTCGCCTCCTGCCGCGGGGGGCTAGTGCCAGACTTGCTGGGTGGAGGGTTCAAGCTCAAGGTTCTAGATTACGCATTTCGGAGGCTCCCGATATTCGGTCTGCGCAGCGCGCTGGCCGGCACCACACCTGAGGAGCAATCGGAGATGTTCCTTGCCGGTGGCTTGGATCGCTTGGCGGACATGGTCATCCGCAACATCGATGATCTTGCTAAACTCAATCGCAGCCAGAGTTCTTTGTTCGAATTGGTTTCCAGCCGGTTTAGCCTCGAGGCTGGGAGCCGTCAGCTCTCAAAGGTCCTCCTGTGATGGGAATTGCAAGTAAGCTGCCAAAGTCGTACCGGGGGAGAGACCGCAGGATGGATAATGGGCGCTGCGTACCCGTGATCGGACCACAATGACTTCAACCACCGGGACAATGGAGTCGACGGCGTCCGCGGTATCGGGCCTGCAGTCTGATGTTGAATTGGACTCGACCGGGAGATTCCTCGTGGCGGTCTCGATTTTTGCCGTCCTATTTCTCGGCCAGATCGCTTACAACATTGGAGAGTTCCCGCTTGCAGCTGACCTCATCTGTTATGCTCTAATCACTGGGTACCTGCTGGTCTCGGGATATGCCGCTTTAAGCGTTCCCTCCCTTTTTCTTCTCGCCAGCGCGATGGCATTGTCGGCGCTTCGCATACCTTTCGCAATCTCTTCCACCTCCTGGAGTTCGTTCCTGCTTCTCGGCGTCCTCTATGCACCATTTTGCTTTCGTATCGGACGGCGTTCCGGCCTCCAGCCCATTCTGGACTACACGACCAAGACTTATGTCCTGGCGGCATCCATCATCGCAGCAACAGCCGTTGTACAAATTGTGCTGGTAAATGTGCTGAAGCTGACCTCGCTGGCCAACATTTATTTTCTCTTACCCTCGTCCGTTCGCGGCGCGGGCTTCTACACATTTTTCCGCCAAGAGGGCGGAATTGTAAAAGCCAACGGATTTTTCCTCCGCGAGGCAGCCGACTTGTCGCTTGTCACCGGGCTGGCCTTTCTCATTGAATATCGGTCGAGAAAAAGGCTGACGGTTTTGGGTTTGCTTGCGACAGGCTTGCTCTGCTCGCTGTCCGGTTCAGGACTGATCGCGGTTTTTGCCGGGTTGCTTCTGCCAAAGTCGGCAGGACGAATTCCGGCCTTCATCACCTATACAGTCGGGACGGTGCTGTTGCTCGGCGTTCTCTATACACTTGAGCTTCCGTTCTTGACGCCGTGGTTTGGCCGGCTATCGGAATTTGGACAACCCGGAACCAGCGCTTATGCTAGGTTCGTGGCGCCCATGCAGATGGTGCAAAACAGCTTTGACGGCGGAATATTTGCGACATGGTTAGGCCAAGGTGCTGGCAGCTTTTTTCGAGACCTCTCAATTGGCAGATTTGGCTATGAAGTGGCCGATCCTACCTGGGCCAAAGTAACATACGAATACGGCTTGCTGGGTTTCATCCTTCTCCTGTCAGTAGTGACAATTCGTTTGTATTCGAGTGCTTTGACTGTGGAAGCGTGTCACTTCCTTTTGCTGAGCTGGATAATGTTCTCTTTCCTGCTCAAGCCCGGTTATTGTTGCTTGATCTGGCTCTTAACTCTTGTGCCGAACGAGCGGCAACCTTCCACACTTAACGCGTAGCGTCCAGTTCAGGCGCGTTGCCGGACGCACTACCTCACCACACGAAAGAGATTGAGGGCGAATTTCATTAGCTTGGGACGGCTGGTCGGCGCATAGCGCCAGCTAGCCAGTGAACGGGAAAGCTGCCTCGGTCCGGCCAGCACTCCCAGTGCCCAGAAAAACAATGACAATCGCTGCGAACAGGAGAAACCCTGCGGGTAGGAGAGCGCCTGGAACAAGTCAGAGATAATCTGTGCAGCACTGTCGTTGTCGATCGGATGACACTCCGGCCGCAACGCGTACGACGCAGCCCGTAAACAAAGAAATTGCATGTTTCTGTTCAAGGCGTCAGGCGCAACGGAAAACCCAACGCTGGCGGCAACCTCGCGAAAAAACCCGAACCGGCGCTGCGTGACATCCACCTCGCGTGCGAAACGGCGGTCTTCCAACTCGAGGAAGGCACCGTGATTGGCGCCGTGGACACGATAATCCACAAGCGGCTTAGGAATTGTAACGACATCTCCGAACGCGGGGGCGGCCGTTACCAGATAACTATCGGGTGCCCTATCCGTAAACTCGGTCTTGAATCTGAAGATGCGATCGACGATCTCGCGTGGATAGGCATTTCCGGACCCCGGCGGCGATGGGTACACACCTGCAGTGGTGACCCACTCACGAATTTGCTGCGGCGTAGGCGTGACAAAATACTGCGGCAGAATGTTGCCTGTAGCTTTTCCATTTGCGTCGATTGTCCGCATCTGAAACTGAAACTTGCTCGCCTTCTCGCTCCAGACGGCAGCAATCTCAGCCATTACGTCGGGATGCAGAGCGTCGTCGGAGTCCAAGAAGATGATCACATCGCCTGACGACCGGTTAAAACCGGTGACGCAGGACCGCATCTGTCCGGCATTTGCCTGCTCTATGAGCGTTATTCTGTTTGCAAATGCCTTAATTACGTCCAGCGAATTATCAGTAGACCCGTCATCGACGACGATCACCTCCACTGTCGGCCACCTCACCCCCAAGGCACTCGAAATTGCGCTCCCCACATACCTTGCATAGTTGTGGTTGGGAATGATCACGGACAGTACTAGTTCGGACGACACTTGAGCCATTCTGATCCCGATTGACGAAAACCGATTCACTCGTGCTAGACGAGGTCTTGTTTAGACCTATGACAGCCATGGCCAAAGATCGCGAATGCGAGGCCTTGACGCGCACAGGCGCCGCAAAATTGTCCAATTGTTTTCACTGATCTGACAACCCGTACATGGTATGTCTTTTGCTCTGCACAAACAGCCGAACCGCACCTCAGAGGGGACTGAATCAGCCGTGTCCGTGGAACTCTATCGAGAACTATCTTGGCTTCCAAGACCGCCTGCAGATTTCTCCTCCCGTTGCAGGGAGCTGGCTGATGGTGGAAGCGACGTCGGCAGGCAAATTCGGTACCTAGCGACCCACGCGTTGGATGAGCGGCAATTGTCGCGTTTGGGACGCACTATTCTGTCCCTCCGCAAGCAGGGGCACTCCCTTCATCCTCTTATCCCGTTTCGCCTCGGCTTAATCGGAAACGGCACTTTGGACCTTATTGTCCCGCTCTTGATTGCTTCGGCAGCACGCCATGGCTTTTCGCTAGAGTGTATTACGGGTGCCTACGATCAGTTCCTGCAGGACGCTCTGCAGCCCGATTCGACCTTGAACACAGCGCGACCTGATGCTGTGCTAGTTGCCCTTGATCATCGTGGCCTCGCCCTGCGAGCCAGTCCGGGCGACGAGCAGGCCGCCGCTGATAGCGTTGAAGCCGCGATCGGCCTACTGGAGTTAATTCGGGCAGCGATTGCCCGCAACAGCGGTGCTTTGTGCATCGTGCAGACCTTAGCGGCTCCGCCGGAAGGACTGTTCGGATCCTTTGATCGTGCGTTGACCGGAACGACAAGGAATCTCGTTGATCGCTTCAATCAACAGGTCTGCGGTTCGGTTCAGCAATCGACGGATTTGCTCCTGGACGTGGCCGGCATCGCCGAAACCGTGGGGCTTGCGGACTGGCATTCCCCAGCGCAATGGAATTTGGCTAAATTGCCGTTCGCCGATGCCTACGTTCCGCTTTACGCTGACCACGTCTGCCGAATCATCGGCGCAATGCGTGGCAAGAGTCGCCGTTGTCTCGTATTGGACCTCGATAATACCGTTTGGGGGGGCGTCATCGGCGATGATGGCCTGGACGGAATTCAATTGGCTCAGGGCGACGCCACAGGCGAGGCATTTTTATCGGTTCAACAGGCCGCCCTCGCCCTCCGCGCGCGCGGGATCGTCCTTGCGGTTAGTTCCAAGAATACCGATGCCGTGGCGCGCCGGCCATTCAAAGAGCATCCCGACATGCTCCTGAAAGAAGAACACATCGCGGTCTTCCAGGCCAATTGGGACGACAAGGCAGCTAATATCCGCGCCATCGCAAAGGAGCTCTCATTGGGATTGGAT
The DNA here is from genome assembly GCF_040547675.1 of Bradyrhizobium sp. RT6a. Classification (NCBI taxonomy): domain Bacteria; kingdom Pseudomonadati; phylum Pseudomonadota; class Alphaproteobacteria; order Hyphomicrobiales; family Nitrobacteraceae; genus Bradyrhizobium; species Bradyrhizobium sp. RT6a. The sequence goes on from NZ_JBEPQC010000011.1 coordinate 41,742, forward strand.
TCGCTGGTCTTTCTCGATGACAATCCCGTCGAGCGAGGCCTTATTAGGCGCGAAATTCCCGAAGTTGCGGTCCCCGAATTGGAGAGCGACCCAGCCGACTATGCACGGACGCTCGCCGCCGCGGGGTATTTTGAAGCGACCGAATTCTCCGAAGAAGACCGTTCACGCGCACAGATGTACCAGGCCAACGCCCGTCGGCTGAGTCTGCTAGGGCAGACTTCGGATCTGCAATCTTATCTACGCTCCTTGGAGATGCGCATCGTTTTCGGATCCTTTGACGGCACTACGAGATCACGCGTCACGCAGCTGATCAACAAGAGCAACCAATTCAATCTGACCACTCGCCGCTATACCGAATCTCAGGTGGAGCAGCTTGAACTCGATCAAGAAGCGATGAGCTTGCACGCGAGACTCTTTGATAAGTTCGGAGACAACGGCATCATATGCGTCGTGATATGTCGCCCTTCCCGGCCAGAGACCTGGACCATAGACACATGGTTGATGAGTTGTCGCGTGCTGGGGCGCTGCGTGGAACAAGCGGTCTTGGCAGAAATTCTGCTGCGCGCCCGCGCCGCGGGCGTTTCAATCCTGGAGGGCATTTACATTCCGACAGAGCGAAACGAGATGGTCCGCGAGCACTACGGCAAGCTGGGATTTTCCCGAATCGAGGAGGCCTCCGACGGCAGCATTCGATGGGAGTTGAAGACCGACATGCAGCCCGGCGATTTGCCGATGGCCGTCGAGCGTGAAAAGTCCGAGATGGAGCCCGCCTGATCCGGTCCACAACAACATTGCAAGCTGGCATAGATCGAACTCTCGATGAGTCTTACCTCACCTCTGTTCCTCGCATTCTTGGCAGCCGTCGTGGTCGCAAGCAACGTCACCGACTCTGTCTTCTTCCGCAGGCTTGTCCTTGCCTTGGCCAACGCGATCTTCATCGCAAGCTATCTTACCGATTACAGTCAGGCATTGCCGCTCCTCGGATTTCTGCTGCTGGGTTATCTATGGACCTCAGTTCTTTATGCGCGGAAATCTACGCTCGTGTTGGGCCTTGGTATCCTTAGCGTATTGAGCTGTTATGTTTTTCTAAAACGTTTCTCCTTCTTCGAAGATGTGGGGCAGCTTTCCTTTCCTTATTTGACGATCGGACTCTCCTACATTCTTTTTCGCATTCTGCACATCATGGTGGACGTTCGCTCGGGAGACATTGCCGAGCGAATCCCTCCGATCGCGTTCTTCCGATACACCTGCAACTTTCTGTGCTTTGTTTCCGGCCCGATTCAACGTTATCAAGAATTTCGCTCCGCCGACGGCATTGCCGTCGTCAAGCTCGATTCGACCGTCGTCTATCAGGCCTTCGCGAGAATCATTGCCGGCTACCTAAAGTTCGTCGTCGTTGCAGCCACGGCGGAATACGCGTTTTCATTTTTGAAGCCTCAGCTTTTCCAGCTCGGCGATCTCCCGCTGATGAAGCTTTGTGCAATTTATGGCCTAGTGGCTTCGCTATACACGATCTACCTCTACTACAACTTCTCAGGGTATATGGATATTGTAGTCGGAAGCGGGCTCTTGCTCGGGCAAGCCCTGCCGGAAAACTTCGATAGGCCTTTTTCGGCTCGCAGCTTTTTGGAATTCTGGCAACGCTGGCACATGACATTGTCGCAATGGTTCAAGTTTTACCTGTTCAACCCCCTTGTCATGTTGTTGATGTCTTGCTTCCCCGCGCCTGCGCTAACGGCGTATCTTGGCGTTCTGGCGTTCTTCATTACATTTCTTGTCATGGGCGTTTGGCATGGCACAACCGCCGTATTCGTTGTGTACGGACTGCTCATGGGGGCCGGCGCGAGCATCAATAAACTTTGGCAGGTCGCGTGCAACGAGCGATTGGGAAAGAAGGGTTATCGGACGCTGACCTCGTCCGTAGCGTACATCTATATTTCGCGCGGTATTACCGTCGGCTATTTTGTGATTGCATTGACCTGTTTATGGGTGCCCGAGCTGTCGAATTTCAATTCGCTGCTCGCCAAGCTTGGCCCCGCAGGAATATCGCTGGCCTTTGTTGCGATAGCCGTCGCATTCGCGCTTTTCTGGTTCGTCGCCGATCATATTGTTCCGCGCGTGACGGTGCCGGAGGCGCTAGCGACGATCCGTGATAGCTTGCTGGGCAAAAACCTCGCACTGGCAGGCAAGATGATGGCGATCGTCGTAGTCGCTACTCTGCTTCATAAGGCTCCCGACTTCGTCTACAAGGCGTTTTGAGTGAAATACATCCTTCAACAGGCCGCACTGACGTTTGCGTCCTTCGCGCTTCTCTACGGTTTGGTGGGAGGTGTTTCCTTTCTGGTTTTCCCGGACCCTTCGCGCGGAGGAGTTCGGGACTTCCAAGCCGCCGAACGCACCTTGTTCATGACCGTTCCGAAGTATGTGTTCCTGGGACGTAGCGTGCTCGACGGCCCAGGCAACAAGGTGCTCGTCGTGGGAGCATCCAACGCAGCGGTTGGATTTTTGCAACGACGCATTCAATCAAAATTTGAATGCGCCCAGGTAAGCAACTTGGCCATCGGCGGCTCCAATGTCTCGGAGGTCAAGCAGGTCATCGACCTGATCCATGAGACGCAAGGCAATCGAGACCGCACCCTCAATACATTCGTGATCAGCGTATGGTACGGGATGTTTGTCGATTCGGAGATCAAGTACGTCGATCCGGACCGAAACCGCGGCGACACCGACCTCGATATTGAACGATATAGGTACGGCTTCTATAGACGGACACCTGAAGGCCCGGTAGCAGTCCTACCGCCGAATTGGCTTGATGTCGGAGTGATGATGCTTCGTCCGCTATTGCTGGTTGAAAAGGCCGCACGCGAGGCGAGGTCGGCCGCCAATCTGCTCCTTACAGGCCGCCGGTCCGCGCAACGGACCGAGATCGAGCGCGAAGCCGCTGTGATGTCGGAGCAAGAAAAAAGAAACGCTTTGGATTATTGGGACAAAACCATGGGATCTACCAGCAGGATATCTGAGAAGGAGGTAGACCTGCTGAGGAACGTGATAGGATCCCTGGTGAACGCCGGAGAAAAAGTCCTGCTCGTGGATCTCCCGATTCCCGCTTGGCATCGAGATAGAAGTCCCTATCACCAGGACTACGAACAAAAGATAGAGGATCTGTCTCGGCAATTCAAAGATCGACCGAACTTTGTCTCGATGTCCATGAGCGATCTGGACGGAAACGAAGACTACTCTGACGAGGTACATGCTAAGCGGCACTTGGCAAATATCTGGTCGGACAGGTTGGCGGATGTCTTGAATCCGCTTGTTTGCGACAAGACTGCCAAGCCTCAGGCTTCGCTGCACGCTCCGGAGCAATCCGCAACGACATCGGGCCGTTGAAAAGCCATGCGAACGGTGGCGAATGGCCGACGTTTCGATCCGTTAAAAGGACCCCCATGGATCAATCCCAGATTTACTCCAGAATAACAACTGTCTTCCGCGATGTCTTCGACGAGGAAGACCTCGATCTGACGCCCGAAACAACGGCCGACGATGTTGATGGCTGGGATAGCCTGTCCCACATTCGCTTGGTTTTGGCGGTTTCGAAATCCTTCGGCATCAAATTCTCCGCATCCGAGATTGGTGGCCTGAAGAACGTCGGTGAACTGGTCGCGCTTATTCAGAAGAAACTTTGAGAAGTCGCGTGCCTGCATCGCCCCATATCGCTCCAGCATTGGCGAGCCTTTCCTTTCACCATTTGGGCTTGGCTGTTGCGTCTCGCGACGACGCCTTTCGCTACCTAGCGTCGCTTGGATATTCGCCCGGAAATTCGGTGTTTGACCCTCTACAGAGGGTCAACCTGGCCATGCACCACCACCCCACTATGCCCGATATTGAGGTGATTTGGCCTGGGGACGGTCCCTCTCCGGTCGACAAGCTTATCGAAAAGACGGGCTCGATGATTTATCATATATGCTATGCATGCCCCGACGCAGACGCGGCGCTAGGTGCGCTTTCGGCTGCCGGCAATGAGGTCATAACCCTTAGCCCGCCTACCGCCGCGGTGTTGTTTGATGGGCAGGAAGTTTCGTTTCACCATGTCTCTGGCTTCGGTCTTATCGAAATCTTGCACACGAGCCTGCAACCAGGGCGGCAGCAGCCAGAATAGCGGACTACCAATGTCAAACCTTGCTCTTTGCAACATCCTGCGGCAGGCCAATCAGGCTTTATGCGCGGTACTCATTGCCTTACAGATCTCTACAGGATCGGCCTATGCTCAGGATCTCGGTAAGAAAACCGCGCCAATTTACGGCGGCACAGGAGTTGCGTCGCAATCGAGCGATCGCTTCCAAGGCATGAGCGGGACTTACGCGCCAGTCCACAAGACACCAGATGGGCAAGCCTGCATCTCGGTCCATCCGATGGCTCGCCCTCAAACACTAAACCCAAAAATTATCGATCAGGTCGTGCTCGTGGCTAACATCTGTGGCCAATCGATCCGGATCGAAGTTTGCTACGCCGGCAGTAAGGACTGTATTATCGTGCCGTTGGTGGGGTATCAAAAGCTGCAAAGGACTTTAGGAGTCGCGCCAGGATCGACTTCATTCAGATATCAGTACCGTGAACTCTATTGAACCGTCTTGAAGCCCGGCCAGTTCTGCGCTCCTTGGCCCCAACGATGCGGCTGGTGAAGTATTCATCGGCGCCGGCCTGAGAACCAATATTTAGATGAACAGAGCTCGACGAAGCGCCGGCAAAGTCCACATTGGTTCCTATGGCCTCAGCGGATTGGTGGTCGCCTGCGCTTTGGCCGCAGCTCTGTTGTTTTGGTTGAAGCCCTCCCGGAGTGACGCTCTCAAACCTAACGAGGCTGCCGTCCAGTACACGCTTCAGTTGAGCGACCCGATATCGCCGGCAGCTGCCGGAACCATTGTGGCTATCTCCGACGGCATTTTCGCCCAAGCCGGACTCAACATCCGCGTGCACTCAGGCTCCGTGGACAACGATGCCATCGCAGCAGTCGTAGCCGATGAGAATACCATCGGCCTGGCTTCAACCGCCGGATTTTTAAAGGCGCGATCGGAAGGCTTGCCAATTGTGGCTTTCGCCGGAAGCTTTGCAGTCAGCTCCGTCCAGTTTTTTACGCTGCCCGACACCGCGCTTTTGAAGCCGTCGGACCTCGAGGGCAAACGCATTGGATATAAGGGCGGGCCGGAACTCTCGGCTGTTTTCTACGAGTTTGTCAGAAAGAACTCCCTGGCGCAGAGCAGGATTGTTTTGATCGAAAGTGGAGCGGCGCTGCAGGATCTCCTGGACCGAAAGATAGATGTGCTTCTTGGGCGCGCGGACGTCGAAGGTCAGCAATTGTCGCAATTGAACATCGACTATAGGACCCTTAGCCCCGACGGCTACGGCGTCCATGCTGCCGGACCGGTATACTTTGTTCAGGAGCGCGCCCTTGCCAAGCGACGCAATCTTGAAAAGTTCATCACCGGTACGGCGGAGGGTTGGAGTGCCGCCTACGCCGATTATGGAAGAACAATTCCTAAAATCGCCAATTCCACTTCCCCTCCTCTCCCGATCGCTTTGACATCTCGCCTGATGGATAATCAGCGCCGTTTCTTGCGCCCCTTTGGCACGAGATTTGGCGAGCTAGATGAGAGACGCATTCGTGTTCTGGCATCCCAACTTTTGCTGCGACGTATCATTCAGGAGCCCGTGGATCTAAACCGTGCAATCAACTACGATGTTTTGAAAGAGGCCTACCGTAAGGAGGCACGTAACCTAGATCGCAGCGAGCCTTGATCCAATGTCAAGCCGTACTCAAGCTATTGTCTTTGGTGGTGCCGGCTTCATCGGGACTCACCTGACAAGCTACCTAGTGTCATCCGGCAAGTATGATCGCGTTGTTTCCATCGACATCAGCGAACCTAGAAGTCGCGTTGCCGGCGTCGAATATCTGCACCATGATGTGCGTGACACGATTGCCCCCGGCATCTCCAACGGAGACCCTGTCGACATCTTCAATCTTGCGGCCGTTCACGTCACGCCAGGTCACCCGGACGGCGATTACTACTACACCAACGTCTTAGGGGCGGTTAACGTTTGCAGGTTTGCCGACGAAATCGGCTGCAAGGATATTGTTTTCACGAGCTCCATCTCGATCTATGGACCAAGCGAGGCAGAGCTTGATGAGGAGGCTACGCCGCGGCCTATAAGCGCCTACGGCCGCTCAAAGCTTGCGGCCGAAAAAATACATTTGCTTTGGCAATCCGGGGCATCGAACCGGAGGCTGACTATTGTTCGCCCCGCGGTGATCTACGGACTTTATGAGCGCGGAAATTTCACACGTCTTTCGCGAATGCTGGAAAGGAAGGCCTTCGTCTATCCCGGCAGAACGGACACCATCAAATCCTGCGGCTACGTGAAGGATCTTGTTTCCTCCATGATTTATATGTCGGCGCGAAATGAAGGCCTGTCGATCTATAATTTCTGCTTTGAGCACAGACATTCAATCAGCGAGATATGCGCTTCGTTCTCGAGGGTCGCCGGTTATACCCAACCGCGGCTCACCATTCCGATTTGGTTGATGAATCTCGCAGTGCTTCCGTTTGAAATCCTGCAAAGCGTTGGCCTAAAGACCGGGATCAACCGCGAGCGGGTAAGGAAATTGTGGTTTTCCACGAATATTTTACCCAAACGCCTGGTCGCGAACGGTTTCGAGTTTTCCTATGATATGGATGCCTCGCTCGCAGAATGGAGACGAGATTCCACTCTGAAGGATTTCGATTAGCCGTTCTTCTAACGGGGCTCCCATCGGCTACCCACAAAGCTTACGTTCGTACGCAGAGACAACGTGACGAGTGTGTCCACCGCAAATGAGGCCCTCAGCTCCGCCCGCTCCGCGGCGAACGTTGGCCTGTGTGCGGTCATTGCGCTCGCACCGCTGCCATTCGCGTCCATGGACATGCGGATTGTGGCGATCTGGATACTTTTGCTGTCGTCCGTGCTCCTTTTGGCGAGTTTGCGACCGGTAAGCTCCCGCGACCTGTCATTCATCATCGGCTTCGCAACAATCTCGGTGGCTTGGATCTTTGTTGTTGGCGCACAGTTGGGAACAGCTTCGCTGCCATCCGCATGGTTGACGGCTTCGATTTGGCAGCAGGCCTCGGCTATTCTGGGGCAAGATTTAACTGGCTCCGGTTCGGTAGCGCGCAATCAGCCGTTTTTTGCTATGGGATCACAGATTGCTTGTTGGCTGTCGATGCTCTGCGGCTATCTGGTCGGCCGTGATAGACGTGCCGCCCGTTGGCTGTTGATGGCCTTTTTAGCATCCGCACTAGCCTACGCGGTGTATGGATTGTTCGCATTCATCTTTTGGCCCAACTATTTACTTTGGCACCAAAAATTCAATTATTTGAATGCGGTGACAGCGACCTTCATCAATCCAAATGTTGCGGCCTCGTATTTCGGAGCCGCAAGCGTTGGATGGTTTTTGGTTTTTGCGAGCTCAATGAACAACAGCTCGGCTCCGCTTTCTTGGCGCGAGCAGATCAGGTTTCGCCTTCGGGCGGCGCGAACAGTGCTCCACCTGCTGGCCTGTTTCGTCATCCTGGCTGCGACCATGATGACGGGCTCGCGCGCTGGTTCGGTTGTGTCCCTGCTTTGCGTGGCGGGGGCTCTCGGAACTCACTTCCGCAATCAATTGAAACAGCGGCACTTGTTGTGGGTTTTTCCGATCGCGGCCGTAATATTGATTATTGGAGCAATTTCGATCTTTGCGCCCAGCGTCAACCGCAGATTTGGCAGCCAGGGCTTCTTTGATGCCGGACGCTGGCACGCCTATGTGTCAATGGCCCAAATCATCAAGGGGTATCCATGGCTTGGTTCCGGACTAGGGACCTTTCGCTGGACCTTTCCAGCGTATCGGAGCGGAGAGCTTCCTTCCTATGGCACGTGGGAACAGGGCCATAATACCACTTTGGAAATTGCCTCAGAAATGGGCATCCCCTTCACCGCGATCGTAGCAGCCGGCTGGTTGGTCGCCCTTCTCATTCTCGGACGCGGAATAACACGGCGCAATCGCGACGGAATTTTTCCAACGGCGGCCTTTTGGGTCGCGACCTTGGCGGCAGTTCATTCGCAGGTCGATTTTCCCCTGCAAATTCCTGGCTTTAGTTTGGCGATCTGCCCCATCCTGGGTATGGGAATGGCTCAATCCTTTTCAAGCAGTGAACCGCCATTAACCTAACCTCACAGGATGCTTTGCGGTACTGTACATTTGCCTAATTTTCTTTTAAAAACACGTGATTAGGTCACAAAGTGGATGGTTTGATCATGAAGGCACCAGCAGGCTCGGCGTTTTCGAAGTACATTTTCTCGGCCACGCTCTGTGCGCTGACATTGTACTTTCCCACCGGCGCCCTTGCCGCCTGCGTAAGCGATGCTGACGCTGCCCAAAAGGCGGCGAATTTTACCACCAATCCATCATCCCTTTTGAATGGACCCAATGGACCTCGCACATCCGAAGAGATCGCGGCAGATGTCCAGACCTTTGTCGCCTCCTATCCTCAGGCGCTGCCGGCGGTGCTTAGTGTCCTCAAGGACTTGGCCGGCAAGGGACCATCGACCTCCGACCTCCAAAAAGCAATCGGCACCGGCCTCGGTAAGGCGGCGAATGTTTGCAAAACGACCGACGTGACTTTCTCTTTGGAAATTCAAGGCGACCTGGGTGCGACCGGATCGTCCGATGCAAACGGCCAGTACGCTGCCGTTACCGGAAACGATCCGACCCGAAGCGTAGCTCTGTCAGGGGCCACGACAGGATCTTCCGGCGGCGTTGGCGGTCAGACGACACCGACCGGGGGTGCATTCTCCGGGACATCCTTCCAGAGCTTCGTATCCAACAGCGTCTCTAACAACCCGACGAACTATTTCAGTTCGAGCGTTGGCGGCGCGGGATCAGCAGGCGGGAGCAGCACCACGACGATTATCTGCTCTGTCTCAGGGACCTGTCCCTGAGCATTCGAGCATCGCAGTTTGGCCTTCGTGATGCTTTAAATCACGCTTATTTGCGCTCGGAGCGGCTAGCCTTTATTCGGCCGCCGCGGCGCAGCTCATCAGACAGACGGGTCGGATGCTTCAGACACGAATTTCATCTCCCTCTCCGGCACAGGTTCAAGGCACCGATTCAGCCTCGCTGGAACAGACTGTTTCGTCGGCCATCGGTCTCGTCACTCGGCAATATCCCGTGATGATTATCACGGTGCTCGTCTGCCTGGGTCTTGCAGGCACGTATTTGTTGGGGGCGACCAAGCGTTACACCGGGACCGCTGTCCTTATGATCGACAGCCGCAAGATGCAGGGACTTCAAACACAAACGGCGGTTGGTGGAGATAATCCTATAGATTCGGCGATGGTCGACAGCCAGGTTGAAGTGCTGAAATCGGAGACCATCGCCGCCGCGGTCATCCGGGACCTCCGTCTCTTGGACTCCCCGGCCTTTATGCAAGAGGACGCTGGGCTGCTGAGCGGGCTATCGCAGCTGCTTTCGAGCTTTTTCCCTGAGGAAAAGCCATCCGACGATGGACTGATGCGAGCCGCCGTTGGGAGGATTCAGAGCGGGCTCACCATCAAGCGGGTCGGATTTAGCTATGTTATCGAGATAGCATACCAGTCCACCTCGCCAGAGCTGGCCGCGCGGATCGCCAACGCCGTCGCAGAGAATTACATTACAGATTCTCTTGAATCGAAATATCAGGCTTCGCGCCGTGCGGCGGTCTGGCTTCAAGATCGGCTCAAAGAACTCCGCGCCCAGGCCTCTGCGGCGGAGCGGACGGTGGTCGATTACAAGGCAAAAAATAACATCGTTGACGCAGGCGGACGTCTGCTGACCGAGCAACAGCTGGCGGAGATCAACAGCGCTTTGACCGAGGCTCGCGCAAAGCGCGCCGAGGCCCAGGCCAAGCTCGAGCGCATTACCTCGATCTTGAACGCGGACGACAATGATTCGCGAGTGATCCTGAACGATTTGGGTGCCGTCAACGATTCAATGGCTAATCCCGTGATCACCAAGTTGAGGCAGACCTATCTCGATTATGCCGGCCGCGCTGCGGATTGGTCCAATCGATATGGTCCAACTCATTTGGCCGTGGTCAATTTGCGCAATCAAATGCGCGAAATTCGGCACTCCATTATCGATGAGCTTCGGCGCACGGCAGAAGGTTACAAGAGTGACCTGGCAATTGCCAAGGCGCGTGAAGAATCCAGCCAGAAAAGCTTGAACGAGACGATCGCCGTTTCGAATGATACAAGCCAAGCCCAGATCGTTTTGAAGGACCTCGAGAGCAACGCGCAGAGCGCGCGCGCGCTGTCAGAGAATTTCCTTCAGCTCTACATGGTATCCGTCCAGCAGCAGTCATTCCCGATTACCGAAGCAAGGGTCATCACCCAGGCCTCACAATTGTCGACGCCGAAGACGTCCCCCAAGACTGCTTTGGTTCTCCTCGCGGGTATCGTCGGCGGATGCATCCTCTCGGGCTTAATGGCGATTTTCCTCGAAATGCTGGACCGCGTCTTCCGCACCGTGCATCAGGTTGAACGCTTGCTTCAGACCAACTGTTTGGCATCGATTCCGGTGATCGGGTCGGAACCAGAAGCTGGAATGGGACTGCCGTTGAAGCTCATCAAACGGTGGTCCCCATTGTCCAGGAGTAGAGCGGAGGCCTGGTCGCGATCCAGTGAAGCAGCGGGTAAGTCGCTGCGCGCCGATGTAGGGAGAACCCATTCACGATCCAGCCCCGACCGGCTGCTCACCATCGATAACAGCGTCGGACGGTTCGCGATCAACTCGCCCTTTTCCCGATTTGCGGAGGCGCTCCGGTCGATCAAATTGGCGGCCGACTTGAGCAACTTCGGGACGCCACACAAAGTCTTGGGCATCACATCCGCTCTTCCCAATGAAGGAAAATCCACCGTTAGCGAAGCTTTGGCTCAGACCACGGCACAAAGTGGCCTACGTACACTTCTGATTGACGGAGATCTCCGTAACCCAAGCCTCACCGACCGGCTTGCCCGGTCGGCCGATGCTGGTTTGATTGAAGCCGTGTTTGGCAAGGCCGATCTGAAGGACGTGATCTGGGTCGATCCGCAAACCAATCTGCATTTTCTTCCTTGCGTGGCGGCGTCTCGATTTTCGAACTCCAGTGATCTGCTGGCGTCCCCGCAAATGGAGAAGCTTTTTCAGCATCTTCGTGAACAGTACGACCGCATTATTTTGGACTTGAGCCCTATGGCTCCTGTGATCGACGTTCGCGCCACCGGCGGTCTCGTCGACTCCTATATTCTCATTGTCGAGTGGGCCAACGCGAAGGTCGACGTGGTCGAGCGAGTCTTGCGGGAAAATCCCCTTGTTCGCGAGCACATGCTGGGCGCCGTTCTTAACAAGGTGAACTTAGCCGCGATGAACCGCTACGATTCCTATAGCGGAGGCTACTACCGCAACCGATACTACAAACGCTACGGATACGTGGATTAGTCAGCTAACGATGACGGCGGTCATAAATGCTTTTGGCAGATTGACAACCGTTCTTATCGCCTTGAGCTCGGCAAGCTGGGCGGTCTCCTTCCTCTCTAATTTGGATGAGGGAGTCGCACTGAATAATGTAGCCAACGCGGTGTTGTCCGGAAGCGGATTTAAGCGAAATTCCGTTTCCGAAGCAGCATTGTCAGCCGCTGAGACTCGCAAGATCTGCAATCCACGCGAAATCAGAGCGGCTGCGATCATCCGCCTGCGCCTTTATGAGACCGCCGCCGATTCTCCCGACATGCGGCTTGCCGATCAGCGCCTGACGACGCTTCGGTCATCAGTTAGAGAAGCTCTCGGCTGCGTTCCGACTGACGGGCTATTGTGGTTCATCGAATACTGGAGCGCCATTAATCAAGGCGGTCATGTAAGCGATCACCTCGAAGCTTTGCGGTTGTCCTACCGGTTGGCGCCTTACGAGGGCTGGATTGCGCTCCGCAGCCCGTACGTGCTGGCAATCTATGACACGCTTCCGCCGGACCTTCAGGAAAGCGCCCGCAACGAGTTTGTGTCGATTGTTCGAACGGGCTGGATCCGCGACGCGGTGAAAATCCTCAAAGGAGCCGGGTGGAGGCATCACCAAGTCCTCTTGGCTGGGCTTGGAACGGTGAGCTTGGACTTTCGTCTCCAATTAGCCCGCGCCCTGCGCGCCGAAGGCTTAATGGCGGACGTTCCAGGGGTTGAGCCCCAAGAGTTTAGACCTTGGAGATATTAGTTCTGAAGTCGTCCTTCAAAGTCTAAATCTCTTCTCACGGATCCCAGAGATTAGGAGGAAGTGGAAGCGGATGATTTGTTCAACTTGAAATCACTGCAGATGCGCCGCTCGGCTGTTCGCGAGTTGCGACTTGATCGCGATAGGGCGAGACTTTGCGATTGGGCAAAGGATCGTCAGATTTTGCGCCGACTGAAAGGAGCTTTCGATGCTCAGGCGCGCGCTCATGGGTTTTTTTCACAGCCGTAGTGGTCTACTCAGCTTCTCCATCTCAAGCTGAGATGATTTCGTCCGCAATAGCCCGACGAGGTGACGGGTCACCCGGGGCGCTCGACGGCACGTGGCTGTGGACCTGACCTTGCCCCTCGGGCTTAATCCATTGAAGTTCGTTCTGGCCCAAGCCGAGGACCAGAGCATGAAGCGCAAGCGGTTTAGGGAAGAACAGATCATCGGGATTTTGAAGGAGCACGAAGCGGGGGTTCCGGTCGCCGATCTCTGCCGCAAGGATGGTGTAAGCGACGCCAGCATCTACAAATGGAAGGCCAGTTTCGGCGGAATGGACGTGGTCAGCGACAACGGCAGCGAACTCACAAGCAACGCCATCCTGGTGTGGGCCGACCAAAGCCGTGTCGAATGGCACTACATCGCGCCGGGCAAACCCATGCAGAACGCCTTCATCGAGAGCTTCAACGGCCGGCTGCGGGATGAGCTGTTGAACGAGACGTTGTTCACGTCACTGGCACAAGCCCGCGTCACACTTGGATGTTGGCGGGCCGATTACAACGATACAAGACCACACTCGCAGCTCGGATGGAGAACCCCGTCCGAGTTCGCGATGACCTGCCACCCGCGCCGGGATCTGGCGCTGCGTTATGCCGAAGGCTCCGCGCCAGCTCCCGGCGCTGCCACCGCCCAACCGGGCAAATCCAACGGCACGGGCGACCTCATGACCGGATAAAACGTGGGGGCAAGGTCACGGAGGCTGATATGGCCATGCTATCCGTTTGCCTTGTAATGATCAGCGTCACGTTGTTGACGATAGTTGCGCGCACCGCGTCTGAATTTGTGGACAGACGATCTCTGAATGGTCGGCTTCCTCTACACCTTAGCTCGCGTGCAAGGGGACTTTGGTGGCTTGGCAATCCGCCGGCGCGTTAGAAGACATTACTGCCTCACCAATCTCCGGCGGACGGCGATCACTGCCGCGAGGTGATGCGTAGGATCTGTGCGTTGTTGGCGGTCACGACCGTATCATTGGCTGTCGCGATCACGACACGAACGAACTGCAGGAACTTGGCGGTATCGACGGTGGCTGCGTTCGCGGCAAACAGAACGTCCTTGTCGCGCATATCAAGTTTAGTCGCCAGGAAATATGCGGCGGGATCGCGGAAGTCTGCGTTGTAGACCACCGGCACCGTTGGCCCGACGAACTTGGAGCAATCCACGCCTAGCCGTTCGGCGAGCTCGCGCGGCTCCCGGCGATAGAGGTACACGCCGCTCGGCTCCGCTTGGCCATCCAGGAGGCCACCCGCCTTCGCCATGGCCTGCGCCATGTTAATCTTCCACATGTCGAACGGGAATTGTCCCTGCTGGCCCGACGCACCGAACGCCAGGAAGATCTGCGGCTCGCGGTAGACGTAGATGGTATCGCCGGGATGGACCCAAACATTGTTGGCGGGGGTGTAAACCAGGGCACCGAACGGAACCGTCGCGCGCTTGCCGTGACGCTCAAGCGTGACCCAGGTTTCCCAGCCCTGCCCCTTTGGACCACCAGCCCGCGAGATCACGTCGAGGACCCGCTCACCAGCCGCATTGGCTGTGAGGCGGGTAGGCTGATTGACCTCACCAAGAACGCTGATCAGCGAGGTGTTCTGGGTGACTAGCGAGACCACAACCTGCGGCTCGATGGCGCGGTTGCCGATCGCCTTGACGATGTCCTGCTGGATTTCACTGGGCGTGCGGCCCGCGGCTTTGACCGCGCCCGCATACGGAACGGTGATGAAACCGGCCGAGTCGACGTTTTGGTTCGGCAGGGCAACGAAATTGCCTGGGCGCACGCCTGCTTCGGCCGGTATGAAAAGACCACCCGCCGCCGCCTCGAAGATCGACACCGCAACCACGTCGCCAATGCCGAACTTAATGGAAGGCGGCGGTCGATTATCAGGGAACGAGCCCGCGATGGCACCGGGGCCGTATTCTTTGAGGATATCGACCACCGTGGGCGTGAGCGTCACCAACCCATATTCCGGGCCATTCTTGGTGTGCTCGCTCTTGATGACGTGGTCCTCAGGACCCGACATCGGCATGATTGCACAGCCCGCAGAACCGAGCAGCACAGCGGAAAGCATGCCGATAAGAACGAAGCCCCGTTTAAAATCCACCCGAGTTCCCCACTACAACGAACCCCAAATTCCGCGAATTCCCCAGAGGAGTCAATGAATCGCGCCCGATAACCTGGCTCCTAAGGAGAATAACCTGGAGGTTGTTGCAATGCGGTTACAGGCGGGCACCGGGGGAGATGACCCGATAGGGGGCTAATAGGCGTTTCTGCTGCGGGTAAGTTCCAAACACGTGAGCAGGAGGATCTTCAGGTCGAGCGCCAAGCTCCAATTGTTAATATACCAGAGGTCGCAATCCACCCGGCCCTTCATCTGTTCGACAAACGCGGTTTCGCCGCGATAGCCTTTGACCTGCGCCCAGCCCGTAATACCCGGTTTGACATGGTGCCGGAACGCATAGTCGCAGAGCAGCTGGCCGTAATGCCCGTCATGCGCCAACGCATGCGGCCGCGGACCCACCAAGGACATTTCCCCTTTCAATACGTTCAAAAGTTGCGGAACTTCATCGATGCTCGTCTTGCGGAGCATTCGTCCGGTCCGGGTGACGCGGGTATCGAATCGCTTCGCCTGCACCACGTTGGGACCATCCTCCATGACGGTCATTGTCCTGAACTTGACGATCGAAAATTGATTCTCATTGAACCCGTTCCGCCGCTGCCGAAAAAATACAGGGCCAGGCGAATCCAGCTTGATCGCTACCGCGCTGAGAGCCATCAGCGGGGCGAGAAGGATCAACCCGATCGACGCCCCCACAATGTCCAGCACGCGTTTGCCCAGCTGCTCGGCGCGGGAGAGCGGGCCGCGCTGAAGTTCGATCGAGAGCGAGTTTTTTACCCGGAACGACGGGTTCTGAGTAAGGGAGCGCACCCGCCGATCCGGCAACAGCTGCACCGGCAGCGGCGAAATCCGAAGCCCATCCCGCATCAGCTCAATCTTGCGGGTATCGCTCCAAGGAAAGGCCAAAACGATACCCTCAGCGCCTTGCGCGCGTGCCGCGGCAATGGCGCGCTCTAGCGCCGCGAGGTCGTCTTGGCTTAGGGCAAAGCCGCCTGTCGCGGTGGGGAGCATCACACGCTCCACTTCGGTCAGACCAAAGTTTTCCAATAACTCTTCAAGGCCTATCGACGCCAGTTCCTCGCGGGTCCCGAGCAACACGATACGGCGCCCCCGGACCTGCCCATCCGCAACCACACCCAAAACCAGCCGTCTGGACATTCGGCGGCAGACCACCAGCAGCAGCGGGGCAAGCAGGCCAAAGCAGATCATGGAGCCGCGCGAGTAAACCGCGCCGCTTTTCATCAAAAACACCAAGGAGGTCAGCAGCAGGCACACCAGGGTCCACTGGCCAAGAATCCGCCCTATATCCCTCCGCTTCTTTGCAAGAGCCGCCCGCAGATCATACAGACCGGTGGCCTGTCCGATGATCACATAAAGCATCGCTGCGACAATCCCCTGAGCCACCACCGGCTCCAGGTTAAGTTCGGCGTTTGCGAGCGTTTGATAGATCCCGGCGCCCACAAGGCTCGACAATACGATCACGGCAGCGTCCAGGACTGCCAAGAAGTACGCGAGGCTTGAGTAGGGTATTTTCAAGCCAAACCAGCGGCCGTCTAATGCACCGCCGGTCGCCGCACCGACGTCAGGGGCATCAGGCAGCTTGGAGGACGTCGCCTCGCCTCGTTTTGAGAGTGAAGTTCGCGGGATCAAAAATCGCCTCCTACGAAAACAAACAGGCCACCGCCGCCAAGAATCACTCTAGCCGCTGCAATGCAGCAGAATTATGCAGAAAACTGAAATTAAAAGCTCTATAATCGTCCCTTACTGCCAACATGATGAGCTCAGAGTCAAGCCATTGTTTTCCATCACCATTCTGAACCGGCTGACGATCGCGTTGGCATTCACGTTAATCGTTCTGGCCACAACCGGCGAAACTTTCGGTCAACCCCCTCGCGGGAAGCGGGAGTGCGGTCCAGGACTTGGTTCTGAAGACCAGAGAAATTGCGACAGGCAATTTTCCGAGCAGCTGCGCAGCAGCAGCGGCATTGTGCCACTCGCCCAAGGCTGGCAGCTGGTGAAAACCAAAAGCCCGACAGGGGGACAGGATGCCATCTCGGTCATGCACGTTGCCGATTCGGGGAAGTCGGACATCGGCCTCGCTGGCCTGAGCCTTCAGTGTGGTCAAGAGCGCCAGAGGATCGACGTGATCGTGATTCTTCTGGACCGTTGGTCGCGCACCGATCGTCCCAAGATCGTCCTCACCTCCCCGAACGGCCGAGCTGCTGAATTTGAGGCATCCGTCACCCAGGCCGGCGAGGCTCTGTTACTGCCGAAGAGTGCATCAGAGCTCGTGCAGAATGATTGGCAATCCGCAACGGAGCTGAACGTCGAAATCGACGGCAAGGCCGGTCAGATTCGGGGGGTCATTCCCGTTACCGGACTGGCGGCCGCGGTCCGCACCTTGATGGAAAGCTGTGCAGGGCGCTAGCGCTGAATCCGGGGGGAACGAGTGACGATTCCTTAAGAAAATGGGTGGAATGGTGGCGACGGAGACAGACAATGACCCCGGTCGCCATCTTGCTATTTCTTACGGGCGCGGTCCTCGCGTGGCGCTTTCGCGTCTGGATTCTTGTGCCCTTCTGCCTAATCGCGATCGTTGCCACGCTCTCGATTCAACTTGCCCAAGATCAGGGCTTTGCAACCGCAGTCGGATACGCACTTTTGGCAGGCTGCGCGCCACAATTTGGCTACGCCTTCGGCCTGCTGGCACGAGGCACATTGATGGCTCGCTATTCACCCCGTCAAACTGTTTCTCGGAAAGCGTCGGTGGCCGCGCTTTATCGGCAGACATCGGCTCACGACGACCGGCATATCTGACAGGGGTCCCGCCCAAAACAGAGTTTGGCGAGGCGGACCACCCATGCGATAGTGAAGCATCGCCCCGGCCATCAGCTTTCTTCACTTTCCTCATCCCCCTTGAAGTTCTCCATTGCCGCTCGCGTTTTCCCTTCTGATCATCCTGTTGGTTGCAGCTGCCGCAACGCCATTCACCGATGGCATTTTCGTCCAGCATACGGTGTATCTGCTGGCCCCGCTCATGCTGGTGTCCGCGGCCGCTGCGGCGAGCTTGGCCGATCTTACTGCACTCACCCCGCTCCGCAGGTTTATGCTGGCGGCGCTCTTCCCGATGCTCTGGATGGTGACGCAAATTGCTCCCCTTCCATTCTCCCTCGTGAATCCCATCTGGCCCACAACAGCCGTCGCGTTAAATGAACCGTCGTTGGCGGGGCGAATCACGGTCGACCTGGGAAATACTTTGCGCGGCTTGATGTGGTATTCGGCCCTCCTGTCACTGCTGCTCTCCACCATCCTGCTGGCAAAAGATCGCAAAAGGGCGGAAGTCTTGCTGGTCGTTCTGACTGGCGTCGCGACGTTTATCGTGCTCGCGAGTTTGAGTCAGATCGTGCTTGCCCGAACAGCCTTGCTAGATCTCGGTCTGGCAGAAAACAATTCGCTTGCCCTCGTTGGGGTCATTGCAGCGCTCGCAAACACGGCAACGATTGCAATGGCAGCGGAGCGCCAGCTTGGTCGCGCCGGCACTCTCTTTCCACTGAATGGCCCATTCCTGCTGCGCATTGTCCCGGGCATTGCCGGTCTCATGATGTCTCTTGCTTACCTGGCAACGCTCGAACGAATAGTCCACATGCTAACGGCGCTGGGATTTGCAATCATGCTGTTCATTGCAGCCGTCCGCCGTCTTGGATATCGGTCTTGGCCGTCGGCGCTCCTGGCCGGCCTCCTCATCATGATGGCTGGTGCAGCGACGCTATCCCAGGAACGACCCGCGACATGGGCGGATCTGCTAGCTCGGAGCCGAAGCGAGAATCAAGACTCTGTAGCGATCACACGGCGTGCCATATCGGACAGCTCGTGGACCGGCAATGGCGTCGGAACATTCGCCCAGGTTGCCCGCATCTATCAGGACTATGCTGTTGGTATTGCGCCGCGCGCCCCTTCAACCGCAGCGCTGGTTGCGATCGAATGGGGTCGCTTAGCCCTGCCAATCCTGGCGTTATTTGGGCTTCAGGTCTTCTTTTTCGTCTTGCGCGGAGCCGTTGGACGCGGACGGGACTCGTTCTTTGCCAGCACAACTTGCGCCCTTGTGCTTGTCGCAATTTGCGAGAGCTTTGTCGACACGAGCATGTTGAACCCGGCGGTCCAGATCATTCTTGCAGGATTGATCGGGCTGGGCTTTGCGCAAAGCACCGGGCGGACCAGCGCCCTGTAAGCGCGACCTCAGACCCTGGCGCTCGAGATCGTCGCCCAGAGCTTGGAGTTGGGCATCTGCATCCGCACCCAGCGATAAGGAACACGCGACCACGGCTTGATCTGCGGCGTCATGTTATCTAGCACCAAGTCTCCGCTATTGGTCCGGACCACGAGAATCAGGTGATGCTCACCGGAATTGACCATGACCTCGCTCAACAGCAAGGCGCGAGCCGGCCAACCGCGCTCCAGCAATTCATGCCGCTTGCTGACCGCATAGTCGTTGCAATCGCCCCGCGCTGGATTGATCAGCCATTGCTCGCCAGCCACGCCGAGTTCATTCCTCTCCGGGGCAATTCCGCGGTTAACCACCTGATTGATCTCCTTGAGATCTGCCCATCGCTCCTCGGTCAGCCGGACCGGCCCGCCCCGAAACATCGGCCGCGTGCGGCACTCGCCTCGGTATCGAAGACAAAATTGGGTAAACGCCATCGGCGGAAGAGTGGGAGTTTCGAGCTTGATGCGCTGGATTGCGGATTGAAGCCCCATTGGCATTCCCACAAGTCCGGCCTGGACCGGCTCAAGCCACATGGAGCCGGCTGCGATGACCCCGAGGGCGATAGTGATGATTCTGCGCATTAGTTGCTCCCCGCATGCTTATTGGCTAGGAAGCTAACGCGAAGGGTTTGAAATTTTGCGGCATCCCGCCATTCAATTAGAAACAAAAGCCAAGCAGGACATTGCGATCCCGTTAACTATGTGAGCTGACCTGAATCATTCGGGCGTCAGCCCCAAAGACTGCAAAGGCGACAAGTTCGGCAAATGCTCAGATTGTCGAGATCGAGGAACAAAAGCCGAATGCCGACGGTGCCCGAGGGCATTCGCATCTATGCGATAAGCGACATTCATGGATGCGCCGATCTGCTTCAGCAGATGTTTGCCGTCATCGACCGCGATCTCACCACAATAGGTTCAAGGCGCGCAATCCACGTTTTCCTCGGAGACTACATCGATCGAGGGCCTGACTCGAATCGGACCATCGAATTGCTGATGGAACGCGGCATGAAGCATGAATCGATCTTCCTGAAAGGCAATCATGAAGCCTTCCTGTTAGACGTTCTGCATGCCCCTTCGCAGCTTCAGGATTGGAAACAATATGGCGGCCTCCAAACCTTAGCCTCGTATGGACTTAGACCTTCCCTCAATCCTGATCCGGCAGAACAAGACGAACTCATTCGACGATTATCGCAGGCAATTCCGCCTCATCAGTTGCACTTCTTCAACAACCTGCGGGCGCGCTTTGTGTGCGGAGATTTCTTTTTTGTCCATGCTGGAGTGAAGCCTGGTGTCGCCCTGGCGAACCAACAAGAACAGGACATGCTCTGGATCCGAGACGAATTCCTGGAGAGCAACAAAAATTTCGGGAAATACATCGTCCACGGCCACACCCCCGTCCAGCAGCCCGACATAAGACCGAATCGGGTCAATATCGATACGGGCGCCTATGCGACCGGAAATTTGACCCTGTTAACACTTCAGGACGACAGTATGATTGCCTTGTAAATCAATGACACGTCGTTTTTGCTTTGGAGATTTGATGCATTCAACGACCCTAGTTCGCGTCCTTCTGTTGGGCCTTGCGGCAGCCGTCGGCTGTTTTGGGATCGTATCAGCGGCCGCAGAACTGACCAGCTCGAAGCGGCCGGATTTTCCAGAGGACCCAACCAAGGCCAGTCTCAGCTCAAACGCTCCACCCGAATGGGTTGGAGTGATCTCTCCCTTGCGCTCTGACCTCGAAGGCAATCAGGCTCTACTTCTTGCGCTCCAAGTAATGCAACTGCCAAGAGGCGATAACAGGGTTCGGGCCCAGAGCGAACTTGCCCGGTCGCGTCTGAAGCATGTTGTTTCCATATCGCCATATGATGCTGAGCTATGGCTCGCCTTGGCAGTGCTGGAAGCCCGGCAGGATCCGGAGGGTCCAGCAGCGATCGAATCCTTGAAGATGGTCTATCTCACGGCACCGAGCGAAGGCCGATTGATGCCTCTGAGGCTTGCTTCTGCAACCCGGTTTGATGCCCTCGCCAGCCCCGATGTGAGGGATCTAGTCCAAGGTGACGTCCGCCTCATGTTAACGCGAGAGCCGAAACAAACGCGCGCCCTGGTGTTCGCATATCGGCAAGCCTCAGCCCGGGGCAAAGAATTCCTGAAAGATGCGATCCGGGCTATCGATCCCGCGCTTCTCAACGTGCTCGGGGGCTAGTCGAGCGGGCCTGCTGCGGGCGAAGGAGTTTGGCCAGCCGACCCAGTTTGGAGCATATTGCCCGTTCCTCGCGAAGCGTCTAAGATTAACACAACTGGGGGACCCCAAATGCGATCAATTCTCGGATTACTTACGCTCACCCTGAGCATGTGGACCTTGGTGACACCGTCCTACGCCGCAGACTACGCCGTGCCTGCGCAAAGGACCGCGGCGCGTATTCCGTACATTGACCGAGGTCCCAATCCGTACTGCGGGCCCCGCTGCGGATGTCCCACGGTGGCGCAGGTTCGGCACAGGTCGCTGCAACAGGCCTACCCCGCCACATTTGATCCGCGCACGAGGGATGAGCCTCACTATTACTATGGGCCGGTCCGCACTTATGTGCGTTACGTGAACCCCTTGGATCCTGAGCGGGTCTTGACCTACTAGTTTGCCACGCAGCCTTAAGCTCCGTTTAACTGCGGCGGTATAGCCTCGTTCATCGAACGGGGCTAGGTTCGATGTTCGCCATCCAGTTGCTGTCGTGCGCCTTCGTGCTGGGCGCGGCCGTTACATTCGGCAGTTACGCGTTGCTGCGGCATTGCTTGATGCAATGGAGTGACGAGTTCTAAAGGCCTAGCGCTGCACGTTTCCAGCCAAACGCCCTTCGTTCGCTGGCCGGGAATTCGGAAACCTGCTCAGCACGGCTGCCTTCATGAATTTGTAGTGCGCAATGGAAGAACAGAGTTCTTTCAACCGGCGCTGTCCGCTCTGGATCTCCCGATCGAACAGATCCTGATGATGGTTATCCAACGCCTCGCGTTCGAGATATTCATCATCACCGTTGCCGAAGGTCACCGCGGCCCGGGCCAAGACATCTTCGACCCGACGGTTCAGGCCCGATTGCTCCCGCTCGGCCGCGTGCAGCGCTTCCTCGATCGCGACCAGGATAGGCTCTATGCGGGTCCGGTCGGTCTCAGCATCCCGTTCAGGCGAACGCGCGCGGAATCCCCGTTCGCCGCCAAAACGGTCCTTCAGGAAATTCTGCGTGCGGGCCCGCAGGAACAGCTGGAACATGCGTGCGTTTTCCGGTTCAAAGCCAGACTAGAAAATGGGTCGGCGATGGTTAATAAACCTTAAAGCTTCTGGGTTGCTCGGCCCGGCTTCGTGCCATCCAGGCCTTCCAGGCACTCTCATGCTTCTGATACAATTCGAGCCAGCGCTCCTGCACCGTGGCCGCCCAAAGCACGCCGTCGTCAAGCGCCTGACCTTTAGCCTGACCGAACTCGGCCCGGCCCTCGAGGCGCTCGAATTCGAAGGTTTCCTCAACCGTCAAGCCAATCAAGACGCGCTGGCCCGCAGCATCAGGCAGATACCGCCGCGGGGCGTTGTTTCTCAGGCTCGTCATGGCGCTCCCCCTTTAGTGATCCACGGACCGGTCGGGCCTCGAGAACGTCGGCATTATCCCATATGTCCCCCAACGGGCCATCGATCAATGTCCAAATTCAAGGGTACGGAGCAACGATATGCTTCCACATGCAGTACCGACCGCGAACCGCACGAACAACAGAACGCGCGCGTTAACGTAACCGAATGTGGTTACGTGAGAGGTCACCGAGCCTATTTTTGCTCTGCTCGCACGTGTCGCGAAAACAGAACAGCCCATCCCAAGTTGCAAACATTCATGATGCACGCCGCGCTCGGACGAATGATGTAGCCTCTCCGGCTGTCGCGGAACGATAGTGCGAGTACAGCCGGCGGCGCTCGTTGCGTTTGCGCGATCGCCAGGCCCGGGTTGCGTAGCCTCCGCCGAAACCGGCAAAGAAGATCGAAGCCAAAACCGCAACTAGCACCATTGGGCAATCTTTCCATATGCAAGACGTTTCCAACTACTAGCATTGTGGTCGCGCAGTTGTGTCGACATCGTGATGAGTGTCGCTGATTTTCTCAGCTCGGCGATAATATCTTGGGCAGCACAGTGCTTAGAAACTGATCGCGCGCACTTCAACCGAAGCACCATAGAGACAGCCTCACGAGCAACAGCGTGATGAAATACAGCCAGCCTGCCATCGCGATCATCGCAAGGCTGAAAAATCCGACCTCGAACATACGGTCTCGAAGCCTTGCGAACGACGATATTGTCTGTGTTTCTTGTAGCATGTCGGTGCTTGCACTCTCCAGTCTCAAGCATATCAAATTGAATTCGGCGATCTCATGACACGAAAGACACGAAGCAAGAATCTCGGTGTGAATGCGACCTTCCCGAACGACCTTAGACGAGTCGTGTTTAACCCTGCGCGCAACCAGGTTCCGAAGATACACACTCCAGAAAACGACGCTGCGGAGAAATCCTTTAAGGCCACCGACTTCATTCGATCAACGCGCCTCTCCTCGCCACGAAGCAAGTTGGCCTTTGCTCAACCCAGATTTCGAACGAGAGAGCAGACGGGGCGGCTTTGCGCGAACCGGGAGCGGCGCCGTCCAGCGAACATGGATCCATCCCCTTGTTGAACAGTGGAGAGCCGCCTCCTATCGGCTGGCTCTCTTTGTGGCGAAAAACGTCACAAGGATTCCGCGAAATTGCCTTATCTCGGCTGACCCGCGTGCGTACAATGGTCAGTAACTCGTTCACGGGGTTTCCCTCAATGCTGGGTCTTCTGCTCTTGTTTCTGATTGCGATGACCTCATTTGCGGCGGGGTACGTCACCCGTTCAGCGATCTCGCGGCGGCGGCGGGCGAACTATCTCAAGTTGGAACCTTACGTTCGGCCGTCACGACCATCGAAGCCTCCGTCGTTTTTGGTGCGTTCAGACAATCGCAACTCTCCACCGCTCCAAAGACTTGCGTCCGGTGGTCGTCGCGGCAGCTGACGTTGGTGGCTGTTTGCATTGAGCGCTTCAACACGTAGGCTGGTGGGCTTTATTGTCGTTCGTTTCGCTGGGATATTCTGGGATTGCGCATTCCGGCGGCCGTCGCCAGGCGGGCACCAAGCATGATCCCAATCAACCGTAGCTTTGTTCACCGCAGTCGCGCTCTCAGCGCCGTGGTGCCCCTCCACAACAGGCCCAGGTATGGTTTGGCATCGCCGCGCTCTGGGTTCATAGTGGTGGCGCATCAACCAGATGGAAAACTCAATGAACCGTTTCGCAGTGCTTCTGGCGGGGGCCGCGCTCCTCGGCACCTCCGCATCCGCTCATGCTCAGGGGACCTACTCAAACGGGAGTCGCAACGGATATGCCGGCAGCGCACCACGTTCGACGATCTCGACAACTACATCTCCAGTCTCGCCTTCCAGTCCCGCACCTACACCAAGAAATCTGGGGACGGGCCAAGGACGAACTGAAGGCGCTATGGGGCTCACACCGCAACTGCAACGCGAACTTGGGATCGGGCGGCAACAATGAGTCGCCGCTGGGCAGTGCCGGGCAATTAGACCCAGTCCATTCTGCAGCGCTTCGATGGCGTAGCTGACACGCTTGGCTTTGTAGGCGAAGAACCTGTGCCCCATCGCGTTTATGCCGTCACGACTTAGCCGTGATCAAGCGACCAATGGTGGACTGATCGCTTGGCCATCAGGCTTCCGGGTTCGTGCAGCCGACGCACGTTGCTGTGCATCAGCCTCGATGTATTTACAAAGGATGCTTGCCGCAGCTCTGCTGAACGAAACCTCCGTGCTTATACGGGGTCCCCGATTTTGTCCCGGTAAGGTTGAGCGGTTAGCTTAATCCGCGTTGTTTGTTGCGAACTCTCACCGATCGCTTATCCCATCGTCGCACCGGGCTCCCCCAAGCTCGGCCCCACCCAAGCAAAGCCGTCGAGCGATGGGTCCGCTTGGCGGCTTTGTCTTTGTCGCGACGAGAGGATGATTTCGGTTATGGCGCGCAAGCCCTGGTCGTTCAAGGAAGACCGCCGGCTGATGGAGCTGGCCAAGTCTTCGGCTTCATTGGAGGAGGCGGCGAAACAGCTCGGACGCTCGCCCGATGCGATCAAGCGCATGGCCTTGCGCCTTGGTCTTTCGCTGAAACCAAAGACAGGTAAGAAGGGCTAGAGCGAAAGCGTTGCGTCGAGCGCGCAGCGTTCCATCTCCGCTCGGGCGCAGCTCAACCGCGCGACGATCGACCAACGATCTCTCGATGACTGCGAGGCCGCCAAACCGGCTAGAGGACCAGAAGCCCTCTCGCAGATGCCTGAGCCAGCACCCCCAAATGGGTCTGCTCGCCGAATTCGCCCGACAGGATGAGGCTGCGAAGTTCATCCGGCGAGGCGGAGCTGACCTCGACACCTGGCTCTTCCACAAATCCGGGCGCGCGACCGCCGGTTCTGACGAAGAACGAATGAGTCGTATTGCTGATCCGGCTGGAGCAGGTCGCACATCTGCCGATGAGCTCGACGCTCATCGTGGGATAGCCAGTCTCCTCCAGGAGTTCGCGCGTGGCGGTTTCCGGCGGGTCTTCGTTAGGATCCACCACGCCCGCTGGCAATTCCAGCGAGAAGCGCTCGATCGCCGGACGATACTGACGCACCAGGAGAACGCGCGAGTCCGGCGTCATCGCCAGAATGACTACATAGTCAGGTTGCGCAACTGCATAATAGGTTTCAACGGCAGACTCCGCGGAGACCCTCACATCCCGGGCCACGACCTCGAGCCAGGGGGAGACCACCATATGCTCGGTCTTTAGGATCGTCGGCAATTCCCGAACCATCAGACAATTCTCCTTCGTTGAACCTTGCTGGTAAACCATATGGCCTTGCAGGAATGAGGCCGCTGGCGCGGGAGGCCTGAATTCCAGCGGCTGAATTAGGCGCTTTAGCCCTGTTCGCCAGGGAACAGAACGCGCGCCTTTGCGTTGATCTCAACTTCATCGCGAGGTCTGGCCGTGGCACATCTAGCCATTTCCGTCATCCTGGTCTGGTTGGCTATCAATATCGCCTTCGTGGTCTTGCGTTTGCGAGCCACCCGGCCACAGCATGGTGGCAGCACCCGGCAGGCTCCCATTGCGCCCTACAATCCCGCACCCGCTTCCCTCCGCCATCGAATGGGCCGCTAGAACTTGAGAGCGGAGAAGTAAAGGTCTCCGCCCCACGGCCGTTCCCGAGATTCAACGGGTTGGTCAGCCTTAACGATACTCTCATCTTTCAACGCGGCTTGGCTCCCATCCCGCTATGGTCGTCCAATGCGCCGCAACCACCTCATCGCAGCCGCAGGAATCTGCTTCGCGCTCATCATCTATGCCACGCTTGCGAGACTGGCGGGCAGACCCGTGCTTATCGGTCATCACGAGGCATATTGGGTCGTCGTGATCGAGCGCTTCAGCGCCTACGGGTTGCTGGGATTTCTCTTGTCCTTCCTGTTGCCCGGTCGGCTCACCCTCGCCTGCGCGCTTGTCGTGGCGGTCGCGATGGGGCTCGAAATCCTGCAAGCAATGACGCCCGATCGTGATCCGGGTTTCCTAGACGTGCTGCAAAAAGCAGCAGGCGGGACCGTCGGGGTCCTCCTCGCTCAAACAATCCTGGCCTTCTTACCGAGGCCTCCCTCCTGAGCACATGCATGGCCTGCACGTCTGCATCGGGAAGCTGCCTTCCTTGTTTCATCATTTGTCCGCGTAGTTCACCGCCCGGGTTCGCGGTCGTATGAATGTTCGCGTACCATTTCCCGGTCAGCAGATCCGCAGCCTGAGCTTCAGTGAGCGTTGCGCTCCGCTGAATCGGGCTTTGCACCGACTTGAACGGCAGCACGCTGCCGCCGTTCTTGCCGGAGTCCACGGGGCATGGAAATGTGCCCCATGGCTGGCCCGGTCAAGCCGGCAAAGCTGACCGTATAGGTGAGGGTTTTCGCTTCGGTATCGTAGGTCGCCTCGGCCTTGCCCGTTCCAGGCGAGCTGTTCGGAGCATGCGGGCGGCTAAGCCGAGCGGCGCCGGCCCGGGAACTGGTTCGGCGTCAGGAGTTCTGCCATCTGGCGATGGGTGGCCTGGAGCGCCTCGATGGCGCCGTCCAGATCAAAATCGGCGTCCCGGACAGAGGCGAGAAATTTAGCCGTCAGCGCCAGATCGAGCTTGACGCGGGTTGCGCCATCGCGGCTTTTGCGGCGGTCAAGTGACAAATGGATGGCCCGCATTCTGGCCTCGGCAGGCGTGCAGCCACTGAGCCCGGCGAGTTCGTCATAAGTCATCCAGATCTGTGCCATGTTTCAGTCTCTCCTTTACTCGGCCTCAGCTTATTTTTCGTGCTTAAAGCTTCGGTTGCCGCGATGCGCCTGCCCACCGTTTCGCAGCGATAGGGTCAATGCGAGCTAAACGAAGAAGGACAATCGTGCCGAGCCCCCGGTGGGTTGCATACAGCGAAGATCGATCTATGCTCACCAGATCGATCAACTGTTGAACTGAGGCAATCGCATTGGGACAGGTCACTCGGAAGCCCTCTCCTTGAGTGATGTCGTGTCCCGTGGCGCCACGCGGCATGTCCCCGTCTTCGGCACCGCTTTAAGCCGGCTTCGCCGCAAACGTCCTGCATTGCTGACGCTTGCGGTGCTCGTGCTGTGTGCCGATTTGGTGCTGGCCGCGGGCGCATGGATGATCGTTGATTTCACCTCGAGGTAAGCAGACATGACCGACCGACCGACTGTCCTCGTTACGGGAGGCGCGGGCTATATCGGCTCGCATGCCTGCCGCGCCCTGACCGCGGCCGGCTATCAGCCCGTCGTTTATGACAATCTGTCGACAGGCCATCGCGGCTTCGTCGCCGGCCCGCTGGTAACGGGCGATCTGCTCGACGGCGCCACGCTGGCGCGCGCCTTCGCCGACCACAAAATCACGGCGGTCATGCATTTCGCGGCGGCGAGCCTCGTCGGCGAGTCGATGACCGACCCGCAAAAGTACTACATCAACAATGTGCAGGGCACGCTGTCGCTATTGCAGGCGATGCGCAATGCGCGTTGCCATCGTATCGTGTTCTCCTCGACCGGCGCCGTCTACGGCAATGCAGACTCCAAGGAACTGCCGGAAGACTTCCCCTGCGCGCCAATCAACCCCTATGGCGCATCGAAATGGATGATCGAGCGCATGCTGGCCGATTACCGGTCGGCTTACGGCTTCGGCGCGTTCTGCCTGCGCTATTTCAACGCCAGCGGCGCCGATCCAGCCGGCGGCATCGGCGAATTGCGTGATAACGAAACCCACCTGATTCCGCGCGCCATGATGGCGTTACAGGGCCATGTCGATTTTGCCGTGTTCGGTGAGGACTACGACACGCCCGACGGCACCGCGATCCGCGACTACATCCATGTCACCGACCTCGCCGCCGCGCATGTCGCGGCGCTGAAACTGCTCGAACAAGGGAATGCCGGCGGCAGCTTCAATCTGGGCACCGGCTCCGGCTTTTCGGTGCGGGAAATCCTGACCGCCATCAGGCAGGAGACCGGGCGCGAGGTGCCCCACACCGTCAAACCGCGCCGCGCCGGCGACCCCACCTATCTGGTCGCCGATCCCTCCGCAGCGCGAAAAGTGCTGAATTTCGTACCGCGACATTCGGATCTGCCGACTGTGATCCGCACCGCCTGGGCCTGGCACCAGAGGGCTCATCCGCTTAAGCAGCCCTGACAACATCGTCGAAGTCGATCGGGCGGGATAAGACGTTGCCTTATGGTCTATTCCGTTCTGACCCGAGCGATCCCGGCGCAAACGGATGGCGCGATCGCGAACGGCCGTCGAGCCCCTTGGGCAGCTTGTCGGCATTGAGCTTCACGACCGCACCTCTGGCGTCAACGGCCGGCGCCTCGTCCCGGCTGTAGATGAGCGTCGCCTCGAAGGTCACACCGGGCGCCTGCTCGGCCGTCCCGGAACAGGTCGCCATCGCGCCGCTGCACACGCCCGAGAGCTTGACCTCGACTTCGTCGAGCCCGAACACAGTCGGCGGCCCCTCGGCATGTCGCCGCGTGGTCAGAACCGCCGTGAAGCGCTGCTCGTCGATTCGATAAGAGCCGCCATACGTGAAGAAGCTGTCGCTGCCGGAGATTCGTCCCTCCGCCAGATGCACGACGCCGGTGCCCTGACCGCGCGGGGTCCTGAACCAGGCCGCATATTTGCCGTCTCTCAGCATGGAAACATCCACCGTAAAACCCAAACGTATTTGCAACCAACTCTGGGGCGCGACAATGACCCGCGCGGGGAGCATTCCGCCACGGTTAACGTCCTGCAAAGCGAGCCAGTCAAATTGCTGCCGACGCGCAGCGACGCGGGCGAGCGCACGCTCCCCCGCGCAGCGGGCAAGAAAGCTGGACCTCGTTGCATATCGCGCTAAAAACGATCGGCTTGCCGACCTCGTTTGGCAGCTTGCATATAACCGCTATCAACTCAGCCAGTTCGTGACAGCTAGCCTTCCTGTCGCGCTGGGAGGAAGTGGTCGAGATTGCAGCCGGTCAGCAGGCGACGCCATATCAGAAGACCGAGGCGACGCTCCCGCCCATTGTGGATATAGAGAGTGCAGCGGAGGGCCACCCGGTCGAGGCCGTCCCAGCCGAATGAAATTATCCATCCGGCCAACAGCTTCCCGGCGCACTGTTTTCTCCGGTCGCTGATTTGAACCTCTTCCTGATAGAGTGCACCAATATCTAAGAGTGATTCCGGTCACACTTGCCTGGGCGTTTCGCTGCTAAGCATCGGGCCTGGATGGGGACCGGGCAAGTATCGGTCGAATTGGATGAGAATTCCCATGAAAAGCCTGATCGGCGCTGTTGTCGGCGCGTGCTGTCTTGCTGCCCCGGGTTTGGCGGAGAGCCCGGCCGCCATCGTCGAGGACGTGCAAGGCAAGGTCGACGGTGTCGCGTTCATGGATTATGTGGCGCCGGGCAAGATCATCAAGCTGGGGCCCAAGGCAACCATTACGCTCAGCTATCTCAAATCGTGCCAGCGCGAGACCATCAGCGAAGGCGTCGTCATGGTCGGCACCGAGCAGAGCACCGTGCAGCTCGGCGAGGTCAAGCGGGAAAAGGTGCCCTGCGATACCAACGCGGCAAAACTGTCGGAGCGCGAGGCGAACCAGAGTGCCGCGACGACCTTCCGCACCATGCGGTCGGACGCCAAGGGTGGCGCTCCGGCCAAGCTGCCGACGCTCTACGGAGTCGCACCGTTGGTGCAGGCCAAGAGCGGCAGCACCCTGGTGATCGAACGCACCGATGGCAAGGAGCCCACGATCAGCGTGCCGCTCAAGAGCGAGACCATGGTCGGAGGCAAGTTCTATGACTTCGCCAAGGCCGGGAAGTCGCTGACGCCGGGCGGCAGCTATCTCGCCATCCTCGGCACCAAGCGTTACGCCTTCCAGGTCGATTCCAGCGCCACGTCGTCGCCGACGCCGATCGTCGGACGCCTGCTGCGGCTCGAATAGGCGGCTAGCGACGGGGCGATGCGGCGGATCGGCAGACGGGACATCGTTGCAGCGATCCTGATTGCGCTTCTTGCAGGCGCCGTCGTCACGTCTCCGCCGTTCCAGGCGCTGCAGGGCCTGTCGCTCGACATCCTCACGGCACTGCGCGGCAAGCTCGTCGGCGACCACCGCGATCCCGCGACATCACCGGTCGTTGTCGTGGCCATCGACGGCGAGACCTACGACACTCCGCCGTTCAAGGGATCGCCAACGCAGACCTGGACGCGCGAGATCGGCAGGGTTCTCGGCAGCATC
The DNA here is from genome assembly GCF_040547675.1 of Bradyrhizobium sp. RT6a. NCBI lineage: Bacteria > Pseudomonadati > Pseudomonadota > Alphaproteobacteria > Hyphomicrobiales > Nitrobacteraceae > Bradyrhizobium > Bradyrhizobium sp. RT6a. The sequence goes on from NZ_JBEPQC010000011.1 coordinate 72,540, forward strand.
GACGACGGCGGCGCCCGGGCGATCGGCTTCGACGTCATCTTCCCGAGCTCGATCGAGCAGTCGGAGATTCCCTTCGGCGACGCGTCGCTGGGCAGCCGCATGAGAGGCTTCGATCGGGACTATCTTATCGCCCTGCGGAAGCTTGCCGACAGCGGCAAGCTGGTGCTCGGCGAGATCCTGAGCAACGACCATCAGGAAAGGCCGGACCGCGCGCAGCAACTGGCGGTGAGAAACAATATCCGCGCCCTCAACGTCCATACCGACACCGACGACGTGATCCGGCGGATGCCGCTGAGCTTCTCGATCGACGGCAAGCCGGTCCCCGCGATGGCGGTCGAGCTCGCCGCGCGCGCGCTCGCTGGAAAGCCAGAGATTGGACCGTCCGGAGCGACCGAATTGTCCGGTTATGCAATTCCGAGCGCGGTACCGAACACACTGACGCTCAATTTTCGAGGACTGGGCCGCGACATCCCGACTTTCTCCTTCACCGATCTTCGGGCCTGCGTCGAAAAGGGCGATCGCGATTTCTTTCGCCGCGCCTTCGGCGACAAAGTCGTGCTGCTAGGCACCGCCCTGAATTTCGATGATCGCAAACTCACCTCGGTGCGACTGTCCGGCGGACATGACGGAACGCCGGGGCCACGATGCGCCCAGCCCGCCCCGGCAAGCACCGCACAAAAGGCCCGCAGCGACATCGCCGGTGTCTTCGTGCATGCCAACGCGGTACGAAATCTGATCGAACGCGATGCGGTGACCGAGCTCGGCTTTCCATTGCGGAGCATTCTTACCATGGTGTTCGCAGCGATCGTGGCCTGCGCGGCCTGCGTGCTCGCACCGGGTGGCGCACTGATCGCCTGGTTCGGCCTCACCGCCGTTTACGCCGCTGTGGCCGTTGGTGCATTCGTCCATGCCTTGGCGCTGCCGCTGACGGAGCCGGCACTCGCAAGCCTTGCCGCGCTCGCGATGATGATCGGCTACCGTTTCGTGCTGGCCGATCGCGACGAGCGTTTCCTGCGCAAGAGCTTTGCGTTCTATCTCGCCCCCGAAGTGATCGACACCATGGTTGCCTCCGGCAAGATGCCGGCGCTCGGCGGCGAAATGCGCAACGTCACCATGTTCTTCTCCGACCTGAGCGGCTTCTCCTCCATCGCCGAGACGATGACGCCGGGCGAACTGGTGACGCTGATGAACGAATATCTGTCGGCCATGACCGACATCATCGAGAGCCATGGCGGCTATGTCGACAAATATATCGGCGATTCCATCGTCGCCATGTTCGGTGCGCCCGCCGACGATCCCGCGCATGCGCGCCACGCCGTCCATGCCGCGCTGAAATGCCACGAAAAGCTGGCAGAGCTCAACGCCGGCAGCGCCGCTTTCGCCGGCCACGGCCTGTCGCACCGCATCGGGCTCAACAGTGGCGAGGCCGTGGTCGGCAATATCGGCTCCCGCCGCCGCTTCAACTACACCGTGATGAGCGACACCGTGAACGTCGCCTCGCGGCTCGAAGGCGCCAACAAATACTACGGCACCGCAATCATGGCCTCGGAAACGACTGTCGCGCAGACAGGCAATACTTTCACCTGGCGCGAGCTCGACGCCATCAAAGTGATAGGACGCGGCGAGGCGATCAAGGTGTTCGAGCCAATCGCGGAGAAGGGCACGGAGAGTGCCGGGCAGACGAAGGTTGCCGCCGCGTATGCCGAAGGGCTGGCGTGCTGGCGGGCAAGGGAGTTTGCGAAGGCGGCCGATGCGTTCGGGCAAACGGCGGAAATGGATCCGGCGTCAGCGCTTTTTGGCAAGCGCGCGATTGTGCTCGCTACAAATCCACCGGGGTCGGACTGGACGCCGGTGAACATCCTAGAAGGAAAGTAGCGCAGCGTCGCACCGCTTTTCGGGTCCACTCCACGCTAAAACGGCAGCCCCACATAATTCTCCGCGAGCAGGCGCTGTGCCGTCTCGGACGAGAGAAGATATTCCAGTTCGGTCTGCTGGAGCCGGTCCTCGTAGTCGAGCCGGTCGGGGAAGCGATGCAGCAGCATCGTCATCCACCACGAGAAGCGTTGCGCCTTCCAGATCCGCGCCAGCGCCTTGGCGGAATAGCCCTGGAGCCCGGAATCATCGCCGTTCTGATAGTGCGCGAGCATGGCGTGGTAGAGATAATAGATGTCGGAGGCCGCGCTGTTCAGCCCGCGCGCGCCGGTCGGCGGCACGATGTGGGCGGCATCGCCGGCGAGAAACAGGCGACCGTAGCTCATCGGCTCGGCGACGAAGCTGCGCAACGGCGCGATGCTCTTCTCGATGGACGGTCCCGTGATCAGGCGGCCGCCGACCTCGTCCGGCAAACGACGCTTCAGCTCGGCCCAGAACGCATCGTCGCTCCAGTCTTCCACCTTGTCGGTGAGCGGCACCTGGACGTAATAGCGGCTCAGTACTTGCGACCGCAAGGAACACAGCGCGAAGCCGCGCTCGTGCTTCACGTAGATCAGCTCCGGCGACACCGGTTTCGTGCGTGACAGCACGCCCAGCCAGCCGAACGGATAGATCTTCTCGTATTCCCGCAGCACGTCCTTCGGGATCGACTTGCGGCTGACGCCGTGAAAGCCGTCGGCGCCGACGATATAGTCGCAATCGACCCGGACAGTCTCGCCATTCGAGCGATAGGTCACGTAAGGCCGGTCCGAGGTCAGGTCATGCGGCATCACGTCCTCGGCATTGTGCACGACGTTGCCGCCGAGACGGTCGCGCGCCTCGTAGAGGTCGCGCGTCAGCTCGGTCTGGCCGTAGACCAGCACCGAATTGCCTCCGGAGTGCTTGTGGAGGTCGATCTGGGAGAGCACCCCGTCATGGGCGATCTCGAATCCCTTGTGGATTTCGCCCTCGCGGTCCATCCGCTCGCCGCACTGAGCCTCGCGCATCAGCCTGGCGAAGCCGTGCTCGAGCACGCCGGCACGGATCCGGGCAAGCACGTGGTCGCGGCTGTATTTTTCCAGTACGACCGTGTCGATGCCCTTGAGGTGCAGGAGCTGGGACAACAGCAACCCGGACGGCCCGCCGCCGATGATACAGACCTGAACTTTCATTTTTGCGTCCTCCTCGGCACTTTCTTGCAGATTCAGCACCGCCGACCGATGGAGGCTTTCGTCTTTGTCTTGTACTATTCGAACATGAGAAGCGCAGCCCCCGCCCCGGCAATCCGGGTCTACAATTTGTTCGGCGAGTCCGGCGATCTGCCCGATGTCGTGCATTGCGAGACGATAGCGTCGCGCTCGGTGCTGCACGACTGGACGCTGGCTGTGCACCGCCATGCCCGGCTGCACCAGGTGCTACTGATCGAGCGCGGCGGCGGCGAAGCCACGCTCGACGGGCGCGTGGTGCAGCTGAAGCCGATGCAAATCGTCAACGTGCCTGTCGGCCACGTCCATGGCTTCCGTTTCGTGCCTGATACCCAGGGTTGGGTGCTGACCATCGCCGCGGAAATATTGGACGAAGCGCTGCTCGCCTCCGAAGGACTGCGCGGTGCCTTGTCGCGCTCGGCCGTGATACGCGGCACGCCGCAGATCCGGACCACCATGAAGCAGATCTTTGCCGAACACGCCGCGCGCGATTTCGGCCGGGCGCATGTGCTGCGTGCGCTGTCGGCGGCCATGATCGGGCTGGTGGCCCGCGCGCTCACCAGCGAGAGCGGTGACGTCGGAACGGCTGAAAGCGGACTATTCCGCCGCTTCGAGGCGCTGCTGGAACAGCATCATCTGGAACGCTGGAGCGTCGCGGACTATGCGGGCGCGCTGTCGATCACGCCGACCCATCTCAACCGGGTGACGCGGGCAGCAACCGGCGACACCGCCTCGCACCTGATCCTCAACCGGTTGATCCGCGAGGCGCGGCGCAACCTCGTCTACACCAATTTGCCGGTCTCGACGATCGCCTATGCACTTGGCTTCGAAGACCCCGCCTATTTCAGCCGGGTCTACGCCGCCGCCACGGGCGTGTCACCGCGCGCCTTTCGCGCGCGGCTCCACGGCGACGAGACCTGAGACGATCACACGTCGAAGAACACCGTCTCTTCCGGTCCCTGCAAATTGATCGTGAAAGAATACACGATCTTGCCGGCGCGTTCGCTGCGCTTTGCGATCAGCGTCGAGCGCCGGACCGGCTGCTCGATCAGGTTGAGCACGGGGTCGGCGGCGTTGGCGGCCGCTTCGTCCGAGAAATAGAGGCGCGTATTCAGACCGATGTTGATACCGCGCGCGACGATCCAGACATTGATGTGCGGCGCGCCTTTGCGGCCCGTCTTGTCGATGATCGCGCCCGGCTTGATGGTCTCGAAGGTGACAAGACCGCTCTCGAAGTCGGAGCCGGCGCGGCCCCAGCCACGAAATTCCTCGTCAAGCGCGCCGGTCGACCGATCGGCCGGATGGTTGTAGCGGCCGGCCGCGTTCGCCTGCCAGATCTCCAGCAGCACGTCGCGCAATGGCGTGCCGCTGCCGTCGATCACCCTGCCCTCCAGCGTGATGCGTTCGCCTTGCGTGTTCGGCGTCACCAGCACGTTGCAAAAATTCTTCTCGAAAATGTCGAAGCCGGCCATGGCCGGGATCAGGCCGATATGGACGTAGGGCCCGGCCGTCTGCGAGGCGGTTTCCTTGAGGTAGTTGAGCGGCTGCGGCATGGACCTAGTTCCCTGCGGTGCGATTTTCAAAGTAAGTGGAGCGCTGGCCGCGCAAGACGATGTCAAAGCGGTAGGCGAGCGAGTCGAACGGAGTCGATGCGTTGAGGTCGAGCGGCGCGACGAGGCGCTCCAGCGCATCCTTGTCCGGGATCGTCGTCAGGATCGGGCAGACCGGGATCAGGGGATCGCCCTCAAAGTACATCTGGGTGATCAGACGTTGTGCGAAGCCCGAGCCGAACACCGAGAAATGGATGTGAGCGGGACGCCAGCTGTTGACGTAATTGCGCCAGGGATAGGGTCCAGGCTTCACGGTGCGGAAATAATAGTAGCCGGTGTCGTCGGTCAGCGCGCGACCGCAACCGCCGAAATTCGGATCGATCGGCGCCAGATACGTGTCCTTCTTGTGCCGGTAGCGGCCGCCGGCATTGGCTTGCCAGAACTCGACCAGCGTATTCGGTACGCCGCGGCCGGTCTCGTTCAGCACGCGGCCGTGGACGATGATGCGTTCGCCGACGGGATCGCCGTCCTTGGCGTAGTTGCGGATCAAATCATTGTCGAGCGGGCCGAGGTCGTTGTGCCCGAACACCGGCCCCGTGATCTCCGAGACCGAGTTCTCAAGCGACAGCAGCGCCTGGCGCGGCGAGCGCAGCACTGAGGATTTGTAGCCTGGCGCGTGCGCCGGCGGATGCATGGAACGGTCGCGCTGGAAGAAGTCGCCGTCACCGAGCGGCGGCGTGAACGGCTCGGGGCGGTTGAGGCGGGGATCCCGCAAGGCTGGCGCCTGGGCATGCATCGGCGTTGTCTCTCCCTCTGGCGCCCCGTTGGGCGCACGGCTTATCGGGAGATGATGACCCGGGCTATTCTCAAGATAAATAGATCGATTATAATGAATTCTATGAACAAAATCGATCATTTGGCGCTCGATGGCCACGGGCTGGAGCTGTTTCTGGCGGTGCTGGAAGAAGGCTCGGTGACGGCGGCCGCAACGCGGCTCGGCCTGACGCAATCGGCGGTCAGCCACGCCCTGAACAAGCTGCGGCGGATCGTCGGCGATCCGCTGTTTGCCAAATCCGGCCGCGGCATTGTGGCCACGGCGCACGCCCAGGCACTCGCGGCAAAGGCGCGGGCGCTGATCGACGAGATGCGGAGCTTTGCCGGCGGCGTCACATTCGCGCCGGCGAGCGCGCAGCTTTCGCTGACAATCGCCGCGAACGACTTTCAGCGCGACCTGCTGCTGCCGCGGTTCTTCGATCACGTCGCCGCGCAAGTGACGAGCCTGAACCTGCGCGTGATCCCCTCGCAGTCGCCCTCGCCGGCGATGCTGCGCGAAAACCGCTGCGACCTGCTGATCACGCCGCTGCCGCCGTCCGGCGTCGACATCGTGCAGAAGCGTCTGCTGCAAGACCATTATGTCTGTTACTACGACCCCAAAGCGCGTGCCGCGCCGGCTACGCGCGGCGCCTATCTCGCGGCGCGTCACATCACGGTGGTCTACACTGACAATGAGCGGCTCGACTTCGATCGCCGGCTTGCGGCCAACGGCTTCCACCGCGACATCGCGATCTCCGTGCCGAGCTTCTCCGGCGTGCCGTCCTTCCTGCGTGGCTCGCAGATGCTGGCGAGCATGCCGAGCCTGCTGGCGCCCGGCGTGATGCACGACTTCGCGCAGGTGCGGATTCCGCTGGCCTCGCGCACGCGAACCCTGGCCGAGCTGCCGATGTTCATGGTCTGGCACCAGCGCTATCAGAAAGATCCGGCGCATCGCTGGATCAGAAGCCAGCTCGAGACCGTGGCGGCGACGGCCTCGCACCCCGCCCCCGCGAAAACCTGATCCCCGTCAAACCCACTGGTTGCGCCGGGGCCGCCACGCTAGAATTCCCCCCATGACAGTGACCGACATTGCGAGCCGGACCTACAATCACAGCTGGCGGCTGGATCCCATCATCCGCAGCTTGCTTGATACCGACTTCTACAAGCTATTGATGTTGCAAATGATTCGGGAATCTTACCCGGATCAGCAGGTGACGTTCTCGGTCATCAACCGGTCGCGCCATGTCCGGCTCGCCGAAATCATCGACGAGGGCGAACTGCGCGCTCAGCTCGACCACGCCCGCACTATCCGCTTCACCAAGAAAGAGCTGATCTGGCTTGCCGGTAATACTTTCTACGGCAAGACCCACATGTTCTCGGCGGACTTCATCCGCTGGCTCGCCGAATTCCGGCTGCCCGAATACGAGCTTCGCAAGGTCGAAGGCCAGTACGAGCTGCACTTCCACGGGCCGTGGAGCCATACCACGATGTGGGAGATTCCTGCGCTCGCTATCCTCAACGAATTGCGCTCGCGCGCAGCGATGAAGGGCCGCGGCCGCTTCGAGCTTGACGTGCTCTATGCTCGCGCCAAGGCCAAGCTGTGGACCAAGGTGGAACGCTTGCGCAAGCTGGATGGCCTCCGGCTCTCCGATTTCGGCACCCGTCGCCGCCACGGCTTCCTCTGGCAGCGCTGGTGTGTGGAGGCCGTGAAGGAGGGCCTCGGCCCGTCCTTCATCGGCACCTCCAACGTGCTGCTCGCGATGGACAATGATCTCGAAGCGATCGGCACCAACGCCCATGAGCTGCCGATGGTCGCGGCTGCGCTGGCCAAGGACGACGAGGAATTGCGCTGGGCGCCCTACCGCATCCTCGACCAATGGCGCCAGACCTATGGCGGCAACCTCCTGATCGCGCTTCCCGACGCTTTCGGCACCAAGGCTTTCCTGCGCGATGCGCCGGAATGGGTCGCCGACTGGACCGGCTTCCGTCCCGACAGCGCGCCGCCGATCCAGGCCGGCGAGGAGATCATCAAATGGTGGGAGCAGAAGGGCCGCAATCCCAGAGACAAGCTGCTGGTCTTCTCCGACGCGATGGACGTGGGCTCGATCGAGGAGACCTACCATCACTTCACCGGGCGCGTGCGGCTCTCGTTCGGCTGGGGCACCAATCTCACCAATGATTTCGTCGGCTGCACGCCGGACGGCTCGTTCAATCTCGATCCGATTTCGCTGGTGTGCAAGGTGTCGTCGGTCGATGGACATCCGGCCGTCAAGCTCTCCGACAATCCCGAGAAGGCCACCGGCCTGCCTTCGGAGATCGAACGTTATTTGCGCGTCTTCGGCGACGCCGGCCGCGTGCGCAAGCCGGTCCTGGTCTAGCGCCAAGCCAATCTCTCTCCATCGGGTAAACCATTTGGGGCGCATGCGAGACATCAGCTCCCCGATGCCGCGTCAGTTCCGGTTCGACGGCATTTGCAACGATCTGCAAGCATCCACTTCACAGTGCCTTCACCCTGCGACGCAGTCTCCCGGCATTTTCAAGTCGAGTTAAGCACCCTTCGTGGGTAATCCGCGTTATGAGCGGATCGCTCCGCTGGGGTCGTTGAGCGACTTGGGGAACGCAAAGTGTTTCGCAGAACAGCGCCGTCAACGAAGGGACGAAACTTCCTTCATGTCATCAAGCTTGTCTCGCCTTTCGTCACGGTCGTCCTGCTGCAGGCGGCGATCGCCGGGTTCAGCCTGGAGGTGATGTCCTCGGTCCGCGCCTATGTCGCGGGCGAAGCGCTGTGGTCGCGCTCGCAGAAGAACGCCGTCTATTTCCTCAATCTCTATCTGCATTCGGGCGACGCCAGCCAGTTTGCGCAATATCAGGCCTCGCTGGCCGTTCCCATCGGCGACGAGTTCGCGCGCTGGGCGCTCGAGCGCGATCCGGTCGACGTCGAGGCCGCCCGCATCGGCTTCCTGCAAGGCGGCAACCATGCCGATGACGTGCCGGGATTGATCTGGCTGTTTCGCTACTTCAAACAGGTCAGCTTTCTCAAGGAAGCGATCCGCGAGTGGGCTGCCACCGACCCGATGCTGCTGGAGCTGAGCGTGTTCGGCGAGGTCATCCGGTCAGAGTTGAAGAGCGGGCCGGTTCAGGACGGCAACCGCCTGCAATTATTGTCGTCGCGGCTTTCGGAGCTCAACACTCAGTTCACGGTGCACGCCAAGCGGTTCTCCACCGTTCTCGGCGAAGGCTCGCGCGCCATCAAGATGACGCTGACTGGCGTCAATATCGTCACAGCGATGACGCTGATCCTGCTCCTGATCTGGCACACGCGGCGATTGGTGCTACAACGAGAGGCTTTCGAGGACGCCCTGCAGGCCGAGAAGGAGCGCCTGGCCTGGCAGGCGTCGCACGACTGGCTGACCGGCTTGTCCAACCGCCGCGCATTCGAGGCCCGCCTGCAAAGCGAGTTGGACGACACCGCGGCGGGTTCGCTGGGCCTGATCCTGCTCGATCTCGACCAGTTCAAGGACGTCAACGACAGCTGCGGTCACCTCGCCGGCGACCGCCTGCTCTGCCAGATCTCGCGTCTCCTGCAACAGGAGCGGCGGCCGCATGACCTGGTTGCCCGGCTCGGCGGTGACGAATTCGGCTTAATTCTTCCGCAATGCACGCCGTACGACGCCGTGGATATCGCCGAACGGCTGCGCCGGTCGCTCGAGCTATCCGTCTTCGCCTGGGACGATCGTTGCTTTGCAGTGACCGCCAGCATCGGCGTTGCCTGTATTACCAACGGCAACACCACGCTCGAGGACGCGATGCGGCGCGCGGACGCCGCCTGCTATCGCGCCAAGGAGAACGGACGCAACCGTGTTCAGGTCGACAACGGGACGACGGACGTCGTCGTCGTCACCTCGCGGCAGCGCAAGGCCGCCAGCGCATAGCAGCGCTCAGCGCTTTATCGTAGTGGCAGAATCCCGAGCCCCGCGAGATGCGCATCCAGAAATTGCTCGACCTGCTGGCGCAGCATCTGCGGTGGCACGGCCAGCATGCGCTCTTCGAGGCCGAGCGAGATGATCCCGTGCACGGCGGAAAACAGGGTGCGTGACAGCAGCGCGATCTGCACGTCGTCTGCATTCGGAAGCAGCCGCACCAGGGGCGCGTGCATCAACGCGAAGGCGTCCATCACCATCTGAAGGATGTCATCGGGGTAAGGGCGGTCGTCCTCCATCCGATGTTCGAACAGCGAGCGCAGCAGATTGGCGTGCCCCGCGAAGAATTCGAGGTAGGTCGCCGCCAGCCCGTAGAGCTGGCGAACGGGATCCTCGGCAGGAACCTGGCCGAGCCGCACCGTCAGCGCCTCAACCGTCTCCCGATTCACGGTCAGGATCACCCCGTCGAAGTCGCCGAACTCATTATAGACACTCCCAACCGAGCAGCTGGCGGCGTCCGCGACATCCCGGACTTTCAATGATTTCAGGCCCTTAGTTGCAATAATGCTGCGAGCGATCTCCACGATCTGCTGCCGCCGTCGAGATTTTTTTCGGTCCCGCAATGATTCGTCTTGAACATTGTTCATTTTCAGGATACTCATTTGAACAATGTTCAAGTTAACCCGGAGACCTGCAAAATGCAAACCCTCACTGTTGATATCGCCTCCACCTTCGTCGATGACGCCACAGCTCTCGTGACCGGATTTGGCCGCGGCCTCCTGCGGTTCGCGATGGGGCCAATCGATCGCATCGCAAATGCCTGCGATATTGCCGGCGTCCTGACCGAGCGCCGCGCGACCTTCCGGATGTGGCGGGCCACCGCGGCCGTGCCCGTCATGAGGGCCGCCGCCTTAGCCTGCTCGGCCGCCTCTCGCCGTTTCGCCGCCTCGCCCATCTCACCTGAGGCGAGCGCAGCCGCCACGTTCGGGTCGCCCCGAATGCAATATCAAGCCGCAAGGAAGGACTTACCATGTCTCGACATTCGAGCCGATGCCGCGGCCTTCGACGATGCGGTTCAGGTTTCGCTCATCGCCCGGGGCAATATCCTGGCAGGCGCGGCCTGCCTGGATAAGGCCGCAACCGAACCATTGCGAACCAAACCACGCCACGCGGAGACCAACAGGATCGGAAGGTAAGCGCGCAGAGCAGGCCGGGGCGACTGTCGTCAACCCACAATAGCCCGTCGCATATCCTCTGGACCCAACGTCCATCCGACAATGAAACTTCAGGCAGCCTTTCCAAAACAGGACTAGTCATGATCAGGGATTTGATGTCGTCACGCCGCTTCGCGCCGCTGTTCTGGGCGCAATTCTTCTCGGCGCTGAACGACAACGTGCTCAAGAACGCACTTGTCATCATCCTGCTTTACAGTGCCGCGACCGGCCACGGAGATGCGCTGGTGACGGTCGCGGGCGCCGTCTTCATCTTCCCCTATTTCATCCTGTCCGGGCTCGGCGGCCAGCTCGCCGACAAATACGTCAAATCCGTCGTCGCAAGGCGGCTCAAATTCGCCGAGATCTTTGCGGCGGGCTTTGCCGCGGCCGGCTTTTTCCTGCACTCGGTGCCGTTGCTGTTTGCAGCACTCGCACTGTTCGGCGTCATCGCCGCGCTGTTCGGTCCCGTGAAATACGCGATGCTGCCGGACCAGCTTGAGCTCGGCGAGCTCGCGACCGGCAACGCGCTGGTCGAAGGCGCGACCTTCATGGCTATCCTGCTCGGCACCGTCGCCGGCGGCCAGTTCGTGGCCGGCTCCGCGCATATGGGCTGGGTCGCATCGGCCGTGGTCGTGCTGGCCCTGCTGTCCTGGGCCTTCGCCTCCCGCATTCCCGCGACGACGCCGTCTGCACCCGATCTGCCGGTCAACGCAAATCCCTGGACCTCGACGCTCGGCCTGTTGAAGACGCTGCACGCCGACCACCGGCTGTGGGACGGCACCGTGATCGTCTCCTGGTTCTGGCTGGTGGGTGCCATCGTGCTCTCGCTGCTGCCGGCGCTGGTCAAGGAGGTCATCGGTGGTACCGAGGGCGTGGTGACGTTGTGTCTCGCGATCTTCGCAATCGGCATTGCCATCGGCTCGCTGTTCGCCGCGAATCTGAGCCACGTTCGCCCGAACCTCGCGCTGGTGCCGATCGGCGCCATCATGATGGGGTTTGCCGGCATCGACCTCGCCTTGGCGATCGGCGTGACCGCCAAGGGCCAGGGCATCACCGCTGCCGATTTCGCGACCTCGTTCGCGGGCCTGCGCATGCTGATCGACTTCGTCGCCTTTGCATTCGGCGGCGGGCTGTTCGTCGTTCCGTCCTTCGCCGCCGTCCAGGCCTGGTCCGCCCCCTCCGAGCGCGCCCGCATCATCGCCGCCGGCAACGTATTGCAGGCCGCCTTCATGGTGGCCGGCTCGCTGTTCGTCGCGCTGCTGCAGGCCGGCGGGTTGCACGTCGGCTGGATCTTCTTCGGCCTCGGCGTCGCCAGCTTCGGCGCAGTCTGGTTCGTGCTGACGAAGTGGGGCAAGGAAGGCGTGCGCGACTTCGGCGGGCTGCTGTTCCGCGCGCTGTTCCGCACGGAGGTCCGCGGGCTGGAGAACCTGCCGCCCGCTGGCACGCGCATGCTGATCGCGCCCAACCATGTCAGCCTGATCGACGGCCCGCTGCTGCACGCCGTGCTGCCGATCGACGCGAGCTTCGCGGTCGATACCGGCATCGCCAAGGCCTGGTGGGCCAAGCCGTTCCTGCGAGTGGTCAAGCATTACACCATGGACCCCACCAAGCCGCTGGCTGCGCGCGACCTCATCAAGCTCGTCGCCGCCGGAGAGCCGGTGGTGATCTTTCCGGAGGGACGCATCACCGTCTCCGGCTCGCTGATGAAGGTCTATGACGGCACCGCGATGATCGCGGACAAGGCCGACGCGGTCGTCGTCCCGGTCCGCATCGAAGGCGCCCAGCGTTCGCATCTCAGCTATCTCAACGGCAGCCAGATCAAGCGCTCGTGGTTTCCGCGGGTGACCGTCACCATCCTGCCGCCGGTCAAGCTTCCGGTCGATCCGTCGCTCAAGGGCAAGGCGCGCCGCAATGCCGCGGGCGCAGCACTTCAGGACGTGATGATCGACGCCATGGTGAAGAACGCCATGCTCAATCACACCCTCTTCGAGGCGCTCGGACATGCCTATCGCGACCGCGACACCGGCAAGGTCATCGTCGAGGACGCGCTCGGCACCAAGCTGACCTATCGCAAGCTGATCCTGGGCGCGCAGGTCTTGAGCCGCAAACTGGAGAACGGCACCGCCATCGGTGAGAATGTCGGCGTGCTGCTGCCGAATTCCGCAGGCGTCGCCGTCGTCTTCATGGCGTTGCAAAACATCGGCCGGGTGCCGGCAATGCTCAACTTCTCGGCCGGCCCGGTCAACGTGCTCGCCGCCATGAAGGCTGCGCAGGTCAAGACGGTGCTGACGTCGAGGGCCTTCATCGAGAAGGGCAAGCTCGACAAGCTGATGGCGGCGATCTCCGCGGAAGTTCGCGTCGTCTATCTCGAGGACGTCCGCGCCTCGATCGGCACGGCCGACAAGATCAAGGGCCTGCTCGCCGGTACTACGCCGCGCGTCGTCCGCCAGGCGAGCGACCCGGCCGTCGTGCTGTTCACGTCGGGCTCGGAAGGCACGCCGAAGGGCGTGGTGCTGTCCCACCGCAATATCCTTGCCAACGCCGCACAGGCGCTGGCGCGGGTCGATGCCAATGCCAATGACAAGGTGTTCAATGTGCTGCCGGTGTTCCACTCCTTCGGGCTGACTGGCGGAATGATGATGCCGCTGCTCGCGGGCATTCCGATCTACATGTACCCCTCGCCGCTGCACTACCGGATCGTGCCCGAGCTGATCTACCAGACCGGCGCCACGATCCTGTTCGGCACCGACACGTTCCTCACCGGCTACGCCCGCTCGGCGCATGCCTATGACTTCCGCACCCTGCGCCTGGTGATCGCCGGCGCCGAGGCGGTCAAGGATCGCACCCGGCAGGTCTTTATGGAGCGTTACGGCATCCGCATCCTCGAAGGCTATGGCGTCACCGAGACGGCGCCGGTGCTGGCGATGAACACGCCGATGGCCAATCGTCCCGGCACGGTCGGCCGCCTGTCGCCGCTGATGGAAAGCCGCCTCGATCCGGTCCCCGGCATCGAGGACGGCGGACGCCTCTCGGTGCGCGGACCGAACGTGATGCTCGGTTACCTCAGGGCCGAAAACCCCGGCGTGCTCGAACCGCTCGCCGAGGGCTGGCACGACACCGGCGACATTGTCGCGATCGACCCGGCCGGCTTCATCACCATCAAGGGCCGCGCCAAGCGCTTTGCCAAGATTGCCGGCGAAATGGTCTCGCTGTCCGCGGTCGAGAACATCGCGACGACCCTGTGGCCGCAGGCCGCATCGGTCGCCGTGTCGATCCCGGACCCGCGCAAGGGCGAGCGCATCGTCCTCCTGACGACGGAGAAGGTTGCAGAGCGCAGTGCGATGCAGGGCCAGGCCAAGGCGATCGGCGCGTCCGAGCTGACCGTTCCCGCGGCGATCATGGTGGTGGACAAGGTGCCACTGCTCGGCACCGGCAAGACCGACTACGTCACCGCGACGATGATGGCCCGCGAGCAGGCGTCTGGGCCAGAGCGCGAGGTGGCATAAGCGAGATGCACGAAGCGCCTCAATCAGGCGAGGCGCGATGCCCGGGAGTGGTTCTGCTTCACGGCATCGCGCGAACCTCGGCGTCCCTGACCAGACTGGAACGGGCGCTCCGGGCCAGCGGCTTCGCAACGCGCAACATCGACTATGCCAGTCGCCGCAAGCCGATCACCGCGCTCGCGGACGATATTCACCCAGAAGTCGCCCGCTTCGCCGAACGTGATGCGCCGCTCCACTTCGTTGCGCATTCGATGGGCGGTCTGGTGGTGCGCGCCTACATCGCAAAGTACCGTCCGGACCGGCTTGCCGGAGTGGTGATGCTGGGCACGCCGAACGGCGGCAGCGAGGTCGCCGATCTCCTGAGCGGATATCGCCTCTACAGCACATTCTACGGACCCGCCGGACTCGAGCTCACCACCACGTCCACCCCCCGGACCGACGCCCTGCCCGCCGTGGACTATCCCGTCGGTGTGATCGCGGGAAACCGCTTCATCGATCCCATCGCCGGTCTCATCGTTCTGCCGAAGCCAAATGACGGACGGGTCTCAGTGCAAAGCACGATGGTAGCCGGCATGGCCGACCATATCGTCGTGAAGGCGTCCCATACCGGACTTCCGCGTCACGCCGCCGCGATCGAACAGACGATCGCTTTCCTGCGCGACGGCCGCTTCCGCACCGCCTGACTCTTAAGACCCGGCTTCTCCGCGCCGCTCCTGCGCATAACGCACCAGCGCCGCGAAGCGATAGATGCCGTGCACGAATTTGCCGTAGGGCATTGTGATGAACAGCGCGAACACTGCACCCAAATGCAGCGCCAGCAGCGGGCCCATGGCGGCGGTCTCCCGCAAGAGCAGAAGCAGCATGCCGGTGAAGCCGGCCAGGAACAGCATGGCGATGAAGCCGACATCCATGCCGTAGCGCTGCTCGTCGAGCAGTGCAGGATCGCGCCGTATCTTGGCGACGAACAGGCCGATTGGCCCGATGATCAGGCCGACCCCACCGAGCGTGCCGAGCACCACGGGCAGATCCCACCACGGATACGGCGCCTCGCGGCCGAGCAGATAGTGATACAGCGTGGCGACCGTGGTCGCGGCGAAGCAGAGCAGGAAGCCATAGAAGGTCAGGTGATGATACAGCTTGCGCCGGTCGGTCGGCTTGTTGTCCTCGTTGTAGCAGCCGACGCCGCCACCATGGAGATAGCGCAGCTCACCAGTGTCGCGCATCGCCTGGAAGATCGAGTCGCCGTCCGCACGGCCGCCGATCGGCGGGCCGATGTCTCGCCAGAACGCACGCACGCTCATCACCAGCGCGAAGATCGCATAAAGGAAGGCAGCGCTGAACAACGCCGCCATCGCGTTGTGCGGCATCAACCTGTAGAACGCGCCGGGGCCGGTGTGCACGCCGAACAGTACGCTGCGGTCGTTCAGGGCCGCGAAGCCGAAGATGAAGGCGGCCATGCTGAGCGCCGCGACGATGCTGATGACGAGGCCATTGCGCGCGAAGACCCCGGACAGCGCCTGCGGCCAGGCATAGGCCGCGTAGGATTCCGCGCGCGCGACCGCCAGCGTCTGCGGGACGTTGACGTTGAATTCATGCGGCGGCGAGAATTGGCAGTCGACGTAGCATGCGCCGCAGCCATGGCAGAGATTGGCGAGATAATTGAGGTCGCCGTCGGAGAAGGCGCGCCGCATCTCCATGGCGGGAAATACCGCGCAAAGGCCTTCGCAGTAGCGGCAGGAATTGCAGACCGTCATCAGGCGGTCCGATTCGTCGAGAATCCTAGTTCCGTGCATAATTCGCCGCTTCCCGTCCCGCGATCCGTCCGAACACGCTGCCGATGGTCATGCCCATGCCGGCGGCATAACCCTTGCCGAGCACATTGCCGGCCATGATCTCGCCGGCCGCGAACATGTTGGCCGACGGCTTGCCGTCAGCCATCAGCATCCGCGCTTCCCTGGTCACACGCGTGCCGAGATAGGTGAAGGTGATGCCGGGCCGCACCGGATAAGCAAGATAGGGCGGCGCCTCGATCCGCCGTGCCCAATGCGACTTCTGCGGCGTGATGCCTTCGGTGCGGCAGTCGTCCAGGATGGTGTGATCGAAAGTGCCGGGCTGCACCGCGGCGTTGAATTCGGTGATGGTCTTTTCCAGCGCGGCCGGATCGAGCTCGAGCTTGCCGGCGAGCTCAGCCACGGTCTGCCCGGCGATCGGAGGGAACAGCGTCGGCATGAAGCTCGTGACCACGGTGGAATCGAAAATGATGTAGGCGATCTGGTCGGGCTGCGCGGCCACCAGCCGGCCCCAGATCGCATAGCGCTTCGGCCAGATGTCCTCGCCCTCGTCGTAAAAGCGCTGCGCGTGCTTGTTGACGACGATGCCGAACACGACGGAGTCGTGACGCGTGATGATGCCGCCGTCGAACTTCGGCGCGCGGGCATCGATCGCGACCGCATGGCACTGGGTGGGATCACCGACCTCCTGCACCCCCTTGTCGAGCAGCATTTTCAGGACCGAGCCGCGGTTATAGGGCGTGCCGCGGATCAGGAAATTGTCGGCGGCCTCCCCCCAATATTGCTTCAGCCATTCGATGTTGGCCTCGAACCCGCCGGCCGCGGCGACCAGGGATGTCGCGCGTATCTCGTTTTCGCCCTTGATCGGCCGCTTGAGGCGGGCGGCGAGAAACATGCCGTCCTCGATCACGAGGTCGGCGACCTCGGCGTCGTATTCGACGTCGACGCCGAGCTTCTCGGCGGTGAGATAAAGTGCGTTCAGCATCGCCCGGCCGCCACCGAGAAAGAACGAGTTGGTGCGACCGAGGCTCAGCGTGCCGCCGAGCGAGGGCTGCCAGCGCACGCCCTGCTCCACGATCCAGTTCAAAATGTCCTTGGACTCGCGGATCATGTGCCGGGCCAGCACCTCGTCGGTCTGGCCGCCGGTGACGCGCAGGAGATCCTCCCAAAACTCCGCCTCGGTGTAGGGGCCGGTGAGGATTTCGGTCGCCTCGTCATGGGCGCAGCGCATGTTGCGGGTGTGGCGCGTGTTGCCGCCACGATAGAATTTCGGCGCGCCTTCGAGCACCAGCACCGACGCCCCACCGCGTCGCGCGCTGATCGCCGCACACAGTGCCGCGTTGCCGCCGCCGATCACCAGCACATCGTATTTGCTGCTCATGCCGTCTGCCCGATGCGACGAAGTTGGAGACATTCTGCCCGCCGGCGGCCCCGGTCAATCCGGCTAGCTATTGCGCACTTTTGTATACAAAGATATACAGAGATCCAGCAAGCGCCATCGCTGCATGAGCAGGATGCGCGAGCCCACGGGGATGCATGGCAAGACGCCCGACAAAGGCCGGCGGCTCGATCGCGCGCGGCGGCGTGGCGCTCGGCGAAGCCGTGTTCCGCTCGCTCTGCGAGGCGCTGCAGGCCGGCAGCTACCGCGCCGGCGACCGCCTCCGCGAGGAAGAGGTCGCCCAGCGGCTGAA
Organism: Bradyrhizobium sp. RT6a; assembly: GCF_040547675.1. NCBI lineage: Bacteria > Pseudomonadati > Pseudomonadota > Alphaproteobacteria > Hyphomicrobiales > Nitrobacteraceae > Bradyrhizobium > Bradyrhizobium sp. RT6a. Next base: position 90,137 of record NZ_JBEPQC010000011.1, read on the forward strand.
GGTCAGCCGCACGCCGGTGCGGGAGGCTCTGGGGCGGCTTGCGGCACGTGGGTTCGTCGAACCTGCCGGCGGCCGCGGCCTGATCGTGCGCAACCTCGACATCTCCGAGGTGCTCGAACTCTACGCCATGCGCGAGATCATGGAGGGCGCCGCTGCCCGACTCGCCGCCGAGCACGCCTCGGCGCCCGAGATCGATGCGCTCCGGGATATCGAGCAGGCTTTTGTCGAAGTGTCGGAGACCGACCCGGCCGAGATGGCAGGAGAAATGGCAAGGCTCAACCGCGCCTTCCACGAAGCGATCTGCCGCGCGGCGCGCAACCGCTATCTCGACAACGCTTCGGGGGAGTTGCAGGACTGGATCGCCCTGCTCGGTCCAACCACGTTCAGCGTATCGGGCCGCCCCTCGACCAGCCACCGCGAGCACCAGGCCATCATCGACGCCATCGCGGTTCGCGACGGCAGCAAAGCGGAGCAGCTCGCGCGCACACACATCCGCGAAGCGCTGCGCTGTCGGCTGAAGCTGTTGCAAAAGCAGTAGCAGAGCGCGGCGCTCAGGCGACCAGTTCCGCGACGATCGCCTTCAACACGTCCCGCACATCGCCTGGACTGAGCCGCACCTGTAGTCCTCGCTGACCGCCATTCACATACACGTAATCATGCGCGAGCGCGCTCTGCTCGATCACGGTGCGCACGGGCTTCCGCTGCCCGAATGGGCTGATGCCGCCAACCTTGTAGCCGGTGAGGCGCTCGGCCTCCGGCGGCTTCATCATCTGCGCCGACTTGCCGCTAACAGCAGCGGCCAGCTTCTTCATCGAGACTTCCTGGTCGGACGGGACGATGACGCAGACCGGCTTGCCGTCGACGAGCACCATCAGCGTCTTCAACACGCGCGCGGGATCCTCGCCGAGTGCGGCAGCCGCCTGCAGGCCGATGCTCTCGGCATCGGGATCGTAATCGTAAGCGTGAACGGTGAAGGGAACACTGGCGGCTGTGAGCGCGCGTGTGGCTGGGGTGGCTTTGGACATGGATCAGGTTTATCACCGTCATTGCGAGGAGCGAAGCGACGAAGCAATCCAGAATCTTGCCGCGGAGGCAGTCTGGATTGCTTCGCTTCGCTCGCAATGACGGCGCGCCCTACTCCGCCGCGTCCCGCAACTCGGCGCGCTCGGCTCTCGCCGCGCAGAACTTGAACTCCGGGATCTTGCCGAACGGATCGAGCGCTGGGTTGGTCAACAAATTCGCCGCCGCCTCCGCGTAGCAGAACGGCATGAAGACCATGTTCTCGGGAACGTCGCGGTCGGAGCGGACCTTGACCTCGACCGCGCCGCGGCGGGTCTCGAGCCGAATGAAATCGCCCGGCGCAAGCTTCTTCCTGTGCATGTCCTTTGGCGACATAAACGCGACCGCCTCGGGCTCGATCTGGTCGAGCACCTGCGCGCGGCGGGTCATGGAGCCGGTGTGCCAATGCTCCAGCACGCGGCCGGTCGAGAGCACCATCGGATATTCGGCGTCGGGGATCTCGTCCGGCGGTATGACGTGAGCCGGAACGATCTTGCCGCGGCCGCTCGCGGTCGGGAAGCCCGTGGTGAAGATGATCTCGTTACCAGGCATGTCGGGACCATCGACGGGATAGGTGACCGCGCCCTCGCGGACCAGCCGCTCCCAGGTGATGTTCTTCAACGACGGCATCAGCTCTGCCATCTCGGTGAAGACGTCGCCGGGACCGGCATAATTCCACGGCAGGCCCATGCGCTTGCCGATCTCCTGGATGATCCAGAGATCCTGCCGCGCATCGCCGGGCGGCTTGATCACCTGGCGCGCGAGCTGCACGCGGCGATCGGTGTTGGTGAATGAGCCTTCCTTTTCGGCAAACGCCGAGGCCGGCAGGATGACGTCGGCGTGGAACGCGGTCTCGGTGACGAAGAGATCCTGCACCACGAGATGATCGAGCATGGCAAGCGCCTGGCGCGCATGCTGGAGATCGGGATCGGACATCGCGGGGTTCTCGCCCTCGATATACATGCCCGTGATCTCGCCGGCATGGATCGCGTTCATGATCTCGACTACTGTCAGGCCGCGGACGGGATCGAGATCCTGGCCCCACAGCTTCTCGAAGGCACCGCGCATGTCGTCGCGGCCGACCGGCTGATAGTCCGGCAGGAACATCGGGATCAGACCGGCATCGGAAGCACCCTGCACGTTGTTCTGGCCGCGCAGCGGATGCAGGCCGGTGCCGGGGCGACCGACCTGGCCGGTGATCAGCGCCAGCGCAATCAGGCAGCGCGCATTGTCGGTGCCGTGGACATGCTGGCTGATGCCCATGCCCCAGAAGATGATCGACGATTTTGCCCGTGCATAGGTTCGCGCGACCTCACGCAGGGTCTGCGCCGGGATGCCGCAGATCGGCTCCATCTTCTCCGGCGTGAACTCCTTGATCTTCTCCTTGAGGTCCTCGAACCCCTCGGTATAGCCGGCGATGTACTGATCGTCGGTCAGCCCTTCGGTGATGATCGTGTGGATCATCGCGTTCAGCATGGCGACGTCGGAGCCGGGCTTGAACTGCAGATGCTTGGTCGCATGGCGCGACAGCGTCTGCCGGCGCGGGTCCATGACGAACAGCTTTGCGCCGTTCTCCTTGACCGCGTTCTTGATAAAGGTTGCGGCGACCGGATGGTTCACGGTCGGGTTGGCGCCAATCACGATGATGACCTCGGCGTCCATCGCAGCCGAGAACGGCGCGGACACCGCTCCCGAGCTCAGGCCTTCGAACAGCGCCGCGACCGACGAGGCGTGGCACAGACGGGTGCAATGGTCGACGTTGTTGGACCCGAAGCCGGTGCGCACCAGCTTCTGGAACAGATAGGCCTCCTCGTTGGAGCCCTTCGCCGAGCCGAAGCCCGCCAGCGCCTTCACGCCGTTCTCGTCGCGGATCTTGACGAGGCCCTTGGCCGCGATGTCGAGCGCTTCTTCCCAGCTAGCTTCGCGGAAATGCGTGAACGGATTGGCGGGATCGACCTGGTCGTTGGAATCCTTCTTCGCATTCGGCAGCCGCACCAGCGGCTTGGTCAGGCGATGCGGATGGTGGATGTAGTCGAAGCCGAAGCGGCCCTTGACGCAGAGACGGTTGCGGTTGGCCGGGCCATCGCGGCCCTCGGCATAGATCACCTTCTCGTCCTTGACCTCATAGGTCACCTGGCAACCGACGCCGCAGAACGGACAGAGCGAATCCACCTTCTTGTCGGCATAGGTGACGCGGGTCTGCTTCTCGTCCAGCATTACGGCCGGCATCAGCGCTCCGGTCGGACAGGCCTGCACGCATTCGCCGCAAGCGACGCAGGTGGACTCGCCCATGGGATCGTCGAAATCGAACACGATTTTCGAGCCGTGGCTACGATAGGCCATGCCGATGACGTCGTTGACCTGGACCTCGCGGCAGGCGCGCACGCACAGGCCGCACTGGATGCAGGCATCGAGATTGACGCGCATCGCCGGATGACTGGCGTCGGTCGCCCAACGCTCGGCGGCGGGGAAGCGGCTCTCGGTGACTCCCGTGGTTTCGGCCCAGTGCCAGAATTTGGATTCCGGATCGTGCGAGGTCTCGCGCGCCGGTTGATCGGCAACAAGCAGCTCCATGACCATTTTTTGCGCGGAAACAGCGCGCGCGCTCTCGGTCTTCACCTTCATTCCGACCGATGGCGTGCGCTTGCAGGACGCCGCGAGCACGCGCTCGCCTTCGATCTCGACCATGCAGGCGCGGCAATTGCCGTCGGGGCGATAGTCCGGCGCGGGCGAATAGCACAGATGCGGAATCTCGCGGCCCTGCCGTTTTGCGACTTGCCAGATCGTCTCGCCTGCATTGGCCTCGACCTGCTTGCCGTCGAGCTCGAACGTAATCTTCGTCATTCGGCCGCTTCCTTGAACTCGTCAGGGAAATATTTGATCACGGTGGAGAGAGGGTTAGATGCCGCCTGTCCAAGCCCGCAGATCGAGGCATCGCGCATCGCCTGGCTCAATTCGTCCAGGAGAGCGCGGTTCCAGACCGGTTGCTGCATCAGCAGTGCGGCCTTCTGGGTTCCGACGCGACACGGCGTGCATTGGCCGCAGCTCTCGTCTTCGAAGAACTTCATCAAGTTCAACGCGGCCGCGCGCACGCTGTCCTTTTGCGACAGGATCACGATCGCGGCCGAGCCGATGAAGCAGCCGTATTTTTCCAGCGTGCCGAAATCGAGCGGGATGTCGTCCATCGCCGCCGGCAGGATGCCGCCGGACGCACCACCTGGCAGGTACGCGTAGAACTGATGACCGTCGGCCATGCCGCCGCAATATTCCTCGATCAGCTCGCGCACGGTGATGCCAGCAGGCGCGAGCTTCATGCCGGGATTCTTGACGCGACCGGAGACCGAGAAGCTGCGCAGGCCGTGCCGCTCATGCCGCCCGTGGCCCTTCCACCAGTCGGCGCCCTTCTCGACGATGTCGCGCACCCACCACAACGTCTCGATGTTGTTGATCAACGTCGGCAGGCCGAACAGGCCGACCTGGAATGGATATGGCGGCTTGTGCCTGGGCAGACCGCGCTTGCCCTCGATGCTTTCCAGCAGCGAGGATTCCTCACCGCAGATATAGGCGCCGGCGCCGCGGCGCATGTGCAGCGTCGGACCGCCCGGCGGGAGCTTAGCAATCTCGCGTTCGAGGATTTCGCGCGACGCCGGATATTCGTCGCGGAGGTAGATGTAGATATCCGAGGCCTGCACCACATGGGCGCCGATCAGCATGCCCTCGAGGAAGCGGTGCGGGTCGCTCTCGAGATAGACGCGATCCTTGAACGTGCCGGGCTCGCCCTCGTCGCCGTTAATCGCCATCAGCCGCGGGCCGGGTTCACCAAGCACCGCGCGCCATTTACGTCCCGTGGGGAATCCGGCGCCGCCGAGACCGCGCAACGAGGCGTCGTCGAGTGCCTTCAGCAGGTCGTCCGTCGGTAGCTCGCCCGAGCGCAGGCGATTGAGCAGCTTGTAGCCGCCGCCGGCGACATAGGCCTCATAGCCGATATATTTGGGCAGATGCGCGTGGGTGTCGCCAGCCTTCGCCGCCGCCATGACATTGCCGACCGTAGCGTGATCGACGAAGTTGTGTCCGACTTCCGCGGCAGGCGCCGTGTCGCAGCGGCCGACGCAGGGCGCACGCACCACGCGGATGCCGGGACCGGACGCATCCTGCAAATCGGCGAGCAGCTTCTCTCCGCCGAGCATCGCGCAGGTCAGCGAGTCGCAGACGCGGATCGTCAGCGGCGCGATATCGGGCTCGCCTTCCTTCACCACGTCGAAATGCGCATAGAAGGTTGCGGTCTCGAACACCTCGGCGAACGCGAGCTTCATCTCATCGGCGAGCGCGGCGAGGTGGGCGGCCGAGATCTGGCGATACTTGTCCTGGATCAGATGCAGATATTCGATCAACAGGTCGCGCCGCCGCGGCCTGTCGCCGAGCAGCTGCTCGATCTCGTGCGCGGCGGTGGGATCGACCTGCCGTCCCTTGGGCGTGGATTTGGCGCGCTTCCGTCCCTGGCCGGGATGTTCGAACTCGCGAACCTTGTGAACGTCGTCGTTGCTGCTCATGGAGACGTCGCGTTCTCTTCAAATGCGTGATGAGTTTAGGCCGGATCGCCACAGCGATCAGTCTTCATTTCTCGACTCGATCAACGGAACCAGCAGTTCCTGCGCCCCGCCGACCAAGCCAAATTCGACGCAACTCTAGTCTCTGGTATGCCAGATGCAAGACAATTTAGAGCGTCTCTAGAATGATTTAGGAGGCAGGCGGTCGCCCGCCATGCCCCTTTACGCAAGCGTCGGACGGAACCCGATCTCAGGTCTTGCTCATGCACTCTTCGATGTAGAACCAGCGGTCATCCCCGGCGAGGCCCTTGGCTTTCACGTCGGCGCGGCAGGCCTTGAGCTTCGGCTTGTTGGCTGCCCATTTCGCCTTCATGTCTTTCAGCTTCTGCATGGTGAGCTTCATCTTGCCAGGCTTTGCTTCGGTCGTTGCAGCAGGCGCCGCCGGTGTCGTTGTCGTCTGCGCGGATGCGGTATGAAGCCCAGCGACGAGCAGCACGGCCGCAAGGCAAATGCGAAGGCAAGTTCGAGTGCGAATCATTTCAATCCCCCTAAGTCCCATTCCTTATGATGTCTGAAAGGCCAACGAAGCGGGACGCCTGATGAGCATCCCGCCTCTGTCTCAACGGCGGTCAGAAGATTTTGACCGCGCTCTCCAATGTCTTCCAGACACCCCAAAGTAGGGGAACGCCGACGAAGGCCCAGAACAGCGCCGCCTTGGCGTCAAGCCCGCCAAATCCGATGCCGTAGGAGCCGTGCGGCCCAGCGGCGGCGGCGTTGGCGCTTGCAGCCTGCAACTTGGCGACATCGGCCTCCTTCATGTGCCATTTCGAATCGACCGGCTTGATCAGATAATTGCAGATCAAACCTGCGATCAGCATCGCACAGAGGATGTACATGGTCGTGTTGTAGAGCTGATCGCGCGGCACGCCGGCCGCGAGCTGGAACTCGCGGATGTAGTTGACGACGACGGGGCCGATGATGCCCGCGGTGGACCACGCCGTCAGCAGCCGGCCGTGGATGGCGCCGACGAACTGGGTTCCGAACATGTCGGCGAGGTAGGCCGGCACGGTGGCGAAGCCGCCGCCATACATCGACAGGATGATGCCGAAGCCAAGCACGAACAGGAGCTTCGAACCCATCGCCGCAAAAGTCGGCGCCAGCGCGTAAAGCACGATGCCGAGGATGAAGAACGTATAGTAGGTATTCTTGCGACCGATCTTGTCCGACAGCGATGCCCAGAAGAAGCGGCCGCCGATGTTGAACAGCGACAGCAATCCGGCGAAGCCCGCGGCGATCGCGGCGATCTGCGCCTTCTGCCCCGCATCGAGTGCGTTGAAGCCCACCTCCGGCAGGCCGATCAGCTTGCCGGCGAAGATCTCCTGGAGCATCGGCGAGGCCATGCCGATCACGCCGATGCCGGCCGAGACGTTCAGGCAGAGCACCCACCAGATCAGCCAGAATTGCGGCGTCTTGTGCGCGTCGTTGAGATGGACGTTGGCCTTCGAGATCATCGCGTTGGCCTTCGACGGCGCGGTCCAGCCCTCGGGCTGCCAGCCGGGCGGCGGCAAGCGATAGCGGAACGCGCCGATCATCATGAACACGAAGTAGATGACGCCCATCGCGACGAAGGTCTCCCAGACGCCGACCGAGGTCGGGGTCTTGAAGTAGTTCATCAAGAGGTTCGCCAGCGGCGCGCCGATCATGGCGCCGCCGCCGAAGCCCATGATGGCCATGCCGGTCGCCATGCCGCGGCGATCCGGGAACCACTTCACCAGCGTCGACACCGGCGAGATATAGCCAAGGCCGAGACCGATGCCGCCGATCACGCCGGAACCCAGCCACAACAGCCAGAGCTGATGGGTGTAAACCCCGATCGCACCAAGGAAGAGGCCGCCGCACCAGCACAGCGCCGAGACGAAGCCGGCCTTGCGCGGGCCTACGCGCTCCAGCCAGCCGCCCCAGACCGCAGCCGCGATACCGAGCAGCACGAAAAAGAGCGTGTACATCCACCCCATGCTGGCGACCTTCCAGTCGCAGCTGGTCGTGAACAGCTCCTGAAACAGCGACATCTCTGCGCACGCCTTCGGCGCGGTCACGCCGATCGCGCGCGACAGCGGCAGCCAGAACACCGAGAAGCCGTAGGCCATGCCGATGCAGAGATGGATGCACAGCGCAGCCGGCGGCACCAGCCAGCGATTGAACCCGGCGGTCGCGATGGTCCGCTCGCGATCCAGAAAACCTGCGCCGGCACCCGAAAGTGTTCCCGCGCTCTCGATGGTAGACATGCATTCCTCCCCTAAAGCCGCCCTTCTGAGCGGCCTGCCACGACGGTCCTGTTCCTCAGCCTGCAGCGCAGCCTTTGTCCCTGCTGCCCCGCATAATGATCGACGCGCGCCAGGATCATCACGCGCATCCGAGACGTTTAACCCCTAACCGTGGGGACTATGCCCGACGCCACGGCCGGGCTTCTTTCGACGGCCCATTTGCTCCGCGGATCGCAGGCAAGACTCGACCTCCGCATCTCGGCGGAGAACGTCAATTGGGGCAGAAGTGATGATCGATGTCGATAGACAAAAGGTAGGTATCAACCGAGTGACCGCCGGTTAAGTGGGCAGCGCACCATTGATGTTTTCTATCGAGCGATCGGCCTTCTCTATCAAGAACACGATGCGCGCATCGTTGCGCTCGGTGATCTCCACCGTGTCGCCGGTCTCTCGGATCAGGTTCGGAATGTCAATCACCGACAAGGGATCGGTGCAGTACACTTCGAGCTGATCGCCCGGCTGCAGCGGCTTCAGCGCTTTGCGCGTCTTCAGGGCGGGCAGCGGGCATTTCAGTCCGGTGAGATCGAGCGTCGTTCTGGTCATCGACGCAACATGGCGGGAGGGGCCGATGGCGTCAACGCCAAGGCACAACGCCCCGACTCAGAGCAGATCGGCATAGGACAAGAAACCCACGCTCTGCCCCGGCTCGACATGCGTGACCTCCTCATCGAGCTCGATAAGGCCGTGGGTGTCGACTAGTGAGGACAACAGCCCAGCCCCCTCGCGTGGGAACTTGATTGCCTCGAGTGCGCCGTCCTGCGTGCGCCGCAAGGAGGCGCGAACATATTCCCGTCGACCCGCCTTCTTCTTGTAGGTGAATGCCGCACGCACCGGGATCGGCAACGGCCGCGCCGGCAGGCTGCCCGCAAGCGCCAGCACCGTGGGCCGCACCACATGCACGAAGGTGACGAAACTCGCGACGGGATTGCCCGGCAATCCGATCAGCGGCGTGCCCTCGATGATGCCCATCGCCACGGGCCGTCCCGGCTTGATCGCCATCCTCCAAAACACCAGCGAGCCGATGCTCTCGACCGCCGCCTTGACGTGATCCTCTTCCCCGGTCGAGACGCCGCCGGTGGTGAGGATCAGATCATGCGTGCCTGCGACTTGCTTCAAGCCATTCGCGAGCAACGCCCGCTCGTCGCGCAAGATGCCGAGATCGCTGACGTCGCAGCCGAGCCGGTGCAGCATCGCCATTAGCATAAAGCGATTGGAATCGAACAGCTGCGAGGCCGCGCGCGGCTCGCCGGGCGAGGCGAGTTCGTCACCGGTCGAGAACACTGCGACGCGGATGCGCCTGACGACGTCGAGCCTGACAAGGCCGAACGCCGCCGCAAGCGCGACATGTTGCGGCAGCAAGCGCTGGCCTGCGCGTAGCGCGATGTGGCCTTGGGGAATGTCCTCTCCCGCAGGGCGGACATTCGCGCCCGGCTTCAGCCCCGGCGGCAGCACAATTCGGCCGGTATCATCGACGCGGACGTCTTCCTGCATGAAGACGGTTTCAGCCTCCGGCGGCATCGGCGCGCCGGTGAAGATGCGCGCGGTGTGGCCGGCCTTGATCGGCGCCAGTGCCAGACCTCCGGCCTGGATGCGGCCGTCGAGCGGGAGTGCCCGTTCAACGCCGTCCGGAATATCTGCGTTGCGCACGGCGTAGCCATCGACAGCGGAATTGGTGAACGGCGGCAGCGGCAGCGGCGCCGCGATATCGCGGGCCAGCACGCGCCCATCAGCATCGATGAGCGCCACGGTTTCGAGATCGACAATCGCGTTGACGCGCGTCGTGATCAGACCAACGGCCTCGTCGACCGACATCATCGGTCCGCCGAAGGCAAAACAATCGTCCGACAGTTGCGCCATGGTGCCTCGTCAGCGCATCGCGGCGCTTTTCGCGACCGCTTCCTCGACCGGCATCGCCGCGAGAAGCAGCAATTCCGCGGCTGCGGCGATATCGTCGAGATGGACGGTCGGCAGTCGGGTTTCAATGGCAACGTCAGCCGCGATCCCGAAAATTCCGGGATCATCGGGAAACAGCAACGGCTTGTCGTTGGCGGCGCGATGCACTTCGATCTTGCGATGCGGCTCGCGCTTGAAACCCTCGACGACGACGAGATCGACGGCCGACAATTTGCTCAACAGTTCCGGCAGACGCGGCTCCATCGCCCCGCGCAATTCGTGCATCAGCGCCCAGCGATTTGACGAAGCAACCAGCACCTCGGCTGCGCCGGCCTCGCGATGGCGCCAGGAATCCTTGCCGGGAACGTCGACGTCGAACCGGTGGTGCGCATGCTTGATGACCGAGACGCGCAAGCCAAGCGCATTGAAATGCGGGATCAGCCGCGTCAACAGCGTGGTCTTGCCCGCACCGCTCCAGCCTGCAAGGCCGATGACTTTCATTCCAGCTCCGTCTCCGCGAGCGACCCGGTCCTTGATGGAACCAGTCTCTCCTCCGTCATTGCGAGCGCAGCGAAGCAATCCAGGAATGCATCCACGGCGGCAGCCTGGATTGCTTCGCTTCGCTCGCAATGACGAATAGGCGGCATTTCGTTCTCTCGCTAGCATGCTTATATCGGCTTGACCCGAATGTCATGCTAACGTCGCGGCCATGATGAAGATCGACAAAGCCCCAGCGCCCCTGATCGTCCCCGACACCGAGGACCCGCGCCTCACCGAGAGCGTGACCGGGACCGACCAGTCCGGAGCCAGGATCGAGATCAAGGTGCCGGTGGAGCGCCCGCTGACGCTCTACCTGAATTCGCAGGAGATCGTCACCATGATGACGATCGGCGACTATCCGGAATATCTGGCGCTGGGCTATTTGCTCAACCAGAACATGCTGAAATATAACGACGCGGTCACCGAGGTCGAATACGACGACGACCTCCAGGTGGTGGTGGTGCGCACCGAGCACCACACCAATTTCGAAGCCAAGCTGAAGAAGCGCACGCAGACTTCGGGCTGCGCGCAGGGCACCGCCTTCGGCGATCTGCTAGAGGCGGTCGAGAGCGTCGCGTTGCCGAAGGCGGAGCTGCGTACCTCCTGGCTCTACCAGATGACTCAGACCATCAACACGATGCCCTCGCTCTATCTGGAGGCCGGTGCGATCCACGGCTGCGTGCTCTGCAGGGAGGGCGAGCCGCTCTGCTACACCGAGGATGTCGGCCGTCACAACGCCGTCGACAAGATCGCGGGCTGGATGTACCGCCACGGCGTCGATGCGTCCGACAAGATCCTCTACACCACGGGACGGCTCACCTCCGAGATGGTGATCAAGACGGTCCGCATGGGAATTCCAATTTTGGTATCGCGCTCCGGCTTCACCGCCTGGGGCGTCGATCTCGCCCGGCAGGTGGGCTTGACGCTGGTCGGCCGCGCACGCGGCAAACGGTTCATCGCGTTGTCGGGGCAAGAGCGCATCGTCTACGACCAGAACCTCGCTTATGTCGAGGAGGAATCGGCCAAGCACAAGCGCAAGGGTGAAGGTGGTGACGATTAGCTTTCCGACCACGCAAGGCGTGCTGCTCGCCGGCGGCCTCGCGCGGCGCATGGGCGGCGGCGACAAGCCGATGCGCACCATCGGTGGCCGCACCATCCTGGAACGCGTGATCGCGCGCCTATCGCCCCAATGCAGCGGGCTGATCCTCAATGCCAACGGCGATCCCGCCCGCTTCGCCGCGTTCGGTTTGCAGGTCGTCGCCGACGACGTGCCCGGCTTTGCCGGTCCGCTCGCCGGCATCCTGGCCGCGCTCGACTGGACCGCGGCGAACCGGCCTGAGGTGGAGTGGGTGCTCAGTGCCGCCGGCGATTGCCCGTTCCTGCCGCGCAATCTGGTCGCGCGCTTGCATGAAGAACGCCTCGCCGCGAATGCCGAGCTCGCCGTCGCGGCATCAGGCGGCCAGTCGCATCCGGTGATCGGCTTGTGGCGCGTTGGCTTGCGCGACGAACTGCGTCACGCGCTGGTGGTCGAGGACCTCCGCAAGATCGACCGCTGGACCGCGCGCTACCCGCTCGCGACGGTGACGTGGCCGACCGAGCCGCTCGATCCGTTCTTCAATGCCAACACGGTCGAGGATATCGCGGAAGCCGAGCGGCTGGCCGCGTTGGATGCGGCGTCTTAATCAAGCTCTACGCCGGCCGGAATCCCGCCCCCTCCAGTGCCGCGCGAGCCTCGTCCGAGCCGAGCGCATCTAGAAAGGCCTGCACTGCTGGCCGCTGCTTGCGCGCTGTGACCAGCGCGAAGTCGTAATGTTCCTCCGCGAGGGGAATGAAACCGAGGCCGACCGCATGGGCGACGGGCGCAATGGTCATGCCCCAGTCGGCGCGGTGCTGTGCGACCGCCGCGGCCACCGCATTGTGCGAGCGTGGCTGGTTCCAATAGCCTTCCGGGCGCTCACCACCGAGCAAGCGATCGATCAGGATGCGCGTGCCGGCGCCCTGGTTGCGGTTGACCACGATGCAGGAGGGATCAGCGAGCGCCGCGACGACGGCGTCCTTCGCGCTGTGGCCTTCGAAACGCTGGTCTCCCTTGCGGAACACGATGCCCTGCATCCTTCGCCAGCCTGGCACGAGCTCGAGTCCTTCGACGAGGTAAGGCGTATTGTAGGTCTCGGTCTTGTCGTCGAATAGATGGATCGGCGCCAGATCGCATTCGCCGCGCCGTGCCGCCGCAAGTCCGCCGAGACTGCCGACGGCAATCGAACGCACGGTCAGGCCGGCATGCGCGAGTTGCGCCGTGACGAGATCGAGGCCGGTGCAATGGCTGCCGACGATGACGAGATCGGGCACCCGCACATGCGGCGTGAACAGCGTCACGTCGGCCTCGGTCCCGGCCGGCATCTGGTCGGCGAGCGCGTCGATGCGCAGAAAACCGTCGGCCTGCGCGAATGACGTGATCGCACCGGACCCCTTGCCGGAGGGATAGGCGATCAAGCCGTCCTTGCCTTCGACCAGCGAGACCATGACGAATTCGGTGCGGCCGAGCTCGGAAGCAATGCGCACCGGCACGATTGCGCTCACCTTGGCATCGGAGCGCGGGGGCAGTCCGGCCATTTTGCGCAGCACCGGCACGATCATGTCGTGGAAGGTGAACATCGCCGAGGTCGGAAATCCCGGCAGGATCACCACCGGCTTGCCGTCGCACACCGCAAGGCACAGCGGCTTGCCGGGCTTGAGCGCAATGCCATGCGCGATGATGCCGGGTTGGCCGAGCCGGCTGATGATGCGATGGGACAGGTCGCCCGCGCCCTTCGACGTGCCGCCGGAGAGCACCAGCATATCGGCATCCGCCAGCGCACGGCGCATGGCGGCTTCGAGCTGGGCTTCATCGTCGGGAATGGCGCCGAGGAAAACCGCTTCACCGCCGTTCTCGTCGATCGCAGCAGTGACGATCGCGCCGTTGGTGTCGAAGATCGCACCGGGCGCGAGCACCTCGCCCGGCTGAACCAGTTCGTCACCGGTGGAAATCACGGCAACACGAGGTTTGCGCACGACGCGCACCTCGGGAACGCCGCAAGCCGCCAGCATGCCGACCTCGCGCGAGCCGATGATCGGGCCGGCGCGCAGCAGCGCCTCGCCGCGCGCGATATCGGATCCTGCGTAGGATATGAATTGCCCGGGCGAGGCCGCGCGACGGACCTCGATCGCACCCGATCCGGCCGGCTGGGTATGCTCGACCATGACCACGGCATCGGCACCGCGCGGCAGCGGACCGCCGGTGGCAATCGGCGTTGCCGTTCCCGCCGCCACTTGCAGCACCGGTACGGTGCCGCAGTGAATGGTCTCGCCATTCAATCCGAGGCGAACCGGCGCGCCTTCGCCGGCTGTGGCAAGGTCCGCTGAGCGCACCGCGAAGCCGTCGACATTGGAACGGTCGAACGGCGGTACGTCGATTGGCGCAGTGATGTCTTCAGCGAGCGACGCGCCGAGTGCATCGGCGAGCTTGCGTCTTTCGCTTGGGATCGCGCGCGGGAACAGCGCGGCCTCGAAGCGAGCCAGGGCCTCCTCGCGGGAAAGGATTTTGAGGAACTGCTCCTGCTCGAGCGCGCTGCGGACTTGAGATTGCGGGATCATGGTCATGCCAAACCCATATCATTCCCGCATCAGATAAGCATCGACCGGCGCGCCCGCTGCAAATCCCTCGTGACTGGTGGGAACAAGCAGCCATGCATCTGCGCGGGCAATTGCCTGGAGCGGCCATTCTCCTACCGCAAGCGGCACCCACGCATGATGTTCCTCGGCCAGCAGGACCATTTCGGCGATGCCGACGCTGGATGCAATTTTTCGCGCGAGCGGCAAGGTTATCTGTCGGCGCGGCAGCCGCGCCGCCAGCCGGTCGACGAGCGGCAGCACGAGCGCGAGCCAGACCGCAAGCGCATGATCGGGCAATCCGGGCAAGGCGACGACAGGAATGGTTCCGAGCCGCCCGACCGCGGCGGTGCGTCCGGGCTGGAGCGCAAGACCATGTGCGATCACGTCACCATGCTGGGCCAGCGCCGTGACCGCTGCATCCTTGCGACCGACACCGCTGCCGCCGATCGTCAGCAGGAGATCGCAGGTGTGCGCACCGAACGCCGCCGCGATCGATCCCGCATCGCGCGCGCCGGCCTCGCTCGTTTGCACATCCAGTCCTGCGGCGCGTGCTATGTCCGCAATCAAGTGCATGGTCCCCGTTGCGCCTGGTACATTGACAATGCGCAGCCGCGGACGGCGCACGCGCAGTCGGTCCAGTCCGGCGGCGCGTGCGAGCAGCAGAGCGCCAGGACCGACCGGATACCCCTCTTCCGCGGCAGCCCTGCGTCCGTCGATGTCACTTCCAGCGCGCCTGATGCCCTGCCCCGGCACGCCCTCCGCCAACACCTGGGCGAGCGGACCAGACAGCTCGACTGCGTCGGCATCGAGCACACAGTCGCATCCCGCCGGCATGGCGTCGCCGGCATCGACCCAGGCGGGCGCTGTTGCGAGAGGCAGCGGTGAATAGGAGGACGCGCCGACCAGATCATTTGCGCATAGCGCCCAGCCGTCCGCGGCGGCGACGTCACGCGACGGTCGGGCCGCGAGCAGCGGATTGCCCGCCGCGATACAGCCGGCCGCTTCGCTCAGCGGCAACTCCACCGGCGCGAGCGGATCAAGCCCTGTCAGCAACGCGGCGAGCGCGGTGTCGAGCGGCGTCAGCGATGGCGGCAGGCGCTGGGTCATGCGTCATGATGGACCATGCATCGCCCGGTTTGGCAACCGCTGGCAATGCGAACGTCAGCCGCCCGATTTGTCCGCATTGGGGAAGAACAGCTGTTGTCCGTCGACCTTGTATCCGGCGATCGTCGCCTGCCCGTCGGGCGAGATCAGCCAGTCGACGAAGTCTTGCCCGAGCTCCTTCTTCACGTTCGGAAACTTCAAAGGGTGCACCAGCATCACGCCGTACTGATTGAGCAGCCGCTTGTCGCCTTCGACGACGATGTCGAGATCGCCGCGTTCCCGAAAAGCGATCCAGCTGCCACGGTCGGACAGCACATAGGCGTTCGCCGCGCGCGCTGCGTCGAGGGCGGAGGCCATGTCCTGCTTGGCTTCGCGATACCAGGCGCCCTTGGTGCGGGCGATGTCGATGCCGGCCACGATCCAGAGCGCGAGCTCAGCGGCATGCGTGCCCGAGCGGTCCCCGCGCGTCACGAACGGTACGCCCTTGGCCTCGATCGCCTTCAGCGCGGTCGCGATGTCCTTGCCCTTGACGCCGGCGGGGTCGCTCTTCGGACCGATCAGCACATAGTCGTTGTACATCACGTCGAAGCGCTTCACGGCAAAACCGTCGGCGACGAATTTCTCCTCCTGCGGCCGCGCATGCATCAGCACGACGTCGACTTCGCCCCTTCGTGCCCCCTCGAGCACCTCGTCGGCGCGGCGCGCGATCACCGTCACCTCGATGCCGGTCTTGTCACGGAAGATCGGCAGCAGGTAATCGAGCAGGCCGGACTCCTGCGTCGCTGAGGTCGTGGCGAGCACGATCGCGCGGTCCTCCGCGGATGACGCAGCAACGCCTGCGGTGAGGCCGCAGACAAGCGCAAATGCAACGGAGAGGCGGCGGACGGCCATGATCGGGTTCCCACTGGCTATGACGCGATCATGATGATGATCGATTGCGCCGCACTCGTGACGCTGTTGCTCGTTGCAGCGCCGGATGCCAACAACAACAGATGGAGCGCGGATCAAACCACTACCGGCGACAGACTTTACCCTCCGCGTCGGGCACCGACGATTCGGGAAATCTCGGCAACGCGCGGGGCGGCAAATGTCCATTGCAGTTGCGCGAGCGACTGCCCGCAAGATTGGCATCGCGCGAGCGATTCAGGATCGTTCACCAAAGCAGAGATCGCGCGTGAGGATGTGTTGCAAAGCAACGAGATGATCGGGCATGGTCGTGGCGGACAAAACTTGAAATGCAGAATTCCACCTGCGTCGAACGTCAAAAAGAAGCAAGAATTTGCATAGGAATGCAGGATGGAATTCCTGACGACCAGCGAAGCCGCCGACTATCTTCGGCTCGGCGAACGCAAGCTTTACGAACTCGTCACCACCGGTGCGATCCCCTGCACCAAGGTGACCGGAAAGTGGCTCTTCCCGCGGCACGAGCTCGACCTCTGGGTGCTGTCCGGACTGGCGCGTCCGGCCGGCATGCTGATCGCCGAGCCGCCGCCGGTCGTCGGCGGCAGCCAGGACGAGCTTCTGGATTGGGGTCTGCGCGAATCCGGCTCGGGCCTGGGATCGATGAGCGAGGGCAGCGCGCGCGGGCTCGAGCGGCTGCAGCGGGACGAGGTGATGGCCGTGGCAATGCACTTCCACAGCCTCGATGCTGGCGGCAATCTCGCCGCCGACGCCAATGCGACGGTCCTGCGAGATGCTCCGGACCTGCATGATGCATTGCTGGTCGCGTTCGTGCGCCGCGAGCAGGGTCTCGTGCTGCCGCCGGGCAATCCCAAGCGGCTGCGCGGCCTGTCCGAGGTGCTCGCGCTCGGGGCCAGGATGGCGATGCGACAGCAGGGCACGGGCGCGCAGATGCTGCTCGATGTGCTGCTGAAGCGCGCCGGCGCCTCGACGCGCGATTTGCGCCGGATCGAGACGCCGGCCCTGACCGGGCCGGATCTCGCCGAGATCGTCCGCGCGGGACAAGCCGATTGCGGAATCGCGACGCGTGCGTCGGCGCGCTCGGCCGGCCTCGATTTCGTGCCGCTGGTCTGGGAGAACTTCGACCTCGCGATGCGGCAGCGCAGCTATTTCCGCCCCGCCATGCAGGGCCTGATCCGGTTCCTCAGCGAAAAGCGGTTGCTCCAGCGCGCCGAGGAGCTGACCGGCTACGATCCCTCGCCGGCCGGACAGATCCGCTTCGCCGGCTGACGTTGACGCCCGCCCCCAAATAGTTGCAAAAGAAACCAATTCAGCCGGGCCATACCCGGGGCATACCGGCCAACGCGCCGGATCAGGGGAGGACAAACGTGAAGCCAACGAGATTTGGACTGCCGGTCGCTGCCGGCTTTGCAGCGACGTTCGTGGCAGCAACACTGCTGCCGAGCGCCGCATTGGCGCAGGTGTCCGACGACGTCGTCAAGATCGGCGTGCTCACCGACATGAACGGTCCGGCCTCCGCGCCGACCGGCCAGGGCTCGGTGACGGCGGCGCAGATGGCGATCGACGATTTCGGCGGCACCGTGCTCGGCAAGCCGATCAGCATCGTCGTCGGCGACCATCAGCTCAAGGCCGATATCGGCGGCGCGATTGCACGGCGCTGGTACGACGTCGACCAGGTCGATCTGATCGTCGACGTGCCGGTCTCCGCGGTCGGGCTCGCGGTGCAGAACATGGCCAACGAGAAGAAGCGGCTGTTCATCACCCACTCCACCGGCACCGCGGATTTCCACGGCAAGTTCTGCTCGCCCTATGCGATCCAGTGGGTGTTCGACACCCGCGCGCTCGCGGTCGGTACCGCGGACGCGGTGGTCAAGCGCGGCGGCGACAGCTGGTTCTTCATCACCGACGACTATGCCTTCGGCCATTCGCTGGAGCGCGACGCCTCGGCGGTCGTGACCGCCAATGGCGGCAAGGTGCTGGGCTCGGTGAAGCCGCCGCTGGCAACGCCCGATCTCTCTTCCTTCGTGCTGCAGGCGCAGTCCTCCAAGGCAAAGATCATCGGCATTGCGGCGGGTCCGCCCAACAACATGAACGAGATCAAGACCGGCTCCGAGTTCGGCGTGTTCAAGGGCGGCCAGCAGATGGCGGCGCTGCTGGCGCTGATCACCGACATTCATGGCCTCGGTTTGCAGGCGGCCCAAGGGCTGTTGCTGACGACCTCGTTCTATTGGGACCTGGACGACAAGACCCGCGAATGGTCGAAGCGCTACTTCGCCAAGATGAACAAGATGCCGTCGATGTGGCAGGCCGGCGTCTATTCGAGCGTGATGCACTATCTCAACGCCATCAAGGACACCGGCACCGACGATCCGCTCAAGGTCGCAGCCAAGATGCGGGAAAAGCCGATCGAGGATTTCTTCGCCCGCAACGGCCGCTTACGCGATGACAATCTGATGGTGCACGATCTCTGGCTGGTGCAGGTGAAGACGCCGGAGGAAAGCAAATATCCGTGGGACTATTACAAGATCCTCACGACGATCTCGGGCGACAAGGCGTTCGGCCCACCGGACCCGGCGTGTGCGATGGTGAAGAAGTGACCGCGTAGCGAAGTCGCGCTGACGGTGCACCCTCTCCCCTTGCGGGAGAGGGTGGATTCGCGAAGCGAAGCCGGGTGAGGGGTTGTCTCCGCTTGACCAGCTCTCGCTGAATACGCGGAGAGATACCCCTCATCCGGCGCTTCGCGCCACCTTCTCCCGCAAGGGGAGAAGGAAGTAAGCGGGCCGCCGCTCGCTACTTCAGCACTCCGATTTCCCGGAAGTATTTTGCGGCGCCGGGATGGATCAGCTCCGGCTTCGGCGCGGCCGCGACCGTGTTCGCGGCCGTGGTCTCGCAGGCTTGGGCGAGCTGCTTGCAGAATGTCGGCTCGACAGCGTGAAGCGTCTTCGCCAGCCGGTAGGCGACATCGTCGGGCAGATCTTCGCGCGTCAGCACAAAACTCCAGGACCCCAGCGAGGCGATCGGCTCGGACTGTGTCGGGTAGCTGCCGGCCGGCACGGTGAGCGGCTTGAGGAACGCATGCTTGGCGCGGATGCGCGCGATCTCCTCGGTATCAGGCGCGATGAAGCGCGCGCCTGAGGCGCTCGAGGCCACTGCCGCAAAGCCGGGCCAGCCGATGCCGGCGCCCCAGAGTGCTGCGACACGGCCATCCTCGACCATGGCAGGGCCGTCGCCGGCGCGGTCGAGATAGATCGCCTTGAAGTCCTCGTCCTGCTTCAAGCCGAGACCATCGAGCACGTAGCGCGCCAGGATCGGCAGGCCGGAGCCCTTGGCGCCGAATGCAACGGGCTGACCCACGAGATCGCGAATGGTCTTGTACCGACTGTCCGCGCGCACCACGAACATGCCGGGGTTGGAATAGATCGCCGTGAGAATCTTCAACCGTACCGGCGCGCGGCCGATGCCGGCGAAGGCCTCATAGGCCGGCTCGCCCGCGACCAGAGCGAGATCGAGTTCGCCCTTCTCCAGCAGCGGAATGTTCTCGTTGCTGCCCTTGGTGTTGCGCGGGGCGATGGTGACTTGCGGATCGGCCGCGTTCATCGCTTGCGCAAAGGCGTTGCCATAGAGCGGAAAGCCGCCGCCGGGCGTGGCGGTGCCCAAGCTGATCGTCAGGCTGGGTGTCGTGGTCGGAATGGCGTTGCCTCCGGTTTGAGCGGCGGCGGGGCTAAAAAGCAGCGCCGCGCCGAGAACAAGGGTGATCGCGAATCTCATGGTCGGTCCCGGCGGGGGCGCGTCAACATCGACTTGCGGCGATGTAGGCAGCGCCCCGTTTTTGTGAAAGCATGCAGCTCAACGACAATAGAACAATGGGAGGCGTCATGTTGCGAATTTTGCGTAACAGTGTTTTCGGGCTGGTTTTCCTTTCAACGCTGTTGGGCGCCGCACCTCCCGCCTCCGCCGCTTATCCCGACCGTCCCGTGCACTGGCTGATCGGCTTTTCCGCCGGCGGCCCGGTCGACATCGTGGCGCGGATCATGGCGCAGTGGCTGTCGGACCGCCTCGGCCAGCAATTCATCGTCGAGAACCGCACCGGCTCCGGCGGCAACATCGCGGCCGCTGCCGCGATCACCTCGCCGCCGGACGGCTACACGCTGCTGTTCGTCGCGCCCAACAACGCGATCTCGACCTCGCTCTACAAGAAGCTGCCGTTCGACTTTTTGCGCGACACCGTGCCGGTGGCGAGCATCATGCAGCTCACCAACATGCTGGTCGTCTCCAACGCGTTCCCGGCGAAGACGGTTCAGGAGTTCATCGACTACTGCAAGGCCAATCCCGGCAAGATCTCCTTTGCCTCGTCCGGCAACGGCACCTCGGTGCACATGTCGGCGGAGCTGTTCAAGGTGATGACCAAGTGCGACATGGTGCACGTGCCCTATCGGGGATCTGCGATCGCCTTCCCCGACATCATCTCCAACAAGGTGCAGCTGATCTTCGACAACCTCCCCTCCGCGATGGAGCAGGCCAAGGGCGGCAATGTCCGCGCGCTCGGCGTGACCTCGCCGCAGCGCTGGCCGAGCGTACCTGATGTGCCCGCGATCGCCGAGACCGTGCCGGGCTTCGAATCGGTCGGCTTCTACGGGATCTCCGCGCCGAAGGGCACGCCGCCTGATGTGATCGAGATCCTCAACAAGGCCGTCAACGAGGCGCTGAAGGACCCGAAGCTGGTCACGCGCCTCACCGAGACAGGCGGCATCCCCAAGCCGATGACGCCGGCCGAGTTCGGCAAGCTGGTCACCGACGAGACCGAGAAGTGGCGCAAGGTGGTGGAGTTCGCCGGCGTGTCGGTGGACTAGGCCTGCGGAACTGCCGCGAGCCGACAGCTCGCCACGCGACATCGGAGGGGATCGGAAGACCCCTCCCAATAAATGTGCGAAAACAACCCCATGCACAGTAGAAAGATCGAGCGATCACAATGGGTTACAGAATCGAAAACCGAGCCCCCTGGCGCGATTGCCAGGGGGTGAGGGCGAAGGCTCGGCGAGGTGGGCTTGCGCCGTCGGGCAAAACAGGACTATAAGGGCATCATCGCCAATTTCGGTTATTCAAAAATCACAAGACCTTGCCGCACCGGCGTTTCCATCCGCCCGAGCCAGCATTGCACCCCCGCCTCCGTCCCTGTAAACGAACCGCGCACCGTTGCCGGCCGCGCAGTCCCGCGGGCCGTCTCGCGGCGGGGCCTGTAGCTCAATGGTTAGAGCCGGCCGCTCATAACGGTCTGGTTGCAGGTTCGAGTCCTGCCGGGCCCACCATAACGGTCGATGAGTTAGTCGTATCGTTTCGTTGCCTGCTGAGCCATCGCATCAGAACCGCCCCTTCGAGCTCATTACCCTGGCTCAATGCTAGGCAAGCTGATGTTCCCTGCTCGATCGACTAGGGTCTCTGCCCGCATCGTAAACTACAAGGTGTTCTCGCGCGAAACTTAGAGGCCCAAGCGCGCCAAAACAGTCGCCGTTAAGCCTTCAAAAGCGAGCGCCAAGCGCGCAAAAAAGAGTGTCGTCAAACGGTCGAAAGCCAGGAAGGTGAGCCCATCCGGCGGCGGATGTGTGGCGCGCTTCGGCCTCTCTCATGTCGGGACTGAACATGCGAAAGCTTCTGGCGATTTTGGTGATCTCGTGCTGGGCCAGTTTGGCTCACGCGCAAAAAGCCGACCTCGTTGTCACGAACGCAAAGCTCGTGACGCTGGATCCCGCATCGACGATTGCGCAGGCTCTCGCAGTTCGCGACGGCAAGATCGTCGCAATTGGCGGCAACGATGCCATGGAAGGCCTGATCGGGCCCGCGACGCGCCGTGTCGACGCAGGTGGACGCACGATCATTCCGGGATTGATCGATTCCCATATTCACGCGGTGCGCGCCGGCCTGACCTACGCGACCGAGGTCAACTGGATCGGCGCAAAGACGATTCCCGAGGCCATGGAACGCTTGCGCCTGGCGGCACAAGCGCGGCCGGCGTCCTGGATCATCGTGGCCGGTGGCTGGAGCGAATTGCAATTTGCGGAGAGGCGGCGGCCAACCCTCGCCGAGGTGATGTCGGCCGTTCCCGACAATCCGGCTTACATCCAGCTGTTCTATTCGGCGGTGCTGATGACGCCCAAAGCGCAGCAAGCGCTCGGGATTTCCGCGGATCAGTTGCCGGCCGGTATCACAGCCGCATCGGGCGACACCACGGGCTGGCTCAACGGCTCCATTGTCAGTATCTCCGCGCTGTTCGATCGGCTGCCGAGGCCGAATTTCGAAGAGAATGTCGCCGGGACCCGGCAGTTCTTCACGGAGCTCAATCGTCTTGGCGTGACCGGGATCGTGGATCCCGGCGGCTTCAGCATTTATCCCAGCCATTACGCCGCCTTGCAAAAGCTCTGGCGTGACAAATCGCTTTCGGTTCGGGTTGCCTACAGCCTGTTCGCCCAGAATGTCGGCGCGGAATTCGAGGAGTACAAGACTCTCACGCCGTTCCTGCCGATGGGATTCGGCGACGACATGCTGCGGTTCAACGGACTAGGCGAGCGGATCACCGGCGCCATGTACAACAACAATGCGCCCGACGCGGCCGCCAAGGACAAGTTCCGCGAGATCATTCGCTGGGCGGCCAAGCAAGGGCTGACAGTCACCATCCACTGGCAGGAAGACAAATCCGTCCATCACCTCCTGGACCTCTATGACGAGGTCAACAAGGAGACGCCGCTCGCGCCCTTGCGCTGGTCCATCGCCCATCTCGACAACACCTCGCCCGAAACACTGGCGCGCATGAAAGCCCTCGGTGTCGGCTGGACCATGCAGGACGCGATGTATCTCGGAGGCGACCGTATCGTGGCGCAGGTCGGCGAAGCCGCGCGCAGCATGCCACCCATCGTCACGGCGTTGCGCATTGGGGTCCATGTCGGGGCCGGCACGGATGCGCATCGGGTCGCATCCTACAATCCGTTCGCGGCGCTGCAATGGATGCTCGACGGCAAGACCGTCGGCGGACACTCAACGCGCGGCCCGGACGAAACACCCAGCCGCGAAGATGCCTTGCGCCTCTACACCGTGGGAAGCGCGTGGTTCTGCTTCGACGAGACGCGACGCGGCACGTTAGAGCCCGGCAAGCTCGCCGACTTCGCGATTCTTGATCGGGATTTCATGTCCGTCCCCGTCGAGCAAATCGGCGCCACGGCGTCTCTGCTGACGGTCGTGGGCGGCAAGGTCGTCTACGCAGCGGATGTTTTCTCGAGCGTCAAATGAGAGCTGGAGGGCGACCGTGCCGCTCTCACGAAATCTCGGGCGTTGTCCATTGCAGCGACATTTGCTCTCGGCCCACACATGCAGCTTCGGCGGCTGAGCCGGATGGCATACCAATCTCGCCGCCTGCTATCCCTGCGGCATCGATATGGTGATTGCGCACTCAGTGAGCCCGCCCCTTTTGCGGGTACGAAGACTTTGAATTAAGTGCACTGTCACCGCAATCCTTTATTGCAGACGTGAATGAAAATCTACGCACCACGATGAGACGTGCTCACCTCGTGCGCGGCTGCCTTTTTGAAGCTGTGACGGCGAGACCATCGTCGAAAACGCACATAGACCCATGCCGCATACCGGCCCATATTACCCAGGCATCACTTTGTTCGACGAGCAAGGGAGCCACCGCGTGTACGCCAACATTCTCTTGAGCACGGACGGATCGGACGTCGCGACGAAGGGCGTTGAGCATGGCATTGCCCTGGCGAAGGCCTTGAACGCCAGGCTGACGATCATCACCGTGACGGAAGCACTGCCGATCGACTATGGGGGCGGACATGACTCGGGATGGATTCCGACGCGGGACGAGATCGATAGCTATGACGCGGCCTGCAAGGTCCGCGCGGGCAAGGTGCTCGATCAAGCGCGCGCCATGACGGAGCAGATCGGCGCGCCTGCAGAATTCTTGCACGTTCCGAATGCGCACCCGGCGACTGCGATCATTGAAACAGCCAAGCTTGGCGGATACGACCTGATCGTGATGGCCTCTCATGGACGACGCGGCCTCAGGAAGCTGTTTTTGGGCAGCCAGACATCCGAGGTCCTGGTGGATGGCAGCGTGCCGGTGCTGGTGGTGCCGAAGCCGGCATCAGTGTAGGGATTATTGGCACCACTCAGCTGATCCGCTGAACGACCGCACAAGACCGCTCTCCCGCGGCAGGAGCCATCCATGACCAGTGAAAAAGGCCCGAACATCAAGAAGAAGCAGAAATGCAAGAACTGCGAAGGCAAAGGCCTGCTCAAGAAGGGCGACAAGGTGGTGAAGTGCCAGCGCTGCAAGGGCACGGGCGTGCGGTGATGATGAGGTGATGACTTTCCGGCCGCGCTAATTCGCGCGGACGCCGCCGGCAAAGTGCTTCTCGAGAGCACCGCACCTGACATCCTCGATTGGCACTTCCTGCGGCAAGGCGCGTTGCGGTCTTTTCAGGGAGGTGCAGATGATCAAGACCGACGCGCAAGGCGCAAAAACCGGGACATCGCCGACGGGTTCGGCGGCGCTCAACCCCGGGGATGAAGCCCCGCCCGGAACGACGGGCACGGGCGAAGATGTATGCCCCGATTGCCATGGCAAGGGGCGGATCGACGGCGCTCCCTGCGCCACGTGCGGCGGGAGCGGGACCGTGATCCGAGCTGTCGGCGGGGCCTGAGCAAAGCGCAGGACGCGGCGCTTGCGCCAGGCTGTGGCTTTGGATCGCAGCTTCATTGTTCCAGCAACGAACGGCCCGCATCCGTGTTTTCCGGATGCGAGACACAATGAGGCGCGCCATGACCAGGGATCCCGGACTGAAGCCCGACGACTTTCCCATCGAAGCCGACAAGGACAAGCTTAAGACACACAAGGGCGAGCCGGTCGCCTCGGCCGAGACGGAGAAGATCGCGGATCAGATCGCCGAACGGCTGAACGAGCATGCCCACCAGGAAGAGCAGGATCGTTGGTCGGCCTAGGCACTTTGCCTTGCCGGCAGCAACCCGCAGATAGCAACGGCTTTGTAGGAACGACCTGGGGGCGTTGCGTATTGGGCCGCGCCGGGTCCTTGCGATTCCGGCAATGGCGGCCTCGGCTCGAAGCCCGGCCCCCGGGCCACAGCCGGGGCCGCCTAACGGAGATCGGCCCGGCATCTCAGCCCGGCATTTCAGGGCCGTCTTGGAGGACTGCGCGAGAGACCATGGAGGCGCCCACACCAGGGATGCAAAACCCGCTTCGACAGGCGCGGCTCTACGGCTACCTGATCGAACGCGAGGGCGCGCTGTTTCATCCCGGCGGCAGCCACCCGCTGTGCAGCGCGGGCATGACGCGACGCATGATCGAGGAGGGCTGGCTGGTGAAGGCCGGCGATCGCTACGAGCTGTCGCCGCAAGCGCAGCAACGGATCGCCCCGCGCGCGATGAGCTCGGGATGACTTAATCGTCGGTGGTGCGGCATTTCCGCTCCCGCGCAGGAACAGGTGCGTCCCCAAATCTTTGCCTCGGCACGGCATGTGACGACGTCAAGCAAAGGAGCGGACATGAAAAAGCTGGTTCTCGCGGGGCTCGTTGCGGCTCTCGCATTCTCCCCTTCCGCCTTCGCGCAAGGCGGCGCGGGTGCGTCCAGGACCGGGTCGAGCATCGACTCCTCAGGCACCGGCGGCACGACGGGAGCGGGCGCCTCGAGCCTCAACACCTCATCGGACAACAATGGCGGCGGCGCGAACGCACCGGCGAAGTCGTCGACGACGCGGCCAGGCGACAACGACACCAGGCAAACACAAGGCGGCCAGCAGGCTATGCCAGGTTCCGGCTCCACGGGAGCGAACCGCAAATAGGCGCGCCGCGAACGATTGACCGATTGCGCTCACGCAAAAGGCCCGGACGATGGTCCGGGCCTTGTCTCGTCACCACCAGGGATCCCAATAGGGCGGTGGAGCGTAGGCGTAAGGCACATAATAGGCCCGCCGCACGAAGCGCGGCCCATAGTAGCCGTAGGGCGGACCATAGTAGCGCGGGCCATAAAAGGCGTTGGCCGCCAGACCAGCCGTAAGCGCACCGGCAACAAGACCGAAGCCGATACCGGGGCCTCCCCAATGGCCGTGCCAGCCGCCGCGCCAGCCATGGGCTTCCGCCGGCGAGGCCGCCGCCACAAACAGGGCCGAGATCATCGTGAGGACCAAAGCAAGTTTCTTCATGTGCGACTCCCAGAACTTGGAAACCGACCGCAAAACGCCAGACCGGAATTGAAGTTTCCGGGCGTTCCGGAAAACTTTGCAGCGAGCCGACGGACGCGAATGCGGCCGCCGGCAGGACGCGGGCGGGAGCGGCGGCTCCCGCCCGCTTCATGCTTACACTCCACGCCTACTTGCCGTTGATCGCGATGCGCTTCACCTTCTGTTGTGCCGCCGGTGACTTCGGCAGGGTGACGGTGAGAACGCCGTTGTTGAAGGAAGCGGCGACCTTGTCCTGGTCGACGTCATCGACCGGAATGCGCCGCTCGAAACGGCCATAGTAACGCTCGCTGAAGAGACGTTCCTTGTCTTTCGTTTCGCTCTTCTTCTCGCCGCTGATCGTCAGCACGCCATTTGCAAGCTCGACGTTGACGTCCTTCTGCTCGAGACCGGGAAGCTCGGCGACAACCTTGACCTCCTTGTCGCTCTCGTCGAGTTCGACGTTCGGCCAGCCCATTGCGGTCGAGGAGCCGAACGGACTGAGATCGAAGCTGCGGAAGGCGTCGTCGAACAGCCGGTTCATCTCGCGATGAAGCGCAAGCAGCGGATTGCCGGGTTCGCCGCGCTGAACGGCCATGTTGCGTGAGCCGTTGTTCCACGGAATCAGATCGCGCAGTGCCATTGTCGTTTCTCCTTATCTCCTGTCTTGATGGTCGATTGGCGCAGCTCGGCGCGCGGCGAGGGCCACGCACGCGCTGCAAAGCCCGGACGATCAGCTCGTCAGGCCGCCTGCTTTTGCACGATTTCGGGTCGGCGTTGCCGGCAGCATCGTTCGCGATGCGACGCGGCGGAACGGCGGTCGAAACCAATGATCGAACGCCAGAGGGGAGACATATCGTCGTTTCTCATAACCACATCCTCCTGTGAGCAACATGGATTAAGAGCATCACCGGGGCGAGCCCCGATGGCCTCGCCGGACCCTGCTTTGGCGTCCGGCACCGCACTCGCATGCGGTTGCCAAAAGAATTAGGAGGCGGCGATTTGGTTTCAAGAGCCGGTTGCCAAGCGCCCCCCGATGGCGGCCCGAACCTTTTCGAACGCGCGCATTTCGATCTGCCGCACCCGCTCGCGTGAAACGCCGTATCGTGCCGCGAGCTGCTCGAGCCTCAGCGGCGGCTCGGAGAGCCAGCGCGCCTCGAGAATGTCGCGCTCGCGCGGCTTGAGGAGGTCCAGCGCGCCGGCAAGGGCTTCACGCCTCCGTCTGGTTTCTTCCCGCTCGGCGTATTCGGCTTCAGGACTGGACGCGGGGTCGACGAGCCAGTCCTGGACTTCGCCGCCGTCGGCATCGCGCACCAAAGCATTGAGCGACAGGTCGCCGCCGAGGCGCCGGTTCATCTCGATCACGTCGTTCTCCTGCACGCCGAGCCGCCGCGCGATCCGGCTGGCGTGCTCGGGGCGGAGATCACCATCCTCCAGGGCGGAGATTTCCGCCTTGGTCCGGCGAAGCTTGAAGAACAGCTTCTTCTGCGCCCCGCTGTTGGCAATCTTGACCAGCGACCAGGACCGCAGGATGTATTCCTGGATCGACGCCTTGATCCACCACATCGCGTAGGTCGCAAGCCGAAAGCCCCGCTCCGGCTCGAAGCGCTTGACGGCGTGCATCAGGCCGACGTTTCCTTCGGAAATGATGTCCGCAACCGGCAGGCCATAGCCGCGATATCCCATCGCGATCCTGGCAACGAGCCGCAGATGGCTTGTAACCAGATGATAGGCTGCCTCACGGTCGCCGTGCTCGCGCCATCGCTTCGCGTAGGCCATTTCCTGGTCGGGCCGCAGCATCGGAAACTTTCGAATTTCCGCCAGGTAATGTGTCAAGCCGCCCTCAGGCGACAGCATCGGAACAGTTACAGTGCTTCCCATTGCCCACCTCTTCGAATTTGTCTGCTTACGCTCCAAAATCGACATGACAGAAAATGGTTTCGGCCGAGGATGTTACGACCGGTGGGGCTGGCGGCTGAGTTTGCGGCGGCTCCGGCCGCGTCACGAGATAGAG
Organism: Bradyrhizobium sp. RT6a; assembly: GCF_040547675.1. Classification (NCBI taxonomy): domain Bacteria; kingdom Pseudomonadati; phylum Pseudomonadota; class Alphaproteobacteria; order Hyphomicrobiales; family Nitrobacteraceae; genus Bradyrhizobium; species Bradyrhizobium sp. RT6a. The sequence continues at coordinate 118,419 of NZ_JBEPQC010000011.1, forward strand.
CTCGCCCGCCACCAATAGGAGGGCAGCGACCGCCACGGCCAACATGCCGAGCACCAGATCGCTGTAGTCATCCATGCGCGTTCGAAACGTATGTCGATGTCGAAGATCGGCAGCCATCGGCTTTGGCTGTCCGCGACATCGAACGTCGTCACCGAAATTTTGTTCCTGAGGTTCGGCGCCCCGCCGAGACGCGCCTCACTCCGCCAGCGAATTCCTCGTCGCGCGAAGAATATCGTCCGACAGCTTGGGATCGTCCACGGCGCGGGCGAGCACGAGGGCGCCAACCATGGAGGCGGCCGCGGCGAGCGCCTTGTCCTCGCGCTGGCGTGGCTTCAGCGTGGAGGCCATCCGGCTGCTCAGCAAGCCGATCACGCCGCGCACGCCGGCGGTGAAGCGCTGCCTCAAGCCGCTGCCTTGACGTGACACCTCACAGGCGAGCGCAGCGAAGGGACAGCCGGCGGCGGCATCGTCGCGATGCCCCGGGGAGAGATACTGCGAAACATAGTCCTCGAGCGCGAAGGCCTCGGGCAATTCCTGGCCTTTGGCCTTGATCGCATGGGCGACCGCTTCCTCGACCAGACGCTCCTTGGAGCCGAACTGGCTGTACAGGCTGCCGTGCGTCATCCCGGCCGCCTCGGCGAGCGCGTCGACACCGACGCCGGCGATGCCGCGCTCCCGCAGCAGCTGGGAGGCGGTCTCGAGAATATGCTCGCGATTTTTGGCAGCCTGTTCCTTTGAGACGCGCATGGGACCGATCCTTGGACAAGGGATTTGGGCACGGGGCTTGACTTTTATAATTACGATCGTCATCTATATCAATAGTTACGATCGTAATCAAACGATTTCAGGCCCGGTAGTGGCGTCGGAGAGGCACTATGAACAGGATTAAACCGAAGATCGCGCTGGTGACCGGCGCCTCCTCAGGCATCGGTCAGGCCACGGCGGAGCGGCTCGCAAATGCCGGCTACAAGGTGTTCGGCACCAGCAGGCGGGGCGCGCAGGCCGGCAAGCAGGCGTTCGAGATGTTGGCCCTCGACGTCACCAGCGATGCATCGGTGGAAGCCGCCGTCGGCGAAGTGATCCGGCGCGAGGGCCGCATCGACCTGCTCGTCAACAACGCCGGCTTCGGCGTTGCCCCTGCCGGCGCGGAAGAGAGCTCGATGGAGCAGGCGCGCGCGATTTTCGAGACGAACTTCTTCGGCCTGATCCGGATGACGCGCGCCGTCGTGCCGCACATGCGGCGCCAGGGGAATGGCCGCATCATCAATATCGGCTCGGTGCTTGGCTTTCTGCCGATGCCCTATGGCGCGCTCTATGCCGCGACCAAGCACGCGGTGGCAGGCTATTCGGAATCGCTCGACCATGAACTGCGCACGCGGGGCATCCGGGTCTCGGTGGTCGAGCCCGCCTACACCAAGACGCCGTTCGACGCGAACTTCATGGAGCCCGACGCCACGCTCGACGAATATCGCGAGGCGCGCGCCGGCGTGACCAAGCGGGTGAACGAGGTGATGGCGACGGCCGAACAGCCCGGCGTGGTGGCCGAGACCGTGTTGAAGGCCGCGAGCGCGGCGCGCCCGCAGCTCAAATACGCGGCCGGCAGCCTTGCGAAGCGCCTGCGATTGCTACGCAGGTTTGCGCCCGCAGCCCTGGTGGATGCCGGGATCCGAAAGGATTTGCGGCTCGATGCGGTGGCGGCGTCGCAGCCCGCCCGCATGGCGCGGGCTTTCTGAGGGGCGCAAGCTTGCCGTCGCGAAGAACCTCCGGACCGAGAGGAAAAATGAAAGCACTCGTCTTCAAGCGCTACGGCAAGCCGGACCAGATCGCGTTGGCCGACATCCCCCGGCCGACGCCGAAGCCGAACGAAATCCTGGTCCAGGTTCACGCCGCGGGCTTGAACCCAATCGACAACATGATTCCGAAAGGGACGTTCAAGCCGATCCTCAAGTTTCAGCTGCCGGCCACGCTGGGCAGCGACCTGGCGGGCGTCGTCGTCGAGGTCGGAAGCCGCGTGACCCGCTTCAAGCCGGGGGACGCCGTCTTTGCCAGCATCTTCGATCTCGGCACCGGCGCTCTCGCAGAATTCGCGATCGTGCCGGAGGATGCCGCCGCACTCAAGCCGCCGAACCTGGACTTCGTGCAGGCGGCCTCGATTCCGATGGTCGGCCTGACATCGTGGCAAGCGCTCAAGCAGCGCGTCCTTCTGAGGCCCGGCCAGAAGGTGTTCATTCCCGCGGGCGCCGGCGGGATCGGCACGTTCGCGATCCAGCTCGCGAAATATCTCGGAGCAAAAGTGGGGACGACGACCAGCACCGGCAATATCGATCTGGTGCGCAGCCTCGGGGCTGACGAGGTGGTCGACTACAAGACCCAGCAATTCGAGGCGGTGCTGCGGGACTACGACGCGGTGCTGGGTACGCTCAGGGGCGACGCGCTCGAGACATCGCTTCGGATCCTGAAGCGGGGGAGCAGGATTGCTTCGCTGGTCGGGCCGCCGGACGCCGCGTTCGCGCGCGCCCGGGGCATGAATGTCTTCATGGTGCTGCTGTTCGGATTGCTGAGCCGCAAGATTATTCGCCAGGCCGGCAAAATCGGCGCGGACTATTCGTTCGTGTTCGTGCACCCGGACGGCAGCCAACTCGCCGAGATCGGCGAGCTTCTCAAGGCGGAGCGTATCCGGCCGGTGATCGACAAGGTCTTTCCGTTCGAACAAGCGAAAGAGGCGCTGGCGTATCTCGAAAGGGGACGAGCTAAGGGGAAAATCGTCGTCCAGATGAGATGAGGGCGTGGATGCGGCCCGCCCAATCGCCTCAGCCCTCCACCCGCCACAGCCGCCATCGTTCCGGCACGCCCTTGAGCTGGTGCACGCCGTGGTCCCTGAAGCGGATTTCGGACTGCGACGCCAGCAGCTCCTTGACTGCGCTGGAGACCAAGACTTCGCCGGCGCGCGCCTTTGCGGCGACGCGGGTGCCGATGTGGAAGGCGAGGCCGACCGCCTCGGTGCCGCTCACGGTGTATTCGCCGGCATGCAGGCCGACCCTGATCTCGAGACCGAGCGTACGCACGGCCTTCTGGAGCGCGGTCGCGCAATTGATTGCGGCAGCCGGCGTCTTGAATGTCGCCAGCACGCCGTCGCCAGTCGTCGTGACTTCCTTGCCGCGCGAACTCTTCAGCTCCTTGCGGACCGCCGCGTAATAATGCCCCATGATTTTGGTCCAGCGGACATCGCCGAGCTTTGCCGCTTTTGCGGTGGAGCCGACGATATCGACGATCAGGATCGTGGCGAGCGCTCGCTTGAGCTCGGTGTTGCCTGCGGCCGGCCGGCGCCGGAGCACGATCGCGCCGGCCAGCGGTTCATAACGATGGTTGCGGCGCCGCGCGATCGCGGCCTTTGCGTAATCCTGGGCACGCTGCGCGCTGCCACAGCGAATTGTCTTCTCCTGCGGCAGACGCGTCCAATAGACCTTTCGTCCGTCACCGGCGCCCTGGACCTCCACGGCGCCCCACTTCAGGAGGATCGCCGTGCCGACGCGCCGGACACACCACGCCTTCGACGTGTAACCCGATACGTTCGACTGATGGATTCCGATGCGGAGGAATTTTGGCATGAACATGCGGCCGATCGAAGCAACGTTTGGGCGACCCAGGGCCAAGCGTAGTGACACACTCGCGCATTGGCAATACGATCCGCCGTCAAGACCTGTTCATTTGAAACCAGTGCAATATGCAAAATCATTTTCGCGCTTTTTGTGAAGCCGCCCTGTTGTCAGCCGCGCTCGCAATCATCGCCGTGCCCGGCATGGCGCGTGCGCAGTCGGGGAGCGCCGGCGGCAGCATCGGCAACGACGAAAAATCGCTGTCCGGTTCGCGCGAGACGCCGCGGGCGGCCGAGCCTTCGAAGCCGGCACGACGCAGCAAGCCCGCGGACGACGAGCCGCGCCGCGCGCCGCAAAAGAGCGGCGGAGGCGGCAATCTCGACGGAGCATGGGTCCTGACCAGTGTCGGCGCGTCCTGCGGCACCTCCACCGATACGGTGGTCATCACCGGCGGCCAGCTGGTCGGACAGTACGGCACCGCTCAAGTCAGTCCGAACGGCTCCACATCCGGGGTCGGTGCCGCCGGAAGCCTGACCTGGACCATGTCCGGCCGATTTTCAGGCCGCAGCGGCTCCGGTACGTTCCGGCGATCCGATGGATGTGTCGGAAGCTGGACCGGATCGAAACAGTGATGTTTCCTTGCCTCAGCCCTGATACGCAAACAGCTCGATCGGCTCGCTGAAGCCGCGCACCGCGTGCTCTCCGACGCGCTCCAGATCGAACTGGCTGCCAACGAGATCGGCGAATTCGCGTGACAGCAGCACCGTCTTTCCCAATTGCTTGGTCAGGGCTTCGAGGCGCGAGGCCATGTTGACGGCGGGACCGATCACGGTGAAGTCGAGCCGGGTGGACGATCCGATATTGCCGTACATGACGTCGCCGACATGGACGCCGATGCCGTAGTTCAGCGGCGCGCGGCCGGTGCCGTCGTTGCGCGCGTTCAACGCGATCATGGCCTGCCGGGCTTCGGTCACGGCGTGCAGCAGGTTTGCACCGGCATTGGGCTCGCTCAGCGGGAAGATGGCGAGCAGGCCGTCACCGATGAATTTCAGGATCTCGCCGCCATGCCGGGCGATCGGCTCCGACATCGCGTCGAAATAATCGTTGAGCAGATCGATGACGTCGTCTCGCGGCCAGTTGTCCGAAATCTTGGTGAATTCGCGCAGATCGCAGATCATGATCGCGGCGCGCACCGTCGTGCCGGTGCCGCGTCGCGTGGCGCCGGCCAGGATGAGCTCGCCGGCGTGGGAGCCGACATAGGTCTCAAGGAGCGTCCGCGCCAATCGGTTCTTGATGCGGATCTCGCTGACCAGCGACAGCACCGGCAATATGTTCTTGAGGGCGGCGATATGCGCGTCGTCGAAACCGCCGGGCCGGTCGGTCGCGAAGGTGACGAGATGGCGCTTGCCGAGCGTATGGTAGAGCGGCCAGGCCACATAGTCGGTCAGGCCCTGCGCGCGCATCTCCCGATAAAGCGTGTGCTTGCGGCCGAGCGCGGGGTCGCCTTCGAGATTCTCGCGCAACTCGGTTGCGCCTTCGAACATTTCGCTGGCGGGACTACCGATGAACTCGGACCGCTCGCGGACGTCATAGTCGACCCGCGCAATCTCCGCCTCGCGCATGCCGTCGGACCACATGAAGCGGGCGCCAAGCCATTGCGGGTGCTGGATCAGCACGTGTAGCGTCGACCGCGCCAGCGGAATACCGGCCTGCTGAAGCCGGATGCACATCTCGGCAAAGATAACGTCGATGAAGCGCTGGTCGCGCGTGCCGTTGATCAGCCAGTCGACGACGCCATCGGACAGCGTGGCGGATTTCTTCTCTAGGATCATATCTGCCCGTTCATATCGTGGCCGCCCGCATCGTGCTTTGGGCGGCGGCTGCATCAGGGCAGATATCGTGCTCCGGCGCGACGGCGTCAACCTAGCCAGTTGCACGGATTGTACGCATCGCTCTGATGGGCGGGAACGCCGTTCAGCCGACGATTTGAATAGAGCCCAGCACGGCCAGCCCCGAGACGAGCGCAAGCGTCGATGCCCCCGTCAGTTCGACCTTCAACGTGTTTTCGTGCGAAATCGAAAAATCCGTGCCGTCAAGACGGATGCCGCAGTCGCCGCGCGCCGCATAGACCAGATGCGTGCCGGCGGATAATCGCCGCTCACCGGGCTCCCTGAGCGCTTCGAGTTCTAGCGCGACCGCACCGCGCCGGCCCATCAAATTCACGACCTCGACTGGCCCTTCCTCGAGCTCGGTGACGATCGCGTGCTCGCCAGTGAAGCGCACCGTGGTGAACGGCTCGCGCTCGTCGAATTCCTGGGTGGGCGACTTCAGCACCAGCCCGCGGCCGCCGACCACCATCTGCAACCGGTCGATGCCGGGCATATGGGAGAACGGGCCGGGCGCCACGATCGGGGTCGCCGCGAAACGCCACAGCAGGCTGTCCCAATCCTTCACGCTGGAATCAGCGCGATGGGCATCCGCGATATCGGTGAAGATGCCGCCGCCGTTCTTCCAGGGCGAGCGAGCGTAGTCTTCGGATTTCAGCAGTGTGGTTTTCATGTCTTGAGGTGGTCCGGGAGCGCAAGAGGACGGGTGGTGTCAGTTGCGTATCATGCAGACAGGATCGTCGCCAGCTCGCTTCCCGTCAGCGCGCCAATCTTTCGCGACTACTTCGTCGTCAGTGCCGCGACCGGGCGCCACGCAACATCAGGCGCGCTCTCAACCAACTGCCGGCAGCGGTCGCGCATCAGTTCGGCCGGGCGATCCGGGCCACGCATGTTCAGCACGGCTTCGAAATCGGCGAGTGCAGCCGCAAACCGGCGAGCGCGATAGCTGGCGAGCCCCTGCTCGTAGCGCCCGATCCAGCAGGCTGCCTGGTCGCCGCCGCCCTCCCCGGCAAGTCCGATCAATTCATAGACTGCAAAACCCTCCTCGCGTCCATACACGGCGATGCTATCGATCTCGCGCGTGACGATGGCGCCGCGTGCGAGACGTTCGGTCGCTTCGCCAATGAGGATTTGCGTGCCGTAGGATTTGTTGGCGCCCTCGAGGCGGCTCGCGACGTTCACGGCATCGCCGATCACGGTGTAGTTCAGACGCAATTCCGAGCCGATATTACCGACCAGCATGCGGCCGGAATTGATGCCGATCCGGATCTGGAGCGGCTGGCCGAGATCGTCGGCAAGGCCCGACGCCGCGATGGCCCTGCAACAGCCGAGCGCCGCACGGCAGCAGCGCAGCGCGTGGTCGGCCTGTGGCTGCGGGGCGCCCCAGAACGCCATCACGGCGTCGCCGATGAATTTGTCGATGGTGCCGCCATTGGCGACGACGGCCTCGGAGGCGAGGTCGAGATAGCGCGACAACAACGGCACCACGCGATCGCCGAGCCGCTCGGACAGCCCGGTGAAGCCGGCGATGTCGACGAACATCACGCTGAGCTCCTGCATGCTGCCACCGGGTTTTGCCTCGACGCCCTGGCGCAACAGCGAGCGGACCAGATCGGCCGGGATGAATTTGCGAAACGCCGACAGGCCCGCCGCCATCTCGGCGATCGCGCCCGACAGGCTCGCGATCTCCTTGAGCCGCGATGGATGGCGGCGGACCTGCTCCAGCGCGAAGGCTTCGACATGGCGGAGCTCGCCGACGACGCGCGACAGCGGCGCCGCGATGACGGAACGCGCCAGCATCGCCGAGGCCAATGCCGCGAGCACGGCGCCGATGGCAAGGCCGAGGATCAGGCGGCGCAACGTCGTCTCGACCGGGCCGAGGAACTCGGCCTCGGGGATCACGGTCGCCAGCGACCAGCCGGGAAACGGCAGCGGCGTGAGCGCCACTTCGTAAGCCGCGCCAGCCGATGTCAACCGGCTTCGCCAGGCGTCCTTGCGACCATCCTCGCCCGCCTTCACGAGCGCCATCCGCGCCAGCGGCAACAGCGTCGTATCGCCCTTCGCAACGTGCAGCTCGTCGGCGTCCTTGTCGGGCGCCGCGATCAGCTCGCCACTGCCGTCGATGATGAAAGCCGTTCCGGTGCGCCCGACCTCGAGCTGCGACAGGAAGCGCGCGAGCCTGGTGTACTCGATGACGATGGCGAGGACGCCCTGCCGCTCCTGGTAGACGTCGATCGGACCGGCAAAGGCGATCGAAGGCCGCTCTCCGGTCGGATGGTCCACAACCCTGAACCATTGGGGCTCCTGCGCGTCGAGCCCGGTCTTGAACCAAGCGCGATCGGCGACGCGAAAATCGGTCGGCTCGAAACGGCGATTGGCGAATTCGATGTCGCCGGGCACCACCTCGTATTCGTCGATGCGGCGCTGGCCGGCGTGATCGGTCAGGGAGATCTCCATCATCTCCAGCCGGCGGTCGCCGAGCTTGTGCGCGGCGAAGAAGGAGCCATCGGGCCAGCCGAAGGCGACCCAGGAGATCGTCGCCTGCGACTGCAATTGCGACAGGAACACGAATTCGCGCTTGTCGGCCTCGCGGGTGTCGAGCACGTTCTGCAGGAACAGGGTTCGGATCGCGGTATGGGCGGCACGCGCCTCGTCCACGATCGCGGCGACCTCTTTGCGGACAGCGGCCACGATCTGCTCGTTGATGGTCGATGCGAGCTGCCGGCTAGCCGCTTCCGCCGTGCGCCACCACAACAGGCTGGAGAGGGCCGCGGTCAAAAGGATCGCGGTCAGGACCAGTGCCGAGACGGCGAGGCGGATGCTGACCGTCAGCTTCGCGATCGCGCGCAGGTGCCGTCCGGGATCAACATTCATCGCTGTTTCCGTTCTCCGGCAAAGCGGCGACTGGCCACCTCCTGTTACCGTTCTACGTGGCACGCGTGCATTCGTTACCTGTGACAGGCACCGCGTGCCGCCGCCAATGCTCTCCGGCTAAGGTCTCGATAGAGACTAGGCATTGGATTGACCCGCCCGTCACCCGCTAATCCGGTCCAAGCGCACAGCCCGTGCGCCCATCCAACGGCCTCACAAACTCGTGACCTGCTCGATCGGTAACACGAGCTGGGTGCGAGGCGAACCGAACAAGGCGCTCTTCGCCTGCCAGGCGATGCCATCTCGAACAGGAGAATCTTCAATGTCTGCCAAACTTGCCGTGACCACGCTCGTTCTCGCCGGCGCCATGTCGACCGCACTTGCGACCCTGGCCGCTGCTGCTCCGCTGACCAAGGCCGAGGGCGACGCGGCCATCGCGGCCAAAAAGGAAAAATGCTTCGGCGTCGCGCTGAAGGGCCAGAACGATTGCGCCGCCGGACCGGGCACGACCTGCCAGGGCACCTCGACCACCGACTTCCAGGGCAATGCATGGAAATTCGTCCAGGGCGGCACCTGCACCAGCATCGAGCTGCCGGGCGGCAAGAAGGGCTCGCTCAAGCCGGTCTGACGCGCTGCGACACGAGCACGACAACAGGGAAGAGCGGAGAGAAACCATGACGACGGCAATCGCGCCTGACATGTCTGCGGTGCCCCTCCGCTATTCCGCGCCCATCGGCGGCGTCGCCGGGACGAGCTTCAAGCCCGAACACCTTCAGGCGATCCTGGGCGCGAACCAGCGGCGCGGCTTCTTCGAGGTCCACGCCGAGAACTACATGGGCGCAGGCGGACCGCCGCATCGCGCGCTGGAAGCGATCCGCCGCGACCATCCACTGTCGCTGCATGGCGTGTGCATGTCGATCGGCGGACCACAGCCGCTCGACAAGGCGCATCTGGCCCGCTTTCGCGGGCTGGTGGCGCGCTACCAGCCTGCGCTGGTATCCGAGCATCTCGCCTGGTCGACGCATGAGACCAGCTTCTTCAACGATCTGTTGCCGCTGCCCTACACCGCAGCAACGCTCCGAAATGTGTGCGATCACATCGATCAGGTGCAGGACGCGATCCGCCGCCCGCTGCTGCTGGAAAACCCGTCGACCTATATCGCCTTTCGCGAATCGTCGATGAGCGAGACCGATTTCATCCGCACTGTCGCCGAGCGGACCGGCTGCGGGCTGCTGCTCGATATCAACAATGTATTCGTATCAGCGACCAATCACGGCTTCTCGGCGCTCGACTACCTCGCGGACTTTCCGCTGGCCCGCGTCGGGGAGATCCATCTTGCCGGCCATGCCGAGCAGGCCGATGACGAAGGCGACCTGCTGCTGATCGACAGCCATGACGGCCCGGTCGCGGACGCCGTGTGGAAGCTGTACGAGATCGTCGTCCGGCGCCGCGGCGGCGTGCCGACGCTGATCGAGTGGGACAGCAAGATCCCGGATTGGCCGGTCCTGCAGGCGGAAGCCGCCGCCGCGCAGGCGATCCTCGATCGTTGCCGCCCGGTCGGGTTGACGGGAGATCGTCATGCCGCCTGAGCCTGACCTTGGCTTTGCCGCAGCCTTCGCACCGGCGCTGCTGGACCCGGTGCGCCTTGCGCCTGAAATCGTGACCGGTCCGAACGGCAAGGCACCCGGCAAGCGCTACGATGTCTACCGCAACAATGTCACGGTCAGCCTGATCGACGCGCTCGCTGCGATCTATCCGGCGGTGCAGCGCATCACCGGGATCGACTTCTTCCGCGCCATGGCGCGCTTCCATGTTCGCCAGACGCCACCGATCTCACCGCTGCTGTTCGACTACGGCCGCGACTTCCCGGCCTTCATCGCGCAATATGAACATGCGCAGATGATGCCATGGCTTGCAGATGTCGCCCGCATCGAGCGGGCCTGGCTCGATGCCTATCATGCCGCCGACGCCGTACCGGTGTCGCCGGCGCAGCTTGCCGCAGTTGCGCCTGAGCGGCTGGGCGATCTCGTTCTCATACCGCACCCGGCAGCGGGGATCGTGCGGTCGCAATTCGCGGCGGTGACGATATTCGCGGCCAACCGCGATACGTCGCCGGTCGGGCGCATCGATGCTGCGTCGCCCGAGGACGCGTTGGTCACGCGCGCCGAATTCGATGTCGTGGTCCGGCACCTGCCGCCCGGCGGAGCGGCATTCGCGAGCAGCCTGATGTCGGGTCGGCCGCTCGGCGAGGCCGCTGCACGCGCGCTGGACGCAGCAGCCGACTTCGACCTCGCTTCGAACATCACCGGCCTGATCGAGGCGGGCGCCTTCACCTCAATTGCTTTCGGAGATGTCTGATGATCACGGACCAACGCATGCAGGCGGGTGGCGGCCTCCCCGCGCTCGGGCTCCTCGTCGACAAGGCCAATCATCTGGTGCAGACCATCGCCTCGCCGTCGGTCGTTCAGCTTGCGCTCCGCATCGCGCTGGCGGTGCCGTTCTGGCGTTCCGGCATGCTCAAATGGGCAGGCTTCCTCAGGCTCAACGACACCGCGGTGACCTTGTTCAGCGAGGAGTTCATGCTGCATCTGCCGGGCGGGCCCTATCATTATCCGGCGCCGACCGTGATGGCCTTCCTCTCGGGATGCGGAGAAATCATGTTCCCGATCCTCCTCCTGCTCGGCTTCGGCACGCGGTTTGCGGCGCTCGGACTGCTGTTCATGACCGTCATCGTCGAGCTGACCGTGCCTGACGGCTGGCCCATCCACATCACCTGGGCGGCGATGGCGCTCGGCATCATGGCCTATGGGCCGGGCTGGGTCTCGCTGGACCATTTGATCTGCCGAGCGCGCGGCCCCCGGCCATAGGCGCGAGGCGTCCTATCACATCCCGCTCAGGCCGCTATCGACCGCGAGCGTCTGCGCGGTGACGTAGACGCTCTCGTCCGAGAGGAAGAACAGCACGGCATAAGCGATTTCCCAGGCGGTGGCCTGGCGGCCGAAGGGAACGTGGCCCTTGCCGCGGTTGGGTCGGCCGGCGCCGGCCTCGCGGCCGTTCGGGGTGTCGACGAGGCCGGGATAGACCAGGTTGGCGCGGATGCCGCGGCGCGATCCGAGATGGGCGATGTTGCGCATGAGGCCGCCGAGCGCGGCTTTCGAGGAATCATACACCGCCATCTGCGAGCCGGCCTTCAGCGCGGCGATGGAGGAGATGAAGACGATCGATCCGCCGTTGTCGAATTTCGGCAGGGCCGCGCGGCAACACAGCATCGGACCGCGAACGTTGACGTCGTAGATCCCATTCCACTCCTCGGGGCTGAGGGCGTCGAGCCCGACCTTGCCGAAGGTGCCGATGTTGAGGACCATGCCGTCGAGACCGCCCATGGCGCGATGCGCCTCTTCGATCATGCGCTGAACGTCGGATTCAGAGGTGACATCGGCCGCGATGGCAAAGCCCTCGCCGCCTTCGTCGGTGATACGCTTGACCGTTTGTTCGGCCGAGGTTCGGTTGCGGTCGGCGACCGCGACCTTCGCGCCCTCGCGCGCGCAAAGAATGCTCATGGCGCGGCCGTTGCCGATCGGATCGGTGGCGGCGTCGAACACGCGCTGGCCACCGCCGACGATCAGGATGCGGCGGCCCTCGAGACGTCCCCTGCCCGGCGCTTCGCCCAGCGATTCCGCGCTCGGCGGGCGGACATAGCGGTCTGGCCTGGTCTCGGAATTTTCGGACATGCGCGCCGCCTTATTTCTTGCCGCCGTCATAGACCTTCATGCCAGCTGCCGGATCGAGATCGGTCTCGGTCGCCTCGGTGAGACGCGCCATCATCATGTAGAAGCCGAGCGCGACGATGGATTCGACGATCTCCTGGTCGCTGAAATACTCGCGCATGGCGGCGAAGATCGCCTCGGGAACGCGGACGTTCTCGACCACTTCGCGGCCGAATTTCAGCAGGGCGCGCTCGGCCTCGTTCAAGCCGGCGGCATCGTAGTCGGCGCGCTCGACCGCATCGACCTGTGCTTGCGTGCAGCCGATTCCGAGCGCGATCGGCACGTGCTGGCGCCATTCATAGGCGCCGCCTTCGAGCTGGGCTGCCTGCAGGATCAGGAGCTCGCGATTGACTGCACTGAGCTTCTGCTTGTGCAGGATCGAATTGCCGAGCCGCATCGCCGGGATCATGTTGGCCTCGGCATGAGCCATCATGCGGAAAATATTCAGCTTGACCGGCATGCGGTCGAACGAGGCGCGGATGTCGCCGCTGGTCGTCTCCGGATCAATCAGGGGCAGCCTTGCCACGATTCTCTCCCTTGGCTTTTCGTTTCTTGTTGTCGTTTGTCCCGCCATCCGCCGCGATCAGCGACAGGAAGAACGCGAGGTAGCGGTCGATCGCCTCGATCACCTTCGGCCGCGGCGACGGTGCCGCGCCCATCACGTAATGCTCGAGACGGATGTAGATCAGCCCGGCCGCGAACAGCCGCGCGGTCTCGCGCGGATCCGGCGTCGAGACCAGACCGGCGAGCGCAAAGCCGCGGAAATAATCCGTCATCATGCTCTGCTCGCGCGCATAGAAATGATCGGCGAATTTGGCGCGGATGCCGGGCACGCGATTGCGCTCGGCGGTGATGACTTTCTGGAACTGGTGCTCGCGCGGATCGGACCATTGTTCGACGAGGTCCAACGCAAACTGCCGGCAGAACGCGGCGGGCTGGCGCGCAAGCTGCTTGTAGCGCGGCTCTTCGAGCCGGCTCGCCGAGCTGGCCGGACCGTGCTCGGCAACGATCGCCTCCAGGATCGCGGCCTTGCCGGCGAAGTGATTGTAGAGGCTGCTCTCGCGGATGCCGACGCGACGCGCGAGCTCTCGCATCGAGGCGCCGCCGTAGCCGCTCTGCGCGAACAGATCGAGCGCCTCGGCGAGGATGCGCTCGCGGGTCGTGGGCGCAGCCGCTTCCGCCGCGCTGGTGGTGTGGACAGCCATGCGACTTGACTAACGAACGATCGTTCGTTAGTCAACCGTACGAACGATCGTTCGTTTCAACTCCGCGCCTCAGAGAAGCGGAGAGCAAACTTTGGGGAGACGACGTCATGGCGCGCTTCGCCCGCCTTCGCGCGGCCTGCATCCTGTTGCCGATGCTCGCCGCAAGCACCGCTCAGGCCCAAAGCAAATACGATCCCGGCGCCGACGACAAGATCATCAAGATCGGCACCACCGCGCCGCTGAGCGGCCCGGTGTCGGCCTTCGCGCAGATCGCGAAATCCGCCGAGGCCTATTTCCGCAAGGTGAACGACGACGGCGGCGTCAACGGGCGTCGGATCCAGATGATCATCGCGGACGATGCCTACAGCCCGCCGAAGACGGTGGAGCAGACGCGGCGGCTGGTCGAGAGCGAGGACGTGCTGCTGATCTTCGGCGGTGTCGGCACGCCGACCAACAGCGCCGTGCACAAATATCTCAACGACCGCAAGGTGCCGCAGCTCTTCCTGGGATCCGGTGCGGCGAAATGGGACGATCCGAAGAATTTCCCGTGGACCGTCGGCTGGCAGCCGACCTATCGCGACGAGGCGATCGCCTACGCCAGATACATCAAGGCGAGCCATTCCAATGCGAAAATCGGCGTGCTCTACCAGAACGACGACCTCGGCAAGGATTATCTGAAGGCGCTGGAGGAAGGGCTCGGCAACGGCGAGGCGATCGTCGCGCGCGCGGCTTATGAAACCTCGGCGCCGACCGTGGACACCCAGATCCTCCAGTTGAAGACCGCAGGCGCGGACGTGGTGCTGGTGGCGGCAACGCCGAAGTTTGCGGCGCAGGCGATCCGCAAGATCGGCGAGATCGGCTGGAAGCCCGTCACCATCATCTCCAACGTCTCGGCCTCGATCAGCGGCGTGCTCGAGCCGGCCGGCAAGGACAATTCCACCGGCGTCATCTCCAGCCAGTATCTGAAGGACGCGACCGACCCGGCACTGAAGGACGATGCCGGCCTCAAGGAGTGGGTCGCCTTTATGGACAAGTACCTGCCCGAGGCCAACAAGAGCGACTGGCTCAACGTCTATGGCTACACCATCGCGCAAACGCTGGTGACCGTGCTCAAGGCCGCCGGCAACGACCTCACCCGCGCCAACGTGATGAAGCAGGCAACGACCATGAAGGACGTGCGCCTGCCGATGCTGATCAACGGCACCGCGGTCAGCAATTCGCCCGAACGCTTCACGCCCATGACCAGCCTCCAGCTGATCCGCTTCGACGGCACGCGTTGGATGCCGTTCGGCGATCTTCTGAAGAACTGAGCGATGCGGCAGGTGCGCATCGGCAGCATGCGGATCGATCTCGTCAGCGAGATCGCAGCGCTCGCGTTCGACAAGGCCTGGCTGTTCGCCAACGTCACCGACGAGGTGATCGAGGCGAACCGAAGCTGGCTCGATCACCGCTATATCGAGCCGGAGACCGGCCGCTTCATCCTCAGCCACCATTCATATTTGGTTCGCACGCCGCGCTGGACCGCCATCGTCGACACCTGCTGCGGAAATCACAAGCAGCGGCCGCGCGTCCCGGCGTGGAACAACCTCGACCAGCCTTATCTCGAGAACATGCAGGCGCTCGGCGTCAGGCCCGAACAGGTCGACTTCGTAATGTGCACGCATCTGCATGTCGATCACGTCGGCTGGAACACACGCCTCCTCGACGGCCGCTGGGTACCGACTTTCCCCCAGGCACGCTATCTGATGGGGCGCGCCGAATATCGCCACTTCGAGGCCGCGCACAATGCCGCGCCAAACAGCCCGGTGAACCACGGCTCGTTCGAGGATTCGGTGCTGCCGGTGGTCGCGGCGGGCCTTGCCGAATTCGTCGAGACCGATCATCGCCTGTTTGACGATCGCGATGCCGCCTTGCGCTTCGCGCCGGCGCCGGGCCACACCACCGGCAACATGCAGATCCATCTCAATGGCGGCCACGATCACGCGGTGATGTCGGGCGACGTCATCCATCATCCGATCCAGTGTGCCGCGCCCTGGCTGTCGAATGCGGCCGATGTCGATCCGAATGCTGCGATCGCGACACGGCTGGCGCTGCTCGACGAGCTCGCGGACACGCCGAGCTATCTGCTCACCGGCCATTTTCCGGCGCCGACAGGCGGGCGCGTGATCCGGCACGGCGAGGCATTCCGGTTTCGGTTCGAGGATTGAGGGGGAAAGACACCATGAAGCTGCGCATTATCACACTGTCGTTGCTCGCATTGCTCTCGGCAGCGCTGCCCGCGCGCGCCGAGGATCCGGCCGCCTATCCCACGCACAAGATCAGGATGCTGCTGCCTTATGCGGCGGGTGGCGGCGGCGATGTGATCGGGCGGCTGCTGGGCGACAAAATGGGCAAGACGCTCGGACAGAGCGTCTATATCGAGAACCACACCGGGGCTGCCGGCACGCTCGGCACGCAGATGGTCGCGGCATCGGCGAATGACGGCTACACCATCACCGTCGGCGGCATGACCACACATGTGCTCGCGCCGGCGATCTATCCGAAACTGCCCTACGATTCGATCAAGGATTTCACCACGATCGGGCGCATCGGCACGTCCTCGATCATGCTGGTCGCGACCAAGGATTTTGCGGCCAACGACATCAAGGGCCTGATTGCGCTGGCCAAGAAGGGCGAACCGATCCAGTACGGAAGCTGGGGCGTGGGCTCGACCGGACAATTCTGCGCGGAAATCCTGATGCAGCAGACCGGAATCAAGATGGACCACGTGCCGTTCAACGGCATCGCTAAACTGGCTGGCGATTTGCTCGGCGGCCACATCTCGCTGGCGACATTGGACATGGCGACCGCGACGCCGCTGGTGAAGGACGGCTCGATCAAGGCGCTGGCCGCCTGCGGCGAGCGTTCGCCGAGCCTGCCGGATGTCGCAAGCTACAAGGAACAGGGCGTACCGTTCGACCGCAGCCTGTCCTGGGCGATGTATGCGCCTGCGGGCCTCGCCGAACCGATTGCGAAAAAGCTGTCGGCGGCATTGAAGGACGCGCTCGCCGATGCCGAGTGAAAGGGAAGCTGCTGGGGCTCGGCATCACGCCGCAATTCGTGCCGGGCGACGAGCAGCGCGACATCAATGCCCGCGACATCGCGGCCTGGAAGCAGGTTGCCAAGGACGCGGGCATTGAAGTGAAGTGAACCGAGGTCAAGTGAGCCAAGTGACAAGGGGAGCGCCGACATGAGCCGCATCTTCGGCGCGGTGCGCCAGAACGGATATGTGGTGCGGGACATCCACGGCGCGATGAAGCACTGGATCGAGGTGATGGGCGTCGGCCCCTGGTACTACATGGACCGCGTCAAGACCGACTGGTTTCGCCATCGCGGCGAAAACTCAGCCGTCGAGATGAGCATCGCGCTGGCGAATTCCGGCGATCTCCAGATCGAGCTGATCCAGCAGCGCAACGACGCGCCCTCGCTGTACCGGGAATTCCTCGAGTCCGGCCACGAAGGCCTCCAGCACATGTCCTACTGGAGCCACGACTACCAGGCGCTCTACGACAGGGCGCTCGAGCTCGGCTACAGGATCGGCCATGAGGGCCAGATCGGCGGCGACAAAGGGCGCTTTGCCTATTTCGACACGCAGGCCCATCCGGGCACGGTGATCGAGATCTCCGACATCAGCGGCACCAAGGGGCCGTTCTTCGAGAAGGTCCGGCAGGCCGCGGCCAACTGGGACGGCACGCGGCCGATCCGTGAGGTCGGTGCGAGCCGATGACGCCAGAGGCCCGCAAGGCGATCCAGGAACCGGCCGGGTTCACCGCGCTGCTGGCGCGGTAGACGGCAATCCGTGGTAATATGAGCCTCGTGTCCGAACCTTCAGCGAGGCAAGCATGTCCAACACTGACAAGGTTTTCGCCGGCTCGATCCCAAAGCTCTACGACGAATATCTGGTGCCGATGATCTTCGCCGTCTACGCCGACGACATCGCAAGACGTGTCGCGGCCCTGTCTCCCTCCGTGCTGCTCGAGATCGCGGCAGGCACCGGCGCAGTGACGCGCGCGGTGGCGGCGGCGCTGCCGCCCGGCGTCCGTTATGTCGCGACCGACCTCAACGAGCCGATGCTCGCCGTCGCGGCACAGCGTCAGGCAGATGACGATCGCATCTCGTGGCGCCAGGCCGACGCAGCGGCCCTGCCCTTCGAGGATGCCGCCTTCGACGTGGTCTGCTGCCAGTTCGGCGCCATGTTCTTTCCGGACCGCGTCAAGGCTTACGGGGAGGTGAAGCGCGTCCTGAAGGACGACGGCACGTTCGTGTTCAACGTCTGGGATCGCATCGAGGACAATGTGCGGACGCATGAAGCAACGGTCGCGCTCGAAAAATTGTTCCCCGACGACCCGCCCCGTTTCATGGCCCGGACGCCGCACGGCTATCACGACAAGGCCGTCATCAGAACCGACCTCGAACACGCAGGTTTTCGTGACATATCGATCGAAACGCGAACTGAAATAAGCCGGGCGCCGTCGCCGGAGCACGTCGCGATCGCGCTCTGCCAGGGCACGCCGCTGCGCAGCGAGATCGAGGCACGCGATGCCAGCAAGCTTCAGGCTGCGACCGACATCGTTGCCGAGGCGATCCGAACGCGCCATGGGTCCGGACCGATCGAAGGCAAGATCCAGGCGATCGTGATCGAAGCGCGGCGATCGTGACGGGCTTCGATCTGCCCGCCTCTTACCAGAAGCCCCGCTGCATCGGCTGTGCCGGCTGATAATATTGATACTGGCCGCGCCGGCGCGGATTGACGGGCTGCGGGTTCGGATCGCGCTGGAAGAAGAAGCCGAAACCATTGCCGCCATTGTCCCAGCCGTCGTCGCTCGCCATGGCCATCGGAGGCGCGGTTGGCTTGCGCGTGATGAAACCACCCTGGGGTTGGTTGCTCAGCACCGCGACGAACTCGGTGCGGTAGTTGGTTTCAGCACTCAGCGGCTCGTCCGAGATGATGATCGAGGACCGCGGCAACGCGGTCGGCGCGATGCGATCGAGCACCTCCTGCGGGATGGTAATGCGGTCGAGCGCGTTCCTGGCGTTGTCGCCGTCTTCGATCGTGACCACGCTCCAGCGCAGGCCCGTATCGTTCTTCGCCATCGCCGTGAAGATATGCGTGCCGAGCGGCTGATCCGGATTGCGGATCGTGACGGGAACCTCGATGCTGGTGTCGAATACCTCGCCGCCGCCGTCCGGTGCCGGCTTGTGCGTGTTCCGCCTCACGTAGAGCTTCTGCGTCGCGCGGCTGATGTAGACCGAGACCGGTTCGAGCGCGAGCTTTGCGTCGGTCGCAGCCTTCACGGCGTCGACCTTCCTGGCCGCTGCCGCCTTGGCCGCCTCCTTCGTGGCCGCGACCGCATCGCGCTTCGGCTGTGCGGCGGCCTTGGCGGCATCGAGCTGCGTCGCCGCGTCGGCGGCCCTGGTGGCGGCCTTCTGCTTCAGCTCCTCGGCCTTGGCGCGGGCCTGATCGGTCTTGGCGGCCGCGAGCTGCTTGTCGGCGAAGGCGAGCTCGGCGTCAGCGCGGGTCCTCTGTTGTTCCAGTTTGCGCAGCGAGGCCGGCAGCGATGCCGCCTCTTTCGCGGCCAAAGTCGCGGCCTTCTTGGCCTCGTCGGCCGCCCTTGTGGCCTCCTCCGCCTCGCCGGAGAGCTTGCCGATCTGGCCCGGCGCCGCCGCAATGGCGTCCCGCTTCGGCATGAACAATGCGGGATGAACGATGTCGATCGGAGCCGCGTCGTTCGGCGAGATGATCACCCGCATGCCTATGTTGGTCTTGTCGAACAGGCCTTCCGCGAAGCCGAACGGCATCCGCACGCAGCCATGCGAAGCGGCATAGCCGGGCAGCGGCCCGCCATGCAGCGCGATGCCGTTCCAGGTGATGCGCTGCATGTTCGGCATCCAGGCGTCGTCATACATGGTCGAGCGGTGGTCCTTGTCCTTCTCGACGATGGCGAAGACGCCGGCCGGTGTCTCGCGTCCCGTCGTGCCGGTGGACACCGGCGCGCGAAAAATCCAGCCCTCGGCGTCGTAGAAGGTGACCTGCTGGCTCTTGATCGACACGATCGCCATGATCGGCTCGCCGGCCTCGCGCGGCGCCGCCGCCTCGGCCGGCTGGCGCGCCTGCTTGGCCGCATTGGCCGGGCCCACAGCCGCAAAGGCGAGCATTGCCGCCAAGGTCACAATCCCGGGAGGCCCCCAACGCCGCATCGCCACGGTGGATTGCGCCGTTGTCATCAGGTTTCTCATGCCATCCTCGGTCGAAATGCCAGTCCGCCGGTCATTGATCAGATTGCGATCTTTGAATTAAGAAATCGCAGCCGCCTTACGTTCCGTCTGTGGCGACATTCGGCACGTTCCGGCGATAAATCTCATATACGACGGTTAACGCAGGCGGAAGGGCGGCGCCCGGCCGAAGCTGGCGGTCTATCGCTGCGACAGAATGACCGAGGGGTCGGTGACACGGCTGCCAGCGCCTGGCGTCGGACGGCGAGGCCACGTTGAACGGCCGCTAGACGCCCATCGTTTCCGATCGCGCGGATTCACGCCATTCGGCGGCCGCGTAAGCTAAGCCACTGGAGTCAAAGCCGCCTTGCCAAACAAGGCCGCCTCCCCAAAGGAGACGAGCCGCTGCCGCTCCTCGTCCCACAAGGTCAGCCGCACGGTCCGCAAACTCTGGAGCAGCGTAATCCGCCCGACACCAGCGAACTGCGGATTGTCGCGCAACACGTCCTGCAAGCGATAGTAGGGAATTCGACTGGACAAATGATGGATGTGGTGGACGCCGATATTTGCCGTGAACCATCGCAGGACGCCCGGCAATTGATAGTGGGAGCTGCCGTGCAGCGCGGCGTCGTGAAAATTCCAGGTCTCGTCGTGGGCCCAATGCGTGTGCTCGAACTGGTGCTGGACGTAGAACAGCCAGACACCGATCGACGCTGCCAGAACAATGATCGGCAGGTGCACGAGCAGGAACGGCCCATAGCCGACCAGCTGGATCATCGTGACGACGAGAACCGCGAGGGCGATGTTCGTGCCCATCGTGCTCAGCCAGGGTTTCCAGCCGCGCCCCATCATCCCGACCGGCAATCGGTGCTTCAAGATGAACAAATACGAGGGACCGACGCCAAACATCACCAGGGGATGTCGATACAAACGATATAGCGTCCGACGCCATCGCGACCGCCCGAGAAATTCGCGCGTCGTCAACGTGTCGATGTCGCCTAAGCCCCTTTGATCGAGATTGCCGGAGTTCGCATGATGGCCTGCATGGTTGCGCCGCCAGTACCCGTATGGCGTCAGTGTCATCACGCCGAGGGCACGGCCGACCCAATCGTTCGCAAGGCGGCCGCGGAAGAAAGAGCCGTGTCCGCAATCGTGCTGGATCATGAAGAGGCGGACCAGCAAACCCGCCGCGGGCACCTCCAGCAGGAGGGCAAACCAATAACCCTGGTCAAGAGCGGCCCAGATCAGAGCCCAGATGACGACGAACGGTATCGCCGTAATCGCCAGTTCGAGGATACCCCGCGCATTGTCGGGCTCGCGATAGCGGGCAAGCAACTGCGCCGATGCGCGGATTTCCGGTATTCCTTGGCTCATATCTGCTCTGCTCCCGACATGCCGCCCAAGAAGCACGGTTATGGCCACCGACGCAACAAAATCGCCCTTCGCCTGGACCACTTCTAGCCGGAACCGAGACATCGCCAAGCCAAGGGGGTTTCCAAGGCCTCGCACAGCGAGGCCGAGCCTCGTCAGAGACCGCGGCTAAACGCCCAACGCCTTCCGATTGAAGGTTCGCAGGAAACGCAGCGACAGCGTCCGGACATTGGCGACGTTCAGCAACCACGCTGCGGCGGCATAAGCGAGCCCGCCGGCAAGGCTTACGACAATGAGCGGGACGAGGCCGATGCCATTGACCTGGGATCGTGCAACGAGAATGGCAGCCGCCATCGCCGCGGCGGAGACGGCAACGCCGGCGAGGCGGTGGAGGTCGAACGGGACCGGGTAGGCGCGATGCATCAGGACGACGGCAACGAGGAAGCCGATCGCTTCGGTCGCAAGCGTCGCCAGCGCCGCGCCGTAGAGGCCATGACCGGCCACCAGCACGAACATCAACGCCACGCTGACGACCAGCGTCAGGAACGACTGCGCCGCCAGCATGAACGGCCGCTCGGCAAGCTGGAAGCTGATCTGCACGTAGAATTGATTGGCGATGCCGAACAAGCGGGCGAGCACCAGGGTCGGCAGCAGCGCCGATACGCCGGCGCGGAAGTCGACGCCGACGAGCGTGCCGGCGACCTGGTCGGCTGCGAGCGCGAGCCAGACGGCGACGGGCGCGACCACGACGAGGAGAAGTTCGAGGCTCTCGGTCAGCCGCTCCCGCGTCGTCTCGGTATTTTTGTCCGACAATGACCGGAATACCAGCGGGACTGTCGCCGCAGCAACGCTGGAGGCGATCATGACCATGAACTGTCGCGGCAGATCGGCGGCGACGCCAAAGATGCCCGCGGCGTCCTTGCCGAGCAAATAAGCCACGATGAGGCGGTCGCAGGCCGAGTAGACCGCAACGGACAATCCGGCCAGCGTCAGCGGCAGGCCGTAGCGCGCCAGCTGCACGAACTGGCTGCGCTGAAAGCGCGCGATCCTGGTGCGGTCCCCGACGAGGTTCAGGATGATCCCGGCGAGCGAACCCAGGCCGAATGCGGCGAGCAGTCCCAATCCACCCCAGCCGAGCCAGATGCCGAGCAGGCCGAAACCGACGCTCGACACACTGCGCACGATCGAGATCGCCGCGAACCTGTAAGGGCGCAGTTTTGCGCGCTCGAACTCCTGCCCGACATCGACGGCATTCGCCATGATTGCGACGAACATGCTGGCAAGCAGCAGCCCAACGCTGAGATCACTGCGGAACAGGAAGACCAGCGGCGTGGTGGCGCAGAGGACGGCAACGGTGAGCGCGAAGGCGACCATTGCAGTGCCGCGAAAATCCACCTCGGCCGACATCGCCTGATAGCGCGACACAGACAGCTTGATCCAGGCGAAGAAGATCGCGCCCAGAATGCCGGCGAGGCTGATGCCGACGACATAGACGCCGTACTCCGCCGGCGTCAGCAGCCGCGTGTAGGCCGTGACGGCGAAGAAGCCCACAGCCGCGGGCAGGATGTAGGCGACGAGATAAATCGAGAAATGGCGGTTCAGCATGCGAGCACGGGACCGGCAACATTGTTGCGAGTGTGACGGCCGTTCATCAATTGGACCATGGCGGGGCGAACGAATTGCGCCGCAGCATCCTTCAACAGTGTCACATAAGTCTGGAGATCGGGCGGCGAATGCGGCTTTGAGGCCGCTTTCGCGGGTTAGCGTTAAATTTGCCCTTCCCTGACGGGGGCGTGGCTACCGAAAGGAACCGTGTTTTGGAAATGGCAAAGTTAACCCAACGAGGGGAAACCCCGGCGTTGCAAGGCGTCGCTTGGTACGATGGCGCGTTGGCTCGATAAGGAATGCCGTGACCAGGCTCGACAGACGCGAATTTCTTGTCGGCAGCGCCGCCGCACTCGCGGCGGGCGCATCGGCGTCCGCAGCGCCGATGTCGAAACTCGCCCAGCGCCATCAGGGATTTGGTGCCGCGGCCACGCTCTGGGATCTGCAAGCCGATCCCAGGCTCGGCGAAGCCATCAGCACCTATTGCACGCAGGTGGTTCCGGTGCTCGAGCTGAAATGGCCGATGCTGCGTCCCGACGCGCACACCTTTGCCTTCGAACGTGCCGACGCGATCCTGGATTTCGCGCGGCAGAACGACCTGACGATGCGCGGCCACGCGCTCGCCTGGTATCACGACATTCCGGACTGGACCAAGCAGATCAAGGATAGCAAGGGCGTCGAGCGCGCCTATGTCGACCACATCGGCACCGTCGTCTCCTATTACAAGGACAAGCTGACGTCGTGGGACGTCGTCAACGAGCCGATCCCGGACAATCCGCGCAGTCCAAAAGACCGGCGCGACTCGTTCTGGACGCAGCACCTCGGCAATCGCTGGATTCCGCTGGCGTTCCGTACGGCGGCCGCGGCCGACCCCTTCGTCAAGCTCGCGATCAACGAATACGACATCGAGTCGGCAAAGGACACGTTCATTGCGAAGCGCGCGGCCTACCGCAATCTCATCATGGACCTGCTCGACCAGGGCGTGCCGTTGCACGCCGTGGGACTGCAGTCGCATCTGCATGCCGAACTCGAGATCGACACCCATGGGCTCGCGGAATTCGTGACCGAGCTGCGCGCCTGGGGCCTCGAGGTGCTCGTCACCGAGCTCGACGTCGACGACCAGAAGCTGACGGGGACGCCGGCGGAGCGCGATGCCATCGTTGCCAAGCGCGTTAATGACCTCCTGACCGCGATCTCGACCAGCGGACCGGTGCGCTCGATCCTGACCTGGGGCCTGTCGGACCGCTACAGCTGGATCAACGGCACCTTTGCCCGCGCCGACAAGCAGCCGAACCGTCCTTTGCCGCTAGACGGCGAGTTCAAGCCGAAGCCGTTCATGAACGTGATCAGCAAGTTCACGAGGGACGTGTAAGGTCTAGCGAGCTTTCGGCACTTCGAACTGAGCCTCCTCGCCCATGTGCTCGGGCGACAGGCTCGGAGCGCGACGGTCGCGCGAACTGAGGCGGAACACGTCGCGGATATCGTCGATCGAGGTCGACGAATAGGACTGGATGCACAGCGCCACCTGGTCGGGCGAAGCGGCGCGCATCATCGTTTCGATGGCCGGGCGGTCGAGGCGCGTGTCGTCCCAATGCGAGACCGCGATGCTGTCTTCCGTGATCCGATGGGTGGCCAGATGCGCGGGCGAGTTCGCGACGAAATGGCCGTACATGAGATATTCCGAGAACTTCTTCTTCCGGCACAGTGCCAGAACCCAGTTCAATCCCGTCGCCGACTTGATCCCGTCGGTCATCGCGCGCGCGGTGTCCTTGTCCCAGACCAGTGCGTTGCCGACATAGTCGTCCGCGGGGAAGGACCGGTTCTTGATACCAAGGAGTTGATCGACGGTGCGGAGCCACAGGACATGCAAGGGGTGGGCGGCGTCGATCCCGTTGCGCGTGACGAACAGCGGCGTCTTCTCGGCGCCGGCGTATTGGCTGACGTCGAATTCGCGGAAGAACAGATTGTCCGAATCCAGGATGCAGACGCGCTGCTCGGGCGCGTTGAGGACGCCGGCAATCTTGAGGATCTGCTGGATGTGCCAGCCATGGACGGGTGACGACAGCAACGACAGCCAGACGCGCCGTTTGCTGATGAACTGAAGAGCCGGCGGCAGCGCCCACAGCCATTTCGGCAAATAGAGCGAGGCCGGAACGATGACACGCTTGTCGGAAGCGAACCGCGCGAACAGCGGCAGATCCTCATCGTTAACGAGAACATAATGCCGCGTGTAGCCCGTCAACCAGGTGTCGATGCTCTCGCTGAGCAGCGAAAAGCGTTCGATATCCTTGGCGTAGCTGGCGGTCAGCAGGGCAACGGAATGCATGGCACGCGCTCGTATGGCGATCAGGCCGCAGTCATAGCGGCGTCGAGACGCGTTGGATACTTACATTCGCAATCAAGGTAAAATGAAACGAAGCATTAGCCATCCGATGGCAGCCCCTGCTCGATGCCGCGAAAACGCAGCGGGGCCAGCGCGGAGGCGCGCTGCCACCAGTCGGCGACGCGGTCGTCGAGTGCGGTCACACCTCGGCCCTGGCCGGGGAAGATCCGGACCTGCTGCACCGCCTCGGCTTCGAACCCCTTGCCCTTGCGGGTGATCTTGAGGGCGGCGCCTTCGCGGTCCCGCTGGGTCAGCGGCACCAGAAGCCGGCCGCGCGGACGAAGCGAACGAAGCCAGAGCGGATGCGGCTGCGAGAAGCCGGCATGAACGATGATCACGTCGGCGGGTTCGCCGATGTCCTCGCATCCATCGCCATGGACGACCGCGACGTTGCGATAGGCGCTGAGATAATTCGCGGCGCGCGACGCAAGCCGTTCGTCGCATTCGATTGCCCGCACCCTGCCCTTCGGGCCCACGATCTTCGACAGCACGGCCGAGAAATAACCGAGCCCGCAGCCGATCTGGACGACACGGTCTTTTTCCCCGACGTCGAGCAAATCGATGAAGTGCGCCCACAGGCTCGGCAGTCCGGTGTCGAGCTTGCGGCGCGCATCGATCGCGACCAGCACATTGTCCTGGAGATGAACGGGATCGGCATCCGGCGTCAGCCGATAGTTGCGGGCCGCCTCGCTCTTGATGCGCCACGGCCCCTTCGCCAGAAAGTTTTCACGCGGAACAATGGCGAGGGCTTCGAGCAGGCGCGTCGAGGAGATGCGCTCGCGCCTTGCGATCAGCTCCACGTAACGCGCACGCGCGGCGGCAAGGTCGCTCATCTCACGGGATGGCCTGTTCGCGAACAGGCGCGTCCGCTCCGAGCTCGCTGATCAGTTGCATCGCCTGTTTCAGGTCCGGCGTGGAAAAGCCCTCGCTGAACCTGCCGACGATCGGTACGAGCAGGAGACTAGCGTGCTCGCGCTTGCCGGCCTCGTGCGACAGGCGCGCGAGGCTGACGGCGGTGCGAAGCTCCCACGACAGTGCGCCCTGCTTGCGCGCGATCTCCAGCGACAGGTTGAACAGGTCCTCGGCCTCCTGCACCGAGGCTGGATTCCCGTCCGACAGAGTGATCTCGCCTTGCAGGCGGTAGACTTCGGCGAGGTAGGAGTGGTCGCCGGTCCGTCTTGCGGTCGCGAGCGCACCGTCCAGCGCGCGCAGGGCGGCGTCGCGCATCCCCACCTTGGCGTAGGCCTCCGCGAGCAGGCAG
Source organism: Bradyrhizobium sp. RT6a (assembly GCF_040547675.1). Taxonomy (NCBI): domain Bacteria; kingdom Pseudomonadati; phylum Pseudomonadota; class Alphaproteobacteria; order Hyphomicrobiales; family Nitrobacteraceae; genus Bradyrhizobium; species Bradyrhizobium sp. RT6a. The sequence goes on from NZ_JBEPQC010000011.1 coordinate 144,616, forward strand.
CGGAACCAGCAGCCGGCGAGCCAGGAATCCATCGCTTCGTATTCGTCGAGGCCGAACCGCATCTGGCTGAGGCCTTCGTCGGCCTCGCCGAGCTGCGCCAGCGCCCAGCCGCGCAGGATCGCCGCCTGCTGCTTCCAGTGCAGGAAATTGTGCTCGGTGGCGATGATCATGGCGCGGTTGGCGTGGTCGCGCGTGCCCTCGACATCGCGTAAATGCTGGCAGAGATAGGCGCCGAACACGAGCGCGAAGGCGAGCGTGAAGGGGTGGCGGATCTTCTCGGCGTTCGCGATCGCCTGCTCGCTGTGCTGGCGCGCCGCGTCGGGCCGGCCGAGGAACCACAGCAGGTAGCCGAGATAGGACAGCGAGACGACGCCGGGATCGGTGCCGTGCCGCTCCATCAGATCGGAGTGCAGGTCGGGGCTGTAGAGGTTGATGCAGCGGTGCAGGTGGTGCTGGGACGCGGCAAAGCGCCCGCGATAGAGCATGGTCATCGCGATCGAGCGATGCGCCTCGATCAGATAGCCGGTCTGCTGCGCCGGTTGCGTCCCTTCGTTCAGCCGCTCGCGCTTGGCGAACTTCAACAGCTCGACGCTGAGATCGTGCGCGCGGGTCAGATCGGCGCGGATGAAATGACAGACCCAGAGCCCGCGCGTGGCGGCGAAGGCCTTTTCGTCGTCGTCGAGCTGCTGGCCGAGTTCGAGGGCGCGAACGTAGTTCTCCTCGACCTCCTGCACGGCATAGCCCTTGGCGGCGATCAGTGCGTTGCCGAGCGCGATGCGCAGCTCGAGCTCCATCTCGTCGGCGCCCTGCATGCGCGCATTGGCCTGCACGACGCCGAGGCCGCGGCCCAGATGCCCGATCGCCTCCAGATTGGCGCCACTCTTGGCCGCCTGCTTGCCGGCCTTGAGCCAGAAGCTGGCGGCGCTCTCGCTCTGGCCGGATTCAGTCATATGATGGGCGAGCAGTTCCGGTTCGCGCTCGGTCTTCTCGGGATACATCTCGGCGAGCACCTGCGCGATCCGGGAATGCAGCTTGCGCCGCTCGCTGTGCAGCAAGCTCGCATGCGCGGCGTTCTGAATCATCACGTGCTTGAAGGAGTAGAGCGCGTCGGGCGGATGGCCGCGGCGCATGATCAGCCCGGCCTCCTCCAGATGATTGAGCGCGGCCTCGATCTGTTCGGCGGGCGTGTTGGCGACTGCGTGCAGGGTCTCGTAGGAGAATTCGCGGCCGATGGTGGCGCCGATCTGCGCGATCCGTTTGAACGGCCCCATCCGGTCCAGCCGCGCCATCAGCGAGTCCGTCAGCGTCGCCGGGATCGCGAGCTGCCGCCACGGGCCCGACAGCACGTAGCGCCCGTGCCGTTCGGTCAGGAGGTTGGATTCGAGCACCGTCTTGGTCAGCTCCTCCAGGAACAGCGGCACGCCGTCGGTCTTGACGATGATTTCCTCGATGACTTCCTTGGGAAGCTCGCGTCCCGCCACGCGCTCGACCAGCGTCGCGCGCAACTGCCGGCTCAACCGGCTCAGCACCAGGGTCGTGATATGCGAATGGGCGTTCCAGCTCGGCTGGAATTCGGTCCGCGCGGTGATGATGACCAGGATTGCCCGGTTCTGTGCCCGGTCGACCAGGAGATCGATCACCTCACGGGATGTCGGGTCGATCCAGTGCAGATCCTCGAATGCGATCACCAGCGGCTGCTCGCGCGCAAGGCCGAGGAAATGATTGACCAGTGCCGCGACGGTTGCATCCTTTTGCTGCTGCGGCGACAGCTCCAGCGGCGGATAGCGGTCACCGGTCGGAATGGACAACAGCGCGGCAAGCAGCGGCGCAACCTGCTCGATGTCGCCATGAGCGGCGGCGATCGCGGTCTCCAGGCTCGCCAGCGACTGCACGGACGCGTCCTCGCGATCGAGACCGAGAGAGAATTTGAGCTGTTCGGCGAACGGATAGAACGCCGTGGAGGTGTAATAGGGCGAGCACTGGAACGAGACCTGTCCATGGCGATCGCCCGCGATGCGCTCGAAGATTTCCTGGATGATGCGCGACTTGCCGATGCCGGGCTCGCCGAACTTGACCACGACCTGGCCCTCGCCCTCCTTGGCCTGCTGCCAGCGCCCCATCAGCAGCGCGATCTCCTCCTCGCGGTTGACGAGCGGGGTCAGCCGCGTGCCCATCGCGGCGGCGAAGCGGGTCTCCACCCGCGAGGCGCGCATCACGTGCCAGGCCTGGGCTTTCTCCGAGATGCCTTTCAGCGCGTGGACGCCGAGATCGCGGTAGTCGAACTTCCCCTTCAGCAGCGACTGGGTCGACGTGGAAATCACCACACCGTTGGGCGGCGCCAGACCTTGCAGGCGCGCGGCGAGATTGACGGTCTCTCCGACCGCGGAGTCGCGCTCTTCGGTGCCCTGTCCGACGAGGTCGCCAACCACGACGATACCGGTCGCGATGCCGATGCGGACGGCGGGTGAGTGGCTGAGCGCGCCACGTGGCTCGATCGCGCGGGCGGTGGACAGCACCCGGACGATTTCCAGCCCCGCACGCACGGCGCGCTCGGCGTCGTCCTCATGTGCGGTCGGATAGCCGAAATAGACCAAAATACCGTCCCCGACGAAACGGGCGGCAAAACCTTCGTAATGCTTCACCACGCGGACACAGGTTTCGCGGAAGCTCGCGATCATGTCGCGCACGTCTTCCGGATCGAACTGCACCGAGAGCGAGGTGGAATCCACCATGTCGCAGAACATGGTGGTGAGCTGACGTCGCTCGGCGCCGACCTCCGTCCGGACTTGCGGGCGCACCGTCGCGTCGGCCTTCTCCGCGGTTTCGGCCCGGAACAGCGCGGTCATGGCCCGCTGGAGCCGCTTCCGATCGCCGAGCGGCAAGCCGAGCTCGACCAGATCGGATTCGGTCAGGTCCCCCATGACGTCGAGATCGAGACGGTGTTGCGCGAAGAGATCGGTATAGTGGCTAAGACCGATGCCCTCGAGCCAGCGCTTCAGCCCGCCTTCCGCTCCCGTGCCCGGCTCATTCTCCAGCATGGTGATTCTGCCCGACCCAATCACTCCGTCGAAGGGCTCAGGGCCCCGCAACCACAGATTTTGGGGCCAAAACTTCACCTCAGACTGGACGCGTTCCTTAACTTCTTGGAAGAATAGCCCAATCGGATCAAAAGGGAACGGAATTGTCGGACGCCACACGCCCAGCGCCGCAGGAATCAGCCGGCACGACGGCCGAAACGAAGATATTCGCGCATATCGGCGGCCTTCTCGATTTCCATGCCCGCAAGACGCCGGCGGCCCCCGCCCTCCTCGCCCCCGGCCGGCCGGTCCTCAACTACGGCGAGATTGCCGAGCGAACGCATGAGCTCGTCAGCACGCTGCGCGGGTTTGGCATTGCACCTGCCGACCGCATTGCGGTTGCGCTGCCGCGCGGTGCCGACAGCGCACTGGCTCTGATTACGGTCGCCTCGAGCTGCGCTTGCGTCCCCGTCAATCCCGATCTGACGGCGGACGAGCTGCAACGCTATTTCAGCGAATTGAAGCTGACGGCGCTCGTCACCAGGGCCGACACGAACTCGGCCGCCCGCGATGTCGCCAAGGCGCTCGATATTGCCGTGATCGATTTCATGCCGGGGCCGCAAGATGATCTCGGCGGCTGCGCGTTCGTCGGGCCTGCGGTTGGACCGGCGAGCAGCATCGGCGCCTCGCGCGGCGACGATGACGCGTTCATCCTGCTGACATCGGGCACGGCGGCGCGGCCGAAGATGGTGCCGCTGACGCATCGCAATGTGTGTCTCTCCGCCTACAACGCCGGCCGCGTGCTGTCGCTCGCGTCCCACGATCGTCTGCTCAACGTCCTGCCGCTGTTTCACGCCCATGGTTTGATCTCCGGCCTGCTGACGGCGCTGGCCGCGGGCTCCAGCGTGATCTGTACCGACGGTTTCGACGCATCCTCCTTCTTCGGCTGGATGCGGCAGCTGCAACCGACCTGGTACACGGCAGTGCCGACCATCCATCGCGCGCTGCTGACGGCGGCGGAGGCGAACCCGGATCTTGCCCGATCGTCGTCGCTGCGCGTGATCCGCTCCGCCTCGGCATCGCTTGCGCCTGCGATCCTCGACGGGCTGGAGGCGACGTTCGGCGTTCCCGTGCTCGAAACCTACGGCATGACGGAGGCGGCCTCGCAGATCGCGGCCAACCCGTTCGAGCTGCGCAAGGCCGGATCGGTCGGCCGTGCCGCGGGCCCCGAAATCGCAATCATGGACGAGACGGGCCGCGCGCTCGCCAGCGGCGAGCATGGCGAGATCATGCTGCGCGGACTCAACATGAGCCGCGGCTACTATAATGACGAGGCGGCGACGCAGGCTGCATTTCGCAACGGCTGGTTCAGGACCGGCGATCTCGGCTATCTCGACGCTGACGGCTATCTCTTCATCGTCGGCCGCATCAAGGACGTCATCAACCGCGGCGGGCAGAAGATCTCGCCCCTCGAGGTGGAAGAGGTTCTGCTCAGCCATCCGGCGGTGCTGGAGGCCGGCGTGTTTGCCGTCCCGCACCAGAAGCTCGGCGAGAACGTCGCCGCAATCGTGGTGCTGCGGCCGAATTCCGAGGCGACCTCGGACCAGTTGCGTCAGTTCGCCCGGAAGCGGCTCGCGGCCTACAAGGTGCCGAGCCTGATCCGCAGCGTGGCGACGCTGCCGAAAGGCGCCAGCGGCAAGGTCAAGCGCAATGCGCTGGCCGAGCTGATCGCAAACGTGGACGGCGGCGAGGAGGCTGCCCGTCTGCCGCGCAACGCGCTGGAGACTGAGCTCGCCGGGGTCTGGGCCAATTTGCTGGAGCTGCCGCAGGTCGGGGGCGATCAGGACGTCTTCGCGCTCGGCGCGGACTCGCTCGCGGTGACGCAGATGCGCTCGCGCCTGCGCGAGCGTTTCAATGTCGACTTCTCGTTCGAGGACGTTTTTGATTGCGCCACGGCCGCCGCGCTTGCGGCCCGGATCGAGACTGCCTCAACCCATCGCGAAACGCTGCTGCCGGCCTGGCAGCAGGCCACGGAAGCAGACGCGCCGCTCTCGTTCCAGCAGCAGCGGATGTACGTGCTCTCGCGGCTCGACCCCACGCGCTACAATTATAACGTCGTCGAAGTCGCGCTCCTCAAGGGTGGGCTCGGCGTCGCCGCACTTTCTACTGGCCTCGCCGCGATCTCGGCGCGCCATGAGGCGTTGCGATCGATCATCGTTGAACGCGAGGGCGAGCCGGTGCAGCTTGTGCTGCAATCGCCGCCGCAGTTCGAGCGGATCAAGCTCAAGCCCTGCCCTGCGGACAAGCGGGCCGCTGTCGTCAGGCGCGAAGCGCTCCGGCTCGCGCAACATCCGTTCGACCTTGCGCATGAGGCGCCCCTGAAGGTCACGCTGCTCTCGTTCGACAAGAGCAGCCACGCGCTCGTGGTCAATGTCCATCACCTCGTCACCGACGGCTGGTCGCAGCGGCTGTTCTGGGAAGAACTCGCCGCCCATTATTCGGCAGCGCGCAAGAACGACGTGGCGGCACTGCCTTCGCCCGCCTTCCAGTACCGCGACTTTGCGCTCTGGCAGCAGAGCTGGACGAAGACGTCGGCGGCAAAAGAGCAGCTCGACTACTGGCGGACGCATCTCGACGGCGTCACCACGCTGCCGCTGCGAACCGACCGGCCAGGGCCGGAGGTCTGGAGCGGCCACGGTGCCCGTCACTATCTCGAGTTCTCCAGAATTCTGTCGGCCGACCTGCGTGCGCTGAGCCAGAACCAGGGCGTCACGCCCTTCATGACCCTCCTCGCGGCGTTCCAGTGCCTGCTGTTCCGTCACACCCGACATGAGGATGTCGCGACGGGATCTTTGATCGCCAACCGCAACCAGATCGAGAGCGAGCGCCTGATCGGACTGTTCGCCAACACCCTGATCCTGCGCAATGATTTTGGCGGCGATCCGAGCTTCGTCGACATGTTGCGCCGGGTACGGCAGGTCACGCTCGATGCCTATCGCAATCAGGACCTCCCGATCGAGGAAGTCCTGCGCGCGCTTCAGATCGCGCGAAGGAGCGACGGCAACCCGCTGTTCCGGATCATGTTCATCCTCCAGAACGCCTCGATCGAGGCGGCACGTTTCTCCGGTCTGTCGACGCGGCGGCTCGAGATCGATCCAAAGGTGGCGCGATTCGACATCACGCTCGAACTGGTCGAGGCCGACGGCCGTTTCACCGGCTTCTTCGAATACGCCACCGATCTGTTCGACGCGGCGACGATCGAAGGTATGGCAGCTCAGTTCAAAACCCTGCTCAAATCCGTCATCGCCGATCCCGAGCAGCGCATCTCGCACCTGCCACTCCTGACCGAGACCGAACGCCGGCAGCTGCTGGCGCAGGGCCGGGGCGTGCCGGCCAATTTCGCCACGCGCGGCAATCCGAGCGAACGTTTCGACCGCCAGGTCAAGAAGACCCCGAACGCGATCGCGGTGTCGGACGGCCGCACGTCCCTGAGCTATCGCGAGCTGGCCCGCCGCAGCCAGGCGGTCGCGCGCTGGCTCACCCTCGAAGGCATCGGTGCCGAGGCCGTGGTTGCCTTGCTTGCAGATCGCGGGCCCGACCTGCTTGCCGCGATGATCGCCGTGCAACGCGTTGGCGCCGCCTTCCTCAATCTCGATCCCGACCAGCCACCGGCACGGCTCGCAACCATCCTCGGATCGAGCGGCGCCCGCATGCTGCTGACCGGACGGGCGCAGTCGTCCATGGCCGAGGCGCTGCTCGAACCGCTGGTCGAGCGCATTCAAACGGCCGAGCTCGAGGACGCCATCGCGCCAGCGTCGACCAAGCCGGCCCGCGCAACGCGGCGCGCGGCTTCGAGCCTTGCCTATCTCATCTACACCTCCGGCTCCTCCGGCGCGCCGAAGGGCGTCATGATCGAGCAGCGCGGGCTTTCGAACCATCTGGCCTCGCTCATCTCCGAGCTGAACCTCTCGTCCCGGGACGTGATCGCGCAGACCGCGCCGCAGAGTTTTGTCATCTCGGTGTGGCAGTTCCTCGCGGGGCCCATGGTCGGCGCGCGCGTCCATGTCTGCGGTACCGCGATCGTGCAGGACCCGATTTTGCTCGCGCGCGAGATCGAGCGCGAGGGCATCACAGTGCTGGAGATCGTCCCGTCGCTGCTGCGCGTGATCCTCGATCGCATGGACGAGACACAGGTCCGACGCGCCTTTGCAAGGCTGCGCCTTCTGATCTCGACGGGCGAACCGCTGCCCGTCGATCTCTGCAAGGCCTGGTTTGCCCACTGCCCGAAAGTGCCGCTGATCAATGCCTATGGTGCGTCGGAATGTTCCGACGACGTGTCGCTGCATCGCCTGACCAAGGCGCCGGCGACCGACACGGGCCATGTCCCGGTCGGCGCGGCGCTTCCGAACATGCAGCTCTACGTGCTCGACGCAAGCCTGCAGCCGCAGCCGGTCGGCGTGACCGGCGAGCTCTGCATCGGCGGCGCCGGTGTCGGCCGCGGCTATGTCAACGATCCCGCGCAGAACCGGCAGCGCTTCCTGCCCGATCCGTTCTCGCGCAAAGCAAGCAGCCGGCTGTACCGGACCGGCGACCTCGCCCGTCGCCGCGCCGACGGCACGATCGAATGCCTCGGTCGCGCCGACCATCAGGTCAAGGTCCGCGGCTACCGTATCGAGCTCAAGGAGATCGAGAACGCGCTTGCCGACCATCCGGATGTGCGCGCCGGCATCGTCGAGCCCCGTCGCGAAGCGAGCGGCGATGTCAGGCTGATCGCCCATATCGTCGCAAGATCCGGCAGCCGGAGCAGCGCCAGCGAGCTGCGCGACTTCCTGAAGAGCCGGCTGCCGGGCCATGCCATCCCGTCCGCGTTCCTGTTCCTGGATCAGGTGCCGCTCAATGCCCATGGCAAAATCGACCGGAGCGCGCTGCTGGCGCCGGCGCAGCAGGAAACGTCCGGACCGGATACGACCGTGCCGGCGCGGCGCTTCACCGAAAAGGTACTGTCCGACATCTGGATCGACCTGCTGACGGTCGAGAGCCTCGGCGTGACCGACAATTTCTTCGACCTCGGTGGCCATTCGCTGCTGGCGGGCCAAGTCATGGCGCGCGTCGCTCGGGCGCTCGGCGTGTCGCTGCCGATCAAGACCATCTTCGAGGCACCGACGATCGACGAGCTTGCCCGGCGGGTCGACGAGGCCGTGGCGGCAAAGCCGCGCAAGCCGGCCGCAAGTTTCGCAAGGCTGGCTACAGCGAGCCTGGCCGAAGGCAGCCCTCCCACGCTCTCGATCGCGCAGGACCAGATGCTGCGGATCGAGCAGAATCTTCAGGGACTGCCGCTGTTCAACCTGCCTTTCGCCTTCCGTCTCCAGGGGCCGCTCATTCTGGCTGCTCTGGCGCAGGCGATCGACGACATCGTGCGCCGGCACGAATCGCTGCGGACCCATTTCGGCTGGAACGGCGGGGAGCCCGTCAGCCGCATCGCCGCGCCCGGCGCCCTCGGCCGTGTTCTGGCCGTCGAGACGATCGGCGACGGTCAGCCCCACAACAACAAGCGGCGCAAGGCGCTGGAGCTCCGCAAGATCGATCTCCTGATCGAACAGGAGACCTATACCCCGATCGACACCACGCGCGCGCCGCTGCTGCGCGCCCGGCTGCTGCGACTTCACGACGGCGATCACGTGTTGCTGCTGACACTGCACCACGCCGTCGTCGATGGCTGGTCGATCGGCGTGCTGTTCGAGGAAATATCCAACCGTTATGCGGCGCTGGCCGGCTATCGGTCGGTGCCGCTGCCGAAACCGCCGCCGGCTTTTTCGGACGTGGCGCGCTGGCAACGCTGGTGGTGCGGCACCGATGCCGCCCGCCGTCAGGCGGCCGACTGGACCGAGAATTTGCGCGGGGCGCCTCCCCTCTTCGAGGGCGAATCAAGCCCGGGCCCGTCCAGGGGGCACCATCCGGTCAGTCTCGAGCGTGAGCTGATCAGCCGGCTCACGGCTTTCGCCGGCCAGCACAATTGCACGCTGTTCATGTGCCTGCTGACCGGCTTGAAGGCCCTGCTGCTGGCGCGGACCGGTCGCGACGACATCTCGGTCGCCACCGCCATGGCCAATCGCGCCCAGCCGGACACCGACCGGATCGTCGGTCCGTTCGAGAACACGGTGATCGTTCGCACCAAAATCACCCCGGAGCTGTCGTTCGCGCAGGCCGTGGACCGGGTCCGCCAGAGCGTGCTCGACGCGCATGCGCGCCAGGAGCTGCCGTTCAACATCCTGGCCGACCATCTGGAGCAGGAGGGGATCAATCCAGCCTCGCTGCTCCAGGTCTATTTCACCCTGCAAAATCCGCTGCGCCGGCCGCTCGATTTGCCTGATCTCACGACAGCATCGATCGGCAACATCGCCCGCGAAGGCCAGCCGGTGCTGCCGATCGACCAGACCTGGCTGTCGCTGATGCTCAAGGAGCGGTCGACGGGAATCACCGGTTCATGCAATTACAAGAGCGAGCTGCTCGACGGCGCTACGATCGGCCAGTGGATAGAGGATCTTGTCGCGCTGCTCGGGGCTGCTCTCGTCCAACCCAATGCGCCACTCGGCCGATTGCTCAATCGCAGGGCGGCATAACCGGCCGCAAAGCACGGACGAATACGGGGTCACTCGTCAAAGCTGTGAATGACCAAGTTGCATCTTGATTATTTGGCGCCATCGCGCAAGATTATTCTCGCGTTTTGATTTGGACGATTATTTTCAACCGGGGAGTTCGTTATGGGTTTCATCAAATTTACCAAGGGCACCTCGTTGAGCGACAAGGACCGCAAGGCCCTGCAGAAGTTGCTCGGCGCCGAGAAGAAGAAGCTGCAGTCCGCGCTGAAGGACGTCGACGCTAGCATCTCGATGTTGGGCGGCTCAAAGAAGTCCAAGAAGAAGAAGACGTAAGACTCGTCGGCCGGGACGCCGCACCAATCTCCAGGCTTCAGTTTTCGGGCTTCAGCTTTCAAATTTGGCCGCTCGCGTGTCGAGTTGGGGTCTCGCACAAGCTTGCGCCCGTAAACCGGCCAGCAATCGACAAGGATTCGCCCGAGTGGACCGCTAGAAGCGGTCCGCTCAGTTGATTCTTGCTCAGTTGATTCTTCCGTCATGGCAGGGGATTTGGCCCCGGCCTGACGCCATGGGCCCAATTGATGGCAGACGACAGAATTGAACTGTTTGTCGGACTGATCGAGACTTTTGACGGGCCGGATGCGGTTGATACGTGCCGGCGCCTGCTCTCGGTCGACGAACGCGTACGAGCCGACCGCTTCGTGTTCGAGCGACACCAGCGGCAATATATTTTCGCGCACGCAATGTTGCGCCTTGCGCTCTCGCATGTCGCACCTGATGTCGCACCCACCGACTGGTCGTTTGCGGCCGGGCGTTACGGGCGGCCGTTTGTCGCATCGCCCAAGACCTCGAGCTCGCTGCATTTCAGCCTGTCACACGCCGACGGCTGCGTCGCCTGCGTCGTGTCAGGGCATGAGACCGTCGGCGTCGACGTCGAGACCGTCTCGAGTCGGGTGGCGCCGCTGTCGACCGCGCTTCGGTTCTTCGCGCCGGAAGAGGTCGAAACGCTGCGCGGACTGCCGGAGCCCGCTGCGACCGAGCGCTTCTTCGACTACTGGACGCTGAAAGAAGCCTATCTGAAGGCCAGGGGTTTCGGCCTCAATCTGCCGCTCGACGCCTTCGCAATGCAGGTCTCGCGCGAGGCGATCGAGATCAGCTTCAAGCCCGATATTGCCGACGATCCGCAAGGGTGGCGATTCCAGCTGATCTCGCCGTCGCCCTCGCATCGTCTCGCGATTGCCGATGGCTCCCGCGCCACCGGCGGCCTTCCCATCACCCGCAATGCGTGGCCGCTGCAGGAGGCGGCTGAATGACGCCGCGGCGGCTGCGCGTATTTCCCGCGATTTCGCGCAACCGCGACCCCAAGAAATACGTCGCCGAGTTGATGCGGGTCGCGCAGTTCGCCGACCGCAACGGCTTCGAAGGCATCCTGCTGTTCGAAGGCAACGACGTGTTCGTCGAGCCCTGGGCGATGGCCCAGCACATCATCGGCGAGACGACCCGATCCTCGCCGCTGATCGCGGTCAATCCGGTCTACATGCACCCGTTCACGGCGGCGAAATTTGTCTCGTCCTTTGCGCAGCTCCACGGCCGCAAGGTCTATCTCAACATGATCACGGGGACGGCGGTCAGCGATTTGCAGGGGCTCGGCGACGAGCAGTCGCATGCCGACCGCTATGTCCGGCTCGGCGAATTCGTTGCGCTGATGCGCCAGCTGCTGGCAAGCCCGCGGCCGGCGACTTTCGAGGGCCGGTTCTACCGCGCAAGCAACCTGCAACTGCGGCCGCGCCTGCCGCCGGAGCTGATGCCGGAATTTCTGGTCGCAGGCCAGTCCGAGCCGGCACAGCGCGTGGCGAAGGAGACCGGCTGCATCAAGATGCAGATGCTGCCGCCCGATCTCGACCGCGGCCTCGATGCGCCGGGCGTGAATTTTGGAATTTTCGCCCGCGAGGGACGCGACGAGGCACGACAAGCGGCAAAGGCGCGTTTCCGCGATAATGCCGACGATCGCGAACTGCTCGCACTCACCGTGGAAAACAGCGATTCCGTGTGGAAGCGGCGCCTCTACGAGGGCCAGAGCGGCGAGCTAGCGGACAATGGCTATTGGCTGCTGCCGTTCCTGACCTTCCAGGCCGACTGCCCCTACCTCGTCGGCAGCTACGCGGAGATCGGCGCGAAGCTGAAGGAATTTGCCGCGAAAGGGCTGACCACGATCATGCTCGACATGGTCGCAGACGAGACCGAGATGCAGCACGTCTGCAAGGCGCTCGCGGCAAGCGGGATGTTTTGAGTTGTTGATGAAGTCGACCTAACCATCACATCGTCATTGCGAGCGTAGCGAAGCAATCCAGAGTCCCTGCGCGGAAAGATTCTGGATTGCTTCGCTACGCTCGCAATGACGGAGAATGATGGGCTACTCAGCGAGAATCACCGCGCCTCTTCGAATCCCGCCAGCACCGAGGTCAGGTTCGCGCCCAGGATATCCGAGAGATAGCCGCCCTCCTGCACGAACACGGTCGGCAGGCCCATCTTCGCGATGGCCTGGCCGATGCGGCGGAAGCCGGGCGTAGTGACGGCGAGACCCTTCAGCGGATCGTGCTCGGAGGCGTCGAGGCCGAGAGCGATGACGAGGGCGCCGGGCGCAAAGGATTCGATCGCCTTGCGCGCGACGTCCATCGCCTGGATGTAACCGTCATCGCCGGTGCCGATCGCCAGGGGGATGTTGAGATTTGTGCCGAGGCCGGGACCTTCGCCGCGCTCATGCGCATAGCCCCACACGTAAGGATAATACGCGACGGGATCGGCATGGATCGAGACCGTGTAGACGTCCGGCCGCGCGTAGAAGATGCCTTGCGTGCCGTTGCCGTGATGGACGTCGACGTCGAGGATCACGACACGCTCGTGCTTCTGCCGCAGATGCGCCGCCGCGATCGCGCTGTTGTTGAGGAAGCAGAAACCGCCGGCCATATCGCGATAGGCGTGATGGCCGGGCGGCCGGCAGAGCGCATAGGTCGCATCCTCGCCGTCCATCACCATCTGTGCCGCGCTGACGGCAACGTCGGTCGCGGCGCAGGCCGCGGCCCAGGTGCCCGGGCCGATCGGCGCCGCGGTGTCGGCGGTGTGCCAGCCGAGCTTGCCAATGATATGAGTGGGATAAGTCGCGGCATGGCGCACCGGATGGATGTTGCCGATCATCTCCGGGCCGGAATCGCCGAGCGCGGTCCAGGCCTCCCAAGCCTCGCTCAGGAACGACAAATATTCCGGACTGTGGATGCGCGCACGCGGCCCCTGCCCGAATATGGTGGGCTCGACCAGTTGATGCTTGCCGTCCTTGAGCCCTTTAAGCAGGCGGTCGGCACGTTCGGGCTGCTCGGTGGTGCGCTTGACGACGCCGCGGACCAGGAAGAATTGCGGATCGTGGCTGCGATGCAGCTCGGTATGGACGGCTTTCACTCAAACACTCCGTGGTCGCTTTGACGGTGCCACAGATGTCTAAATTCCCGCGGCGGCGAGATGCAAGCAAGAAGAATGCCGCCCGTGTCGCACCGCCCTGCGCCGGAAGCAGATCGCTCGTGAAACTCAGCAGCGCCCGCGCTGAAGACAGTGCTCGCGGCCCTGCTGGTCGGTGCGGAAGGACTCGACGAAGCCGCCCTGACGCTGGGTCACGAAGATCGTCTTGCCGTCGTGGCCTCCGAAGGCGAGATTGGTCGGCTCCTTGGCCCTGAGCGCGATCTCCCGCTCGACCGCGCCATTGGCCTTCATCAACGTGATCGTGCCCTTGAGGATGCGCGCGACATAGAGGCGGCCGGCCACGTCGGTGCGCAGGCCGTCGACGGTGTCGGGCTGAAACGCCTTGACGAGTTTTGGACTGGTGAGCTCGTTGCCGCCGAGCGTGTAGGACCAGATCTGGCCGCTGCTGGATTCCCCGACATAGAGCGTCTTGTCATCAGGGCTGAGATCGATGCCGTTGGTCGTGCCCATCGCGCGCGGCGCCGACATGAGCTGTCCCTGCACCGTTCCGTCGGCGCCCCTCGCGATGCGCCAGATGTGACCTTCGCGACCTTTCCAGTTCGGATCGCTCGCGTAGATCGTGCCGTCGCGGGCGATGGTGATGTCATTGGGCTGGTTCATCTCGTCGGAGTGAAACCAGAGGGCGGGCTCGGTCGATCCCTTCGGGATCGCGAAGATGTTGTGCTTCTTGTAGTCGGCGATGAACATGGTGCCGTCGCGCGCGAAGCGGATGGCGTTGCCGACGCTGCCCTCGGGCAAAGCCGTAAACGGCACGGACGCCGCGCCGCCGACAGGCAGCTTGCCGATGGTGCCGGGCTTGCCGAAATTGACGACGAAGAGGTTGCCGTCGAGATCGGCGGCCGGGCCTTCGATGCCAAAGGTGTATTCGCCTGATGGCGTCACCTGTACGCTTTCGAACAGTTTCGTTTCCGCTCGGACCGGTGCCGTCGCAAGGACGAGAACAACGCTACTGCACAGGCACCAGAAATTCCTGCCGGATGTAATAGCCATCGCCGTCGCTGCACTCGCCATTCAGATAGGGATCGGCCGGCCGGAAGAAGCGGCTGAAGCCGGGTTTGTCTACAGCGTTCCTTTGTGTCACGACGACGACCTTGGCAGCCGGTATTTCGCCGCATTCCTTGTTGGTTTTCCCAAAGAACTTGCGCTGCGGCGGGCCGGGCTTGATCCGCATCCGGATGCCCGGAACCATTTTTGACACCAGCAGATCCGCCGTGTCGAGCAGGCGCGTGTAACCAGGCTCGGCCTTCGGCAAGCCTTCGCCACCCGGCGGCATCAGCTTCTCCGCGCCTAACCCGCGAAGCCGCGTGCGCAACTTGCCGGAGTCTGGATCGCCAGGATAGATCCAGCCGTCCTGTGACAGCATGAAGCGAAGCACCGTCGCGTCCTTCTGTGCGTCAGATTGGCCCGGCTTCAGGCCGAAATCCGAGTGACAGCCGACGCAATGCTTCTCGACGAGGCCCTTGCGCAAATTGGTGAGCCGGACGCTGTTCTGCGCGTCCCTGGCAACGAAGACCGCCAGTTGATCGATCAGCGCCTGGCTACGTATGTCGCAGGGCAACGGCGCGGGCGCATCGCCCGCGGCCCGGTCGATCCGGATCACGGTCTGGTTCTTGTCCTCGACCAACCAGATTGCGCCGTCCTCCGCAACCGTCATGCCGACGGGCTCACCTTGCGGCCGCGCGCCGTTGACGCGGTGCCAGCCTGCGATCAGCTCCTCGAACGGCGCGGCGGCGACGTCGCCGGCCTCGGTCTGAAAGCTGTGGGTCGGATCGGCCGCGCAACTGACATGATAGCGCACCGGCGCCGGGGCGGGCTTCGGGAAGCCGTGGTCGTCGACCTCATAGACGATGACGCGGCTGCCGGTCGGGCGATAGCCATGCAGGCCGACCAGCAGCTTGCCCTCGAGCTCCGGAAATTTCGCGCCGTGATAATAGAGCATCGCCAGCGGCGCACCGTGCGGCGGCAGCAGCGAGAACGGCGACTTGTAGAGAACGTTGGAGGTGCACAGCGATTTGTAGACCCCCGACTGCAAGACGATTCTGAATTCGGGACTCGGCGTCGACAGATCGTAGCAATAGGGCCAGCCGTAATGCCTCCCCTGCTCGATCGAATTGATCTCCTCGTTCGGCTTGAAAATGTCAGGCAGATCGCGGCCGTTCTCGCCTTGCAGGAAGGCATAACCAGCATCGGGAAAGCTCGGGTGCAGCGCCAGCGCCATCGAGTTGCGCAGGCCGCGCGCATAGACGCTGTGCGGCGGGTCGGGTTCGCCAGCCTTCAACGCCGGGAAGATACCGCCCGGGGGCGGCGTGAACAGCCAGATCGATGCCATCGCGGAAGCGCCCTCGGCCGCCGCGCAAGGTTTCGTGATCGGCGCCGGCGTGATGCAGTCGTCGCTGTGCGAGCCGATGTTGACGAACAGCCGGCCGTTCTTATCAAAGACAAACTGCTTGAGTGGATGCGCGCTCTCGTCGACCCTGGTGCCGTCGGGCAATGTGATCCGGCGGCCCGGCATGTGACGGACGATGGTCTCGACCGTATCGCGCGGTTTGTCGGCGAGCGGATCGAACCGGAAGATCGTCTCCGCGCTCGAGGCATAGAGCTTCTTGTCCGGACCGATCACGAGACCGAACGGATATTCGATTGCAGTCAGCAGCTCCTTGAACCGCTGTCCCTGGGGTGCACGTGGGTCGAGCAACAGCAGCCGGCCGTCGGTATGGCCCCAGCCCGCCATGTCGGCGACCACGAACAGGTCACGACCGGGCACCTGGATGATCGAGCGCGGGAATTTCAGCCGATCCTCCTCGCTGGCGACGAGGCCAGCGCAAAATCCCGCCTTCATGTCGATCTGGATTCTGGGAAAGGCGAGATCGGCGCTGCCGCAGGTCTCCATGCCGATCACATAGCCGCTCTTGCGGACCGGTTCTGATGAGCCTACCGAGGCGAGGGTCAGGAGGACCACCAAGACGCCCGCGCATGCGCGCAGGCTTCGGCGTTCACGCCAGAATGTGAGGTGGTTCACGGCGCCTCCCGGACTTTCCGTCCAGGGTTGTTCCATGCCGTGGGAATGCCGTCCAGTTGATCAACACCCCCTTGTGATCAAACCAGCAGGGGGCTTGGCGCCGACCAATCTCCGTAGATTCCCTTACCGGGCTCGACCCGAATGTTTCGCGAAGGCTTGGAATGGTATCGGTTTGCCGTCCGAATCGCTCCCAATAGGAGACGCATATGGTCCAGGTCTATTTTCACTGCTCCAATACCGAGGGCACGCTGATCGATCGCAGCGGCACAGCCGTGACCAACCTGACCGAGGCGCGCGACCGTGCCGCCCAGATCATGAACGCGATGATCCTGACGCCCGGCGCTGAGGATTGGCGCGACTGGGTGATCCATGTCAGCGGCTCCGACGGCGAGGAGATCTTCGACCTCCCCTTCACTGCCATGCTCGGCAAGCCGCACTGAGGTGATGCCATGTTGCTCGCGTCACTGACCCTACTCCGCCAGCCCCTGAGCTTCGTCGCCAGCAAATGGCAGACGCTGATCCGGATCGCCGGCAATCCCTACCGGCCCGAGCTCCACTACATGCGCGGGCCTGGCCCGAAATGGCACGCCAAGTATCAGGCCAGCCGGCTGGATCGCGCCCGCTGAGCCCTGCGGCTCCTGCTTCCCACTGATCGGTCTCACAACTCGTCATGCCCGGGCCTGCCCGGGCATTCACGTGTTGGCGCCTCCCCCGCCTGCTTCACACCAGCCATGTCGCGCCTCCCTTTCCATGTTCTCGGTGGGGGCGATGTGCCATTCTTCGCACGCTCCCGCCCATTGCGGAGCTCAGCGCAACGAAGCCAAACCGAAGACAGCACACAGACATCATCATGCCTCATCAGTTCAGCCACGCCCAAACCGTCCGCAAGCCCGCCGTTACATCCAAAGGCGGCATCGTCGCTGCGCAATCGCGGCGGGCGGCCGAAGTGGGGGCGCAAGTGCTGGCGGCAGGCGGCGACTGTGTGGATGCGATCGTCGCCACCACCTTCGCGCTCAACGTGCTGGAGCCCTGGAACAGCGGCATGGGCGGCGGCGGCGCGATGGTGCTCTACCGTGCGGCGGAAAATCGCTACGAAGTGATCGACTACGGCATGTGCGCCCCGCAAAGCCTGCGCACCGCCGACTATCCGCTCAGCGGCGAAGGCGCGGCTTCCGATCTGTTTCCCTGGCAGCGGGTCAAGGACGACCGCAACATCCACGGCCCCGGCTCGATCGCCGTGCCCGGCGTCGTCGCCGGCATGGAAGAGGCGCATCGTCGTCACGCCAGGCTGCCTTGGAAAGATCTGGTCGCGCCGGCCGTCGCCCTCGCCGGCGAAGGCCTGCTGGTCGACTGGTGGACCACGCTGACGATCGCGGCATCGGCGGCCGATCTTCGGCGCTATCCCGCTAGCGCGGCAGCATTCCTGAAGGACGGCCTGCCGCCGAGCGCGCCATGGGGCATCAAGTCAGAGACGCGACTGCCGCTGGACACGCTGAAGGCGACACTGGCGCACCTTGCCGATGCCGGTCCGCGCGATTTCTACCAGGGCGATCTCGCCAGGAGCATCGCATCCGACATCAAGGCCGACGGCGGCGCGCTGTCGGTGGAGGATCTCGCCGCGTTCCGAGCCCATCTGCGCGAGCCGCTGGCGATTCCCTATCGCGGCGGCAAGGTGTTTGCGACGCCGGAGCTCACGGCCGGACCGACGATGGCGCATGCGCTGCGCCTGTTGCAACAGAACTTTAAGCCGGGAAGCGCGCCGGATGCAGCCGCCTACGTCGAATATGCCGCCGCGCTGCAATCAGCCTATCGCGAGCGGCTCAAGGATATGGGCGATGCCGACGGCAAGCGCTCGCTCGGCGCGGACTTTCTGGCGCCCGCCTGCACGACGCACTTCTCCGTGGTCGACCGCCACGGCAACATCGCGGCGGTGACGCAGACGCTGCTGTCTTCCTTCGGCTCGAAATATGTCACGCCGAACACCGGCATCGCCATGAACAACGGCATCATGTGGTTCGACCCGACGCCGGGCACCACCAACTCGCTCGCCCCTGGCAAGCGCTGCCTCACCAACTACACGCCTGTTATCGCCGAGGCCAAGGACGGCAGACGGCTTGCGGTCGGCGCCTCCGGCGGCCGACGCATTCTGCCGTCGGTGATGCAGATCGTGTCGTTTGCGATGGATTTCGGCATGGATCTCGATGCCGCGATCCATCAGCCGCGCATCGATGCCAGCGAAGGCGCAATCGTGATCGGCGATACCAGGTTGCCTGCGGGCACACGCGAGACGCTCGCGGCGCGCTTCGACTATGAGGAAGCGCGGGTGCAGTCCTTGCCGCAGAAGTTCGCCTGCCCGAGCGTGGTGATGCGCGACGGCGACACCAATTCCGGCGCAGTCGAGATTTTCCAGCCCTGGGCCGACGCGGTGGCGGAGGGCTAAGCTTAGATCCCGAGCCGGTCGCGCACCCGGCCTGCGATCACTGCCGTCGTCACGCCGACCGGCCAGAATGCGTGCATCGGGATCGGCTTGATGCCGGTGACGGGCATGTCGATCTCGGCCTTGGCGCCACCGATCAGGCGTCGCGCCAGCTGCGCGCCCATCGCCGTCGAGAGCGCGACGCCACGGCCGTTGCAGCCGAGCGAGATCAGGATGTTGTCTGCGGGCTCGTGCACATGCGGGTAATGATCCGCGGTGATGGCGAGCCGGCTGTTCCAGCCATGGGTCCAGGCGACGCCCTTGAGTTGCGGCCAAAGCCGCTCCGCGTATCGCATGAGATAGGCCACGTCGCGCGGCGAACTGATCCAGCGCATCGGACCGCGGCCGCCCATCAAGAGGCGGTTCTGCTGATCGATGCGGTAATAGACGGTGATGTGGCCGCTCTCGTAGAGCACCGGTCGCGTCGGCATGATCGAACGTGCCACGTCATCAGAAAGCGGCGCCGTGGCGGCGATCGAGGAAAACACCGGCACGATGGTGCGGCGGAGCGCCGGCCAGAGATCGTCCGTAAAACCGTTGGTCGCGAGCAGCACCTTGTCGGCATGAACCACCGCGCGCGGAGTCTCGATGCGCCAGCGGCTGCCCTCGCGACGGAGCGATAGTGCCGGTGTTTCGCCATGCACCTGCGCGCCCGCGGAGATCACGGCGCGCGCAAGGCCGCGGGCGTAGCTGAGCGGATGCAGGTCGCCGCCGCGGGTATCCAGCATGGCGCCGATGTAGCGATCGGTGCCGGTCATCTCGCGCAATTGCTCGCGATTGAGGTACGTCACCGGCATCCCACGGGCGATGCACTGTTGTGCGGTTGTCTCGATCGCGGCGGCGCTGGCCTCGTTATAGGCCGCGCGCAGCGTACCATTCTGCCGCGCTTCGCACGGGATCTGGTAGCGGCGGATCAAATCGTGGGTGAAGTTCGTCGTGCCGTAGGAGAACGCGACCATGCGGCGGCCGAGTTCAGCGCCGAAATCGGCTTCGATCTGATCGGGGTCGTGCTTCAGTCCGGGATTGGTGTGGCCACCATTATTACCGGAGGCGCCCCAGCCAGGCTCCTGCGCCTCCAGCACCAGTGCCTCGACGCCCTGCTCCGCCAGATGCAACGCGGTGGACAGGCCGGTGTAGCCGCCGCCAATGATGGCGACCGAGACCGTCTTGTCGATGTCGAGCGGCGGCGTGGCCACCGGCGCGACGGCGGTGTCGGCATAGAGAGATGGGGGCAGAGGCAGGCGCGCGTTCATGGCAAGAACCAGTCAGAGCGGATGCAGCACGCGGCGCAAAAAGTCCTGCGTCCGCGCGTGCTGCGGTTGGTTGAGCACCGATTTCGCCGGTCCCTGCTCGACGATGACGCCGCCGTCGATGAACAGCACACGGTCGGCGACGTCGCGGGCAAAGCCCATCTCATGGGTGACGACGACCATGGTCATGCCGTCGTCGGCGAGCTTGCGCATCACGCCGAGAACGTCGCCGACCAATTCAGGATCGAGCGCCGAGGTCGGCTCGTCGAACAGGATGGCCTTGGGTTGCATCGCCAGCGCCCGCGCGATCGCGACGCGTTGCTGCTGGCCGCCGGAGAGCTGCGGCGGATGTTCGTTGGCTTTCTCGGCAAGGCCTACCTGGGCGAGCAGCGCGCGGCCACGCTCGAATGCGGCAGCGCGCGGCTCCTTCTTCACATAGAGCGGACCTTCGACCACGTTCTCCAGCACTGTCCGGTGCGGAAACAAATTGAAGCGCTGGAACACCATCGAGACCTGGGTGCGGATTTTCACGATCGACGGAGCGTCGCGGTCGACCTTCAATCCTTCGACGCTGATCTCGCCGCGGTCATAGCTTTCGAGCCCGTTGATACAGCGCAAAATGGTAGACTTGCCGGAGCCGGAGGGGCCGACGATGCAGACCACCTCGCCCTTCTGCACGGACGCCGTGATGCCCTTGAGCACCTCGTTCTCGCCAAAGCTCTTGTGGACGTCGGTCAGCTCGATCATTTCTTGCCGGCCCGCTTCTCGAAGTGACGGACCAGCAGGATCAGCGGAATGCTCATGGTGAGATACATCAGCGCAACCATCGTAAACACGTTGGTGTTCTTGAAGGTCGATGACGCGATCAGCTTGCCCTGAAGGGCGAGCTCGGCGACCGTGATGGTCGAAGCCTGCGAGGAATCCTTCAGCATCATGATCATGACATTGCCATAGGGCGGCAGCACGATGCGCACCGCCTGCGGCAGCACGACCCGGCGCATGGTCAGCCACCAGCCCATGCCGATTGATTGCGCCGCCTCGATCTGGCCCTTGTCGATCGCCTCGATGCCGGCGCGGAAATTTTCCGCCTGATAGGCCGAGTAGGCGATGCCGAGCCCGAGGATCGCGGCCTGCAACGCGCTGAGCGTGACGCCGAGATCGGGCATCACGAAGTAGAGGTAGAACAACAGCACGATGATCGGAATGCCGCGGATCACATTGATCAGGCTGGCGCTGAGCAGCGACAGGACGCGGATGCCGGAGACCCGCATCATCGCCCAGACGAGGCCAAGCACCGTCGACAGCAGCAGCGAGCCGATGGTGACGACGATCGTCAGCACGACGCCGCTCATCAGGATCGGGAAGAATTCGGCCGCGTCGTGCCAGAAGCCCTTCATCAATCAGCTTTCATCGATCGGCGTCTGGCGATCAACCCTGTGCCTTCAGGCCCCATTTATCGAGGATCTTGTCGATGGTGCCGTTGGCCTTCAGCTTGGCGAGCGAGGCGTTGATCTTGCCGAGCAGCGCGGTCTCACCCTTGCGCACGCCGATGCCGACCGAGCCGACGGTGACGGGCTTATAGCCGTCGACCAGGCGCACCTCGGGAAAGCCGCCCTGCTTTAGATTGTAGGCGAGGATCGGATAGTCGGCGTAACCGGCCTTGAGGCGGCCGGTGTTCACGTCGCGCAGGATGTCGGGGATGGTGTCGTAGGCCTTGACGTCGGCGAACAGGCCGGACTTCTTCAGCGCGTCGACGAAGGCGGTGCCGACCTGGGCGCCGACCGTCTCGCCCTTCAGATCGTCCTGGGTGGCGTAGGCCTTGGTATCGCTCTTGGGGACCACGAGGCCTTCGCCATAGGTGTAGATCGGATCGGAGAAGTCGACGACCTCCTTGCGCGGCGCCGTGATGAACATCGCGGCCGCGATGATGTCGATCTTGCTCGATGTCAGCGACGGAATCAGCGCCGAGAACTGCATCGGCTCGATCTGCACGTTGAAGCCGGCATCCTTGCCCACTTCAGTGACAAGATCGACCATGATGCCCTGGATGCTATTGGTCTTGGTGTCGAGGAACGTGAACGGAATGCCTGTCGGCGTCGAACCGACCTTCAGCACTTGCTGCGCCGAAGCCGGCGCTGCTGCGGCAATCGCGAGTGCCGCGACCGCGGCCAGACCAAAACGCTTCATCGCATCCCCCTTGGGCCCGGCCGATGGCAGCGCTCGCAGATATCGTCATCGCAGACGTTGCGGGCCAAGCCGTTTCGGCCTAGTTTCACCAGTATGAAAATTTGGTCACATTTTCGCGGGTGATGCAAGCGGTTTTCATGCACATGAAGGAAGCGGTTTGACGTGAGCGGTGGCAAAAGAATGCGCAGACCGGCCGCCGCAAAGCGGGTGAAGAAGGTGCAGATAAAGGTGAAGGTGAAAGCCAGCGCCAGCACCAGGACTATTGCGAAAGCGGCCGAGCCGGCGATGGATGTCGCGGTCGGCCGCCGCGTTCGCGATCTCAGGCGGATCAGGCAATTCTCGCTCGAGACGGTCGCTGCGCGCACGGATCTCTCGATCGGCTTCCTCAGCCAGATCGAGCGCGGCCTGTCGTCGCCGTCGCTGCGCGTGCTGGCCACGCTCGCCGACGTGCTCGGCGTCGGCATCGCCGCGCTGTTCGGCGCGAGCCCGAATGCCGACGGTGCATCCGATCAAATCGTCACGCGAGGGCTGCAGCGGCCCGAACTGAAGCTCTGGCGCACCGGCGTGTCGAAGCAATTGCTGAGCCCCGCCAGCACCGACAACCGGCTCAACCTGTTCCTGGTACATCTGGAGCCCGGCGGCTCCACCGGCGACGAGCTCTATACCCATGACGGCGAGGAAGCCGGCCTCGTGCTCGAAGGCGAGATGATGCTGACAGTGGACAGCGAGACATGGTCGCTGAAGACCGGCGACAGTTTTCGGTTTGCCAGCCGGAGGCCGCACCGGTTTTCAAATCCGGCTGAGGATGCCAAGGCGGTGGTGCTGTGGGTGAATTGCGTGACGGGGACGGGGTAGTGCAGCCCGTCATTCCGGGGCGATGCGCAGCATCGAACTATGGTGCGCGATTGCGCACCTGAGAATCTCGAGATTCGGGGTTCGTCTCTTCGAGACGCCCCGGAATGACGGCCTCACTTAGCCAAACCGGTACTTGTACCGATCCACCGTCAACGCACTCACATCAATGTCCGGCTTCTTGCCCGACAGCATGTCGGCGAGCACGCGGCCGGAGCCGCAGGACATGGTCCAGCCTAGCGTGCCGTGGCCGGTGTTGAGGTGAAGGTTGGCGTACTGCGTCGGGCCGATCACGGGCGGTCCGTCCGGCGTCATCGGACGCAGGCCACTCCAGAACGTCGCCTTGGAGAGGTCGCCGCCGCGCGGGAACAGATCGGTCAGGGAGTGATCGAGCGTCGCGCGGCGCGCATCGTAGAGCTGGCTCGAAAAGCCGGAGATCTCGGCGGTGCCGCCGACGCGGATGCGATTGCCGAGGCGCGTGATCGCGACTTTATAGCTCTCGTCCATCACGGTCGATTCCGGCGCGCCGGAAGCGTCCTTGATCGGCACAGTGATCGAATAGCCCTTCACGGGATAGACCGGCAGCGAAATATCGAGCGGCGCGACCAGCCGCGACGACCAGCTTCCGAGCGCGAGCACGTAAGCGTCTGCCTGCAACATGCCGGCACTGGTCGCGACACCGCTGACGCGCGCGCCGTCGGTGACGATGCGGTCGATGCCGGTGTTGAACATGAAGCGCACGCCAAGCGCTTCGGCGTGCTTGGCCAGCGCCTGCGTGAACATGTGACAATCGCCGGTCTCGTCCTGCGGCAGGCGGAGTCCGCCCGCGAACTTCTCCTTCACGCCCGCCAGCGCCGGCTCGGCCGCGATGCAGCCCTCTCGGCTCAGCACCTCGAACGGCACGCCGTACTCCTTGAGCACGGCGATGTCCTCACCGGTGCCGTCGAGCTGAGCCTGGTAGCGGAACAGCTGCAGCGTGCCCTGCGAGCGCTCGTCATACTGGATGCCGATGTCGCGGCGCAGGTCGCGCAGGCAATCGCGGCTATATTCCGCGATCGGAATCATCCGGCTCTTGTTGATCGCGTAGCGTTCGCTGGTGCAATTGCGCAGCATCTTGAGCAGCCAGACCCACATCACGGGATCGAGCTTCGGCCGGATCACCAGCGGGCCGTGTTTCATCAGCAGCCATTTGACCGCCTTCACCGGGACGCCGGGACCGGCCCAGGGCGAGGAATAGCCGGGCGACACTTCGCCGGCATTGGCAAAGGAGGTCTCGAGCGCCGGTTCGGGCTGACGGTCGACAACCGTCACCTCATGGCCGGCACGCGCGAGGTAGTAGGCAGAGGTGACACCGATGACACCGCTGCCGAGGATCAGAACTTTCACGCTTCGTCAAACTCCCGCGGCATCACGCTCGCCGCTGCAAGAGGAAACTCCGCAACGGCGAGAGCAATTATCAGGCCACCCGCTTGATGGCGTCGCCGAGGATCGACACGATATCGTCGATGTGGCTCTTCTCGACGATGAGCGGAGGCGACAGCGCAAAGCTATCGCCGCTCATGCGGAAGTACAGCCCGCGATTGAAGCAGTCGACCATGACGTCGTAGCCACGCACGCCGACCGTACCGTCACGCGGCGACAGCTCGACCGCGCCCATCAGGCCGCAATTGCGGATGTCGACGACGTTGGGCAGGCCCTTCAGCGAATGCAGCGCGTCGCGCCAGTATTCGGAGATCGACGCACCGCGCGTCAGCAGGCCTTCGTCCTTGTAGATGTCGAGCGTGGCGATGCCCGCAGCGCAGGCGACCGGATGCGCCGAATAAGTGTAGCCGTGGAACAGCTCCATCGCGTTCTCCGGGCCGACCATCAGGCCGTCATGCACCTTTCGGCTCGCAAACACGGCGCCGCAGGGAACGGTGCCGTTGGTGATGCCCTTGGCCGTCGTCATCATATCAGGCGTGACGCCGAAGAAGTTGGCGGCGAACGGCGTGCCGAGGCGACCGAAGCCGGTGATGACCTCGTCGAAGATCAGGAGAATGCCGTGCTTGTCGCATATCTCGCGCAGGCGCTGGAGATAGCCCTTCGGCGGCGGCAACACCGCGGTCGAGCCCGGCACTGGCTCGACGATGACGGCAGCGATGGTCTCGGCGCCGTGCAGGGCCACCAACCGCTCGAGATCATCGGCGAGCTCGGCGCCATGCTCGGGCTGATCCTTGGCGAAGGCGTTGCGGGTGAGATCATGGGTGTGGCGGATGTGGTCGACGCCCGGCAGCAGGGTGGCGAAGGCGCGGCGGTTGGCGACCATGCCGCCGACCGAGGTGCCGCCGAAGCCGACGCCGTGATAGCCGCGCTCGCGGCCGATCAGGCGGGTGCGGCTCGCCTGGCCGTTGGCGCGGTGATAGGCGAGCGCGATCTTCAGTGCGGTGTCGACCGACTCTGAGCCGGAATTGGTGAAGAAGATCCGATCGAGGCCCTTCGGTGCGATCTCGGCCAGACGCTCGGCGAAGTCGAATGCCAGCGGATGGCCCATCTGGAACGACGGTGCGAAGTCCAGCGTCATTAGCTGGCGCTCGACGGCGGCGGCGATCTGCTTGCGGCCGTGGCCGGCATTGACGCACCAGAGGCCAGCGGAGGCGTCGATCACCTTGCGGCCGTCGACGGTGGTGTAATGCATGCCCTCGGCCGAGGAGAACAGGCGCGGCGCCTTCTTGAACTGCCGGTTGGCCGTGAACGGCATCCAGAACGAGTCGGTCTTGATGGTGTTCGGAATCTGATGAAGGGTCACGGGCCACGCTCCTTTGCTGACCTGCTACCAGAGGCACGGCTTGAAAAGCGCAACAAGTCCTTTTCTGATGAGCTGCAAGCCATTGATTTGACTGGGGCTGCCGGTCCATATTTGCGCGATCCGCAACACCTGCAACACGGGACAGGGACATGAGCGTCGATATCGGTGGACGGCTGCGATTCATCCGGGCGCGCCAGAAGCTGTCGCAGCGCGAACTCGCCAAACGCGCCGGCGTCACCAATTCGACGATTTCGCTGATCGAATCCAACCAGATGAACCCGTCCGTGGGAGCGCTCAAGCGCATCCTCGACGGCATCCCGATGGGGCTCGCCGAGTTCTTCGCGCTGGAGCCGGAGAGCCGGCGAAAGATATTCTACCGCGGTGAGGAGCTGACCGAGGTCGGCAAGAAGCCGATCTCGTATCGGCAAGTAGGCGACAATCTGTTCGGTCGCAGCCTGCAGATCCTGAAGGAGCGCTACGAGCCCGGCAGCGACACCGGGCGCGTTCACCTCGTCCATGACGGCGAGGAAGGCGGCATCGTGATCTCGGGAAAGCTCGAAGTCACCGTCGAGGACGAGCGCCGCATCCTCAATCCGGGCGATGCCTACTACTTCGAGAGCCGTCGCCCGCATCGCTTCCGCTGCGTCGGCGGCAAGCCGTGCGAGGTGATCTCGGCCTGCACACCGCCGACGTTTTGAAGTTGTCCGCAATCCTACGGAGCCACCGGTATCTTACGGAACTTGAGCCCTCTCAATTTCCGCGGCCTGATCCTCTATATGTTTCGAGCCATAGCCAAGCAGCCTCCGGCTTCCGGAGCCGCTTCGTAACAGGGCTCGCTATGAAGATCACGCTCGCAAATGCAGAGGCTGCACTCGATGAAGTGCAGCGCGACAGCGACAAGCTCCATTCGGAGGAGCTGCGCAAGGCCATCGCGAACTACATCGAATCGCAGCGAGAAGCGCTCAAGGCTCTTCGCAAGAAGCTGCACTAGCACGCGGGGGCGAGAAGGCCTCGCCCGCCGCGGCCTCAAAGCTACTTCAACAACTCCTCAATCCGGATCGGGAAACGGCGCACACGCACACCGGTCGCATGCCACACCGCGTTGGCGACCGCGCCTGCGCTGCCGGTGATGCCGATCTCGCCGACACCCTTGATGCCGAGCGCGTTCACGTGCGGATCGTGCTCCTCGACCGTGATCACGTCGAGCGGCGGCACGTCGGCATTCACCGGGATATGGTACTCGCCGAGGTTGGCGTTCATGATCCTTCCGGTGCGGCGGTCGGTGATGGCTTCCTCGTGCAAGGCGAAGGACAGGCCCCAGATCATGCCACCGAACAGCTGGCTCTGCACCATGCGCGGGTTGACGATGCGTCCCGCCGCGAAGGCGCCGACCATGCGGGTGACGCGGATCTGGCCGAGCTCGGGATCGACCTTCACCTCCGCGAATACCGCGCCATGGGCGTGCATCGCATACTCCTCCATCGCCGCCGGATTCGGCGCGCCGGTGCCGCGCGCCTCGACCTCGGCGACGCCGGCGCGCGCGAGAATCTCGGCATAGCTTTCGCCGCGGCTCTCGTCGTCGCGACGGATCAACCTGCCATCGCGCGCGATCACGCCGGCGTTGCCGGCGCCGAACAGCGGAGAGCGCTCGTCGCTGGTGGCGAGATCGGCGAGTTTCGCAATCACGGCCGCGCCTGCGCTGTGGATCGCAGCACCCGCGGTTGCCGTGTGTGCTGAGCCGCCGGCAATGCCGGCATCGGGCAGGTCGGATGACCCCGCCTTGAACTCGACGCGGTCGATCTCGAGCCCGAGTTCGTCGGCCGCGATCTGGGCCAGCGCCGTCCAGGCGCCCTGCCCCATGTCATGCGCGCCGATCTCCATGGCACCGGAGCCGTCGCGGCGAAGCACGGCACGCGCTTCGGCCTGGAACATCAATGCCGGGAACGTCGCAGTGCCCATGCCCCAACCGACCAAAAGGCCGGCATCGTCGCGCATCTGCCGCGGCTGGAGCGGTCGCTTCGCCCAGCCGAAGCGCGCCGCGCCCTGCTCGTAGCAGGCACGCAATGCCTTGGACGAGAACGGCTTGCCGGTGATCGGCTCGACCTCGGCATAGTTCTTCAGACGAAAGGCGAGCGGATCGATGCCGCAGGCCCAGGCCATCTCGTCGATCGCGCTCTCCAGCGCGATCGAGCCGGTCGCCTCGCCGGGCGCACGCATGAACAGCGGCGTGCCGGTGTTGACGCGCACGGCATCGTGCGAGGTGCGGATCGCAGGCGCCGCATAGAGCGTATGCGAGGCATCGGCCGCGGGCTCGTAGAAATCATCGAACGTGCTCGACACGGTCCTCGCATGGTGATCGAGCGCGGTCAGGCGCCCCTCGCCATCGGTGCCGATGCGCAGCCGCTGCCGCGTCGGCGCGCGATGGCCGACCGGGCCGTACATCTGCTCGCGCCGCAGCACCAGCTTGACCGGCTTGCCGACGAGCTTGGCCGCCATGATGCCGAGGACCGGAGGACCGGCCATGAGCCCCTTCGAGCCGAACCCGCCGCCGAGGAACGGGCTACGGATGTGGATCTTGTCGTGGGCGATGCCGAACAATTCGGCAACACGCGCCAGCGACAGCATGAGACCTTGAGTCGGCATGTCGATCTGCAGACTGTCGCCGTCCCAGGCCGCCACGATCGCATGCGGCTCCATTGCGTTGTGATATTGCGGCGGCGTCTCGTAAACCGAGTCGATCCGCTTGTCGGCAGACGCAAGTCCCGCCTCGACATCGCCGCGGTGATTTTCCGTCGGGTTGCCGACGCCGACGACCGGCGGCACGAAGCTTTCACCCGCATCGAGGCCGATGAGCGCGGGCAGCGTCTCGTAGCGCGGCGCCAGCAGTGCCGCGCCTTCCGTCGCCGCCTCCAGCGTCTCGGCGATCACGACGGCGATGGGCTGGTTGGCGTAGCGGACCTCATTGCTCTGCAACACCTCCATCCGGAATACGAATGGATTGGTCTTGATCTCGGGGTCGATCGCGAGCTCGGGCTTGTGGTCCGACGTCATGACGTCGATGACGCCGGGATGGCGCTTGGCAGCAGTGACGTCCAGCGAGGTCACGCGGCCGCGCGAAATGCTGGCGACGGCCATCACCGCAAACAGCATGCTGGGCGGATGGTTGTCAGCGGCGTAGGTCGCCTGGCCCTTGACCTTGAGGACCCCGTCGCGGCGGGTCAGCGGCTGGCCGATGTTCGAGCCGTGGCGCAGATGAGCGGGTGCGCTGGTGAGATTAGGCTCGGGCATGAATGGCTCCGGACGTCGAGGCAAAGGGAGAGGCCGGCAGCGCGGAGATGCGCGCGGGCGTACCGGCGGCGGCGAGGCTCAGCGCGCGCACGACGATGCGGCGCGCGAGCTCGATCTTGAATGCGTTGTCGCCAGACGGTTTTGCGTCGGCGAGCGCGCGCGAGGCGGCTTCCTGGAAAGCGTCCACCGTGGGCGCGACGTTCCTGAGCACGTCCTCCGCAGCGCGGGCACGCCAGGGTTTTGCGGCGACACCGCCGAGCGCAAGCCGCGCCTCCGCGATCTTGCCGTTCTCGATCCGCAGCGCAGCCGCAGACGAGACGACGGCAAACGCGTAGGACGTTCTATCGCGGACCTTGAGATAGCGCGCATGCGCGGCAAAGCCGCGCGCAGCGGGCGGCAGACGCACCGCGACGATGAGATCACCCGGATCGAGCGCCGATTCACGCTCGGGCGCATCGCCTGGCAGGCGATGCAGTTCGTCGAGCGCGATCTCGCGCCGCCCGTTCCTGCCCTCGATCTCAACGATAGCGTCAAGCGCGACCAAGGGCACGCAGAAGTCGGACGGATGCGTGGCGATGCAGTTTTCGCTCCAGCCGAGCACGGCGTGAGTGCGGTTCTCGCCGTCGCGCGCGTCGCAACCGCTGCCAGCCTCGCGCTTGTTGCAGCGGCTCGCCGTATCGTAGAAATACGCACAGCGCGTCCGTTGCAGCAGATTGCCGCCGACGGTCGCGGCGTTGCGCAGTTGCGCGGATGCGCCGGAAAGCAGCGCTTCGGCGACGGCTGGGTAGTCCTTGGCAAAGTCGGCGTCATGCGCGAGATCGGCGTTGCTCACCAGTGCGCCGATACGCACACCACCGTCGGCGAGGCGCCCGATCCGGTCGAGGCCGTCGAGATGGGTGACGTCGACCAGACGATCCGGACGGCTTACGCCGCCCTTCATCAGATCGAGCAGGTTGGTGCCGGCGGCGAGATAGACCGCGCCCGGCTGCGCGGCGGCAGCGACGGCCTCGGCGACCGTGGCGGGCCTGACATAATCAAATTGCTTCATGCGGAGCGCCTCTGAGTGGATTCGTCCATGCCGGCCTGCGCGTCGAGCACGGCATCGACGATGCCGGCATAGGCGCCGCAGCGGCACAGATTGCCGCTCATGCATTCGCGAATGCGCTCGGGATCGTTGCCGGCCTGTGCCTCGCTCATCATGCCGATGGCGCTCATGATCTGGCCGGGGGTGCAGAAGCCGCACTGAAATCCGTCATGGGCGATGAAGGCGGCCTGAACGGGATGAAGCTGGTCGCCGCGCGCCACGCCCTCGATGGTGAGAATGTCGGCGCCGTCATGACTGATGGCAAGCGCGAGACATGAGTTGATGCGCTTGCCGTCAACGAGAATGGTGCAGGCACCGCATTGGCCGCGGTCGCATCCCTTCTTGGTTCCGGTCAGATGGAGGCGCTCACGCAAGAGATCGAGCAGCGTGACGCGCGGATCGTCGAGGACGAAGTCGCGCCGCGCACCGTTCACGGTGAGGCTGATGGAGTGGTTCATACAAGGCTCCGATCAGATATGGACATGAGTCGTCGCGCAGCGCGCCACCGCCGTGGCCGCCGTCGACAAGCGTCGCCCGAATATCATCCGAGCCAACGTCTTCAGCGAAGATACGGAGGCAGCCTCCGCTTAACAAGGGCCGGCGGGAAATATTTGGAATTCGTCAAAAGCCCGTGCGCATCAACGCGATGTAGCCCCGTAAGGGTTCAATCTAACCAATTCGTGATCTACATTGCGTGGATGGACGAGCACACCGACCAGACCCGGAAGCCCCGCGCTGATGCCGTGCGCAATCGCGAGCGCGTGCTCGAGGCGGCCAAGGCCGTGTTCAACGCGGGTGGTCCGGAGGCGAGCCTCGAGGCCGTGGCAAAACGCGCCGGCGTCGGCATCGGCACGCTCTATCGGCATTTCCCGACCCGCGAGGATTTGTTCGAGGCGGTGTACCGGCGCGAGGTCGAGCAGCTCAGCGAGCTCGCCGAGCAGTTGAAGAACGCGAAGGACCCCGTCGACGCGCTGCGGCGCTGGCTGCGCTCAGGGGTCGAATTCGTTGCCACCAAGAAGGGCATGGTGGCAGCCTTGGCACTCGCGGTGCAGAGCGGGTCGGAGTTGCATGCCTTTTCCTTTGAACGCCTGACCAAGGCGATCGGCTCGCTGCTCGATCGCGCAGCCGCGGCCGACGCCATGCGGGCAGACGTCAGCCCCGAGGACTTGCTGCGCGCGTTCTTCGGCATGTGCTACATGCACGACCAGCCCGGTTGGCAATCCTCGGTGCTGCGAATGCTCGACGTGTTCGTTGACGGGCTGCGGGTGCAGCCTGTCATGAAAGCCAAGGTCCGCGCGGCCGCCAAGCCCGCGAAGCCGGCTGCAAAGCGGAAGCGATAGCCCGCGAGATGTGCTAGGATCGGCGCCGCCGGGATTTCAACGCGGAGCCTGTCATGCGCATCGCCGCCTTGCTGGTCTTTCTCAGTGTCGCCTTCGGTCCCGTCTCAGCACGGGCCAACGATGTCGCGACGGCACAGGGCGTCATCCGCGCCCAACAGCAGGCATTCGGCCGCGACGACGCGAGCGCGGCCTATTCCTACGCCGCGCCGGCGATCCGGGAGATCTTCCCCACGCCCGAGATCTTCATGTCCATGGTGCAAAACGGCTATCCGCCGGTCTACCGGCACAAGAGCTTTGAATTTGGCGACAGCAAAAGCGACGGCAGCCGAATTGCCCAGCACGTCCATATCATCGATGCCAATGGCGAGGCCTGGGAAGCCCTCTACACGCTCGAGCAGCAGGCAGACGGCAGCTACAAGATCACGGGTTGTTCGCTGCTGAAGGCGGGACAGGCAGTCTAGGTCGCAAAACCCGGACCGGTCCTGACGGCATTCATCCGCGACCGGATCAGCAGGGTCAAGACGATGCCGATATTGAGCGCGTTCCACGCCACGCCGTTGGCGAACGCAGCCGCGTAGGAACCTGTCGCGTCGAAGATGACGCCCGAGACCCAGCCGCCGAACGACATGCCGAACACGGACGCGAAGATCACGATGCCGACGCGGGTTGCGGCCTCGCTCGCCGGCATCGCCTCGCGCACGATGATGGCATAGCTCGGCACGATGCCGCCCTGGAACAGGCCGAACATCGCGGAAATCAAATAGAGCGAGGTCAGGCTGTCGAAGAACAGGTAGAATACGAGCGCAAATCCCTGGGCCACCGCACCGATCAGCAGTGTGGGGATGCCGCCGATCTTGTCGGCGAGATAGCCCGAGCCGATCCGGCTGACGATGCCGCAGGCCATCATCAGCGACAACATCTCGGCGCCGCGCGCCACGCCATATCCGAGATCGCCGCAATAGGCGACGATATGCACCTGCGGCATTGCCATGGCGACGCAGCAGGAAATGCTTGCGATCGAGAGCAGCACCGTCAGCGTGTTGGTCGAGAGCTTGAGGTCGACCCGCGGCGGCGCTGCATTGGCATGATCGTGAACCTTGTCGTCGCCCATCTGCGCGCGCAGGACCAGCACCAGGATCGTCATCAGGCTCACGCAGACGAGGCCGATGCCGATGTGCGTGTAACGCCAGCCGATCGTCTGCATGCCCGTGCTCACAAGCGGGGGCCACATCGTGCCGGCGACATAATTGCCGCTCGCGACGATGGTCACGGCCAGGCCGCGATAACGCTCGAACCAGTGCGAGGCCTCCGCCATCAGCGGCGCGAAGGTCGCCGACGTGCCGAGCCCGATCAGGAAATACGCCGCCACGAACTGCCAGAGCTGGGTCGACAGACCCGCCAGCACATTGGCGACGCCGAGAAAGGCGATGCTGATTGCCATCGCCGCCACGATTCCGAACCGATCGGTGATCCGGCCGGCGATGACGCCGCCCAGCCCGAAGCCGAACATCATCAGGGTGAAAGCCAGCGACACCGCGCCGCGCGTGGCGGAGAATTCGGCCTGCACCGCGGGAATCATGACCACGATCGCCCACATGCCGACGCCGCCGATCGAACCGATCACAAGTGCAATAACAAGGCGCATCCAGGCCTGACGCGAATCAGGGGTGAATGCTTCGGGTGTTTGTCCTGATTGATTTGGCGCGTGCACGGGCGGGACCATGGCCCGCGGATCGCCACAGGGTCAAGCATTGTGGCGCGATATTGGGCATGCACGGTGCACTGCGGTAAGAAGGAGCTTGGCGAACGCGCGTTTTGTCACTATTTTGCAAATCAGCGCGTGCAACATGGCCGCGCGAAGAGCAAGTCGGCGAATGTTGCTGCGATTGACACGATCGATGCGGATCAGGGTGGGGCGCTTCATTGCCCTTGCCTATCTGTTCTGCGTGCTCGCGCCGGCAGCAAGCCTCGCTTGGGGTAGCGGTCCAGCACCGTGCCTCGACGACGCGCTCCTCGCCGACCTCGGGCCGGTGCATCACCAGATCCAGGCCGGCCACACGCATGACGGCGCCTCGCATGACCACGCAGGGGCACATGCGCATCACCAGGCCGCCGCGCAGGACGCGCCCGTGCCCGATCATCACGACGGCAAGGGTACGCCGGGACCGTGCTGTGCGATGATGTGCGTGAGCGCGCTGCCTGCCGACCTGCCCAGCGTCGCAAAGCCGCTTCAGCCGGTTTCCGCCTGCTCGCCCGAGATCGTGGCCAGCCTGCACAGCGCGGCACCGCCGCTGCACTACCGCCCTCCCATCGCCTGATCTGACGCGCGACGACGTCAGGCCGAGCGCGCATCTGCGTGCGTGAGCCTGTGGTCTCCAGACAGATCAGGGATGAATCATGCTTACGCTTTCCGAGGCGAAGTCCGCCGCTGCATCCGCAGCGCGGGGGCGACACTTTCGATTCAATTGGCCGCTGCTGGCCGCGACCGCATTGGCGTTGTCCGGCTGCATGCCGGCAACGACACAAATCGCCGGCGCTGATCCTGCCGATCCGGCGGCCAAGGTCGCGCGCGCCGGCTATCATTCGACGATTGCGCCGTACACCAGCCCGCGGCCCGCGACGCCGGCACCATGGCGCGAGCGCAACGAGAGCGTCGCGCCGCAGCCCAAGCAAGACCGGTAGGAGCACGCCATGACAAACCGTCTCGCGCCAAGCCTGCTCGTTCTTGCCTCGCTCGGCTTGTCGGGCTGTGCCGCCCTCTCGCCCGACAGCGGCATGAATGCCGTCTCCGAGCTGACGAGCCAGACCATCAACAAGGATGTCGCTTTCGTGCGAACGGCCGAGGGAGCTGGCGCGGCCGACGCGCGCGTTCGCCAACTGCTCTCGCGAACACTCAGCGTCGAGACCGCCGTGCAGATCGCACTGCTCAACAACAAGGGGCTCCAGGCCGCCTATAACGAGCTGGCGCTGGCCGAGACCGATCTCGTCGAGCAGAGCCTGCCGCCCAATCCCGTGTTCTCGGTCTCGCGGATCTCGGGCAACGGCGCCAGCGAAATCGAGCGTCAAATTGTCGGCGACATCCTCGCGCTCGCCACACTGCCGTTCCGCTCGGAGATCGCGCGCGACCGTTTTCGCCAGGCGCAATTGCGCGCGGGTCTGGCGACGTTGCGGCTTGCCGCCGATGTCCGCCGCGCATATTGGCGCGCCGTTGGCGGCAACGAGATGGTGGTGTTGCTGACGGATGCGAAGGCGACGGCAGAATCGACCGCGCAGCTCGCAGTCAAGCTCGGCGAAACCGGCTCGATCAACAAGCTCGATCAGGCTCGTGAACAGGTGTTTTACGCCGAAACCACCGCCGACCTCGCCACCGCGCGACAGACGACGACGAGCGCGCGCGAAAAGCTCGCGCGCCTGATGGGGCTGTGGGACGGCGGCCTCGACTTCCGTCTGCCCAGTCAATTGCCGCCGCTGCCGCGCCGGCCGCAGGCTTTGCCGTCAATCGAAGCCGACGCGGTCGCCCATCGCATCGACCTTCAGATCGCGCGGCTCGAGCTGACGGCGCTGGCGAAGTCGCTGAATCTCACGGAGGCGACGCGCTTCGTGACACTGCTCGGTCTCGCCGGCATCTCCCGCCGCACCCGGGATCCGGAAGGCCCGCCGTTCCGCGAGCGCGGCTTCGACGTCCAGTTCCAGATCCCGATCTTCGACGGCGGCGAGGTGCGGGTGCGGCAGGCGGCGGAGACCTACAATTTCGCTTTCAATCGGCTGACCGAGCGCGCCGTGAATGTACGCTCCGAGGCGCGCGATGCTTACCGGATCTATCGCTCCGGCTACGACATCGCCAGCCACTATCAGCGCGAGATCATCCCCTTGCGAAAAATCATCACAGAGGAGATGCAGCTCCGCTTCTCCAGCATGCAGGTCGATATTTTCGCGCTGCTCACCGAGGCGCGGC
The DNA here is from genome assembly GCF_040547675.1 of Bradyrhizobium sp. RT6a. Taxonomy (NCBI): domain Bacteria; kingdom Pseudomonadati; phylum Pseudomonadota; class Alphaproteobacteria; order Hyphomicrobiales; family Nitrobacteraceae; genus Bradyrhizobium; species Bradyrhizobium sp. RT6a. The sequence continues at coordinate 179,996 of NZ_JBEPQC010000011.1, forward strand.
AGCGGCTCGCCTCGCTGCGCGGTGCAATCGATGCCAGGCAAAGATTTTTCCTTGCCCAGTCCGACCTGCAGACCGCCGTTAACGGCGGCGGCGCGCCTGCCGACGGCGACAATTCAACCACTCTCGCCGCGGTAGCGCCTGCCGATGGCGGTCACTGACATGGAGGCCAATATGTTTTCCCGCCGAGGATTTCTGGGCAGCGCCGCGCTCGCCGGCGCATCTGTCGTCAGCGGCCGCGCGCAGGCCGGCTCCATTCCGGAAGCCCCGCACATGGACAAGGTGGTGATGCAGCCGCCGCTGCACCCCATCAGTGGGCCGGACTATCGCCCCGTCGTCACGCTGAACGGCTGGTCGCTGCCGTTCCGCATGAACGGCGACTGGAAGGAATTCCATCTCGTTGCCGAGCCCGTGGTGCGCGAATTCGCCGAGGGCATGAAGGTGAATTTGTGGGGCTATAACGGCCAGTCGCCGGGTCCGACGATCGAGGCCGTCGAGGGCGACAAGGTCCGCATCTTCGTCACCAACAGACTGCCCGAATACACCACCGTGCACTGGCACGGCATGATCATTCCCAGCGGCATGGACGGCGTCGGCGGACTGACCCAGCCGCACATCCAGCCGGGAAAAACCTTCGTCTACGAGTTCGAAATGAAGAAGAGCGGGACCTTCATGTACCACCCGCATTCCGACGAGATGGTGCAGATGGCGATGGGCATGATGGGCATGGTCGTCGTGCATCCGCGCGATCCGAACTTTCGGGCCGTCGACCGCGACTTCGTCTTCGTCATGAGCACCTATCGCGTCGATCCCGGCACGTATCTGCCGCAGGTCAACGAGATGACCGACTTCAACATGTGGACGTGGAATGCGCGGGTGTTTCCCGGCATCGATCCGCTGCCGGTCAGGCTCGGCGACAAGGTGCGCGTGCGCATCGGCAATCTCAGCATGACCAACCATCCGATCCATTTGCACGGCCACAGCTTTGCCGTGACCTGCACCGACGGCGGCTGGATTCCGGAGAGCGCGCAATATCCGGAAACGACCACGGACGTGCCGGTCGGCGCCGTCAGGGTGTTCGACGTGCTCGCCGATAATCCCGGCGACTGGGCGTTCCACTGCCACAAGTCGCATCACACCATGAATGCGATGGGACACGACATGCGCAACATGATCGGGGTGTCGCGCAAGGATCTCGCCAGAGCCGTCGGCAAGCTCGCGCCCGACGGCATGGCGATGGGCTCGACCGGCATGGCGATGGGCAACATGGAGATGCCCGCGCCCGACAACACGCTGCCGATGATGACCGGCACCGGTCAGTTCGGCCCGATCGAGATGGGCGGCATGTTCACGGTGATGAAGATCCGCGAAGGCCTCGCGCGCGACGACTATCGCGATCCCGGCCCCTACCAATTCCCGAAAGGCACAGTCGCCTACGAGATCACGCCGCCGGCCCCGGAGCCCGTGCGGCAACAACCAGCCGGACCGCCGATGAAGAACATGAAGATGTGAGCGTTTCGATGAACCACCACCAACTGGAGATATCAATGAAGACGACGATCAAGCTCGGTCTTGCGCTGGCCGCGCTTTCCACCGCGCCGGCCTTTGCCCACGACCAGCACGGGCACGGCACCTTTTCGGCCGGCGAGCCCGGCGATCCGAAAAAATCCGCGCGCACGATCGAGATCCTCCTGAACGAGATGGACTACACACCCGCCAGGATCGAGGTCAAACGCGGCGAGCAGATCCGCTTCGTGCTGCGCAACGTCGGCAAGGAGGACCATGAATTCCTGCTCGCCACCACAAAGGAGAATCTCGCGCATGCGGTGGAGATGAAAAAGCATCCGCACATGGAGCACGACGATCCCAACGGTGTCAGGCTCGCACCGAGCAAGACCACCGAGATCCTCTGGAAGTTCAGCAAGGCCGGCACGTTCGAATTTTCGTGCCTGATTCCCGACCACCGCGATTACGGCATGGTCGGCCACGTCACCGTAAAGTAACGCAAGGAGGCTCCCATGAACCGCATCATCCGTATCGCCGCAGCGCTGTCGCTGGCCATCGGCCTTGCCACAGGTGCCCTGGCGGCCCAGGGCGCCGCGATCAGCGGCGAGGTCAAGAAGATCGACGAGGGCGCCGGCAAGATCACCCTCAAGCACGGGCCCGCGAAGAATCTCGGCATGGATGAACCCATGACCATGGTCTACCGCGTCAAGGACCCGGCCGTGCTCAAGCAGGTGAAGGTCGGCGACAAGGTGACTTTCGAAGCCGAGGAGGCGGCTTCGGGCTATACGGTGACCCGGATGGAGAGGGCGAAGTAGGGCGACTTCCTCCGTCCGCCAATTTTCGGCGCCCGACGCTTCCACAACGTCATGGCCGGGCTCGTCCCGGCCATCCACGCCTTCGGCGCGGCATGAAGAACGTGGATGCCCGGGACAAGCCCGGCCATGACGGCTGCTTGCCCGCCAGATGGCCGAAATACCGCAGTCAGCCCCCATGCCGCACCCGTTATTAACCCTTTGCTAACCATACACCCGGCAAGAATTGCCCAGTGGAGTCGAGTGTCGTCAGCCGCGTAGAACGGGAGCTCCCGTGGACGCCAGTGCGGTGCCTCACTTTCGAAACGGCGGCCCTTCGGCCGCCGCGCAGACGTTTGGGGCGCGCGGACGGCAGTCGCGCGGAGGGGCAGCTACCATGGTCGACGTCACCGCGGGACAGGGCGTAGGCGGCACAAACGCCGGTTTCCCCACCCTTGCCGAGATCGGCAACATCCTCAAACGCGGCGATATCGCGCTGGCGCTCGGCGTGCTCACCATCCTGGTGGTGCTGATCCTTCCGCTGCCCGCGATCGTGCTGGACCTGTTTCTGGCAATTTCGATCACGCTCTCGATCCTGATCCTGATGACGTCGCTGTTCATTCAGGCGCCGCTGGAATTCTCCGCTTTCCCGACCGTCCTGCTGATCTCGACCATGCTGCGGCTGTCGCTCAACATGGCCTCGACCCGCCTGATCCTGTCGCACGGGCACGAGGGCACGGACGCCGCCGGTCACGTCATCGAAGCCTTCGGCAGCTTCGTGATGGGCGGCAATTTCGTCATCGGCATCATCGTCTTCGCCATCCTGATCATCGTCAACTTCGTCGTCATCACCAAGGGTTCGGGCCGTATCGCCGAAGTCGCGGCGCGCTTCCACCTCGACGCCATGCCCGGCAAGCAGATGGCGATCGACGCCGATCTCTCCGCCGGACTGATCGACGAGGCGGTCGCCAAGCAGCGGCGCAAGGATCTGGAGGACGAGAGCGGCTTCTTCGGCGCCATGGACGGTGCCTCCAAATTCGTCCGCGGCGACGCCATCGCCGGCCTCCTGATCGTCTTCATCAACGTCGTCGGCGGCATGATCATCGGCGTGGCGCAGCAGGGCATGTCGTTTGCCGATGCCGGCCGCAGCTACACGCTGCTGACCGTCGGTGACGGCCTCGTCACCCAGGTGCCGGCGCTGATCGTTTCGACCGCCGCCGGCCTGCTCGTCTCCAAGGCCGGCGTGTCCGGCGCCGCCGACAAGGCGCTGATGAAGCAGTTCTCCGGATATCCGCAGGCGCTCGCGATGTCCGCGGCGGTCATGCTGGTGCTGGCGGCCCTGCCGGGCATCCCAACCCTTCCCTTCCTGGCGCTCGGCTCCGGCGCCGGCGCGCTCGCCTGGAACGCCCGCAACCGCAACCGGGCGACTGCCAGGGCTGAGGAAGTTGCGAAGACCGCACCTGCGCCGGGAATGCCGGGCGCACCGGGCTCCGCTGCGGCGGAGGAGCCGATCTCCGCGGCGCTGAAGATCGACGACCTCAAGATCGAGCTCGGCTATGCCCTGCTGCCGCTGGTCAACGGCCCCGACGGCACCGACCGCCTCACCGAGCAGATCAAGGCGCTGCGCCGCTCGCTCGCGATCGAGATGGGTTTTGTGATGCCCGCCGTGCGGATCCTCGACAACGTCCAGCTCGAAGCCAACACCTACATCATCAAGATCAAGGAGGTCGACGCCGGCACCGGCAAGATCTGGCCGAACCAGTTCATGGTCATGGACCCCGGCGGCAGCCAGGTGCAGGTGCCCGGCATCCACACCACCGAGCCGACCTTCGGCCTGCCCGCGACCTGGGTCGATGCCAGCCTCAAGGAGGAGGCCTCGCTCAAGGGCTATACCGTCGTCGACGCCGCGACCGTGCTCTCGACCCACCTCACCGAGCTGCTCAAGGCCAACATGTCGGACCTGCTCTCCTATGGCGAGGTGCAGAAGCTGCTCAAGGAGCTGCCGAAGGAGCAGGGCGAGCTGGTCAAGGACATCGTGCCGGGACAGGTCACGGTCTCTGGCATTCAGCGCGTGCTGCAGCTGCTGCTTGCCGAGCGCATCTCGATCCGCGACCTCTCGACCATCCTCGAAGGCATCGCGGACTCGCTCGCCTTCTCGCGCAATCCCGCAACCATGGTCGAGCACGTCCGCGCCCGCCTGGCGCGCCAGATCTGTGCGCAGAACACCTCCTACAGCGGCTACCTGCCGCTGATCGCGCTGTCGGCCCGTTGGGAACAAGCCTTCGCCGAATCCATTATCGGCCAGGGCGAGGAGCGCAGCCTCGCGATGCAGCCTTCGAAGCTGTCGGAGTTCATGACCGGCGTGCGCGAGGCTTTCGAGCGCGCCGCGCGCGAGGGCGAGGCCCCGGTGCTGGTCACCTCTGCGGCAATTCGTCCCTTCGTGCGTTCCCTGGTCGAGCGGTTCCGGGCCCAGACGACCGTGCTGTCGCAGGCTGAAATCCACCCCAGGGCGAGACTGAAAACGGTCGGAAGCATCTGATTTGCCTTAAGAAGCCGTGTGTTTTTTGGCCACAGGCAAATGGTTTTTAAGCTTTTGGCGCCTTGCCGATCGACGGCCGGCAAGGCGCCTGGCAGACACATTACAGCTTTGAAATAATTGCGAAATTGCACGATCAAGGGCCGTTTTTGATCGCGGCTTCTCACGTCCTGTCACGCTCTTGTGATCGCCCCTTGGGAACGAATCCCCCCAATACTAGGTTGTTCGGCACCGGAAGCATGAACCTGCCCAAACACGCAGGCGACTACTTCGGGTAGGTGGCGGCAGGAGCCTTCCATGAACCACTCGATTTACAGCGCAGATCGCTCGACCCACCTCAAGATCGTGGTTGTCGCGCTCGTTGCCGGCATCGCGGTGGCGGGTCTCGGGATCACCGCGCGAACGAGTTCAGATGAAGGCCTGACCCAGACCGCTCGCGTCATGAAGGCCGGCAAGCCGATCGCCATCACCAGCTCGAACGTTTCGCTCGTTCGCTAAGGAGATTTGAGTTTCAGGAATTCACGCGGCTCTTTATCAGCCCCCCAAAGTCGCCACGTGGATATGTAGACGACCCCAACCCCAAGTCGACTACAGAAAGCGCCCGCCCCCCACGGGCGCTTTCTCATGTCTGGAGTATTGTTTGCTGGCGTATGTAGCACGGGCAACTGTGTGCTACTGGCGCTGTCATTCCCCGCGTAGGCGGGGAATCCAGTACGCCGCAGCCTCTCCGTATTCCCGCGCTGTCTCTGGAATACTGGATCGTCCGCCTTCGCGGACGATGACACCGAATTGGGACTACCGCGCCCCATACGTCGGCGGCGGCGCCTGCACAGTCGGCGCGGCTGCGGCGAACAGTTCATCCTTGCGCCCCGAGAGCGGCGGATAGATGCGCTTGCGGTTGATGGTCTGCTTGGTTGCCTTCGCGGCCGCGCCGGTGGCGCGGACTTCGCGGTCCCATCCTTCCGTGTAGAGCGCGCCCCAGCCGCCGAGATCGAGGCACGGTCACATACCAGTCGATCCGGAGCGGCAGCATCGGCAGGCCCGCGAGATCGGCGACCACGTTGTGGCCGGCGAAGCGGCCCATGGGACGCGCGAACTGGCAGGACATCACGGTCGGATGCAAGCCGTCGACCACGCTCGAGGCGACATCCCCGGCCGCGAACACGCCGCCGACATCCGCAACCCGCATCATGGGATCGACGAGAAGGCGCCCAAGGCGATCGCGTGCGTCCGGGAAGCTCGCGGCCAAGGGGCTCGCGCGCATCCCGGCACACCAGATCACTGTCCGCGTCGGAATGACCTCGCCCGAGCTCAGGCGCAGGCCGGCGGCCTCGACGGAGACGACACGGACGCCAAGCCGTGTCTCGACGCCGAGCGAGGCTAACGCCGCATCGATGACGGGACGCGCATGCGCGCCGATCGTTGCGCCCACGGCAGGATTGGGATCGACCAGGATGATACGGTGGCTGCCGGTGATGCCGGCACGCGCCAGCCTGTCGGGCATCTCGGCCGCGACCTCGATGCCGGTGAAGCCCGCGCCGACCACGACGATCGTCGAGCGCCCCGGCGCGGGCACGCTGCGTCCGAGCGAAGTGAGATGGCCCTCGAGGTGGAGCGCCGCTGCATAAGTGTCGACATCGAAAGCATGCTCGGCAAGGCCGGGAATGTCGGGACGCATCACTTCGCTGCCGAGCGCCAGCACCAGCCGGTCATAAGCCAGCGTCTCGTCGCCACCACCCGTGACCAGCGAAATCTCGCGCCGTTCCGGATCGATGGCTTCGACGGCGCCGATGCCGTGACTCACGCCGATCGGATCGAGCAGTTGCGGCAGCGGCAGCGCGACCTCGCTGAGATCGGCCTCGTAATTGCGGACGCGGATGTTGTGATAGGGATTGCGATCGACGACACGGATCTCGATGTCACGGCCGGCCGCGCCGATCTCCTCGCGCTTGCGTGCGGCACCGATGGCCGCCCACAGACCTGCAAACCCGGCGCCGAGCACGACGATACGCGCCATGTCCGTTGACTGCATTTCCCAAGAGAGCGACGACGAAGCGACGAACGATCAAGCCGTCTGACCGCGCAGACAGATATAGCTCATCCGGCCGGGCGCACCAACGGCGGCGGCACCGCCGCGCCGCACAAATTGTCGGCGCGGCTTAGGCCTCGCGCAGTTCCGACGGCGTCGCGCTAAAGCGCTTGCGGAAGGCGCGGTTGAAATAGGACAGATCGGAGAAGCCGGATGAGTGCGCGATGTCGCTGATCTTGCGCGTCCTGGCGCGGGGATCGCTGAGCAGCTTGCGCGCCTGCAGCAGGCGCTGCTCCAGCACGAATTCGGTGAAGGTCGTTCCGGCCTGCTCGAACAGGCGCTGTGCCTGGCGCGGGCTCAGGCCCGAGCGCGTGGCAATCTCGGACAGGCAAAGATCGTTGCGGCCAAGCGCGGCCATCACGTCGGCGCGCATGAGATCGAGACGGGCCGCCGCATGACCTCGCCCGCGCGCGAGACTTGCATGTTCGGCATCGGTGCCGAGCAGGAGACCGACGAGATCGACCATGTGCTGCGCGGTCAGGCGCTGGCCGACGGCGTCGAGATGCGGCGCGTGATGGGCCGCTAGGGAGTGGTAGCGGAAAATCGTCTCGGCGACCGCGCCATCCGAGAGCACTTGCGACAGCTTGTCCTCGGCGCGCGGATTGATGTCGAGCAGCGCGCGGCGCGGCATGCGGATGGTGGTGAAGCGATCTTCCTCGGTGTGGCCGACCGTGCCGGTGATGCCCATGTCGACGAGCACCATCTGCGCGGGCGCAAGCTCCACGGCATGGCCGTTCTGCCCGACGCGGACGAGACCCGCATGTGCCGCGATCAGGACGAGATCGTCGCTGCCGTCGGCAAGGTGGCTCTGGGTGCGCGAATATTGCGCGGAAGCGCCTTCGGGAATGGCGAGCGCGATATTGTCGACCACGCTGACCTGAAGCCGGCAATCGATGCTATCGCCCCGGCTCGGCCCGATATCCAGGCCGCAGGCTCCGAAAGTCCGCTCGCGCCAATGTTCGAAGGCCGGGCCGTGTGGCAGCCCCGCATATTGGTGAATGAAGATGCCCGACGTTTTCGCTGCATCCATCTGATTTCTCGCCCCTCTCCGGCACCATGATTGGGGGGCGCCGACTGCAAATTCCGGGCATTTGACGCCGCGACATGCAGAGAGGTTCAAATTGGGGGCGGATTCGGCGGGATTTGTCGGGATACGACGGCGGGACGGACCGTGGCGACAGGAAACGATCAGGCATTGCCACGACGATGTTGAAGCGTCCAATGCCTCCCTCGGTGTCGTCCTGGACAAGCGAGCAGAGCGAGCGCCGATCCAGGACCCATTACCCCGGGATTGAGTGGTTGCTCACCCGTGTTGCCACCACTCATTCTTGCGACAAGCTCTTGGGGTAATGGGTCCTGGCTTTCGCCAGGACGACAGTAGAAACCTACTTCTTCGCGGGTGCCTGCGGCTGTGACGGCGGCACGGTCTCGATCAGCTTGCCGGAAAATACAGGCGCCGAGGTCGGCTGGCCGCTGGGCGAACCGCCGGTCTGCTCGACGGTGACCGCGTATGTCGCGCCGTTGACGACGTCGGCATCGTACGAACCGAGCACCGGTCGCGCGGTGAAATCGCCGGCGCCGATCACACCCAGCGAGCGCGGACGCGGCAGCTTGTCGGAGATTAGCCAGAGCTCGAAGCTCTTGCCGGGCTCCGGTGTCGCGCCGACCTTGCGCACGGTAAAGTTCTTGGTCGCACCGTCGATGGTGAGGATGAAGGCGGGACCGCCGCCCTGGCCCTGCAACACCGCCACATATTGCGACGCCGCCGCCGGGAGCGGCGCCGGTGTCTTCACCTCGACCGTCTGGATGCGTGGCGCCGGTCGCAAGCCGCCCGGCAGCGCCTCGGGCTGGAAGATCTGAAGCGACAGCGTCACGAGCAGCGCGGCCGCGAGCGCGCCGACGGCGGATGCGATGGTGCGCCAGCGCTTCACGCGGCCCTCGAGCTGGATCACGTTGCTGTTGTCGGCAACCGGCGGCGGTGGCGCGCGCACGACCTCCGGGTCCGGCGCGTGGACCTGCGGCATGAATATCGGCGCGACATCGGGAAGCGCATCGGACGCAAGTCGCGCCGGATCGGGCTGCTCCGCTTCGGGCGGCTGCGGCCCCGGTTGCTGCATAGTCTCCGACGGCACCTGCGGAGGCACGGTATCGGGCGAGGAAAACTCCGGCACAGGTGGCGGCGCGACATCCGGCAGCGCTGGCGGCTCCTGCGCAAAGGCCGTCCGCGCGAGCTCGGACTTGATGTTCTCCCATACGATCGGACGCGGCTGGATCGAGCCGACCATCTGGTTGAGGACGCCGAGCCGGAATGCCCACGCCTGCACGACATCGGCGAACGCCTTGTCCACCGCCATCATGGTCTCGACCTGCGCGCGCTCGCCGGCGTCGAGCGTACCGAGCGCATATTCCGCGGCGAGCGCGATATGGTCCTCCGTATAGGCCATCACTTGCGGTCCAGACCCATCCTCACAGTACGAGCTCTCATGGCCCAAGCCTTCATAGTCCGAGCCTTCAGAGCCCTCATAGCCCGAGACATTCGCGAATATCCATCATGCTGCGCCGAAGCCACGTCTTCACCGTGTTGACGGGCGCTGCGAATTTCTCCGCCAATTGTTCGCGGCTCCAGCCGTTGTAATAGGCGAGAAGCACGAGCCTCTGACGGTCCGGCTCGAGCCGGCCGATACATTCCAGGAGCCGCTTCAATTCCTCGGTCATCTCCCGCCGCGCCAGCGGATCGGGGCTGTCGCTTGCGACTTCCATCGCCTGCGGCTCTTCCTCGATGGAGACTTCCGTCTTCTTGCGCACGATGTCGATGGCGCGGTTGCGCGCGATCGACGCCATCCAGGTGATCGGCGACGCGAGAGCGGGATTGAACTGGCCGGCGCTGTTCCAGATCTTGACGTAGGCCTCCTGAATGACCTCCTCTGCGAGATCCTGTCGGCGCAAGATACGGAGCACGATGCCATAGAGTTTCGCGCGCGTGGCGACGTAGAGGCGCTCGAACGCGGCCTGATCGCCCTGCGCTACCGCCCCAATCAGCCCGACCAGCTCTGCTGGCGTCAGCATTCAGCCCCCCAATGCGCGGCTCTCGCGTTCCGCGCGGGCCCTGGCACCCCGCCACCATAGCGCGCGACAAAGCCGACCACCAAGGGGGCGAGGCGCCACTCTGTGGACAGCACATGCGAAAACCCGGACCTTTGGGGTCCGGGTTCTGCAAATTCTCGCAGGTCTGGCGGCTAGCGTCTCAGGCGACGGCGCCCATGCGGGCACGCATCAGGCCGATGCTGTCGAGGTCGGCCTGCTCGCGGGCGTTTTCCTCGGCGCGTTCGCGGGCCTGATCGCGCTCGTCGAGAAGCTCGACCTTCTTCAGCTCCTCGAAGGCTTCGGCCAGCGCTGCCTTGGCTTCGTCGAGCTGGCCCTTCAGCTCGTCGGCCGAGCGGGTCAGGTTCTCGCGACGCTGGATGGCAGCCTTGGCATAGGTCGGATAGGCGAAGTGCGAGGGATCGTTGATCCCGGCGCGCTCCTGCTCGGTCGAGATCTCGCGTTCAAGATCGGTCGACATCCGCTGGAAGTCGGCGATCATGGTCTCGATCTGGGTGACCCGGCGGCGCTTCTCGTCGACCTGAAACTTCTTCAGGCGGATGAGGGTATCACGTGACTTCATCGACTCGTACTCCCCAGAAGTCCCTTGGCTGCGCGTGGGACAACACCGGTCTCCCCACAGGCCCGACGGGGGCCAAGACCGGCTCTGCTACTCTGTGGGATGGGATGATGACGGGACAAAGTTAGCGTTCCGTTTCCAAATTGCCGAGGATTTGCGCCAACTGGCGGTAGCCGTCCGCCAGCGATGCATTTTCGTCCTTGCGCTGGCGCAGGAAGGCCTCCAGCGGCTCGTGCAGGCGGATCGCCTCGTCGACCTCGGGGCTGGAGCCGGCGCGGTAGGCGCCCAGACGGATCAATTCCTCCATATCGGCATAGGTCGCCATCACCGCCCGCGCCTTCTGGATGGTCGGCCAGAACTGCGGGTCGGCCGATTTTGGCATGGTGCGGGAGACGGATTTGAGGATGTTGATGGCAGGGTAGCGGCCGCGCTCGGCGATCGAGCGCTGCATCACGATGTGGCCGTCGAGAATGCCACGGACGGCATCCGCAATCGGCTCGTTATGGTCGTCGCCATCGACCAACACCGTGAAGATCGCGGTGATGGCGCCCTCGCCCAGGCCCGGACCGGCGCGCTCCAGAAGCTTCGGCAGCTCGGTGAACACGGTCGGCGTGTAGCCCTTGGCGGTCGGCGGCTCGCCCGCGGACAGGCCGATCTCGCGCTGGGCCATGGCAAAGCGCGTCACCGAATCCATCAGGCAAAGGACGTCCTGCTCCTCGTCGCGAAAATATTCGGCGACCGCGAGCGTCAGATACGCAGCCTGGCGGCGCATCAGCGCCGGCTCGTCGGAGGTCGCGACCACGACGACCGAACGCGCCAAGCCCTCCTCGCCGAGGTCGTCCTGCAAGAACTCCTGCACCTCGCGGCCGCGTTCGCCGATCAGCCCGATGACGCTGACCGCGGCATCGACGTTGCGCGCGAGCATCGAGAGCAGCACCGACTTGCCGACGCCGGAGCCTGCGAAGATGCCCATGCGCTGGCCGCGGCAACAGGTCAGGAAAGTGTTCATCGCGCGCACGCCAAGATCGAGCGGCGCGCCGACGCGCTTGCGCGAGTGCGCCGGCGGCGGCGAATTGCGGTACGGCATCGGCGCCGGGCCCTGCGGCAGCGGCCCCTTGCCGTCGATCGGCTCCCCCAGCGCATTGACGACGCGGCCGAGCCAGGCCGCGCAAGGCCGCACCTGATTTGCAGCATTGGCGATGACGGCCTTGCAGCCGCGCCGCACGCCGTCGAGGCCGGCGAACGGCATCACGACGGCATTGTTGCCGGAGAAGCCGATCACCTCGCAGGGGATGGAACGGTTGCCGCCGGTCTCGATCACGAGCCGCGCGCCGACCGACATCGCATGGATCGGGCCGGCCACCTCGACCATCAGGCCGCGCACGCCGACCACACGGCCATAAATATTGATGCCGTCAATGTCGCCGATCTGTTCGGCAAGAGCCTTCATAAGAGGGCCTTCATGAGGTGATCGCCTTCATAATCCCGGGCTTCGTGGCGAATACCTTAAGTTTCGCCATATTTCTGAACGGCGCTTAACTTCGTGTTTACCCGCATCGTTAATCATTGCGTCACTGTCTTTGTGACTGAGCGTGGCTCCCCTTCAGAAGAAGGCTGAGTCGCGGGAGTCGGTTAGGCCCGTCTCTTAAAGTGGAACTTGAACGCAACCGGATAACGAAAGCTGCTTCGCACACAAGACCTTAGGGCGATTCGACGAAAATTGCATCTACAGGGCTTGCGTTCCAGAATCAGAATTTGTTAACCATCTGTTGTCAGGATCCGAATCAGTTGTTCAAAGGCGTTTTGTTGTGTGCCGCGAATGCGGCCGACCTGACGCCCAGGAGCGGCGACTATGGGGAACTGGCATGCGCGTTTTGCTGATTGAAGATGACAGCGCCGTCGCGCAGTCGATCGAGCTGATGTTGAAGTCTGAGAGCTTCAACGTCTACACGACCGATTTGGGGGAAGAAGGCGTCGATCTCGGTAAATTATACGATTACGACATTATCCTTCTCGACCTCAATCTGCCCGACATGTCCGGCTACGACGTGCTCAAGCAGCTCCGGGTCTCCAAGATCAAGACACCAATTCTGATCCTCTCCGGCCTTGCCGGCATCGAGGACAAGGTCAAGGGTCTCGGCGTCGGCGCCGACGACTACATGACCAAGCCCTTCCACAAGGATGAGCTGGTTGCCCGCATCCACGCGATCGTGCGCCGCTCCAAGGGCCATGCCCAGTCGGTGATCCAGACCGGCGACCTCGTCGTCAACCTCGATACCAAGACGGTGGAAGTCGGCGGCCAGCGCGTGCATCTGACCGGCAAGGAATACCAAATGTTGGAGCTGCTCTCGCTCCGCAAGGGCACGACCCTCACCAAGGAAATGTTCCTCAACCACCTCTATGGTGGCATGGACGAGCCCGAGCTGAAGATCATCGACGTCTTCATCTGCAAGCTCCGCAAGAAGCTCGCCAATGCCTCGGAAGGCCGCAACTTCATCGAGACCGTGTGGGGCCGCGGCTACGTGCTGCGCGAGCCGCACGAGGTCGAGGAGCGCATTCCCGCCTGATCCTGGGTTTACCCGCGAGCCCTTCGGGGCTTGCTCCTCCCAGCCTGGACCCCGCCGCAAATGGCGGGGTTTTGTTTTTTGGGGATGCGAGCGCGGCCTCATCGTCCTCCGGCCGTTGAACCGCTACCCTTCCCCCGCCGACGAATGGTCGCTGCACGATGGGGGAACGATGATCCTGCAATCACTCGCCGGCCTGCCCGCCTTCCTGGTCTATTTCTGCACCGGGCTGATCGCGATCGTGGCGTATCTGTTCGTCTACACCCGCATCACTCCGTACAACGAATTCCAGCTGATCCGCGACAACGAGCCGGCCGCGGCGATCGCACTCGGCCTCAGCCTGCTCGGCTTCGTCGCGCCGCTGGTCAGCGCCATCGCGCATTCGGCCAATGTGCTGGATTGCCTGATCTGGGCGATCATCGCGCTCATCGTGCAGATCATCGTGCTCTTTCTGGTGAGGGTGCCGGTGCCGAACCTGCCGGCCCGGATCGCGGCCGGCGAGTTGGCGCCCGCGATCTGGCTCGGGCTGTCCTCGCTCGCCGCGGGCCTGCTCAACGCCGCCTGCATGATCTACTGACATGGCCGACAAGCCCTCCAAAAAGGAGTTCGGCAAGCGCCGGCCGGCGGCGGGACCGCCGCCCGCACAGCAGCCGGTGAAGCGCTCTGGCCGTGTCGCGCTGCTGGTGATGGGCACGATCGCGGTCGGCACCACCGCCTACACGCTAATGCCGCGGCAGAATTGCGAGCCCTCCCCTGCCGGGGCCATAGTCCCCGGGGCGACGGTCCCCGGAGCCGCGCCGGTGCAGGCGAGCACCGCCTGCAGCAGCAGAAGCAGCTCGTCGGGCGGCGGCGGCAGCTCACGCTGGTCCTCGCGATCGAGTTTCTTCAGCAGCGATTCATCGAGCCATTCCTCGTCCGGAACGTCGTCCGATTCAGGCTCCGGCGGCGTGAGCCGCGGCGGCTTCGGCTCGTTTGGCCATGGCTTCTCTGGCGGCGGCTGACCCATGCGACGCATCGTCTGCCCCGAGCGCGACGACTGGCGGCAGACCGCCGAACAATGCGGCTTCGCCTTCCACACCATCGACGGCGAGCGCTATTGGGACGAGCGCGCCTACTACGCCTTCACGCTCGACGAGATCGAGCGCGGCATCGAGACGCCGACCGGCGAGATCGACGCGATGTGCCTGGAGCTTGCCGGCCGCGTCATCGGCGACGAGCGTCATCTGCGGCGCTTGAAGATACCCGACGCGTTCTGGAGCTTGATCGCCGAGAGCTGGGCACGAGACGACCGCAGCCTCTATGGCCGGCTCGATCTGAAATTCGACGGCAAGGAACCGGCAAAGCTGCTCGAATACAACGCGGACACGCCGACCTCGATTTTCGAAGCCGCGGTGTTTCAATGGACCTGGCTCGAACAGGCGATCGAACGTCGCATCATCCCGTCGCGCGCCGACCAGTTCAACTCCATCCACGAACGACTGATCGAAGCCTGGAAGCAGATTGCCGCTAGCCACGTCCATCTCACCGGCACCACGGGCAATGAGGAGGATGCCGGCACGCTTGCTTATCTCGAAGACACCGCGCGCCAGGCGGGACTGACGACCACGCTCCTGGATGTCGAGGCGATCGGCTGGCGCGATGATGCCGGCGGGTTCGTCGATCTCGACGGCCGCGACATCGCGCTAGCCTTCAAGCTCTATCCCTGGGAATGGATGTTCCACGACAGCTTCGGCGCAAAGCTCAAGGGCGCACCGACACGCTGGATCGAACCGCCGTGGAAGGCGGTGCTCTCCAACAAGGGAATCCTGCCGCTGCTCTGGGAGATGTTTCCGAACCATCCCAATCTGCTGCCGGCTTTCTTCGAGGACGATCCGCGGGCAGCCGAGCTCGGCAGCTCCTATGTGCGCAAGCCGCTGCTGTCGCGCGAAGGCGCCAATGTCACGCTGGTATCAGGCGGAATGCCGCTCGACGAGCAGGCAGGCCCCTATGGCGCCGAGGGATTCGTGCGGCAGGCGCTCGCGCCGCTGCCGAACTTCTCAGACTTCCATCCAGTGGTGGGAAGCTGGCTGGTGGATCACGAACCCTGCGGCCTGTCGATCCGCGAGGACGAGAGCCCGATCACCGGCAACGGCTCGCGGTTTCTGCCGCATGCGATTTTGTGAAAGATACCCTTCTTCCCTTCTGGGAGAAGTGTCGCCGCGTAGCGCCGGATGAGGAGTTCTCTTCGCGAGTTCAAAGCGTCAGTTGGATTCGCGGCTCGCCCATCGACAAAGGCCGGCACGGCGGCGGCGTGGCACAAAGTGCATAGAGACTTTTCGCTGCGACAGATCAGCTATGTCTTAAATGGGTGCACTAAGACACTTAGGCACCCTGAATAGCGCGGTAGCCTCTCTGCAATGGAGAGGGGACCGGTGCCGGGGCTCGTGCATATTGTTGACGACGACCTGTCTTTCCTGACGGCCATGGAGCGTCATTTAAGGCACGCCGGTTACGAGGTCGCCGTCTATGCGTCGGCGCAGGCGTTGCTGGACCGACTGCCGAGCGACAGCATTCCGAGTTGCATCCTTCTCGATGTGCAAATCCCCGACTTGGACGGCCCTGCCCTCCAAAAACACTTGGGCGAACTCGGCTCGACATTGCCGATCATATTTCTCTCCGGCTATCGCGACATTCCGACCACTGTGCGAACCATAAAAGCGGGTGCCCAGGATTTTCTGAGCAAGCCGGTAAGCTCAGAAGACCTTCTTCGCGCGATCGCCGGAGCCCTGGCACACCATCGATCATCACGAGACCTGCAGAACATGCTGAACATGGCACGTGCTCGTCTCGCTAAATTGACGCCACGCGAGCGACAGGTCTTCGACCTTGTCGTTCGGGGCAAAATCAACAAGCAGATCGCACACACGCTCGGAACGACCGAGCGCACGATCAAAGCTCACCGCCACGGCTTGATGGAGAAAATGCAGGTTCGGTCATTAGCCGAACTGGTCTCTCTTGCCGAGCGGATCGGCGTCTTGGACGGCGCATCCGACGAGGGAGGGACGGCCTGACAACTCCACCAGTTTGCAGCTACCTGCCGCTCCGCGGTCGTATATTGCCAGTACGTCGAATATCCGGTGGGTTGCGTTGCCCGGGCAGGCGTCGTGCTCAGGCCTCGTCCGGTGGCGCGCGCAGCGGTCCGCCATAATGCAGGTGGCAATGCAAATGGCGGTGTCACCGCGCCGCTGCCACCTTCAACGACGGCGGCATCAATCCACCCATCGGCCGGCCGGAGCGCGTCGGGTTGAGCTGATAGAGGCCACGACGCTCGGCGATCGGACGGAACGCGTCGGTGATGCCGACGACAGATTCGGCGGCGCCGAGCAGCAGCGTACCGTCGGCTTCTAAGACCTTCGCCATGCGCTCGAAGATCACCGCCTTGGTGTCCTGGTCGAAATAGATCAGCACGTTGCGGCAGAAGATCACGTCGAACGTGCCGAGATGGGAGAAGTCCTGCAACAGATTGAGCTGGCGGAACTGCACCATTGCGCGGATGTCGGCATTGAGCTGCCAGACCTCGCCCGCCTGCGTGAAGTATTTCATCAGATGCTGGATCGGCAGGCCGCGCTGCACCTCGAACTGGCTGTAGACGCCAGCCTTGGATTTCTCCAGCACCTCCTGCGACAGATCGGTGGCGACGATCTCGATGCGCCAGCCGGCGAAGGCTGCGCCCATCTCCTTCACGCACATCGCGATCGAATAGGGCTCCTGTCCGGTCGACGACGCCGCCGACCAGATGCGCAGCGACTTGCGCGCCGCGCGCGCCCGAAGCAGCCCCGGGAGGATGGTTTCGCGCAAGTGATCGAACGGGATCTTGTCGCGATAGAAGAAGGTCTCGTTGGTGGTCATCGCTTCGACCACGTCGCTTGCAAGCCGCCCGTCGCCGTTCCTGATCTTCAGCACGAGATCGGGAATCCCGGCGAGGCTCGCCTTGCGGGCCAGCGGCAGCAGCCGGCTCTCGACCAGATACTGCTTGTCCGGGGAGAGATCGAGGCCGGAGCGCTCTTTCAGGAATTTGCGCAGATAGTCGTAGTCAACCGGCGTCACGAGCGGTCTCCCGCGAACAGGCGATTGACCCGGGCGCCGATCTGGTTGAGCGGCAGGATCGCCGCGCAGATGCCGGCATTGGCCGCTGCGCCCGGCATGCCCCAGACCACGCTGGAAGCTTCGTCCTGCGCGATCACGCTGCCGCCGGCGGCGACGATGTCCTTGCCGCCGCGCATGCCGTCCGAGCCCATGCCCGTCAGGATCACGGAGAGGATAGCGCCATGCCAGATGTCGATGGCGGACGTGAACAGCGGATCGACCGCGGGCTTGCAGAAATTGACGGCGGGACCGTCGTCGAGCGCGATCGCTACGTCGGCGCCGCTACGCACGACGCGCATGTGCTTGCCGCCCGGCGCAAGATAGATGCGGCCCGGCTTCACCGGCTCGCCATCGATCGCCTCGGCCGCAGGCTTGCGGCTCGTGCGTGCCAGATGCTCGGCGAGAATGGTGGTGAAGGTGGGCGGCATGTGCTGGGTGATCAGCACCGGGACGCGGTCGATCACGGGGCCGAGCTCGGTGACGAGCGCCATCAGCGCCTGAGGACCGCCGGTCGATGAGCCGATCAGTAGCACCTTCGGCGCCTGGGTCGAGAACGGACGCGTGGACAGCACCGAGGACGACGACGCATGCACCGCCGGAGCCGCCGCAGGCCGCGCGACAACCGGTCCACGTGCAGCCGGAGCCGGGCTTGGGGGCGCCAGCGGCGGGCTCGCGACCGCGGCCTTGCGGCGCAGCCGTGCGCCGAGGTGACGGATTTTCTGGATCAGGTCGTGGTGGAAGATGTCCGCAGCCGACGCCTCGCGCGTCGATTCCGGCTTCGGAATGTAGTCGGCTGCGCCGAGCGACAGCGCCTTGAAGCTGATTTCGGCGTTACGGCGGGTCAGCGTCGAGGCCATGATGATGACGAGATCGCGCTTCTTCGCCAGGAGTTGCGGCAGCGCCGAGATACCGTCGAGCTCGGGCATTTCGATATCGAGGACGGCAACGTCGGGGTTGATGCGTTCGATCTGGTTGACCGCCTCGAGCCCGGTGCGCAGCGACGCCGCAACTTCCATGTCATGCTCGGCACCGACCCAGCGCGAGATCAGTCCGCGAATGACGACGGAGTCATCGACGATCATCACCCGCAAAGGTCCGGCTTCCCGCGACGAGCCCGGGGTCGAATTACCTGCGAACGCAACACTCATTACTCACCAACTCAGACTGAAACGGTCAGTTGAAAACAAACGCCGAAGGAGCCGTTCAGCCTCCGGGGCGGTCGCTCAGATAAGGCCGACTTCCTGGAATTTCGCCGTCACGATGTCCTTGTCGAAGGGCTTCATGATGTACTCGTTGGCGCCGGCGTGCAGCGCGCGCGCGATATGCGCGACGTCGTTCTCGGTGGTGCAGAACACCACCTTGGGCTGGTCGCCGCCGGGCATGCGCCGGAGATGGCCGAGGAACTCGTAGCCGTCCATCACCGGCATGTTCCAGTCGAGCAGGACCGCATCGGGCAAGCCGCGCTTGCAGGCCTCCAGCGCCTTCTCACCGTCCTCGGCTTCGAGGATCTGGAAGTCGAGGCCCTCCAGGATCCGGCGCGCAACCTTGCGGATGACGCTGGAATCATCAACGACGAGACAAGTTCGCATGTGAACCTCTGCTTCTCCCCGCTTTTGCGGGGGCACTTCCAATTGCAGGTACGTCGGCGGATGTGCCGGCGTATCAGGCCGCCATCATCTCGGGCGCGAGCTCGAGGACGCGGTCGACGTCGAGGACGACCATGAGCTGGCCGTCGAGACGGTGGACACCGCCGGCGAGCTTGGCCATGCGGGGGTCGAGAT
>NZ_JBEPQC010000012.1:0-194708 GCF_040547675.1 Bradyrhizobium sp. RT6a
AGGGTCAGCGTGCTCGCCGTCGCGCCAGTGATGTTGCTCCATGTGGTGCCGTTCGTGCTTTGCTGCCATTGATAGGTGACGGCGCTCGGCACTCCATCCGCATCGCTCACCGCGGCGGTCAAAATCTGTTTCTGTGTCGGGGTCCCGCTGATGCTTACCGTGCCGGGGCGATTGTTGGGTTTGGACGATCCCGCAGCGAACACGACGTCGCGGAAATAGTTTGTATTCTGGTAGACGGCGGCTGGGAAGACGCCCGCGCTGTAGTCGAAGACGCCGGCGCCGGCCGGTGCGTTCAGGCCGCCGTTGCTGATGCCGGAGGCGAAGCCCTGCGGGGTGGAGACGTAGTAGCTGTTGATATTGACCGAGACCACGTAGGTCGTACCGGCCGCGATGGTGAGCGGCGTGGCGAGCGCCTGCTGCTGCCAGCCCGATGCGCCTTCGCTGGTGAACGTGACCGTCGCCAGCTCCTGGCCCGTTGCCGACCAGATGTGGCCGACATGGGTGCCGGTCTCGTTCGAGGCCTTGTAGTACCGGATCGCCTGGATCACGCCGGATGTGTCGCTGGTGAAGCGCATCCCCAGCTCGTAATCCGCCCCTGTCCCGTCGGTGGCATTGGTGATGGACGGTGTCTGGGTGGTGAGCAGAGTGGTGGTGACAGCCACGTTGTACTCCCCGGGCTAGTCAAGGAATTTGGCTAGGGTCTAAACTTGCCGGCCGACCTGCGCGAGGTGCAGCGACAGCGTGGTTGCCGTGGTATTCGAGTTAATAATTTTAAATAACATAAAAGGCAATTAAATAGAAATTGTTTTTAGCTGCTGGGAAGTAACGCTGGTCAACTTCTCTTGAATTTTGAAGGAAGCGGGCGCGCGTCACGGACCGTGCACTATCCACGTCGCTCGATCCCGGGGGGAAGAGGCGCCCGCAATTTGAATGAAGCGGCTGCGGACTTCGTTGCCAGCCCCGAAGACGCTCGCGATGCGCAGCTCTTATGGTTCCAACCGTTTCGCGATCAGGTCGGCGAACTCACCCAGGTTCCGGGCCGTTTCGACTTCGCCAACGCGAAATCGCACGCGAAACTTCTGCTCGACGGCGATGACGAGCGAGATCTGCATGAGGGAGTCCCACTCCTCGACGTCGGCCGCCGACAGCTCGGGCTTGGCCGCGACCTTCTCAAGGAAGATGCCGTCGAAGACCTCCTGCAACTTCGCTAGTACTTCAGCTTGCTTCATAAGCCCTCCGGGTTACGCGGATCTTTGTCGAACGCCTCTTATACTTCTCCACCTCGAGCTCGAACTCCTTTCGGGAGGCGGAGTCTTCCGTGTGCACGAAGCCAAACTCCTCGTAAATGCTGGCAACGATCCCGTTTTTGGCCGTCGGAAGATAAATGCCGCGCACTCTTGCGCAGCCGGCGACCTCTGCAAGGCGAAAAACCTCATTCATGATCTCGTCCTCGACCTGGCGCTTAAGGACGCGGCAGCTCATGAGCCAGGTATCGAGAACGAAGACGCCGCCCTCGATCTTTGCAATGACCACAGAGATGAGCCCGGTATCACCGAACCGATCCTCAAGCCGCATCGTAAAGCACCGGTAGTCCGGTCGTCTTAAGAGCCCCTGGATCTCGGTTTCGGATCGACGCAAGGTCGTCAGGTTGAACTGGTTGCTGCGCGCGATCAGCTGGGCAATGCGGGGTAGGTCGAGCGAGTCGAACTCCTTGATCGTGCCTCTCATCTCCAGCGAGGCGAGATAGGCTGGCATGTCGGTCACGCTCGCCGCGAGCTCCGTACGTCGCCGTTCCTGCCTATACTGCGTCGTCCGTTCGAGATCCTCCTCTGTAACGTTCCGAGGCTCGAAATGGCGCCCGGCCTGGAGGCGGCCGATGAATTCGGCGGGATCTGGCCCCAGGAGCACGCCGTCGACCTGGGGCTGAAACTGGCGCACAATCTCGATCTCCGCGGGGTTGTCGTCGGCGAAGACGAAGCTGTCCAGGCCAACGCGGAGTTCATCCGCGATACGCTGCAGGTTGTCGGACTTCGGATCCCAATTGGCTTTGAAGGCTGCGAAGTGCTCCAGGCGGAGAACCATCTCTGGATGCTTCTCGAAGACCTCGATCGCGCGCGCATGGTCGTTCTTGCTGCATACCGCGAGCAGGACGCCGCGTTCGGAAAGCGCAAGGAGGTACTTCTGGAAAGCCTTGAAAGCTTCGCCGCGGGGAGACGAGTCGCCAAGTTCGATTCCCTCGATGCCGTCCTCCGCGATCACGCCGCCCCATAGCGTGTGATCCAGATCGACGGCCAGCACCTTTTTGGGACCTTGCTTACGGGAGGCGATCAAATGGCTTAGCTCTTGCGCGACGTCCACTAGAAAATCAGGTGAACCGGGCTGCTTCGATTCGTACCACCCTCGCGCATCCTCCGCGGCCGTGATCCCTCGGCGTGCCGAGAGAAACTCGACGTCGCAGATTTGCACCCCGGCCGGGGCCCGGAGCCCGAGCTCAAGGTTTACCGCCTTGCGGAAACTCCAATCGGCGCCAAGCGTGCGTGAACGGAACGAACCGAGATCGAGGTCACTGGGCAGCGGAAGATTGGCGAGAATCACCGACGCACCTGAGCGTTCGATGAAAGTCTGCGCGAGGTTGAGGAGGTGCTCCGCGGCGTCAACTGCAGCTGCGCGCTGATGTTCCACGGCATCGAGGAGCGAACCGGAAAACCGGTAGTGCCTCGCGTTCGGCAGAATGAAGGCGAGATCCGGCTTGAAAGCGTACAGTGGGCTCGAACCGTCGAGCATTTCCGAGACGAAATTATCATAGTCGCCGAGGAAGCGTTCGCACTCAACTCCACGAATGGCCAGAAGGTGTTCAACCAATTCGTGCAATGGGTACAGGTTGTAACCGCCGATCAATGCGAGGCGGAGTCTCGGCTGGACACCTTCGGTCGTATGTCGCTTCGCCTTCTTCCGAAGTGTCGACAGATAGAATATTTCGGAAAAGCTCGCAGCCTGCCGCGAGCGGGCGGCAAGATGTCCCCAGAACGCGGCGTCGCCGGATAGCGCCAAGGACTTGAGCTCGGCATCGTTTAAGTGCTGGTCCGGCAAGACGGGAGCAGAAGCGAGAATAGCGGGCCTCCATTAAGGAAATCATTATCATTTAATTGTCACGCACCTTAAATAACGCTAGCTTTCTGGTCAATTAAATATATTTAAATTACTCGAATTAAGGTATAATGAATAGATGACGGCGCATGTGGGATTGGAGCGGCTGGGCTTGGCCACGCTTTCTACCAAGACTGAGAATCTCAAACGGCTTCCCGAGGGGAATAACCTGACCCTGCGAGAGATCCGGCTGGACGACTCCGCGCAAATCGTCGCCTGGCGAAATGATCCCGTTCTCGGCAAGTTCATGACCCGCGAAAAGCTGACGTTGACCCAGCAGGAAGAGTTTTTCCGAACCTACCAGGCTCGGGCGGACGACTACTATCTCATTGCCGAGTTCAAGCGGTCGAAAAAGCCGGCTGGCAGCATCGCCATTGCAAACGTGGATTTCGCGGCGAAACGCGGCGAGGTGGCGCGCTTGATCGTCGATCCTGGTGCGCGTCTCTTTGTGGCCGAGGTCTTCGATCTGCTTTTCACGTTTGCGTTTGCGGAACTAGGGCTTTCGGTCGTCGTGGCCAACGTGCAAAGCAAAAACGTTCTCTCGAAGAGCTTGCATATTCGCCTCGGTTTCCAGGTCGAAAAGATTGCGTCCCAGGCTTGGTGGAACGGCGACGATGTAATCACGTTTCGAATGTCGCGCGAAGATTATCCGCGGTTGAAACAGGTTTGGTCGGCGCTGCTCCTCGATGCGCGAGAGGAGTAATTGCCCTACCAGCTAGGCCAGCAGAGGCATCCCGCTTCTGGAGGCGACGAATTTCGCGCTGGAATTAGGTGTTGCCTGTCTTCTGGAGCACCCCATCGCCCCACGTGGATCACGGACCCTTTGCTTCTTCCCGCCTGCGTGGCGCCCGACAGAAATCGTATCGTTGACTGCTGCACGGGTTTGACATGCGCTGTAGTGTTTCTCGCCTCGGCGACGCTTTATCGAGGCGAGGGCGGGGTGTGAATCGGCGAAAGCTCGATCAGGGGCTCAGTAACGATTTGCGCGAATCCGTCAGTCGAAATAGGTCTACTGCGCCGAACGCACTCGGCAGCACGCAGGCCGCCTGCCTGCAGTCTCACGATCGGTTCAGGGCCAATCTCCGAGAGGAGAATGCCCATGTGCCCCAATGCGGGAGGCGCTGTTGGCCAAACGGCCAATCCATTTGCTGACAATACGGTTCGATCCATATCGCCCCAAAATTGCACGATAACCCCGCCGGCGGGCGCGCAAGCAGCGAGGTGCGTTGCTTCCGGCGAACCGATACGAGGCTGAGCCGCCGGTCGCAGCGCGACGATGATTGCGTCCCACTCGTCGCGATACACAGCTTGGACGCTGTCAAAGGTTTCCACGCTCGCTCCAGAGTTCGCGAGACCGGCGCGGAGCGAGCCAACAAAGTCATTGTCACACAGCACACCAATGCGATTCTTGTAAACGGGTAAACCGCAATCGTGAAGTTGCTTTACGCTCAGTGGACCGAGAAACGAGAAGACATCGACTGCCGGGTGGCGTTCGTTCACGCCGACAATCGGAATTCCGCGCCGCAAGCACGCTTGCATGTCGAGGTCGTTGGCGCGAAATTCCCAAGCCTCAAACATCAAGGCGATAACGGCCTCCTTTGGTAACTTATCGATTAGCGCACCGGTAAGAGGCCGAAGATGGCCGCTGTTGGTTATAATATCCGTTTGATTGAGAATACCCGGGGTGATCTGCTCCAAGACGTCGATGCGATCGGCCACACCGACCGAATCTGCAAGCTCCAGAGTCTGTCGCCTGGCATCGCCCGGTGTGCCGTGCCGCGTAGGTTTCGTGAAGGCATAGACGTGCCTGGCTCCAGCCATCGCTGCCAGCACGGCGGTCACGGCATATGCGCCGGTCGCGGCCTCAGTGAGAACCGTTAATTCCGACAGGTCTAAGAGCGTTTCCGTGAGCGCTCGGCTCATCAAGGCTCCCAGACGCGGCAGCGAGAATCCTGGTCGCAAAGCCGTGTCGAAGCCAGACCGCAATTGCCCGAATGCTGCTCCGGTCCCGGTTCCGGTCATGAACTGACTTTCGTTTTTACACTTGGCGAGAGCAATGCTTTGTGCGCTGCATATGTGGTCGAGCTGCCCTGAGCTCGTTGTGCGCCGAAAGGGTTTTATGAGCGAAGGTTGCTTCCGAGTTAATTAATGCATTTATAATTATATTACTGCCGATTTAATGTCAATGACGACCGCTGGGCCCGAGACGGTGCGGTAATGCAGCCTCATAGCTAGTAATGGCCGGTGAGCATTATGCCGTGACGGCGGGTCGGCATTTGAAATTTCTGAATCAAAAAGTTAACTTGCAGTATGTCCATTCTGCCCTATTTTCACCTCAGCGACGATTGGAGGAGGGCACTGATGACCACCTTGACGCCGACGGCGAAGACCGTCGTGCGTTCTTGAAAAGCTGCGGAAAATTTGCTGCCGTTACCCCTCCAGCCATGACGCTGTTGCTGTCTACCTCTCTGACTTCAGCCGCCATAGCCAGTTCAGAGGCCGTATTGTGCATGGCAATAGTGGCTACGGCAACGGCGGCGGTGACGGCAGTCCTAAAGAGGATCGCGATCGCTAGATTTCGTAGTCCATGGACGGCCGCGCCGTCGCGGTGTGTACGGCGTCGGGCCGGGCCGTGCTCAACCAGTCCGGCGGCGCTTGTGGATGGACGAGCGGTTAATCAACAAATCGCCCAGCTTCTTGCCGGCTCGGAGCTGCGCCTTCAGCCAGCGGGGTTGCTTGCCACGACCGGACCAGGTCTCGGACGGGTTTTTCGGATTTTGATACTTCGGCAGCACCGGCGGGTAGGGGCGGCGCGCGCGTTCCTCGTTGGGGGTCCCGGAAGTTCCCTCTATCCTGCGAAGCCGCTCTTCGAGCTTGGCTTTCTCCGCAATCATTCTCCGACTAAGAACAGCCGTCACCTCATCGTAAAGCCGCCACAGCTCGGCTGTGGCCGTGGATGCCCACTCGTCGTTCCCCATGGAAGCCGTCCCCACTACTTCCGATTCGAAATAGGAGGGGGGCTTATCAGGTCAAAGCCCCGTCGGGCAAGCCTGATCGGCCCGCGCACAGAACTCTAGTGTGCAGTGCGGTGCTTCTGGCGCTACCAGCCGGGCCTGTGCCTTCGACCGGCCGGTCGCCTCCCAGCCGGTCTCCGCCGGCGGACCCTCCGCATCGGGCCGAGCAGGCGCTGCTCGGCCATCGACACGCGACTACGTAAATTTTGCAATTCGGTGAATTGAACGATCAGAGATTCATGCGTTTGTCGCAAAACAGCCGAAGAATACATGTGACCACCTACTCATTACCAGCGATGACCCGTGACGCAGATTGAAGTTTGCCGGGTTGGCGAAAATGTCGCGCGAACTTTGCTGACGAGGTTTTCATCGGTGCTACTGCCGAAGCAGAGCCATTGTCATTCGAGACGTCTGATTAATGGTTGGAAAATTTCCACTCGTATTGATGTTGGATGAATAGTATTACTTTTTGAGCCTCCTCTTCGTGTTATGGGTCGAGGCTTTTCCAGCTGCCTCGCTCCGGTCAAGTTTGTCGAATGTTAGATTTGAATCGTGAATGTGACTATATATCGTTCGTAATAAGTGGTCGGTGATGAGCTTGATCGCGGTTAACCAATCCTGACGAGGCAGCCACATACTGGGCCGCCAGATCCGCGGGAGAGTTTTGCAGATCGTAGCCAGCTGAGAAGGCGCTGTTTTTGTCGATGAATTGGCTGCTTCGGATTTTCCATGGAGGACCGGAATCCTACGGTGCTGCACGCATTCTCAAAGCGAGTTACAATGGTGTGGCCATCATGCGTTGCCGATGCGCCGTGACAAATCGACAGTGCGGCGTTTTGGCAGATCGGATTGGTTGTGCTTCCCGCGCGTCTTGAGGCGAATGTAGGAATAAAAACTGCCACGCGGGGTATCAGGAATAGGCAAGGGAAGCATGCGCCGGATCAGAGTCGTCATCGCGGATCGGCACCCGATCGTCTTGCAGGGGATCAGCAGCGTCCTTGAGACGCAGCACGATTTTGCGATCGTGGCCGCCTGCGGCGATACTGCAAGCTGCATTGGGGCGATCCGACTTCTGGTGCCCGACATCGCACTGGTCGATATTGCAATGCCCAATTTCAGTCGGTCGCACATTCTAGCTCTCGCAAAGTCCGCCGGCCAGGGTACCCGGGTCATTTTCTTTGCTGAAAAGGCCGGCGATCAAAGGTTGCAGACGCTGGCCGCGGGCCGCGCCTGCCTTGCCCTCACGAGGGATGCTGAGCCGGAGATGCTGGTCGCGACCCTAAGGAAGGTTGCGGAAGGACCGGCAGCACCGCGGTCGCCGTGCAGTGGTGGCGCGCGCCGTGGGGAGTCTCGCACCGGTGAGGAGAAGCCTCCGACGCAGCTGACCGACCGGGAGCGGCAGATCATGAGACTCGTATCGGAGGGGCTGTCGAACAAGGAGATTGGGCGTTTCCTGAACATTACCGACGGTACGATCAAAGTCCACCTTCACCACATCTTTCAGAAGCTCGATATCAGCAATCGAACAGTTCTCGCGGCATTGGCAATTTCGCAAAACGGGCAACATGCGGCCGCACGTGAACTCGACCCTTCCGGCCTACTACAGCAGGATCCGGCGGTTCGAAACGACGAGGACGTCAAGCGCAGCAATGTCCTTCCGGAACGTACGCGTTAGCTGGACATCGCATCATGCTGGGCGGTGAGCATCGGTTGCGGCGCGCAGATGCTCGGCCATGTTGCGGCAGGCTCCTTCGGCCTCGGCCAAGGTTCGGAAGGGCGACCCGCTGATCTTGATCGCGCCATTGTTCTCGTAGAGTGGTCGCCAACTCGCCAGGTACCCGGAGCGTCCGTGAAAGCCTGGACCGGTAGGGCTCTCCAGGCTGATCACAAACGAGAAGCCATCGCCGCTCGCGCTCCAGATCTCCATGTTTTCGATGGGCCGGTGAAATTGCAGTGGCATGGCCATCATCCGTCGTGCGCTGCCCTTAACCACGTTAAATCAGATATATGCATATTAATGTTATTAATGTTATTTGAGACTCCAGATCGGGGCTCCGGCGCCGGGGGGTAGCAAACCCGAGGCCATGGAAATGCTGGCAATCTGCCGGTGGCGCACGCTTCGCAATCTCCACCTTTCAAACAAAAGTTTTGGTTGAAAGTCTATTTAATATATAATACGAATGAATGAAAGCGATTTAAATCGAGGGGCGCAGCGTGACCCAAGGTGGCAATGAAGATGACGACCGGCGGGCGTTCCTGAAAACCTGCGGAAGATTCGCGGCCGTGACACCGCCCGTCATGACGCTGCTGCTGTCGACCTCGCTGACCTCGACGGCCATCGCGCGTTCAGGCGGACAGAACGGAGCAACGCATGACGACGACAGGGGCCAGTCGTTCTTCGACAACGATCGCCCATCCTCTGCAGTGTCGGGGTCCTCTGGCAGCGGGGCACCTGGAGGCGGTGGCGGACCTGGGGGGCGGCGTGGTGGGGCATCTGTTGCTGGAGGGCCATCCGGTGGTGGCGGCGGGTCCGGCGGAGCGGCCGATGGAAAAGGACCTTTCGCGACGGGAGGGAACTCCGGAAATCCGACCGCATATGGAGGGGTCGATTGTGCAGATGAAGACGACGAGCGGAGCCACAATCCCGAGTGCGAGCGAGCCGCCACTCGACTTTCGAGCGCAACCCGCTCCGAGCATTAAAAACAGCTCGACCCGCTGTTATCGCATGCTGAGCAGCCTGGCCCAATGGAGCGTGCCGCGCGCCTGGGCACATGAGTACTCTCTTATAACGCGCCGCCGCATCGTTATCGGCGACGGCAGCATGCCGAATGTTAGTCGCTTTTTCCTGTGATTGCATATTTTTTGCCCACCGTCGAAGCTGGCGGAATTTTCGCGGACATATTGCAAGGAGACCTCACATGAAAATCTGCGCTCGAGTGGACAACCCCGCTGCTGTTCTTCGCCAGCGTCTCGAAGCGCTTGCTTCCCAACTCGCAGAACTTGAGAGTCTCAGGGACCGGGTGGATCGAGAAGAGAACCATCAGCGCGAGCTGCGCCGGTCGCGCTATCTCGGACGGCGCGCGAGCTCAGAGTCTAGATCCCGACATGCCGATAACATGGACCTAAACGGCCATCTCGACCAACGGCATTGGATCGGTCCAGTCCATCGTCCGCGTGTACATTGGAAACGACACTATGCCGTAGACTGCCACGATCAGGCTGTCGACGGCGCATTTGGCGTCCAGCGGCTTACGCTCATAGATCGCGAGCAGATCGCGGACGATGCGGTCGTAGAGTGAGTATGAGCGCGTCACGATCGGCGACCGTCCGAACGGAAGCCCGGTGTCGATGATCGCATATGGCCCGGCAGCGGGTCAGCGGGGAGTTAACTCCCGGCGTCCGATCTTGGGCGGCTCGAGCAGCACTTCCTTCAAGCGATCCCCGGTGGCGACGACGACAACGAAATTGAGTTTGCCGTCCTGCTTCATCAGTCCGCCAGCGAGCGCTTTTCCCTCCGCCGCTTTCTCCGCGACCCGCACCGCATCCGACAGGTCCTGCTTGATCCACTTCAGGGCGACGACCTTGGCGAGATCTTCTCGATCGAGTTCCTTCAATGACGATGCAATCTCGCGCTGCGACACGCTCCCGGTGCTCGCATCAATCACGTTCTCGTAGATATGCTCGTTCTTGACCGTGCGTACGCGGTAAACGGGCGGACCGGATATCTCGAAGTTGACGTCAGCGGTCCTTGAGCCGTCGTGCAAGCGCTCGGCGATCGTCATCGCCTGATCCAGCGGCACGCGGGTGGTATGAAACTGCTCGATCACTCGGCGGATGGCCGCTTCGTCGACATCGTCCTGCGCGGCAGCGCTTTGCTGTGCAGCGTCGGAAGGAGCTTGGGTGATGTCGGCCATCGCTCCCGTCCCGGTCAGGGCGGCGGAGCAAACCATGAGGGCAAGCAACTGCATTTTTGGCATCGGATAGTCCTTTGGTGTTCATTCAAAAATGGCTGGGTGATTAGTTCGGCGACCATGCGGTTCGGCAATGGCGGCGCTCGCGGATCGATGAACCGCAGGCACCAAGCCCGTTTGCGAAAGCAGGATGCAGATCGTGCCGCCGCTTTACGGGATGCGCTCGAGCGAGTTTACGCTCTCGCGCCCCGATCTCCTCTCGACCGGCGGTTTGGCCTGTGTGGTCGTGAACGTCGGGCTGCGACTGCGCTAGGCTTTGCCGAAGGCGCAGATCAGTCGGCTGTGTTGGATTGCCGTCACTACTTTCGAGGTGAGTTTCGGGCAGCCGGGATGGAGCTTCGGCAGCGATGTCATGCTCGGCAGCCCTCGCGCGCAGTCCGAACCCGCTGGTATCGATGACGACCGCCTCCGGTGCCTTGGTGTCGGAGCGGATCCGGATCGGCGGCAGCGCAGAACGCGAGTCCGTGAGTGGGCTCGGCGCAGGAGCAGGCAGCGCCCAACCGGCTGCCAGAAGCAGCAAGAGCAGCGCGCCTCCGACCCAGAGAAAATAGCCCCGCAGGGGTAGCTCCGGTTCGACGAGGCCGCTCGCACTTCGTGACAGCATGGATTGCCTGCTCATGGCAGCTCGATCCTGGACATGGCACGAGACCTTCTCATTGTCAGATGCCCCAGGGTCGCGGATGCCGGCGCGCGAGCTGGACATCGAGATACCCGCGCTCGTCGATCCATTCGACCGGGCAATAGGCCATGGCTTTTGGATCGATCTCGTGCCCGTCCCGCTTGAGGGCTGTGCGCGTGCCCGTGAGGCCGGTCCACACTGGATGGCCGGTGGCCGGATCCGGGTGCATGACGTCGAAAACTTCGATCACGCCGAGCATGTCAGAATTTCCGCCAGGATTGTCGTGGGGTGCAACCGAGCGTCGTCGAAGGCATCCGGAGCCCGGTCGGCTCGCCACATCGCAGGGGCGCGGGCTCCCGGTCGGCAAGCTCGTGAAGCCAGGCGAGTGCCCCGATGGTCACCGTCAGCAGCAGGCTCATGCCCACGAGCGACAAGGCGACGATGAAATTGAGAGATGCGAGTGCGATTCCGGGCCAGGGATTTTCCCTTGCGAGCGTCAACAGCAGGCTTGACATCGTTCCACCATTAAATAAACTATACCGTATATTTCGCATACCGCATGGGTCGCGAAAGTGTCAAGTGCAGAGACTCACAAGCGCGTGTTCGCGCTGCTCGGCCGCGGGGCTTCGGGCCGAGCGACGCTGCGCCGTCGAATGAATCAATCGGTGAAAGGGATCGGATATGTTTAGGAAGCGAGCAGCGCTCGTCGGTGTGACGTTAGTTTCAGTGGCCAGTGCGGCGTTCGCGCAGGAGGACCGCGGCACGGCCGCGCAAAGGGCCGCCTGCGCGCCTGACGCGTTTCGCCTATGCATCGGCTACATTCCCGACCCCACCGGTGTGGAAGCCTGTCTCCGGCAAAGAAGGTCGGACCTGAGCGAAGCTTGCGGGGCCGTCTTCGACCAGGCAGCCGCCGCAGCCTCGATCAGAACGATGGAAGCGCGTCGGCATCGCGGCGCAAAAGATGAGGAGTGATCGCATGAACACGATCTATTTCCCCGCTTTCGCCGCGTTCGGAGGCTCGGCCTTCGGAGCGATTTCCACCATCGTCACGGGGTGGGCGACCCGTCGTCGGAGGGTCCGCGAACGCCATCATGCTCACGCGTTCGTCAAACGTGAAAAGCTGTATCGATGCTTCATCGAGGAGGCGTCCCGGCTGTATGCGGACGCGCTGACCAGCGACAAATCCGAGATTCCGGCACTGGTGAATCTCTATGCGCTGATCGGGCGAATGCGGATACTGTCCGACGACGAGGTGGTCCATGCCGCAGAGCGGGCGGGACGGCTGATCATCGAGACTTACCTGGCACCGAACACCTCGTTCGTCGACCTGCCGGGCTTCCTCGAGGAGATGGATCCGCTGCGTGAATTCGGCGAGGCTTGCCGGCGCGAGGTGCAGGCAATTCCGCCGCATTGAGCCCGAAGATGAACAACACCCAGGGATCACCGGGCGGATCGCCGTGCCCTCGCGAAAGAATCGTGCAGGCCGCCATTCGACTGTACCGGGCCGTCGGCTATCGGAAGACGACCGTTGCGGACATTGCCCGCAGCGCCTCCATGTCCCCGGCGAATATCTATCGGTTCTTTCCTTCCCGCCAAGCGGTCGAGGAGGCCGTGGTGGCAGGACTCCTCGGCGAGGTGTGCGCCGATGCGGGAATCGAGGCCCGCAGTGGTGTCTCCGGTGAAAAGCGTCTGGAAGCCGCTCTTTGGACGATCTCCCAGCGTCATGAACATAGGCTGGCGCAGGATGCGAGGCTGCACGAACTGGTGGTTGCCGCAGGACAAGCGAATTGGCCGGTCGTCTTGTCTCACGCCGACAGGGTTCGCGGCCTGGTCCGGTCGATCATTGCGGCCGGGCAGGCGAGTGGCGAATTCCGGGCAGGAAGCCCGACGGCGCTGGCCCGCTGCACGTGCGAGGCGATGGGTGCATACCTCGATCCGTCGCGCATGAGAACGATGGCTGGTAGGGCGGCCTTCGACGAGATGATGAGCTTCTGCTCGGGCGCGCTCCGCAGCGCCGCGCCGGCGCAGGTCGCCGGCCAGCCGCTGCACTACCGCGCGACGTGCCGGGCCTAGCGTCCGGCGGAGGCCCGCTTCAAGGCGTCCAATCCGCCTCGCACGCCGACAGGAAAAACCGGACGCGTTCCCGCACGAAAGACGGCAACTCCCGTCGCAGGTCTTTCGGCGTTTCCCCCACCAGCGAACGGAAGAGCATCGGGAGCAGGATCAGATCCAGGAAGATCTGAGCGGTGGCGATGCTGCGCTTTCCGGTGAAGGGACCTTTCGGTGCGCGCGCGACCTTCTGGGTCGTCTCGTTCAGCAGCTGAGAAATGGCGCCGACGGAACGATCCCGCGCGGCGTCGTGGACGTTGCGGCTCAACTCCGGGAAACGCTGCGCTTCCGCGATGGTGGCGCGAACCATCCCCAGAGATTCTTCGATGACCTTCTCCACGATCGCGGTGCCCAGGCTCATGAGCTTGTCCTGCAGGGTGCGGCCCTCCGGCTCGAAGCCTTCGAAATCCGACAGTCCGCTGATGGTCCGGGCCACCACCGCCGCGAACAGCGCCTCCTTGCCCTGGAAATGCGCATAGATCGTCGGCTTGCTCGCAGGGGCCAGCTCGGAGATGTCGTCGATGCTCGCGCTGCGATAGCCCTTGTCGAGAAAAAGCTGTTGGGCCGCATCGAGGATCCGAGCCTGGACGTCGCCGGCGAATTCCTTCGCCGGTCGGCCCCGTTTCGGGGTGGTCTTCTTCGTCATCGACGGTCTCCCAATCACGAGTCTGTGCGTACGCAGAAGCCACTTGACATAGGCGGCACGGAAAGGCAAGAAAAAGAAAATATACGGTATAGTTTGATTAATGCTTTGCAGCGCCTTCGGATGATCGGGGCCGCAAAAGCCTGCGCGCCGCGGCCGATCATCCGATCCACTTCAGGAGAACGCAGTGCCGGTTTTGAGCCAAGATTCGCATCGTCTGCCGGAAGGCGTCTTGTTGCGGGAATCGCACCACAGGGTCGCGGACGGCGTCGCCTCGGCGCTCGATCTGGTCTCGGCTGCCATCGTCCGGGCCGAAGGGGCCGAAGCGAAGGCCGCCTTGAGCGATGTGGCCTCCCTGCTGCACGGACATGCCGAAGTGCATCTGATGCTCGCACGGCCTCAAGGCGAAGCCCTCGTCGATGCCGCAGCGCACGTCCGCAAGTTGGGCTGCGCGATGCGCCGGTCCCGACTGGACGGCATGAAGATCCAGCTGATCTTCGACACCGAGTGCGTCCCCCTTCAGTCGGAGCGGTGCTGGCGGCTTGGTCTGATCGTCCATGACCTGATCGCGACGGCCGCCAAACACGCCTGTTTCGATGCGCGTGCCGGTGAGATCAAGGTCAAGCTGACCCGCCGCGGCGCACTGGTGAACTGCATCGTTCTCGACAACGGCTCGCGTTCGGCGCGGTCGGATTCCGGACGGCGGGTTCGGACCGACAACGACCTGGCCAGGAGCCTGGGCGGTCGGATCGAGCAGGGTTTCGGCAGCGAGTTCACGTCGATCGTTCTCTCGTTTCCGCTGACCGAGCGCGAGCGGCAGACGAATTGGGGGATGGCGACGCGGCGCATGAGGTTGACTCGGCCCGTCAAGGCCAAGGCGGCCGACCCCGCGCCTGTTCCTTCGCCTGCCCCCGTCTCGCACCAAGCCAATCAACCCGTCGCAGCCAAGCCGGATCCGAAACCGTCCGATGCCTTGGGTCAGCTGTTCGCATCCTCCAACCGCATGGTCGCGCTATGAAACCTCCCTGTCCCAAATTCGTCCGTGACAAGAGCTTGATGAGGCCCGTCGGCGGACTGACGCTCGCGCTCGTCGCCGCCGCGCTTGCAGGCTGCGACGATCACGCGGCCGCTCCCGCTGCCCGCGCCGCCTTCGTGCGCACGGAAATCGTGCAGCCGAAGGATCGGCAAGCCTCCCTCACCTTGACCGGGGAGGTCCAGCCTCGCTTCCGCGCCGATCTGTCGTTCCGTGTCAGCGGACGTGTGATCGCGCGCTTCGTCGAAGTCGGGACCCACGTCGAGGCGGGCGAAGTGCTGGCGTTGCTCGATCCCGCCGAGCAGGAGGCCGATGTCGATGCCGCGACGGCCGCGGTGCTGGCCGCAGAAGCCCAGCTGCGTGTGGCGAAGACGACTTTCGAGCGCCAGAAGTCGCTGATCGCAAGCGGTTTCACCACGCGCACGGCCTACGACCAGGCGCAGGAAGGATTGCGAACCGCGGAGGGCGCGCTTGAATCGGCGCGAGCGTTGCTGGGGACGTCGAAAGACGCCCTCGGCTACACCGCGCTGCGGGCCGAGGCAGACGGCGTCGTCACCGCCCGCAACCTGGAAACGGGCCAAGTCGTGCAGGCGGCGCAACCGGTCTTTTCGTTGGCACAAGATGGCGAGCGGGACGCGGTCTTCGATGTGTACGAGTCGATGTTTCTTGGAAACGCCGACGGTGGCGACGTTTCGTTGAGGCTGGTGGCCGACTCGGGCGTGACCGCGAACGGCCAGGTTCGAGAGATCTCTCCGGCCGTCGATCCGAGGAGTTCGACCATTCGGGTGAAGGTGGCGATCAAGGCTCCGCCCCCCACGATGACGCTTGGAAGCGCCGTCGCGGGAACGGTGAAAGTAAAGGCCGAGCGGCAGGTCGCCCTGCCATGGAGCGCCTTGATGGCGGCGGGCACCAGACCCGCGGTCTGGACCGTCGATCCGGCGACGCGGATCGCCTCCCTGAAGCCGGTGATCGTCGGTGGCTACGAGGCCGGGGAAGTGTTGATCAAGGCGGGTCTCGAGCCCGGCGAGCGAGTGGTGGTGGACGGCGGCAAACTCCTGAGCGTGGGCCAGCCCGTGACTTACGAAGGAGATCACTCATGACGAGCCCCGTGACCATCGCCGGCACGCTGGCATGCGCGCTTGCGCTTGCCGGATGTCAGCCGGAGGCGAAGGCGCCTGAGCCCACCCGTCCCGTCCAATCGATGCTTCTCCAGGCCGATCATTCCGCCGATACGGTCGCGGTGGGCGTCATCGAGCCGCGCTACAAGACCAATCTCGGCTTCCGCGTACTGGGACGCCTGACGAGCCGTCCCGTCTACGTCGGTGATCTCGTCAATGAGGGACAGACGATCGGCACCATCGACGCGACGGCCCTCGAACTGGCCGTTCGCGCCGCCAAAGGGCAGCTGGCCAAGGCCGAGGCGCAGTTCGCGACGGTTCGAGCGACGGAGG
This sequence comes from Bradyrhizobium sp. RT6a, assembly GCF_040547675.1. NCBI lineage: Bacteria > Pseudomonadati > Pseudomonadota > Alphaproteobacteria > Hyphomicrobiales > Nitrobacteraceae > Bradyrhizobium > Bradyrhizobium sp. RT6a. The sequence goes on from NZ_JBEPQC010000012.1 coordinate 15,988, forward strand.
AACGGCAGCGGACGCTCATCACCACCGACGCCACCACGAAGCAGACTCTGGACAATGCCGAACAGGCGCGCGCCGGCGGCGAAGCAACGGTAGCGCGCGAACAGGCAAATCTAACCAAAGCGATGGAGCAGCTCGGCTATTCGCAGATCAAGGCCGACTTCGCCGGCGTGGTCACCGCGATCGGCGCGGAAGTCGGCCAGGTGGTGTCCCCTGGTCAAACGGTGGTGACGATCGCAAGGCCGGACGTTCGCGAAGCCGTCGTCGATATCGGCGAGGACTTTCCGCTGCCGCTGGAGATCGGGCTGCCGTTCACGGTCTCCCTACAGCTTCTTCCCGCTGTTCAGGTGCAGGGGACCGTCCGGGAGATTGCGCCCCAAGCCGATGCGGTCACCAGACTGCGGCGCGTCCGGATTGCCCTCGACAATCCGCCCGACAGCTTTCGGCTTGGCGCGACCGTGACCGCCAGACTCGACAGGGCTCAACCCCGGGCCCTGCACGTTCCTGCCTCGGCGCTGCTCGCCAAGGAGGGCGCAAATTTCGTCTGGGTCGTCGATCAGACCGCCAACACCGCCTCGCTGCAGAAGGTCGATGTCGTTGCCGATCCCGCGGGTCTCCGGGTCATCGGCGGTCTTGCCTCCGGCGCCCGCGTCGTCACCGCCGGAATCCACAGCCTCAAGCAAGGACAGCAAGTCCGCATCGAACAGGATCAGAAGCCATGAAGTCGTTCAACCTCTCCGACTGGGCGCTCAGTCATCGTTCGCTCGTCTGGTATTTCATGATCGCCTTCATGGCGGCGGGACTGTTTGCGTACCTTCAGCTGGGCCGGCAGGAAGACCCAGACTTCACCATCAAAACCATGGTGATCCAGGCGCAGTGGCCGGGTGCCTCGCCTGCGGAGATGACCCGGCAGGTCACCGACAGGATCGAGAAGAAGCTCGAGGAACTGGAATCGCTCGACTACACCAAGAGCGTCACCGTCGCCGGCCAGACCACCGTCTTCGTCTATCTGCGTGACACCACCAAGGCCGCCGACGTGAAGCCGACCTGGATCCGGGTCCGCAACATGATTGCGGACATCAAGGGAGAGTTTCCGCAACGGGTGATCGGGCCCGGCTTCAACGACCGCTTCGGCGACGTGTTCGGCAACATCTATGCGTTCACCAGCGACGGCTTGAGCCAGCGTCAGCTGCGCGATCACGTCGAAGACATCCGCGCCAAGGTGCTGACCGTGCCGGACGTCGGCAAGGTCGACATTCTCGGTGCGCAGGACGAGGTGATCTATCTCGAATTCTCGACCCGGAAGATCGCGGCCCTCGGCCTCGATGTCCACGCCATCATGGCTTCGCTGCAGGGGCAGAATGCGGTCGCGCCCTCCGGTGTGTTCCAGGAAGGGCCGGAGCGGATCAGCGTGCGGGTGAACGGCCAGTTCACCTCGGAGGCAAGCCTGAAGGCGGTCAACCTCCGCATCAACGACCGCTTCTTTCCCCTGACTGACGTCGCAACCATCACGCGCGGCTATGAGGATCCGGCCAAGACGTTGTTCAGGTACAACGGCGAGCCCGCGATCGCGCTTGCCATCGGCATGAAGTCTGGCGCCAACCTGCTTCACTTCGGCGAGGGGCTGAAGGAGGAAATGACCAGGATCATCGCCGACCTGCCGATCGGCGTCGGCGTTCACCAGGTCGCCGATCAGCCCGTCATCGTCGAGCATGCCGTCTCCGGCTTCACGGAAGCGCTGTTCGAGGCCGTGATCATCGTGCTCGGCATCAGCTTTCTCAGCCTGGGCTTGCGCGCAGGCCTGGTGGTCGCAGTCGCGATCCCGCTGGTGCTCGCCATCACCTTCGTCGTGATGGCCTATGCCGGGATCTCGCTTCAGCGAATTTCGCTTGGCGCGCTGATCATCGCGCTGGGCCTGCTGGTCGACGACGCCATGATCGCCGTCGAAATGATGGTGGCGCGGCTAGAGATCGGCGAGCCCCTGGAGAAGGCCGCGACCCACGTCTATACGTCGACCGCGTTTCCGATGCTGACGGGCACGCTGGTCACGGTAGCCGGGTTCATCCCGATCGGGCTCAACAGCAGCAATGCCGGTGAGTTCACCTTCACGCTTTTCGTGGTGATCGCCGTCTCCCTGATCGTGTCCTGGATCGTCGCGGTGCTGTTCACGCCGCTGCTCGGCGTCACGATCCTGCCCGCCAAAATGAAGGGCCATCATGGAGAGAAGGGCCGCGTGGCGCAGATGTTTGCGCGTCTGCTTCTGTTCTGCATGCATCATCGCTGGACGACCATCTCGGTGACGGCCGCAGCCTTCCTGGTCGCCTTGTTCGGTCTTCAATTCGTGCAGCAGCAGTTCTTCCCGTCCTCGGACCGCGCCGAACTCGTGATCGACTGGAACTTGCCGCAGAACGCCTCCATCGCCGACACCAACGTGCAGATGGCGCGGTTCGAGCGCGAACAGCTTCAGGACAACCATTCGGTCGATCACTGGTCGACCTATGTCGGGACCGGCTCGCCGCGTTTCGTCCTGTCTTTCGACGTGCAGACGGCGAACACCTGGTTCGGCCAGATGGTGGTCGTGACCAAGGGCGGCATCAAGGCGCGTGACCAGGTCAAGGCGCAGTTCGAGGCGTACCTGAAGAAGACGTTCCCCGGCACCGACACCTACGTCAAGCTGCTCGAGGTCGGTCCTCCGGTGGGGCGTCCCGTGCAGTACCGCTTGAGCGGGCCCGACATCGGCAAGCTGCGGGATCTTTCGCAGAAGCTTGCCGGGATCGTCCGGAGCAGCCCCGATCTGGGCAACGTCGTGTTCGACTGGATGGAGCCGGCGCGGGTCGTCAAGGTGGACGTTCTCCAGGACAAGGCGCGCCAACTCGGCGTGACCTCTGAGGACATTGCCACGACCCTGAATTCGGTGCTCGAGGGCACGCCGATCACCCAGGTGCGCGACAGCATCTACCTGGTCAATGTCACGGGACGGGCGACCGCGGCGGAACGAGCGTCCATCGACACTCTGCGCGATCTGCAGTTGACGGGCGTCGGCGGTCAGTCCGTGCCCCTCGGGGCCGTGGCTAATCTGCGCTACGAGCTCGAGCAGCCGACGATCTGGCGGCGCGCGCGGATCCCGACCATCACGTTGAAGGCGGGCGTCGTCGGCAGCGCGCAGCCCAAGACGGTGGTCGATCAGCTCGCGCCGAAGGTGGCGGAGTTCACCAAGGAGCTGCCGGCGGGCTATTCGGTGAATCTCGGCGGCTCGGTGGAGGAGAGCGCCAAGAGCCAAGCGCCGATCGTGGCCATCGTTCCGCTCATGCTGTTCGTCATGGCGACAGTGCTGATGCTCCAGCTGCAGAGCTTCCATCGTCTGTTTCTGGTGTTCGCGGTCGCCCCGCTCGCCGTGATCGGCGTCGTCATGGCTCTGTTGCCGAGCGGAGCACCCCTCGGCTTCGTCGCCATTCTCGGCGTGCTGGCCCTGATCGGCATCCTGGTCCGAAACTCGGTGATCCTTATCGTCCAGATCGAGGATCTCAGGGAAGAGGGGCGCCCGGCATGGAACGCCGTGGTGGAGGCGACCGAGCATCGCATGCGGCCGATTCTGCTGACCGCCGCCGCCGCAAGTCTCGCACTGATCCCGATCGCGCGCGAGATCTTCTGGGGCCCGATGGCCTACGCGATGATGGGCGGCATCATCGTCGGCACCCTGCTGACTCTGTTGTTCCTGCCGGCTCTGTATGTGGCCTGGTTCCGCATTCAGCCCGATCTCGACCACGAAAGTTCGGCGGAGGAGCCCGCCGTGCCTGCGCACGACACCCTCCGTCCCGACGCGCCGATGCCGGCACACGTCTCCGCGTCCACGCCGACGCCCGTCCTCGAAACGCAGTCTTGAGAGAGCAAAAAAACATGACACGAAAGACACTGATGCTGTCGCTCACCGCGGCGCTTGCAATAATGACGCTGTCGCCGCACGCCGCGTTCGCGCAGTTTCCGCCGCCGCCCCCGATGGCGGGACCTCCGCCGATTGCAGCCGGCGGTCCGCCGCCGCTCGCAGCCGGGGGCCTTCCGGCCTTTGCGGCTCGTCCTCCGATGGGACCCGGCGTTGCGCCGCGTGCCGGCCTCGCCGGCGGGGCGCCTCGTCTCGGTGCCGGACCTGCGCCGCGCGGCGATCTTGCCGGCGTCGGAAAGGGCGGACCGGCGAACGCCACCCGTGCCGCATCGGCCGGCTACGGCCGCTTCGGGGGCTATGGCCGTTACGATGGATCGCGGTACGGCTATCGCGGTGCGTATGCGGCGAGCGCTTACGCGGGAGCCGCTGCGGGTTACGCGTACGGACGCGGCTACTCGTCCGACAGCGACTGCTACTACACCTACACGCGCCACCGTCGCGTTCTGGTCTGCGACTGACGACCACGAAAGTCCGTCCTTTGGGGTCGCGTCGGCCCGCCGAACAGATCGGCGTGGCTGACGACTCCGCACCCATCAGCTCCAGCACGCGCATGTGAACGCGAGTGTCTTGACCATTTAATAAACTATACCGTATAGTTCGTTAAATGATTGGCTATGCGGGCCGGCCGGCGGAACGAGCCGCCGGCTTGAACAACCGAACATCAAGGGCAAGAACCATGAACTTTCAGCCTCGACAAAATCTCGCGACCGCCGACCGGCGTCTGCCGTTCGATTGCATCGCCCTGCTGCTGCAGGGCGGCGGCGCCTTGGGGGCCTACCAGGGAGGCGTCTATGAGGCCTTGGCCGAAGCCGATATCCATCCCGACTGGATCGCGGGCATTTCGATCGGGGCGATCAATGCCGCGATCATCGCCGGCAATCCGCCGAACGTTCGGGTCGATCGGCTTCGCGAGTTTTGGACGCAGGTGACGCTGGACGCGCCGTTCACCGATCTGATGACCGGCGATCACACTCGCAATTTTCTCAATCAGGTGAATGCGGGCTTTGCTGCAGTGTTCGGGGCGAACGGATTCTTTTCCGCGCGGCCGTTCGCGCCGTGGCCTCAAGCGGGTGGAACGCTTGCCGCCACCAGCATCTACGACACCAGCGCGCTGAAGACGACGCTGGAGCGTCTCGTGGATTTCGACCGCATCAACGCCGGTCTGACGCGGTTCAGCGCAGGGGCCGTGAACGTGAGGACCGGCAATATGGTCTATTTCGACACTGCCACCCATACCATCCGGCCGGAGCACATCCTGGCGAGCGGGGCGCTGCCACCGGGGTTTCCAGCGGTCGAAATCGATGGCGAACAATATTGGGATGGCGGCCTCGTATCCAACACTCCGTTGCAGTGGGTGATCGAGTGCGGCGCCCGTCAGGACACGCTTGTGTTTCAGGTCGACCTCTGGAGCGCGCGCGGCCAGATCCCGGGCAACATGGCGGAAGTGATCACTCGTCAGAAGGAGATCCAATACTCCAGTCGCACGCGGGCGAGCACGGACCAGTTCAAGAGCCTGCACCGGTTGCAGCGAGACCTGGCGGCTCTCTTGAGCAGGCTGCCGGAAGACCTGCGCGATCAGGAGGACGTCAAACTGCTCAGGACCGCTGCCTCCAACAACGTGCACAGCCTGGTCCACCTGATCTATCGCGCGCGGGACTACGAAGGCCACTCCAAGGACTACGAGTTTTCCCGTCTGTCGATGCAGGATCATTGGCGCGCCGGCTATCACGACGCCTTGCGCACCCTTCGGCATCCCGAGGTGCTGGCGCGCCCGACGAGTGCGGACGGCGTCTCCACGTTCGATCTTGAGCACGACGGTCGCGAATAGGCCGGCTCTTCCCAATCACAGGACAATTCAAATGCGCGAGAGTGAAGTCGTGAGGCGTGCGTTCGCCATGCCGCTGACGAATCCGGCCTATCCGCCGGGACCGTATCGTTTCGTCGACCGCGAATACCTGATCATCACCTATCGCACCGATCCGGCGAAGCTGCGATCGGTCGTTCCGGCTCCGCTTGAGCTCGATGAACGCGAAGCGCTGGTCAAGTACGAATTCATCCGCATGCCGGATTCCAACGGTTTCGGCGACTATGCCGAGAGCGGCCAAGTCATCCCCGTGTCGTTCCGCGGTCGCAAGGGCGCCTACACCCACTGCATGTTCCTGAACGATGAGGGACCGATCGCGGGCGGCCGGGAGCTCTGGGGCTTTCCGAAAAAGCTCGGCCAGCCAACGTTGCGGACCGAGCTCGATACGCTGATCGGTACGCTGGATTACGGTCCGCTGCGGGTAGCGACCGGCACGATGGGATACAAGCACCGCGAAGCCGACGTGGCGCAGGTGAAGGCCGCGCTGCAGGAGCCGAACTTCCTGCTCAAGATCATTCCGCACGTCGACGGCACTCCGCGGATCTGCGAGCTCGTCGAATATCACCTCGAGCAGCTTGTCTTGAAAGGCGCGTGGACCGGACCCGCCGCTCTCTCCTTGACGCCCCATGCCCTCGCTCCGGTGTCCGATTTGCCGGTGCTCGAGATCGTGTCCGCGGTTCACATCCGCGCAGACCTTACGCTGGGATTGGGCAAGGTCGTTCACGATTATCTGCAGCAGCCGGTCCGACGTCCGGTCGGGAGCTACGAGCGAGCCCTTGTCACCTGAGTGACGGTCTCGACGGGCTGCGTAGGTCCGGCAACACCGCGGCGAGGAGCCGCAGCACCTCACAAGAAGGAAAGACCAAATGAGTATACTGAAAGGTAAAGTCGCAGTCGTGACCGGCTCAACCAGCGGCATCGGTCTAGGCTATGCTCGTGCTTTCGCTGGCGCCGGGGCCAACGTCGTGCTCAATGGAATGGGGGCGCGGGCGGATGTCGAGAACGAGCGCTCGGCGATCGAGAGGGAATTTGGCGTCAAGGCGGTCTATTCGGCTGCGGACATGGACAGCCCGGACCAGATCGCCGAGCTCATCGCGCTGGCGGAAAGCACCTTCGGCAGCGTCGATGTCCTCGTGAACAATGCCGGCGTCCAGCACGTCGCCCCTGTCGAGGAGTTTCCGGTCGACAAGTGGAATGCGATCATCGGGATCAACCTGTCGTCCGCCTTCCACGCCATCCGTGCAGCCGTGCCCGGCATGAAGAAGCGCGGCTGGGGCCGGATCATCACCACGGCCTCGGCGCATTCGATCGTCGCTTCGCCCTTCAAGTCGGCCTACGTCGCCGCCAAGCACGGCATCGTCGGACTCACCAAGACGGTGGCGCTGGAGCTCGCCCGGTCCAAGATCACCTGCAACTGCATCAGCCCCGGATATGTCTGGACACCGCTCGTGGAGAAGCAGATCCCGAACACGATGGTGGCGCGCAACATGATGAGGGATGAGGTGATCAGCGAGGTTCTGCTCGCGGCCCAGCCGACGAAGGAATTCGTCACGGTGGAACAGGTAGCTTCGCTGGCGCTGTTCCTGTGCAGCCAGGACGCCGCCCAGATCACCGGCGCCAACCTTTCCGTCGACGGCGGCTGGACGGCCGCATAGCCCCAGAAAAACGTCAGAGACCGAGAGGGGGTTCGCGAAGAATTGCTCGCGAACACCTGCGTTTGATCAAGCGCCGGTGCTCCGACCTATGACCCCTTAGTACCAACATCAACAAATCATGTGGAGAGAAGATCATGAACAAGCGATTAATCGCGAGTGTCGTCGGCTTTGCGTGCCTTACCATGGCGACGGCCGCCGAGGCCCGAACCTCTTACGATGGATCCTGGAATCTACTTTTCGTCACGCAGCGCGGCAGCTGTGATCCGACCTACAGCTTTACCGTGAACATAAACGACGGCTTCGTCACGCATCCCAATCTGGTGAAGTTTGCCGGCCACGTCGGACGTTCGGGCGCGGTTCACGCCTCGGTTACGGTCCACGACAAATATGCGGCAGGCTCCGGGAGGCTGACGCGAGACGCCGGCCGCGGGAGCTGGAGTGGCCACGCAGCAGGCGCGCGCTGCTCGGGATATTGGACCGCTCAACGAAACGGGTAGGAAGCAAGGTACGGCATTTGGCTCCGAAACCGCTCAGACCCTGCATCGGCGCTGCGTTTGCGAACCGGCGCCTCGCGCCGGTGCGGGGCAATGGACGCGGAGCGGCGAGGCTAGTTGATCCTGGTCAAGGTGGAGCAGGCGCAGGGTGCGTACGCTGATCGCATCGATGAAACCGATGGAGACGAGCGATGAGCACGCAAGCGAACTTTCAGTCCTGGGCTAAGGAGCGGCTCGACGAAATGGAAGCTACGCTCACCTTTCTCGATGGCAAAGCGGGGGAGGTGCAGGCGGAGCTTCGAGTCAAGGCCGACGAACTTCGCGCCGACCTTCGAGTTGCGAGAGCAGCTCGCTGAAGGTCCATCCCGAGAGCGTGTTGGCAAACTACGTCTTAGTGCCGGATTATTGCTGTCGTTCAACGTGGGCGCAGATTGAGGACCTTTTCGTGCTTCTCGGATTTCATCTTATTTGGCACCCCCGATCCTCAACATCGGATGACGCTTTGAGCTGCCTTCGGTAAGTAAAACAGCGCCTCCACAGTATTGGGTTTAGCAATGTGGCGGTCTCCGACTCGAACCCCGTCTCTTCATGATGTGAACGATCCGGGGGACGTCGATCGCTGTCTCAGTCGGATACGTGACCGCTATAGCAACATTCCTATCGGTCTCGCCTTGTTCGGCCCTTGAGTCTTGCCTCGCTTTTGGGTGCTGCGCTTTGCTGATCTGAGCAAGATATTCTTTGGCAATCGCGCGGGCCGCTCGGGTGGTCAACTCGCTGGCATCTCCAATGGACCCTCTGATGGATGACGCCCGCCTTCCTCGCTGCCTAAGATCACCGTGAACAGTGAAGGTCCTTTTTCGCTTCCCGACGACCACGAAGAAACCTTTCAACTCGGTGTCCCGAGCCAAATACCATCCATCTTCTGGAGCTGGTAACTGAGCGATGGCCTTGTCGCTGAGAGCAATGCGGATGTCGGTCATGAGGGCGGACGAGAACTGCTAAAACGGTTTTCAAACGGTTTTGGCGAGCCGAGGTGTTAGTCCCTATAAATAAAAGGCCTTCTTGGACATTGTCGTAGTGTGGCGCACATTCAGAAATGTTGGAGAGGGGCGCCGGTTTTGAACTCTTAATCAGCGGGTCCCAGGTTCGAGCCCTGGTGCGCCCACCAAATCAATGCCTTAGCCACCAAGGCCGTTTGAGCATCTGATTCTTCAAACGGTCTTCTTTAGCCCACGGCCAACAGAGCGCAACGCGAGCGGCCATTATCCTCCCCTGTCGAAGTAGGGATTGTCGCCGCTGGCGCCGGCAGAGTCGTTCGCCGCCCTTCCGAGATGAATCTTAAGTCTTCCAAGTGCCTCGGCCGACCAATTTCGGAGATCGGCCAGGGCAACCCATGCATCGACATAGTGTTCTGGCGCGTAGACATGGCCATAACCGAGTGGCGTGCCCGTTGCGACCGCCATATCAACGGCGATCTGCAGCATAGTCACGACCGGATACCATCGCAGTTCCGCCGAAACGTCCGGCCCCCGCGGTGCATTGATCCAGGTCGGGCGCTGGTAGGCATAGTGATAGTCAAAGAACACGATCGGGTCACTTGCATATTGAAGGAAGACGACGCGCATCGGCCCCCACGGCGTACTGGGGGCGACCGTCGGCCCGTTCTGGTTCATAAACCGCACGAAGCGGCCGTCACGAAATTCCGGCAGCCAGGCAGGAGAGGCGGCATTGCGGTTCGCGGTGATCGAGCGCCAGATCCGGCTCGTAAAAGGTGAGCCGCTCCAGAGAGCTCCAGCGATCGGATCGCCGATCGTCTCGAACAACTCAGCGGAGTCTTGCGAGTTCATGGCGCCGAGGCTAAGGCCATGCAGATATAATCTTGGCCGGCGTTCCTTCGGCAGCGTCGTCCAGTGCCCATAAATCACGGCAAACAGGGCGCGTGCGGCTTCCGCGCCGTATTCCGGTTGAAACAGCAGGGACAAGGGACTGTTGAGATAGGAATACTGCACGGCAACGCTGGCAACGTCGCCATCGGCGAGATACTCGATCGTATCCATTGCAGCCGGGTCGATCCAGCCGGTTCCCGTCGGAGTAACGACGATGAGCACGGACCGCTCAAAGCCTCCCTGGCGCTTGAGCTCGCCAAGCGCCAATTCCGCGCGCCCACGCGCGGTGTCTGCGCCGCGCAATCCCACGTAGACGCGGAGCGGATCCCGGGCGGGACGGCCGGTGAATGCGGCGATCTGCGCGGCGGTCGGTCCGGAAGCCACGAACTCCCGTCCGGCACGGCCGAGCTCATTCCATTTCACCAGCGACGCTGCACTCCCCGTTCTGGTGGCTTCGCCCGGCTGAGGTCGCTCCGGTTCAAATAGGGCGTCAAATTCCCGGAACGAAGAATCCAACGCGCTAAAGGCGGCGCGGATAAGCAGATTGTTGGCGGTCGACCAGATCAGCAGGACGGCCACGAGAAGGCCGACGAAGTTCGCGATCTTCCTAGGAATGAACCGCCGGATCCGGCCGGAGACAAAACTGGTTACCAGCTTGAACGATTCCGCCAGCCAAAGCAGTGCGAAAAACGTGATGAGCGCGATCACGGAGACTTTGGCGGGATGGGCGGTTTCAACCAGCTCCATGTTCATGGCGCTACGGATCGAATTCTGCCATTCCGCCGCCCGCCAGAGAAACAAGATGACCGTGACGAAGCAGCCGACCGCAACCGCCACGTTGGCCGCCGATCGGATTCGTGGCGATGGCTCGGGAAGTTCGAGATAGCGCCATAGCCAGCGCCAGAGCACGCCCAGCTCGTAACCGATCGCAAAGCAGGTGCCGGCAAGGACTCCCTGGATCAAATAGCTTCTTGGGACGAGCGTCGGCGTAAGCGCGGCTGCGAAGAACAATGCTCCCAACGCCAATCCAACACCTGAGAGAGATGCCACGTACCGCCAGACAATCTGCGCGGGACTCTTGACGATGTTCATTTGGCCCCTCTCTCCGATGCGGGCTTGTGATCGGGAAGCCCACAGCGGCAATTGAACCTGCGGACGTGAATTGCGGGTGCGAGCAAAGCCGGCAGCGCGCGCGAAACATCCCGCCCAGTCAGGAGAGGGTCATTTCGGACCAACGTCCTTATAGATGATGCCATCCTTCATGATGACCAAGATTTTATTCTCCGGATCCGCGATGAGGCGAATGTCGTCCAGGGGATTGCCGTCCACGAGAAGGAGATCCGCCAACGCGCCTTCTTCGACCACTCCGAGCTTGCCGGGATAGGGGTTGCGCGCGCCGGAGAGCGCCAGCAACTCTCCGTTTGCCGAAGTCGCCATTGCCAATGCTTCCGCCGGAGTGAACCAACGTGTGAGATCCACGATACCCTGACCCTGATACTCAGCCAACGCCTTGGAGAAGAGAATATCAGTCCCGAAGGCCGTCTTGATCTTGTATTTTTTGACAAATCCGTACGTGGTGTCGGTGCCCGCAACCACTTGGCGCATCTGCGCTTGTTGCGCGGCAGGAAGCATGGCTGCGCCGCCAAGGTCCACGAAGGGCTGTGTGCTCAGCCAGATCTTCTCCTCCGCAAGGAGACGTGCGGTCGGCTCATCCATCAAATGACCATGCTCGATCACCTTGACGCCTGCAGCAACGGAGCGTCGAATGGCGTTTGGCGTATAGGCGTGCGTCGCCACATAGGTTCCCCAATCGGTAGCTGCTTCGACGGCGGCCCTCAGCTCAGCCTCACTGAAGGTGGTCACATCGAGTGGACTGAAAGGCGAGGCAACGCCGCCGCCTGCCGTCAGCTTGATCTGCGATGCGCCCTGCATGAGCTGTTCGCGCGTGCGCTTGCGAACCTCGTCGGGACTATCCGCGATCATGCTTCCACCAAGCTGCTCGACGCGGCTCGTTCCGCCGAGACTTTGCGGCAGCTCCCAGAGCTCACGGAAGTCGCCGTGGCCGCCGGTGACTGTGATGATGGCCCCCGACGGATAGATGCGAGGGCCTGCAACGACCCCCTCATCGATGGCGCGCTTCAGCGCGAAAGCTGGGCCGCCCATGTCCCTGACGGTGGTGAACCCGCGCATCAGCGTAGCAGTGGCTTCCGCGCCCGCGAGCAGCATCGTGTAACCCAAGTCGCTTGAAAGCATTTGAGCAGGGGCTGGACGAACCATCGTCGCATGCCAATGCATGTCGCTGAGCCCGGGCATCAGCACGCGTCCGCCGCCTGCTACAGTGCGGGTGTCCGGGGAACGATCGACCGGAATGGGAGCGATCGCAATACGCTCGATTGTGTTGCCTCGGATGAGGACATTCGACGGAGCGGAGAGGGTCTGGTTTTTCCCGTCGAAAATGCGCACGTTCTCAAAAACCGTCACGGCAGAGCGCTCCTGCGCCAGCCCAGGACCGAGAGCGGCGCATGACGCAAGAATGGCCGCCACGCGCGCGGCTTTTTGCATCCGCACAACGACTTTGGAGAGCATGTCGTTACCTCCTGCTTTGTGGGCCTAACGGTCACTCTGGCCTCGAAGTTCAGCCCTATTGATCGCTTTGCGGACAGCGGCTGGGTCGAAATAACCGACCGCGACGAGGACCACGGCCGAGAAGGGCGATCAGCCAGCCTTTTCGATTGCTTGCCATTGCCTAGACCGTCTCATCGATCGGTGATGTCGGCCCACGGGTTGCTTTGGAATTCCCCTTTGCCCGCTCGCGCAGGCGCTGAAACGTCACGTAGAGCATCGGCACCAGGAAGATCCCAACAGAGCTCGCCGCAAGCATGCCTGCGAACACGGCCGTGCCGACGGCCCTGCGGCTGAGCTCGGCGGCGCCGGTCGCAATCACAAGCGGCAGGAGACCAAGGATGAAGGCAACGGAAGTCATCATCACTGCGCGGAAACGCATATGTGCGCCCTGGATCGCGGCTTGCTCGAGCGCCACGCCCGCCTCACGCTGCTCCTTCGCAAACTCGACGATCAGGATGCCGTTTTTGGCGGCGAGTGCGATCAGCACCACGAGCCCGATCTGACCGTACAGATCGAGATTGAGGCCAGCGACCTTGATGCCGACATAGGAGCCGAGCACGCCGACCAAGACCGACAACAGGACCGGGATCGGGATAATCGTGCTCTCATAGAGCGCGACCAGGAACAAATACGCGAACAGCACGGCAAGCGTGAGCACAATTCCGGTCTGGCCGGCGGCCTGTTGCTCCTGATAGGCGGTGCCGGTCCAGTCGAAACCGTAGCCCGCAGGCAGTACGGCATGAGAGACGTCGGCCATCGCTGTGAGGGCGGTACCTGAGGCGACACCGGGCGCCGGGCTACCGTTCACCGCCACTGAGCGATAATTGTTGTAGCGGGTGATCACTTGAGGTCCGGTCACGATCTTGATCCCGGCGAGCGATCTGATCGGCACCATTCGGCCGTTGGCGTTACGCACGTAGATTTGCCAGATGTCCGAAATATCGGCCCGATCGAGCGCTTCGCCCTGAACGTTGACCTGCCAGGTGCGGCCAAACCGATTGAAGTTGTTGACGTAGATGCCGCCGAGCGTCGCCTGTAGGGCCGTAAAGATGTCGCTGATTGTCACTCCGAGCGCCTGGGCCCTGCGGCGGTCAATGTCGAGATAGATCGACGGATTTGTCGCCGTGAAGGTCGAAAAGACGCGCGTGAGCCGTGGGTCGGCGTTGGCGGCGCCGATCAGCGCACCCGTGACACTGGAGATTTCGGCCGGGCTCTGTCCTTCCAATGCCTGGAGCTGGTATTCGAAACCACCGCCGGTGGAGAGCCCGATGATCGGCGGCAGATTGAACGGCAGGACATTGGCTTGGCGGATCTGCGCGCCAGCGACGAAGGTTTGGCCGATCAGCGCTCGCGCAGAATCTGTTGCTGCCTTGCGATCGGCAAACGGCTTCAGGCGAGTGACCACCAGCGCGCTGTTCGGTTCGGATGCGCCGTCGAGCAGGGAAAAGCCGATGATGGCAAGGACGTGATCGACGGCGGGCATCTGCTTCAAGATATGTTCGAGCTGTTGGGTGACTTCGCTGGTTCGTGCCACCGACGCACCGTCCGGCAGTTGTACCGAGGTGAAGAAGGCTCCCTGATCTTCCTCGGGCAGGAAACCCGTCGGCGTGATCAGCGACATGCCGAAGATGCCGGCGCCGAATAGGGCAATCAGCACGAGCGAGAGCCCCGCCTTCCGCACCAAGCGGCGCACGCCGCTGCTGTAGCCGTCCCGCAACCAGTCGATGCCGCCAAGCACACGACCGATCAGGCCACGCCGCGGCCCGGTGTGGCGCAGGAACAGCGCGCACAGCGCCGGCGACAGCGTCAGCGCATTCAGTGCCGAAATCATCATCGCGGCGCTGATTGTCACTGCAAACTGGCGAAACAGCGTGCCGGAAATGCCGGGAATGAAAGCGATCGGCACGAACACGGAGAGCAGTACCAGCGTGATCGCGATAATCGGCGCCATGATCTGTGCCATAGCCTTCTTGCTTGCCTCGGCGGGGGAAAGCGAGGGCTCGTCCTCCATAACCCGCTCGACGTTCTCGACGACGACGATAGCGTCGTCCACCACGATGCCGATGGCGAGCACCATGGCGAGCAGGGACACCGTGTTGGCCGAATATCCGAGCACCAGCAGCACGGCGAAGGTGCCGATCAGGCTCACCGGAACGGCAACGGCCGGGATCACGGTGGCCCGGAGATTGCCGAGGAACAGGTACACCACGATCACGACTAGCAGGAAGGCCTCGCCTAGCGTCTGCAACACTTCCGCGATGGTGGCACGCGCGAAGCTCGTTGAGTCGTATTGGACGAGGTAGCTCAGCCCGGTGGGAAAATGCTGCGACAGCCGCTGCATCGTCGCTGTCACCGCCTGTGCGGTGGTCACCGCATTGGCACCCGGCGACAGATAAATCGCCATCGGCACGGCCGCACGTCCATCGATCCGCGCTTCACTGTCGAGATTTTGCGCGCCCATTTCGACACGTGCAACGTCCCCCACGAGCAGCGATGAACCGTCCGGATTGGCGCGCAGCACGATTTGGGTGAATTGATCGACTGTGGCGAGCCTGCCCAGAGTCTGCACATTGAACTGGAACTGCTGGTCGTCGCTGATCGGGCGCGCGCCGATGCGGCCGACCGGGGCCTGGACGCTTTGCGTACGGATCGCGGCAATGACGTCCGACGGCGTGAGATTGAGGCTGGTGAGCCGCTGCGTGTCAAACCAGATCCGCATCGAGTAGTTCATCTTCGCGAACAGGTTCGCCTGGCCGACCCCCGGCGTGCTGGCGATCGCATCAAGCACGTTGATGATTGCATAGTTGGTGATGAAGAGCGGGTCCTGTTGGCCATTTCCGCTGTAGAGTACGAGGAACTGCAGGATCGACGAGGAACGCTTGTGCACCGTCACGCCCTGCTGCTGTACTTCGGTGGGCAATTGCGAGAGAGCACTCTGCACGCGGTTGTTGACGTTGACGGTATTGATGTCGGGGTTGGTACCAAGCGCGAACGAGACCGTCAGTGTGTAGCTGCCGTCATTGGCGCTAGTCGATTTCATGTAGAGTGCGCGGTCGCTTCCAATGATCTGCGCCTCCAGCGGCCTGGCGACACTGCTCTCTACAACCTCGGCGGACGCGCCAGGGAAGATGCCGGCGACCGCGACCTGTGGCGGCACGATGTCTGGAAATTGCGCCACCGGGATTTGCGCCAGCGCCAGTGCGCCGGCAATCGTGATGATGAATGCGATCACCATCGAAAGCCGCGGACGATCGATGAAGACGGCGGACATCATGGTTTGTTATCCGCCGGACGAGCCTTGCCGGAGGGGCCGTGATCCGTTTGCGGAGCCGTGCCATCTGCGGCGGCTTTCATGCTCGACAGGATCAGCGCGCTGGCTGGTCCTGGCGACACGGTCTGGCCGGGACGAACCCGCTGCAGGCCCTCGACAATCACCTTATCGCCGGCCGCAAGTCCGGCGATCACCGCCGCGACAGTCGGGGTCGATTGCCCGAGCTGGATGCGACGCTGTTCGGCTTCGTTGTCGGCGCCGACAGCGAGAACATAGTTGCCCTGCTGATCGGAGAGCACGGCCGAGCGAGGGATCACCAGCACCTCGACCGGCTGAACGCCCTCAAGCACAACGGTCACGAACTCGCCATCGGTCAACTCGTGAACGGAGACACCGGCCGCCGAGGGCGCCCGCAGGATCGGATTGGCGATCTCGCCACGCACGGTGATCGTATCAGTGCTCTGGGCGATGGTATTGTCGACGAAGTTCAGCTTGCCGGTTTTTCCGTACATTCGCCCGTTCGGCAGTCGCAGCCTGATGACCACGGCTTCCAAACCGCCTTGCGGCGCGTATCGTTCGCGCAGCTCCAGTCCCTGACGCACCGGCACGGGAAAGGTGACATACATCGGGTCTTGGCTGACGATGCTGGTCAGTACCCCCGAGCTTGGACTGACGACGTTGCCCACCGTCACCGCCGTTCGTCCGATCTTGCCGGCGATCGGCGCGCTGATCACTGTGTAATCGAGATTGATCTGAGAGGCCTGGACCCCTGCTTGCGCGGCTCGCACCTGGGCTTCGAGGCTGCGCTGGTTCGCGATTGCTGCGTCGTAGGTGGACTGTTGCCCGGCAGGGCCTCCGAGCAAGGTCCGCGCGCGTTCGGTTGTCAGCTTGGCATTTTCGAGTGTGGCCTCAAGCTGGGACACCTGCGCCTGTTTCGATGCGAGATCCGATTCGAAGGGGCCGCGCTCAAGCCGATAGAGCTCATCGCCTTTGCTGATCTCGGCGCCTTCCTCGAACAGGCGCCGTTCCAGAAATGCAGTGACGCGAGCAACGAGGTTGACCCGATTGATCGCCTCGATCCGCCCGAGAAATTCACTGCTCTCGGTGATCGGCCGCCTGGCCGCTTCCACGATGCCGACCGCGGGTGGCGCGGCCGAAGTCGACTGGGTTTGGGCCGATCCGCCGGCGATGATCATCAGGAGAGTTGCCCCCGGCAGGCTGATCGAGACGCCAGCAAAGTTCATTGTCCGCTCCTTGCAACGGATCTGGAGCCGGGTCAGTGCTTCACCGGCGCCTCGCTACTCCCGCCGCATGCGATTGCTGCGCGCGGGTTCGTCGTAGCCCTTGCGGCGGCTGTAGAACATCAGCGCGATCAGGCCGCAGCCGGTGACCAGCATCAGGATTGCAGCGCCTCCCAGGATGACGTTGCGGTAAAGCGGCATGGACGGCGTTGCCTGCCATACCGCCACGCAATACCAGGTTGCCGCAACGAGAAGAGCTGCCAGAAAGGTCCCAACGACCCATCTATTCGTGATGCGCAAGGCTGCCTCCTTCGTCTGATTGGGACTGGTGCCGGCTTCGCGGCGCATCTGTCGACCGCGGATTGCGCGAGGACGCGTTGTTAGCGCCACCGCCATCCGCAACGGCGACGACCGCGATGCCACCAGCACACCCAGCGACGCCGGCGCCGCGGCGATCGCGGCGGACCCCAGCCTGGGCGAGGGGGTGGTCCCCATTGTGCTTGCGTCAGGTGATTCGATCGCTCGCTGGTCTGGCCGAGATCGTGAGCAATAGGCATTGCGTCCGCGGCCTCAATGAAACGAACGCCGATGGCGCCGATCGCCACGGCAGCGACGGCATTCTGAGCAAGGCCAAGGAAAGCCCGACGGCTCGGTGTGTCCATCATGTTTCTTCTCCTTTGTTAGGCGGTTCGCCGCGCCGCCTGAAGAGCGTAAAGCAGCCAGGCGAGGCCGTGCGAAATCAGATCGACGCCAAGCAGAAATCCGAGGGCCCAGACGCTGATGGTCGGAAAGCCGAATAAGATCAGCACGCCGGCGAGCAGCCCAAAAATGCCCGAGATCAGCATCATCCATCCGTTTTGCCGCCAATGGGCGAAGCTCAGCACGCATCGAATGACGCCTGAGGCGAACAGCACCGCGCCGAGGAGGTAGGTGAGGATCAAGGCACCCGAGGCGGGCTGGGTAAGCAGCACAAGGCCGAACGCGGCGTAGAGTGCGCCGAGCAGGATCTGCCACAGGAACCCACCCCATCCCTTGGTCCAGAATGCATGGATGATCTCGAACGCGCCGGCCGCGATGGCCGTCAGTCCGATGAACTTCACGCTGATGATGGTTGCGAACGCCACGTCGCTGAGAGCTGCGAAACCGGCGGCGATCATCACGATTCCGAGAAGGGCGCAGACCCACAGCGGAGGAGCGCCCAAAGCTTCGATGTCGGAGCGGTCGTCATAGACTGTCATCCCATCCTCCTGGTCTGCGTGATGATCGGCACGCCTGGGATGCTAGCGTCGAACCCGCGCTGTCGACATCCGACGAAACCCTGAGCGATGGGGCGGGAATGTTCTCGTGGGCCCGAGCGGAGCGATTGTGTGCTCGATCGCCTTTGCAAGCTATCGCTGGCCGCGCGGACCCAGCGTCAGGTTAGTGACGCCAGCCGCTAGGTTGATCCCGATCGATCGCTCGATCGACAGGGGTTGCAACATCACGCTCCGTCGCGAGCCACCGATCAGGACGTTCGCGCCGAGCCCGGGGCCGAACGCAAAGCTGCCGCTCGCGCCGACATAGTTGCCGCGCAAGGTGGCGGATCCGATCCGCGAGTTTTTGGCGAGCACGGCCCAAGACAAGGTGCCTGCGCTGGTCACGCCGATATCAAGGCCGACACGCCGGATTCGTCCCTCATAGATGAACTGCCTCGGCGGATTTCTCGCAAAGAATGTGCAGCGCAACGACTGCACCGATCCGAGCACAAGCCCGACGCGCGGGTTGCTGAAGCACAGGAGCCGGCCGACCCTGAACGTTTCGGCGCGCGCCGGCAGGGCTGCGCCGCATAGCAACGCGGACGCGCCGAAGACTGCCATAAACCGGATCATTCGCATTCAGGCCTCCACTTGACTGTTGGTATCGGAGAGCGCGCTCCTCGGTCGGCTGTCCTGGCGGAGCCAGAATGTGATGCCGAGTCCGATCAGCAGCACTGCGCCCAGCAGGAAGAAAAAGACGGACTGCTTCAGCCAGGATATCGCCGGGACGGCAATGCCCATGGCAAGGCCGAGGAAAGAGATCTGCAGCGATAGAAGGCTGACGCCAGCGAGGAACGTGCCGAGCGCAAGCAAAGTCAGCAGGACAAGGCCGGTCGCCGGGGTCGGAAGCAATTGCTGAACGCCCGAGATCAGAATGATGTTCATCGTGACCAGCACGGCGACCCAATGCAGCGCCTGGGTCCAGATCAAGCGGAGCCGGGCCTCCTTGCCTTGGGTTTCCGGCCATTTGGTGACGACGCACACGATGCAGATGGCAAGCGCCAGGAATTCCCAGTAGCCGACGAGAGGTTGGTGGGAAACGTTGGTATAGGCGACGCCCGCGATGGCAAGCACCAGCGCCACGACACAAGGAAGCTGCTGCCACAGGAATCGAGCCATTGTCGATTGAGGCGAGGGAGGATCGGTACCCTCCTGCCGTGGCGCACCGCTCTGGTTCATAGGCTCCTCACTCACGATTCACCGCTGTTGAACGTCTGCTTGAACTCGTCGCCGAGGTAGTCCTCGACATAGAATCGGATGATTGCGACACGGCCGATCGCCACCAGGGGCATGGCGAGCGCGATGCCCAGGACGCCGAACAGCGCACCGAGCAGGACGATGGCGACCAACGTCCAGGCAGGAGGGATCTCGACGGCCTGACGCTGGATCAGCGGACCGATCACATAGCCTTCGACCGACTGGATGATCGAGTAAATGAGGACGGCCCAGATCAGCAGGGAACTGCCGAGCGGCATTGCGACCAGCGCGATCGGTATTGCGGCTACGATTGGTCCGACATAGGGAATGAAATTCGACAGGCCCGCCTGCAGTCCGAGCACGAAGGGTCCGGGCAATCCGATGAGATAGAGTGCGGCCCAGACCAACACCGTCATGAGTATGACGCGGATGAACTGCCCGACGAGCCACAGCCGCATGACATTACCCATCTCGTCCATGATCGCTCTCGTCCGTTGGCGCTGGGAGGGCTTCACCAGCATGATCAGGCTTTCACGGTGGCTGGTTGGGTCGAAACCAAAGAGGATCCCGAGGAACAGGACCACCAGGACACTGGTCAGAAGGCTCGACGCTCCGCCAAGCAGGAACTGAGCATGGTTGAGAAACCGGCCTTGATCCGTGAACAGCCACTGCGCAAAGTCGCGGCCCCATTCCGGACCGAGCAGATCCACGCCGTATGACAGAAGATGCTGCTGCAGGATGTCGAGTTGGTTGTCCATGACCTTCAGCAAGAGACGCGTCTGCTCCGGCAGCTTTCCCGCGCCCCAGATCAGTCCAAATCCCGACAGAGCGGAGAACAGCAACAGAACCAGCGTCAGCCGTGCGGCGCGATTGAGCGGGAGGACGGCCGCCAGGGCTCTTGCGCAAGCATCCAGAAACGCGGCGAACAACACGCCTGCAAAGATCAGCAGGAGACTGGAGACCGTCTGCCACACCAGAAACAGCAAGACGCAGGCGGCCACCAGGCCGAGCCCGGTTGCGAGAATGCCGCGCCGTGTGCCGTTCTCCGGCACGACGGCGGCCTCATCGCGTGGAGCGATCTCGCAGAGTCTCTCCGGTGCTGTCCTGGACTCGTTCATGGTATCGGTTCAATCGCCGTCGCCTTGACACCTAGGTCCGGATGCGCCGGCTGCCAAAGTGCGGATGCTTTCCGCCGCGATGACGCCAGTAGCGGTGCTTCGTCGGGTTCGTATTGGTGCTGTGAGCTGCCTTCTCCGGTGGCGACGCGCCGGCGCCGCTTTGGGCAGACACGCCGGTCTCAGTCAACTGGGCCAGCGACACGGTTGGAAAGGCGCAGACCGCCATCGATCCGCACATGATCAAGGCGCCACAGATGGCTCGTGTGCTCATATTCGCCTCCATGCAACTAGGGACAAAGATTCAAATCGATATGGCTCCGGTTGCGAGTGCGTAAACGCCGGCGCACGCGGCAATCGTGATCGCTGCAAAAAGCATAGCTTCGAATGGCTTGAAGATTGCTTCCTTGCGCTCGCGTTTCGCAAGCAGGAACAGCAGAGTGCCGGGTGCATACAGGATGGACGACAGCAAGAGAAATTTCGGTCCGCCTGCGTAGATCATGCCAGCTGCATAGATCGTTGCTATAGCCGATCGGATCCAGTCGGTGGTGCGAGCGCGCTCGCCCGCGCGGTAGGTCTCGCCCGACCAGGCAAGCTTTAAGCCGTACGCCGCGACAAAGAAATACGGGATTAGCGTCATCGCGCTCGTCATCTTCAACGCGAGTGTGAACGCGTACTCCGCAAACCAGGCGACCAGCAGAAAGATCTGGATGACGCAATTTGTGAGCCAGAGCGCGCCGGCAGGGACCTTGTGCGCATTCACCCTGGCAAGAAAGGAAGGCATGGTGCGGTGGATCGCCGCGGAATGCAGGATCTCGGCCGCCAGCAGTGACCAAGATAGGTAGTTGCCGAGAACCGAGATCAGGAGCGCCAGGCTGATGAATACGCCGCCCCAGCGGCCGACGATTGCTTCCATCACGCCAGCCATGGATGGCGTCGGAAGATCGGCCAGTTCAGCCCTCGGCAACACGCCGTAGGACAAGAGCGTCACGAGAACGAGCAGGCCCAGCACCGTCAGAAACCCGGCGAGGGTTGCGAACCCGACGTCGGCACGACGCCGAGCGTAGCGGGAGTAGACGCTCGCGCCTTCAATGCCGACGAAAACGAACACGGTCAGCAGCATCGTGCCGCGAACCTGAGAAGACACACTCGACGCATCCGACTGCTCCGCTCCGTGGAAATTAACGCCGAACAGATCGCCATTAAAAGCAATGACGGCAGTGCCAATGAACAGCAAAATCGGGATGATCTTTGTGTAGGTCGCAATCGTATTGAGCGTGGCTGCACTCTTGATGCCGCGCAGCAGCAAGATGTGTACTCCCCACAGCAGGACAGACGCCGAAGCGATCGCCACCGGAGTTGTCCCGTCGCCGAACATGGGAAAAAACTGCCCGAGCGTTGCCTTGATCAAGACGAGACAGGCGACGTCCGCAAGACAGCAACCGATCCAGTACCCGACGGCTGAAGCAAAGCCGATGTAGTCGCCAAATCCGGCTCTGGCATAGGCATAGATCCCGGCATCGAGGTCGGGCTTGCGGTGTGACAACGTCTGGAACACGAAAGCCAGCATCAGCATGCCGCTGCCCGCGATAACCCAGGCAATCATTGCTCCAAGCGCGCCCGTGGCTCGTCCGAACGCCGCAGGTAGTGCGAAAATGCCGGACCCCACCATCGAGCCGATCACGAGCGCGATGAGAGCATTCCGCGAGAGTTTCTGGTCGGCCGCATTCGGCGGGGGAGCCATGACGGGATGGCCTTCCAATCCGGGATGCGACGGGCATTGATGCCCGCCGCATTGGAGAGGACCTTAGACGTGGCTTTCCCCTTCGCACATCCGGGATTCTCTGTAGGGAGCGAGGGCAGGAAATTGACGTACTATAAGGCTGGGCATCGCCCTCAAGGTTTTGGGGGAGGGGCAGTCGCGATTTGACCGGGACTGGATGATGGCCCGGAAGCGGTCGCCAAAAGCACGACGCTGAAACGGCAGAACTCGCCCGCCTTCGCGAGTTCAGCTGCTATGCATCGGGCATGCAGGGACGCTGCATCTTGATTGGCGAGCTCGCATCCGGTCCCATCGGGCGAGAGACCGTATTTGTCGACGATATGAAAGTAGAAGCGCATACCGGCCGGATTAGGCCGGATCGCGGCCATTTTCCAAGTGACAAACACGTAATGCCTCTCCGACCAAAGGAGGACACTTCCGGCGATTTCGATTACCGGTTCGCAATCACCGTGCTCAGGTGCGCAGTACCGAAAAAGCTGTGCGATAGGGTGATTGTCCTTGCCAGCTCTCGGGTGATTGTCCGATGCCGTCTACTGATACCCAGAGATAGCATGACCTGATTAGCGAGCTCTGGCAGGAGACAGGCAATGTCGAACTATGATCCGAACGTGACGATGGCGGGAGCGGGCGGCGGCGATGCTATCGCGGTCGATGCTGGACTGCGTAGCTACATGCTGCGCATCTACAACTATATGGCTGCCGGCGTCGGCCTAACGGCTGTTGTCGCGTGGCTCACCTATCAGCTCACCAGTCCTGCATTGCTGCAGAGCCCGTTGATGTGGGTCTTCATACTGGCGCCGCTGGGTTTGGTTTTCTTCATCGGCTCACGGATCAATACGCTGTCGGTGTCGATCGCGCGTCTGCTGTTCTTCATCTATGCGGCGCTGGTCGGCGTGTCGCTCTCGACGCTGCTCCACATCTACACCAGCGCCTCGATTGCGCGCGTCTTCTTCATCACCGCGGCGGCGTTCGGGGCGCTCAGCGTCTTTGGCTATACCACAAGGCGCGACTTATCCGGTCTCGGCATCTTCCTGTTCATGGGCCTTGTCGGAATCATCATCGCCACCCTGGTGAATCTGTTCCTGCAATCCAGCGGGCTTGACTGGCTGATCTCCATTGTGGGCGTCGGCGTGTTTGCCGGGCTGACGGCCTACGACACGCAACGGATCAAGGCGATGCATGACAGTCGGGACGACGAAACAACCAGAGGCCGCAAGTCGGTAATTTCAGCGCTGTCGTTGTATCTCAACTTTATCAACCTGTTCATGATGCTGCTGCGTCTGGCCGGAAACCGCCGCTAAGTGGCTTCAGGCCGCCGGCCGCTCCGCGGCGCTTGCGAGTGCGTCGCGCAGAGCCTGTTCTTTGGCATCGTCGAGGGACGTCTTCAGCACGGTCCCTCCGGCGTCCTTGATCTCCTTCAAGACCTTGTCCGCAGTCATATTCTTGATCAGCACGAACAAGGCGGCGTTGCCCGTGTGAAGTGATACTGATAATTCCTTCATGAAGGAGTCGTCGATGCCGAAATCGGACAGTGCGCCGCCAAGTGCGCCGGAAGCTGCGCCGACGGCGACACCGAGGATCGGATTGAGGAAGATCATGCCGATCAGAAGTCCCCAGAAACCGCCGGTCACCGCGCCCATCGACGTCGTGTTGACGAGCTGATTGAGCTTGATGCCGCCTGAATCCGTCTTCACGGCGATCACTGCGTCGCTGATGGTGATCAGGTATTCCTTCTGCAGCTTGAGCAGCCGCTGACGCACTTCCTCGGCCTTCGCCTCGGATGGATACACGATCGCTACTAGATCGGACATGCAAACCTCCTGCTGGATCAAGCTCCGCCGCGGCCAACACGATGCGCCACCCGGTGCAACCGTGCCACTGGCGGAACGCGCTTTCGAACACTAGCTTTCGATCGGTCGGCTTGGGATCGGAGAAAACCCTGAGGCGTGGGGATGAATGTTCCTGATCGCTGTTGCTGGAGGGGCGCCTGAGGCTGACCTTATCCCGGCCGAAAAGTGTTCTGGGGCCCGATGGCCGTCGCAATCATGGGCGGTCTGCTGGTTGCAACCGTTTTGACGCTGGTCTTGCTGCCGACATTGTATGTGAGCTGGTTCGGAGAGAAGGGGCGGGTAGGGACTTCCGCTCAATCGGTCGGCTAAGCCGCTGGTCTCCGGCGAGGGGAATCCTGTCCCGGGATTAGGAGTTCACCTGATATTCCAGGCTCCGCCCGAGGTGCATGGTGAAGTGCCGGCAAGTCGATCGGCCAGGATGTTGCGCACCCGCACTATCGCGAGGTCTTCACATGACTGGGACGCCGTCAGTCCAGAAGCTCTCCCTGTTCGCGTTGACCGCGATGGTGGTCGGATCGATGGTTGGCTCGGGCATCTTCTCGCTCCCGAGAACATTCGGCATCGCCACTGGTCCGTTCGGAGCGGTCCTCGCCTGGTGTATAGCCGGAGGCGGCATGTACACGCTCGCGCGGGTGTTCCAAACGCTGGCTGAACGAAAGCCAGAGCTCGATGCTGGTGTCTATGCCTATGCGAAAGAGGGATTTGGTGATTATCCTGGTTTCCTATCGGCGTTCGGATACTGGATCGGCAGCTGCATCGGCAACGTATCCTATTGGGTCCTTATCAAGTCGACCTTGGGCGCCTTCTTTCCTGTCTTTGGAGACGGCAATACGGTCACCGCTATCATCGTCGCCTCGATAGGAATCTGGCTGTTTCACTTCATGATTCTTCGCGGCGTGCAGCAGGCCGCGGCGATCAACACCATCGTCACGATTGCGAAGATCGTGCCGATCCTGGTCTTCATTGCTATCCTGGTCTTTGCGTTCAAAGCCGATCTTTTCCGCGCCAATTTCTGGGGCGGCGAGGGGATGCCGGACAAGAGTCTGTTCGACCAGATTCGCGCGACCATGCTGGTGACGGTGTTTGTCTTTCTCGGCATCGAGGGCGCGAGCGTCTATTCACGCTATGCCAAGGAACGGGCGCATGTCGGCGCGGCGACCATTTTAGGGTTTGCGATCGTTACGACCCTGATGGTGCTCGTGACCATGCTGCCATATGCCGCGCTGCCCCGCGCCGAGATCGCCGGCATGCGACAGCCGTCCATGGCAACGGTATTGGAGGCGGTGGTCGGGCATTGGGGCGCGATCTTCGTCAGCATCGGGCTCCTGGTTTCGGTATTGGGGGCCTATCTTGCATGGTCGCTAATCTGCGCTGAGGTGCTCTCCGCCGCCGGACGAACGAAGGATATGCCGGCTTTGTTCGGCACCGAAAATGCGAACAAGGTGCCGGCTGCGGCGCTCTGGCTCACCAATGTGATCGTTCAGCTCTTCGTCATCAGCACCTATTGGTCGCAGGATGCATTTGCGCTTATGCTCAATCTCACGAGCGTGATGTCACTCATTCCGTTCTTCCTCGTCGCAGCCTACGGGCTCCTGCTCGTCCGTGGCGGCGAGACCTATGAGAAAAGCAGCCGTGATCGCAAGCGCGACATGATCTTTGCCGGCGCCGCCTTGGTCTATACGCTGTTCCTGATCTATGCCGCCGGGATGAAGTTCCTGCTGCTGTCCTTGATCCTCTACGCGCCAGGCACTGCACTCTATTTCTGGGCGCGCCTGGAACAGAAGGCGCGGGTCTTTACAGCCATCGAGTGGGGCCTCTTCATTGCAGCCGCCCTCGGCGCTGCTGTTGGAATACACGGACTGGCCACCGGCTACATCACCATCTAGGCAGGCAACTCCCGGGAGAACTCCCATGGCAAAGCAGACATCGGACACCTCGGCTCCCTTCGGCGTCCATTCAGAGGTCGGCCAGCTGAGGAAGGTGATGGTCTGCTCGCCAGGGCGGGCCCATCAGCGCCTTACGCCCTCCAATTGCGATACTCTGCTGTTCGATGACGTGCTGTGGGTGGACAATGCCAAGCGCGACCATTTCGACTTTGTTCAGAAAATGCGTGACCGCGGGATCGAAGTCGTCGAGATGCACAATCTGCTCGCCGAGACGGTCGCGATCCCCGAGGCCAGGAAGTGGATCCTGGACAACCAAGTTGTTGCCGATCAGGTCGGTCTCGGTCTGATCGACGAGCTGCGCGGCTATTTGGAAAGTCTCAATCCGCGCGAGTTGGCGGAAACTCTGATCGGCGGAGTATCGACTCACGACTTTCCGGATGCCCATGGCGGCGAGATGCTCAAGCTGGTGCGCGAAGCAGCCGGGATGACCGAGTATTTGCTACCGCCGCTTCCCAACACCTTGTACACGCGGGACACCACATGCTGGATCTATGGCGGCGTCACGCTGAATTCGCTCTACTGGCCAGCGCGACACGAAGAGCCGATCCTCGCCACAGCCATCTACAAGTTCCATCCGGATTTCGCCGGCAAGGTCAACGTCTGGTGGGGCGATCCGACGCGCGATCACGGCCTCGCGACGCTGGAAGGCGGCGACGTGATGCCGATCGGCAAGGGCAACGTTCTGATCGGATTGAGTGAGCGCACCTCGCGGCAGGCGATCAGCCAGGTTGCCGCAGCCTTGTTCAAGAGAAAAGCGGCCGAACGTGTGATTGTGGCGGCCATGCCGAAGCTGCGCGCGGCGATGCATCTCGATACTGTCTTCACGTTCGCAGATCGGGATTGCGTCCTGCTCTATCCGGATATCGTCAACAGCATCGCGGCCTTTTCTTACCGGCCCGCCGACAATTCCGCGGGCCTCGATCTACGCAGGGATGAAAAGCCGTTCGTGGATGTCGTGGCGGAAGCGCTCGGCCTGAAGAAGTTGCGCGTGATTGAAACCGGCGGCAACGCGTATATGCGCGAGCGGACCCAGTGGGATAGTGGTACGAACCTGGTCTGCGCCTCTCCGGGCGTGGTGTTCGCCTATGACCGCAACACATACACCAACACCTTGCTGCGCAAGGAGGGGATCGAGGTGATCACCATAGTCGGTGCAGAACTGGGACGCGGCCGGGGAGGCGGTCATTGCATGACCTGTCCGATCACCAGGGACGCGGTGGATTATTAGCCGACCTTGCGGGTGCTCCGGCTCTGAAGGCAGGGCGTCGAAGCCGCGTGGCATTTGGCTGTTGCCGGGTAGTCTCCGGAGAGCTTCCGCAGACGGCATCAGCCGCCTCAATCACAGATTTAGTTACTGATCATTAACACGCCACAATCACCGCCCACGCTGCCGTGATTCCTGGTGTACGCGGAAGCCATCGGGGGACACCATGCGCGCGCTGACGGTTCTTTGTCTGGTTGTTGGGTTGTTTGGAGCCGCTCGGGCGGCGGATGTTGATCTCACCGAACTGAGGGCGAGCGGTCCTGTGCCGTATTATTCCGCTCCGTCATGGAGCGTCGTTGGCTCCGTTGCGCCAACCTTCACTGACAATGCCTTGTTCAGCCGGAGCCACCGCAGGTCGGATCTCTATTATGAGCCCGACGTCAGCCTCAGGCTGGATGGGAACCTTACAAACGACCTCTCGTACCGGCTTTATGCTCGCGCCCAATACGAGGCCTTTGCGACCGAGAAGGACGGCAACGCCGCAGTGGCGCGAATGGGAGCGCGCTTGACCGAGAATTGGGACGGCTGGCGCTTCTCCGCTATTTATGAGAACCGGTACGATTTCGACGGTGTCTATCGCGATCTTGCTTTCACGTCCCACGACGTGATGGGATCGGTAGCGCGCGACTTCCGCGTGAACAATGTCACGCTGTCGCCACTGTTGCTCCTGACCTACCGGTTTTCCGATCTTGCGGAAACCCGCCGCTGGCGCTTTGACGCGGTGCTGGGTATCGAAGTCAAGCTGGACCCGAAATGGTCGATTGTGAGCACGCCATTGTTCGAAGCCTTTTGGTTCACGGACGGGCTTAACAGGGGCCGACAGGATCAGATCTACTCAGCGGACGTCGGACTGAGGTATAGTTTCGCCAGCAACGTGTCGATCACCACCAGTGTATTGTACGAGGCGCGAACATCGAACGTTCCGGAGCGGCGGTACAGGGATCTCAGGGTTGGTCCCCGACTTGATTTCGCGTTTTGAAGGGCTGGGAAGATGACGAGATGCGGGTGTGTATTGGTGGGAATCATCGTTGGTCTAACGGCCGCCTCCGTGGCTTCCGCGGATCCCCGCGATTCTGCTGACCGGAGCCAGCGCCTGGATACCGATGCACTGAGGGATGATGTCGGCGTTAACCGCCTCCAGGTGCCGTCTCATCCGCTGGTGCTTTCGCCGCCTCAACAACCCGCTCCGAGCGCGAAGGCGGGAAAGAAAAAGAAATCCAGCGCGAGCGGAGTTGGAGCCCGGTAGCGCACGGACCCAGGTGCGGTCGGATTGCCGTGGCGGTACCCGAGAACGACTTCACGAGGCTCGGTAGCCGCTGATTGCGCATCGGGGAGCTGTTGTCGCCACAAGAAGTTCGTGAAGGCTTTCTGCGATACTTTAGCATCTGTTGCACTTCATTTGAATCCAGTGCTGCCTAGTCTGGAATGAGTTTCATATTCGACCACCTCCAGGTTCCACCTCATGGATCCGCGATTTTAATCTATGACAATTACTACCTCTGGTACAGTCGACCAGACGGTGTATAATCCGGCGGGCCCGCAAGGGCGTCCGTACTCTGATTAACAATGGACGCCTCGCGCGCGCAGGACGGCGCGTCTCGATGTTGATCTGCAATGTCGGATGTTGCCGCAGCAAAGTGAGTGCGTACCGTGAAGCTCCGTAGCTTTCCCGCCCGCGAATCAGTTCGAACCAGCAGTACAGGGTGGTTGCCGCTCGGGTTTGAAGAAGCCAGCGACCGCCTGTACTGGATGTATTCACCGGATTTTCTTTTCGTCGTGCGCCCTTTGCCTGGCGGACGCTTCGTCTATGAGGGGATCAATCCGGCCTTCGAGTCGCGTCTTGGCATTTCGGCCGACGACGTCCGGGAGATGGACGTGTCCAAGTGCATGAGCAGGGACGACGCCAGATCTACCCGCGAAGCTCTCCGCGCCTGTCTCGCAGAAGGAGCGGAAGTGAAGATTCGCCACCGTCTCGCATTTGCGGGCCCGCTGCAAAATATGGAAACGACGATTGTTCCCGTCGTGGATCCGGCCGGCAGTGGCGCGAACCGGCTGATCGGGAGCCATCGTCGCGTGCACAATAGCGCACCCGACGCCGCGACCCACGGATCGGACAACGCGCATGTCGACCTCGATTTGGCGTCCATCCAGGAGGGAATCCAGCAACGGATTGCTTCCGATCTCCACGATTCGACTTGTCAGCATTTAATTGCCGCGAGCCTCGGCCTGATGCGGATCCGGCGAAGCATCAGCGATACGGTCGACGCCGAACGGCTTTGCGATGACATCGATGCGTCAATCGACGAGGCCCTCAGAGAAATTCGTGCCTTCTCGTATCTGCTGCACCCCCGAACTCTGACGGTCGACAAGCTTAAAGCCGCGATAGAAAACTACGCCGATGGATTTGCGGTTCGGACCTCATTGCGGGTCACGAGCAGGATCGTGCCCGAGGTCGATCGTCTCCCGTACGAGAAGCAGCGGACATTGCTGCGGATCGTCCAGGAAGCGCTCACGAACATATTTCGCCATGCGCAAGCGACAGAAGTGAGCATCGTCATCGACGCGGTCGATAACCAATTTCGATTGACGGTCAGCGACAACGGGCAAGGGTTTGGCGCAGACTACGGCAAGCAACGAGCAAGGGCGACTTCAATCGGCGTCGGGATTCCGGCGATGAGGGCAAGGCTCGAGCAGATTGGAGGGACGCTGGACATCAGATCCGATCCGGCATCACGGCGCCCCGGCACCATCTTGCGCGCGGTACTTCCGCGTGAGCTCGCGACGAATGCGGATAGCCGGCGAAGGGCAACGACCTCCGTGAGGGTCCGCGCAGGGGCCCACTGAGAGAAGAAGAAGAAGGGTTACCGGTGGCGGGTGGCTACTGCGTAACGACATTGGAGTGCTCTGCCATGAAACGCATTCTTATCGCGGATGATCACGAAGCGGTGCGATCGGGCTTGCGAGCGGTGCTCGAACAGCGGGCCGATTGGGAAGTCGTTGCCGAGGCGAACGACGGTAGCAAGGCATTGACGGCGGCAATCGAAAGCCGGCCGCATGTGGCCATCATCGACTTCTCCATGCCGCGGATGACCGGCGTGGAGGTCGCACGGCGGATCAGGGATTATCCGTTGCAGACGGAGGTGTTGATCTTCACGGTCCACAAGTCGGGTCTGCTGGCGCAGCAGGCGTTTGAGGCAGGCGCCCACGCGTTTCTCGCGAAGTCGGATGCCAACAGATTGCTGTTGGCGGCCGTCGACGCACTTCTGGCGCACAAGCGGTTCTGCAGCGAAAGCTGTCGAGACGAGCTCGATCACGGCGGCGAGGGCGTAGATGGGCGCCGGAGGCTTACGCCACGCGAGCAGCTTGTGGTCAAACTGGTGGCGGAGGGTTACAGCAACAAAGGCATTAGCGCGATCCTGAACCTCAGCGTCAAGACGACTGAAGCTCATCGAGCGGCCGCGATGCGCAAGCTGGAGGTGAACTCAGCCGCAGGTTTGGTTCGGTACGCTGTTCGTTCGCATCTGGTCGAGGCATGACTGCGTATGATGTTCTTGAGGACCGCCACGTCGGTACATTCGCGGTGGCAGGCTCAGGGTTTTGCAGGATGGCGCTTAGAACCATGAGCGGCATGATCGTCTGACCTTGCCGCACTGAGCGTCTCCAGGGGTGCGGCCGGAATCGAGAACGGCGCCATGAAACGCATCTTGATTGCGGATGATCATGCGGTCGTACGTTCGGGACTTCGCGCGATTGTTGAAACGCAATCCAACTGGATTGTCACCGGCGAAGCGACGAACGGTGAACAAGCAGTCAGTTTGGCTGTCGAGACGAGATCGGACGCCGTGATCGTCGATTACTCGATGCCGCTCATGAACGGTTTAGAGGTCAGCCGCCGGCTGAAGGCACTCGATCTGCATACGGAAGTGCTGATCTTGACGATGCATGAGGACGAGGAACTGCTGACCGAAGCTATTCTGGCAGGCGTCCGCGGTTTTTTGTTCAAGTCGGATGCTAAGAAGCATCTGATTTCCGCAATCGAAGCGCTGCTCGACGGCAGGCCCTACTTCACCAGTGCTCTGGTGGAGAAGTTGCTCCACGACTATCAGCTCAACAGGCAGGGCAGGTCAGACACCCTACTAACGTCGCGCGAGCAGAGCGTGGTCCAGTTGATTGCGGAAGGGCACACCAACAGATCCATAAGTGACCTGTTGCAGCTGAGCGTAAAGACCGTCGAGACCCATCGTGCATCGGCCATGCGCAAGCTAGGGATGTCCTCCACGGCCGAACTAGTCCGCTATGCCATTCGGAAGAAACTCGTGGCGCCCTAAGGGACTCCGCCGTTGTCCTGAATGCCCGAGTCCGGTGGGTGGCTGTCCGCTTGGGCTGCTTTGTGCTGTTCCGTTCGCAGGCAAATCCAATGTGAAGCGGCTGTTCACAGGCGTCGAACCGTCTCACTGGGCTGGGAACCAAAATCACCAGCGCGATCAGGGATGCCTAACCTCATGGGATGGATCATGGTTTGCGCAGCCTTCGATAGAAAAAATCGATCGCCACTAGCGTGGCAACAGCAATTGCAATGCTGATTGCGCCGATTATCGCTAAGGTGCGGATTTCCTGTCTAGTCAGCCCAAAATTGTAATGAGCGGTATATCCGAGCATCGCAGCAGCCATGGGGGCTGTAAAACACGTGAGTGCGATCATGATCGCGGACGCGTCCACTTGGCGTTGATCCATCCTTTTCCTCCCCTTCGAGAGATCCACCGGTCGCTCTGCTCCTGGACCGTCATATCGACGCGATGCGCGTCGCGGCGATCATGGCGGATCGCGGGGCGCCACACCGGGTACGAGATGACCGACTAACTGGCGTTACGACGGATGATCTTGAGCGCGAGAAGCGCCATGCCCAAGAGAAGAGCTACAATACCTGCTCCAGTTATTCCGGTCGAGAATCCGGTGGTACGATATTCAAGACCAACGGCAATGCCGATGATGCCGAAAAGGATGAGCATGACGCCCCCGAGCTTCTTCACGAGAAGTAGCGGGCCGTTAGCAGTGTTGGCAGCCATGATGGACTTCCTGCGTCGGTACCTGTCCGTGTTACGTTAACGCGCCAGGTGTGCCGCGAAATCGGTATTTACCCTTGTCGGTGCTGTAGGCTTGCCGTGGTCAGATCAACTCGATAGCGCGTGCACCTGCCCTGAAATGCCATCCTCGGGAGCGCGGTCCGCCCGTTTGGAGTGGGACATGCCGGAAGGCTCGCTATCCGCGCCGGTTCAAGGTCATCGAGACCGTGCGCGGGAAGTTCAATTTCCACGACAAGATCACCCAGCCGCCGGCGCCGTTCCATATCATGCCGCGCGGCAAGCGCCAGACGGCGCGCTTAAGAGCGAAATCAGCGACCCCATTGTCGACGCTCGCTGAGCAGGTCGGCCACGGAACCTTCGCCGTCGTGCCCCTCTTTCAGTCGGCGTCCTCGCCCGGATCGCAGATCTTCCCGATTCGCGTCTGCAGAAAGTCCTGCCCTGCGAATGGAAGCTCCCGCGTCAAACCCAACGATCACCAAGCTGCCTAACGTTCACGCAGCGCGTCATCGCCAACCGGGCCCCCGCGCGCATGCGTCAGTCAGACAGTCTTCGCCGCATGCGTAAGCTTGTGAAGACCCACATACTTGTTCAGGGTTTTGCCGAATGGACCGAGCCAGGCAAGGCGCTACATTCAAGGCTCTTTTACTGCGTCGATCTGGGACGACAACATTGAGCTCCAATCAACCAGATTAACGACAGACCACGACAGAAGTTGCGTGCCGCGTCACCGCGACCCTGCTTTTGGAGAGATTGATGATAAAAAGTCTTCTCTTGCTGGCGATATGCATGTTCGAATTCGCCACGCCGGCGCATGCGCAAAGACAGCCGGTCCGAGTGGGTGGACTTACTTGCGAGACTAGGCCGAGAGTTGGATTGCTGATTGGCTCACGACAGCGGATGAATTGTGTCTTCCGCGCAGATGCAGGCCAGTTGTATCGCTATAGGGGCAGGATAACTCGCCTTGGCTTGGATGTAGGCGTCACCGGCGCGGGAAGATTATTCTGGAGAGTCTTTGCGCCGACGAGCCATATCGGTCCAGGCGCGTTGCAAGGGACCTTCGTAGGGGCAGGCGGAAACGCGTCGCTCGGTATCGGACTCGGCGCTAATGTGCTTATAGGAGGATCCAACCGCACGATCTCGCTGCAACCGCTGTCGGTCGAGGGCGTATTCGGCATCAATCTGGCGTTGGGCGTAGCGGGCCTAAGGCTCTACTAGGCTTCACTTTCGTTCTTCCACCTGGATCGCTCGAAGAGAGAATAGCCTGCTGCACCGAGTCCCCCGGATCGACTGCCGTGCCGATGCCCATTACGCCATCGGCCGCGCTTGCAACGTGCATAGGCGTTGTCAAAGAGCGTGGACCGTTGAGCGGCGCGGGACCTATGGGCGGCCAACGTGCTAACGCCAGCGCGACGGTCCCCGATTCTGAAATTGGACCTTGCGTGCATCGAGTAGCGCAGAGAGTAGTCCTCGGCCTAGGCACGGCAATTTGCCGATGATTGGGCGGAGACGGCTGTGATCACCAATTCGGATCCAAGCATCCCCAAAGCAGCCGCGACGGCCAACTTTTGTAACCTCGCCAATAAGTCCTCGCGTTTCATTTCCACGCCAGTCCAATGGTTAGTGAATTCGGCAACTGGAGCCTTGGGCATCTAAGTGCCGTCCGCAAGGAGGGCCTTTGTGTTGATTCCGACCGTCCTGCCCGATTAAACAAGAGGAAGTCTGATCGTGAACGTTGCACCGCCGTGATCTCGATTTTTTGCGGCTATCACCCCTTGGTGCGCTTCAACGATAGTGTGGGCGATGGACAGGCCCATGCCCATGCCTTCCGCTTTGCTGGTAAAGAAGGGTTCGAAGACTTCCTTTAATTCGTCTTTTGGAATGCCCGATCCGCGATCCGACACGGACAGCTCGGCAGAGCCCTCGGCGCGCGAGGTCTCGATGCTGATGATGCGGCTTTCGCTAGGAGTGTCCTTCATCGCCTCGATCGCGTTCACGACAAGGTTCAGAATGACTTGCTGAAGTTGGATGCGGTCGCCCAGGATCGGAAGCGCCTCCGGCATGATCTGTCCAATCAGCTCCACTTTTCGTCCAACGGCCAGCATCGAAAGAAATTCGATGGTCTCACGAACAAGATCATTGAGATCCAGTTTTTTCAGCTCGAAAGGTGCCTTCTTAAGGAGGCTCCTCATCCTCCGGATGACTTCGCTGGCACGCCGGTCATCCCGCAAGATATCGTCAACAATCTCGGCCAGCCCCGAAATGTCAGGGTTCTGAGATTTTAAGATTAACTGCGCTGTCTCGGCATTAGTCAGAATGGACCCGAGCGGCTGGTTGATTTCGTGCGCGATTGTTGCGGTCAATTCGCCCGCCGTCGAGAAGCGATTAACATGGGCCAGTTCGGCCATGCGTTGCCGGGACTGCACTTCCGCCAAATGACGTCGATGATGCTCGCGAAGCAGGGTCGATATAAGCCCGCCTTGCAAAAGTATAACGCCGGTGACCAACGAGATCTGCCACCAATACCGTTCCCACACCGACGGCTCGCGGAAGTAGATGGTGCTGCCAGGCGGCAGACGGCTCTCGGAAATTCCCCAGCGCTGCATTTGTCGCCAGTCGAACATAGGCGCTGCCGGGACGACGAATGTCGGCTTGATGTCGCCGGCCCTTTCACCGTCAAGAATGCGGAGGGCGACCTCCGCGGCCTTCTTGCCCTGCCCGGCAATGACCTGCATTGGACCGCCGACGATGCCCTTACCGAAAAAGATCGAATCGTGGAAAAAGATCGGTGCGTTGGCGGCGTCAAAAAGCCGTGAGAACGCGCTATTGCCTTCATAGGCCACTCCCGCCGCATCGATAGTCAAGCCAAGCCAAAAAATAGCGCTGTGTGGCGGGAGGTTGGCCGCGTCTTTGAGCATATCCTCAAAGGAAAGCTCATCGTACCACCGGAACTGCACGCGGTCGGCAAACAGCGCGGTGGATTTGGCCAATTCGTTCCGCCAAAATGTTTCGCCCGGCGAAGCTCCCACAACAATGGCGATGGTCTTTGTTTGGGGCAGGACGCGCACGACGTTATCAAAAAAAGCGACGTCGTTGTTGGCAACCGCCACCACCGTGTCGTATTCGGTCAGCTTGTCGAGGTCCACCCGGCGACGCTCTACCAACGTGAAGAGCATAGGGGTTGTCGGAAAAAGATCCTTCCGGTGCGCCTGCACGAAATTCGCGGCGGGCGAGCCGATAGCGATGATAAGGTCGGGCTGCTGATCATGGTTGAGCGCACGAAGGTAGTCGACAAATGCTGCGTCTGATTTGTCGCTGGCCGTCCGGGCATTCAGAAGCGAATGGTCCTGAAAGGTCACGAAAGGACGTTGGCTTATTCCGGCGCGAAGGGCCTCGGAATAGTCGGTCCACGGCTGGAAGCTATGAATGCAGCATCAGAATGCGTTTCGGCGTTGGACCAGCCGCTTGACTTTGACACGGGGTCGCCAGCAACCATGCAATGGCCAGCGCAGCAGTGAAGGTCCGCGCAAAAAAAGGTCGCCATGGTACCGCCAAGCGCATAGTGCTCCGTTCTCCGATTGAATAGGAACCGTAACGGCTCGACCAGACGATTGACAGACGAAAGAGGGCTACCGGAAAGTCGGATCTGGAAAAGCACTGGGGCGTCCCAAGCTGGAGCACGTCTCCAGAAGCTGAAGCTGGCGGGCAGGGAGTCCTCGTCTTGTCTGCGATTAACCAGCGATTCTCAGGTGCCGATCGGCCAGTGTGGGCCGAAGGTGCGCAGGCGTGGTTGTCGGCACTGTGAGCATGGACCGTATTAGCTGGAGCTAGCTCAAACTTGCCCATGATGGATTGGACCGATCCATACGCCAGCGCAGAACCGTCGAAATTTCAGCGCGCAGAGATCCAGATTGATCCCTGTTCAATTCGAGCAGCCGGTACAGCTGCACCTTGTTTTCTATCGGAAGGGGCCCGTTGAGTCCCAGTCGGCTGCCACCTCTTCCGAGCCATGCCTGCAACGAACGTTCTTGAATCATCGATGCGCCCAACGCAGAAAATACGGCGCTGCTGATCGCCCGCTGCTGGCTTCGCAGATGATCTTCGAGAAGCTTGTGCCGCGTAATGTAGCCTCCGTTTACTCCGGGAATGGCATGGTTCATCAGCAGCTTGGCGTCGATTTCCGAGACACCTGCCGATGCTGCGATCGTACGGAAGGCTTGGCGGAGGTCGTTGCCCCACTTCGATAGCATGTCCCGGTGTTCTTTTGTTTCCGCTAAATGCCCCGATCCGCTGTCGGCCGGAAAGACCAATTCCTGTGCTTGCCCAGGATACATCTGTCTGCCGAACCGGATTGCGCGGACGAGGCAAAGGATCATCTGTCGCGACAGCGGAATATCGAAGGCCTTCTTCTTGCCTTGGTTTCGCCTGCAACATCCTCAATGCAATCGGCGGGGTGCCGCAAATTGCGAACGCATCATTCGTCCCAAGCTATACGGACCATCTGCCGATGGGAATCGAGTCGAGCTTGGTGGTGCACCTCAAGCGCTATTCCAGGAATCTGGTCGAGCAGACCTTCATGGTGATCGAAGAGCCGGAGACTCCCCTGAAGATTCCGGTCAAAACCGTACTGTTTGGGTTCCCGCCGCAGATCAGGACGATTGGACAATTCTATGCAGCGATCCGCGCGGAGATCGTGCGGCAAGGTAATTCCATCTTCACGGGAAACCCCAGCAGGCAGGTGGCCGGGCCACTCGGAGCGGTGGCAGTCACCGACGTCGATAGTGCCGTGGTGGCAATCAACACGATCGTGGAGCAAGGGGAGGGCACGCCGACCTCGCCGGCCAGCGCAACCGGCGTTGCCCATTATTACAGATTCGAGGAACTGGCGAAGGGGATGAAGATCATGCCGGATCCGGCATCTCCACTCAAATTCAGCTTTGATCCCGCGCAAACCATCGCCATTGATGATGCGAGAGACGTCATCCAGATGGTCGATGACCCCCCGCTTCAGCAGTTCGATGGGAAAGTCGGCGGATTGGCGGATGCTTGCGACGCAGCCTATTCCAAGCTGCTGCGCGCATTGCAAGGCGTCTTTGATGGCGCTCCCGGGCAAATCGAGGACGCCATCGGTCTGATGCGCGACGAACTTGAACAGGCGATCAAGGACGTCCTGGGCGCGCCGATCGAGTCAGGTCCACACCAGGGACTGCACGGAGGCCCGCGCTTCAAGTATGTCGCCTGAGGGGCGATTGTCGGCCAGCCCGCAGGACTCTGAGCAGAACGAGAAGACGGCAGCGAGATGAATCACGCACGCTGGCGCCCGCGATCGCAAGGCGAACCACGGCCGTGCCGCGCAGATCGTGAAACGTCAGGCCGTCGATACCGGCGCGTTCGCAAGTGAACCGCCCCGGGTTGCCTGACTTCGGACACTAGCGCGACGTGATTTCTAAAGTCGACATCCATGAAGAAGGCGCGTTCCTTGTCGCTGGTCTGATCCAGCGCGTCGAGGACAGCGGCCGCGTCGGCCGGCCGCAGCGCTCGGATTCGGGCCGTGCTGCCGTCCCGCAAGCGCTCCATCACGCTGTATTTAGCGATGTCCGACATGCGAGGTCTCGGTTCGGAGGCCGGAGAACGCGTCGGCCTGAGGCTCGTCTATGAACGGGGCGGTCGGCTGCCCGTTTGATCTGTATCAAGGGCACCGCAAAAGGCGGGCGGCCTGAATCTGGGCAGTCAACTCGACACATTCGGGCGGGATGACGGACGTGACACGACTAGGCCGGCGTACCGGCCGTCAAGTATTGACCTATATCAAGGGCCTGCAGCTGCGGCAGGCTTTGGATGCATTCATACGACACTGAGGTCGGAGCATGCAGATGGAAGTACCTGGATTGCCCGGTGGTCCG
This sequence comes from Bradyrhizobium sp. RT6a, assembly GCF_040547675.1. NCBI lineage: Bacteria > Pseudomonadati > Pseudomonadota > Alphaproteobacteria > Hyphomicrobiales > Nitrobacteraceae > Bradyrhizobium > Bradyrhizobium sp. RT6a. Next base: position 54,395 of record NZ_JBEPQC010000012.1, read on the forward strand.
ATGTCCGGTCTCGTCGCCTCGGCGGTTGAATACATGGTCGATGCCGGGCAACGGAGCATACTCTTCCTCGATGTGATGCGCCGGCGCGGCGACCAATATCGGGAGCACGTCGCCCAAACCGCGCCGCACGTTCTGCAATATGCGGCCGAACTGATCATGGATGGCCGCAAGCTGGACGAACCCGTCAATTACGCGCTTGTCCGCATCGTCCCGCCAGCCGGCGTCGAGATCGATTCCACGCGGCGGCCGTTCATCGTGATTGATCCACGCGCCGGGCACGGTCCAGGCATCGGCGGGTTCAAGGCCGACAGCGAGATCGGCGTCGCGATGAAGGCGGGGCATTCCTGCTACTTCATCGGCTTCCTGCCGGAGCCGGTGCCGGGCCAGACGATCGAGCGTATCGCGCGTGCCGAGGCACTGTTCATCGAAAAAGTGATCAGTCGTCACCCGGAAGCTGACGGGAAACCCTGCGTCATAGGCAATTGTCAAGCCGGCTGGGCGGTCATGATCCTGGCTTCGGTGCGGCCCGAACTGTTCGGCCCATTGGTCATCGCCGGAGCCCCGCTCGCGTACTGGGCGGGCGTGCATGGCAAAAATCCGATGCGATATTCGGGCGGCCTGCTGGGCGGAAGCTGGCTAACTGCGCTCGTTAGCGATCTCGGCGGCGGGAAGTTCGATGGTGCCTGGCTGGTCCAGAATTTCGAAGGCCAGAACCCGTCGAACACGCTCTGGACCAAGCAGTACAATGTCTATTCGAAGGTCGATACTGAAGCCGATCGCTACCTCGAGTTCGAGCGCTGGTGGGGTGGGCACGTCAATCTCAACGCCGAAGAGATTCAGTTCATTGTCGACGAACTCTTCGTCGGCAACAACTTGGCCGCCGGCAATATCACCTTGTCCGACGGGCAGAAGGTAGATCTGCGCAACATCAGTTCGCCGATCGTGGTGTTCTGCTCCAAGGGCGACAACATCACTCCGCCACAGCAGGCGCTTGGTTGGATCCTCGAATGCTATGCCGATGTGGATGACATCAGGGCCTATGGGCAGACGATCGTCTATACAGTTCACGAGAACGTCGGCCATCTCGGCATCTTCGTTTCAGGTGGCGTCGCCAAGAAGGAGCATGCTGAATTTTCCAGCAACATCGATCTGATCGATGTACTCCCGCCCGGCCTTTACGAAGCGACGTTCGAAGCCAAGGACGAAGAAACCACTAGTTCCGATCTCGTTGTGGGCCAGTGGGTGATGCGCTGTGAGGCCCGGACGCTAGACGATATTCGGGCCATGGGTGGCAATTCGCCTGAGGACGAGCGGCGCTTTGCCGCGGCAAAACGCGTCTCGGAGCTCAATCTTGCTGCCTACCGCAAGTTCGTGCAGCCCTGGATCAAGGGCATGGTGGCGCCGCAGACGGCGGAGATGATGCGCAATCTGCATCCGCTACGGACGCAGTATGAGGCGTTCAGCAGCCAAAATCCGTGGATGAAAGCAGTGAAGTCGGCAGCGGAAGGGCTAGAAGAGAGCCGCAAGCCGGTTTCGAACGACAATCCGTTCCTGGCATTTCAGGAGCAGGTCTCCAAGCAGATCGTTCATGCGCTGGACAGCTGGCGCGATTCGCAGGAAGCGATGAGCGAGGCGATCTTCCTCAACGTCTACGGCTCGCCGGCGCTACAGGCGGCGGTCGGCATAGATCCGAAAGCTGAACCGTCGCACCGGCGCGAGATGACGGCCGAACACCGTGCCATGCTCGACAAACGGATCGCCGAGCTCCGATCCAGGATTGGCGAAGGGGGGCTTCGCGAGGCGGCCATCCGTGCCCTGCTTTATATCGGCTCGGCGAGAGGAATGGTGGATGAACGCAGCATCGAGGCGTTGCGTCAGGCTCGTCGCGACGACAGCGGAGCGCGATTAACGCTTGCCGAGTTTAAGATGCTGGTTCGCGAGCAGTTCTTCATGCTGCTGCTCGATCGCGAGGCGGCGCTGGCCGTTATCCCGAAGTTGCTTCCCGACGATGTCAATCAACGTCGCGCGGCTTTCACGACGATGAGCGAGGTGCTGTCGGCCAGCGAGGACATCACAGGCGAGCGCGCCAGCCGCCTGCAGCGTGTCGCACAGCTGTTCGGTCTCGACGCCGAAACGTCGGGGAGGGCGTCGAACGTTGCCCCTTTCGACCCCAAGGCGAAGGCATCGTAACACTGTCTGGAAGGAACCGGCTCATGTCGGCCGACACGTCGCAGGCACAGTCCCCGAGCAAATACGACCGCTTGATCGCGGCCGCGCAGGCCGTGCCGCCGGCCCCAACCATCGTTGTGCATCCGTGCGATGAAAGCTCATTGCGCGGCGCTGTCGATAGTGCACAGGCCGGCATTATCCGGCCACTCCTGGTCGGACCTGAAAGGAAGATCCGGGATACGGCCGCCAGGCATGGTCTCGACATCGCGGCCTTCGAGCTTGTTGACGCAGCACATAGCGACGAAGCCGCTGCAAAGGCGGTAGAGCTGATCCACGCCGGCCGAGGTGAGCTGTTGATGAAAGGCAGCTTGCATACGGACGAGTTGATGCGCGCGGTCACCGCGAAGGCCGGAGGCCTGCGCACCGACCGCCGTATCAGCCATGTCTTCGTGATGGACGTGCCGGCCTATGCCGAGACCATCTTCGTGACGGACGCGGCCATCAACATCTTCCCTGATCTGGACGCCAAACGCGACATCATCCAGAACGCGATTGATCTGTATGTGGAAGCTGGGTTCGGCAAATCGCCGCGCGTGGCAATCCTGTCGGCGGTTGAAACCGTGACCTCGAAGATTCCGTCTACGATCGAGGCGGCAGCACTCTGCAAGATGGCGGACCGCGGGCAGATCACCGGAGGGATCCTCGACGGACCTCTGGCTTTCGACAACGCGATCGACGTGGAGGCGGCGCGGATCAAGGGGATCAAGTCCGAGGTCGCCGGTCGCGCGCAGATCCTCGTCGTTCCCGACCTGGAGGCCGGCAACATGCTGGCAAAGAATCTCGCCTATTTCGCCAAGGCGGACGGCGCGGGCATCGTCCTCGGAGCCCGGGTCCCGGTCGTCCTGACGTCACGCGCGGATTCGGCGCGCGCGCGGATGGCCTCGTGCGCGGTCGCAGCGCTGTATGCCCATGCCCGGCGCCGGCGTGCTCCAACGATTGCCGCGTGAACGCCATGGACACCATCCTTGTGGTCAATGCCGGCTCCTCCAGCGTCAAGTTCCAGGTCTACTCGATCGAGGGTGACGGAATATTGCGGCGACAGCTGAAAGGGCAGATGGATGGGATCGGCAGCCGCCCGCGTCTGCGTGCGAGTGGCTCCACCGGCGATCCGCTTGCGGATCGCGCCTATCCGATCGAGGCGGTGCCCGATGTTCCGGCCGCGATGGACATCGCCGGCGCCTGGTTGCGGGACGAGATGCGCATTCACCCGATCGCGGTCGGTCATCGCGTCGTTCACGGCGGCCCGGACTACGACCGGCCGATTCTAGTCGACCATGGTGTGGTGACCCGGCTGGAGCGGTTCATCTCGCTCGCGCCGTTGCATCAACCGCATAATCTGGCCCCGATCCGATCGATCCTGGCCAATTTCCCGGAGCTTCCGCAGGTCGCCTGTTTCGATACGGCATTTCATCGTACGCACAGCGCGGTCGCCGATCATTACGCGATCCCGCATCAGCTCTATGCCGAGGGCGTGCGCCGCTACGGCTTTCACGGTCTCTCCTACGAATACATTGCGAAGACCTTGCCAAAGGTCGCGCCGAAAATCGCGAATGGTCGGGTGATCGTCGCTCACCTCGGAAGCGGCGCCTCGATGTGCGCTCTCAGCGCGGGACAAAGCGTCGAAAGCACCATGGGCTTCACCGCTCTCGATGGGCTTCCGATGGGAACCCGCCCTGGTCAGATCGACCCCGGGGTCGTGCTCTATCTCATTTCCGAAAAGGGGATGTCAGCCTCCAACGTCCAGAACTTCCTTTACCGCGATTGCGGCTTGAAAGGGTTATCCGGCGTCAGCAACGATATGCGGGAGCTGGAGAGCAGTGAGGATCCGAGAGCTAGACTGGCGATTGAATATTTCAGCTATCGCATCGGCCTCAATGCCGGGATGCTTGCCGCGGCGCTGCAGGGGCTGGACGCGTTTGTCTTTACAGCCGGTATCGGCGAAAATTCCGCAACAATTCGCGCGCATGTCGTTCGCCAGCTCGCGTGGCTCGGCGTCACCCTCAGCGCCGCCGAGAATTTGCGCGACGCACAGCTGATCTCGGGCTCCGACAGTCGCATCCCAGTCTATGTGGTTCCGACCGACGAGGAGCTGATGATCGCGCAGCACACACTGGCGCTGCTGATGAAGAGAACAGCGAACAATCAAAGGCAGGAGAGGGCATCATGATTCCAGTGTTTCCAGATTCCAAGATTGCCCTGAAGGGGAAAAAAGGCCTCGTCGTAGGCATCGCCAACGACCAGTCGATCGCATGGGGGTGCGCCAAGGCCTTTCGCGCCCTCGGCGCGGATGTCGCCGTCACCTACCTGAACGAGCGCGCGAAGAAGCACGTCGAGCCTCTTGCGCAGGCACTCGAGGCGTCTATTTTCATGCCCCTCGACGTCATGACGGAGGGGCAGACTGAAGACGTGTTTGCCCGGATCGAGAGGGACTGGGGCCAACTCGATTTCCTGCTGCATTCGATCGCCTTCTCACCGAAGGAAGCCTTGCACGGACGTGTGGTGGACGTCGGCCGCGACGGTTTCCTGAAGACGATGGAGGTCTCTTGCTGGTCCTTCATGCGCATGGCTCATCTGGCCGAGCCGCTGATGAAAAACGGCGGCACCATGTTTACCATGACCTATTATGGCAGCCAGATGGTGGTCGAGAACTACAATGTCATGGGCGTAGCCAAGGCAGCGCTCGAGGCCTCGGTGCGCTACATCGCCGCCGAGCTGGGTCCGAGGGGAATCCGCGTGCACGCGATCTCGCCCGGACCGCTGGCCACGCGAGCGGCATCAGGCATTCCCGACTTCGACGAACTGATGGACAAGGCGCAATCCAAGGCGCCGGCGCGCAGTCTCGTCAGCATTGACGACGTCGGCAACGCCACGGCATTTCTCGCACTCGACGGCGCCAAGCTCATTACGGGAAGCGTTCTCTATATTGATGGCGGTTATCACATCATCGATTGATGAGGACGGGAACGCGACTCAGCGATAGTGCAGGGCGATCAACTCGGCGACGCAGGCCGGTCGTTTGCCGCCTTCGATCTCGATGACCAGATGATAGTTCACGCGCAGCCCATCGGGAGGCACGTCCTCCGTCTCAGCAACGCTGACGCGGCCGCGCAGCTTCGATCCCGCCGGGACCGGCGAAAGATACCTGATCCGGTCGGCGCCGTAGTTCAGGGTATTTCGGAGGCCTTTCAACCCCATCACAGAGCGGATGAACATCGGCGCCAACGCCAGGGACAACATGCCGTGGGCGATGGTGGTGCCGCCGGGCATTTCCGTCCTTGCGCGCTCCTGGTCGACATGGATCCACTGTTCATCGCAGGTCGCCTCCGCAAACTTGTTGATCCGGTCCTGCGTCACCTCGATCCAGTCGCTGGCGCCGATTTCGGTGCCGACCGCGGATCTTATCTCATCGAAATCGCCAAATATCCGCATGTCCTTCACCTTCAGATCATCATCTCCGGGACATGGTCGCCGACGAGGAGGTCGGCTTCCGTCGCAGCCATCACTTCGCCGATCGTGACGCCCGGCGCGGTCTCAAGAAGCGTCGCTCTGCCGTCGGCAAAGCCGATCACAGCCAAGTCGGTGACGACCAGATTCACCGGCCGCGCCGAGGTCAGCGGCAAGCTGCACTTCGCAACAATCTTCGACTTGCCCTTTGCTGCGTGCTGCATGGCGACGATGACCCGCTTGGCGCCGCTGACGAGATCCATGGCGCCGCCCATGCCAGGAACCATCTTGCCCGGGATCATCCAGTTGGCCAGATGGCCATGGGCATCGACTTGAAGGCCGCCAAGCACCGTGACGTCGACATGGCCGCCACGGATCAGTCCGAAAGACATCGCGCTGTCGAAGGTGGAGGCCCCGGGCAGCGCACTGATTGGGCGCCCCCCTGCGTCCGTTAGCGTTGGATGCGCCAGGCCTTGCTCGGGGATGGGCCCCGTTCCGATCAGACCGTTTTCCGACTGGAAGAACACTTTCAAGTCCGTTGGCACGTAGTTCGCGACCAGCGTCGGGATACCGATGCCGAGATTGACGAGGTCGCCGCTCCGAAGCTCCTTGGCGACGCGCCGGGCGATGATGATCTGCGGATCCATGCCGTCACCCGTTTGTAATGAGGTAGTCGACCAGCGGCGCCGGCGTGACGACGTGGTCGGGCGCGATCACGCCGACAGGCACAATGTTTTCCGCCGTGACGATCACGGTGTCGGCGGCCATCGCCATGACTGGATTGAAGTTGCGCGAGGTCAGCGCGTACGCCAAGTTGCCGAGGTAGTCGGCAAGGAAAGCATGCACCAGCGCAAACTGTGCACGCAAGGCTGTCTCAAGCAGAAAAGGCTTTCCGTCGACTTCGATCTCGCGCTTGCCCTGGGCAACCAGCGTGCCGACGCCGGTTGGCGTCAAAACTCCACCCAGCCCGCATCCACCCGCACGAATGCGCTCGACGAAGGTTCCCTGGGGTACCAGATCGACGACGATCTGGTTCGCCAACATTTGCTGCTGTGCTTTCGGATTCAGACCGATATGCGTTGCGGTCAATCGCGCGACCAGCGCAGCATCGAAAAGCTTGCCGACGCCCTTGCCGGGGATCGCCGCGTCGTTGCAGATCAGCGAGAGGCCGCTCTTCTTCTGCCGAACCACCTCGTCGAGCAGGCGCTCTGGTGTTCCGACACCCATGAACCCGCCGACCATGACACTCGCGCCGGCCGGGATCATTGCGACGGCTTCTTCGAGGGAAATGGCCTTCATGAGGGAGAACTCCGGTCGGCGCGTGCAGGACGGTCAATGAATGCTGGAGGGCGGAAGTCGCGGTGCTTTGATCTGCGTCAAGGCTCCGCATCATTCGCAGACGATTCCCAGGCTCGCGAGCGTGTCGTGCCAGAGCTTGCGCAGTTCGGTGTGTCGGCTTTCCAGGACTGTACTGACGGTGTCGCGGAAGGGTAATAGGTCGGGACCTTTCAGGAACAGGATTTGTGCCTGCAACAGACGCCCGCTCTCGAACTCGATGCGGCGCAACGCCATCACGAAGGGGTCATTCGCGTTTGCCTCGACCGGTAACAACGCCGCTGGCCGGATTGCGGCGTGGAGGGCGTGCGCGAGCGTGGCAAGATGGACTGCTTGCCAGAGAGAGCGATCGGCCATGCCTTCGTTCGGCGTCGGAAGCCAGGCGGCCTCCCAGGACACGGCCATGTAACCCAGGGCGAGATCCGGCACCCATGCGGTTGCCCGCATCAAAAGCGAGACGATCTCGCTTTCGCGGTAGAACTGAGCGTTCAATTCTGTCTGCCAGCCGGCCTCGAACTTAGCCGGCAGGGCGAGGGCGAACTGTCTTGCGAGGGCGCCATGGGCCGAGATCAGGAAAGCGGCGATGCGGGTCTGCTGGCTCGGCGGCACGCGACCTTCGGAGTCGAGTGGTCCGAGAAATCCGCTCATCGCAGCGTCTTCTGAACGGGGATGGCGCGCAGATGGTCGTACCCGGCGGGAAATGGAGTGAGCTCACCGCCAGGATCTTCCGGCGCAATCCGGACCGCCTTGTTACCCTCCCAGCGTCCTGCCAGCACGTCATCGGCGAAGCGCGCGAGCAGGTCGGCTGTGAGTGCACCCTTTTCCAACGTGAAAGCGTGATAGGCGCCCGGGATGATCACGAGCGCGCTGTTGGGGATTCCGACTCGCAGGGTCTCGTGGAGGGCGCGCGGCGTCAGGAAGTCGAACTCTCCGTTCAGGATCATGGTTGGGACGGCGATCGAGGCGAGTTGCGGCGTCAGCGGCTGGAAGTCGAGGAACGACTCCATCAGGTTCTGCAACGCGTAGAGGTCATTGACCAGCCAGCCCTGCCGCTTGACCCCGTCGAGCTTGTCCAACAGCGGCTTCAACCATTCATCGGACAGATTCATCGGCAGCAGCAGATCCTGGAGATAGCCGGTTCCACCCAGAATTAGGCCGGTGCGTAGTGCGTTGCCGATCAGGAGAAGTTGAGGCGAAAGCTCGGCAAAGCAACTCATTGGCACCAGACCCGAGAGGCGCGCCCCATGCTCGATCGCGTAGCGCAGCGCGATCAGGCCGCCGAAGCTGATTCCACTGAGGAAGACCGGACCTTCACCGAGCATCTCGATCAAGCGATGCAGCGCAAGGACATGGTCGTCCTGATTGATGAAAAGCGTGGGCTTGTCGGAGGCGCCCTGGCCGAGCAGATCGAATGTCGCGACGCGAAAGCCCCGTGCGATGAGCGCGTCGCGATAAGCGGTCCACAGTTCGGAATATTGAGTCAGTCCATTGACCAGCACGTAGGCCGGCGCCGTCGCAGGACCGTCGAGCTCATACCGGATCCGGTAGGAGCCGTGGGTGAGGAAAGGCATCGCGGCGACCCGGCATGTAATTCGTCCTCAAAATTCTCGCGCGGGCAGTTCGAATTCCCTTGCGCTAGATCAAAGGTCGCGCCGCGTCCGCTCCTAGCTTTCGGCAAAAATCAAAGCCTGCCGGAGGAATTCGCCATGATCGGGAGACATGTCATGCGGCGATATCTCATCAGCCTGCTGTTGCTGTTGATCGGGACATCGCTCGCGGTCGCGCAGCCCTTCACGCGCCGCTCATCGCAGATGCAGCATGACGGGCTGAAGAAGACCTATGAGATCGCGAATTTCCGACTTGGCGGCAAGTACGATCTCGCCGATCCCTCGAAGTGGGAGAATGGCGGGGAGGGCGGTGTCACCCTGGAATCGCTTGGCGCCGGGAAACTGCACACGGCCTATATCGCGGTCGGTACGCCGCGCCGCAACGCCGCCGGTGAGATCACCAATGCCGTTGTCATCAACTCATATTATTCCGGCGACTCCACTGACATGTACGAGCAGTGGGTCAAAGGAGCAGCCTTGTCAGGCACCGTGCCAATTATCGGCCCGGGCCGGCCGATCGATACGGATCGCTACTATGTCATCATGGTCGATCCGCTTGGGACCTGGGGCGCCAGCAAACCTTCGGACGGTCTCGGCGTAAAGTTTCCGCAGTACAGTTACTACGACATGGTCCAGGCCAACTACCGGATGCTGCGCGACGGGCTGAAGGTCGCGCGCGTTGCGTTGGTGTCCGGCGTTTCCATGGGCGGCACGCAGACCTATGTCTGGGGCGTGATGCATCCCGAATATATCGGCGCAATGATGCCGATCGGCGGCACCACGCAATCGGATGGCGAAGATCCGGTCGGCAACTGGACATTCCAGATGATGACGGCAGCGATCGAATCCGATCCGGTGTGGCAGGACACCAAGGGTGATTATTACAAGCTGGCCAAAGAGAAGCATCCGATGCCGGGCGTGGCGTTCGGCTGGTCGATCCTCGGCATGACGGGCTATGACTTTGCCTTCCGTACGACCCAGAATTGGGGCGCCGTCCAGCCCGAAATCTTCTATTGGGACCCCCCGAACGAAAAGGCGGCGTTGAACGTCGTCAACCGCGCCAAGCTTTACGATGCGGTCGACCTTGTCTGGCGCAACCGTGTCGGCGAAACGCACAACATCAACCCTTATCTCGGCCGCATCCAGGCGCGGACGCTGGTGATGCACATCACCAATGACCTGTGGCTGAACTTCAAGTTGGCTCAGAAGGCAGTCGATCGCGTGCCTGGCGCGGACCTTATTGCTCAGGAAAGCCCGGTCGCCCATTATGGTGTGTTTCCGATCATCAACCAGCGCAAGAATGACCCGAAGTTCGTTGCGTTCATGGATGATGTGGCGAGCCTCGACCGCGCGCAGAAATTCATTGACAAGAATTATCGGGTGCCCGGCGTCGCAGAGAACATCGACCCCAAAAAGTCGTTCTGGAAGGAGTTCGTGACCTACCCCTATCCGGTCAAATACGCCAATGCCAAGGACAAGGGCGGCAATTCCTGGCAGATCGGCTACATGGATGAATATGCCGGCACGGACAAGGATCCGAAGGTCCTCGTCGTCATCCATGGCAAAGGCGCTTTCGGCGGTCACTACGGCAATATCATGCAGTATGCGCTGCGCAGCGGCCTTCGCGTGATCGTGCCCGACCTGCCGCATTACGGCATGTCCGGGCCCGGCAATCTCGACAAGAGTCCGGCGCGCACGATGCAGGACATGCGCGAGGTCATCTACGACCTCGTCGTCAACCAGCTCGGCGTCAAGAAGGCGTATTATCTCGGCCATTCGCTCGGCGGTCAGTTCGTGATGGGCTATGCCCTGACCTGGCCGGATGCAGTGCAGGGCCTGGCGCTGGAGGCGCCGTCAGGTCTCGAGGAATATCCGCGCGAGATCACCATCGCCAAGGGCAAAAAGGCGCCACTGTTCGACCCGGCCTTCGATCATGACTTCGGCAAATGGAGGGCGACCTGGGACCAGACGGGCATCCTTGCCGCGGAGAAGGCGCGTGACGAGCAGAACATCCGTGACTTCTTCTACTTTAAGAAGCGTGACCCGGAGACCGGCGCGGTGTCGGCTGCCAAAAGCGGCTATTTCTTCAGCGACAGCGAATATGCCCGCCTCCACACCGAGCAGCGCGTCGGGCTGACCAAAGGCAATCCGAAGGAGCTGGAGCAGTGGTGTAACATCTTTATCTACGACATCTACACGATCGGCGCGGAGCTCCAGCAGGATGATCCGAAGAACCTGTACGAGCGGCTCACGCAGATCAAGGCGCCGATCTTCCTCGCATTCGGCGACAAGGAGCCGTTCATCCCGACGCCGGCATTCAATGGGCTGACAGACCTCGGACGCGACGCCATCACGCCGTTCATGACGCGCATGACCAATGCGGGCAATCGGCCGATCCTCAAGATCTATCCGGAGAGCGGGCATTTCATTCACACAGACAATCCGGTCGAATACTCGTCCGATGTCGTGGATTTCGTGACGCGGGGAAGCGTCGACACGTCATCGCCGCTCGGGACCGACCGCATGCTCAAGGGGGCGGTGGTCTCGGCCTTGCCGGTGGCTCCGACACCGCCCGGGGCCGCGCCTACCGCCGGCCTAAACAAGTAGGGCCGGTTGATGCCTAGGGTGCAGGCAGGCGAAGTCCAGCTGGGCTGGCGAGAGTGGGGACGAGGCGACGTCACCGTCGTCTTCATCCACGGCAATCTCGCCAGCAAGGACTGGATCGAGCTCGCTGCCCCGCTGTTTCCTTCTGGTCTTCGCGTCATCGGCATCGACTGGCGCGGTTGCGGCGACAGCGACCGGCCGAAGCCTACGGTTGACTACACCAACTACACGATGCTGCAGCACGCAAAGGACATGCTGGCTGCGCTCGACACCCTGGATATCAACTATTGCCATCTTGCAACGCATTCGACCGGCGGCATCATTGCGGCCCGTATGCTGCTGATGCAACCGCGCCGTTTCGGACGGGTGTTCGCGCTTGATCCGGTCACGCCGCTGGGGATGGCCTTCAATACCGATCAGATCGGACTGTTCCGAGCCATGATGGCGAGCAAGGAGTTGACCCGTTCGGTGATGGCGACCGCGGCCTCATCCCTGTTTATCCCAGAAAGCATGGCGCCGAATAAGGTCCCGCAATTCCGTCCAGGGGGCGCGGACATCCAGGCGCTGTTCGAGCGGATCATCGAACAAAGCTTCGGCGTCTCCGAAGGCATCTGGATCGGAACACCCGTCAATCTCACGCGCGAGCGGGAGAGCCGGGAATTGGAGAGCCGCATGCCGGAGATCGGGCATTCGCATCTGGTATTGTGGGGCGAACGGGACGGCTGGATCCCCCCCGCCGATCTTCATGCGATGGCCGCGGCAATGCCAGACTGTCGCCTCGTCGTGGTGCCCGGTATCGGACATTCGATGAATCTTGAAATGCCCGCACTCTACGCCGGCTATTTTGGTGCGTGGTTCGGGGGACTTGCTGCGTAACAAGGAGGAATGACACCATGGCCGATAGCAATCCATCCGCAGCGGGTATCCGCACCATGCTCGCCGAGACGCTTGTTCGCCTGCGCAAGGCCAACGCCGAGTATTTTGAGCAGCTGGAAATGGGCTTAAGTGCCTCGAAGCTGCCGATTGCAAGCGGCGCTAAGGAGTTCTGCGGCTACATGCAGCGCAACGTCACCGCGACGTTCGACCTCGGCGACAAGCTCATGCAGGCCAAGGACATGAAGGACGCCCTCGAGATCCAGTCTGATTTCTTCCAGGCCCAAATGCGATTGCTCACCGAGCAAACCAGAAGCATGGGCGAGTCTGCCATGAAGGCGGCGACCGAAGCGTTTGCACCGAAGAATTGAGCCACGCTCGTCGCGGACGCGCGCTGCAGCAGATGCAGGCGATGCTGGCGACACTGATTGCACGTGAACGTCAGGTATTAGAGCTTGTCGTGCGCGGACGACTCAACAGGCCGATCGCGTCTGAATTGGGAGCGACGCAGCGGGCAATCAAGGCACATCGTCATCGAGTGACGGAGAAGATGAAAGTGCGGTCTCTGGCACAGCTGGTCACCATAGCTCAACGGCTCGGATTGCTTGCTTAACGAATGTGACCAGTTTGACGCGATCGACCACGAAAAAGCCCCGGCGTGCCGGGGCTTTTGGTTTGCCAAGGTGGGTGCCATCAATATCTGGCCGCGACCGGTGCGCCGTATCCACCGAAGCGGTAGTTCAACCGAAGCGTGACCATGTCCACATCCTGACTGATCCCACCGCCGGTGAGGACAAACCCTCCAGGAGTAACCACGCCTGCGAAGCCGGCGTTGTCACGCCCCATCCAGAGATGGTCGTATTCGACACCGAACGACCAATTTGGCGTGAAGCCGTACTCCCAGCCAACACCAAGGGCCCCGCCCCAGCGCGTGTGGCCAGCCGATGCCAGGCCGACCCCGGTAACGTTGTTGAATATATCGAATCGGTTGCGCGTCACGGCGGCGCCGCCCTTCACGTAGAACAGCGAGGCGTTCCACGCCCAACCGAGTTGTGCCGTGAAAAGACCGATTGCGTCAATTTTGCCTGTGGTCGAAATCAATGGATCGATCAGACTGACGCGCGTGTTCTTGATCTCGGCCCAATCTCCTTGCGCTTCCAGGCCGAGCACAAATTGATTGGTTTGCCAGCGGTACCCAATCTGGCCGCCCACAAGACCCCCGGAGCGATCCGCGCAACCACCTGCGACTGTCCCTGCGGGCGTCACGAAATCCACACAACCGTGGCTTTGCCCCCAACCGCCGTTTGCGCCGATGTAGAATCCGGTCCAATCATAGATCGGCGCGACCACCGGGGGCGGGGCCTTGACGTAAGGTTTAGCAGCCAGATCAGCCGCTGAGGCGGGGGCCGCCATGCTTACTGCCAGCAAGGCCATGCCGCTTAACATCAACTTCTTCATATTTTCGCTCCATCCACGTTTCACCCGAACGACACCGGTTCTTTTTCTGGTGTCCGGCATTCCCGGCTCGAATCTAGCTGATCCGACCAGCATGCGACGTGCCCAGGCGGCAACAGTCGGGTAAATTCAGCAATAAGCATGCTGTGGTTGTGACAGAGGCGTTGACCAATCAACTAGGAGTCCAGGTCCTGGATTGCGCTTGGATGTCGCCATTTGGCCCGTCGCCGACCCTCGCTCACGTGGGCCGGGCGGTCGAACCGCATGTCGATGCGCGGATTGTTCTTAAACCGCCACTTCGAGCTTTCCTTGCCCAACGTCTGTGCGACGGAGAGCGCCGAGGTCGCGGCCAGCGCCATATGGCTACGCGAGTGCCTGTACCAAGCGGCCGCCTCCTGATGCAACTTGCCTCAACCGCACCAAGTCACGCATTCAGGCTTCATAATCGTCGGGACTCTCAATCAGCGGATCCCGTGCCACTATTGTCGAGCGGCGATGGCCGTGATCTCGAGTTTGACGCCAGGACCGAGATCGGCCACGCCGATTGCGGCGCGCGCCGGCAGATGAGCCTCTGCAAAATGCGCCTTCCAGGCCGCATTGAACTCTGCCTTCTCCTTGAGGCTCGCCATGTAGATGGTCACCTGCAAGACGTTGGTCAGATCGGATCCGAGGGTCTTCAGCAGCTGCGCCAACTGCCCGAGGACGTCGTTGGCCTGGCCCGACATATCGAGGCTCGTGTCCTCGGGGACGATTCCACCGATGTAAAGCACGCCATTGTGCTCGACTACTTCGTGGAGCAGACCTTCGTAGGGCAAGACGCGCTTGATCATGACGGGACCGATGTTGTGTGTGAGGGGCCGGGATATCGCACATTTCAATGTCAGTGTCGTTGCAAGAGATCTCGCGCAAAGTTACCGAAAAGTTTTACCGAAAGACGGGCCGCGCGGCTCCGAATGAAGCCGACTAGAGTGTTGAAAATAAAGGGACAAATCAGTCGAAAAATCACCGCCGTTGGTTCCCTCGAACGTTCGCCAATCTGTCCTTGCACAAGCGTCCGGCATTTTCGCCGGCCCTGAGCCGACGACATCGAAGAGCGGATCGCTATACTGCGACCCGGATGACATCGGTGCGGCCGGGACAGTGCCGCGACCGGAACAAGGAATGCGACGATGGACGATACGATTGGCTTCCCCGACCCCGGCCTCGACCTGTCCGACGGCTTCAAGCCGCACACCTCGCATTGGGGCGTGTTCTCGGCACGTCAAGGCGAGGCCGGGCTCGAGGTCAGGGCGTATGCGGGCGATCCCGATCCGAACGGCATCATCGGCAATTTTCCCGGCGCGCTGCGCCATCAGGCGCGCATCACCCAACCGGCGATCCGCCGCGGCTGGCTCGAACGCGGTCCCGGTCCGGACGATCGCCGCGGCCGCGACGAATTCGTCTCCGTCAGCTGGGAGAAGGCGCTCGATCTGCTCGGCGACGAACTGGCACGCATCCGTGACACGCGCGGCCCGGGCGCAGTGTTCGGCGGCTCCTATGGCTGGTCGAGCGCGGGCCGCTTCCACCACGCCCAGAGCCAGGTGCATCGCTTCCTCAACATCGCCTTGGGCGGCTATGTGCGCTCGGTGAACTCCTATTCCTCCGGCGCGTCCTCCGTGCTGCTGCCGCAGATCCTCTGCGGTTACGAGGACATCACCAAGCGCAACGTCACCTGGGAGCAGATCGCTGCCGACACGGACATCGTGCTGGCGTTCGGCGGCATGGCGCTGAAGAACTCGATGGTCGCAGGCGGCTCGATCAGCAAGCATGTCGAGCGCGGCGCGATGGAAGCTGCGCGCCGCCGCGGCTGCGAGTTCATCCTGGTCAGCCCGTTGCGCGAAGACCTGCCCGTCGAGGCCGGCGCGGAATGGATGACGTGCGTGCCCGGCACCGACACCGCGCTGATGCTCGGCATCGTCCATACGCTGGTTGCGGAAAACCTGCATGACCAGGCTTTCCTCGATCGCTACACCGAGGGATGGCCCGTCTTCCTGCGCTATCTCACCGGTGAGAGCGACGGCCAAGCCAAAGACGCGGAATGGGCCGCTGCGATCTGCGGCGTCGACACGGACACAATTCGCAAGCTGGCGCGCCGGCTCGCCGGCAAGCGTGCGCTCATCACCGTCTCGCATTCGCTCCAGCGCGCCGAGCATGGCGAGCAGCCGGTGTGGATGGGCATGGTGCTGGCGGCAGCGCTCGGCCAGATCGGCCTCTCAGGCGGCGGATACGCCTATTCTTTGGGGGCGATCGGCTATTACGGCCGCCGCGTCAACGACGTGCCGGGGCCGACATTGGGGCAGGGCCGCAATGCTGTCCGCGATTTCATTCCGGTGGCGCGCATCGCCGACATGCTGCTCAATCCCGGTAGCACCTATCGCTACAACGGCGAGACGCGCACCTATCCGGATATCCGCCTCGTCTACTGGGCCGGCGGCAATCCCTTCCATCACCACCAGGACATCAACCGCTTGCGCAAGGCGTTTGCGAAAGTCGACACGCTGGTCGTGCACGAACTCGCATGGACTGCCACGGCCCGGCATGCCGACATCGTGCTGCCCTCGACGATGACGCTGGAGCGCGAAGACATCGGCTATTCCAGCAACGATCCCCTGATGGTCGCCATGCACCGGATCGCCGAGCCGTTCGGCCTTGCGCGCGACGACTACGAGATCTTTGCCGATCTCGCCGACCGTCTCGGGGCGCGCGAACCCTTCACCGAGGGGCGGACGTCACGTCAGTGGCTGGAACATCTTTATGAGCCGACCCGCGCTTCGCTCGAAGCGCGCGGCCTGGAGGCCCCGAGCTTCGAAGCGTTCTGGCGGCGCGGCAGCCTGGTGGTGCCGCAACAGCCCGACGACGGCGGCCGGCTGCGCCACTTCCGCGACGATCCCGTCAATCACGCTTTGCCGACGCCGAGCGGCCGCATCGAAATATTCTCCGCCAAGATCGCGGGTCATGGCGATGCGGATTGTGCGGGCCATCCGGTCTGGCTGGAGAAGTCCGACATGCCTAAGCCGGGGGCGCCGTGCTTCCTGGTCGCGAACCAGCCGGTGACGCGTCTGCATAGCCAGCTCGATTTCGGTGGACATTCGCTTCAAAGCAAACATCGCGGCCGCGAGGTCGCGCGCATGAACCCGCAGGACGCTGACGCGCGCGGGATCAAGCACGGCGACATCATCCGCCTGTTCAACGCGCGCGGCGCCTGTCTCGCCGCGGTCCACGTCACCGACGGTATCGCGCCCGGCGTGGTCCAGCTCCCGACCGGCGCCTGGTACGACCCGATGGACCCCGAAGACGACGCGCCGCTCTGCGTGCACGGCAACCCGAATGTGCTCACCCGCGACGTCGGCACGTCGTCCTTTGCGCAGGGCTGCACCGGCCAGCTCACGACAGTCGAGGTCGAGAAGTTCACCGGCAATCTGCCGCCGATCCGGGCTTTCGATCCGGTGTAGAAAAAAAACGGGCCGCCCTGTGTGGGTGCAGGGGCGGCCCGAGTGGCTCGCAGGCCTGGGAGGACGAGGCGCGAGCGGATGCTTACGCGGCTGCGCTGATCCAGTCCCTCTCCGTAGAAGGACGACGCGGCGGGAGTGCTTGCACCTCTCGCCGTTCACCCTTGCTGGCGAGGCGCCAGCGTGCCGGGGATTGATCGCTGATGCGCTTGAAGACGGTCGAAAAATGCGCCTGCGTGCTGAAGCCGACCGCAAGCGCAATCTCCGCCAGCGGCCGCTCGGTAGTCGCCAGCAGCGTCTTGGCCTGCTCGATCCGGTGATTGAGCAGATATTCGCGGGGCCGGTAACCGGTCGCGACGCGGAACTGCGCCGCAAAGTGCATTCTGGACAGGCCGGCGACCTTGGCGAGTTCGGACAGGCTGATGCAGCGGTGGAAATGATCGGCGACATATTGCTCAACCCGCCGCAGCCGCCATTTCGGCAAGGCATTGACCTTGACGCGTGGCAATTCCAGGCGCGCGAGATGCATCGCGAGGGTTTGGCCAATGCAGCGCGTAAACTCGTGGTCCGCGGCGTCGCCAAGTTCGATCAGCGCCTTGGCAAGCTCGGCCGCGAGCGGATCGCGCAACAGGACGAGATCATTCAATCCTTCGATCGCCGAGGATTGCTCCGGAAAGTGATCCGCGGAGATGTGAAAGTGCAGGAAGGCGCATGGCGACTGGAATTGCACGGCGAGGGGCTTCGACGGCGCGGTGAGATACAGTGTGCCTGCGGGCATGGTCCCGTCGAAAATGACCTGACGATCCCGGGTGAGTTTCGCGCGCGTGGCCTTCAGTGCGATGCCGACGAAATAGCGATCGTCAGGCGTCGTCGCCTGGTGCGACGAGGTGCTCCGCGGGTCCTCCCATCGCGAGATCGCGATGTCATCGGCGGCCGCCCCGGTGCGCGGATCGACCTGACGCCATTGACGCTCGCGAATGATCGCTTGTGTTGCCTGGGGGATCTCGCAATCCCCCGAGCCGCCCGGAAATTCAATCCAGGCTTCAGCCGCCTGCAAATTGGTCAACATCGTTCGTCCTCTCCGGGCTTCCTCCGCTGTTTGCGACCAGCAAACGCGCAAAGCCCCACGTTTTCCATGGTGAGAGGATAGGGGTGAGCTGCGCTGCAAGCTCGTTAGTGGTGATTAGGATGTGTTAGTTTTTGTGGGAGCGCATCAGGTGCGACATCCCGTCTCAGGAAGCGCCTTTTTTGCAAATTTTATCAGATATTTGCGCCTCCCTGATCCGACTCGGGAGAGCGCAGAACATCCCGTGGAGATCGATGCGGCGGTGTGAGTTCTGTGCGGTGCCCTCGCTGGACCTCGCACCAGTGCCGGGTATAGTCGCGCCGCATTTCCATGGATCAGCTGTCAGGATGAGTCAGAAGTGACCGAGCTCTCGACGGGACACGGCCCCCGCGGCAGCAACGCCGCGACGATCCCAGCTTTCGATGCCGTCGCGTTCGGGCCCTTTTCGCTTCGGTCGCGGCTGCTGGAGAAGGATGGCTTGCCGGTCAGGCTCGGCAGCCGCGCGACGGATATCTTGCGCCTGCTGGTCAGTCGCGCCGGCGAAGTGGTCCCGAAGGACGAAATTCTCGGCTATGCGTGGTCCGGACTTTCCGTCGAGGAGGTCAGCCTGCGCGTCCATGTCGCGGAGCTGCGCAAGGTGCTCGGCGACGGAAAGGATGGGGCACGTTACATCACCACCATTCCGGGGCGGGGCTATTGCTTCGTCGCGCCCGTGCGGCGTGGCGAGCGCGCGGAGTTGCCTGCGCCGGCGTCGCGTGCGCCTGGAAGCGCCGCGCCGCCACCGTCGCTGCCGCGCCGATTGGACCGGATGGTCGGGCGGGATGACGCCGTGGCCGAGTTGGCGGCCCGCTTGCTCCGCGATCGCTTCGTCACGCTGCGAGGGCCGGGCGGCATCGGCAAGACCACCGTTGCGACCGCGC
The DNA here is from genome assembly GCF_040547675.1 of Bradyrhizobium sp. RT6a. Classification (NCBI taxonomy): domain Bacteria; kingdom Pseudomonadati; phylum Pseudomonadota; class Alphaproteobacteria; order Hyphomicrobiales; family Nitrobacteraceae; genus Bradyrhizobium; species Bradyrhizobium sp. RT6a. Next base: position 73,416 of record NZ_JBEPQC010000012.1, read on the forward strand.
TCGCGCACGAGATGTGCGATAGCTTCGACGGCAACGTCCATTTCCTCGAATTCGGTCCGCTCAAGGACGCGGCCCTGGTCGCGAGCACGGTCGCCGCCGCGTTGGGCCTCGTCGTACACCACGACGACCCCTCGGCCAGCATCGTCAATTTCCTGCGTGGCCGCCGGCTGCTTCTCGTGCTCGACAGCTGCGAGCACGTCATCGAGGAGGTCGCGCGCCTTGCAGAAAACATCTACCGGGAGGCGCCCGGCATCGTCATCCTCGCAACCAGCCGCGAGTCGCTGCTGGTGGAAGGCGAGCAGATTTTCGAGCTCGTTTCGCTCCCGGGGCCACCGCAGGACACCCGCCTCAGTGCCGGCGAGGTGCTGGCTTATCCCGCTGTGCGCTTGTTCGTCGATCGCGCCGTCGCGGCCGGGCATCGCGACGACATCACCGACGACGATGCCGAGGTCCTGGCCCGGATTTGCGGCAAGCTCGATGGCATCGCGCTGGCGATCGAGCTGGCTGCCGCACGTGTCGGTCTCTATGGACTGCGCGAGATGGCGGCGCTGCTCGACAATCGGCTGCAGCTCGAATGGCGCGGGCGGCGAACGGCGCCGCCGCGGCAGCAGACGCTCGGCGCTACGCTCGACTGGAGTTTCGGTCTGATCGGCGAGAACGAGCGGATCGTATTTCAGCACCTCGCCGTCTTCGCAGGTCACTTCACGTTGAAGGGCGCGATAGCGGTCGCGGCCGAGGCGGAGATGCCGGAGGATCGCGTCGTCGAGGCGCTGGAGCAACTCGTGGTGAAGTCGCTGGTTTCCACCCAGCCGGACGGCGCATCGCGGCGCTATCGCCTGCTCGACGCAACGCGCGCCTATGCCCTGCAGAAGCTGGCCGACGGCGGACAGCTGGCCCAGGTCGCGCACCGTCACGCTTTCTATGTTCAATGCACGCTCGAAGCGGGCATGAAGGACAAGGAGGGCAGCGATCATGCGTTACGTTTGCAGGAATGCGCGAGCCTGCTCGCCGATGCCCGCGCTGCGCTGCAATGGGTTTATGCCAACGACGAAGGCGCCGGCTTGCGCGTGCCGCTCGCCGGCAGCTGCACAAGGCTGTTCGTCGAACTCAATTTGCTGAACGAGGCGCGCATCTGGTCCGATCGCGCACTCGCAATGCTCGACGAGGCCGACCGGGGTGGCGCATGGGAGCTCGAACTTCAGTCGACGCTCGGTCACGCCTTCATGTTCACCGAGCGCAACAGCGAGCAGGCGGAAGCGGCGCTCAAGCGCGGGCTGGAAATAGCGGAAGCGCTTTCCGATCACGCCAACACATTCAGGCTGTTGTCCCGGCTCAACATGTTCTATCGCCGAACCGGTCGCTATCGGCATCTGGTGCCGACTGCGCTTTACGCCGAGCGGATTGCCCGCGTCATCGGCGATACCGCGGGCATCGCCGGGAGCAAAGCGCTTCTCGGCGTGTCATATCACCTCGCGGGAGACCAGGCCGAGGCGCAAGCCCATCTCGACCAGGGCCTGCGCGACGATGCTGCGCTCCGCGGGACCCAACCCGGGCATTTCGCCTATTCACGCACGCCGCAGATTCCGCTCGCACGCGTGCTGTGGCTGCGCGGTTTTCCCGATCGTGCGCTTGAATGCGTCCGGCCGCTTGTCGGCGCTTCAGCGCCGCATGACGTGGTCATGCATTGTATCGCATTATGCTGGTCCGCTTCGGTGTTCGGCTGGCTCGGCGACTGGTCGTCAGTCGAGGCCATGACCGATCGCCTGGCCGCGCATGCGAGCATGCACGGACTCGTGCCCTACGAAGCCGTCGCGACGGGTTTTAGGGCGCAGAGCATGATCGCTCGGGGCGAGGTCGCCGGCGGCGTCGACCTGTTGCGGAGTGCGCTTCCACGCCTGCACGCCGATCGCTACGAACTCTACGCCTCGGCGTTCGCCGCGGATCTGTCTCGGGGCTTGGTCAGCTTGGGAGAATTGACGGAAGGCATTCAGGTTCTTCACGAAACCATTCTGCGGGTCGAGCAGGAAGGCGGCGCCTTCGACATGCCCGAGCTGCTCCGTCTGCGCGGAGAGCTGGAGGCCCTTAACGGCAGTCCCGACGCGGCCGAGGCGGATCTTGTCGCCTCGATCTCGCTCGCCGAACAGCAGGGCGCGTTATCCTGGCGGCTGCGGGCCGCGATGTCGCTGGCGCGCCTTCGAATCCGGCAGCGTGTGCAAGATCCGCTCGAACAGCTCGCCCAAACCTATGCCCGGTTCTCGGAAGGATTCGAGACCGCCGACCTCATTGCAGCACGGCGCATGCTGAACGAGCCGGCGGCCTGAACAGTCGAAGCGAATCGCGCGTGCCGCTACTCGAAGACGGCGTCAAAGATCTCGACGTCCATCAGCACGGGCTTGGCGACCACGGTTCCGTCGGGCCGCAGCGTCTGCGCGCGTCGGAGCGTCGGCACCACGATGCCGCCGAAGCTGTCATGGGCCCACGAGTATTGCGCGACCTTCATCCCGAACAGATCGTGATCGGTCCGCCGTTGCAACGCGTTGTCGTCGAAATAGAAGATCTGCTCGGGCGCAAGCGTGATCAGGCCCGGAGGGAACTGCGCCCGCAACCGCCGCCATGACTCGTTGTTCTCCTGCCACGGTGACAGTTCCTCCACCACGACATCTGGATGAGCGAGCAGGAATGGATTGGTCAGATAATTCCAGATCGCGACGCCGCAGAAGAAGACGAGATGCAGTTCGTCCACCAGCGTGGGCGAACCGGCCTCGGTGAACGCGAGGCTTGGATTGCGCCAAGTCCGCAGGATCTCACCCTCGAGGCTTTCGATCGTGATCGCGTCCGGCTGAAAAGAGCCGGAGTGTTCGCCTCCGGTGATGCCGGTGAAGCGGACCGACTGCGTGCGGGTCGAGCCCTCCGCCGTCACGTCCTTGAATTCGCTGGCATGTCCGGTGCTGGAGAACAGCGTTCCGGCGACGGAGAGGTGAAGCGTGAACCGGCTCAAGCTATTCCAACGGGCCATTCCGCCGCTGGCATCAATTACATCGTCAAGAAGCGCCATGTCCCGCCATATCCACCATGAAGTGCCACCACCATGGCGGGGCGGATGCGGCTTGGCGTGTTAGAATTTGTTAGGAGTTGCGAGCGGATATCCTCGCAGTATCCCATTGAAGATACTCTCAATTCAGCGCCGTAAGGAGCTCCCTGGCGGCGACGAGATCACGAGTCTGGAGGCCCTCCTGGTACCGCGAGACTAGGGGGGCGAGCAGGGCGCGTGCATCTCCGGCCTTTCCGGCCTGGCGCCAGACCCGGCCGAGACTGATTGCCCCCCGCAGCTCCCAGCCGAGCGCGCATTGGCGGCGTGACAGATCGAGCGAGTCCCGGAAACAGCTTTCGGCCTCCGCGGCATTGCCCGACCGCGCGAGGATGTCGCCCTTGACCCTGAGCATCTCGGGCATGTCGAAGGATTCGCCATGAGCGGGGATCTCCGCGATGGCACCATTGATGGTCTGCAAGGCTTCGTCGGCCAGGTTCTGCGCCACGAGTCCCTCCGCGAGCGCGGTCGCAAACACCGTCGTCATGATCCGGTGTCGCGTCGCGTACAGCGTGGCCTGGCTGCGGCGGAGGTGCTCGATGCCGGCGGCGACGTCGCCGCGGCGAAGCAGCAGCTCACCCTTCTGGCCGATGCCGACCGCGTGATAGGGCCCGAGGAAGTGCCGCGCGGAATGATCGATCAGCCGCTCGATCAGGATTTCCGCATTGGCCAAGTCGCCGACCCAGAGGAACACGTAGATGGTCCAGATCAAGGAAATACCGAGAGTGAGCGGTTGCTCGAGCAGCTCGGCTTCGCGAACGGTGTATCTGGACGCCTCGATCGCACGATCGGGCCGGCCGGTGAGCCAAAGCCCGCGTGCCAGCGCCACCAGTGCGACGATGCGGTCGTCATAGCCGAGATGCCCGATATTCAGCCGCTGCGAGCCGGGATTATGCAACATCGCGCTCTCGCAGAGCTGCACCGCCTTCTCCTGGTTGCCGATCAAATGATGGGCGACGCCCAGCATCCATTCGACGTTCAGCGTGCTGGCGGGATCGTTCAGCTTCCGCGCGACGCTCTCGCCCTGTTCGCCGGTCCCGAGTGCTCCGTGAAAATCCCCGACCCTGGTCAGGTAGATGTGTAATCCGCGCAGCAGCCAGAGCTGCCAGTGCAGATCCTGGAGCTCCCGGGCAAGCTGGAGACTGCGCGTGAATGCCGAGCGGACCGCTTCGGTATTGCCCCGCGTGAACATCGCGGAGACGCCGAGCGCGGCCTGCAAGATCATTTCATTGCGGCCATCCATCGCGCTCGCATCGGGGGACGCCAGCGCCTGCTGGGTCCAGCGGTAGCATTCCGTCAGCAATGTCAGCTCGAGAAAGAATTGCGCCGCTGACGCCGCCAGATCCACGCCGATCGTTCGGTCCCCGCCGTCTGAAAAGCTCCAGGTCAGCGCGGCCCGAACATTGGGCAGGTGGTCGGCATAGGGAAGGAAGCCGCCGGCGCTCTGCATACCCGTGGATTGGAGCGCGATGTCGCGCAGGAAATCGCGAAAATATTCGGCGTGGGCGCGTGCGACGCGGTCAGCTTCGCTGTTCTCGACGAGCTTCTCCGCGACGAAGGCACGCGTCGTATCCAGCAGGCGATAGCGCAGCCGCCGCTCCGCAGGCGAGGTCGCGATCAGCGATTTGGAAAGCAGATTGGAGATCGCCTCGGCGGCTTCTGCCTCGCCGATGCCCTGACAGGACGAGACCGCAAGCGCGGCTTCCAGCGTGAACGGCCCGACGAACGCCGACAATCCGCGCAGCGTTGCGCTTTCGGTCGCCGGCAGCAAATCATAGCTCCAGGCGAGCGCCGCACTCAGGGTGTGGTGCCGCGGGACAGCGGTGCGCCGCCCGCGCCAGAGCAGTGAGAAACGGCTGTCGAGCAGCGAGGCGGTCCCGGCAATGCCGTAGGCGTTCACACGCCCGGCCGCGAGCTCGATCGCGAGCGCGATGCCGTCCAGCCGACGGCAGATATCGGCCACGAGCGGCGCATCCTCTTCGCTGAGCTCGAATTCGCTCAGGCTCTCTGCAATGCGTTCCACGAAGAGCTGAGTTGCGGGATAGGCAAGGATATCGGCGATGCCGAGTCCGTCGCGCTGCGGCGGGCAATCCAGTGGAAACAGCCGATGGACACGCTCACCTTCGGCGCGGAAGGATTCGCGGCTGGTGGCGAGAATATGCAGCCCGCCTGCTTCCCGGACGATACGCTCCGCCAGAGGGGCGAGATCGTCGAGGATGTGCTCGCAACTGTCGAAGACCAACAGCATCCGCCGGCTGCGCAGGAACGTCAGCAACCCCGGCATCGGGTCCTCGGAATTGACGGTCAGGCCCAGCGCGGCCGCAATCGTTCCCGCAACGAGCCGGGTCTCCCTGAGTGCGCCGAAATCGACAAAACACACCTGGCCGTCGAAAGCCTGGAGCTCGCCATGGGCCACGGCCAGTGCGACCGAGGTCTTGCCGATCCCGCCGGGGCCGACGATCGTGACGAAGCGATGCAAGGCAAGCTCGGCGGAAATTTTCGCGACCGCATCGTCCCGCCCGATCATCTTCGCGAGCGGCGAGGGCAGCGAGCGCGCCGCAGCAACGGGCACGCTGGTCCGGTTCTCCGATGGGGCAGCCCGGAACAGCGCGGCCGTGAAGCAATAACCCCGCCCGGGGACGTTGACGACGTAGCGGGAGCCTTCGCCCGGATCGCCCAAGGCCTTGCGCAGCGTCGTGATGTGAAAGCGCAGGCTGCCTTCGTCCACATTCACGTCGGCCCAGACCCGCCGGATCAACTCACGCTTGTCCACGACCTCGCCGGCGCGCTCGGCGAGAAAAACGAGAATGTCGAGTGCGCGGCCGCCGAGGTGAACCGGGGCGCCGTCCTTCTCGAGCAGCCGCGTCTTTGCGAACAGCCGGAATGGCCCGAAAGCAATGGCCGAATCCTGGTCGTTAGTGTCCGGCACGGGCCAATCATTCCAGTGAAAGAGCTGAACTCTGCACTTTGATCTACCAGAAGGGAACCGTGAGTAAACTGGTCGAAAGTGGCGAAATCGCGTGGAGGGTGCCGGCAATTGGCCGCTCGCGCGCGACGATCCGTCGCAAATTGTACTCAAACGCGAGCATCTTGCGAAGCGATCGGGACAACCCCGGCAGCGTGGCTGACCGCCCGCTCACAGTTCGGAGTCCGGTCGTCGTACCCTCATCATAACAGAATCTTGCAACGTCTAACGAGCAATGCGCGCGAACTGCATCCAGTATCCGTTCCGAGTTTGGCGCTAGTTCCAACGGGAGGCTACGATGTCCGGTATCAATGCTCGGCCGAATGACGACGTCGTTCGATCTCAATTTGTGGCCAGTCTTGACGATCAGTCGCGTGATTGGGAGCTGGTGCTGCGGGAATCCCACCATCGGATGAAGAACACGCTGACGATACTGGGTGCGTCAGTCCGCCGCGATTTCACCCGAACGGGCACCAGGGACGTGTCGCTTGCAGCGGACCGGCTCGAGCGGCGCATCGTCGCCTTCGGCAGGCTCTATCAACTCTTGTCCGACAATGACGACCATACGGCGATCCCGGTGGCGGCCTTCTTCGAAAACCTGTGCGGAGCGATTTCCGAGGCCGTGCTGGAGCCGGCGGGCATCCGCTGCGAGGCGGCGATCGAAAGCGGCACGCTGCCGGCGTCGCAATGCCATCGGCTCGCGCTGATGCTGACGGAGCTGGTGACGAATGCGGCCAAGCATGCCTTCCCGAACAGGAATGATGCAATGATCCGCATCGAGATGGCCAACCGCGACGGCGCCTGGTTCTGCACGGCAACAGACAACGGGATCGGCGCGACCGGCCCGCTTCAGGGCACCGGCAGCCGGATTCTCGAAGGACTCGCACGCAGCATTCACGCCCGGCTGCAGGGCGAGGCGGGAGAAGACGGCACACGTGTAACGATCGTGATGCCGATCGCAGCTGTTTGAAGCTCGTCTTGAATCCAACCCAGGGAGTTCGACATGGCCACTACAGAAATCGACCGCGACGCCTCGGCCAAGCTTTCCAACAAGTCTACCGATAAATTTGCGAACAAGCCTTCGACATCGCGTGGCGTTGATCAGAGGCTCGAGGTGATCGTGATCCCCGTGTCCGACGTCGATCGCGCCAAGGCCTTCTACGCGCGTCTCGGTTGGCGACTGGACGCCGATTTTGCCTCTGGCGATGACTGGCGCGTAATCCAGTTCACGCCGCCGGGCTCGGCCTGCTCGGTGATCTTCGGCAGGAACGTGACCGCGGCAGCGCCGGGCTCGGCGCGAGGCTTGTACCTGATCGTCTCCGATCTGGAGGCGGCGCGAACGGATCTGATCGACCGCGGCATCGAGGTCAGCGCTCCATTCCACGGTGCCGGCGATGTTCACGCCGGGACCGACGAGCCTTATCTCTCCGGCAGCGTTCGGGTGAGCGGTGCTGACCCGAAGCGCGGCAGCTACGGCTCATATGCCTCGTTCAGCGATCCTGACGGCAATGGCTGGCTGTTCCAGGAGGTCACGTCGCGATTGCCGGGACGGATCGCGGGCGACGATACGACATTCGCTTCGCAGGCTGCGCTGGCCGCAGCACTGGGCCGCGCGGCGGCGGCACATGGCGAGCACGAAAAGCGGACCGGCGGGCACGATGAGAACTGGGCCGATTGGTACGCCGATCATATCGTCCGCGAGCAGGCGGGCCAGCCGCTGCCATCCTGAGCCGGACAGCACGGATTCTTCGACTGATGCAAGCCGACGCGGCGCGCGATGACTGAGTTCATCGCGCGCCGTGTTGCTTTTGCGGCGCGCATCGCGGATCGCCGATCGCTCTGCTCGCTCTCGCGCGGCTCGCAACGGCTAACGCGGTCTAACAACCCATAACGAGCAAATTGCCTGGGTGTGCGCCAATCTCCCTGCATGACGAACCGAGGCGTTGATGTCGAATTCGATCAGCGCCACCGACCAAAGTCAGGGAGATCGATCATGACCACGCAAGCACGTACCGACATTCTCAATCCAGACCGCCGTCAACTGTTGACCCAGGCCGCGATGACCGCAGTTGCGGCAAGCGTATCGAGCTTGCTGCCACTGCATTCCGCGAAGGCGGGCGTAAGCGGGGCGGTTCGCCCGTTCCATGTCAGCGTGCCCGAGCAGGATCTGCTTGATCTTCGCCGCCGTCTCGCGGCGACGCGCTGGCCGGATCGTGAGATCGTTGCCGATCAATCACAGGGCGTGCAGCTGACGACAGTGCAGCAGCTCGTGAGTTACTGGCAGAACGACTACGACTGGCGCAAGATGGAGGCGCGGCTGAATGCCTTGCCGCAATTCGTCACGGACATCGACGGCGTCGACATCCACTTCATTCACGTCCGCTCCAGGCACGAGAATGCCTTGCCGATGATCGTCACGCATGGCTGGCCCGGTTCGATCATCGAGCAGATGAAGATCGTCGGCCCGCTCACCGACCCCACCGCACATGGCGCGACGGCGCCGGACGCCTTCGATCTCGTGATCCCCTCGTTGCCCGGTCACGGTTTTTCGGGCAAGCCGACGGAATTGGGCTGGGATCCGCAGCGCGTCGCGCGCGCCTGGATCGTGCTGATGAAGCGGCTCGGCTATAGCCGCTATGTCGCGCAAGGCGGCGATTGGGGCAATGCCGTGACGGAGCAGATGGCGGTGATCGCGCCGCCGGAGCTGCTCGGCATCCACACCAACATGCCCGCGACCGTTCCGGACGACATCGCCAAGGCGCTTCAGCCCGGCGGATCGCGGCCGTCGAACCTCTCGGCCGACGAGCGCCATGCTTACGATCAGCTCGATGACTTCTACAAGCACGGTCTCGGCTACGCGATCGAGATGTCCAACCGGCCGCAGACGCTCTATGGCCTTGTGGATTCGCCGGCGGGCCTCGCGTCCTGGATGCTCGACCATGATGCGCGCAGCGCCGCGATGATCGCCCGGGTGTTCGACGGCAAGACGGAAGGGCTGTCGCGCGACGACGTGATCGACAACATTACGCTCTATTGGCTCACCAACACCGCAGTGTCGTCGGCGCGGCTGTACTGGGAGAACAAGCTGGTGTTCTTCGAGCCCAAGCACATCAAGATCCCGGTCGCCGTCAGCGTCTTCCCGGACGAGATCTATGCGGCGCCGCGCAGCTGGACCGAGAAGGCCTATCCGAAGCTGATGCACTACAACCGTCTGGACAAGGGCGGCCATTTCGCGGCCTGGGAGCAGCCTGCGTTGTTCTGCGCGGAAATGCGCACCGCTTTTCGACCGCTGCGTCAGTCGATCTGAGACCTGCGAGGACGCGCACTTCCGCGCGTTCCCTTCTTTCCCCACAAACCAGGAATGCAAATCATGAACCGCCCCGAACGCACATTCACGACCGACCAAATCCGCGTGGAACGTCGGCTGCCGTCGTATTGGCGTGTCACCTTCGACATGCCTCCCGTCAATATCTTCGGCCCCAAGCAGCTTCCGCTTCTCGACGACGTCGTCACGGCGATCGAGACCGATCCTGAGGTGAAGGTCGTGGTGTTCGACAGTGCCGTCGAAGGCTTCTTCATCACGCATTACGACTTCCTCGCGCCGCTGGAGGTTTCGCTTCGGATCCCGCCCGGGCCAACCGGCCTGCAGGCGCTGCCCGACATGCTGGTGCGTCTCAGCCGCGCGCCGGTCGTTTCGATTGCCTCGATCAGGGGCCGCGCGACCGGTGTCGGCAGCGAACTGGCGCTCGCGAGCGATATGCGCTTTGCCAGCCGCGAAAAGGCGATTCTGTCGCAATGGGAGGTCGGTGCGGGCCTGGTGCCCGGCGGCGGGCCGATGGCGCGGTTGCCGCGCCTGATGGGCCGCGGCCGCGCGCTCGAAGTTCTGCTCGGCGCCGACGACATTCACGGCGATCTCGCCGAACGTTACGGCTATGTGAACCGGTCGTTGCCCGATGCAGAGCTCGACGGCTTCGTCGAGGCGCTCGCCATGCGCATCGCGTCTTTCGACAAGGAGGCGATTGCCGAGACCAAGCGCCTCGTCGACGTCGCAAGCCTGCCGCCGGATATCGAGATCAAGCCGGAATGGGACGCGTTCCTGGCCTCGCTCGGCCGCCCCGCGAGCCAGACCCGCATCAAGGCGCTGATGTCGCGCGGCTTCCACCGCGCCGGTGACGTCGAGAACCGGCTCGGCTTCCACGTCGGACAGATCGGTAGCTAGCGCGTTTTCGATCGAAGTGGATACCGGTTCGCGTGAAAAAACGCGTCAAAGCAAGAATGACGGAACCGCTGCGGCGCTCGGCCGGTTGGAGCGGCGACAGGTGGTCGTGCCAATGTCGCTTTCGTACCGTACTGGGCGCCGTGCTGAAATCAAACATGGAGAATTGAGATGATCCGCAAGGCAACAGCAGTCTGGAAGGGCACCGGTCGCGATGGCACCGGTCAACTGTCGAGCGAATCCGGCGTGCTCGCCGCGACGCCTTATTCCTTCAAGACCCGCTTCGAGAACGAGAAGGGGACCAATCCCGAGGAGTTGATCGCGGCGGCCCATGCCGGCTGCTTCACCATGGCGCTGGCCTTCGGCCTGCAGCTCGCCGGCTTCACGCCGGACGAGCTGTCGACGGAAGCCGCGGTCAGCCTCGAGCCCGAAGGCAAAGGCTTCAAGATCAGCAAATCGGCGCTGACCTTGCGTGCCAAGGTGCCGAACCTCGACGACGCCGGTTTCGCCAGGATCGCGGGCGAGGCCGAGAAGAACTGCCCGGTGTCCAAGGTGCTCAACGCCGAGATCACGCTTGACGCCAAGCTGATCTAGGGCGGGCTTAATTTATGTCCATCTGGTTCTGGTTGGGAAAGCTGAGGTCGTCGAAGCTTTGGCCTCCACGACAGGAACCGGATGGACAAATGCCCGGCTTTCGGCTGGGCCGCCATAAGCATAGAATGCGACGGATGCAGAACGGACAGCCGGATCAATTGGGAGTGGAGATATGACAACGGAACGCGCAATTCTGGCCGGAGGCTGCTTCTGGGGCATGCAGGATCTGATCCGCAGGCAGCCGGGCGTGGTTTCCACCCGCGTCGGCTACACCGGCGGCGCGGTGAAGAATGCCACCTACCGCAATCATGAAGGTCATGCCGAAGCGATCGAGATCACCTTCGATCCCGCCAAGACCAGCTTTCGGACCATGCTGGAGTTCTTCTTCCAGATCCACGATCCGACCACGCTCAACCGCCAGGGCAATGATTTGGGTACGAGCTATCGCTCGGCGATCTTCTATACGAGCGATGAACAGAAGCGGGTCGCAAAGGATACGATTGCAGACGTCGAGGCGTCCGGTCTCTGGCCTGGCAAGGTCGTGACCGAGGTCGCGCCCACGGGCGAATTCTGGGAAGCCGAGCCGGAGCATCAGGATTATCTCGAACGTTATCCGGACGGGTACACCTGCCACTTCATCCGCCCCGACTGGAAACTGCCGCGGCGCGGGGCTGCAGCGGCAGGCTAGGCTAGTTAGCGCGCGTTCAGGTTCGCAATTGCGCGACCAGGTCGCGGGCGACGCGCATATCGGCGAAGTCTGAGCCCTCGGCAAACGCCCCGGAGACATGATCGAGAACCGCCAGAGCCTCCGCGCTCTGGCCGGCCCCGATCATCAACCGTGCCAGGCTGACTGCGCTTCGCAGCTCCCAGAAGCGCGCGCCTTGCTGGCCGGCAATGGCCATGGCCTCGCGAAAACGCGCCTCGGCATCCTCTGAATGCCGGGCGCTCCTGAGCATCAACTCTCCCTTGATGCGGATCAACTCCGGCAGATACCAGAGCTCCTGCCGGTCGTTGCAGCGGGTCAGCACATCCTCGATCACGTCGAGGCCGCGATCAACCTGGTCGGCCTCTCCGGAACACGCGGCGAGCTCGCCGAGCAAGGGCAGGAAACGCGGCAGGAAGCGCGCATCGCCGGCGCGATTGAGCTCCTCGCGCAGCAGCGGCAGGCCGGTTGTGACGTCCCCGCGCTTGACCATGACTGCGGCGTTGAAGGCGCGTGCCCACAGGCCCCACAGCCGGATCGCGTGGCGTTCGGTGTGTTCGAGCAGTTCGGCGCCGTGACGCTCCGCAGCGTCGAAATCGCCGGACCAGAAGGCGATCGGACAGGCGGCTTGTCCGAGCACGCTGCAGAAGGTCAGCGCGTGGCCATTGGCCCGGCCTTCCTCGATGTTCCTGGCCGTGAGGGCCTGAGCCTGATCGGCCAGGCCCTGAAGCCACAGGATGCGAGCCCGAAAATATTGGGTCGAGATTCTCAGATCGAGCGGGAAGATCTTCGGCTTCTCCGCCAGCACATGCAGCGATGCATTGACCCGGTCGATGCGCAGCCGCGCCTCGTTCTGGTCCCCGAGATAGTGCAGCGCGACGGCCATCAGCCGGTCGCCCAGCATGACATCGGTCTTGTCGGGCGAATTCGCGGCTGCGTTCGCAAAGCGATCGGCGAGGGCACGGGCTTTGCCGAACTGTCCGTTGTTGAACTGGTCGATGCACAAGCCCCAGAGCGCCCGCAGCCTAAAATCCTTGTCCTCGAGCCTGTCAGCAAGCTCCAGGGTGGTCTCGAGGATCGGTCGCGCCTCGCGCGCGCGGCCCTCGCCATACATCAGCGACCATCCGAGCGCCGACAGAAGCTGCATGCGGATGCGGTCGTCGTCGGCGGTGTCTCCGAGCGCCGCGAGCGCCGTTCTGCTGCGCTCACGGCATTCCGCGAACAGCGAAAGACGCACCCATAGCGTGACCGCGGCCGCCGTCAGCGCGATACCAAGTCTCGCCTCGCCGTCGGGCCCGAACGCCCAGTCCAACGCCGCACGCACATTGTCCAGCTCCGCGCCATAGATGCTCAGCCATTCCGGCAGCGGCGTCGAAATATCGGCCTCCGCGCGCTCGAATAGATCGCGAAAATGCTCGGCATGACGCCGCGCGAACTGCCTGGCTTCGCCGAGCTCGTTGAGTTTTCCGTATGCATAGGTCCGCGTGGTGTCGAGCAGCCGATAGCGCAGTGTCCGCGAGCCGGACGGCGAGATCAGCGATTTGGTCACCAGGCTGTCGATCGCTTCGAGAGTCTCGGATGCATTGAGGCCGTCACCGGACGCGATCGCGGCAGCCGCCTCCGGCGCGAAAGGCCCGGCAAAGACCGACAGGCGTCGCAGCGTGGCGCTCTCCGCAGCAGGCAGAAGGTCGTAGCTCCAGTCGAGAGCCGCGGCAAGCGTCTGGTGCCGTGGCACGGCGGTGCGCCGGCCGCGCCATTGCAGCGAAAAGCGGCTGTCGAGCAGAGATGCCGTGCCGGCGATGCCGTAAGCATTGACGCGGCCCGCCGCGAGCTCGATCGCCAGCGCGATGCCGTCGAGGCGTCGGCAGATGCTCGCGACGAGCGGCGCCTCTTCCGCGCTGAGCTGGAACGGGCCCGAGCTCTGCGCAATGCGCTCCACAAAGAGTTGAGCTGCGGGGTAGGCAAGGACCTCGTCGACAGCAAGCCCTTCGCGCTCGGGCGGACAATCCAGCGGGAACAGCCGAAAAATCCGCTCCCCTTCGCTGCGGAACGACTCGCGGCTGGTTGCGAGAACACGAAGCTGCGGCGCCTCGCGAACGATGCGCTCGACGAGCGGCGCCAAATGATCCAGCACATGTTCGCAACTGTCGAAGATCAGCAGGGCCGGGCCGGTCTTCAGAAGCGTCAGCAGAGCCGGCGTCGGATCCTCTGCGCTGATGGTCAGTCCGAGCGCCGAAGCAATCGTGGTCGCGATGTGACTGGCATCCCTCAGCGGACCGAAATCGACGAAGAAGACTCGCCCGCCGAAATCCTGGGACCGGCGATGCCCGACGGTGACGGCGACCGAGGTCTTGCCGATGCCGCCCGGGCCGACGACGGTCATGAAGCGATAGAGCGAAAGTCCGTTCGAAATCTTCTCGATGACATCTTCCCGGCCGACCATCCTGGTGAGCTGAGCGGGCAGGGAGCGGGGAGGGGCGGTTTCGGCCGGGAGCGGGGCGGCCGGCGGAGCTGCTTGAGCGAACGAGGCGACAAAGCAATAGCCGCGGCCGGGCACGTTGACGACGTAACGGGCCGACTTGCCGGTGTCGCCGAGCGCCTTGCGCAGCGCCGCGACATGGAAGCGCAGGCTGCCCTCGTCGACATTGACGCCAGCCCAGATGCGCTTGACCAGCTCTCTCTTGTCGACGACTTCTCCGGGGCGTCCGGCAAGGAAGATGAGAATGTCGAGAGCGCGGCCGCCGAGGTGAAGCGGCGAGCCCTCCTTCTCCAAGAGTCGGGACTTCGGAAACAGTCGAAATGGCCCAAAGGAAATGGCCGAGTCTTCGCTACGATCTGGCACGCGCCATCGCCCCCTCGAAGGGAGTCAAAAGGTATTACTTTTTGGTCTACCAGAACGAGGCGTACAGTAAACTGGCCGAAAGCAGTGGGCAGGGTTGGCAGCCCTGCGTGGACGGATGGCTCGCCGAAATAATGCTTGAAAAATAACGTGTTAGGCCGACGTGACGATGCGATGACGCCGGGGTTCATCCGGATGGAGCATTGACTGTGATGCCGGATTGCTGCGATGGCATGGTCCGGGAGCCGGTCCCGCCACCACATTGACTGCCGACTTCCGGAATTTCCAGCATGGCCTCTTTCACGCGGCGACAATTCGTGCGCGCGTTGACAAGCGCAGCGGCGCTCGCCGCGCTTCCCCGCAACGGACAAGCCGCCGACTATCCGTCTCGTCCCATTCGCCTGGTGATTCCCTACGGAGCCGGCGGATCGGGTGACCAGATCGCGCGCCCCTGGGTGGACAGGATGCCATCGCTGCTCGGGCCGACCTTCGTCGAATATATCGGCGGCGCGGGCGGCGCCATCGGGTCCGCGGCGGTCGCGCGCGAGGTGCCCGACGGCTATTCGCTGCTGCTCGGCAACGGCAGCACGCAGGTCATCATTCCCATGACGTCGGCGAATCCCGGATATTCCGTTGGCGATTTCCGCGCCATCTACCGGCTGATCAACAGCGCGCTGGTTTTCGCCATCAATCCTTCGGTGCCCGCCGCAAGCCTGCGCGAGTTGATCACCTATGCGAAAGCCAATCCGGGAAAGCTGTCCTATGGCACGCCGGGGATCGCCACCGGAAACCATCTGGTCGGCGAAGCCTTCAAGCAGCAGGCCGGGGCGCTGGACATCGTCCACGTGCCCTATCGAGGCATCGCGCAGGCGACCAACGACCTCGTCAGCGGCCAGATATCGCTCGTCATTGCCGTCATGTCCGTTCAATTGCAGCAGCTGGCTCAAGCCGGGAAAGTCAGGCTGCTTGCGGTCACCACCGAAACGCGGCTGAGCGGCGCGCCGGAGATCCCGACCGCCGTCGAATCCGGCATGCCCGGCATCCGGTATGAGGGATGGTTCGGTCTGTTCGCACCCAAGGACACCGACGATGCGATCATCGGCCGGATCGCGCAGGCGACGCGGCTTGCCATGGCCGATACGGCGCTTCTGGCGAGCTATCGCGCCCAGGGCATGGAGCCGGACAACGATTCAGGCCCGGACAAATTCCAGCGCATCGTCGAGGCCACATCCGCAAGCCTCGCGCCCCTGATCAAATCGATCGGGCTGAGCAATTTGTGAGGCCGCTCAGCCGTCGGCGCGCGTAACGATGCGCGCCGACAGCGTGACGAGGCCCATCAGCACAGCCAGGAGCCAGAACGCCATCGGCAATCCACCAAGACGTGCGACGAAGCCGACACCGGCGGGGCCGACGAGAACGCCGGCGTAGCCGGCGGTCGTGATCGCCGCGACGGCGAGCCCCGTGGGCATCACCGTCTGCCTCGCCGCCCGCCGGAACAGCACCGGCACGAGGTTCGATGCGCCGAGGCCGATGAGCAAAAAGCCGGCTACGGCGACCGCCACGACGGGAGCGGTGAGCAGGACCATGAAACCCGCGATCGCAATCAGGCTGCCCCAGACCAATGTCGTGCGGTCTCCGATGCGTGCGACGACGGCGTCGCCGCCGAGCCGCCCGATCGTCATCGCGACGGAGAACACGATATAACCGATCCCGCCTTGCGCTTCGGAAACGAGACCCGCGCCGATGACGAGCAGCGCGCCCCAATCGAGCATCGCGCCTTCGACGAGGAAGGTGATGGCGCAAAGCAGCGCGAGCAGGAGCACGGCGCCATGCGGCAACACGAACAACGGCCCCTCCTGTACCTGCACGGAGCGAAGCAGCCGCGGCCAGGCCGCCAGCGTCGCGATCAGCATCAGGACGGAGCAGATCAGTGTGCAGGCGAGCGCACCGAGTTGCAGCGAGAGCAGTGCGGTCATGAGCGCGGCCCCGGCGAAGCCGCCGATGCTGAACAGCGCGTGGAAGCCGGACATCAGCGGACGTCCCGCGGCGCGCTCCACCTCAACCGCGTGGATGTTCATGGCGACGTCGATGGAGCCAAGCGCGGCGCCAAATGCGAGCAGTGCCAGCGCCAGCGTCATGGGCGAGCTCGCGATTGTCAGCAGAGGCAGGACCAGGGCAAGACCGAGCCCGCCCGCAATGATGATCGGCTTGCTGCCATAGCGCGCGCTCAGCACGCCCGTCAGAACCATCGCGACGACCGAGCCGATGCCGAGGCTGAGCAGGAGCAGTCCGAGGATGCCGTCGTCGACGGCGAGCCGCGCCTTCGCGAACGGCACCAGCGGTGCCCAGCACGCGATGCCGAAGCCCGCGACGAGGAAGGCAAGCCTGGTCGCAAGGCGTGTCGCTGGCCTGTCGGCAGAAGACATGGGAACTCCGGGAGGGGGAATCAGGGGCAGGGGCAATCGACAAGCCGCGCAATTGTTGCGTCTTTATGTCCGCGGCAGACTCGGATTGTCGCAGGCGGCCCGTGGGTTGGCCGCAAGCGGACACACAGGCCTTTTGGCTCGTCACCGGCATCTCGGCGGCGCCGGTGGGCTGCGCCGTCAGACGAAACACCCTGACAGCCCGACCTGCGCCGGTGTCAAGCCGTGCGCGCAAAAATATTCCACTTTACCGAAATTCGGAAATGGCGTATGTGTCGGCCATCCCGGCTCATCCTTGAGGGGCGATCTCGTTGTCGTCTTGATTGCGAGCCGGGTTGCGATGGACGCGGCAGCGTCGGCATGAGAGGTGCGGGCAGGGCGGGTAGTCCCTGTGAGCCCGTGGCCACGTGCGGACGAGCGGCGCTGTGAAGTTCGTCTCGTCGGTATTTCGATGGCTACGTGCACGATGCCGTCGAACCCTGCGGCGAAATGGCGAATGCGCGTACGGCAAAACCGTGTGGTCCTGGCCGTCGTTGCTACGGTCAAGCTTTCGCGGAGGTGTGTGCGAGCCCAACCGGGCAGACAGCATCATCCAATTCGCGAGGCGAGGGAGGCCAGAAGGAAAGTTCGGCTCCCGGGAGAGCACGGCATAAGCCGTCCAACCATCGCGCAGGGAAGGCCGAGTGATTGGCTACACCTGTATGCTGCTGTGCGGTTTCCTTGCGCTACATCTTCGCGCAGCGGACCGCGGGTGCCAGCCGGCACCCGGCCTTCCCTGCGCCCTCTTGGATTTGAGGGTGGAATGACGAAGCAAAACTCGGGCGAAATGCGCCGCGAGGCTGCGAAGCTGTGTCTGCAATTCAAAATGCTAACTGGAACAGCGGCGCTACCGCCTCATACTCCGTCATTGCGAGCGAAGCGAAGCAATCCAGTCTGCCGCCGCGGCGGGATTCTGGATTGCTTCGCTTCGCTCGCAATGACGATGGGGAGAGAGTGGGGGCGGCACGCCGTTCTAGCCGCCGAGTATCCGCCGACAAGCTTCGACGAACACTTGCGCGCCCGTGACGATGTCGACGTCGGCGGTGTTCTCGGTCCAGTGATGGCTGATGCCGCCGATCGACGGTACGAACAGCATACCCGCGGGCATGACCGTCGCCAGCATCTGCGCGTCGTGGCCGGCGCCGCTGGGCATGCGGACGGACCGTCCGCCGGCAAGGGCCTTGCTCGCGGCTTCGATCGCGTCCTGGATGCCCGCGTTCATCATGGCCGGAGCGCCAGTGCGAATCTTTTCCACGGTGATGGTGCAGGGGCCTTTCGCGCTGGCCTCGTACACCATGCTCCGCAGCAACTCCTCCAGCCGCGCGATAACCGATGGATCGTCGTCGCGGATCTGGAACAGCATTTCGGCTCCCCCCGGAATGATGCTGGGCGCGCCAGGATCGAGCGTGATGCGGCCGGTGGTCCAGACCGTGCGCGGGCCGCTTGTATCAGGGAAACGCTCGTCGATCGCGACGCAGAATTTTGCCAGCGCCAGCCCGGCATCCTTCCGTGCAGCCATGCGGGTGGTGCCGGCGTGATTCTGCTCACCGACGAAATTGATCTGGTATTGCCAGATGCCCACGATGGAGGTGACGACGCCGATCGCAAGGCGACCGCTTTCGAGCGTGTCGCCCTGCTCGATATGCGCTTCCAGATATCCGACATGCCGGCCCGGCTCGGCGGTAATGCGCGGTCGTCCTGCCAGCCCCATGTCGGCGAGTGCCTCCCGCATGCTGCGGCCGCTGGTGCGGTCGCGTGCGGCATCAATGTCGGCCTCGGTCACTTGTCCGACATAGGAGCGCGAACCGAGGAAGTGCCCAAAATGTCCTTCCTCGTCGCACCAGGCGGCAAGTTCGACCGCGCCGTCGAGCGAGGGATCGGCATTGAGCACGCGGGCCGCTTCGAGCGCGTAGACGACGCCGAGCGGCCCGTCGAGCCAGCCGGCGTAGTTCTGGCTTTCGAGATGCGATCCCGCCAGCAGCTTGGGTCCCGGCTTTGCGCTGGTGCCGAAGACATTGCCGATGCCGTCGATCGCCGCGGTGAGGCCCGCGTCGGGCAGCTTCCGCACCAGCCAATCCAGCGAAAGCCTGTGCGGCTCGGAGAAGGTCGGCTTGTGCACGCCGGTCTTGTAGGCGCCGATGGCGCGGAGCGCATTGAGATCGGCGAGAACGCGTATCCCGTTTGCGCGTGAAAAAGTGTCAGGCATGCTCGGCAACCTTCAACGCCTCGGTGCGGATCTCCTCGACCAGCCGTTCCTTCAACTGGACGAATTCGGGCGTGGTCTTGATCTTGTAGGAGCGCGGATGCGGCAGGTCCACGTTGATCTCGGCCTTGATGCGGCCGGGGCGCGCGCTCATGACGATGACGCGGCTGCCGAGGAAGATCGCTTCCTCGATGTCGTGGGTCACGAAGAGCACGGTCTTCTGGTCGCGCTCCCAGATCCCGAGCAGCATTTCCTGCATCAGGGCGCGAGTCTGGTTGTCGAGCGCGCCGAATGGCTCGTCGAGTAGCAGGATCTTGGGGTCATTGGCGAGCGCGCGCGCGATCGCGGTGCGCTGCTGCATGCCGCCGGAGAGCTGCTTTGGCCAATGGTTCTCGAAGCCGGACAGACCGACCTGGCGGATGAAGGCGTCGGCGATCTTGTTTCGCTCCGACTCGGACACCCCACGCTCGCGCAGGCCGAAGGCGATGTTCTCGCGCACCGTCAGCCAGGGAAACAGCGTGTAGGACTGGAACACCATGCCGCGGTCGGCGCCCGGACCGGTGACCTCGCGTCCGTCGAGCACCACGCGTCCGCCGGTCGGGCGATCCAGGCCGGCGACGATGCGAAGCAGCGTGGACTTGCCGCAGCCGGAAGGGCCGAGGATGGTGACGAAGTCGTTGTTGCCGATCACAAGATCGGTCGGCTCCAGTGCCCTCGTTGGGGCGTTGCCGTGACGCGCGGGAAAGGTCCGCGAGACCTGTTCGATCTTGAGGATCGTCATGCGAGCCTCCAGGGAAACAGCCACGCGTTGAACGCCTTGAACAGGAAGTCCGAGACGAGGCCGATCAGCCCGATCACGATGATGCCGAAGATGATCTGGCCGGTGTTGAGCAGCGCCTGGCTGTCGGTGATCATGTGGCCGATGCCGGAGGAGGAGCCGATCAGTTCGGCGACGATGACATAGGTCCAGGCCCAGCCCAGCACCAGCCGCAGGATCTCGGCGATCTCCGGCGCGGAAGAGGGCAACAGCACGCGGCGGATGATGCCGCGGTCGCTGGCCCCCAGCGTATAGGCGGCCTCGACCAGGTCGCGCCGCGTGGTACCGACGGTGACGGCGATCATCAGGATGATCTGAAACACCGAACCGATGAAGATGACGAGCAGCTTCTGCAGCTCGCCGATGCCGGCCCACAGAATCAGGAGAGGAATGAAAGCGGAGGCCGGCAAATAGCGCGCAAAGGAGACGAACGGCTCGAGGAACGCCTCGACCGGCTTGTACGCGCCCATCAGCACGCCGAACGGCACCGCGATGATGGCGGCCAGCACGAAGCCGCCGACGACGCGCCAGATTGTCATGCCGATGTCGAACAGGAAGCCCTGTTTGACGATCAGATCGACGCCTTCCTGCACCATGGTCAGCGGGTTGGCGAGGAACACCTTCGACACGTGGCCGCCGAAGGTCGCCCAGGACCAGAGGGCAACGAACACCACGAAGAACGCAAGGCCGTAAGCCACGCGCTGCCTTGACGTCACGGGATCGAGGGGACGCATCAAACTGTCTATCCGGGCGGTGAACAAGTTTGCCGGCCCCGCCGCGAGACGGGGCCGGCGGCTCCTAGGAGACTTACTTGATATAGCTCGCGTCGAAGAGATCCTCGACCTTCGGCGCGGCCTTGATGATGCCGATCTCGAGCAGGAGGTCGGCGGCCTCCTTGTTGAAGGTCAGGAAATCGCCGGCGAAGAATTTCTGGTTCGCAGCCTTGTCCTGCCAGCGCAGATACTTTGCCGAGTTGCCGAAGGCCTCGCCGGTCTGCTTCACGTCGGCGCCCATGATCTCGTAGGCCTTGGCCTGGTCCTTGGAGATCATTTCGAGGGCCTCGAAATAGCTGTCGGCGAGCGCCTTGGCGGCCTTCGGGTTCTCGGTGAGGAATTTCGGCGTGCAGCCGAACGTGTCCATGACCATCGGATAGTCGAGCGTGGTCGCGATGATCTTGCCCTTGTCGGGTGCGGCACGAACCGTCGACAGGTACGGCTCATAGGTCATGGCGGCATCGTTCTGGCCGGAGACGAAGGCCTGCGCGGCCGCAGCCGGCTCGAGATTCACGACGGTGACGTCCTTAACCGACAAGCCGTTCTTCTTGAGCATCCAGGCCAGCGCGAAATAGGGCGAGGTGCCGGGCGCGGACGCCGCAACCGTCTTGCCCTTCAGATCCTTGATCGCGGCGAGCTCGTTGCGCACGGCCATGCCGTCAGCGCCGTAGCTCTTGTCGAGCTGGAAGATCTGCTTGGTCGCGACGCCGTTGGCGTTCCAGGAGATCCAGGTCTCCACGGTCGTTGCCGCGCACTGGACGTCGCCGGAGGCGATCGCGAGATGGCGATCCTTCTGCGGAATCTTCTTGATGGTGACGTCGAGGCCGTTCTTCTTGAAAATGCCGGCTTCCTTCGCCAGCGTCAGCGGCGCGAACCCCGTCCATCCGGAAATGCCGACGCCGACCTTGACGTCGTCGGCGAGCACGGAAGTGGAAGCTGTGAGAGCAATGATTGTCGCAAATACTTTCGAACTACGCATGATTGTCGTCCTCTTGCCGATCGATGGATTGACGTCCTGTTGATCTTGGTCGGTCCTCATGGACCGTTGCGCGAAGCGTTGCACGATTTGTGCCGACATCGTCCTCTCAGCCTCCCTTGAATCGGGCGACAAGGCGGTGAGAGTCACCGGGATAGAGCAGCCGCACCGCGGTGATCGTGCGCGCGCTGCGCCAGGTATAGCGGTCGATCACGAGGCAGGGTGCGCCGACGGCGATGTCGAGCGCTTCCGCCGTGCGATCATCCGCGACGATAGCGCTGATCGTATGCTCGGCCTCTGTCCATGGAACATGGTGAAGCAGCCACGAGCCGGGCGGCTCACGCGAAAAATCCGCGGTCGCTGCATTCGGCACCGACGCGAGATCGATCAGCCTGTCCTCGACGGCGAAAGGCACGTTGTCGGCGCTGTGGCGGCAGGTGATCGCGACCACCTTGCCGGCCTTCTTGACGCCGAGGCGGTCGCGGTCGGCAGCCGTTGCGGCGCGGAGCTTGCGGCCGATCAGCTCGTAGCCGTAAGCACGCCCGAGCGCGGTGATCTCGGCGCGCATGTCCGCGATCTTGAGCACGGCGGACTGATGTTGCGGCCGGCGGACGAAGGAGCCGGCACGTCGCCGCCGCTCGATCAGGTCGGCTTGCGCGAGCTCCGACAGCGCCTTGTTCACGGTCATGCGTGAGCAGCCGTAACGCGCGACCAGTTCGTGCTCGAAGGGGATGCGATGCCCGGGCGGCCACTCGCCGGTCAGAATGCGGTTCTCGATATCGGCGCGAATCCGTTTGTAGAGCGTGGGCTGGTCGGTCGTATCAGTGGCCAGGCTCATGCAACGAGCCTCCGCACCGATGCGTTGAAGTGTTCGCGCGCGGCCTGGCGCAGTCTGTGCCGGCCGCCTTCGACGACCTTGTCGCCGCCGGCCCAGACGCAATCGACCGCACCGCTGCCCGCAGCAAAGATCCAGCCGTCGAGGACGGCGTCGCGCACGCGCCCCGCCAGCGAGGGATGGGTGATGTCGAGCGAGACGATGTCGGCGCGCGCACCTGGCGTGAGACCGACTGACATCTGTGCCAGTGCCCGCGCACCGCCTGCAAATGCATGATCGAACAGGGCGCGTCCCGTCGAGCGGCCTGCGCCGGCAGAGAGCACGTTGCGCTCGCGGTGCTTGAGCCGTTGGCCATATTCGAGCTGGCGCAGCTCGTCGGCGACGCCGACCAGCACATTGGAATCCGTGCCGACGCCAAAGGCGCCGCCGGCACCGACGAATTCGCGAGCCGGGAAAATGCCGTCGCCAAGGCTCGCCTCGGTGATGGGGCAAAGGCCGGCGACCGCGCCGGTCTTGACGACGGCGGCCAGTTCCTCATTCGTCGTATGGGTGGCGTGAATGAGGCACCAGCGTTGGTCGACGGGCGCGTGTTCCAGCAACCATTGCACCGGACGTCGCCCGGACCACGCCAGGCAATCCTCGACTTCCTTCACCTGCTCGGCGGCATGAATGTGCACCGGTCCGCCATCCGCGAGCGGAATGATCGCGGCAAGCTCGGCCGGCGTCACCGCGCGCAAGCTGTGGGGCGCGATGCCGATATTCGCGCCCGGCAATCGTGCAATCGCCTTGCGCGAGGCCACCATCAGCGCGGAAAATTGATCAACCGTACAGATGAAGCGGCGCTGTCCGGCATGCGGTGCTGCGCCGCCAAATGAGCCATGCGCATAAAAACTCGGCAGCAACGTCAGCGCAATACCCGAGGCTTCGGCGGCCTGCGCGATCCGTGCGGCCATTTCGCCGACGTCGGCATAGGGCGAGCCGTCGCGATCATGATGCAGATAGTGGAATTCGCCGACGCGGGTGAAACCCTGCTCCAGCATCTCGACATAAAGCAGTGTCGCGACCGCTGCGACGTCGTCAGGCGTCATCGCCAGCGCGAAGCGGTAC
Source organism: Bradyrhizobium sp. RT6a (assembly GCF_040547675.1). Classification (NCBI taxonomy): domain Bacteria; kingdom Pseudomonadati; phylum Pseudomonadota; class Alphaproteobacteria; order Hyphomicrobiales; family Nitrobacteraceae; genus Bradyrhizobium; species Bradyrhizobium sp. RT6a. The sequence continues at coordinate 96,994 of NZ_JBEPQC010000012.1, forward strand.
ATCGTCTCGCGCCAGGTCCAGAAGGTGTCGGTGCTATCGCCGCGCAGTTCTGCAAGTCCCGCCATGCCGCGCTGGAAGGCGTGGCTGTGCAAGCTCGCAAGTCCAGGAAGTGCAATAGCGTGGCGTTCGTCGCCGGAGGCCGGGGCCACGCCCGCGGTCACCTCGGCGATCGCGCCGGCGGTGATCACCACCTGCACGGCATTGGCCCAGCCCGAGGGCAGGAGCGCGGAGGCGAAATGCAGTCGTGTCATGTTTCCATGCCGGCTGGACAGAACCGCGACACGATTATATGTCTAGACATATAAGTCAAGCATCCCAGGGCGCAGGGGCATCCGCGAAGGGACAGTTGCATGGCAGAGCGCTTCGACCGGATCTGGCATAACGCCCGGCTCGCCACGATGCGGGCCGATCGTCCCGATCTCGGCGAGATCGAGCACGGTGTGATCGCCGCGCGCGGCGGCCATATCGTCTATGCGGGTTCACGGACCGATTTTCCGGCAGATGCCGATGCAGCCGAACGGATCGACTGCGCGGGGCGCTGGATCACGCCCGGCCTCGTCGACTGCCACACCCATCTCGTCTATGGCGGTAACCGCGCCCATGAATTCGAGTTGCGCCTGAAGGGCGCGAGCTACGAGGAGATCGCGCGCGCCGGCGGCGGCATCGTCTCGACGGTGGCCGCGACGCGCAAGGCAAGCGAGGCCGAGCTCGTCGCACACGCGCTGCCGCGGCTCGATGCGCTGATTGGCGAGGGTGCCACCACGGTCGAGATCAAGTCCGGCTACGGCTTGGATACCGAGACCGAGATGCGGCAGCTGGCCGCCGCGCGAAGCCTGGGCCGTCAGCGGCCGGTCGCGATCCGCACGTCGTTTCTTGGCGCGCATGCGTTGCCGCCAGAGGCCGACGGCGACAAGGATCGCTACATCGATCTCGTCTGCAGGGAGATGTTGCCGGCGGTCGCGAAGGCGGGCCTCGCCGATGCCGTCGATGCCTTCATGGAGGGGATCGCATTTTCCGGAGAACAGACCGCACGGGTGTTCGAGACCGCGAGCCGGCTTGGACTGCCGGTCAAGCTGCATGCCGACCAGCTCTCGAACCTGGGCGGTGCTGCGCTCGCCGCGAAATTCTCGGCGCTATCGGCCGATCACCTCGAGCACACCGACGAAGCCGGTGCAGCGGCGATGGCAAGAGCTAAAACCGTGGCCGTGCTGCTGCCCGGCGCCTTCTACTTCATCCGCGAGACGCAAAAACCGCCGGTCGAGGCGTTCCGCAAGCACGGCGTTGCCATGGCGCTCGCGACCGACTGCAATCCGGGCAGCTCGCCGCTGACTTCGCTCCTGCTCGCCATGAACATGGGCGCGACGCTGTTCCGGATGAATGTGGCCGAATGCCTTGCCGGTGTCACCCGCGAAGGCGCGCGAGCGCTCGGCGTGCTCCATGATACCGGCACGCTTGAGGCCGGCAAATGGTGTGATCTCGCGATCTGGGACATCGATCGCCCCGCCGAGCTGGTCTACCGCATCGGCTTCAATCCGCTGCACCGCCGGGTTTGGAGGGGACAATGACGGAGCCGGGCGCGGCGATCGTTGTCAAACCGGGAACGGTCAGCCTCGATGGTCTCGCGCGCGTGCTCGAAGGCGCATCTGTCGTTCTCGATCCCGCGTTCTGGCCGCGCGTCGACGCGGCCGCGGAGATCGTTGCAAGGGCTGCGCGAGCCGATGCTCCCGTGTACGGGATCAACACCGGCTTCGGCAAACTTGCCTCGAAGCGCATTCCGCCCGACCACACCGCGCTGCTCCAGCGCAATCTCATCGTCTCGCATTGCTGCGGCGTCGGTGCGGCGACCCCCGAGCCGATCGTCCGCCTCATGATGGCGCTGAAAATCGTCTCGCTCGGGCGCGGCGCCTCTGGCGTGCGCCGCGAGGTGATCGAGCAGTTGGAGGCCATGCTGGCGCTGCGCGTATTACCGCTGGTGCCGCAGCAAGGTTCGGTCGGCGCTTCCGGCGATCTCGCGCCGCTCGCGCATATGACCGCCGTGATGATCGGCGAAGGGCAGGCGATCGTCGACGGCCAGACGGTGTCGGGCAGCGAGGCGCTCGCGGCCGCCGGCATCGTGCCGCTGACATTGGGGCCCAAGGAAGGGCTCGCGCTGATCAACGGCACGCAATTCTCCACCGCTTACGCCGTTTCCGGCGTGCTGCGTGCATTTCGCCTGGCTCGCGCCGCGCTCGTCACCGGCGCGCTGTCGGTCGATGCGGCGATGGCCTCGACGGCGCCGTTCCGCCCCGAGATCCAGACGCTACGCGGTCATCCCGGCCAGATCGCGGCCGCGGCAACCTTGATGGCGCTGCTCGACGGCAGCGACATCCGTCTGTCGCATCTCGAAGGCGACGAGCGCGTGCAGGATCCCTATTGCCTGCGCTGCCAGCCGCAGGTCGCGGGCGCTGCGCTCGACCTCATCGTGCAGGCGGCGCGGACGCTGGTCGTCGAGGCCAATGCCGTCACCGACAATCCGCTCGTGCTGGTCGAGACCGGTGAGATCGTCTCCGGCGGAAATTTCCATGCCGAACCGGTGGCCTTTGCCGCGGATACCATCGCGCTGGCGCTGTCGGAGATCGGTGCGATCAGCGAGCGGCGCATCGCGACGCTGGTCGATCCCGCGCTCAATTTCGGCCTGCCGCCGTTCCTTACCCCCGATCCCGGTATCAATTCCGGCTTCATGATCGCCGAGGTGACGGCGGCCGCGCTCTATGCCGAGAACAAGCAGCGCGCTTCTGCCTGCTCGATCGACTCGACGCCGACCAGTGCCAACCAGGAAGACCATGTCTCCATGGCCGCGCATGCCGCGCGGCGGCTGTCGGACATGGCCGACAATCTCGCGACCATCCTGGGCATCGAGCTGCTGGTCGCCGCCCAGGGCATCACGCTGCGCGCGCCGCATGCAACCAGCGCACCGCTCGCCGCCGTCATCGCCGCGCTACGCGAGCAGGTGCCGCCGCTCGGCGCCGATCGCTACATGGCCGGCGATCTCGCCAAGGCTGCCGCGCTGGTCGAGGCCGACGCGCTGCCGGCTGCGGCGCTCGCCGTACTTTCAACTGACCCGTTTCCGACGCTTGCCTAACGAGGTGTTCCGCATGAACCGCCGACTGGACAATGACCGCACCATCCGCGCGCCCCGCGGCAGCGAAATCAGCGCCAAGAGCTGGTTGACGGAAGCTCCCTTGCGCATGCTCATGAACAATCTCGATCCCGACGTTGCAGAACGTCCGAGCGAGCTCGTCGTCTATGGCGGCATCGGCCGCGCCGCGCGTGACTGGGAGAGCTTTGACCGGATCATTGCGGCCTTGCGCAAGCTCGAAGCCGACGAGACGCTGCTGGTCCAGTCCGGCAAGCCGGTCGGCGTGTTCCGCACCCATGCCGATGCGCCGCGCGTCCTGATCGCGAACTCCAACATCGTGCCGCACTGGGCGACGCTCGATCACTTCAACGAGCTCGATCGCAAGGGCCTGATGATGTACGGCCAGATGACGGCCGGCTCCTGGATCTATATCGGCAGCCAGGGCATCGTGCAGGGCACCTACGAAACCTTCGTTGAAGTTGGCCGGCGCCACTATGGCGGCAGCCTCGCCGGCAAATGGATTCTGACCGCCGGTCTCGGCGGGATGGGCGGCGCGCAGCCGCTGGCTGCGACCATGGCGGGGGCCTCGATGCTGGCGGTCGAATGCCAGCCGAGCCGCATCGAGATGCGGCTGCGCACCGGTTATCTCGATCGCCAGGCCGCGACGCTCGACGAGGCGCTTGCGATCATGGCGGAGGCGGCGAAGACGAAGAAGGCGGTCTCGGTCGGCCTGCTCGGCAATGCCGCAGAGATTTTTCCCGAGCTGGTCCGCCGTGGTGTCAGGCCGGATATCGTCACCGATCAGACCAGCGCGCACGATCCGATCAACGGCTATTTGCCGAAGGGCTGGACACTCGCGGAGTGGGAAGCCAAGCGCGCCGCCGATCCAAAATCCGTGGAGCGCGCCTCGAAGACCTCGATGGTCGAGCACGTGCAGGCCATGCTGGATTTCCATGCGCAAGGCATCCCGACGCTCGACTACGGCAACAACATCCGCCAGATGGCGCAGGACATGGGCCTGAAGAATGCCTTCGATTTTCCCGGCTTCGTCCCCGCCTATATCCGTCCCTTGTTCTGCCGTGGCGTCGGGCCGTTCCGCTGGGCCGCGCTGTCGGGCGATCCCGAGGACATCTTCAAGACCGACGCCAAGGTCAAGGAGCTGATGCCTGACGACAAGCATCTGCACAACTGGCTCGACATGGCCAGGGAGCGCATCAAGTTTCAGGGCCTGCCGGCGCGGATCTGCTGGGTCGGGCTTGGCGATCGCGATCGCCTGGGCCTTGCCTTCAACGAGATGGTGGCGCGCGGCGAATTGAAGGCACCCATCGTGATCGGTCGCGATCATCTCGACAGCGGCTCGGTGGCGAGCCCCAACCGCGAAACCGAGGCGATGAAGGACGGGTCGGACGCCGTGTCCGACTGGCCCTTGCTCAACGCGCTGCTCAATTGCGCCAGCGGCGCGACCTGGGTGTCGCTGCATCACGGCGGCGGCGTCGGCATCGGCTATTCCCAGCATGCCGGCATGGTAATCGTCGCCGACGGCACGCCGGAAGCGGCAAAGCGGATTTCGCGCGTGCTCTGGAACGATCCCGCCAGCGGCGTCATGCGTCACGCCGACGCGGGTTACGACACAGCGATCGAATGCGCCCGCGACAAAGGGCTCGATCTGCCGAGCCTGACGAAGTAGCCAGGCTCAGTCGCGCGCCAGGAGCCTCGGCATGGTCGTCTTCGCGCCGTCCATGAAGGTCTGAACTGCATCGCGGACGATCGCGTCGAGATCGGCCGGGATCGGCGTCGCGTAGATGAATTTGCGGATCGCGAGATAGAAAATGCGGCCGTGGAGGCCCCAGAACAGCTCGGTCTCGCGCTCGCCGAGCGGATGTGTCTTTGCTTCGGGCAGTTTCAGGTCGTGGCGCAGCTCGCCGGCCGCCGGCTCGATGATCTCGCGCCTGATGATGTCGAGGTAGCGGCCGGTGATGCCGAACGACTTCATGCCGGAGAAGACGAAGATCCGCACCCAATTGTACTCGAACACGCGTTCGACATAGTCGAGATAGAAGCGCGTCAGCCGGGCCTCCAGCGATAGCGAGCGGTCGCGGATCATCGGACCCCAATCGGGCGACCAGCGGCTGAGATAAACCTCCTGGTAGACACGCTCGATCAGCGCTTCCTTGCTCGGGAAGTGGCGATAGATCGCGGAGTGCGTGATGCCCAGGCGCTTGGCGAGCTCGCGCGTCTGCCCCTCGAAGCCGCGCTCGGCGAAGAAGCGGATTGCCTCGTCCAGGATTGCGCGCTCGCGGTCGGCCGCACGCATGTTGCGGCGCTTTGGCGCGGACTTGCTGCCTGTCTCGGCCCGCTTCCGGGCCGGTCGCTTCGTCTTCTGCGCTTTTCGGGCCATTTCGTCGCTGAATCGCACGTCCAGTTGTCTTCATAGCCCAACGCGCATTTGTAACCAAATGGTCATTTCCTGTTGACCGGCTTCCGGCGGCGTGTCAGGATTTTGAGACCAGATGGTTACAAATCTGGCGTCCCGGCTGATGAGCCGAGGGATTCGAGGAAACGGCGGTGAAGGCGAGGGCTTTCAGCTATTTTCGCGCTGCGACGATCGACCAGGCGTTGGACGCTCACGCGCGCGCCGGCGACGATGCGCGTTTCATCGCCGGCGGTCAGAGCCTCGTGCCGGCGTTGTCGCTGCGGCTGCAGGCGCCACGGCTGCTGATCGATATCACCCACATTGCCGAGCTGCGCGGCGTCAGGCGTGAAGGCGCATTCTTGCGCATCGGCGCGCTGACGCGCCATTGCGAGATGCTGAGCGAGCCGCTGATCGCCGAATTCGCGCCGCTGTTGCATGCGGCTGCGCCCTTCGTCGCCCATCCCGCGATCCGCAACCGTGGCACGTTCGGCGGCAGTGTCGCGCACGCCGATCCGGCCTCCGAATTTCCGGCGATGACGCTGGCGCTCGGTGCCGAGATCGAGATTGTCGGCTCTTCGGGCAGCCGGCGCGTCAAGGCGGACGACTTCTTCGTCGACCTGTTCGAGACGGCTTTGCAGCCCGGTGAGCTGATCACCGCGGTCTTCGTCCCGCTGTTCAGGGCCGATCAGCGCTTTGCGTTTGACGAATTGGCCCGGCGACGCGGGGACTACGCGCTGGTCGGTTGCGGTATGCTCGCGACCTGCACCGGCCGCCGTATCGTCGACATACGCATCTCGTTCTTTTCCGTCGGCAATACGCCGACGCGGGTGAGGGGAACAGAGGCTGCGCTCATCGGTTCGAGCCTTGGTGCTGAACGCATCGCCGCAGCGCAGGCTGCGCTCGAAGGTGATCTCGCACCACCTGAAGGCGACGAGGTGCCGCCGGCGATGCGGCTCCATCTCGCCCGCGTATTGCTCGGACGCATGCTCGGACGTCTCGGAGCGGGCGCATGAGCGGCTTCGACGAATCCCTTCTGGATGATGCGGACGAGACCGTGCGCGTTCGCTTCACCGTCAACGGCCGCAAGGTCGCCTGCGAGGTCGCGCCGCGCGAGACGCTGGTCGATTGCCTGCGCAACGTGCTCGAGCTGACAGGCACGCATGCCGGCTGCGAGATGGGCGCCTGCGGCGCGTGTCTTGTGCAGCTCGACGGCCGCGCCGTACACGCCTGCCTGATGTTCACGGTGCAGGCTGACGGCGCCAGGATCGATACGATCGAAGGGCTCACCGAGAGCGGCGTAATCGCCGACCTCCAGGCCGAATTCCACCGCCGCAACGCTCTGCAATGCGGCTTTTGCACCCCGGGCATGCTGGTCAACGCCCACGAACTCCTCTCGCAGGTGACGCGGCCCAGCCGTGAGGACATTCGCGATGCGCTGTCGGGCAATTACTGCCGCTGCACCGGCTATGAAGCGATCGTCGATGCGATCGACGCCGTGGCAAAAGCGCGAAGCGAAAGCGGAGGCCCGACATGAGCGCGCCGCTGACCTCGCTCGATCGCCCGAATTCCTATATCGGCCGCTCCGTGCCGCGCCCGAACGCCAAGCGGCTGCTCGCCGGGCGCGGGCGCTATGTCAGCGATCTCAGGCTGCCGCGGATGCTGTATGCCGCGTTCCTGCGCAGCCCGCATGCGCATGCGAAGATCATCTCCATCGATGCCGGGCGGGCGAGCGCGCTCGAAGGCGTGCATCTCGTTGCGACTGGTGCCGATCTCGCAAAGATCTGCACGCCCTGGACCGGCACGCTCGACCATTTCAAGGGCATGACCTCGGCACCGCAATTGCCGCTGCCGCTCGACCGCGTGGTCTGGGCCGGGCAGGCGGTGGTTGCAGTCGTTGCCGAGAGCCGCGCGATCGCCGAGGATGCGCTGGAGCTGATCGAGATCGACTACGAGGACCTTCCCATCGTCGCCGATATCGACAGCGCGCGTGAGGCCGGCGGGCCGCTGATCAATCCGGGCAGTGCCAACAACGTCTGCTTCCGTAGCCAGCTCGACAACGGCAGCGTCGACGACGCCTTTGCACATGCGGCCCATGTGGTGGGAGAGGAATTCTGTTTCGGACGCCATACGGCCGTGACCCTGGAGCCGCGCGCCATCGTCGCCGACTACGATCCCGCAGCAGGTGCGCTCACCGTGCACCACGCGACACAGACGCCGTATCAATTCCAGGACCTCTATTCGCGCCACTACGGCATCCCGGAGGCCCGCGTTCGCGTGATCGCGACCGATATCGGCGGCTCCTTCGGGATGAAGCTGCATGTCTATCACGAGGACATGGCCGTGGTCGGCCTTTCGATCCTGCTCGGCCGTCCCGTCAAATACGTTGCCGACCGCATCGAATCCTTTGTCTCCGACATCCACGCCCGCGACCACCGCGTCCGCGCCCGGATGGCGCTTGATGGCACGGGCGAGATCCTGGCGATGGACGTGCTGGACCTGACCGCGATCGGGGCATTTTCGAGCTATCCGCGTACTAGCGTGGTGGAGGGCAACCAGGTCATCCGCCTGATTGGCGCGCCCTATCGCTTCAAGGACTACCGCGCGACGCTCGAGGTGATCTTCCAGAACAAGGTGCAGACCAGCCAGTATCGCGCGGTCGGCCATCCCATCGCCTGCGCCGTCACGGAGCGGCTGGTCGACATGGCCGCGGTGAAGGTCGGTCTCGACCCCTTCGCGATCCGAGCGCAGAATTTGATCGCCGACGATTCCTATCCGCAGACCTCCCCGACCGGCTACCGCTTCGAGGCGCTGTCGCATCAGGCCTGCCTGAAGCGGCTGCACGAGATGATGGATTATGATGCGCTGCGCTCCGAGCAGGCAGAGTTGCGCAAGGGCGGCGTCTATCGCGGGATCGGCATCGCGGCCTTTGTCGAGATCACCAATCCAAGTCCCGCGTTCTATGGCGTTGGCGGAGCCCGTATCTCCTCACAGGACGGTGCGATCATCAGCCTGACGCCATCAGGCGAAGTGCGCTGCCTTATCTCGGTCACCGAGCAGGGGCAGGGCACCGAGGCGATCGTCAGTCAGATCGTCGCGGATCAGCTCGGCGTCGCGCAGGAGCACGTCAAGGTCATCACCGGCGATACCGAGGTGACGCCGCATGGCGGGGCGACCTGGGCCTGCCGTGGCGCCGGCATCGGCGGCGAGACCGCGCTCCAGGCTACGCGCGCGCTCAGGCGCAACATCCTGGAAATTGCCGCGCTCATCCTCCAGGAGCAGCCATCGGCACTCGACATCATCGATGGCGAGATCGTCGATGCCGGCACGCGAAATCAGCGGATGTCGGTCTCCGAGATCGCGCGCATTGCGTATTTCCGTTCCGATACGCTGCCGCCGGGCACGCAGGCTCAGCTCACCGTGAGCCAGCACTTCGCGCCACAGGGCTATCCTTTCGCCTTCACCAACGGCATCCAGGGCTGTTCGCTGGAGGTCGACGTCGAGACCGGCTTCATCAAGATGTTGAAGCATTTCATCGTCGAGGATTGTGGCCGGGTCATCAATCCGATGCTGGTGGACGAGCAGCTCCGCGGCGGCATCGTGCAAGGACTGGGCGCGGCGCTGTTCGAGGAGTGCCGCTACAGCGAGACCGGCCAGCTCGTGAACGGCTCGCTCGCCGACTACCTCGTCCCGATGCCGATGGAGATGCCCGACATCGTCATCGCCCATGTCGAGACACCGACCGCCGACACGGAGCTTGGCGCCAAGGGGTGCGGCGAGGCGGGGACGGCGGCGGCGTCGGCCTGTGTGCTGAACGCCGTCAACGATGCGCTCACACCGTTCGATGCGACGATCAATTCCATCCCGATCACGCCCGCAAGAGTCCTGAAAGCCCTGAAGCGATTCTAGGAAAAAGATAGTTGGAGGAAATGATGCCTAAGTTCGGTCCGACCTCGAAAATTTCCCGCCGCACCGCGCTCGCCGGTCTCTCGGCAAGCGCGGCACTGCTCGCCATGCCGCGGCTCGGCCGCGCCGCGGACGAAACGATCCGCATCGGCTTTCCAACCCCGCTGACCGGCCCGTTCGCCGCGGAAGCGCGCGACCAGGTCAAGTGCGCCGAGCTTGCGGTCAAGCTCGCCAACGACAAGGGCGGCATCGGGGGCCGCAAGGTCGAGCTGCTGGTGCGCGACGACAAGCTCAATGCCGGTGAGGCCGCGACCCGTACGCTGGAGCTGATCGAGAAGGACAAGGTTCATGCCGTGGTCGGCGCGCTTTCCAGCGCTGTGCAACTCGCGGTTAACGAAGTCACCCGCGCCCGCGGCGTGATCTACGTTTCGATCAGCCAGTCCGACACCATCAACGAGGCCAAGGATTTCAGTAAATTCACCTTCCATGAGGCGCTGAACCCGCACATGACGACCGCCGCCGTGGCACGGCAGACCCTGAAGAAGGGCATGAAGGTTGCCCATCTCGTCGCCGATTATGCCTACGGCCACGAGATGCTGCGCGGCTTCAAGCGCGCGCAGGCAGCGATCGGCGCGGACAATGTCGGCGAGATACTGCATCCGTTTGGCGCTGCCGACTATTCCACCTTCATGCCGCGCCTGATGTCGATGCGGCCGGACGTGCTCTGCATCTCCAATTTCGGCCGCGACCAGGCCAATGCGATCAAGCAAGCGGTGGACTTCGGCGTCAAGCAGCAGATGAAGATCGTCGTGCCCGTGATCCTGCACAACCAGCGGCTCGCGGTCGGCCCGGACGTGTTCGAGGGCGTGGTCGGCGGCGCCAACTATTACTGGGGCCTGGAGACGCAGAGCAAGTCCGCCGCCGCTTTCAACAGCGCCTTCAAGGCAGCCAATGGCGGCGCGATCCCGACCGATTACGGCGCCTACGGCTATTCCGGCGTCGGATCGCTTTTGCAGGCCATGCAAACCGCGGGTGGCACCGATACGGACAAGGTGGTCGATGCCCTGGAGAAGCTGCAATACGACCTGACCAAGGGTCCGCAGCATTACCGCAAATGCGACCACCAGTCGGTGCAGCCAGTGCTGGTGCTGGAGTCCAAGAAGAAGTCCGCCATGGCCAACGACAACGATCTGTTCGCCATTCTCGCCAACGACACGGGTTCCGACGACATGCTGCGCAGTTGCAGCGAGCTGGGCCACGCGACCTGAAGCCTGGGCAATGGACCTGTCGCTGATCATCATGCAGCTTCTTTCCGGGATCGCCCTTGGGGCGGTCCTGGTGATCACTGCGCTTGGACTGACGATCGTGTTCGGCATGCTCGGGGTGGTCAATTTCGCCCATGGCGCGCTGTTCATGATCGGGGCCTATGCGGGGCTGTATTTGGCGTCTCTCACCGGAAGCTTCTGGTGGGGATTGCTGCTCGCTCCCATCCTGATCGGCGGCTTCGGCATGCTGATCGAGTTCGTCCTGATCCGCAGGCTCTATGGGCGCTCGATCGACGATCCGCTGCTGCTTACCTTCGGCCTCAGCTACATCCTGGTCGAGGGCGTGCGGATCGTGTTCGGCAGCGACGGCATCCCGTTTCCGACCCCGCCGCAGCTGATCGGTGTGCTCGATCTCGGGATCGGATTCTTCCCGCGCTACCGCCTGTTCGTCATTGCGCTGGTGGCGGTGGTGCTCCTGGTGCTCTGGCTGACGCTGGAGAAGACCCGAATCGGCTTGATCGTGCGCGCAGGGGCCCGCGATCCCACCATCATGCAGGTGCTCGGTGTCGACATCGGCCGGGTCTGGCTCGCGATTTTCGGACTCGGCGTTGGGCTGGCCGCGCTCGGGGGCGTGCTCGCGGGTCCCATGCGCAGCGTCAATCCGGAGATGGGATCGCTGGTGCTGGCGGAAGCCTTCGTGGTGACCGTGATCGGCGGCCTCGGGTCGATCGTCGGGGCGGTGATCGCAGGCCTCATGGTCGGCATCTCCATCAGCCTGGTCGCGCTGTTCGCGCCGGAGATGGCGACCATCGTCATGTTCGCGCTGATGGCCGTGGTGCTGCTGATCCGTCCGCAGGGCCTGTTCGGCATCAGAGGGAGGACCGCGTGACCTCACCATCGAGCGGCGAAGCGGTCGCCAAACCGTCGTCCAGCGGGCTCGGCCGGCTTCTCGACCAACGCGTGTTGCTCTCCATCGCGGTGCTGGCCGTGTTGCCGTGGCTGCTGCCGTCCCAGGCGCTGGCCGTCAACGTCCTGATCTACGGCGTCGTTGTGATGGGCTACAATCTGCTGTTCGGCTACACCGGGCTGTTGTCGTTCGGCCAGGCCGCCTTCTTCGGCGCGGGCGCCTACTTCACCGGCATTGCGATCGGTCGTTACGGCGTGCCCTGGTTCGCCGCGGTGCCGATCGCCGTTCTGCTCAGCACCGGCCTCGCCGCCGCGATCGGCATCGTCTCGACGCGCACCCGCGGCATTTACTTCTCCATGGTGACGCTTGCGCTGGCACAGCTCGTTTATTATGTGGCGCTCCAGGCCTCGTCCTTCACCGGTGGCGAGAATGGCCTGCGCGGCTTTACCGTCGATCGCATCAGCCTGTTCGGCCTCCCCGTCAATTTCCTCGACCCCGTCAACAAATATTATGTGCTGATGGTCTTCGCCGCATTGGCCATGTGGTTCCAGTCGCGCATCCTGAACTCACCCTTCGGCGCCGTGATCGAGGCAATCCGCGAGAACGAGCAGCGGGCGCGGGCCTGCGGCTATCACGTCGAGCGCAGCAAGCTGATCGTGTTCATGCTGTCGGGCGCGATCTCCTCGCTCGGTGGCTGCATGCTGGCGCTACATCTGTCGATCGTGCCGCTCGACATCCTGCACTACCAGACCTCGGGGATGATCGTGATGATGGTGCTGCTCGGCGGCGCGCGCAGCTTCTTCGGGCCGTTCGTCGGCGCGGCGGCGTTCCTGATCCTGGAGGACGTCATCTCGGTCTGGACTCCACACTGGCAGCTCTTCGTCGGCGCGATCTTCGTCCTGTTCGTGCTGTTCCTCCCCAAGGGCATCTGGGGCACGCTGCTCGACACATTGGGTGTCGGAAAGGCGCGGCCATGAGCGGCGAATTGCTTCGTGCCGAGGGGATCGGCAAGCACTTCGGCGGCTTCGTCGCGCTCGAAGGCATCACCGTGTCTTTTGCGGCCGGACAGCTCACCTCGATCATCGGGCCGAACGGCGCCGGTAAGAGCACGTTCTTCAACATCCTCTCCGGCGCGCTGACACCGACGTCAGGCAAGCTGCATTTCAGAGGACGCGAGCTGAACGGTCTGCCGCAGCATCGGTTCGTGCATCAGGGCATCTCGCGCTCGTACCAGATCACAAACATCTTCCCGGACCTGTCCGTGCACGAGAACGTCCGCGTGGCGGCGCAGGCATTGACCGTGAGCTACGACATCTGGCGCAACCGCGCTCGACTAACAGAACTCCATGCTCGCGCCGATGTTGCACTCGACGCAGTCGGGCTGCTGGGCAGGCGCGCCGAATTGGCGAAGCTCCTGTCGCATGGCCAGCAACGCGCGCTGGAGATCGCGATCGCGTTGGTCTCGGAGCCGGAGTTGCTTCTGCTCGACGAGCCGACCGCCGGCATGGGGCCGGAAGAGACAAAGGACATGGTCGCGCTCCTCGAACGGCTCGCCGAGAAGCGCACCGTGCTTCTCGTCGAGCATAAGATGAAGATGGTGCTGGGCCTATCCAAGCGCGTCGTGGTGCTGCATCATGGCCGCCTGCTTGCCGACGGCGCACCCGATGAGATCAGGAGCAATCCGGAGGTACGCCGGGTCTATCTCGGACAGAGTGAAGGTTATGGCTGAGACCGCACTGCTCGAAATCAGGGATCTCCACGCCTGGTATGGGGCGAGCCACGTCCTTCACGGCATTTCCTTGCATGTCCAGCCCGGCGAGGTCGTTGCCCTTGTGGGTCGCAACGGAGCCGGGAAGACCACCACGCTGCGGTCGATGATGGGCCTGATGCCCAAGGCGACAGGTCGCGTGCGCTTTGCGCGCCGGGAGCTTCTGCAGCTGCGCGCCCATCAGCGCTTCCATCTCGGCCTGGCTTACGTTCCCGAGGAGCGCCGCATCGTCCCCGGTCTCTCCGTGCGCGAGAACCTTCGTCTCGGCCTCGTCGCGGCAGGAAGCGACATCGATGAACGCGTGGCGATCGACGAGATCGCCGAGACTTTTCCGCGCCTGAAGGAGCGTCTCGACCAGGAGGGTGTCACGCTGTCGGGCGGCGAGCAGCAGATGCTGGCGATTGCACGCGCCTTGATCGCGAAGCCGAAGATGCTTCTGCTCGACGAGCCATCGGAAGGCATCATGCCTGTCCTGGTCGAGGAGATGGGCGTGCTGTTCCGTCGCCTGCGCGACGAGGGCAAGACGCTGCTCCTGGTCGAGCAGAACGTCGAATGGGCGCTGCGGCTCGCCGACCGTGCCGTGATCATCGATCAGGGTGAAGTCGTGCATCAAAGCAGCGCCGCGGCGCTGCTGGCGGACAAGGACATCCAGGAGCGCTACTGCGCGGTCTGACTTTAGGCCACGACCCTGGCTCCGGCGCCGCTGAGGCGCTGGCGTTCCTTTGCGAGATACTCGTCGATCGCGTCGCCGTGCATGGGCTTTGCGAAGTAGTAACCCTGGATGAAGTCGCATCCCAGCCGGCGCAGGGTATCGAGCTGAGCGCGGGTCTCTACGCCCTCGGCCACGCAGGCGATCTCCATGTCGTCACAGAGGCCCGTGAGAGACTTGATGATCTTGTGGCTCACTGCATTGTCGTTGACGTCGGCGATGAAGCTGCGATCGATCTTGATTTTGTCGAGCGGCAGCCAATGCACGTGGCTCAGCGAGGAATAGCCGGTGCCGAAATCGTCCAGCGAAATGCCGCAGCCCATCGCCTTCAATGCCGCGATCGATTGTTGTGCGCGTACGAAATCGAAGGTAACGGCGGTCTCGGTGATCTCGAAATCGATCCGGTGCGGCGGCAGCCCGCTCCTCTCGATGATGGTGATCAGCGGCAGGATGCCCTCGGGCGAGCAGACGTCGTGGGCGGACAGGTTGAACGACAGACGGATATGGTCGGGCCAGGTCTTGGCCGTCGCGAGCGCGCGCACCAGCAGCGCCTGCGTCAGCGGCCGGATCAGGCCGATGCGCTCGGCGGCCGGAATGAAGTCGGCCGGCGAAACCAGGCCAAGGCGGGAGCTGCGCCAGCGCGCCAGGACCTCGAAGCCGGCGGTGTGCTCGCTCATGGCGTCCACGATCGGCTGGAACACCAGGTCCATCTCGGTGCTGAAATCGGCGGTGCGCAGCAAATTCTCGATGACGCCGCGGCTGCGGATCTCGGCCTCGAGCTCGCTCGAGAAGATCACGGTGCGGCCGCGCAGATGGCGCTTGGCATGATAGAGGGAATAGTCGGCGCATTCATAGAGCGCTTCCGCCGTCGTTGCCGATTGCGGGAATAGCGCGAAGCCGATCGAGCAGCCCGGTATGGGCGGTGTCGAGCTGGTAGGGCAGCTTGACCCGGTCACCGATGCGTTCGCCGAGCCGCATCAGATCCGCATCGTCAGGGTCGCCGCACACGACGAGGCCGAACTCGTCGCCGCCGAGCCTGGCGAATTCCACTCGCTGCGGGCCGAAGCCCTCGCAGACCTCGCGGATGCGCCGGCCCGCTTCGATCAGAACGCGGTCGCCGACCAAATGGCCATAATTGTCGTTGATCGGCTTGAAGCCATCGAGGTCGATGATCCCGACCGCGACGCGAACGTTCCTGCGCTCGGCATCGGTGAATGCGCTCGACAGCTCGGCGAAGAAACGGCGGCGGTTCGGCAACTCGGTGAGGGAATCGAGATTGGCGAGGCGGAAGTTCTCGTCCGAGAGGGCTTGGGTGGCCGCCTGCTGCGCCAGCAGCGATTTGCGGCTCGCGACAAGGTCGGCGAAGTCGCGATAGTAGATGAACAGCACCGTGACCATCGCACCGGTGACCAGCAGATTGTTGACGGCCATCGCCTCCAGCGTCGGTTCGCCCGTCGCGAAGTAGAACAGCACGTAGGGCACGTCGACGACCAGCGTCACGATCAGTGCCGCCGAACGCAAATGCATCAGCGAGAAGATGCAGCCGATCACGGTCACCGCCATGTAGAAGGCAACCTGGCTCTTGGCGAAAGCATCGCCGTAGGGATACAGGGCAAACGACCAGAGAGTAAAACCCGCCGCGATCGGCGCTGCAATCCAGTTGGTGAGGCGCAGGTTGCGCAGGATGTCGGCATCGTTGCGGACGACACCGCGCTGGCGCAGCCACCAGAATGTGCGAAAGCCTGTCACCGCGATCAACACGGCCGGCACGATCATACTGAGCGAAGCCGGTGCCAGCGGCACATAGGTATAAGCCACCGCGATCGTGTTGGTGATCAGGATGAAATAGAGCAGTGGGATCTGTTTTGAGAACGCGTCGAATTGCGCCCGCATCAGCTCCGGATTGTCGGCCGGCACGCGAAACAGCTCTACAACGGCAGCTAGATGAGACTTCAAATTGGTGACAGGCATTGCAATATCAGCCCTGAATTCCCTCAAAACGCGGGCGATCTTGCACGGCGGGGGTAAAGGGGGCGTTAGATTGGCGTCCTCGCGAGAGGTTCGACGCGCCGCGGATCTTCTCGATCCGCGCACCGGTGAGACCGCGTTAACGATATCCGGCGGCGGAAGCGCGGTGATTGGCTGAAAGAGCCTGCATAAGTAGCGGCTACGCTCTGCTAACCATATGCGCGGCGCAACGTATTGTCGCACCGACAACGGTGCGAGCCGGCATGGCCGCTTCACCTCTCCCCCGGAGAAGGAGAGGTGAAGATAGCGCGAGACGATCGCTGTTTTCTCGAGCGCCACGTGTCCCGTAATTTCGTGACAGTGCGCGGAATAACCCTCCCTGTCCGATTTGAGCATGGCGGCCATAGCTGCAATGCGGCCGGCTGGGGTTTGACCGCGCGCAGGCGGCTCGTCATACTTTGCGCCAAGGCGAGCCAGAAAGACTCGTCAACACCGGGAGCTCAAATGATCAATTCATTCTCCGTTGTTGCGGGGACGCTGATTTCCCTCGTCTCTTCCACATCGATTGCCTTCTCGCAGCCGGCCTGCGTCACCCAGAACATGGTGGTGCCGCCTGGGGCCAACACCGTCGACAAGACGGGCCCGTTCTTTATCGATACGGCGGGTCTCGATTTCAAGACGACACCTCCGACGCGCGATCCCTCCAATCCCAACTATCCGCGTGCCACTGAGCTTCCTGACGGAACGCTGCCGCCACCGGGTGCCGAGGGCAATTTCATCATCGGTCCCACCCACAATCCTGCGCCGGAGACGATCGCGAAGGAGGGCGTGCCGCGTGGGACGACAAAATCCTTCACGCTGTCGTCGAAGGAGAGCACCATCTACAATCCGGGTCTGATCCGCGACGATCTTGCCGGCTGCACCAATTCCTCCATTATGACGACCGTTACGGCGCCGGATGACAAGTCGCACATGATCGTGACCACCAGCCATCCCGGCGTCTGGTCGCGCACCATCGACGTCTATGTGCCGGCGCAATATGTGCGCGGCAGCGAGGCGCCGTTCATCGTGGTCGGCGACGGCGGCTCGAACGCCTACAAGGATCTCGCCGTCACGCTCGACAATCTGATCGCGCAGCGCCGCGTGCCGCCGATGATCGCGATCCAGATCGGCAATGGCGGGCAGGACGCGCAGGGCAGTCAGCGCGGCCGCGAATATGACGCGGTGTCAGGCGCCTACGCGCAGTTCGTCGAGCGTGAAGTGCTGCCGCTGGTCGAAAAGAACGCCGACGTCAAGCTGACCAGAAATCCCGACGGGCGTGCGACCATGGGGCTGAGTTCGAGCGGCGTGGCAGCCTTCACCATGGCGTGGTTCTATCCCGATCTCTATCGCCGCGTGCTGGCGTTCTCGCCGACCATGGTCAACCAGCAATGGCCGCATGACCCGTCGCTACGTGGCGGCGCCTGGGAATATCACAGCGCATGGACGGGGCCGGCCACACCCAACCTCATCTCCAAGGCGGGCGTGCTCACGCCGGCCGAGCCGCCCGGCGTGCCGCTGATCGTCGCTGCGCCGACCAAGCCGATCCGTTTCTGGTTCTTCGGCGGCGACCAGGACCTGTTCTATCCGAACCCCACCATCCCCGACGGCATGCACGACTGGACCCTCTCCAACGCGCTGATGGCCAAGGTGCTGGCCGAGAAGGGCTACCACTATCAGTTTCTGTTCGTGCGCAATGCCAAGCACGTCGACCGCCCCACGATCGCGCAGACGCTTCCGTCGGCGCTGGAGTGGGTCTGGAAGGGCTATCCTATCCCCTGAGCGAAAGTGGCCTAGCGCCCGATCGTCACGCCGGCGGTCGAACGCATGGCGTCCTTGAGGCTCGTCGCGTGCTTGTCGTCGAGGATCTCTCGCGTCAGCACGGTGGCTTGGCCGGGCGTGTTGAGGATCGTCTCTCCGCGCGAAGAGGAGAGGCGGTCGGCTTTGTAGGGTGAGGCCTGATCGGTAGCCGGCGCATGGTGCGGCCGTTTACTGGATGCGGCAAAGGCTCCTTGCGAGACGCAGAGGGCGGCAATCACGACCAGTCGCAATGATTTTACGGGCATGCGATCTCCCAAATTCAGGGCGTGAGCCTAGCATATGGGCTGGTCGTCGCAGGGAAAAAAAGGGTCAGGCGAGAGCGGCCTGGCGTTCCCGCATTGGTTCGCGGACCCGGTCGGGTTTCCCGGGCTCGGCCAGCCGCGTAAAACTGCGCTGGCTTGCATGCGCGGGTGCTTCGACAATCACGCCCTCGCAGACGATCTGTCCGCCGAGCATCCGGAATTCCAGCTTGTCGTAGCGCGGCATCGTCTCGCCGAGCCCGGGCGGCAACAGCCCGACGCTTCCCTGGATGTTCAGCGTGGCATCACCGGCGCCGTAGAGGCGGGGATTCCACATCCTGATCCCGGTCTCCGCCCAGCGCTGCCGGATCAGCGCGGCGCGGTCGGCGGGTTCTGCGGCTTTCGCGCGAGCTTTCGGTGCACTCGGGATGTCCGGAGCCGGAGACACGAGGGCCGGCTCCGGCGCAACATCCGTGACGACGCTGGGCGTGTCGGCGAGGACGTCCGCGCCGCTGGGGGACGGATCGCTGTCGATGCTGTCTTCAGGGACATGCTCCGGCGAGATGCCGCGATCGGCGAACGCGACACACGTGTCGTCGAGAGTTGAGCAAGTATCCACGTCGATGGCAGAGGAATGCTCCTCGTTGACAGCGAGAGCGGGGGCATCGACCGGGACGACCTCCAACTCGACCTCGGCAGACGAGGCCTTCTCCACGACAACAGGCTCAAGGTCGGCCGCGAGTTCGGGAGATGGATCGCTGTTGATGATGAGTACGGGGACGTCGACCGGCTCGCGCACGACGTCGATGGTCGCGACCGACGCTTCCTCCACAACGACGGGCTCGACGTCCGCCCCCGTCTCCCGGGATGGTTCGTCGCTGCCGGTGACATCGGCTGGCGCTTCCGACGGGCTCTCCGCGATAATAAGGCTGGCGGTGTCGTCTTCGGCGGCTGAAGCCGCGACCGCCGCGTCGGAGTTCAAGGTATCCGCGCCAATGGTAGTGTCGATAGCCGGGGCGGCTTGTGCAATTTCGGCAACAATGGCGGGTGAGGCGTCTACGGCATCAGGCGCGACGTCGATGCTGCCGCCATGCGGCGCGGGGCGAAGCCGGGTGAACGCCCATTTCACCGCGGGGATGCGGCGCAGCAACGATATCAGTCTCGAAAGCACAGGGAGTTGTCCAAGAGGTACTCGGCTTGAGGCCATCGCTGATTCGCCAGCAATGTAAAAATCCCCGGCTGTCACACTGATGTCAATGTGGGTGGGACCAATTGCAGAACATCCGCGCTTTCAGAGCGCGCGGCTGCGATTTTGCCGGCGTGACTGTAAGCAAGGTGCGGCCCCGCCAATACGCTTCGTTCGACACCAACACCTCCGCACATGACGTCGACAAGCTTTGACGGCACGTACGTAGGCTTCTGGAGAGGGGACGATCGCCCCCTCTCCAGGATTTTCAATCGATACCGGCCTACTTTCCGGCGCCGGAGCCGGAGCCGGAGCCTGCGCCGCCGCCGGCCTGGCTACCCATGTTGTTCGTGTTGGTGCCACCGGCCGACGGAGTCTGCTTGCCCTTGCTGTCGGCGGCCTCGTTCTGCATGTTCGACGACGTGCCGGTCGTCATGCCCTTGGTCGCGGGGCCCCGCGACGAGGGGCCAACGTCGCCCTGGCCGGATGCGCCGGGGGCGGGTTGTGTCTGCGCGGTGGCGCCGCCGGTCGCCAGCGCCATGATGCACGCGGATGCCAAAATGAGCTTCTTCATCTGGTTTCCTCCTGGGTTGACTTGGGCACAACTTACGCGCGGAGCGGACGTTCCTCACCGGGGAGCGCCGCGAGTCATGACCAGGCGCGTTGCGGCGCTTGTCAGGGTTCCCTGTACGGCTCTATCGACGGTAGAGTTTGGAACATCCGGCATCTGGTGTAAGGACGAGGCATGAAAAGGATACTGACTCTCGGAGCGGTTCTGCTCTGGTCCACGATCGCAATCGCGCAGGAGCGCGCCATCACCGTGGCCTCGACGACGTCGACGGAACAGTCGGGGCTGTTCGGTTACTTGCTGCCGCTGTTCTCGAAGGCCGCAGGCATCGATGTGAAGGTCGTGGCCGTCGGCACGGGCCAGGCGCTCGACATCGGACGGCGCGGCGATGCAGACGTCGTGTTCGTCCATGACAGGCCTGCCGAAGACAAGTTCATATCCGAAGGGGAGGGCGTGAAGCGCTTCGACGTCATGTACAACGACTTCGTCATTGTCGGGCCGAAGAGCGATCCCGCGAAGATCGCCGGCGGCAAGGACGTGGCCGAGGCACTGCGCAAGATCGCCGCCGCGAAGGCGCCGTTCATTTCGCGCGGCGACAAGTCCGGCACGCACGCGGCCGAGCTGCGGCTGTGGAAGGAGGCCGGCATCGACCTCGGTGCCGGCAAAGACGGCTGGTATCGCGAGATCGGCCAGGGCATGGGCCCGGCGCTGAACATGGCCTCGTCGTCGAATGCCTATCTGCTGTCGGACCGCGGTACCTGGTTGTCGTTCAAGAACCGCGGCGACCTTGCCGTCCTGACCGAAGGCGACAAGCGGCTGTTCAACCAGTACGGCGTCATGCTGGTGAATCCAGCCAAGCATGCGAACGTGAAGGCGCGGGACGGGCAGGCCTTCATCGACTGGCTGATCTCTTCAAAGGGGCAGGAGGCCATTGCCGGCTATAAGGTCGGCGGCGAGCAGCTATTTTTCCCCAACGCGTCCCACTAGAAGGAAGGCGACGGTCGACACTGCGACGCTGAGTGCGAGCAAGATCAGCCCGAGCCCGAGCGCCAGCGGCAGGTCGCCCTTGCTGGTCTCCAACGCGATCGCCGTCGTCATCGTGCGCGTGAAACCGCGGATGTTGCCACCAACGATGAGGATGGCGCCAACCTCGGCAATCGCGCGCCCGAAGGCCGCGAGAAAAGCCGTCAGCAGCGAGGTCCGGCCCAGCGCGAACAGCAAGCCGATCCTGCGCAGCGTTGACAGCCCGTCGATCCGCGCCAGGTCGCCATACTCCGCCCACAGCAGGCTCGCCGGCCGGTGCACCAGTGCGACCACGATCGGTGTGGCGAGCAGCGCCTGCGCGATCACCATGGCCGTCGGCGTGAACAACAGGCCGGCCGCCCCGAACGGGCCGGACCGCGACAGGAGAAGATAAAGGGCGAGCCCCACCACGACCGGCGGAAGACCAAGCAAGGCATTGGTCAGGACGATGATGACCTGCCGCCCGCGGAACCGGGTGATCGCAAGCAGCGCCCCCAACGGCGCCCCGATCAGAAGCGCGACGATGCTGGCCGTCAGGCTGACACGCACCGACAGTCCGACGATGCCCAGAAGCTCTGCGTCGGCCTCGCCGATCAGCGTGAATGCGGCGCCGACGGATCGCGCGAAGTCGTTCATCCGTGCCTAAGCTTCGGCGCCCGCCACGATGTCTCGGGTGCGTCGATTCCGGGACTGCGGAGGTGTTTCACGTATATTTCCCCGAGGGCATCGTCGTGCAAGTCGGCGGCGGAGCGGTTTGGTAACCCGAATTTGACTGGAAATCAAAGCCTCGCGCGGCATGGCACGAGGTGGCGTTCGGCCCCATCGTTTGACGTTGGCCGATGCAGGGACCGTCGGGGCTCAGATCAAGCCGCGCAGCACTTCAACAAGCCGGGCACACTCGGCCTCCGTTCCGACCGTGATGCGCAGGAAGTCCTCGATGCGCGGCTTTCCGAAATGCCGCACCAGAACGCCACGCTGGCGAAGCGCTGCCGCGAGATCGGCTCCGCTCCGGTTTCGATGGCGCGCGAAGACGAAGTTGGCGAGCGACGGCAACACCTCGAAGCCGAGTTGTCTGAGGTCACGGGCCAGGGTTTCGCGGCTTGCGATGATACGGGTACGAGTCTCTCTGAACCAGCCGTCGTCCTCGATCGCGGCAACGGCGCCGGCGATCGCGAGGCAATCGACGGGATAGGAGTTGAAGCTGTCCTTCACCCGTTCCAGCGCTTCGATCAGCGGTCGTTGGCCGATGGCAAAACCAACCCGCAGGCCAGCGAGCGAGCGCGATTTCGAGAAGGTCTGGATGACCAGCAGATTGTCGTGGCGTGCAACCAGTGGCACGGCGCTCTCGGCGCCGAAATCGGCATAGGCCTCGTCCACCACCACCAGCCGGTCCGGTTGTTCGGCCAGCAGCGATGCGATTGCGTCGCGCTGAAGCGCGATGCCGGTAGGCGCGTTCGGATTGCAGAGGAGGATGGCGCTCGATGGTCGCCTGTAGTTGGAGATATCGATCCTCATCGCACGATCGAGCGGTACCTCGTCATGCGCTATGCCATAGAGGCCGCAATAGACGGGGTAGAAGCTGTAGGTGACGTCGGGGAATAGAAGCGGCATGTCGTGCTTCAGAAGAGCCTGGAAGGTGTGGGCCAGAACCTCGTCGGAGCCGTTGCCGACGAACACTTGCTCCGGCGCCACATCGCAATGGGCCGCGATCGCCTCGCGCAGGCGCGTTGCGCGCGGATCGGGATAAAGGCGCAGCCGCTCCGCGGCCGATGCGATCGCCGCCAGCACGCGCGGCAAGGGCGGGTAGGGGTTCTCATTGGTATTGAGCTTGACGCTGCCGTCCTGCTTCGGCTGCTCCCCGGGAACGTAGGGCGAAAGCGTGTGGACGACCGGACTCCAGAAACGGCTCATGATCTCCAATCCGAATTTCATCGGGCACAGTAGGGTATGCGGGAGCTCGGCGGAAGTGCACCTGCGTTCAGCATTCCGGGCAAATCCGCACGAGGCTTACTGCCGGGGACGTTCCCGCAAGCGCGACCCCTATGCTAGGGTCGTCGCACCACCGCCCAGAATGAAAACAAGAACGAAGGCTGGCGCGCCCCAAGGCGCTGAACGGCCGAAAAGAGAGGAACACATGCCGGGTGCAGCCCTTCCCACCGCTCCCTCGATTCCGACCGCGCCCGTGACGTCAGCCGTTCTCGACCGCTTGCGGACCATCGTCGGCGACAAAGGCCTGATCCTGGATGAGCAAGACAAACAGCCCTTCGTGACCGACTGGCGCGGCGAACTGGCGGGGCAGGCCGCGGCGGTCGTGCGTCCGGCCAGCACCGCGGAAGTCTCCGCTGTCGCCAAGCTCTGCTACGACAACGGCATTGCCATCGTTCCGCAAGGTGGCAACACCGGCCTGATGGGCGGTGCCACGCCGTGGCCCATGCACCGCGGCATCGTGCTGTCGCTCGGTCGCATGAACCAGGTGCTGAATGTCGATCCCGTCGGCTATGCCATGACCGTGGAGGCAGGCTGCATTCTCGAGACGCTTCAGGACACAGCTGCGCGCCACGATCGCCTCTTTCCGCTCAGCCTGGGTGCTCAGGGCTCGTGCATGATCGGAGGCAATCTGTCCACCAATGCCGGCGGCGTGCAGGTGCTGCGTTATGGCAATGCGCGAAATCTGGTGTTGGGTGTCGAAGTCGTGCTGTCTAACGGCGATATCTGGGACGGCCTGCGCGCACTCAAGAAGGACAACACCGGCTATGACCTCAAGCATCTGTTCATGGGGGCCGAAGGGACGCTCGGCATCATCACCAAGGCGGTGCTGAAACTCTGGCCGGCGCCGAAAGACGTGTGCACGGCATGGCTTGCGATTCGCGATCCCAAGGCAGCCATCGACCTGCTGTCGGAGGCGCATGCCGCTTCCGATGACAATGTCGGCTCGTGTGAGCTCATCAGCCGTGCGTGCACCGACATGGTGCTGCGCCACATTCCCGGCACCCAGGATCCTCTCAAGGCTCAGACCGAATGGTATCTCCTTCTCGAATGGTCGTCGGCCAGGCCACGGCAGGACGGCGGCACAGGCATGTCGGACAGGATGGAGCAGTTCCTGGCCGACCAACTCGAGGCGGGCCGGGTGCTGGATGCGGTGATCGCGCAAACCGAAGCGCAGTCGCGCAACATGTGGCGGATTCGCGAGGCTGTCGCCGAGGCATCGCGCACCGAAGGTCCGGGCTTGAGCTACGACGTGTCGGTCGCGGTCTCCAGGATTCCCGAGTTTATCGACAGCGGTCTCGAGGCCGTGCTCGCAATCTTGCCCGCGATCCGCCCCTATCCGCTCGGCCACATCGGAGACGGCAACGTACACTTCTCCTTCATGGGCCCGAAGGGCATGGACCGCGATACGCTCTCCCAGTATTCCGCGGCGATCACACGGGCCGTCAACGACCTCATCACCTCGATGGGCGGCTCGATCTCGGCGGAACATGGCATCGGCATCGAGAAGCTCGACGAGCTCCAGCACTATCGCTCCCGGACCGAGCTCGACATCATGCGCACGATCAAGCGGGCGCTCGATCCCAAGAACATCATGAATCCGGGCAAGGTGCTTCGTCTCGGTTAAGCCGTTACCGCCGCGAGCCCGGCTCCCGGGGCAAGGGATGCCGCAGATAGGCCGGGCCAAACGGGCCGGGGCGCGAAATCATGCCGTTTCGCGACCGGAAGGCGGCTTTATTCCCGCCTTGGATGCTTTAAGGAAGGACAGGATCGGGTCGCACCCGGCCGGGGGCGGTGCTAGACCCTGATCCAGGAACAATGGGACGGGGCCGGTATGGCACGTCCGCAAGGATGAAGGATTTGAGGCAATGATCCAAACCGTTGGCATCATCGGGGCAGGGACAATGGGCAACGGCATCGCGCAGATTTGTGCCGCGGCCGGGCTTTCGGTCGTGATGGTCGATATTTCCGATGCGGCGGTGAACCGCGGGATTTCGACGGTCGGCGGCAGCCTCGAGCGTCTGGTCAAAAAGGAGAAGATGTCGGCGGGCGATCGCGACGCCACGCTCAAGCGCATCACCGGCACCACCGACCGCGCCAAGCTCGTCGACTGTGACCTCGTCATCGAGGCCGCGACCGAGAACGAGGAACTCAAGGTCAAGATCCTGAAGGATCTCTGTGCGACGCTGTCGCCGCGCACGCTGCTCGCCACGAACACCTCGTCGATCTCGATCACGAAGCTCGCCGCAGCGACCGACCGCCCCGACCGCTTCATCGGCATGCACTTCTTCAATCCGGTTCCGGTGATGGCGCTCCTGGAGCTGATCCGCGGCCTGCAGACCTCGGATGACACCCACGCCAAGGCGCTCGATTTCGCCAAGCGCGTCGGCAAGGTGGCGATCACGGCCAAGAACAGCCCCGGCTTCGCCGTCAACCGCATCCTGTGCCCGATGATCAACGAGGCGATCTTCGCGCTTCAGGAGGGGATTGCGACGGCGGAAGAGATCGATGCCGGCATGAAGCTCGGGTGCAACCATCCGATCGGGCCGCTGGCGCTCGCCGATCTCGTCGGGCTCGACACTATGTTGTCGGTGATGGAGGTCTTTTACAAAGGCTTCAACGACCCCAAATACCGTCCGGCCCCCTTGCTCAGGGAAATGGTCGACGCCGGCCATCTCGGCCGCAAGACGGGGCAGGGCTTCTACACCTACAGCGCCTGACAATAGCGCGGGCGGCGGGTGTTGAGTGCTCGCCGCCAGACCCCGCGATTTGCGCTGCGACAAAGACGCCGCGCGCAATCGGCCCGACAATGTCGAACGGGCGCCCTGCGGGAACAACAGAACGGATAACAAGGGATATGTCGGATCGACTGAAGGCCGAGCGCGAGGCTGCGGCCGCGCGGCGGAATTTGCTGACCCAGGATGCAATCGAGCGCACGGGGATCACCGAAGAGATGATCGGGGAACTCGTCACCCGCTTCTACGGACGCGTGCGCGAGGATGAGCTGTTGGGGCCGGTGTTCGCGGTCGTGCAGAATTGGGACGAGCATCTGGCCAAGCTCCGGGATTTCTGGTCGTCGGTCGTGCTGATGAGCGGCCGCTATCACGGCTCGCCGATGCGGGCGCATGTGCCACTGAGCCTCGTCGGGGATCATTTCGACCGCTGGCTCGATCTGTTCGAACAGACCGCGCGCGAGGTCTGCCCGCCGCAGGCAGCCGCTCTGTTCATCGACAGGGCGCGCCGCATCGCCGACAGCTTCGAGATGGCGTCGGCGACCTTGGCCGGTCGCATCGCTTCGCCGCGCCACGTGCTCCGCTCCTAGAATACAGAATGCCTGCCTGAGAAATGCACAAGCCGCACTGATCTCGCTACGATCGCGCCGAGCGTCGGCCCATTGCACCAATACCGACAGCATTGACCTGATCTGCAAAATCATCATGCCGGTCGCGTAGCGTGACGTTGCAATTCAAAATATGCGCGCAAATGCGCCTGTTCGCGTTCAATCAGTGCGAGCAAAGCTGTATTGATGCACTGCGGGAAAAAATCTCTGCCTTTTTTTCGGCAGAGTTCCAGCGCCTGCTTGCACGCATGTCGCGTGCATCGTTCAACACATCCTCTTCATCCTCCGACAACACAGCGGAATCCGAAGCTGACGCCTGCAGGGCGCAAACCCGGCGGGCGCTCCTGATGAGTGCGCTGGCCACCACGGCGTGCCTCGCCTGTTCCAAGCAGGTCCAAGCGGGCGAGGATGCGCCTGGCTCCGACGAGCGGCCTCAGAAAGGCGATCTGCTCGTATTCTCCGAAGGCGATCAGGAGGGAAAGCCCGTCACCGCGGCCGCTCTGCCGGCCGGCGGACCGCCGGTGCATGCCTGGCCGAAAGATCCGAAGACGTCGGTCGTGCGCAGCGCCTCGCGCCTCAACGAGATTCTGATCATCCGGCTCGATCCCGCCGAGCTCGACGAGCAGACGAAAGCGCGCGCTGTCGACGGCATCATTGCCTATTCGGCAATCTGCTCGCATGCCGGCTGTCCGGTCACGGCCTGGGTGAAGAGCGATGTCGGCGACAAGGAAGTGCTCAAATGCATGTGCCACAACTCCGAATACGATCCTCGCGCGGGCGCGCAGGTCGTATTCGGGCCGGCGCCGCGACGGCTCGCTGCGCTGCCGCTGACGCTGGCTGACGGCTCGCTCAGCGTCGCCGGAAACTTCATCGGAAAGGTAGGTGGCGCGCAGCCGGGATGATGGGCGTGCGGGTTGTGCCCGCGTCACGAGAGACCGCATCCGCCGATGGGCGGACGACGGGACGAACGACAAGAATTCAAAACAAGAATTCAAACGGATGAAAAAGGGGAACGCCATGACCAGGAAGCAGTGGTTACTGTCCGGCTTCGTCGCCTTCACGTGTCTTGCATCGACTCTTGCCTCGACCGCCGCCGTATCAGGCCCGATCGAGAATTATTCTCCTGTTACCGCGCAGCGATTGGAAAATCCGGAGCCCGCCAATTGGATGCTTTACCGGCGGACCTATGACGGGCAGGGCTACAGCCCGCTCGACCAGATCAACGCCTCCAACGTGAAGAACCTGACGCCGGTCTGGACCTTCGCCACCGGCGTCGTCGAGGGCCACGAGGCGCCGCCGATCGTCAACAACGGCGTGATGTTCGTGGCGACCCCGATGGGGCAGGTGATCGCGCTGAACGCCAAGACCGGCGACGAATATTGGCGCTACAAGCGGCAGCTCCCCGACGACCTGTTCCAGTTGCATCCGACCAGCCGCGGCGTCGGCCTGTGGGAGGACAAGCTCTATCTCGCCACCACCGACGACCATGTCGTCGCGCTCGACGCCAAGACCGGCAAGGTGGTGTGGGACACCAAGGTGCAGGACTACAAGAAGGGCCAGTACATGACCCTGATGCCGCTGGTCGTCGACGGCAAGGTCATCGTTGGCGGCTCCGGCGGCGAGTTCGGCGTGCGCGGCTATGTCGCCGCCTATGATGCCAAGGACGGCAAGGAGCTGTGGCGGACCTACACCATTCCGGGCGAAGGCGAGCCCGGCCACGACACCTGGCAGGGCGACGACTGGAAGAACGGCGGCGGCTCGGCCTGGATGACCGGCAATTACGACAAGGAGACCAAGACGATTTATTGGGGCGTCGGCAACGCAGCGCCGTGGCCCGGCGAGATGCATCCCGGCGACAATCTCTATACCTCCTCGGTGCTCGCGCTCGATCCGAACACCGGCAAGATCAAGACCTATCACCAGTATCACCAGAACGATTCCTGGGACTGGGACGAGGTCGAAGCGCCGATGTTGATCGACCTGCAACGCGACGGCCGCAACATCAAGAGCCTGGTCCATCCGGGACGCGATGCGATCTTTTGGATACTCGAGCGCACGCCGACCAAGATCAACTACGTTGCCGGCTGGCCGTTCGTCTCCACCGACGTCTGGAAGGGCATCGACGCCGAGAGTGGCAGGCCGATCGTCGATCCCGCGCACAAGCCGATGGTCGGCAAGCGCGTGGAATTCTGTCCGTCGCTGTGGGGCGGCAAGGATTGGCCGTCGGCGGCCTACAGCCAGAAGACCGGCCTCGTCTACGTGCCCGCCAACGAGAATTTCTGCGGCGGGTTCACCGGCGAGAAGGTTCCGCTCAAGCCCGGCGAGCTCTGGCTCGGGACCAAGCCGGAGGACATAGGCCTGAAGACGAAGCCGGGTGCCGATCATTTCGGCGAGCTCCAGGCCTGGGATCCCGTCACGGGCAAGAAGATGTGGCAACACAACTTCCCCAAGTCGCAGCTGTTCGGCTCAGTGACGGCGACCGCGGGCGATCTCGTCTTTGTGGGCGGCACCAACGACCGCAACTTCCGCGCCTTCAACGCCAAGAGTGGCGAGCTGCTGTGGGAGCAGAAGACCAACTCCGGCATCATGGGTATGCCGGTGTCCTATGAGATCGACGGTACGCAATACATCGCGATTCAATCGGGATGGGGCGTGGATGCGCAGCGCATCCAGGATGCACTCGTGACCAACAATATCGGGATCGAAGCTAACGTGCCGCAGGGCGGCGTGATCTGGGTGTTCGCGCTGAAGAAGTAGGCTCCGCTGGCGGATCGAAAGAAGCGGAGTGTCAGGGGGCAAATGCGGCGGACGGCAACGTCCGCCGCATTTTGCGTCGGCGTCTTCCCTTCTCCCCTTGTGGGAGAAGGTGGCGCGAAGCGCCGGATCAGGGGTTCTATCCGCGCATCGCAATGTGCGAGACTCGCGCAGGCATACCCCTCACCCAAGCATGATCGTGGCAACCGGCGTCGCTGCCCTCTCCCGCAAGGGGAGAGGGCACATCGATGCGCTTCGGCGAAGAAGTAGAGCCGATAATCACGGCGTCAAAACGCCGATGCGCAGATCGCTATTTCCCCTCGCGCTCGACCTTGTCCTTTTCCTTCTGGTTCATCTCGCGAACCTTGGGATCGGGATTGTTCTGCCCGGTGGTCTGGGTGGTCGAAGGGGGCGGGGCATTGGCGTTGGGCAGGGAGTTCTGGTCCGGCGTGCTGGGGCGCGTCGCCGTGGTCGGCGGCGTGGTGTTGCTCTGGGCGTATGCGCCAGTGGCCGTCAAAAGAAAGGCGCTCGACAGCAACGAGACTGCGAGCGCCCTTGAGATGTTGGTCATCGATCTGCTCCTGTCAGATCGATGCAAACGGCGCGAAGCCGCCTTGTGTTCCCGCCTTTATGCTTCCAATTGCTTGCCGAGCGGCAGGCTGCGGATGCGTTTTCCGGTCGCGGCGAAGATGGCGTTCATCAGCGCCGGCGCGAATGGCGGGACACCGGGCTCGCCCACGCCGCTCGGCGGCGTGTCGGGTCCGGGCGGCACGATGTAGACGTTGGTTACCACAGGAGATTCGTCCATCCTGAGGACCTGGAAGTCGTCGAAGTTCTTCTGCTGCACCTTGCCGTCCTTGAAGGTGATCTCGCCGTATTTGGCGAGGCTCAGGCCCATGATTGCAGCACCCTCGATTTGCGAGGCGATGCGCTCGGGGTTGACATAAGTGCCGCAGTCGATGGCCGTGTCCACCCGCGGCACCGTCAGCTTGCCCTTGTCGTCGACGGCCACCTCGACGATGGTCGCGATATAGCTGACGAAGCTGCGGTGCACGGCGATGCCGAGGCCATGGCCCTTCGGCACCTGACGGCCCCATTCGCCCTTCTCGGCGACCAGCTCGACCACCTTGCGCAGGCGCGCGGTGTCGATCGGATAGCTGTCCAAGGGCTCGCCGTAGTTCCACATGTCCTTCACAGCAGGCTTGACGATGCGCGGGCTGCCGATCAGCGCGAGCAGCGTCTCCTTCTGGTCGCGGCCGGTCGCATGGGCGATCTCACCCACCATCGACTGCACCGCGAAGGCGCGCGGGAT
The DNA here is from genome assembly GCF_040547675.1 of Bradyrhizobium sp. RT6a. Lineage (NCBI taxonomy): Bacteria > Pseudomonadati > Pseudomonadota > Alphaproteobacteria > Hyphomicrobiales > Nitrobacteraceae > Bradyrhizobium > Bradyrhizobium sp. RT6a. The sequence goes on from NZ_JBEPQC010000012.1 coordinate 127,313, forward strand.
GTTCGAGACCGAGCGGAACCAGCCGATGCGCGTGAACGCCGCGGCCTCCGGGTTCTCGCAGGAGATGTTGGCGATCTCGAACGGCATATCGACCAAGCCCATGCCGAGTTCGAAGGGGGCCTCGTTCTTGGCACCCGCGGCGAACGTCGAAGCGATGGTCGGGGCGACGCTGCGATGGCGCCATGCGATCACCTTGCCACTCTTGTCGAGCCCCGCCTCGATCCGTTCCACGGAGACCGTGTGCAGGAAATCGTGGCGGACGTCGTCCTCGCGCGTCCACTGCACCTTGACAGGCACGCCGAGCTCCTTCGACAGCAGCGCGGCCTCGAGCGCAAAGTCGCATTTCGACTTGCGGCCGAAGCCGCCGCCGAGCAGCGTGACGTTGACGGTGACATTGCCCTCGGGAATGCCGAGCGTCTTCGCGACGTCCTCGCGCGTACCGCCCGGGCTCTGCACCGGCGCCCATATCTCCGCCTTGTCGCCCTTGACGTCGGCGACCGCCACCGGCGGCTCCATGCTGACATGGGCGAGATGCGGCAGATAATATTCGCCGACGACGACCTTGTCGGCGCCCTTCAGAGCAGCCTCGGCGTCGCCTTCCTGGCGCACGACAAGGCCCGGCTTGCGTGAGGCCTCCTCGAGCTCCTTGCGGTAGGCGACGGAGTCGTATTTGCCGTTGGCGCCGTCGTCCCAGGTCAGCTTCAGCGCGTCGCGGCCCTTGATCGCCGCGCCGGTGTTGCGCGCGATCACTGCAACGCCGCCGAGCGGTTGGAATTTCGACGGCCACGGCCAGCCGCGCACCTGCATCACCTTCTCGACGCCGGGGACCTTCAACGCCGCGTCCGGATCGAACTTGACCAGCTTGCCGCCTGTTACCGGCGGGCGAGCGATCACGGCATACTTCATTCCAGGCAACCGCACGTCGGCACCGTAACGCGCCTTGCCGGTGGTGATGTCGTGGAGATCGACGATGCCGATCTGGCCCTTGCCGAGATAGCGGAAGTCCTTGGGGTCCTTCAGCTTGAGCCCTTCGATGCTCGGCACCGATTCCTTGGCGGCGTCGGCTGCGAGTTCGCCGAAACCGAGCTTGCGGCTCGTCGCGCTGTGGACGACTTCGTGATTGACGGCCTTGACCTCGGTGGCCGGCACACCCCAGCGTTTCGCGGCGGCTTGCTCGAGCATGGTGCGGGCGGAGGCACCGATCTGGCGCATCGGCATCAAATAATGCCGCGTGCTGCGCGAGCCGTCGGTGTCCTGGTTGCCGAACTTGACCTCGTCGCCATGGGCCTGTTCCACCTTGACCCTGGACCAGTCGGCTTCCATCTCCTCGGCCACGATCAGCGGCAGGCTGGTGCGCACGCCCGTGCCCATCTCGGCGCGGTGGGCGAGGATGGTGACGGTGCCATCGGGAGCGACCGCGACGAACACGCGCGGATCGACCACGACGCCGTGCGGCATCTTGCCGGCGCCGGTCTCGTAGGCGAACGCCTGGCGCGACATTACGGGCGCCGCGAGCACGAAGCCGCCGGTGATGCCGAGCCCCTTCAGGATGCTGCGGCGCGAAACCTTCTCGACCTTGATGTTCTTCTCGAAGCCACGAAGCTTCTTCGGGTTGTCGATGAAATTCATGTCACACTCCCGTCGATGCGAGATGGACCGCATTCTCGATGCGCTGGTAGCAGCCGCAGCGGCAGATGTTGCCGGACATCGCTTCGCGGATCTGGTCGTGCGACGGCTTTGGATTGTCCATCAGCAGCGCAGCCGCCTGCATGATCTGGCCCGCCTGGCAGAAGCCGCATTGGGGAACGTTGACCTGACGCCAGGCCTTCTGCACCGGGTGATCGCCGTTCGGATGCAGGCCTTCGATCGTCGTCACCTCGCGGCCGGCGACGTCGTTGATCGACGTGATGCAGGCGCGCACGGCTTCCTTGTCGACGATGACGGTGCAGGCGCCGCACAGGGCCTGGCCACAGCCAAACTTGGTGCCGGTCAGCCCGGCCTCGTCGCGCAGGAACCAGAGTAGCGGGAGATCCGGGTCGCCGTCCCAGCTCTGTTCCTGGCCATTGATCTTCACCTTGATCATGATCGTCCCTCGCTCTTCATAAGCTTGCTGATTTCAGATTTTCCAGATGCCGGTCGGTGCAGTGCCCGCTGCGCGGCGTCGCATTCCAGCGGTCGTCCCGCGCGGGCAGATCCCGGCAGGAATCAGGAATGCCAATGTCATGTCCGGATGTGTTCGATACCTCCCGTCGTGTTCTTGATTATTGAATTCGCGCGGCATCGTCACGTCGCGATCGTAGCGGGATCGCTTCAGTCTGGCGTTCACAGCCAAGTTTCTTGAGTCAGCTGTTCTCGATGGGAAAAGATTGCAACGAAGGTTTGTCAAAAGCAGGGCGCCGCATCACGCCGCGCGCCTCTCGATGCGGGCACAATGAAAAAAGCTTCGTCCGCCAGAAGACCTGTGCGGACGAAGCAGGATGCCTCAGTCGAGGGAGGGAGAAACGCAGGCGCCGCGGACTTCAAGCAGGAAGCCGGCGGCCCTGCGCAGTCATTCAGAGACCAGGACTGAGGGAGCTGACGGCTCCCGCACAAGCGCAGTCGAGAAGCGGCGGCAGCGCCGCGATTGTCCCCGGGGCCGGCTCCGTCCGCTCGCTGGCTGTGGTGGAACCGGCGAGCGGGCGGGGCGCGGCAAACGTCAGGGGGCCTTTGCTTAGGCGGCCTTGCTCAGGCAGCTTTGGCCTTCGCCACGTGGGTCGCGATCGCGTCCATCAGCGCCGGCGACAGGCAGTCATAGGGCTCAAGTCCAAGCTCCTTGAATCGAGCCCGTATTCCGCCCATCTGCTCCGGCTTCACGCCCGATTCGATCACCGACGAGACGAAGGCGGCGAATTGCGGCGCCTGCGAACCCTGTTCCTGGAACAGTTCGGGGTGGATGAAGTCGAGGCCGTAGAACGGGTGACCCTTGTTCTCGATGCGGCCGTACATGTGCGTGCCGCAGGCCTTGCAGGCGTAGCGCTGGATCACCGCCGATGGATCGACGATCTGGAGCTTGTCGCCGTTCTCGAGCACGGTGACGTTCTGGCGCGGTACCACGGCGACGACGGAGAAATTCGCGCCTTGCGGCTTCCAGCACTTGGTACAGCCACAGGCGTGGTTGTGCGCGACGTCGCCCTTGACGGCGACCTTGACCTGATGGTCGCTGCATTTGCAGGCGAGCGTGCCGCCGGCGAAGCTGCCGCTGCCCTGTTTGAGGCCGTTATCGATCGAGGGATGGAGTGCAACAGTCATGGGACGATCCTCCTTGGGGGTGACGCTTTTCGAGCTAGAACACGACGACTGAACGGATCGATTTGCCCTCATGCATCAGGTCGAAGCCTTTGTTGATGTCTTCGAGCTTGAGCGTGTGGGTAATCATCGGGTCGATCTGGATCTTTCCGTTCATGTACCAGTCGACAATCTTCGGCACGTCGGTGCGGCCCCGCGCGCCGCCGAAGGCGGTGCCGCGCCAGTTTCGCCCGGTGACGAGCTGGAACGGGCGGGTAGCGATCTCCTTGCCGGATTCGGCAACGCCGATGATGATCGAGGTGCCCCAGCCGCGATGGCAGGCTTCGAGCGCCTGGCGCATCACTGTGGTGTTGCCGGTGCAGTCGAAGGTGTAGTCGGCGCCTCCGTCCGTCAGGGTCACGAGATGCGGGACGATGTCGCCGGTGATCTTCTTGGGATTGACGAAATCGGTCATGCCGAACCGACGTCCCCATTCTTCCTTGGAGTCGTTGATGTCGACGCCGATGATCTTGTCCGCACCAGCCATCTTGGCGCCCTGGATCACGTTCAGGCCGATGCCGCCGAGGCCGAACACGACCACGTTGGAGCCCGGCTCGACCTTGGCGGTGTTGACGACGGCGCCGACGCCGGTGGTGACGCCGCAGCCGATGTAGCAGCTCTTGTCGAACGGCGCGTCCTCGCGGATCTTGGCGACCGCGATCTCCGGCAGCACGGTGAAGTTCGAGAAGGTCGAGCAGCCCATGTAGTGGTAGATCGGCTTGCCCTTGTAGGAGAAGCGGCTGGTGCCGTCGGGCATCACGCCCTTGCCCTGCGTCGCGCGGATCGCGGTGCAGAGATTGGTCTTCTGGCTGAGGCAGCTTTTGCATTGCCGGCATTCCGGCGTGTAGAGCGGGATGACGTGGTCGCCCGGCTTCACCGAGGTCACGCCAGGACCGATCTCGCGGATGATGCCCGCGCCCTCATGGCCCAGGATCGACGGGAAGATTCCCTCGCTGTCGAAGCCGTCGAGCGTGTAGGCGTCGGTATGGCAGATGCCCGTCGCCTTGATCTCGACCAGGACTTCGCCAACCTTCGGTCCTTCCAGATCGACTTCGACGATCTCGAGCGGCTTCTTGGCTTCGAAAGCGACGGCGGCACGTGTCTTCATCGTAAACTCCTCAAATTCCAGCAGGGCGCCAAGAACCAGGTCCTGGTCGGGCTCCGCACGTTCACTTCTTGCCCATGCACGAATCTTCGTTCTTGGTATAGGCCTCGTTCTTGTCCTCGTGCTTGCCGGGTCTTGTGCGGCCCCAGGCCTCGTTAGACCGGGCACGCAAATAGACGTAGAGATCGTCCATGTAGCAGGCGACGTTCGGGTTATCGCCGAAGGCCGGCATCACGTTGTCTGCGGCAGTCGAGATGTTCTTGCGGCCGGAGGCGACGACGCCGAGAAAATCGGCGTAGCTCATCGTCTTCAGCGAATCCTTCAGCGCCGGGGCGTAGGTCGAGCCCATGCCATCCGGGCCGTGACACACATGGCAGTCCGAGTGATAGCGGCGGTATCCGGAATAGGTGTACCAGTCGACGGATCCGTCGGTGACCTTGTAGGTTGGGTTGCCTTCCTTGTCGGACCATTCGCCGGTTTCGTTCTGCTTGACGGCAGTCGGGTCACCTGAGCCGTCCGCGACGGCAATTCCTCCGGACGCGACCAAGAACATCGCAGCAATGGCAGAGCAGATTTTACGCAAGAGATTTTCCTCGGAAGGCATTCGGTGAGACGAGCCGGCGCGTGGAGTTGATCCACGCGCCGGAGCGATGCTGAGAGGTCTAGTTGGGCAGCGAGAACACGGTCAGCGTACCGCCGAGTGCCGTGTAGTTGCTGAGCGCCGCGTAGCCACCGACTGCGCCGAGACCGGCGGTCGGATCGGTCAGACCTGCCGCCAGACCAATGCCGGCCCAGCCGCCCACGCCGGAGAGCACTGCGACATACTGCTTGCCGCCGTTCTCATAGGTGGTGACGTTGCCGATGATGCCGGAGGGAGTCTTGAACTTGTAGAGCTCCTTGCCGGTCTTGGCGTCGACTGCCTTCAGGTAGCCTTCGAGCGTTCCGTAGAACACCACGTTGCCCGCGGTTGCGAGCGCACCCGACCAGACCGAGAACTGCTCCTTGTTCGACCAGACGATCTTGCCGGTCTTGCCGTCCCAGGCGATGAAGTTACCCATGTGGGTTTCACCCTGCGGCGGATACATCGAGAGCGTCGCACCCACATAGGGCTGGCCCGCGGTGTAGCTCACCTTGAACGGTTCGTAGTCCATGCAGACGTGGTTGGTCGGAACGTAGAACAGCTGCGTGTCCGGCGAGTAGGCTGCCGGCTGCTCGTCCTTGGTGCCGAGCGCGGCCGGGCAGATGCCCTTCACGTTGTGGTCCTCGCCCGCCTTGTCGGTCGAAGCTGCGTCGAGCACCTTCGGGCGGCCGTAGGTCGGCGAGTTCTTGTCCATGTCGACGCCGGAGGTCCAGTTCACCTTCGGATCGTACTTTTCGGCAACCAGGAGTTCACCGGTGGCACGATCGAGCGTGTAGCCGAGGCCGTTACGATCGAAGTGCGTCAGCAGCTTGCGCGGCTGGCCGTTGATGGCCTGGTCCGAGAGGATCATCTCGTTGACGCCGTCATAGTCCCACTCGTCGTGGGGCGTCATCTGATAAACCCATTTGGCCTGGCCGGTGTCAGGGTTGCGAGCCCAGATCGTCATCGACCATTTGTTGTCGCCGGGACGCTGCTTCGGATTCCAGGTCGAGGGATTGCCCGATCCGTAGTAGACGAGGTTCAGCTCGGGGTCGTAGGAGATCCAGCCCCAGGTGGCCCCGCCGCCGATCTTCCACTGATCGCCTTGCCAGGTCTTCAGGCTCGAGTCCTTGCCGACCGGCTTGCCGAGTGCGGTGGTCTTCTCTGCGTCGACCAGGATCTGATCATCCGGCCCTTCAGAGTAGCCGCGCCAAGCCAGCTTGCCGGTCTTGATGTCGTAGGCGGTCATATGGGCCTGAACACCGAACTCGCCGCCGGAGATGCCGATCAGCACCTTGTCCTTGACGACGAGCGGCGCCGAGGTGCCGGTCTCGCCCTTGCCGGGATCGCCATTCTTGACGGTCCATGCAACCTGACCGGTCTTGGCATCGAGCGCGACCAGGGTGGTGTCGGCCTGATGCAGGAAGATCTTGCCGTCGCCGTAAGATACGCCGCGGTTGACTGTGTCGCAGCACATCACGGGGATGACGTTCGGATCCTGCTTCGGCTCGTACTTCCAGACGATCTTGTTCTCGTTCGAAAGGTCAATAGCGTAGACCTTGTTCGGGAATGGCGTGTGGACGTACATCATGTTGCCGATGATCAGCGGGCCGCCTTCATGGCCGCGCAGCACGCCGGTCGAGAAGGTCCAGGCGACCTGGAGCTTGCCGACGTTTTGAGCATTGATCTGGTTGAGCTTGGAATAGCGGGTATTTGCATAATCGCCCGCCGGCATCACCCAGTCTTTCGGGTTCTGCGCCATCTTGTTCAGCTCGTCATTGGCTGACGCGCTGCCTACGGCGAGAGCCGCCGCGGACCCAAGAAAGGTCGCCAGTAGTACCTTGCGCATAGTCATTCCTCCGTTGTCTCGTTTATTTTTCCGAAGCATTGCTCAATCACCGGGCTTCTCGTCCGGTGTCTGCTCGTGCAGGGCGGTCACGTTTGGGACCAGAAACGATGCTGTGGTGCTTTCTCCTCCTGATGAGAGCTACGGGTCCACGTGCAGGAGCGGCCCGTTTTTGTTGTTCCTGATGCATCCGTAGCGACTTCGCCACCGGGAAACTTGCCCAAGAGAGAAGCTGGTTTGCTTGACAGCGCACGGCCGCGAAGATTTTGATTTTGCAGTAGCGAATTCAGCGGCTTCCGCAGCGCTTTGGGACCGCCTTCCACGCTTAGGTTCCCCTTGACGGCGCAGCAACTAAGGCGGAGGATTAACTTTCAAGGGTGGCAATGGAACGATGGCGCTCGTTCCACAAGATCGCTCAAAATCGAGGTAAACGTCACGCAATCACGGTTCAGGGCTCCGGCAGCGCGGCTCGCGATTCGCGTCAAAATCTCCGGATCAAACCAGTGGCTGGATTAATGTCCGACACAATTCACACGCTCTCGACGACGGGAATGACGCCGAAGCGGCAGATCCAGAGCTGGATCGACGGGCTGACGAGCCTGTGTGGGCATTTCGACGTCGATCCGCTGGAAGCGTCTTCGCTCGAAGGCCGCATCGACTACACCAGCGTCTCGCGCCTGAAGCTCTGCCAGATCGAGGTCAGCCAGCATCGCATCGCGCACACGCTGGCGCGCGCCAAGGCCAATGAACACCCGTATATCAAGATCCATTTCCAGACTTACGGCGTGTCCTATTTCGAGCAGGAAGGCCGCCACATCGAGCTGAACCCCGGCGACATCATCGCCTATGACGTCTCCTGTCCGCATTCGATCATCAGCCCGGCTTTCACGCGCCACGACGTGGTGATCGTGCCGAAGGCGCTGCTGCGCGACCGCGGATTCCCGTCGCAGCGGATGCCCGCCTGCAAATTGACCTCACGCACGGGGACGGGGCGGATCGCCCACGATTTCGTGCATGCGACCTTCGACGAGGCGGCCAAGCTGTCGGCGAACAGTGCAGTCGGCGTCGCCGATTCGCTGATCGACCTCTTGCTGCTGCCGCTGCGCGAGGCGGACACGATGCTCGATCGCGTCGGGCCCGAAGCGACCTATGTGCGCGCGCAGTTCTTCATCCGCGAACATTTGCGCGATCCGGATCTGTGCATCGACCAGATATCCAACGAGCTCGGTTGCTCCAAGCGCTATCTGCACATGCTGTTCTCGGAGCGCGGCACAACGGTGAGCGACTACATCTGGCAGGCGCGTCTTCAGAATTGCCGCCAGGAGCTCGAGGCCCACGCCGGCAAGACCATCACTGACGTCGCGTTCTCCTGGGGCTTCTCCAGCTCATCGCATTTCAGCCGGGTGTTCCGGAAATATTTCGGCGTGGTGCCGTCCTCGATCCACAAGGCGCAGCAGGGCGCCGTTGCGGCGGACGAGCATTAGGCGAACGCCAGGTTCGGCGTCGACGACGACGGTTGACCGTCACGCGCCCGCGCTGTCTCTCACGCCGATATGGCGATGTAGGGAATGCTGGTCAGGAGAGCGACGAGCAACACCGCGTTGCCCAGCATTCCACTCCAATGCAGTCGGCGTAGCCGGCGCGGGGCCTCGGCATCGCCGGCGTCCCTCGCGCTGAGCTGTTCGTCCATCCGTTGCATGAACCCGCGGCGTCCGTAGATCGCCAAGGCTGCAAGGAGGCCAACGCCCATCGCGGCGACCAAACGACCGTCGAGCAGGAAAGCGACCGTCCCAATCAGTCCGGCAATGCGCATCACCAGAAAATGCGCATTGAACATTCCGCGCAAAAGCTGGGCGACGGGCTGGATATCCAGCTTCACCAGCAGGAAGGCCGGAGACGCCAGCGTGAAATAGCCCATCGGAAAGAGCAGGATGATCATGACGGCTACGGCAACGCCATCCGGTGTCATGGGATCGGCCTTTCTTCTCCGCGCCGGTCAAACCTTCCCGCCAGCGTCGCACAATCATAGCGGGAAAATGCGTTTCCGGCACTAGGCTTTGGTCGGATGCTGCGCCGCGAAGGGCGTCTTGCTCGCGGTTCAGGAGGGCTCGAGGCCGAGCGACCGTGCGCTCTCGATCCAGATCGGCAGTTCGCGCTGATACAGCGCGTTGGTTTCCTTGAAGCCGATCGCGGGTTCGAGCACGAACGTGGTGAGCACTTCCTTCACCTTCGGATCGCTGTTGGCAGCGACGCAAAGCTCCGCCAGGCGGTCGACGACCGGCTGCGGTGTCGCTTTCGGCACGGCCCAACCGGAGAAGCCGCTGACGGTGAAGAATTTCGACGTCGCGCCCTGCTCGGGCAGGGTCTTGATATCAGGGATGGCGTCGACCTTCTTCGAATGCACCGCGAACACGGTGCCGCGATCACTCTGCAAAACCGATTGCGCTGCGGTGTAGCTGCCCATGGCCACATCGAGCGTACCCTCCAACATGCCCGTCCACATCGGGGCTTCGCCGCGATAGTGGATCGGCTCGATGGCAAGGCCGTACTGTTTGTTGAGCTCATGGACCGTCATATGCGGGGCCGAGCCCGCGCTATAGGTGCCGAAGTTGACCTTGCCGCTCTTGCGCGCAAAGGCGACGAAATCCTCCAGCGTGTTGACGCCGGTTTTCGGGTTCGCCACCAGCAACAAGCCGGCGCCCGGAATGACGCTGACGAGCGTCAAATCCTTGTCCATGTCGTAGCCCGGAGCCTTCATCACCACCCGGTTCATGATGTAGGTGGTCGAGATCGAGCACAGGATGGTGTGGCCGTCGGGCTCCGAGCGGGCAACCTCCGCCGTCCCGATCGCGCCGGCGGCACCGGGCTTGTTCTCGACGACGACGGTCTTTCCGACCTGCTTGGCAATGAATTCGCCATAGGCGCGCGCGAGCAGGTCGGTCTGTCCGCCGGCGGGATAGCTGCAAATCATGCGGATCTGCCGCGATGGCCACGCAGCCTGCGCCGAGGCGCCGCGCGAGACGAAAGGCATCGCGAGCGTCGCGGTGCCGGCGGCGATGAAGTTGCGGCGATCGAGCGTTGCGGACATGATTCTCTCCCGGATTGCCGCCGACGGTACTGCATCGGGTCGCCTCTGCCATGGGTGGCAGGCGAGACAGATTGGCGCATTCGAAGGGCCGCATTGTGCCTATTCGGGCGTCATCCGGACGATCGCACCTTTCGCATGACACGCAGCCAGACGATTTCGGTCAGGGCTACCGCAAGCAAGCCGAAGGTGCCGCCGATCAGCACGTTGAGGATGCGCTCCTCCGCGATGCCGCTGGCGCTCCCAGCGAAAGAGGCGGCCAGCGCGATGAAGAAGCAGCGCAGGCCGAAGCCGATGATGTAGCGGGAGAACGAGATCAGCGTGAGGGTGGCCGCGAGAACCGCGAGCGCATAGCCGATCCGGCTTTGCGGCAGCACTATGCCGGCAAGGAAGCCGAGCGGCACGCCGACGACGGCGCCGATCGCCCGCTGCTTCAGCTTGCCGGTAGAAGCGGCGAGATCGCCGACCACGACGCTTGCGGCCGACCACATCACCCATTGGCCCTGCGCGAGACCGAGGATCTCGACCAGCACCGCCGCAGCGAACACCGCAAGGGCGGTTGCCGCCGCGGGCACAAACCACTCGGCCGGGGCGCTCCGAACGAGGTCGCGGCATCGCCGCACCGTCGCTGATCGTAAATCTGGATAGCGCAGACCAGAGCCAGCGCGATCGGGGAGGACACGATGATCATGCCGGCATGGCGCAGGGCTTCCGAGGCGCTCACGCCCTCCAGCACCTCGCAGGCAAGATACACGGCGGGGATGAACACCCAATTCCCGAGCGTGCGGAAATGTTCGCCATGGCGTGTCACCGCGACCGCAAGGAATCCGGCGAGCGCCGTCAGCACTGCGAATAGCGGCTTGATCGGGCTCGCCAGGAACAGCGCGGCAAAGGTGAGGAGGATGGCGAGATAATGCCACGCGACGACTTTCGGCGGCAGGTGCAACCTGAGCGCAGGAATGAGCAACGAGACCGCGACCAAACCAAGATTCAGCAGCGCCGTCTCGCGCGCGACGAAATACGCGGCGATCACCGGGCCGACGACGACCAACGCCCGCACCAGCTCGCCGGTCTTGATTTCCCGGGCGAGGAGGTCGCGCAGGTTGGCAGTAGTGGTCGGGGAATTCACGGGGCACCGAAAGGGCGAATGAGAACGCAGACATCATACGGTGCGGGGCGCCACTAAGCGAGTGGATGCCGTCAGGTTGATTCAAGAGATGCGCCGTCGCCGCTCCACACTCCGTCATTGCGAGCGTAGCGAAGCAATCCAGTCTTTCTCTGGAGGGACTCTGGATTGCTTCGCTACGCTCGCAATGACGATGTTGATGCAGTTGCGGGCGAAGATTTAAGTCTCGAGACTGGACACAGCGGGAAGCGAGAGCGTCAACGCTGAATGATCTTCATCCAGACGTCACCGAGGACCGCAGGCTCCCGCGGCGGCAGATAGGTCAGCCCCGCCTGTATTCCGAATTCGGCGATCTTACCCTCGGCAGCAAGCCCGGTCAGCGCCTTGTTGACGGCGTCGATCAGCGCGGGATCGCTGGCCAGCCCGACATAGCCGCGATTGGCCCCGATCGGATAGTAGTAGCCGGACGCGGTAATCGCCGTATCGGGGTGCGCGGCGCGACGGGCGTCGAGGCGGCCGAGGTCGATCAGCGTTGCGTCATAGTCGCCACGGGCAAGTGCGCCGAGGAGATCATCGCGGCCGGGGACGAGATGCGTGATGTCATCGATCAGGCGCCCCTTGTTGAAGGTCATGAGGATCGCATCGCCGAGCGAGCCGCTCTCGATGACGAGGCGCAGACCGGCGAGGTCGCCGATATCGCCGATCTTGCGACCCCGCGCCTTCGGTCCGAGCACGACCGTCATCGGCGAGTAGACATAGGGCTGGCTCGGCGCGAGCACGCCGAGCGCGACGCGGCGGCGCCGGTCGTCGCGCGTGGCGCCGGCAAAATCCGGCAGGCGCGCCGTTTTCATGCCGGGCTTGACCAGGGAGTCCGTCGTCAGAGCGTAGCCGCCGACGAGCGAGCAGCGCCTGTCGGACAGCAGCGCATTGGCCTCGAGTTGCGGGCTCGAATCCTCATCCAGCTTGCTCTCGAACCACTGGATCGTCAGCGGCCGTCCGAGCCGGTCGGCGAGCGCCTGCGCCAGCAGCACGTCGAACCCCGAATCCGGCTTGCCCTTGTGATGCACCGAGAGCGGTGGCCGGTCCTCGTCGAGACAAATCTTGAGCGGATCGTCGGCCGCGCGTGCAGCCGTGGCCGCCGCCGCGAGGATCGCGGCAATGCTCCAAGCGACCAGCCAGCGCCTCATGGTTTTCTCCGGCTCGAGATGAAGGCCCAGAGATTCCCGATCTCCTCGTCGCTGAGAATATCGGCCCATGGCGGCATCTTGTTGTTCTTGCCGTTCTTCACGGTGGTGACGAAGCGCGTCTTGTCGTCGGGGAAGGCGCGCAAGTCCGGCGTGATGGTGCCGGGATTCATCATGTTGGGACCGTGGCAGTGCGAGCATTTCTCGGCATAGGTCGACTTGCCGTGGTCGATCTGCGCCTGCACGGGATTGCCGGTTGAGTCATCCGCGGCACGAACGGTCGCCGCAAGCGCGACCGTCAGCACCGCGACGGTGGCGAGGATCGCCACCGTCTTGTGGGATAGCATTCTCAGCATCGTGCCGTGGTTATTGCTTGACCGCAAAAACCCAAAGCGAGCCGCCGGGCGGCACTTTGGCCAGCCGTTCGTCGCCGGAGAACAGCGAGTAGACGCCGCCATAGCCGCTCGTCACCGCGACATACTGCACGCCGTCCTGCTGCCAGGTCACCGGTTGTCCCTCGATGCCCGAGCCGGTCTGGAACTGCCAGAGCTTCTTGCCGGTGTCGGCATCGAAGGCCTCGAACTCGCCGGTCAGCGCGCCCGAGAACACGACGCCGCCCGCGGTCGACAGCACGCCGGAGAAGCGCGGGATGTCGCTTGGTGCTTCCCACTTCGCCTTGCCGGTCATGGGATCGATCGCCTTCAGATGACCGCGCGGGCCGTCACCCCATTCCCAGAGATCGGTGAGGTCCATGCCGAGATACCATTCACCCTGCTTGAAGGTGGCGGGTTCGGTCTTGTACCTGCCACCGAAGGCGAGCGTGTTGGCGTAGGCGAGGCCGGTCTGCGGATTGAACGACATCGGCTCCCAGTTCTTGCCGCCGAGAATAGACGGATAGACTGTCACCTTCTTGCCCTCACGCGCGTCCTTCGAGACGTCGGTCTCGATGGGACGTCCGGTCTTCATGTCGATTCCGGTCGCCCAGTTGACCTTTACGTAAGGATTGGCCGCGAGCAGCTTTCCGTTGGTGCGGTCGAGCACGTAGAAGAAGCCGTTGCGGTTGGCGTCCATCAACACCTTGGTCGGCTTGCCCTCGACATTCATGTCGGCGAGGACCATCTCGGCCACGCTGTCATAGTCGAACGGATTGTTGGGCGAGAACTGGTAGTGCCACTTGATCTTGCCGGTCTTGGGATCCATTGCGAGCACGGAGCAGGTGTAGAGGTTGTCGCCCGGGCGCACTGCGGAATTGAACGGGCCGGGATTGCCGATGCCCCAATAGACCGTGTTCAGCTCGGGATCATAGGAGCCCGTAATCCAGGTTGAGCCACCGCCAAGCTTCCAGGTATCGCCCTTCCAGGTGTCGCCGCCGGGCTCGTCGGGGGAGGGGATCGAATGGGTGCGCCACAGATGCTTGCCCGTTGCCGGATCCCAGCCGTCGATGAAGCCGCGGGTGCCGAATTCGGCGCCGGAGATGCCGGTGATCACGATGCCGTCGGCGACCAGCGGCGCCACCGTCATCGAATATCCCTCCTTGATATCGGCCGCCTTCTGCCGCCACAGCTCCTTGCCGTCCTTGGCGTCGAGCGCGATCACGTTGGCGTCGAGCGTGGTGCGGAACACCTTGCCCTCATAGAGCGCGGCGCCGCGATTGATGATGCCGCAGCAGACGATGCGTGGCGTTTCGGCAGGATACTCGACCTTGGACTTCCAGATCTGCTTGCCGGTCTTGGCGTCGACCGCCATGGTCGCGTTGTGCGACGTCACGTAGATCACGCCCTGGTACACCAGCGGCTGCGATTCCTCGCTGCGATCGTCGTTGAAAGAGTAGTTCCAAACCGGGACAAGGTTCTTGACGCTGTCCTTGTTGATCTGGTTCAGCGTCGAGAAACGCTGGAGATTGTAGCCCATCCCGTAGTTGAGAACGTTCGATGTATCGGTCGCACCTTTGACCAGCTGCTCGCTGGTTTGTGCATTTGCACAAGACGATGCAAGCATGACGAGGCCCGCGGCCATCGCAAAGCGTTTCATCCGTTCCTCCCAATATGCGCGCCTATTGACGCTGCGACAGCAACACTCCGCCCGAATGCAAAACGCGTCAATACGAAAGTCGTATCTGCGACGCCGATATGGTGGGCGACCGGATGTCGTCACCTGACGGAGACCTGACAAGCCATGCTCACTTGTGCGCAGGCGCTGAAGAAATTCCGCGGCATGGAGCAGAGCGCGTGCGCGACGGCAGCGGTTGGGGCGACGGGTTCCGCAAGTTGTGCCGAGCGCAGGCTGCAATTCGGGGCTTGAACCGAGGCTCACTTGTGGACTTATGTCGTCTCGATCCGGCTCGCATCGGAGCCCTTGGTGAGGGAGGTTTTCATGATGTCTCGTCGCTCTGTTGCACTTGCGCTCACAATTGCGCTGCTGTCCGGTCCGGCATGGTCGGCCTTCGGCAACGCGGTCAAGACGTTCGATACCGACAATGACGGCACGCTCGATCTTGCCGAGGTGAAGAAAGCGGCGGCCGCGTTGTTCGCCAAGCTCGATCCCGATCACGACGGCACGCTCGACGCCCGCGAGTTGCGCGGACGGTTAACGGCAAAAGAACTCGCCGCCGCCGATCCCGATCGCGACGGGACTCTCACGCTCGACGAATATCTCTCGGTGGTGGAGCAGCGCTTCAACGCAGCGAATCCCGACAAGGATGGAACGCTGGATGGGAAGGAGCTGAACTCGCGCGCCGGCCGTGCGCTGCTGCGCTTGTTGCGGTGAGAACAGCGCGCTTGACTGGGAGCGAAGGCGAGTTGCCCGAGAGAGAAATTTGCAAGCGCGATGCGGCAGTTCGCTGTGTCGACGGCGCGATTCCAGACTTGCGCTGTGACTGACGCAGCCCTAGGTTTTGGCTGGCGCGATGTCGCGCTCAATCCCTTGGGAGTCCCCGAATGGCCTGGAAAGCTCCGAAGATCGTGGAAGTGCCGGTCGGCATGGAAATCAACATGTACGCCTGCGCCTTGCGCAAGTAAGACCACAAGTAAGACTGACGACCTGCCGCGGCTTCGATGGCAACCACCGTCGAAGCCGTGGTAGTGTCCGGGATGCGCGCGAGAGCCCATACATTCTGGACCATAGTCGCCTGTACCGTCGCGCTCGCGCCGGCATGCGTCAGCGCCGAAGACGGCTTTGATACCGAGCACATCTTCGGTTTCATGATCGGCACCGATGTCGGCAACCCCGGCGAGCGCGAATTCCAGACCCAGACGACAGGACGATTCGGCAAAGGCGGCGGGACCTATCGCGCGCTGTCGCAGGAGGTCGAGATCGAGATCGTGCCGCTGCCGAACTTCCGGATCGAGGTCGGCGGCACCGCCACGCTGCACGACATCACCGGCGTCCCCGATATCGGCGACCGCCGCCAGTTCAATTTTCAGGGCGCTTCGCTCGACCTGCGCTATCGCCTGCTCGATCGCGAGCTCGCGCCATTCGGGTTGACTGTCGCCGCCGAACTCCATGGCGACCGCATCGACGAGACCTCGGGCGCGAAAGGGCGGATGTACGGTACCGATTTCACGCTCGCCTTCGACCGCGAGCTGATCCCGAACTTCGCCATCGGGGCGCTCAACCTGATCTATCAGCCCGAATGGGCGCGCTTCGAGATGGCGGGACTGTCCGAAAAGAGCTCAACCATCGGCGCGGCCTTCGCCGGCCTCGTGCGCGTGCGGCCCGACGTGCTGCTCGGCGGCGAGGTGCGCTACTTCCGCCAGTACGAAGGCATCGGCCTCGGCGAGTTCGCAGGCCAGGCCCTCTTCGTCGGTCCGACCGCTTATTTCCAGATTTCCGAGCGCTCGCGCCTGACCATGAGCTGGAGCATGCAGGCCTGGGGCCGTCCGGCCGGGTCGGGCGGCAATCTTGACCTCGTCAATTTCGAGCGCCACCAGGCGAGGCTGGTGTTTGGGGTCAATTTCTGACGCTCGCGCCCCGGTTGCGGGGAGAGGCGACGGGGCAATTCCCGTTTTATTTCTCGCGGCCGGATTGAAACTTCCCGCTGCTCGGAGCGTAACCTTTTGTGCTAATCTTCATCGCCTCTGCGAGGATCCCGGCATGAACCCGATCGACCTGGTGGTGACTGTGTGTGCGGTGCTCTCGCCTGCGACCTGCGAGGAGCAGCATCTGGTGTTCAACTATGCGGGGTCGCCGACGCAATGCGCGATGGCCGCGCCGCCCTATATCGCGCAATGGGTTGGTGACCATCCGAAGTGGCAGGCTGTGCGGTGGCGCTGCGAATATCCGCACCCGAACGACAAGGCGTGAGCCGCCGGCGTTACTTCGTGCAATCCTTCAGATCCTTGTCGGCGATCGAGAACACCGCATCCGCCTTGATCTCGATGTCGCGCACGATGCACTGCCGTGCATTGGGATAGCTGACCCTGGCGTCGTAACGGCCGGGCTCGACGCCGGTGATGCGCAGCCGCTCGTCGTGGTCGACCTCCTTGTCCTTGTCGTTCAGGCACTGGTTCGGCCCCCACTCGGTCTTTCCGGCCGGCGAGAGCTGGAAGCCGGAGATCGTTTCCGTCGTCAGATTCCAGAGCCGGATACCCTTGCCCTTGGCCTGCGCGAGCGCCGCGCCCGGCATCGCAACCAACAGGATGCCGATCGCAATCAGCGTACGCCGCATGGTGAACCTCCCGCGAGGATGTCGTTGGTCCAATTGACCATGAGTTCTCATTTCGATTCAAGCTGCAACGCCGCGAGCTCGGCCCTGATCCTGCCGAGCTCGGCCTCGCTGCGCCCCGCGCGCGGGATGGCAATCGGCACCTCCCGCACGATGCGCGCCGGTCGCGGCGACAGCAAGAACAGGCGGTCGCCGAGCCGGATCGCGTCATCCAGGCTGTGGGTGACGAGCAGCGTCATCACCGGACGGCGCGCCACCAGCGTTGCGATCTCGTCACGCAAACGGCCGGCGAGTGCGTCGTCGAGCGAGGCGAGCGGCTCGTCGAGCACGAGCAGATCGGGCTCGACGGCAAAGGCGCGGGCGAGCGCGACGCGCCGGGCGAGGCCCAATGACAATTCGCCCGGAAAGTGGCTGCGATGCGCGTCCAGCTCCAAGATCCTGAACAGCTCGGCGAGCTTGGCATCAGTGACATCGGGGGCCGCAAGCCGCACATTCTGCTCGACCGAGCGCCATGGCAGCAATCGCGGCTCCTGGAAAACCATCCCGATCCGCGCCTCCGGCGGTCGCGAGACGCGCCCCTCGAAATCGCGGTCGAGCCCGAGGATGATGCGAAGCATCGTGCTCTTGCCGCAGCCGGACGGACCGATCAGCACGCCGACCTCGCCGGATTGAAGCGCGAAGCTGACCGGAGCGAGCACCTCCTGCGTTCCGCCCGCGGCACTCCTGAACCTCTTGCCTGTGATATCGACCTCAAGCCGCACGGGGTCGCCACCGTGTTGCGCGGGCTTCGAACGGTTGCACCAGCGCGGTCTCGATCACGAGCACGACGGCGGCGAAGGTCAGCGAATAGGCCAGCAGCCGCGGCGTGTCGAACAGCTGGAAAGCAACGCCGATCTCGAAGCCGACGCCGTTTGGCCGGCCCAGGAGTTCGGCGACCAGCACGATCTTCCACACCAGCGACAATCCGGAGCGGGCTGAGGCTGCAATATAGGGCGCCAGCTGCGGCAGCACGACATGGCGGAAGGCGCGCCAGCGCGGCATCGCGAACACGCTCGCCATCTCGTCCAGCGAGCGGTCGAGCGCGCGCGTGCCCTCGCGCAGGGTGACGATGGCGGTCGGCAGCTTGTTGATGGCGATCGCCGCGACCGCTGCGGCTTCAGTGAGCCCGGCCCAGATATAGGCCAGCACGATCACGACCAACGCTGGGAGGTTCAGGAGCAGGATCAGCCAGGGATCGCCGAGCCGGTCGGCGAGCTTCACCCGTCCCATCAGATAGCCGATGGCGCTACCGAGCGACATCGCCAGCACGAAAGCGAGGCTTACGCGGGCAAGCGTAGCGCCGAGATGCAGGAACAGCGCGCCGCTCGATGCTTCCGCGATGACGACGTCGAGCACGGCGGGCGGGGACGGCAGCTTTGTGGCGCCGACGAACAGCGCGGCAATCCACCAGATCGCGAGGAACAGGGCAAACGACAGAAGACGCAGCACCTCAGTCTCCGGGAACTGCGTGATAGAACGTGCCGGGATCGAGCTCGGCGGCAGAGCCCACGAGGTCGCGGCCGCCGGTTTCGGCCAGCACGCGGTAGAGCACGCGCGCGTCCGTTTCTTCGTCATCGATGCTCCGGCGCGGAATGCCGTCGCGATATCGCTCGCGATAGGTCTTGAGCAGTGTGGCATCGCTCGTGCCGGTGAGCGGCGCGATCTTGTCCCAGGCGGCATCCGAGGTCACCAGCAGCTGCTTGGCCTTGCGAGTCATCGCGATGAAGCGCGCCACGGCCTCGCGATGACTTGCCGCCCAGCTTTCGTCGAAGACATAGCCAACTGCGGAGACCGCGCCCTTGGCGCCGAGTTTCGGCAGGATGTCCTCGATGCCGGCGAGGCGTCTAAAACCCTTGGCCTCAAGCTGTGCGCAGAAATTCCAGAAGTTGAGGCTCGCATCCATCTCGCCGTCGAGCGCCTTGGCGGTTATCAGCGGCGGAGCACCATAGACAATGGTCGCCTCCGACTTCAGGTCGATGCGGTCCTGCTTCATGCGCGCCTGGAGCAGCAGCCAGCTCTTGTCGATGGGACCACCGCCGACGGCGAGCTTGCGGCCCTTCAAATCGGCCAGCGACTTGATCGGCGAGGAGGCCGGCACCATCACCGCGCCGAGCGCGCTGGAATAGGGATAGAAGGTGAGCTTGGCGCCGAGCGTGCGCTCGCGCGACACCCACAACCAGTCGGACAGGATGATGTCGGCATTGCCGGCGCGCAGCGCGATCTTGCCGGCCTCGGGGCTCGCAAGCTCGCTGACGTCGAGCGACAGGTCGGCCTCCTTGTCGAGGCCGCCGGCGCGGATCGCGGCCAGCTCCCAGGAGAATGTTCCGGTCTTCTGCACCGCAAGGCGGATGGTATCCGCGGCGCGGCCGGGCCCGGCTAGTGTCAGCGCCAGCGTCACCGCGAGCGCCAATGATCGACCAAATGCTCTCATCACCTTGTGAGCCGTTTCCTCTGATAGAGTGCTTTTCAGGACAATACGCATAGCATAGCTTCCGTCGCAACCAGCGGGAGGACGCTCATGAATCTGGCCGGACAGCTACGACCGATTGTCGCCGCATTGGCGGTGTGGGCTGCGACCGCGCTCGCTGCGCAGGCTGAAGAGGCCAATGATTATCCGACGTCGGCGCGTGCCGAGTATGTCTATGGCTGCATGAAGGCCAATGGCGAGAGCCGGCAGGCGATTGAACAATGTTCCTGCTCGATCGACGTGGTGGCCTCGATTGTGTCCTATGAGCGCTACGTCACTGCAGAAACCGCCCTCAGCATGTCCCAGGTCCGCGGCAATCTCGGCGTTCAGTTCCGCACGTCAGAGCAGGCGAATTCCGCGGTGAACGATCTCAGGCGCGCGCAGGCGGAAGCCGAGGTGAGGTGTTTTTGACCGTTGCCGCGCTGCTTTGCTTCCCTCATCAAGGTCGCCGGCGGAGCTTCGATGGTATGATCCGACGGGCTTGCTTGGTAGGATATCTCGATGGACCGGCACGGCGTTGGAGTGCACCGGGCGGTTGATGATGCGCCCATCATCGATGATGCAAACGCCGATGCGCCTCTAGTGCGTCGCGCAAGACGGCTCCCGCTCGGCCCGGCATTGGGAATGATCGCCGCATTGTCGGCGGTCTCGAATGCGAGCGCGCAGGAGGCCGAGCCGCGATCGTATTCGAATACGCCTGTCGGGTTGAATTTCCTGATCTCGGGCTACGTTTACGCCCAAGGAAAGCTCGCGTTCGATCCCAGCACCGCGATCGCCGATGCCACATTCCGCTCCGATACCGGCGTGGTGGCCTATGTTCGGTCCTTCGACGTAGCCGGCCAGTCGGCCAAGTTCGACGCGATCGTGCCGACATCGTCGTTTGCCGCGCATGGGCTCGTCAACGGCGAGCCGCGCGAACGGGAGATGTCCGGTCTGGGCGATCCGCGATTTCGTGTCTCGGTCAACCTGTTTGGGGCTCCCGCGCTCTCGGCGAAGGACTTCGCCAGCTACCATCAGGATCTGATCGTGGGCGTAAGCCTTCAGGTCTCCGCGCCCCTCGGGCAATATGACAGCACCAAGCTGCTCAACCTCGGCGGCAACCGTTGGTCGTTCCGGCCCGAGCTCGGAATTTCAAAGGCATGGGGACCATGGACGATCGAGCTCGCCCCCAGCGTGACCTTCTTCAGCGACAACACCGACTTCTTCGGTGGCAAGACGTTCTCGCAGGCTCCGATCTATGCGGTGCAGGGACATGTCATCTATACGTTCCAGTCCGGCATATGGATGGCGCTGGACGGACTGTATTTCGCCGGCGGCAGCACGACCCTCAACGGCATCAAAAACGACAACGAGCAGGCCATTTCGCGCGCGGGCGTGACGGTTGCGTTTCCGATCGATCGGCAAAACTCAGTCAAGCTCTCTGCCAGCACCGGCCTCACCAGCCGTACGGGAAGCGAACTGACAGCCGTTGGTATCGCATGGCAGTATCGTTGGGGCGAAGGATATTGAGGGAGGATGATGGACGCCCTCACGTCCCCGGCTTCTCCACATCCCACTCGTTGCGGAAGACGTGTCCGTCCGTATCCTTGGCTTCCGCGCGGAAACGCCTGGCGCCGTTGGACACGTAGGTGAAGCGCAGATTGGGATCTTCCGAGATCGAGATGCCGCCTTCCATCGAAAGCACGGGGCTGTCGTCCTGCGTCAGCTTGAGCTGGTTGACGAACAAGGCGGGAATGTAGAGCTGCGTGACCTGGTCCATCTGCAGCCCGGAATTGTTGGGATGGCCGACCATGATCTGCGCCTCCCGCATGCGGCTCGCCGGGGCCTCCTCGCGCGCGAATTGCCGGTAGCGCATCTGCCCGAGCCGGTTTTGGGCTTCCTCGGCATTCTTCCCCGCAGGTGCCGAGCAGCCGCCGGAGGCCTTTACATAGACCTTCGAGACATAGAGCTGGCCGTCGCTGAGCTCGGCCACCGCATGGACGTCGGTGTAGTTGTTGACGCGCACGCGCGTCGAGATTTCGGTGACGTTGGCATCCGGTCCGAGCTCGAACTTCGCTGCCATCGGCGCTGGATTACGATCGATCACCAGCGTGATCGAACGGATTCGGCGGGCATCGCCGGGCGAGAGCTTGCTGCGCAGGGTCACGGGCACGATGGCCGCGTCCTCGGCGCGATACGGCATCTCGATGCCAATGACATTGCGGCCGTCATTCATCGGACGGTTGCTGAAGATGTCCTGCACCAGTCCCGGCCAGGGATCGTAAGATTCTTCAGCCTGCACCGGCACGGCGAATGCAATGCCGAGGAGCAGGGCGATCAGAGGCAGTCGGCGCGTGCATCCCGTCATGGTCATGGTCCCGCGGACGAAGCAACGTTTCGCGCATCGTAGCGCGTCCGCTACTCCCATTCAATTTCCGAAAATGCTGCGGTTGCGTTGCGGGCATTGTAGTCGTCGAACAGCTCCCAGTGCGGCCGTTCCGAGGCGGCGGCCTTGTCTGCGGCGGTTCGGATCGGCTCGCCCTTCTTGTTCGATGCCCGGACGTCCGCCAGCAGTACCGTCAGATAGCGCCGTTCATCGGTCAGCGCCGCAGGCCATTCGCTCACGGGCCCGTGACCGGGAACGACGCGCTGCGCCGGAATGCTCTCGAGTTCCCCGAGGGTGCCGAGCCAGCCGCGAATGCTGCCGTCCATCACCGGAATATGGCGGAGGAAGACGAGGTCGCCAGTGAACAGCGTCTTCGTCATCTCATCGAACACGGTCAGGTCATTGTCGCTGTGCCCGGCCGGCCAGGCCCGCAAGGTCAGGCGGCGCGCGCCCAGATCGAGCGTCATTGTGTCCGTGACAAGCATTGTGGGGGGCACGATTTTCACGGGAGATATCAATTCGTCGCCCATGATGCGCTTAAAATTGTCGAGATAGTACGGCCCGCGCGCAGCGAGCGCCCGCGGCAGCCTGCTGTGACCGACGAAAATGGCGTCCCCGACGGCGAAGGCCGCATTGCCGAAAACATGGTCCGGATGGCCGTGGGTGTTGATGACGTAGCGGATCGGCTTGCTGGTGTTGGCCCGTACCGCCGCCAGCAGCGCCTCGCCCTCGCGAACGCTACCGCCGGTATCAATCACCGCCACAGCATCCTCGCCCACGATGAATCCGACATTGGCGATGTCGCCCTCGTTCTCGCGGGTCATCAAGGCGATGGTCCCGGAGTGTACGAAGATTCCCGGAGCGACTTCGCTCACAGGCAATTCGGCCGCTGCGGCGCATGCTAGCGTCGCTGTCACCAGCAGGGACAAGGCTGCGATCACGAGGGCGATGCGAGACACTTTTCCGCCTCAGTTCAAAGGGTTGCGCGCATTGCACTGCAACAAAAAAAGCCAGCACACAGTCTGGCAAAACATGGCGCGTCATGCGTTGCATGGCTAGCATTCAAACAAGCCTAGGAGGAAGCGCGATGACGGAGGCCGGACGACATCGTCGCTGGTTGTTTTCACTGAGTATCCTGGTTGCGTCTTGCGCGTTCGGCGACGTCGCCATCGCGCAGACCAACGACGCCGGCGACCTCTCCTTCGAATTGGTCGATCCCAAGGTGCTGCGCGTCTGTTCCGACCCGCGCAATCTGCCGTTCTCGAACGAGAAGGGCGAGGGGTTCGAGAACAAGCTTGCCGAGCTGTTTGCGGACAAGCTCCAGAAGAAGCTCGACTATGTCTTTTTTCCGCAGGCCACCGGCTTCGTGCGCATGACGCTTGGCGCGCATCGCTGCGACGTCATCATGGGCTTCCCCCAAGGGGATGACCTCGTACAAGGCACCAATCCCTATTACCGCACGAGCTATGCGCTGGTCGCGAAAGCAGGAAGCGGGCTCGAGGAGGTCGACACGCTCGAGGATACCAGGCTGAAGGGCAAGCATGTCGGCATCGTCGCCGGCACGCCGCCTGCGACCAACATGGCCATCGCGGGACTGATGGGTGATGCAAAGCCGTATCCGCTGATGATCGACACGCGCTACGACAATTCAGCGCAGGCAATGATCAATGATCTCACGGCGGGCAAGATCGACGCCGGCGTGCTGTGGGGACCGATGGCGGGGTTCTACGCAAAGAAGGCGGGATCGCTTCATGTCACGCCGCTGGTGAAGGAAACCACCGGGCCAAAACTGGTGTATCGCATCGGCATGGGCGTGCGTGGCGCCGACCAGAACTGGAAGCGGCAACTCAACAAGCTGATCCAGGAGAACCAAGGCGAGATCAACAAGATCCTGCTCGACTTCGGCGTGCCGCTGCTGGACGAGAACAATCGGCCGCTCGGCGCGGAGACGGCCAAGAAGGCACCATGAGGCAGACGCCATGAGGCGGCATCTTGCCGCTGCGCTGGTAGCCGCCATGCTGGTGGCGCCGGTCGTTGCGCAGCAGCAGGAGCCGTTCGAGCCCGAGGGCTATCGCACCGATAACTACCGCGCGCCTGTGCCGGCGACGCTCGGCGGGGCGCGCGTCCTGTCGACGCCAGAAGCCGAGGCGATCTGGCAAGCGAAGAGCGGCGCCTTCATCGACGTGCTGCCGCGCGCGCCGAAGCCGAAGAACCTTCCCGCGGGTACCGTCTGGCGCGAGGCGCCGCGCAAAAACATT
This sequence comes from Bradyrhizobium sp. RT6a, assembly GCF_040547675.1. Classification (NCBI taxonomy): domain Bacteria; kingdom Pseudomonadati; phylum Pseudomonadota; class Alphaproteobacteria; order Hyphomicrobiales; family Nitrobacteraceae; genus Bradyrhizobium; species Bradyrhizobium sp. RT6a. The sequence goes on from NZ_JBEPQC010000012.1 coordinate 151,394, forward strand.
CCGGGCAGCATCTGGCTGCCGGATACCGGCTACGGCACGCTGCCGCAAGCCATGGACGACTACTTTCAGCGTGGCCTCGCGCGTGCATCACACGGCGACAAGACCGCGCTGCTCGTGATCTATTGCCTGGCCGATTGCTGGATGTCCTGGAACGCCGCCAAGCGCGCGCTCGCGTACGGCTATTCCAACATCGCCTGGTATCCCGATGGCACCGACGGCTGGGAGCGCGCCAAGCTTCCGACCGAGGAGGCGCAGCCGGAGCCGCGGCCGGAGCAGTAGGCAAGAGATCGTTATGCCCGGGCTTGTCCCGGCATCCACGTTCTTCGTGCCGCGTGGCTATGCGTGGATGGCCGGGACAAGCCCGGCCATGACGCCCTGTCGCACGTGGGAAGAGGCGAGGAAAGCCTACTGCTTCTGCAACTTCGTCAGCGTGCCCGTGCCGTTATTGTCGGTCGCAGAGTAGCTCACCCTGTCGCCGGCGTGGACGGCATCGAGCATCGCGGCATCCTTGGCCTTGTACTCCTGGAGCGCGCCGGCGCCGCCTGCGCTGCCGCCGACTGTGCCCTTCTGTGTCTGCTGGATCGAAATCGTGCTGTTGAGCCGATCGATCCGGGTGACCATTCCGGTCAGATCGTCAGCGAATGCGCTGCTTGCGAGCATGCTGATGGCCGCAGCGCCTGCGAGGATGAATTTCGTGGTTCCCATCGAGGCCTCCCGATGCCTTGGATTACCTATCGACAAGACATCCTAGATCGATTTGGTTCCGGCATATAGCGCGGCGGCAGGTTAATCATCGCAATGGAGGCGCGGGAACCTGCCGCAAGCGGTCAACGAGGCTGACGCTATTCCATTTCCTGTTGGATCACGCGTCCGAGCGCAAACAGCCGCTGGTCGATTGTGGTGGGAACCTCGCAGACGAACCGCACTACCTTGTAGCGGTCCTCGAAAATGCGGGTCTTCCAGATCAGCTCGTTGCTGAGCGCATCGACCCTGGGCTCGTCGCGCGGCGTGGCGCCCTGGAGCGCCTGGAGTTGGACACTCTCCTCACGGATCTTGTCGGCGGCTTCGCGCTGCTTGCGGCTGACGCGTTCGAGCCCGCTCATGACCTGCGAGCGCTGAGCGTTGAGCGTGTCGAACAGGCCTGCGAACAGCAGTTTCGCATTCGCAGTCTTGTCGGCCGCGGAGCCCGCCAAAAACTCCTTCACCAGCTTCTCGGCCTCGTCCAGCGGCGTCTTGCGTGCCGACAGTTTGGCGACCAGCGCGCTGACTTTGGCGTCGTCCTTCCACTTGTTCTGCACGTCGTCGAGTGAAGGGCCAGCCCATACCGCGGCGAGCGAAATTTCCGGCACTTTGGCCTGCGTGCAGGGCCAATCCGGATAGCGCGGATCGGCCGCGCGTGCCGCCGTGCTCGCGGCTGCGAGCATCAGAGCGGCCATGGCCAGCACCCGAACCGTCATCCTTCGCCTCCCGCAGGACCCCGTCGCGCCAGCCCGCGCGAGGGATCATAGGCATAGATCGCGCCGATCATGAAGACGATTGTGCAAGTCGCGACCACCGCCAGCGAGATCCAGTTGATCTGTCCGTACAGCGCGAAGCGGATCAGCTCGACCGCATGGGTGAACGGATTGGCCTCGCAGACATAGTAGAGATAGGGGCTGCCTTCCTGCACCCGCCAGAGCGGGTAGAGTGCCGATGAAGCGAAGAACATCGGGAAAATGACAAAATTCATCACGCCGGCAAAGTTCTCCAGCTGCTTGATGCCGGAGGAGATCAGCATGCCGAGCGAGCCCAGCATCAGTCCGGACAGGATCAGTGCCGGCAGCACGGTGAGATAGCCTGATAGAGGAGGAGTGATGTCCCAGAACCAGGCGATCAGCAGGAACGCGTAGACTTGGAGCAGCGACACCGCGGTGCCTGCGAGCAGCTTGCAGAACAACAGGTAGCCGCGCGGCAGCGGGCTTACCAGCAGCGTGCGCATGTTCCCCATCTCGCGGTCATAGACCATCGAGAGCGAGGACTGCATGCCGTTGAAGAGCTGGATCATGGCCATCAGCCCGGGCGCGATGAAGACCTCGTAGAGGATGTAGGTCTCGTAAGGCGGGATGATGGAGATGCCGAGCACCTGGCGGAATCCGGCGGCGAAGATGAACAGCCAGACCAGCGGCCGCACCAGCGCCGAGACGAAACGCTCGCGCTGGTGCAGGAAGCGCAGTCCCTCGCGCCAGACGATGCCCGTGAGGCAGGTCATGTATTCGGCGGCCGAGAAGCCGCGCGGCGCCTCGCGGGTGGTGATGCTGCTCATGCGCCGCCGCCCGGCAGGGACTGCGCGCCGGTCAGGCGCATGAAGGCGGTGTTGACGTCCTGCGCGCCGGCTTCCGCGACGACGCGGCTCATCGGCCCCTGCGCCAGCACCTTGCCCTGGTGCAGCACCACGAGATCGTCACCGGCCATGATTTCGTCGAACAGATGCGTGGCCCAGAGCACGCCGATGCCTTGCTCGCTCACGAGCTGGCGCACATGGCTGATGATGTCGGCGCGCGCCTTGACGTCGAGGCCGACGGTGGGCTCGTCCAGCAATAGCAGGCGCGGCCGGTGCAGTAGCGCCCGGGCGATCTCCAGCCGCCGCATCTGCCCGCCCGAGAGATCGCGCACCTTGCTGCCGCCACGCTCGGTAAGCCCGATGCGGCTAAGCAACTCGGCGGCTCGCGCCCGGGCCTCGCGGCGGCTGATACCGTGGAGTGCGGCGTGATAGAGCAGGTTCTGCGTCAGCGACAGATCGAGATCGAGCGTGCGCGGCTGGAACACGACGCCGAGCAACCGCAGCGCTTCGCTGGGGCTTCTGCTGATGTCGTGGCCGAAAATGCCGACGCGGCCGGATTGGATGCCGAACAGCCGCGTGATCAGCGAGAACAGCGTGCTCTTGCCTGCGCCGTTGAGGCCGAGCAGGGCCGTGAAGCTCGCGGGCTGTACGTTGAAGGACACGTCCATCAGCGCGCGGCGCGGGCCATAGGCGTGGCTGACGCTGTCGATCGACAGCGCGGGCACGGCCGCCGGATCGGGCCTTGGTGTTTCGCGTTGTTCGGCGATGGGAGCAGGGCTGGTCATGGCGCGATCGTGATACCCCAGGGCAGCTCGCCCACCTGAATGGTCTTGATCACCTTTTGCGCGGCGACGTCGATGACGGAGACGTCATTCGACACGCCATTGGTGGTAAGCAGAAATTTCTCGTCCGGCGTGAATGCCATGTGCCAGACCCGCTGTCCGACCAGCAGATATTTCGTCACCTTGCGCGTTGCGACGTCGACCACGGCGATGCGGTTGGCGGGTCCGAGCGCGATGAAAGCGGTCTTGTCGTCCCGGGTCATGCCGATGCCAACAGGCTGGATCGCCTCTTTCCTCAACCCCGGGATCTCGAAATTGATCTTGCCGGTCACCTCGTGTTTGCCGGGATCGATGATCGAGACGGTGCCGCCGATCTCCGAGGACACCCACAATTCGGAAGCGTCGTGCTTGAATTCGGCAAAGCGCGGCCGCGCGTCGACCAGCACGTTGGCGACGATCTGGCGCGACGACGTGTCGATGAAATGCGCCATGTTGGTGGTCTCGGACGTGTTGATCAGCGTCTTGCCGTCCGGGCTGATGGTCATGCCCTCGGGCTCGACGCCGACCTGGATGTCGCCAAGGCGGGCGCGCTTCTCGAGGTCGATCACGGTCACCGTGTTGTCGTTCTCGTTGGCGACATAGAGGATCTTGCCGGCGGCATCCTGGGCGAACAATTCCGGGTCGGGCCCGGAGGGCAGGCTGTCCACCACGCTTTGCGTCTTGGCGTCGATCATCTGGATGGTGTCGTCGTCGCCGACCGCGACCATCACGAACTTGCCGTCGCGCGTGAAGTCGATGCCGCGCGGGCGCTGGCCGACCTTGATGGTCTTGGTCACCGTCCAGCTCTCGGTGTCGATCACCGACACCGTGTTGCTCTTCTCGTTCGAGACATAGGCGATGAACGGATGCGCGGGCGCCGCCGCCAGCGCCAGCCCGGACAGCAACCCAACACGCCACGCGCGCAACGTCCAAGTCCTCACTTTAATGTCCTCACTTCAGCTTGCATTTGCTCTCCGGGCGGTCATAGCCGAGCGTGTCGAGCTCGGAGACCTGATGCAGGAAGCCTTCCTGCGGCGACACCGACACCACCATGCGGCCGTCGACCAGCAGGATCGGCTGGCGCAGCTGCAGGTTCCAATCGCGCAAGGTCAGCTTTGTCCCCTTGAAGGCGGCGACCGAGAACTCCGGACCCTTGATGAAATCGGTGACCTTCTTGATGTCGCCGGAATTGGTGCGCGAGGTGGCCTCTCCGATCATGCGTACGGCCGTCCAGGCCTGCATGTCGAGCGCGGTCATCCGCCGTGCGTTCAGCTTGACGAAGCGGTTCTGCATCTGGATCGCGCCCCATTGATCCTGCGCGGCGTCCCAGCTCCGCGGCACCAGCCCGGCCGAGCCCGCGACAGGCCGCGGATCCCAGGTGCGATAGGGCAAATAGGCGCCGAACACCTCGCTTTCGTCGGCGGCGACCAGCACGTCATAGGCCGGTGCCTGTTGCGTGAACACCGGCATCTGGCGCTGGATCAGCGTCACGCCCGAGTCGGTGCGGCGCGCGCCGCCTTTGTCTTCGAAGCTGCGCTCCTGCACGATCTTGGCGCCGAACCGCGTCGCGCTGCGGCGGAGCGCATCGGCGAACAGTCTGTCCTCGTCATGCGAGCCGACCACGAGCAGCCAGCGCTTCCACTGCTTCCACACCAGATATTGACCGAGTGCATCGGCCAGCATTGCGCGCGTCGGCGCGGTGTGGATGACGTTGGCACGGCAATCGGCCTCGCGCAGTCGCTCGTCGATCGCGCCGGCGTTAAACAGCAGCGTGCCGCGCTCGCGCAGGGCGTCGGCGACTTTCAGCAGCGCGTCGGCCGGCAGGTCGGCGATGATGAAGCCGTTGCGTGCGGCGAGATCGGTCGCGGCCTGCACGGCATCCTCGCCCTCCTTGATACGCCGCTCCTCCAGCGCAAATCGCTGGCCCAGGAATTTGCCGGTGGTGTTGTTGTCCTCGATGGCGAGGCGTGCGCCGGCGACCCCATCATTCTCCGCGGGCTGCTCGACCAGCGACAGCGTCGATCTGGCGCCGGCGATTCCGAGATAGCCGACGCCGATCATGACAGGGTCGCCCGCGAGCGCACTCGTCGCAGCAAGTCCCAAGCCGATCAGGCCGACCAACCATCGGATCATGTTTCCTCCGCACAACTCCCCGGCTTGACCGCCGATGGAGAATTGTCTCATGCTAAAGCATGACCGATTTGTCAGGGCATGCAACCCCGCATTTCGTCCTCGCGCGCGTGAGGCCGGGAATCACGATCATGCGAGCGCTGATGTGTTTCGCCGCTTTGCTGTTGACGGGCTCGGTCGCATTCGCCGATCCGCCGAAACTCGCGGTGTTCGATTTCGAACTGATCGACACCAGCCTGCCCGGAGAGTTCTATGGCTCCAAGCCGGAGGAAGCGAGGCTCGACCTCATCAGCGAGCAGTTGCGCAAGGCACTGGTTGAGTCAGGCAGGTTCCAGCTGCTCGATATCGCGCCGATCCGGGACGCGGCCCGACACAGCAATTTGCAGGCCTGCGGCAATTGCGATCTCCAGCTTGCCGGGCAGTTGGGTGCCGACCTCGAGATCACCGGCATGGTGCAGAAGGTCTCGAACCTGATCATCAATCTGAACATCTACCTGCGAGACGTGAAGACCGGCAACATGATCACGGCCGCCAGCGCCGACATGCGCGGCAACACGGATGAATCCTGGACGCGCACGATGAGCTATCTGATCCGCAACCGGTTGCTGGCACCGAATTACGGCAAGCCGGAGTAGGTTCTTCCAAGAGAGAAGAAGAAGCCATTACCCCTTCAATCTCTCCGCATGCCAGTGCAGATGGTCGCCCATGAAGGTCGAGATGAAATAATAGCTGTGGTCGTAGCCCGCCTGCCGTCGCAGCGTCAGCGGGATGTTGGCCTTGGCACAGGCCGCCTGCAGCAATTCAGGACGAAGCTGCTCCTTCAGGAAATTATCGGCCTCGCCGACGTCGACGAGGAAGCCCGAAAACTTCGCGCCGTCCTCGATCAGCGCCACCGTGTCGTGGCTGCGCCAGGTATCCTTGTTCGGTCCGAGATAGCCGGTCAGCGCCTTGATGCCCCAGGGCACGAGCGATGGCGCCACGATCGGCGCAAAGGCGCTGGCCGCGCGAAAACGGTGCGGGTTGCGCAGCGCGACCGTCAGCGCGCCATGGCCGCCCATCGAATGGCCCATCACCGATTGGCGCTTCGCATCGACCGGAAAATTCTCCGCCACGAGTTTCGGCAGCTCGTCGGTGACGTAGCTCCACATGCGATAATTGCGTGAAAACGGCGCTTCCGTCGCGTCGACATAGAAGCCGGCGCCAAGACCGAAATCATAGGCATTATTGGCATCGCCCGGCACGTCGGGGCCGCGCGGGCTGGTGTCGGGCGCGACGAAGATCAGGCCGAGCTCGGCGCAGGCTTTGCGGAATTCGCCTTTCTCGGTGACGTTAGCGTGCGTGCAGGTGAGGCCGGAGAGATACCAGACCACGGGCAGCTTGGCGCCCTGCGCGTGCGGGGGAACATAGACCGAGAACGTCATGTCGGTTCCGGTCGCCTGGCTGGCATGGCGATAGACGCCCTGCACGCCGCCATAGGATGTGTTGGTTGAGACAGTCTGGATCGTCATGCCATATGCTCCGTGGCATCAAACCACATCAGGATTGCAACGCTTGTGTGACCGAATTCGTGGCGGCCGTCAGGCCACGCCGCTGTCGATCGCCAGCCGCACCAGCTCGACAGAGGTTTTGACCCCGAGCTTCTGGCGCATGATGGACGAGGTGTTGGCGACAGTCTTGTAGGACGACTGCACCAGCCAGGCGATCTCGGAAAGGCTCTTTCCGGCGCTGAGCAACCGCAAAATCTCCATCTCGCGCGCGTTCAGCTTCGACAGCGGGCTTTGCGCCAGCGCGGGCCCCGCAAAGGCGATGCTGCGCGCGATCGCGCTCGGCAGATAGGTGCCGCCGCCGCCGACGGTGCGGATCGCCTCGACGAGATCGTCGGGGTCACCGGTCTTGGAGACGTAGCCCTTGGCGCCGCACTCGATTGCGCGCGCGGCGAAAGCAGGGTCGTCGTTCATGCTGAACATGATGATCCGGGCCTCGGGCGCGCGCTCGAGGATGCGGCGCGCGAGCTCGAAGCCGGACACGGTCGGCAGGTTGATGTCGATGATCGAAAGGTCGGGGCGCTCGACGATGAAGACGCACTCGCCGTCTTCGGCGTCGGCGGCTTCCAAAATCTCGATCTCGCCCTCGTCGGCCAGCACGGCACGGCAGCCGGAGGCGACGATGGGATGATCGTCGACGATCAAAATGCGCATAGGCGTTCCTCGCGACAGCGTCTTGGCCTGTTTCGCGCCCGGCCGGGATTGCTGTACGCTTTCGATTAGATATCGGGCGCTTCGCCTCTGTCAACGTCATCGGACAGGCGCAGGCCAATCCTTCGCAAGGGCACGGGCGAGACCAATGTGGCAAAATCTATCCTTGCGCGGGCGCATCAACCTGCTGCTGGCGCTGTTGCTGGCGCTGGGGCTCGCCGTCAATATCGGCCGCCAGGTCGCGGAAGCCGGGCCGCGCGTGCAGGCCGAGGACCAGAGCGTGATCCGGCTCGCGCGCGAATTCATCGAAATGATCGTTGCGGACCTCAACGAGGCGCCCGATCCGGATGCCAGGCTGAACCAGATCGCACGCGACCTCAGCCGCTTGCGCCATGTCAGCATCGCGCTGCGGGACGAAGGCGGCCATCCGCTGACGCAGCCGCGGACCGACGCCGATGATGACACCCGCGCGCCGCCGGCCTGGTTCGTCAGCTTGGTTCATCCCGATCAGACCGCGGTGAGCGTACCCGTCTCGATCCATGGCAAGCCGGGTTCGCTGCTTATCACCTCCCATCCCGATGACGAGATCGCCGAGATCTGGGACGCCATCGTGACCCAGCTCGAGGTCGGCTCGGCGATCGCGCTGGCGCTGTTCCTGGTGATGATGAATGTGGTCGGCCGGGCACTGGCGCCGCTCCAGTCCCTGGCGGACGTGATGGCCGAGCTCGAAGACGGGCGCTATCAGGCGCGCGTCGCGCCGGGCGGCGCGCCGGAGCTCGCCGCGATCTGCAGCAAGCTCAACCATCTTGCGGCGACGCTCAGTGACGCCATCGAGGACAAGCGGCGCCTCGCCGAGCGAACGGTGTCGCTCCAGGACGTCGAGCGCAAGGAGATCGCGCGCGAGCTCCATGACGAGTTCGGGCCATACCTGTTCTCGCTACGCGCGCATGCCAGCGCGCTGGCGAAGCAGGCGGACGGAGGCGCCCCGAGTGCGGAGGCCGTGCGAAAACACGGCAGCGCCATGCTGGAGCAGATCAACGCGCTGCAGCAGTTCAACCGCCGCGTGCTGGAGCGCCTCCGGCCCGTCGGCCTGGCCGAGCTCGGCCTGCGCCAGGCGCTGGAATCGCTGTCGCGGCTGTGGCGAGAGTCGCATCCCGATGTCGCCATCGAGACCGTGATCTCGCCGGCGCTTGGCGTCACGGGGGAGACCGCCGACCTCACCATCTACCGCATCGTGCAGGAGGCGCTCACCAACGTGTTCCGCCACGCCGGCGCGACCTCGGTCAACGTCGTCATCGAGCCGGTGGCGCAGGCGGCAAGCGACGGCCGCGGCTGTGCCCGGGTGCGGGTCAGCGACAATGGCCGCGGCATGGAGCCGGGCCAGAAGCTCGGCTTCGGGCTCGTCGGCATGCGCGAGCGGATCCTGGCGTTGGGCGGCACGCTCAACGTCGTGTCCGGCGATGGCGGTCTGACCGTCGAGGCCCTCGTTCCGACGGCGGCGGCCTGATCGCGTCGGGAAAAATTCCCGATTTTGTCGGGAAAACGGGTGCGGATATGGTCCGACCTTTTGTGGCTGGCGCACTCATTGCCGCCGATTACACTCGTCTCAACCAACCGGCGAAGATTAAAACAGCTGGCGGTTACGGATGGGAAGGCAGGGGATGGGCAAGGCTCATTGGTTCAAGGCTATTTGGTTCAAGCGTCGTTTGGTGATGGCCTCCATGTCGACCGGGCTGGTGTCGGGATTGGTCTTAGCGCTCCCCGCGAGGGCCGCGCCGGACGAGGAAACCAACGTCCAGAACCTGCCGCCGGTCGAGGTGACGGCGCCGCCGTCAACGGCGCGGCGCACCGCGTCATCGCGTCCGGTCGCGCGCATCGGGGCACCGTCATCCGCTAGCCCCAAGACGCGCCTCTACGTCTACCCGACCGCGCCGGGTACCGGCCGAGGTCTTGACGTCGACAAGGTCCCGTCGGCGATCAACGCCGTCGACGCCAGCCAGATCAAGCGCACCGGCTCGCTGAACATTACCGATGCGCTTCGCGACAACATCGCCGGCGTCAACATCAGCGAGGTCACCGGCAATCCGTTTCAGCCGGATGTCGAATTCCGCGGCTTCGTTGCATCTCCGGTGACGGGCACGCCGCAAGGCCTGGCTGTGTATCAGAACGGCGTTCGCATCAACGAGGCCTTCTCCGACGCCGTCAACTGGGACCTGATCCCGACCGCGGCGATCCGGTCGGTGACGCTCGTGACCAACAATCCCGCCTTCGGCCTCAACGCGCTGGGCGGCGCGATCAATTTGCAAATGAAGGACGGTTTCACCTACCAGGGCGCGGAGCTTGATCTCATGGGCGGCTCGTTCGGCCGTATCCAGGGCTCGGCGCAATGGGGCAAGACGGTCGACAAGAACTACGCCGTCTATGCCGCGCTCGAAGGCCTGCACGACAACGGCTTCCGCAATTTCTCCCAATCGGACGTGCGGCGCTTCTACGGCGATGTCGGCTACAAGGCCGGCGACAGCGAATTCCACGCCAACATGGGCGTCGCCAAGAACGATTTCGGCGCCAGCGCCACCGTTCCGGCCGAGCTGCTCGACAGATATTGGGGCGCGACCTACACGACACCGCAGACCACCTCCAATCGCGTCGGCTATCTCAACCTGACAGGCAAGGTCGATGCGACGCCGACCTGGACGCTCGAAGGCACCGCGCATGTGCGCAGGTACGAGCAGAAGCTGGTCGACGGCAATCCGACCGACGCGCAGGAATGCACCGATCCGGGGCTCGCCGGCCTTCTTTGCTTCGGCGACGGCGCCACACCGGCAAACGGCGTGAACGGCCTGCCGCTTGCCAATCCTTTCGCGTCCGGGACCATCCTCGGCGAGATCGACCGCAGCTCGATACGCTCGACCACCTTCGGCGTGTCGGGGCAGGCCACCAACACCGATCAATTGTTCGGCCACGACAACCGCTTCGTGATGGGCGCGACCTATGACGCCAGCGTCACGCGCTATAACGCCACCGCCGAAATCGGCACGATCGGAGAAAACTACGTCGTCAGCGGCAGCGGCCTCTTCCTGGGGCCAACCGGCGTACCTGATACGGTTGCCGGCCCTGTCTCGCTGCGGACCGTCAACCAATATAACGGTCTCTATGCGATGGACACGTTCAATATCACCGACGCCTTTGCCGTCACCGGCGGCGGTCGATTCAACGTGGCGCGCATCTCGCTGGAGGATCAGCTCGGGGCCGATCTCAACGGCGATCACACCTTCACCCGTTTCAATCCGGTGATCGGCGGCACCTACAAGATCACGCCGGGGTTGACGGCCTATGCCGGCTATTCCGAGGCCAACCGCGTTCCAACGCCGCTCGAGCTCGGCTGCTCCGATCCCGCCCGTCCCTGTCTCATTGCCGCGTTCCTCGTCTCCGATCCGCCGCTGAAACAGGTCGTGTCCAAGACCGTGGAAGCGGGCTTGCGTGGCAGCAGGGAGCTGAACATCGGCACGCTCGGCTGGAAGCTCGGCGGCTTCCGCGCCACCAATTACGACGACATCGTCGCGATCCCCGTTCCCGGCCGCACCGGCTTTGGCTATTTCTCCAATGTCGGCCGCACCCGGCGGCAAGGCCTCGAGGCCGAAATCAACATCAAATCGCCGACGGTTCAATTCCAGGCGAGCTACGCTTTCGTCGACGCGCGCTTCCTCGACGCGTTGTCCATCGGCTCCAACAGCCCGTTCGCCGATGGTGACGGCAACATCCAGGTCTCGCCCGGCAACCAGCTCCCCGCCATCCCGCGCCACCGCGTCAAGGTCGGCGTCGACTATGCCGTCACCGACGTCTGGAAGGTCGGCGGCAATGCGCTGTTCGTCTCCAGCCAATATCTGGTCGGCGACGAGTCCAACCAATATGCGAAGCTGCCGTCCTACACCGTGTTCAACCTGCACACGTCCTACCAGGTGACCAAGAACTTCCAGCTCTACGGCAAGATCGACAACATCTTCGACAAGCGCTTCGCGACCTACGGACAGTTCTTCGACACCGGAGCCGTGCCCAACTTTACCAACGGCGGCGCCGAGTTCACCGACCCGCGCTCGCTCAGCCCGGCAAGGCCGCGTGCATTCTATGCGGGGATGCGGGTGACGTTCTGATCCGGCTCGCAAGCCCCGGCGCATGTGGGATGACGAGGAGGCCGGTTCGCGCCGACGCGGCGTGCCGGCACGGGTGTGTTCTACCTAAAGCCGATTGACTCATTGTTCATGTTTTGTTCTTATGCTGCTCTCCAGCCAAAGGGAGCGAGCCGTGGACAACCGCATCAACGAAATCCGCAGGATCATCAGGGCGTTACGCGTCAGCATGCGTGAGGCCGAGGCGATCATGCATGAGCAGATCAACAGGGACGAGGACTGCAGCTTCGTCGCAGGCGAAGTCATGAAGATGCGCACGGTGATGAGTGGGCTCGTTCAGGAGCGGGCCGCCCTCGGTGACACTGACCCGATCGTCGTCGCCAGCCTCTTCGTTCCCCGCCGGCGGCCGATGCCATCGCGCGTCGGTGTTGAGAAGCGCCGCCTTGTTCCGCCGCGAGAGATGGCACGGGCATGAAGGGGGAGAGGCCGACCTACTTCTCCGATATGCCGGAGCCCCCGGAATTTCTGAAGGCTCTCCATCATGCGCGGCGCCTGTCCTGCCTCGAGGGCTGGTGCCGCATGCACATCGAGGCCATCCAGGTCGCGATCGACCAGTACGCGGAGGCAGCTCTCGGCAACCGGGAGTTCTTCCTCAACAAGCCGCACAGCATCGGCGGGAGTCGCAACACCGGCGAGGTGCCGTGACAGCGCGCTTGTCAGCGTATCGACCTTGTGACTCCTCCGATGATCCCGCGCGCCGGCGAAGCCTGGCGTCGCGTTGTTTTTACCGATCGGAAACCATAGCGAATGATCCTAAAATTGTAACGAAACGACTTGGCTGTCTCTGCGTCGGTTTGTCGGAGGGCCCGTCCGATGACAGAGCACCAGTTGAGAGAGCAGGAATTCCAGATCGCGCGTTACCGACGTTTGGAGCGCGAAGTGACCGATCCACTTGCCGCGTGTCTGCTTCACAGCATCATCGAGGACTTGGAAGCCGAGCTGCGCAGGGATAGCCCGGATTGGCACGGGCCGCGCGATTAACGCTTTGTTAGCGCTGATCGTGTGGATGGTGCGAGGGAATACCGGGGAGACTGCTCCCATGTTGAAAGACGGCACCTACGCCGCCTGGTACAAGACGCCGCTCGATCAGGGGACCGGGATCGTCCATGTCGCAGACGGACAGATCTGGGGCTGCGACAGCCTGATGACCTATCACGGCTCTTGCAACATCGACGGAGATCGCTTCACCGCCACGGTGTCGACGAAGCGCCATACCGACGGACGCGCAACGGTGTTCGGCGTCGACGATGAGCTCACGCTGGACATCGAGGGAAACTGCCCGGGCAAGGTCGCGACCTACACGGCGACGGCAGTGCAGGTGCCGGGAATGGTCCTCCAGGGTACGCTGATTCTGACGGAACAGCCGACGCCCGCACCTGAACGAAGCCGGCAGATGCCGCCGTTCAATCCCGACAAGCTGCCAAAATCGCCGAAGCGCTCGCGCTGATCGCGGAAGCCCGCGCGCCAGTGGGGCGGAAGGACCTCATGTCTGCTCCTGACCCAGGCAGACATTCCGGAATTGAGGTTCGCCAAGCAACGAGAACGGTCCCGCCGTTGATCATGGCAACTCCGAGCCAATTCATCCGCGCTGGAGTGCCACCGTCATCAAGCAGATCACTGCGAATACGAAAGCTGATCTTCCGTGACGACTCGCTCGATTTTCTCCGACTTGCACTTGATGCGGTATCGGAGACGTCCATCGGCCTCGATGGGCATATGCTGGACGATGGTGTAAATCATCGGTGGCTCAGTTGCGGCACGTCCTTGCGGGCCTTGCGGCTGGTGGCGAACGTCTTCATTCAGCTTGTAGGCATACGACATATATCTACCTCGAACTTCACAGTGGCTCTGACGTGGGGTCAGTCGTTGTATCCCTGGCAGGACAGGCGCTTGGTCAAGCGGAAGAGTTACCACGGTCTCATGCGGTCAAATCGCGTCATAAGTCAGTCGTTCCCTTGGTTGACCGGTGCAGACAGACAATCGCCCAGAGCGGAGCGGCGATGGCGCACCATACGCCATATTTGCGAACTTTGGTCGTAATTTCCGAGCGGTTTAGGGCATTCTGCAAGTAAGCGGGCCAGCGTCTCGAGGGGAACTGACGCTTCCTCGCCGAATTGGGCTGGGACTTCGAATAACGGTGGGACTGGTATTTCGGCTTTGGGGTACCTCGGCCGACGATCGCCGTGGCCCCTTTCGGACCACTTCGTCGCATTCGGCGATTCTGCATCCTCAGCCCTCGGGTCGCCCGCTTCTCAAACGACCCGCGATTCGCCATGGTGCCGCCGCAAGAGCATCGCCCCGGAGCATAATCAATGTCGGACGAGGTTTCGCGTCGCCAGTTCGCCACGCTGGCGGGACTGTCCGCAGCCGGAATCGCCAATCCTCTTGAGGTCGCGGACGCCAAGCCCGCATCGCCGCCGCGGAGCGTGGACGGCTTTCCGACGGGCTTCGTTTGGGGCACGGCGACCTCGTCCTATCAGATCGAGGGCGCGGTCAACGAGGACGGCCGAGGGGCCTCGATCTGGGACAAGTTCGTCCGCATCCCCGGCAAGATCGAGGACGGTACTACCGGCGACCGCGCCAACGAGCACTATCACCGCTACAAGGAGGACATCGCGCTCATCAGGGAGCTCGGCTGCAAGGCCTATCGCTTCTCGGTGGCCTGGCCGCGGCTGTTTCCGGACGGCGACGGCAAGCCGAACCCGAAGGGGCTCGACTTCTACAACCGTCTGATCGATGAGCTCCTCAAGAACGGCATCGAGCCGTGGCTGACGCTTTATCATTGGGACCTGCCGCAATCGCTCCAGGACCGGTTTGGCGGCTGGCGCTCGACGGAGACCTGCAAGATCTTCGGCGACTACGCGGCCTATGTCGCCGCGCACCTGACTGATCGCGTCAAAAACGTGTTCACACTGAACGAGAGCGGCCGCTTCGTCTATTTCGGCTATGGCATCGGCATCGACGCGCCGGGCGTGACGCTGCCGCAAGCCGAGGTCAACCAGATCAGGCACAACAGCGCGCTCGCGCACGGGCTCGCGGTCCAGGCGGTACGCGCCCATGGCCGCCGCGGCACCAGGGTGGGGCCGGCCGAGAACATCGATGCCTGCGCCCCCGCGATCGACACGCCCGAGAACGTCCGCGCCGCCGAGATCGCGCTGCGCGAGATGAACGCCGGCTACCTCAACGTCATCATGACGGGGCAGTACACCGACGCCTTCCTGAAGTTCGCCGGGCGCGATGCGCCGAAATACACCGATGCGGAGCTGAAGATCATCTCTTCGCCGGTCGATTTCCTCGGCCTCAACATCTACGCGCCACAGAACTACGTGGTGGCCTCCGACCAGGGCGCGGGCTTCATGCCGCTGCCGATCCCGAAATCGTTCCCGCACATGAATTCGGACTGGCTGCGCGTCGGTCCCGAGACGATCTACTGGGTGCCCAAGCTGGCGGCGAAAATCTGGAAGACGGATGCGATCTATATCAGCGAAAACGGCACCTCCGGCGAAGACGTCGTGACGCCCGACGGCAAGATCTACGACACCGACCGCATCATGTATTTGCGCAACTACCTCGCCCAGCTCCAGCGCGCCACCGCCGAAGGCGTGCCGGTGCGCGGCTACTTCCTCTGGAGCCTGATGGACAATTTTGAATGGGTGTTCGGGCTCAACAAGCGCTTTGGGCTCTACCACGTCAATTTCGACACGCAGGTGCGTACGCCGAAACTCAGCGCCAGCTTCTATCGCAATGTGATCGCGAAGAACGCGGCGGGGGTGTGATTGCTCTCTCTCGCCCCGTTCTTGCGGAGGCGCGACGAGCTTGGCTCGCGCTGAGGGGACAGGGTGAGGGGTTCCGCCAGCGCGCATTGACTCCCTTCGCCGCCTGATTCAAAACGCCTCTAACCATTCAAAAAGAGGATAACGCCAATGACCGACGCACTTATCATCGATGCCTGCCGGACCCCGCGGGGCGTTGGCAAGGCCGGCAAGGGCGCGCTCTCGAGCATTCATCCGCAGCAGCTGGGAGCAACCGTGCTGCGTGCGCTCGCGACGCGCACCGGCATCGACACCGCCGACGTCGACGACATCATCTGGGGCTGCAGCGCACAGGTCGCAACGCAAGGCGGCGATCTCGGCCGCATGTCGGCGCTGGACGCCGGCTACGACGTGCGCGCTAGTGCCGTGACGCTCGACCGCTTCTGCGGCTCCGGCATCACCAGCGTCAACATGGCCGCAAGCTCGATCATGGCGGGCGCGGAAGACCTCGTCGTCGCCGGCGGCTGCGAGATGATGTCAATGGAAGGACGCCGCGGCGGCGGCCCGATGATGATGGACAACGGCAATCTGCGCCTGCGTGCGCAGCATCCGCAGTCGCATCAGGGCGTCTGCGCCGACGCGATCGCGACGCTGGAAGGCATCACGCGAAGGGATGTCGACGCGCTCGGCCTCGAAAGCCAGAAGCGTGCCGCGAATGCGATTGCGAACGGCCACTTCAAAAAGAGCCTCGTGCCGGTGCATCGCGAGGACGGCAGCCTCGCGCTCGACCATGAAGAATATCCGCGGCCGCAGACCACGATGGAAGGGCTGAGCGCATTGAAGCCCGCATTCCCCGCGGTCGCCGACCATGCGCTCGATGACAAGGGCACGACCTATCGCGGCCTCATCCTGCAGAAGTACCCCGACCTCGAGATCGACTTCATGCACCACGCCGGCAATTCGTCCGGCGTCGTCGACGGCGCCGCCGCGATCCTTCTGGCTTCGCCCGCTTACGCCAGGGCGCACGGCCTGAAACCGCGCGCCCGCGTCGTTGCGATGGCCAACATGGGGGACTCGCCGACGCTGATGCTGAACGCGCCGGTGCCGGCGACGCGCAAGGTGTTGGCGAAGGCCGGGCTGACCATCGACGACATTGACCTGTTCGAGATCAACGAGGCCTTTGCCGTGGTTGCGGAAAAATACATCCGCGACCTCAAGCTCGACCGCTCCAAGGTCAACGTCAATGGCGGCTCGATCGCGCTCGGCCATCCCATCGGCGCCACCGGCTCGATCCTGATCGGCACCCTGCTCGACGAGCTCGAACGGCGCGACTTGAAGCGCGGTCTCGTCACCATGTGCGCGGCCGGTGGCATGGCCCCGGCCGTCATCATCGAGCGCGTCTAGCGCGAGCGAAGCTCGTCGCGCTCCTTAGAAAGAAGGGAGAGAAAGTACCCGCGATCGCCGCATCACGACGATCTAGCCTTATTTTCCGGGGTGAATCGCGGCCGGCCTTTCACAAAGAGGCCGGTCGTCGCTTGTCGAAAGCATCGAATCAGCTTTAGCAAGGCTGCGTGCGGGCCTTTGAAACAAGGTAAAATCCGCTGCCTGAGGCTTCTCCCGCTCCGGAAGTGGCTAAAAAGCAGGGTTTTTTGCCACAGAGGGCCAAAAAAGCCCGTAAAACCCCGACAAAACTGTGCAGAAGGCTATAGGCCTTCACCGGTTGGTCTAATATGCAGCCGTCAACGAATCAGAGGAGACACGATGGCCACCCAAATGTCGAAATCGCAGCTGATCGAAAAGATCGCGACCACCACCGAGCTTTCCAAGCGTGACGTCAAGAGCGTCATGGAGACGCTGACCGACGTCGGTCACAAGGAGCTCAAGAAGAACGGCCTTTTCCTGGTGCCGGGCTTTGCCAAGTTCGTCGTCATCAAGAAGCCCGCGACCAAGGCGCGCAAGGGCACCAACCCGTTCACGGGCGAAGAGATGATGTTCAAGGCCAAGCCGGCCCGCAAGATCGTCCGCGCCCGCCCGGTCAAGGCCGCCAAGGACGCCGTGGGCTAACGAGAAGGCCCCCTCGAGCGAGGGGGCCTATTGTTTGGGGCAGCCGCGAGGACTTGAGACGGAGGGCTCAACCCTTGCGGCGCTTCACCCTGACCGGGGCCGGCTGAAGCCGCGGTCCTGATGCGGCCAGCGCATCGCGAACCCGGTCGATGGCGCGATCCAGCAACTGGCGCAGCCGCTGCGTTGTCCGCGCTTCCTTCGCTCTTTCCAGCAGTTTCTTCATCGCATTCACTCCGCCGCTTCGACCTTGGCATCGGCTTGGGCCTCGGCCGGCTCGAGCGCCGCGGCGATGGCTTCGTCGACGCGCTCCAGCCAGATGAATTCGAGGTTGTCCCGCGCGCTCGTGGGGATGTCGTCGTAGTCCCGCTTGTTGCGCGCCGGCAGCATCACCCGCTTCAGGCCCGCGGCCGCAGCCGCCACCACCTTCTCCTTGATGCCACCGACCGGCAGCACCAGGCCGCGCAGCGAGATCTCGCCGGTCATGGCGGTGTCGCTGCGCACCGTGCGATTGGTGAGCAGGGACGTCAGCGCCGTGAACATCGCAACGCCCGCGCTCGGCCCGTCCTTCGGGGTCGCGCCCGCCGGGACGTGAACGTGGATGTCGCTCTTTTCGAACAGCTGCGGATCGATGCCGAGCTGCGTGGCCTTGCTCTTCACCAGCGTCATCGCAGCCTGCACGCTCTCGCGCATGACCTCGCCGAGCTGGCCGGTCAGGATCATGCCGCCGCGGCCTGATACCCGCGAGGCCTCGATGAACAGGATGTCGCCGCCGACCGGTGTCCAGGCAAGGCCGGTGGCCACGCCCGGAATGCTGGTGCGCTGCGCGATCTCGCCTTCGAAGCGCGGCTGGCCGAGCACGGTGCCGATATCCTTCGGCGTCACGACGACCTTGACGGCGGTGCCCTCGGCGACCTGCACCGCGGCATGGCGGAACAGCTTTCCGATCTCGCGCTCGAGGTTACGCACGCCGGCTTCGCGGGTGTAGCCGTTGACCACCAGCTTCAGCGCCTCCGGCTCGATCTCGGCCTGCTCGGCCGTCAGGCCGTTGGCCTCGAGCTGCCGCCGCACCAGATAGCGCTTGGCGATCTCCAGCTTCTCTTCCTGGGTGTAGCCGGTGAGGCTGATCAGCTCCATGCGGTCCAGCAGCGGACCCGGGATCTGGTCCAGCATGTTGGCGGTCGCGATAAACACCACGCGCGACAGGTCGAAGGGCACGCCCAGGTAATTGTCCCGGAACGTCCCGTTCTGCTCGGGGTCGAGCACCTCCAGCATTGCGGCGGAAGGGTCGCCCTGCACGCCGCGGCCCATCTTGTCGATCTCGTCCAGCATCATGACGCAGTTGCGGGTGCCGGCCTTCTTGATGCCCTGAATGATGTTACCGGGCAGCGCGCCGATATAGGTGCGCCGATGGCCGCGGATCTCGGCCTCGTCATGCACGCCGCCGAGGCTGACGCGCACGAAGGGACGGTCCATCGCGCGTGCGATGGATTGGCCGAGCGAGGTCTTGCCGACGCCGGGCGGTCCGACGAAGCACAGGATCGGCGCCTTGCCCCGCGGCGCCAGCTTGCGCACCGCCAGATATTCGATGATCCGGCTCTTGATCTTCTCCAGGCCAAAATGATCGGCGTCGAGGATGCGGCGCGCTTCCTTGATGTCGATCGGCTTCTCCGCGGGCAGCGCCCACGGCAGCTCGATCAGCCAGTCCAGGTAAGTGCGGACCATGCCGGCCTCGCCGGCGGCCTCGGGCATGCGCTCGTAGCGGCGCAGCTCCTTCTTCGCATGTGCATCGGCCTCGGGCGGCATGTTGGCCTTGGCGATGGCAGCGGTCAGCTCGGCGACCTCGGCCGCCTTGCCGTCGCCTTCGCCGAGCTGGCGCTGGATGGTCGCCATCTGCTCGCGCAGGATCGCTTCGCGCTGCCGCTCGTCGAAGCTGGCGCGGGTCTGCTGGCCGATCTCGTTGCTGATGCGCAGCACCTCCAGCCGTTCGGCCAGATGCTTCGACACCTTCTCGACACGCAGAGCGAGGTCAATGGTCTCCAGCACCTCCTGCTTGTCCTGCGGCTTGATGTCCATGAACGAGGTCGCCAGGTCCGCCAGCGCCCCGGGCGCGGTGGTGCCCTGGAACATCGCGATCAGCTCCGGCGGCGCCTGCGGCAGCAGCTCGATCGCCTCAATGGCCTGGCGTTGCAGGTTCAGCCCGCGGGCCTCGATCTCGGGCGTGCTCGTGGTCGGCTCCGGAATCTGCTGAATTCGCGCGGCCGGGAACGGCGTCCCCGGCAGGAAGTCGAGGATGCGCGCACGCTGCACGCCCTGGCAGACGATATGATGGGTGCCGTCGGGCGCGGTGATGTAGCGTACGATGTTGGCGATGGTCGCGACCCGATAGAGGTCGTCCGGCCCGGGCTCCTCGGTCTCGGGGCTGCGTTGCAGGACGATGCCGACCGGCCGCTGCTCGCGCAGCGCCTGTTGCGCGGCGGCGACCGACTTCGGCCGCGCGATCGCGATCGGCGCGATGGCGCCGGGGAATAGAACCATCTCGCGCACGGGAATGATGATCAGCGCGTCTTCGGGAATCTTCACGTCGGAATTGCTCTGGGGATTGGTCGGTGCGGTATTCATTGGTTCGGTGGCCATGATCGACCTCAGGATTTGGCGAGACGCAGCGCGACGCAGCCGTCCATCACGAAGCGGCTGATGGCGTAGCGGCCAACGGGCAATGCAATGCGGCGTTCAAAACGCCCCTGCGGCAGTTCGAGCCGATGGATGCGGGCGTTGCGAAGCTCCGGCGGAAGGGTGCGCTGGCCGGAGATGACGAGCACGCCGTCATGGATGACAGTCTCGACATTGTCGGGATTGACGCCGGGAAGCGCGATCAGGATCAGGAGCTCATGCTCGGTTTCGAGTACGTCGATCGGTGGCTCCCAGCAGGCGTCCTGCCGGCCGAACTGCTGGCGCAGCCGTTCGGCGCGGGTGAGCGAGTCCAGGGCTTCGGACAACATCCAGTCGAGGGGATTTTTGGGTTGCATGATGCGGGCTCGGCGGTGGGGAACGCTGAATATGGGGCCGGTTCCCGAGAATTCCAGCCCGGTGGCGCGCAGGTGCCATGCGGATCGTGCGATCCGAAAAGACAAGCGCCGCGGCCTTTTGGGGCCGCGGCGTTTCGTCGTCACGCGATGTGTGGCTCAGGCCGCTTGGCGGTATTCCTCTTCCGCCTCGAGGTTGATCACGGAGGTGGCGAGCTCGGTCAGGGTGTGATCGGTCGCCTCTTCCTCGTCCAGCGTCGCCTGGAGCAGCCTCGCGGCGTCCTGCATGCCGAGCTCCTCGGCCCAGGTGCGCAGCGTGCCGTAGCGGGAGATTTCGTAGTGCTCGACCGCCTGCGCGGCTGCGAGCAGGCCGGCGTCGAGCGCAGGAGCGTTCTTGAACTCCTTCATGATCTCGGCGCCTTCGTCGGTGATCCCGTTGATCGCTTCGCAAGGCTTGCCGCGGGCCGGCTTGCCCAGCATCTTGAAGATCTGGTCGAGACGTTTGACCTGGCCCTGGGTCTCGCGCAAATGCTTGTTGAAAGCCGCCGCGAGCTCCTTCGAGTTGGCAGCCTTGGCCATCTTGGGCAAGGTCTTGATGATCTTGTTCTCGGCGAAATAGATGTCCTTGAGCGTCTCCAGGAATAGGTCGCTCAACATCTTCGGCGCCTGACGGGCGCGGCCCGTCGATGATTTCTTGGTTGTGCGCTTCTTTGCTTTTTTGGCCATAAATCCTCCTCTTGAGGTGACACGGGAAGGCATCGCCTTCCTCAATCCTCAGGCGATCCAAGCCTTTCGGTGAACGAAAGTTCCAAACTGCAAGCTGCACTCGGCGCGTCGCTCAGGTCGGACGCTTGTACGGGTCTTCCTGCCGCTGCCGCGCCTCGGTGTTGCGGTCGAGCTGTGCGCGCTCGCGGCGTCGCAGGCGCCCCGCCTTCGCCACGCCGTAGACGAGGACCGCACCGAGCACGAAGGCTCCGATGAACCAGAGCCAGAGCAGGTTGCCCGAAAGGTGGCCCAGCAACATTCCAATTCCACTGTCGCTCATTGTGCATCTCCGGTGATTTTCAAAGCGGTTCTGCCGGGCTAAGTCAGTTCGCCAGCCATCGTTCCTGCGCCCAGGGAGCCCACCGAGACATGATCGACTTCTCCCTGTCCGCGTTCGTGACGTTGCTGCTGGTGGTCGATCCCGTTGGTCTCGTGCCCGCCTTCCTCGCCGCGACCGGAGGCATGCCCGACAAGACCAAGCGCACCATCGCGCTACGCGCGCCACTGATTGCTGCGTCGATCCTGGTGGTGATCGCCCTGATCGGAAACTGGCTGCTGCGCCAGCTCGGGATCGGCATCCCCGCCTTCCAGATCGCCGGCGGACTGCTGCTGTTCGGCGTGTCGTACCAAATGATCTTCGGCGACCGTCCGCATCGCGAGGCCCGCGAGGCTGACAAAGCAAGCTCCGAGCATGCTTCCGACGTCGCGGTATTCCCGCTGGCGATCCCGATGATGGCCGGTCCAGGCGCGATCGCGACCACGCTGCTCCTGACGGGCGATGCCGGCTACGGGCCGAGGCTCGCGATCATCGTCGCGGTCGTGCTCTCCGTGTGCTTGCTCTGCATGCTCTGCTTTGTCTCCGCGAGCCTGATCGCACGGACCCTGGGGCGGACCGGCAACGCCGTCCTTTCGCGCGTGCTCGGCATGCTGCTCGCGGCCTATTCGGTACAGTTCGTGATCGACGGAATCGCGGCCGTCCGGGCGGGCCTGCCGTAGGGCTGCGACAATCTGTTAATGCGTTGATTTTCATGTTTATTTCATGATGCCATGAGGCGGCAGACCGGATCGCACGCGATCCGGTCTGCTTTCTCTTGCGCTGCCATATTGCTTTGACGTACTCCCCGTCTGACAGGCGCCCATCGTCAGGAAATCGAGATGTCGATGACAGCGGACGAGCTCGACAAGAGACAGGCCATCGTCGGAGCCTGCCGCCGCATGAATGCGCTCGGCATCAACCAGGGCACCTCGGGCAATATCAGCGTCCGGCATGTGGACGGGCTTCTGGTCACCCCGACCAGCGTGCCCTATGATGCCATGACGCCGGGCCAGATCGTGTTCATGACGATGGACGGCTCGCACGCGCCCGATCAGAAGCCGTCCAGCGAGTGGCGCTTCCACCTCGACATCCTGAGGGCCCGGCCCGAAATCGACGCCGTCGTCCACGCCCATCCGACCTATTGCACCACCCTGGCGATCATGGGCCTGGAGATCCCGCCCGTGCACTACATGATCGCAGCCGCTGGCGGCGACAGCATCCGCTGCGCGCCCTATGCCACCTTCGGAACGGCGGAGCTGTCCGAACATGCCGTGCGGGCGCTTGAGGGCCGGCTTGCCTGCCTGCTCGACCATCACGGCATGATCGCGATCGGCAAGTCGTTGGACAAGGCGATGTGGCTCGCCGTCGAGGTCGAGACGCTGGCGCGGCAATATCACGGTTGTCTCCAGATCGGAGAGCCGCCGCTGCTGTCGAGCGCGGAGATCGAGCGGGTCCGCCAGCGCATGTCCGGTTACGGCATGTCGGAAGGGTAGGGCGGACAGAAAGTGTTCCTGCGGATCAGACATCTCGCCGACCGCAAGGGGACGAACCGCGTCATGGTTCGGCTGCGGGCGCTGCTGCGCAGCAACGAATTCTATCTGATCCCGTTGGCGCTGGTGATCGGCACGCTTGCCGGCGCCATCGTGACGCTGATGGCCGAGATTGCGCAGATTGCCCATATGGTGATCTACGGCATTCCCATCGACGTCCGTCTGTCCGCCAATACCAGCGTCAGTCCCTGGGCCGCGCTGATTGCGCCCGCGCTGGGCGGATTGGCGCTCGGCATCATGGAGTGGTGGCGGCGACGGCTGAAGCTCTCCAGCGCGGTCGACCCGATCGAGGCGAACGCGCTGCGTGGCGGCAATCTGTCGATGCGCGACAGCGTGGTGGTGTCGAGCCAGACGCTGATCTCGAACGGTTGCGGCGCCTCCGTCGGCCTCGAGGCCGGCTACACCCAGATCGGATCGGGCATCGCCTCGCTGCTCGGCAAGTTCTTCAATCTGCGCCGCAACGATCTGCGCCTGATCGTCGGCTGCGGCGCGGCTGCGGCGATCGCGGCCGCCTTCGGTGCACCGATCACGGGGGCCTTCTACGCCTGCGAGCTGATCGTCGGCGTCTATTCGGTCGGCAGTGCCGCGCCGATCCTCGCCGCCTCGCTCGCCGGTGCGCTGACCGCGCAATGGCTCGGCGGCGCACCATACTCGCTCGAAATACCCAAGGTCAGCGCCGTCGGCGTCGAGCAATATCTGGCGCTGATCGGGCTCGCGCTCATCACCAGCGGCGTCGGCATCGCCGTGATGCGCTCGTCCTCGATGTTCGAGCGCCTGTTCAAATGGCTGCCGGTCTGGCTGCGCCCGGTGATCGGCGGTCTCATCGTCGGCGGCTTTGCGATTGTCACGCCGCAGGTGCTGGCGGCCGGCCACGGCGCGATGGTGCTCGATCTCTTTCACGACATGACGATCGGCCTGATCGCGCTGATCATCGCCTTGAAGGTGACGGCCTGCCTGATCTCGCTCGCCTCCGGCTTCCGCGGCGGGCTGTTCTTTGCCTCGCTGTTCGTCGGCAGCCTGATCGGAAAGTTCTTTGCCTCGGTGCTGCTCCTGATCAGCCCGAACTTCGTGATCGATCCGCTGGTCGCGATGCTGACGGGCATGGCGACGCTCGGCGTCGCCATCGTCGGCGGTCCCTTGACCATGTCGTTCCTCGTGCTCGAGATGACCCGCAACGTGGACGTCACCGCCGTGGTGCTCGCCGGCTGCATCGTTACCTCGATCTGCGTCCGCTTCATGTTCGGACACTCCTTCTCGACCTGGCGCCTGCATCTGCGCGGCGAGACCATCCGCAGCGCCAACGACGTCGGCTGGCTGCGCAACCTCACCGTCGAGCGGCTGATGCGCTCCGATGTCGGCAAGGTGCCGTCGACCACGACGATCGCCGCGGTCCGCCGCGA
This sequence comes from Bradyrhizobium sp. RT6a, assembly GCF_040547675.1. Classification (NCBI taxonomy): domain Bacteria; kingdom Pseudomonadati; phylum Pseudomonadota; class Alphaproteobacteria; order Hyphomicrobiales; family Nitrobacteraceae; genus Bradyrhizobium; species Bradyrhizobium sp. RT6a. Next base: position 175,917 of record NZ_JBEPQC010000012.1, read on the forward strand.
ATTCGCGCTGGGCTCGCGGCCCGGGATCGTCATCGTCAACAATGCGGACGAATATGTCGGGCTCGTCCTGCTGCCCGACCTGTTCTCGGGCGACCTCGACAGCATCGCCGACGAAATCCAGGTGATCGAGCTCGCGCGCCTGACCGAGATCGTGCTGATCCCGGAAATGAACGTGAAGTCGGCGATGGCGGTGTTCGACGAGGCGGAGGCCGAGATGCTGGCGGTGGTCGATTCCACCGACAGCCGCAAGGTGGTCGGCTTTCTCACCGAGACCTTCGCCCGCCGCCGCTATGTCGAGGAGATCGACAAGGCGACGCGCGGCGTGCTCGGGGCGCTGTCGTAAGGTCACGCGGAAGCGGGACGGCGTGCGTCATGCGCCGCCGTCCGCACCTTCTACCGGCCCGGTTGCGAGGGAGCCGCGACGACGCTAGCCACGATCCGGCGGACCAGTGGCAGCACCATCAGCAGCGTCGGAAAGGCGATGAGCCATGACAGCGCCCAGGCGCCCGGCCAGGTCGCGAGAAACGCCGGCGTTGCGCCGAGGCTTCGAAGCGTCGAAATGACCGACACCACGGCGGTCATGACGATGGACAGCACGAATGGCATCACGATCGGCGCATAGCGCGCCGGCAGTTTGCGAACCGCAATCATCTGATTTCTCTTTGGAATAGGACGCGTCAGTCACGTTGAACCCAAGAATGGCATCGATCCCGACGGCGTCGGTTGATGCGTTGGTTCACGTAAAACGCTTACGGCGACCGAAAAACGGTGCGTCTGTTCATTATCCGCTCATGTTGGATGGTTCAAGCTGGATCCAGACGTTCGGTTTACAATCGTTCAAAGCGTGGCAGATTGCCGCGATCGCGAAACCATTTCAGTGGTTTGCGCATTAAGTCTTGTTTGCATGCCGCTTTGAGCGAGAACAGGGGAAGGTCAAGATGAATAAGGGACCGATGATTTCTGCAGCCGGCCGCAACCTTGTGTTGGCGGCTTTCGCAAGTCTTGTTCTGATCACGGCCTCTCTCGCGCCTTCGGCTGCCAACTCATCCGCGCCCAGCAAGGCCGCTGCCGCGGGTCCGGCCGCTCCGGCTGCCACTGATTTCAGCGCGGCTCGCCGCCACCGCTACTATCGACGAGGTCCGAACGCTGCAGGCCTCGCTTTCATGGGCGTGGCGGCAGGTCTGATCGGCGGTGCGATCGCAGAGAGCAGGCGCCAGGAGTACTACGAGGACCGCTATAATTACGGCCCCGGTCCTTACTACGGCGGCCAGGGATATTACGGCGGCGGTCCCTACTATGGTCCGCGTGGCTATTATCAGCCGTATTAGGCGGCTGTCCTCGCCGCAGTCTCTATCGCGCCAAGGGGCGGTGTTTTACACCGCCCCTTGTTGCTTCTGCGCGAGGCGTGTCATTGCGCGACCTGTGTCGCGGGTGTCAATCCGCGCGCGCAAAAATATTCCACTTTACCGAAATTCGGAAATGGCGTATGTGTCGCTCATCCCGGCTCATTCTTGAGGGGCGATCTTGTGGTCGTCACGTTCGCGAGCCGGGCTTGCGGTGGACGCGGCAGCGTTCGGTGCGAGAGGCGTGGGCAGGGCGGATTGCTCTCCGTGAGCCCAAAACTTCGTTCCGACGAGCGGCGCTGCTAGGCTTCGTCTCGTCATCAGGTCGGCGGCAACGTGCACAACGTCGTCGAAACCGGTGGTGAAATGGCGAGCCGTGCGTACGGCAAAACCGTGTGGTCCTGTCGTCCAGTGATTTCTCGTGGGTTGGAATACCTGAAAACCCTCGATCATTGAAAGACTTACAAGGATGCCGTCCGGCGCTCCGTCCGGCCTGAAACAGCCGGGCCCTATTAGGCCCTAGTTTCACATGGTGGTTCAAACAGCCTTCCGTATCCAAGGAAAGTCAGTGCGTTGCGATGACAACGGGCCTTTTTCGGCTCCGACATCTTCAAGCTCCCGGCTGGCTGATCAGTCATTTACTTGGTCAGCTTCAAACCACGCTGGAATCTCCTCCGACGGAATCGACACTCTCGGCACGTGCGGGATGATGGTGCCCGCAGTGACAATCAATCCTTCGGCGAATTTCGCTCGCGCAAAATCCCGCGCTTCTGCTTCAGTGACGAACGTCTTGGTCAGGCGCGGAGTCGCCGTCTTTGCAGCGTGCCATCCATGGGCACTTCAAACGTGACATACCAAGTGTACTTCATACCGCGAGGCCGCTGCTCGTCATCGGTCCCGGTCCTCCGGGCCGAGATGACCGCGACAGCTCCTTTCTGCCCAGTCACCTGCAAACTGGCTTATCGCCGCACGCCGACGCGGTTGACGCCACCATTGGCATTGCCACCGGCATTATGGCGTACCGCAGCGCGGGCCACTGGACGCGCACCCAGCACCACACCGGGCCGAGCAACGCAACCCGCCGGGTAGGCAGTGTATTGGCAGTACACGACCGCATTGGCTGGGCCTGGATTCAGCGTGAGACCTGCAAGGCCCAAGAGGGCGCTAGCAGCAATCCCGCTAATAGTCGCTGACTGGATCGAAAGACGCTTCTTGGGATGCATGGTGCGGGTCTCCCTTTTGTGCCAGCACAATAGATACACGGATGCCGTCTCTGGTGCGGCTGCACGCAGCGTGTCCGCTAAAGGATCGGGGGCGTTGACACAGATCAACCATGCGTTCCCCTAGCGACGCGGGAACCCCACAGAGGCGAGTGCAGCGCACACGTGTCGGTGCAGCTCTTGCGGCTCAGGTGATAGGGGTGGGCTTACTCGCTGAGCCGGTACTGCCGAGCTCGAGGGTGACGAGCCTCGCGAGAAGCGTCGCCGGATAAAGCTGACCGATCACGCTCTCGATGTTGCAGAGACTTCGTGCCAACGGATGTACCGGAACGATGTCTCCATACCCAGTCGACGTAAGCGTGACAAAGCTCATGTAAAAAAGCGATGCGGCAACCGAATGATCGTCCTCGAAAGCTATTCCCTTGATTGCGTCGGGAGCCGCCAGCCCTACAAACAGGAACAGCGTTGCAAAGGCCACCGCAATCAAAAGGTACAGAAGGATCGCTCCGATAATTCGGTGATATGTAACGAGACCTCGCCTGAAAACGGCCTGAAGCACGACAACGCCCAACGTGCAGGCGATGACCAGCCATGCGCCCGCCAAAATGTGAAGGTGGTACGGTACTGGGTAGTAAATGCGCAAGAAGAATACGGCGACGTTGAAAACGAGCGCGAGCGACATCAGAACGAGAGCAGTCGGATTGTTGGAGATGATCACCATGCTGACGATGATCGCTAGCAACAGGCCATCCGCAAACAGATGAAAGGCGGTAATGCCCATTGCTTGTAGCGGGGCGAAGACAAAAATCAGTAATGCCAGCACTGCCGTGAGCACCGAGAGCAGCCAGTCAATGCGTTCTCCGCGCAAACGGCGCAGCTCGCTTACGGGCGTCTTCATCGATGTTCCTAAGGCCTGGCGCTGACCGCAGCGCTGCACCTTTGTACAATTCCGGACGAAAGCTCAGTCTCGTTGACCTAGATCAAGGGAACGGGAGCAAGCCCAGGCGCGCTCAGTGAATGGGTTAGTGGCCTGCCGCAGCCTGTTTGAGCGGCTCGATTAGCTCGTGCGCTGAGAACGGCTTCGTTGGAAATGCGAGGCATCCGGACAGCAGTGCGGCCTCGCGAACGGAATCGGTCTCATTGCCGGTGATGAAAATGACGGGGACCAAAACGCCTCGTGCTTTGAGTTGATGTCGGAGATCGATCCCGGAGCGCAGGTTGAGATTGATATCCAAAATGATGCAGAGTGCGTTGGCGATCGGCGTGCTGCTCTAGCTCTTCGGCAGACGAGAAGAGGATCGGTTCATAGTCATGCTGTCGGAGGAGCCGCTGGACAGCCCTCAGCATTCCGGGATCGTCGTCATCGACTATGACTTGCCTACTGTGCACTCCGGGACCTACCGATCGCTTCCGGGGTGAAAGACGGGTAACAGCTCTCCGGAGCCGTGGCGTTTTAGTTGATATGCTGGCGATGCGGCCTGTTGCGCCGGTCGTCCCTGCGGACGGATCAACGGTCATTGTCGCCCTTGCAGCGCGGTTGTCCCGTGATGGCCGCCGACCGACGATGGTGCCCTCCGCAATCCCCTCGGCAAGGTACTACCGAGCTGCGAAGGAACTGCGGGGACAGCCCGACGCCGATTATCGAGGGTATCTGCTGCGAGAACATCCCCGGTTGCAGTTACGCGAAAGCCACCGCGCGTGCTTTGCCGCTGCGCCCGCTGCAGACCGAGTTCCGAGGGCAACGAAATGCCCAAAAACACACGCCTTGGTCTCGTCAAGCCGTTTCCGTCTACCTTTCGTGAAGGCGGTACGTATGATCTTCAAAAAGTTACGGTTCAGGGCACGACGTGGCCGCGTCAGCATAGCCATAATGACCTTTGCAATGATCGTTGCTGCGGTATGGGCTGTCGCGTACTTCCTACAAACCGCCCCGCCACGTCACATCGTGCTGGCTTCGGGACTGGAAGATGGCCTGCTCCACCGGTATGCGAAGCAATATATCGAGATCCTCGCTCGACCCGGGGTCACGGTAAAGGAACGAATTACCAACGGTCCCGGGGACAATCTACGGCTACTGCAAGATCCACAGTCGGGTGTTGACATCGGCTTCACGCAGGGCGGTATCGCAACTCTTCCGGAAGCCAAAAACGTAATCATGCTCGCGAGCCTCTACTACGTACCTATGTGGATTTTCCACCGCAGTACGGACGTGCTTACGCATGTTAACGAGCTGCGCAACCACCGGGTTGCCGTTGGTGTTAGCGGTAGCGGCGCTCGTTCATTGGGGGAACACATATTCGCGCTTAACGGTCTCACGATCAACAATATGTCGATGCAGCCGCTGAGCAACAATGCCGCACTGCTCGCACTGCAGTCGGGCGCAGTCGACGCGGCTATCTTTGTCGATGGAGCGGAAAACCACGCCGTCTGGACAGCGCTTCACGATCCAACTTTGAAGCTGCTAAGTTACAGCAAGGCTGAAGCCTACCATCGACGGCTCAGTTTCATCAGCAAACTGACGTTGCCACCCGGCGTGGCCGACTTGGCGAACAACATTCCGGAGCGAGAAGTCGATCTTATTGGCACCAAAGCGATGCTTGCAGCCCGTGACGGTCTCCACCCCGCGCTGATCCACCTGCTGGTTGACGCGGCAGGTGAAATTCATCGCAAACAAGGGCTTTTCGAGCAGGCCGGAGAGTTTCCGGGAACGACCCAAGTCGATCTGCGCGTCTCGACCGATGCTGACCAGCATAAGCGCTTCGGGCGGAGCTTCCTCTATCAATATCTTCCTTTCTGGGTCGCGACATTGGCCGAGCGAGCGATCATTATACTGCTCCCTTTGGCTGCCGTTCTGCTTCCGCTCTTTCATTATTTTCCACAGTTGCGCCGGTGGCATGTTCGGTCACGGGTCTATCGATGGTATGGCGAGCTAGCTCTGCTTGAGCAAGATGTTGCCGCGCGAACGGGCACTTTGCCGACGGAGAAGTGGCTGGCTGACTTAGAACGCATTGAGCGAGCGGTGGCCCGCATACACACACCGGCTGGGTTCGCGAGTGAGGCTTATACGTTACGCGAGCACATTGGCCTAGTCCGTCGCGCCATCATCGCGCGGAACCATTTGCCATCGGTCACGTCAGGTTAGGAATGGGAACAAAGAGGATGGCTGAGAACGCCAGTATCCGATTCGTCACCAAGTCTTCTCGACTACGATCCGCTAAGACCGTCAGCGCGTCGGCACTGGCGCTACACCATGAATTGCAGCCGGACCTACATCGGCAAGCTCGCGGCCGAAGGCGTGATCCAGCAGCAAGCTGGCCGCTTTCAGCTCGATCTGAGCCGCGTGGCATATCTGCGTTACCTTCGTCGCGAGCGGCGGCAATCGCCGCGCACTGAGGCCGACGCGGATCACGTCAAGCTGAAGACAGAGATGCTGCAGTTGCGCCTTGTGGAGGCCCGGCGCGAGCTGGTGAGCCGTGAGGCACACGAAGCCATGATCGAGCAGATGGCTGGAGTTGTGTTGACGAAGCTCGGCGGCTGGCCAGCGCGCATTGCGGGTGCAGACCTTAGCCTGCGACGGAGAGCTGAAGCCATGCTACACGAGTTGCGCACCGACATTGCCGACGCCTGTACCCGCTTGGATGACGAAAGGCCGTTCTGGGTTTAGTTCATGTGTTGGCGGCAGTCATATAACGACCTTGATCTGCGTCAAGCGACCGTACGGCGAAGCGGCTGTCCTATCCGCCAACTGGACAAGCGGCCCGCAACCTCCGTGGTGCCGGGCACCCCGTCCACCGCAGTCTCAGCTAGGTCTCCGTCACTATGTCATTCTTCACGGACCGTGACCTCCAATGCCTCGCCGGGTTGAAAGCAAATTGGCGTCAGCTCTATTGTGGTGAACTCAAGCGCCTGCAAAACGAAGTCTCTGACAAACGTTGGAACGACAAGAAGCTGGGGCCCCATCACGTCTCCACTGTCCCCACGGTAAGTCCGTGGTCGAACCGATCTATCCAAAAGCCATGCCGGTGATCCTGACCACCGACGAAGAGCGCGACGTGTGGATGCGTGCGCCGTAGGATGAGGCGAAGGCGCTGCAACGTCCACTGGCGGACGATGCGCTCAAGATCGTGATGCGTGGCGCTGACAAGGAAGACAAAGCAACGGTATGAGGCTGATCTCTGAAAGGACCATACCGTGGCGGGACCCTTCGCAATTCCATTACAAACTTAGCCGTCCAATCACTCCGGATCTCTTAGAGGAGGGTTGGTCCGGCTCTCGCTTGACAAGCTTCCAGCGCTGGTCGTTCGAAGGCTTGAGATAGATCAAGGCCTTGATCGGCTCGAATGGCGCAAATTGCTGCGGTGGCGGGTTAACTCAGGGTAGCCCTATGGCGCGGTATATCGACAAAATCATACAGCCCGGCGAGAGGTTGCTGTATTCGACCAACGAACACTGGATGTACTTTCTACCCGCAATCGCTGCGTGGATCGTGATGGTCGCATTTTTGGTGCTGTGGCGCTTCTTTACCGCCGAAGTGCTGGCGTTGGCCTGCTTGGCCTTAGCGGCGGGAGCCGGGCTTGCGGCTTTGTACTGGACGGCGACGGCTTGGTTCCACCGGTGGACCACCGAGACCGACGTAACCAACATGCGGGTTGTCCACAAGACCGGTTTCATCAAGCGGGAAACTTTTGAGATGAGCCTCGACAAAGTTGAGAGCGTTGATGTGAAGCAGAGCATTCTTGGCCGCCTTATGGACTACGGCGACCTCACCATTCAGGGTGTGGGCGAGGGCACGCGAACCATTACCACCATCACTTCGCCGCTCGCGTTTCGCAACGCCATCACGACGAGACCGGTGTAACAGTCGCCTTGGCTGAAGCCGGAGAACCGCTGCTTGGTGCCGTTCAACAGCTTCGCAGAATACGCGCCGGAGCCGAACCCGGAGACCAGGAAAAAGTACGTGGTCTGGTTCGCGCTCGACGAGGACAGGCCGCTCACCGCCTTTGCTGGCATCTGGACCACGTTCAACGGTGATCGCGGCACGAAGTCGAAGCCGCTACCCGGCCCGCATCACGTCTATGGTTTTCTCACGACTTCGCCGAACGCGGTGGTCGAGCCGTCCATCCGAAGGCGTTGCCGGTGATCCTGACCACCGACGAAGAGAGGGACGTTTGGATGCGCGCACCCTGGGATGAGGCCAAGGCATTGCAGCGCCCGCTGCCGAACGACACGCTCCGGATCGTGATGCGCGGGCCGACAAAGAGGACAAGGCGACGGCGTGATCAAGAGCAGACGCTACCCTCGAGAGCGCCCTCGATGCAGGGGCACCGGCAGCGCGAAACTGTGGGTATGATGACGTTTTTGAGGTAGCTCCCTTTGACCCTTGCCTCTCGAACTTGCACGGTGGATGGACCTTAAAGAGGGACCAGCCAAATGTCGGGAGATATGTTTGCTTATGGCCGCTTTGGGATTGCCGCCTTGCTCATTGCCGGTGGTGTAGCGGCCATCTTTTGGGGGGACCGATTATTCCTTCATGGGTCGGGGCTTTCAAAGGGAATAGATAAACTCGATTTAAAATCAGACTGGGGAAAGGTATCTTTTGCAGGGATGAGCGTGGGCGATGTTCCGAGATAGATCGCTGCGAAGACACTGGCGGGCTGACTACTGAGATGGACCTGTTGCAACGACGCACAAAACCGGCGGGAGCCGCCACGTTCAGTTCCCTGCCATTCCCGCATTTGTCCTTTTCTCACGCAATTCCAACCCGATGGCGAACGCGCGGTGTTCTGTCTTCATCTGATCATCGCGTGCGAGAGTTTGCGCATCAGACGGGGATACGGAGGCCGCCCTCTCGAGTCGTTTTCTCACAGTAGCGCTACAAAACCGAGTCGCGGCCACCGCAACATTCTGCAGGCTGATTGGTGAACTGCCCTTTGGCTCCATTAGTCGGGCGACTTCTTGGTAGAGGCATTCTTCTCTATCGGTGACTTCGGCCGCATCGATAATCGCGGTGGCCTGGATCGGGTCAAGCTGCGCGTCGGTTCTGCATGATGCGCAAAGGATTGTCACCACAATGAAGAGCAATGCTCGCGTCATTTTCATCTCAGAAACCGGAAAGCTCGATAATTACCAGCCTGTCCCGATTCAAAAAAGGGCGATCGCCGAGCGGAAGGTTGATCTAAGTCAACTCCGATGTGTGCCTGGAGAAGAGTCGGCACGTTTCAAGGTGCTCGGGGGTCAAGGGCGGCGTGGTGGCGCCAGCAAAATTACCGCTATCAAGTGGCTTGTAACCGCTTTCTGAACGCGTTGCGGGCCCGTTAGCCAGTGCGAAGTGCTCAGCCGAAGATGCGTCTTGATCTGAATCAATTCTGCCGACGGCAGAGAGCAACATTGCTGTTGGGCCAAGGCATCTAGGGAACGCTTTTCGCCGCGGCTGCGACTGACCACAAGAGACATGGGCCGGGACGGGCGGAGGAGGAATGCCAGCCGAAGTCGGTTTGCTGCAGGGGGACGTGATGCTCGAAACAGTGCTCGGCAGTGCAAGGTTCTTCCGGCGAACTGGTCCGCATCCACTCGCGCTCGTCGCTAGCACGGCGCGGGGTGTGGCAGACGAACGTGAATTATTGCTGGAAGGTTTGGCCCCTTTACAAGCGGCCGGACCGACTCAAGTGAGCTTTCTAGACAATCGCCGTTACGCTTCCGCCCTGGATCAAACCTCCGCCGGCGCGGTGCTCGTTCACCCTGATATGGTTTCACGAGTACCAGCGGCAACTGTGGCGATCCAAACGAGCGAACCGTATGCGGCTTGGGCCCGCGTTGCTGCGCTGTTCTACCCGGTGCCACCGCCTCGTCCTGGCGTTCACCCTTCGGCAATAATAGCGGATGGCGCTCAAATTGATCCTTCGACAGAAGTTGGACCCCTGTCTGTGATCGAAACCGGAGCGGAGATAGGGCCGGGTTGCCGGATCGGTCCTTGCGCAGTCATCGGAAGCGGGGTCACCGTCGGGAGGGACTGCCGGATTGGCGCAAATGTGAGCCTTAGTTACGCGGTTTTGGGAGCACGCGTTTACGTGTATCCGGGTGCGCGGATTGGGCAGGAAGGATTCGCCTCCACCAGCAACGGGTTTCTCTCGATCCCCCAGCTTGGGCGAGTTATTCTTGAAGATGATGTTGAAGTTGGTGCCAATTCGACGATTGATCGCGGATCATCGCGAGACACCGTAATTGGCGCTGGCTCCCGCCTCGATAACCTCGTGCAAATCGGTCACAATGTTAGTCTCGGCCGCTGTTGCGTCGTAGTTGCACAGGTGGGGATCTCGGGTTCAACTGTACTTGAAGATTTCGTCCGCGTTGGGGGGCAGGCTGCTATGGCAGGGCATCTTCGAATAGGCCGAGGTTCGGAAATCGGAGCGCAGGCGGGCGTCATTTCGGATCTAGCACCCGGTGCTAAGGTTCTCGGAAGCCCTGCCCAGTCGATAAAGACCTTCTTCCGACAGATTGCCACGCTTAAGAGGATCGCGGCGCGAGACCCGTGAACGCGAGTCTGCCTCAGTTGCAACAAGAGGCTCGGCTATTGATTCCCTTGGTATTCCAGCGTTCCTCGGCTCACCCAACGATCTCCTAGAACTCACAGCTTGGATCAGCCGACGATGGGGGTGCAAGGGCGCTTGGTCTCATCCGGGCGCCCTTGTGCTGAGGTCCTAAGCCCCGCGCCAGACGTGCAGCACGCCTTCGCGAAAGCCGCCGACGAACTGATCAGATACGTCCGGCGGCAGAATTTGGCTGAGATCATCAAACGACCCGCTCACCATGGTCGCAAGCTCGTGTGCCGACGCATGCTCTGCCCAGCGGCAACCCAACTCCAAACGTCGTTGCCGATCCGCCGTTGCGTCCATAGTCCTGGACTATCTCCGCGTCCGTGGCCCCGGCGAAGCGGATGCCGCGCCGGGGCCTGTACGTTCCCGCCAATCCTGGAAGCTTGGGGGCTGGAAAGAATCGGCAAGGCCACTGCAGACAAGCAGATCCGCAGTCTCTGGCTAGTGCACTTTGTGCCAATGGCCGGCCGGAAAGCGCTGTCGGGCTGACTGCGTAACAGGCTGAGCAAGGCCCTCCGAACAGCCCGGGCCGACGCGGGCGAGGAGATCGAGTCTGTCTCAAGAAGGCAAGTACGAACCCTCGTACTGCCAGCGTCCCGTTCTGCGGGCAGGACCGACTCGTGCAGACGCTGGCCCGCTTACATAGAAAGACCCCGGCGGTGCCGAGGCCTTAGTTTTCGAATGTTAGAAGAAATCAATAGCGAGCGGTCACCGGCGCACCGTACCCGCCGAAGCGATAGTTGACGCGCAGTGTGACCATATCGACGCCTTGGCTGATCCTGTTCAGCGCGCCAGCAACGACGGGGTTGGCTACCGAGAACGAGTTGTTCGCGTCACCCATGAACAGATGATCGTACTCGATGCCGGCTGACCAGTTCGGTGCGAAACCATACTCCCAGCCGACGCCTACAGTCCCGCCCCAGCGGGTTGAGCTCGCAGCTGCCAGTTCAGTTCCGGTGAGCGTGTCGAGGATGCTGAAGCGGTTGCTCGTCACTGCCGCGCCGCCTTTAACGTATAGCAAGGAAGCGTTCCAGGAATAGCCGATCTGGCCGGTGAACAGGCCAATGCCGTCCGTTTTTGTGCGGGTCGAGAACGCTGGGTTGATCAGACTGACGCGCTGGCTGCTGAGGTCCGCCCAGTCACCTTGAGCTTCCAGGCCGAACACCCACTGGCTTGCCTGCCAACGATACCCGACCTGACCGCCGATCAGGCCTCCAGAGCGCTCGCGACAGCCATCAGCGAAAACCACGCCGGCCGCGCCGACGAAATCCCAGCAATTGCGGCTTTGACCCCAGCCACCGTTCGCGCCGATGTAGAACCCGGTCCAGTCGTAGATCGGAGCGGCCAGCGCCGGCGGGGCCTTGGTGTACGGACGTGCCGCCATGTCGGCAGCGGAAGCTGGGGAGGCGAGCCCCAAAGCAAACAACGCAACGGTACCGAGCAGAAACTTCTTCATCAGAGTTCTCCATCCCCATGCGTCGGCGGTCGCCGACGCTGTCGCAAGTTGCAAGAGCATAATTATACGACTCGCTCCATGTCGTCCGTGTCCTGCCTGTCACACCGCAGCGCCAAAATGGTGGGAGGGGGAACCCGATGCCCTCTACTAAGCTTAGGACTTAATTAACCTTCAGGCTCTTCCGCGGACTCGGATCTCCTTAGGCGGTACTGTCCTTCTTAATCGCCACAACCATTTATTATGGCCGCGGATAACTCCTCACTGCGCGTGGCCCCAGCGACCTTCATAATACACTGTCTGACTGCGTGTACCTGTTCGCACGTTGGTCCAAGCAGTGCAGCGGAGCGGGGTGCGCGTGACGGTCGTCTCCACACCTACGAGTCAACGCCCATGCTCGCACATGAGCTGCGGCGCCAAGCAGATGTCTTCACCGATCTCTTGGAACTGCGAAATAAGATTAGCTGCGATCCGTCAACTCGTCTGAGGCCGGGGTCTGCTGAACGATCTGCATCAGACGGGATCGCCTGACATTGCGGAAAAATTCCGAACTCTGAGCTGGTTATTAGTTCGCGTGGTCTGGTGTCGCGTGTGTAGTGCTTCGCGCGGAGCAAAGGAGTTGGGGCGCCCTTGGTGGACTACGACCGTAGGAAAACTGCGGCGTCCAAATAGCAGCGCGGAAACATGGCCTGCAACTGCGCCCCGCGGAGGAAAATTGTGTGAGGCGACAAACCGCCTCGTTCTGAGATCCAACTCCGAACTGGAGCCGGGTACATCGAATAGATCATTTGCGTGGCTTCTCGATTTGTAATATGGCGCCCGCCGTCGCCGAGGTCCCAGGCTGCGTGAAAAGCGAGCCTTGCCCTCTCAGTAACGCAGATCCTATTTGATGGGATCTTTGCTAACGCGATTGTACAGGCGGAGGCGCAGAGGCCATCGATAATCACAGTCTGGCCAGTCTCATTCAACTCATCATATCGATCAAGGTAACGTTGGATCAAGCCACCACGGTCATTGGCAATTCTCACCACTGCGTGGCTCTCGCCGGCGCATACAACCAAAAATGCTGAAGCGAGCAGCAGAGCAAGGGGTCTCATGATGTGCCTCCCCGACTGACATCAGATGCGCGAGAGCGTCTTCTCTGGCAGTAAATCCGGCATTCTCGTTTCCGGCTAACAGCAAGACTCCTCAACGAGTTTGCCTCACGCGCGGGAATGGAATTGATCTAAGTCAATAAACGGAAGTGCGACGTGAGTGTCCCAGGGAATGGGGCATGTGTAACCAGCTTCGAACGCGGCGAGCGGACCTGTCGAAGCCTGCCAGGAGACTCAACTTAGTCCCCTGTGGGGATACCTGGTGGGTTTTCGTCCGTTGGATATAAACCGGCCTTCACCGCTCGCTCCAGCTCAGTCGACAGCGTGTCGAAATGCTGCGCAATCTTCGCCAAAAGTTCTCGCTTCTGCGGCGATGTCGCCAGCGCGCTAATCAGCGCAGCTTCTGCTGCTTGCTTTCGCAGTGCTTCCAGATGATCCCGGTGATCATTCACAGCGGCTCGCCATCCGGCCGGCTCATGGCAAGCGCCTGCGCGACGAAATTGTCAAATATGGGCACCGCGTCCTCAATCTTTTGGCAGCAGCCGCTGTCGAGCGAAAGCTCTGCACTGAGGTCGAACAGCTCTAGCCAGAACAGTGGCACACCATGCAGATCAAGTTCCGGGCCTCGCAACATCCGGATTTCACACTTTGCGACCATGGCGACTGAAACGGACATACCTAGATCGTTGTCCGGGATGCATGAGAGCCGAACGTAAGTCTGCGCGATCTTCAGTTCCGTAAGTGCCCTTCCGGGCGTGCTGCCGCAGCGCTCGGGTTTGCAGGCCGGCTCAAGTGCTATTCATAGTGTACTCAAGGACGATGCCCTTTGGTGCACTTGCGAGTTCCTCTACCCTGCTTCAGCTTGCAGTAGTTCACTTGGAAGAGGGGGAGATCATGTCTTGTCGTGCCTCGATCCGACGGCACTTCCCGGACCCGTCAATCACGATCGAATATACCCGCGAGAGGTCTCTGGCGCAAGAATCGCGGCGAGGTTCTATTTTGATCCTCGCAGGATTCCGAACCGAAGTTGAGACCCAATTAGTGATCGATCGACTCTTGAGTGAGTACTTTACGCCCGAATCGCGGCAGGCGTAAGCGCCACCTCACGGTCTCTTGCGTCAGTGTGCGCCATCCTTAAATTGACGTGACGAGCACTTCGTTGCCTTCGCGAGGACATACTTTGCTTGAGCCGGGATGGTTGGCAGGGACATTGCTTCGCCGCCGTTGATCTAGATCAACTAGGCAGTCGCCACAACGCCCGAATACAGTTGTGGTCACGGGATGTGTGATCACGATGTTGCTTGGTCTGGTATCCAATTGTTGCTCGGGAGGTCATCACAATGAGGTGCAGATTGCTTCTGCTTGCGCTGGTCTTAGTCTCCTCAGCTTTGGCCAGTGAGGCGCGCGCCACGACGGCCGATATTCGCAGCATCACCTGTGGCGAATATCTTGCCATGTCGGCTGCACCGTCGAGCAAGTTTTCGGCTTGGATGACCGGCTGGTTCAGTTATGAAAGTCGGAGGACGTTTGTAGATTTTGACCTGCATCGGGCAAATGTCACAAGCGTAAGAGGGTGGTGCCAATCCAACCCAAATGCCAGTGTGATGGCAGGGCTAGAAAAATCGATAGGCGTAAATGCGGTGCCTACTGCTACGCTGGATTTTAACAAGATCACTTGCGGAACTTGGTTGGCATACGGTTCAGCGGATCAAGATTTTGTAAGATACTTCATGAGCGGCTATTACAACGCAGCGGCAAGCAACAGTGTATTGGATTACGACCGCCTGCAGCGGAATTCCAGTGCGGTCGTCGCGTATTGTAAGAAAAACAAATCTCGCACTCTACCAACGGCCATTCAGAACAGAGCTACCTAGGTCGAACCAGTTTGCAACCGCTTGCAAGCAACGGATCGCGCCCTGCATTAGCGTAGCTCCTGCGTAACAGCGCAATTCATTTGAGTGTCGCTCAGTGTGGCATGTTGGGCTGGACTCGGCTCGTCAACTTGAGAGCTTGGCGAAGGTCGTCAAGGCAGAAGGCAAGGGCTGCGGGCCTAACAAAGGCGGTCGAACACCGTAGAAGGAGTGTTGTGCTGAGGGGCGCCTAGGCCCCGCGCCAGACGTGCAACACGCCTTCGCGAAAGCCGCCGACGAACTGATCAGATACGTCCGGTGGCAGTATTTGGCTCAGTTCATCAAACGACCCGCTCACCATGGTCGCGAGCTCGTGTGCCGACGCATGCTCTGCCCAGCGGCGACCCAACTCCAAACCTCGTTGCCGATCCGCCGTTGCGTCCATAGTCCTGGACTACCTCCGCGTCCGTGGCCCCGGCGAAGCGGATGCCGCGCCGGGGCCTGTACGTTCCCGCCAATCCTGGAAGCTTGGGGGCTGGAAAGAATCGGCAAGGCGCACCGTAGACAAAACAGATCTGCCGCCCGCGGCTACTGCACTTTGTGCCAATGGGCGAATGCGACCCGAGGGGCTGTCGGGCTGCCGGCAACATCGATCGAAGTCCCCAGGTGGCTCGACGAGCGCGTCGCCGCGAACGACCTCGGCGGCTCTCAGCCGCATTGCAATCGCTTGGCTCTTTCGGAGTACGAGCCCTTAGTCAGCCTGTTATGCAGAAACCGCACGCGCCGAAAATGAGACGGCTTCAGTCTGGATGACTGAGCCGGGGGCGTCTATGTACCATGGGAGGAAGTTAGCACGGCGGTCCGTTGTGCGATCTTTGACTTCGATGACGACGATGGTTGCGGCTTGGTTGCCGTCGACAGCGTGGTCATCGGCCGGAACGACAAGCAAAATGGTCATAGATTTCGCGGACGCGGCTTGCGTGATTTCAGTCATGAGGCCGAACCCTAGGCTTGGTTTGAAGAAGCAAAATCCGATCCTGTACCTCAGGACAATTGGCTCTATGGCCGAATTGAAGTTTTATTATCCCGTCAACGGCACCCCCAAACGCCGTGACCAACCAACCCAGCCCCCCAATGCCGCCCCAGTTTCCCAAACGCTGGGGCGGCAACCCGTTTTGGCCAGTTGGTCGGCTCTGTTGAGCCCGTATGTGCGTTCGTAGTTCAGGCTCCTTTTTGATTCTCTCAATTTCTGCCAATGGACTTCCGACTGTGGCAGAGTTTTGAAATTGATCTTGAGTTCGAAATCGCGAGCGCCCGGCGGCTCTATGCTGACGATGTCCGCTCGCGGGGAGCAAGGCAAACATTGCACCGCGAGGTCGCGACTTCTGTTTTTGACCAAAAGCGGGCCATTGTTCGTTCGAGGACACCCAGTCAACGAGAAATCAATGGTTGGACAGGAATTCCAACGTGAGCTTGTTGAACACGTCCGGATTCAATCGCTGCATGCCATGTGCTGCATTCGGTATCACCACCGTCGCAGGAAACTCCCGGCACTTACGCATTTCGCGGTACATCAACTCAAACTTCTTTGGACTTTTGTCGGCCGTCATGAGCAGCACGGGGAAGTCAAACTTCTTGACGTCAACACATGTGCTGATCGGGCGGTCTTTGTCCCCCAACGCCGAGTAAATATTTGCTAGAAACATTTCCTTCGTAGGTTCGGGAAACCTTAGCCAGGTGCCGGGGCCGCTCAACGTGTCGACGAAGATCTCCGCGGCTCTGGCTGTATCACCGGTTCTTAAGTTTTCCTGCAAGGTCCCGATTAGCTTTTTTGTGAAATCTCCGGCTTCTTTTGCCTCGGCGGTCTCGGACACCGGCATTTCGATGCTGCCATCCGGCAGCACCAGCGTTCGAATGACTTCGGGGTGCGATTTCGCAACCTCGACTGCAACCGCGCCACCGCGCGAGTGCCCAACGAGGTGCACTTTCCCGAGATTCAATTTGTTTATCGACGTAGCGATGTCCTGGGCGTGCTGCTCGATTGAGAAATCGGTGCCGCTGCCATCCCAGCGTTCTGGGTAAAAGTGCCTTAGGCTGACCGCAATCACCCGGTAAGCGACACTAAAGGCGCCGAATTGGGCATTCCAAATCCGGTAATCGCTTGTAGAGCCGTGCACCAGCACGATGGGTGTACCCTCACCCGCTTCCCGGTAGGCCATGGGATAACCGTTGATGGCTTCCCATTTCAATTCCGATGGAATGGGCCAGTCGGGCTTGACCTCTTGTGCCCACAGTAGTGTGCTCGTGCAGGCGGCAAATAGAAATGAGACCACGATGCGGCGCATTGAACTTCCTCCTCAGGCAGGTCTCCGAGAGGACTGGTTTGCCGCCAGCATAGTTCTCCACAACGCGCATGGCAGCAAGCGATAACCGAGCGCGCGTATTTTTCTTGCCTCATGTGAGTCCGGTTGTGGCCCTAAGCCGAAGAGCAGTTCAGCCGCCGTGATGTCCGCTATCGCTGGTGAACCGGACGCCGAGCTGAACTTGGCTCGCCAGCCGCTTTTGACCCGGAACGGAAGTCGCAGACCAAGACCCTCCGAACCTCTGGCACGGACACCACCCGACGAATCCGGCGGTGGCGCAAATGCGAAGTGCGGCGGCGTCTCCTAGGGCGACCTTCGCATAGACCAGAGGATAGCGTTCGTGAGGAGTCGCTGGTAGCGGCAATCCTGCCAAACTGACGGCTCGTGGCCCAGCGCCGAATAAAATACCCGTCCCTCGCCATAGAACCGGGTCCAGGTGAGAGGCCAGCCATAGAATCGCTGATGCACGCCGTTCTTGCCAAGGTCCACCGAGCTTGGGTCGAGGCGCAGGAGCACGCGTGATCCACGATAATCGAAGTCGCTGATTTGGTAGATCTCGTCCTCAACTTGCAACGAATTTCCGAGGAAAGCCACCAGGGGATCGCCAGGATCAACCACCTCGATCTTCACGGCCTGATGCCAAGGATGACCATTAAAGTAGCCGCCGACCAGATCGAGATAGTCCGGCCAAGTGTAGAATGTGTCCGTCGCAGAATGAACACCGAGGAACCCGCGGCCCGAGCGTACAAAGCTGAGAAGAGCTCTCTTTTGCGCGTCGCTCATCGGAAGTTCTCCGGTTGTGTAGAACATCACCGCCGCGTAGCGCTCGAGGTTTTCGGCAGAAAATTCGGACGTGTCTTCCGTTGCAGTGACTTCAAAGACACCCGAATTGCTTCCGAGCTGGGCCAGGATTACCTTGGAAAGCGGTATGACATCATGCCGATAGCCGGCGGAGTATGTGAAATAGAGGATGCGCTCTGGCGGACGCTCCGCATGCGCGCCGAGTGGTCGGATTGCCGCCGCGCCGCCGAGGAGCGCGATGAACTCACGTCGCCTCACAATCGCCTCCGCCAAAGCCAACCAACCATGTTTTGAAGAAGCCTAGCACAGATCAGCCCAGCACCGGTCTTGGGGCATCGCCGTCCTATGCAACGCTGCTGGCGCATCAGCGAAGTGGCGAACCGTCTCATTGAGGTCAGCTTCGTGGGTGGAAGCGGACTGGTTTTGCTCAGGCCGGGTTCTTCGCACCTTGACCCGAAGCAGACGAACTTGGGAAGGTGCACGACCCCCGAACTGCCGAGCCGAGCCGAATACTGAGCGCAGTGCAACGGCGCTCGCGGTGACCTAGCCGGTATTTTTGACCGCTTCAGCCAGTATCTCGTAAAGCTGCTGCTTGCTGAATTGCTTAGGCTGCTGCCTCTCCGCTGCGTTCCGCGACACCTTCTTTGCGACTGGAAGGGCGCAAGCTGCCGACGACGTCGCCCTCAGCTTCGGTGTCTGCCTTATCTTGGGCCTTGCCGTGAGCAACTTGTGACCGCGCTTCAGGCCCTGACGGGTCAGCATGCCGCAGACCGCGTTACGACTGCACCCGAGCCGCCGCGCTATCTGCGCCGCGCTATGTCCTACGGACCAGAGCCTGGTGAGGAGCTCTATGTCTTTCGCATCCCAGCCCATGGGGGATATTATAGCACCGACGGCCGAACACGCGTCAATCTAGTCTTCGTCCGGCTCGCGCACGACCGCCGGTTCGTCATCGCCGCCTTCGTCATCTTCATCCTCCTCATCCTCTTCATCTTCATCGGGATCTCTTGGGGGCGTCGCGCTGCCCATAAGCACGAGCGGTGTCCAGCAGATCGCCGTGATGGAAGCTTCGAAGG
>NZ_JBEPQC010000013.1:0-125743 GCF_040547675.1 Bradyrhizobium sp. RT6a
CGCACTGTGTCCATTCTAAGCCTTACGGTCAAAACCAAGCCGCAGACTCGCAGATCAGCACATCATCCGGAAGGTGGCCGCAAAACATCGCTTACCCTGATGCCTTCATACGGCGGCGTTCGCGGATGCGGTTGGCACCTACTACTTGCTCGATAGGTTCCGCTTGGATGCGCGTCTTGATTCGTTTCGCTGCAAGTTCTTCCGAATCGGGTTCATCCAGCACACAGTATCAGCCGAAAACCTCCTCAGCCGAGTGCCCTTATCTGCATCCTCTTCAGCCGCTTGGCCTTTTTGGAAGAGGCGGCCGCCACTCGCGCGCTCGCAATGTGGTTGCGGCACAAATCGCCAACCGAAACGCGGCCTCAAGCTCTTTGATCGTAATCGGCATGAGGGGCCCACCTCGCCGTCGCGAGGTTCGCCTGGGATACAGCCTGGCATGAGCTGATCGGTGGAGGTGCAACGATGGCAAATGCCATGCTTGATGCCAGGCAGGAAGGCGACTCGTATCGTCGCATTGAGGTGATCACGGGGGACCGGGGGCGCCGACGATGGACGGGCGAGGAGAAGGTCCGGATCGTGGCGGAGAGCTTTGAGGCTGATGTCAACATTTCCGAGGTGGCGCGCCGCAACGGTGTTGCCCGCGGGCTGCTCACGGTGTGGCGACGCCAGGTTGCGGCGGCGGTGGCCGGGAAGGCGCCGAGCTTCGTGCCGATCCACGTCGAGGCGGAGAGCGGAGGCGACACGACTGGCGAGCCCGCGCGTGTTTCGCCGGTACAGACGAGGTCGTTGGAGATCGCTGCGCCGGTCACCAAGCTCTCCGGGGTCATCGAGATCGAGATGAGCGGGGCGCGCATTCGGGTCGAGCCGGGAGTGGAGCTGGCGACGCTTTCGACGGTGCTGGCGGCGCTCCGAGGCGACCGGTGATTGCGTTACGATCTGACCTCAAGGTGGTGTTAGCGACACAGCCGGTCGATTTCCGCAAGTCGGTGCACACGCTGTCGGCGTTGGTGAGCGAAGGGTTGCATGCGAACCCGTATTGCGGCGACGTCTTCGTGTTCCGCAGCAAGCGCATGGACAGAGTGAAGCTTCTGGCGTGGGACGGCAGCGGTATGATCCTGGTGACGAAGTGGTTGCACGAGGGACGCTTCACCTGGCCGCCGATCCGCGACGGCGTGGTGTATCTGAGCGCGACGCAGCTCGCGATGCTGATCGATGGGCTTGAGTGGACGCGTGTCTCACCCAAGCCTGTGAAGCAGTCGGCCGTTGTCGGCTGAGAGGTGGGGATTTCGCTGGAGCCTGTGGCGCGCGGATGTATCGTCTGGTTATGGCGATTCGCCCCGACGCTCTCCCGACCGATCCGTCAGCTCTGACCGAGATGGTGCTCGCGCTTGACGCCGAGAACGAGAAGCTGCGTGTGGCGATGCAGACGCTCAAGGAGATGATCTTCGGGAAGCGCTCGGAGCGACTTGCGGTGCTCGTGGACGAGCAACTCGCGCTTGAGCTGGGCGATCTCGAGACCGACGCCACGTTGCCTGTGCAGGCCAACGACGATGCGCCTGCGGCGCAGCCGCCCGGCAAGTTACGCAAGAAGGCGCGCCGCAACATCGGCGCACTCCCAAAGCACCTGCCGCGCTGCGAGCAGGTGCTGGAGCCGGAGGCGACGGCCTGCCCGTGCTGCCAGGGTCAGCTCCACAAGATCGGCGAGGACGTCAGCGAGGTGCTGGACATCATCCCGGCGATCCTGCGGGTGCTGCGCACGATCCGTCTCAAATATGGCTGCCGCAGCTGCACCGATGGTGTGGTCCAAGCGAAGGTGCCGCCGCGCCTGATCGAGAGCGGCATGGCTTCGACCGCACTCGTGAGCCACGTGGTGGTCTCGAAGTTCGCCTGGTATCTGCCGCTGTACCGACAGGTGCAAATTCTGGCCGGCCAGGGTGTCCATCTCGACCGCGCGACGCTGGCCGGCTGGGTGAAGCGTGCGGCCTGGTGGCTCAGGATCCTCTATGAGCTTCAGCTGCGCACGATCCAGGCCTCGCCGCGCCTGTTCTGCGATGAGACACCAATGCCGGTGCTCGATCCCGGACGACATCGCACCCGCATCTGCCAGTTCTGGGCACATGCCATGGATGATCGGCCATGGGGCGGCCCCTCGCCGCCGGCGGTTGCCTACGTGTTCGCCAACGGCCGCGGCACCGAGCAAATCGCCGGACAATTGAAGGGCTTTTCCGGTATTCTGCAGGTGGACGGTTATGCCGCCTACAAGGCGCTCGCCCGCGGTCACGGCGGCGCGATCCAGCTCGCCTTTTGTCTCGCCCATGCCCGACGCAAATTCGTCGAGGTATTCAAAACGACGCAGTCGCCGTTCGCGCGCGAGGTGATCGAACGCCTGCAGGCGGTCTATGCCATCGAGGCGGACATCCGCGGCAGCACTGCCGAGCAGCGGCTGGCCGTCCGCTGCACCAGGAGCGCATCGTTGATGGCGGCACTCAAGGCGCGACTGACCGCGATTGTCGACCAGCTCTTCTCGCAGTCGAAGCTGGCGGAGGCGATCAACTACGCGCTCAATCACTGGAACGGGCTGACGCTGTTCCTCCGTGACGGCCGCGTCGAGGTCGACAGCAATACGGTCGAGCGTTCAATGCGCCCGATTGCCATGGGAAGACGCAACTCATTGTTCAGCGGCAGCGAGGGCGGCGCCGAGAGCTGGGCAATCCTGGCATCGATCGTGAACACGGCAAAGCTCCATGAGCTCAATCCGCAGGCCTACCTCGCCGACGTGCTGGAGCGCATCGCGTCCGGGCGAACCAAGAGCCATCAACTGCACGAGCTGCTGGCCTGGAACTGGAAGGCGGCCCGCCAGCGTACCGCACAGGCCGTGGCATGAGCTCGCGCCGCCATAAGGCCGCGCCGTCGATGGCGACCGCCGCGATGCCGCTTGAGGAACTCGAGCGGTGGCTGCAGGCTCGCGTCGATCGGCATCCTGCCGCCACCAGCATCCCCATGCTCGACGGTTATGTCGCCGCGATCGTGGCCGGACCAGTGTCGATGAGCCCGCTCGACTGGATCTGCCCGCTGCTCGCCATCGACGCCGACGCTTTCAACCACGGCGGCACCCCGGAGTTCGCGGCGCTCTCCGCCGCCGCGCTGCGCCATAACGACATCAGCAACGTCCTTACGACCGCGCCCGACCAGTTCGAGCCGATGCACCGGCGCCAACCCAATGGCGACGTCGATCCGCGACCCTGGTGTCAGGGATTCTACGCCGCGATGCGGCTCAGGTTGCCGGCGTGGGCGCCGTTGCTGGACGCCGGCAACCTCAATCACTGCCTGGTTCTGCCCATCCTGCTGCACTGTCGCGACGATCAGGGGCACCCACTGCTCGGACTGCCAGCAAGGGACCCCGAGACCGGGCACTTTCTCCGTAACGCCGATATTCCAGCAGCTGTCGAGGCCACGCGCCAATACTGGATGCCGATCCGCTACGCACGCGCCCCCTGATCGCCGCAGACGTGGGAGCTCATACCGGTTACCTTTGATCCCGATAGGAGTGCTCTTGGCAAAAGCGACTGCTTCTCATGCTGTGGTTCTCTTCATCGGCCAAAGCGTTCAACATGACCAAACCCTAGGCACAATCTCCCGCGATGGTGCTTATTCGGTATGCCTTCACTCTTTGACTCTTTGTTTCTCGTCGGGCCGGACTCAAATCGTTATGAGCGCAAACGGGCTGAGAGATTAGAAAATGTCGAGCTCGATCTCTTCCGCCACCTCGACAATACCTTCTGAATCTTGGCCAAGGCTGCGCGCGTATTTTAATGCTTGGGCGCGATTCACGAACAGTCCGCCAAAACGGCGATTCTGGTCGCGAGCAACCCAGGTGCCTCGGCGATTCCTGCCAACAAGTAACCTGCCCGCCACAGGGATGCGCGAAGGAAGTTCACCCAACTTCATTTTCTGTCCAGGAATGTGAAAGGGTTGCTCTGCTCTTCACCCGAGTGCAAATCTTTGCGTGTTGTTTAATCGCGGGTGAGCTTGCTAGACACTGGACCAGTATCTCCAGATCGGTGGCGTAATCAGTGCGCTTCGGCGATGACGAAACTGAGGAGCGGTGGCCCCTGCCGCGGTTAGAGTGGCCTGCCTGCAGTGATTCACTTGCAGCGATGATCATCATACGGCGTGACCCAATTCCAAGCGTCCTATTCTCTTTCGTGAGTGCGACCAGTTTCGCCTAATCGGTCGAAGTCGCCGCTCTATGGCTATCGAGAAGTGGCCTCCTTACGGTCAGGTCGGCCTGGCAACCGATAGTCGCAACAAGCGCTCGCATATTGCTGTGTCTTGTATCAACTGTTTCAGTCGGTAGTTGACTGAGGGCGAATTGTGCGTGGCGCCACGGATCTGCAACAGCCAGGCAATGGATGACGGTCACATAATGTTAAGCAAGTACGTGGTGCAAACGGGAGAGCGAACACAAGCTTTGGTGGCACGCTACGACGCTGACCTGAGGTGCGTTGGACGGAGTGCGCACTGCGAGCGGTCACAAGGCCTGGCGACCTGTTGCGTCATAACTTCGGGGGACTCTGTTATTTATAGGGCTGACATTCTATAGAAAATGTGCGGCAGCGTCATTGGGAAGTGGACTGGCCCGATATCTGCTTGGCTTTCGCCGCAACAAACGGAGGAGGAGATCTATGCCACTCCAGTACCCGCGTTCCACAACGCTTGACCAAGCAAGAGCTCTGTTCTTGTTTCGCGCTCACCTGATCGTAAGCAGCGGTATCTTGCCGAAGAGTAGAGTGAGCAATACAGGTGCTTCTTGGACCCGTCGTAATTGCCCCAGCCACCGAATGTCATAGGGGGCGAAAGCCCCGAGATATGTGGCTGCCGCTCATATTCGTTCCGAATGTCGAACGCCTAGGCTCTTGGGGCGCCATAGTCCATTCAAGGCCGCGATAGAACGGCACAGGTCGAAGAAAGTTGTTGTATAATGACGACAACCTCACGAAGCGCGATCAGTCGTCGTAAATTATTGTCGATGGGGGGCGGTGCGATACTGGCCCCTTATGGCGCTTCTCTATCCCACATCTCCCCTTCCAGGGCCGAACATTACGCGACCGTTGCCGAGGGAACGAACATCTCTGCTGCCGTTTCGCCGGACGGGCGTAAGGTCGCATTCGACCTGGCCGGAAGCCTCTGGCTTGTTGGCATCGAGGGCGGGTTCGCGCGGCGGTTGACTGATGAATTCGGCGACGTCGCGCAACCGCACTGGTGTCCAGACGGGAAGGAGATCGTTTTTCAATCCTATCGCGACGGAAATTGGCATCTCTGGACAATCTCTGCCGATGGGAGCGGGTTGAGGCAGCTTACGCGTGGTCCGCACGATCATCGCGAACCAAGCTACTCTCCAGATGGTCGACGCATCGCATTCTCGTCGGATCGCGGCATGGGCTACGGCATCTACGCTTTTGACCGGGATACTGGCGCGGTGGAATCGTTGGTCGATTCCGCGACCGAGGAGACCGAGCCGGCCTGGTCCCCAGACGGACGAACGATTGCGTTCGTCACCAACAGGTCATCACTGGACGTGATGGACGAGTTGGGTAACCGGACCACTCTTGCCTCCGTTCACAGCTCAAGAGACATCCTTAATCAAAAGGAGATCCACGCTCCATCCTGGTCTCCCGACGGGGATCTCACCTACCTTGTTCTGAGCAACGGGGCGGCGCAGTTGCATGGGCCCCGCGGTATTATCGTGCAAGGCGAAGACATTTTTCCTTTTCGGGCGTCATGGTTGCCCACTGGCGAGTTCGTATACACGTCGGGGGGCAAGATCCGGCGGCGCGCCCTGGAAACCACGCAGTGTTCCGTTATTGAGTTCTCTGCGCAGCTTCCAATCGTCAAGCCGAAGCACAAGAAAGTGCGGCGGGACTTCGATTCGGTCGCATCACGTCCGGTTCTCGGTATTGGTAGCCCGGCCTTGTCGCCCGATGGCCGCAATATCGCGTTCCGCGCTCTCAACGATATCTGGACGATGACGATAGGAGACCGGCCGCGCCGCGTTTGCGGCGACGGATTCCATAAATCCGACCCGGCATGGTCGCCTGACGGGCACTGGCTGTCTTATTCAAGTGACCGCGGCGGCAAGCTAGATGTCTGGTTGCGCGACCTGCGCACCGGCGAAGATCGCCAACTCACACACCGGTCCGATGCTGCGTTATCCGGTTCATGGTCGCAGGACGGCAGATTGATCGCGTTTTTGGATCAGGCCGGCAGTCTCTATACGATTGAGATCGAGAGCGGCACTGTTCAGAAAGTCTATGGTCCTTTATGGGAACCGGGCAGGCCGAGTTGGGGGCCTGATGGGCGGACAATCGCCCTTGCAGCATTCAAACCTTACTCCGCTAGCTATCGCGAGGGGCTGAGTGAAATCCTGACCGTCGATCGGATAACAGGTGAGGTCGAATACCAGTCCGCTCTTCCGCACCGATCGCTCAGTACGCGCGGCGACGACGGACCTGTGTGGTCACCTGACGGGACGAAGGTAGCTTTCGTGCTGGCCAGTCTGCTGTGGATCGCTCCGGTTGATGCCCGATGCAGGCTGACCGGCCCGCCACGTGTGATCAATGCGGAGGTTACGGACGCGCCGACGTGGAGCGGTGACTCCAAAACGTTGCTTTATCTATGTAATGGAAATTTGCGGTTGCTTGCGGCCGACGGGGGAGAGCCGCAAAGCGTACCGCTTTCGTTGCATTGGGCAATGGCCAAACCGGCGGGCCGGACAGTGCTCCGCGTCGCACGCTTGTGGGATGGCCGCGGTCCGGACCTTCGGGAGAATGTCGATATCCTCATCGCCTCCAATAAGATCACCGGTATTGTGTCCCAGGGCGGCGATGCTTATGGCGACGCCAAAATCGTCGATGCTCCTCGGTCGACAGCCATGCCTGGGTTGATGGACATGCACACCCATCGCCAAATGCAGGGCTATTCATATGGCGACCGGCAAGGCCGGTTGTGGCTTTCTCTGGGGATCACGACGACCCGCTCCGTCGGCTCGCCCGCTTATCACATGGTGGAGGATAGGGAATCCATCGACTCCGGGGCCCGGGTGGGTCCACGTCATTTTGCGACGGGGGAGGCGATCGACGGGTCCAGGATATTCTATAATTTCATGCGCCCGGTCACCGAGCAGGGACAGATCGCCCTGGAGTTGCAACGCGCGGAAGCCTTGTCGTACGATCTCGTCAAGACCTATGTCCGATTGGCGCCCGAGACGCAACGCGATGTCATTGCCTGGGCGCATGCCCGCGGTCTGCATGTCACGTCACACTACCAGTATCCCGCCGCGGCTTTCGGCGCCGACGCGATGGAGCATCTTGGCGCCACCAGCCGGCTCGGTTACTCGCGAACCATGAGTCGATTGGGAGTCGCCTATCAGGACGTCCTCGAGGTATTCGTGCAGAGCGGCATCTCGTGTACGCCGACCATCTTCACCGCCAACGCATTGCTGGGCGAGGATCGTTCGTGGATCGACGACATCCGGATTAAAACGTTTTATCCCGCGTGGGAGTATGCACGACTCGAAGAACGCGCCAGACTGATGGCAGGTCCAAATGGGCTGACCATGATGGCCGAACTCGAACGCAATGTCGCGCAAGTCAAGGGGGTGTTGCGCGATGGTGGCCGAATCATCACTGGGACCGACGCGCCGATCGACTTCCCGGCCATCAGCTTACATCTCAATCTGCGGGCGATGGTTCGCTATGGCGTGAGTCCATATGAAGCGCTGTTGACGGCAACCCGCTATCCTGGCGAATTTCTTGGCGAACCCTTGGGGACGATTGCCGAGGGGGCGCTTGCCGACATCGTCCTCGTCGAAGGAAACCCGCTGCTGCATATCGAGGATGCCGCAAAGGTCAGCCGTGTGGTCAAGAACGGTGAGGTTTTGAGCGTCGAGGATCTGCTAGTTCCCTTCGTTGCAACGCAAGTTCGTCAGCACGGAAGGAACAAGACGTTGCCGGAAGTTCGGAGAACCGTGAACGACGCTCGTTTCTGGTGGCACGGAAAGGAATTCGTTGAAAACAGCAGGGCCTGCTGCTGCTGCAGGGCGACACCGCGGCTACGCTGCACGGGTTAGGGTTGGAAATTTGCGGCGGAGTTGATGATTAGATGCGGTAGTCGGTCTGGGGCCACCTGAAATCATAGTTCTGCAGTAGGCTCACCGCGTTGTGCTCCTTGCAAAGAGTTCCCTCGCTGCAATGATTGTTAGCTGTTTGCCGTATTCGCCGCGATCATCGTTCCGGCAGTGTGGATAGTCCACCTCCCCCTGAGGCTGGAAAGGAGGACCCGTTCATGGATCGGAACGAACCACGAGCGCGGTCTTTGGAAATAAATAGAGAGAGAACCGTTTCCACAGCGTCGGCTTTATGGCTCTGCTGACATTGTTCAACTGCGAACCTTCGGCGTGATGCCGATGTCGGGCGTTGAAAAAGTGTCCCGAACCCCGGTGGGGATGGAGGCCTAGCAGTGCGACCATGCATTCGGCGGATGACGTCCCTGCGGCAATCCTTGTCGAGCGACACCTCTTCAGCTTCTTCACCTTGCTATTCTCGTGGTCGGGGCATCTGACTCAGCAGGGTGAGGGCTGTCTGCGGGGCGTGAGTTTCGACGTTTTATCGCCTACAGCCCCTTCCACGGCGATCATAGCCGGAAAGCTTTCACTCAGACCGGCTCAAGATTCCGGGAGCAGGCCAGGTCACCAACCGCGGCGAAGTTGGCTCACCACCCGCGGTAAAGATGTTCGAAGCCCAAGCTCGCATAGTGACCGCCGAGCTAGCCGACGATCCTGAACGGCTTGCTCGAATTAGGTCCGACGCGAAAGTGGCACGCTGGATTTTGTTGAATTTTCCGACGGAGGCGTGTATGAGCCGAATGACAGCATGCAAAAAGCGCTGCCATCCACAATCCCTCGAATAATTGGTATCAACCACTGCCCGAAGACGCTTACCCGACTCCCGGCGGTCTGCCCGCAAGTGGGGCAAGCAGAACGTCGTTCTTCATTATCTTGCGCCCTTCACCTTCGCGCCGCTTGCACGTCACTCGCCTTGATTGCATCTGAGTAGCTGTTTCCGAAATGCGTGCGCAGGTAGTTCACGACTCCGACGATCTGGTCGTCGCTCATCATGTCGCCGAAGGAGGGCATGCCGCGGCGGCCGTTGAGGACGACATCGATAACATAAAAGCTCGCTTCGAGATTGCGGTTGGCGACTAGCGGCGGATAGCTGGCTGCGGCGCTTGCGCCCATCGCATCGTCCATGTGGCAGCCGCGGCACACATTGATATATAGCTGCTCGCCAGTCGTCTCAACAAAGCGATCGCTGGAGGAAGAATAATGGCTCTTTAGCGCCTTCGGATCGTTTTGCCCGAGCACGGGATACGACGACCGCAACAACAGCGCCGCTATGGCTGCGAAGGTGACATGCTTAATGCCGCGGACGCATCTTCGCCTCATGGCTTGATCACCCGCTCATGCAGCCGCGCGATGGCGTCTAGTGAGGAGAGGATGGCGCCTTCCTGCCAGGCCGGTAACGCCGAGACATGCTCGCCAGCGAGCAAAATGCGCCCGTCGATCCTACATAGATTGCGATAATGCTGCTTGCGCGCCTCCTCTGACCAGTGGCCGCTACACCCAAGCGTGAATGGCACCCGATGCCACGCAACCGCGATGCCGTTCTCGAACTCCGTCCGGTATTGAGGATGGATGACGGCGCCGAACTCGACCGCGCGCGCCACGCGCTCATCCGGCGGCATGGCGGTGAACTCGAAGGCGTTGGCGCCCTCGAAAAGATAAGCACCGAGCAAGATGCCGCGGCCGCACTTGTTGTAGTCGGTGTTGGGATATCCGATCTCACGGATTGGCAAATCCGTGTAGCTGATGCCGCCATAGATCGCGTCGTCCTCCTCCCAGAATCGGCGTTTAAACTGCAGCCCGACTTTTACCGATGCCCCATAAGGCACGGCATCTATAGCCGCCTTCATCGCGGCGCCGACATTGATAGGCAATTGGCTCAGGATCGACAACGGGATCGTGCACAGGCACCATTCGGCAGTGACCTTTTGCAACTGCGCGGGATTTTTGGCGTCCACGTAGGTCACGGTGACGCCGCAATCGTTCTGCCAAATTTCCGTGACCTTTGCATTATAGCGGATGAGTTCGCCGACTTCGCGCGCGAAGGCCTTGCCGATCATATCCATGCCGCCGACGGGCTGGAACATTGTGGTCTGCAATTCGTACCTGGCGAAATTCCAAAAATAGCGCCACAGTTGCGACTTCAGGATATCCGAGAGCGCTACCGGTTCGCTCGGAAGGGGAGTCGCGGACAGCCCTCCGCCGGGCGGTTTGGCATAACCCCGATATGCGGAGGCAATCAGGCCCTCTCTGTATTTGTAGTTGTGATCAAGCGCGCCCCAGGATTTCAATGCAAGCAGCAGGATTTCCTTGTCCTTCACGGAAACAGCCTGATCCAACTCGCCCTGGTTTGCAACTTTCGCAAGCAGTTCCGAAATCTGGCCCTGGAAATCGGCCTTTACTGCGCGGATTCGCTGCGGCGCCCCGCCGAAAGCGCCCGAGGCGTGTAGATACGCGTTGTGATTGACCTGGACGAAGGGCTCGAGCGCAACGCCAAGCCTCTTGCAATAATCCAACAGCGCGCGGTGATGATAGGGAATCCGCCATGGCCCCGGATCGAGATGAAGGCCCTTCTCGAAGGCACAGATCTGCTTGAAGCCGCCGAGTTCAACAAAAATATCGCCACCGCGCAGGGTCCAGTTTCGCCCGCCGGGACGGTCGTTGAACTCCAGCATCAGGACCTTGTAGCCGGCCTCGCGTAGCTCCAGCGCCGCCGTCATGCCGGCAAGGCCCGCACCAAGAATGAGCACAGAAGCGCCTTTGGCATCACCGTCCAGCCGGATCGGCCCTGTGTAACGAGATTCAGAGGCAAAGCCGAGCGCCGTCATTGTGTGGTACATCGCGGCGCTGCCGGCCACGGTACCAATCAGCGAGAGCAGATCGCGTCGCCGCACTGTGAGAGGCTCGTTCTGCATAGGCATTCGATCGCCCCCAAACGGCTCAGGCCGCATCTGCCAAGGAAACGCGAGGCTGCTCTGCATTAGGTGTGATGTTGACGGGAGGTTCTTGCCGATGGCCGTGTTGATTCGCAGCTTGTAAGTTGCGCTGCAAACGGACGCCGGTCTGGCAGGCGGCTATTGTCGGAAGATCAGCGGCGCGGCATAGCTGCCTGCAATGATGGCAGTGCGGTAAAAGCGCATCCGGGTTGTTGGGTCCGACGCCTGGTGGCAAACATCGACTTGATGCTGAAGGGGCCGATCCCAATTGATGAGAGCCGTAGATAGGCGTCCGGCGCCTCACAGAGCGTGGCATAGCGTCCTCCTGGTTTGCATTGAAGACAAAAGCAGGATTTGCGCCACCGACAGGCGCGGCAGGCGGACAGCTCTCTATGAGAGCAATGTCGCGGTTCAAACAGAGCGGCGTGTTTCCAGACGCCGGCAGCGTCTGCTTTCCAACGACATACGGTGCGTCCGAAACACGGTCCGCCTCTTACAATGGACTGGGTCGACGCGGCGTGCAAGCAGCCCACTCTGCTTGATGGATTGTATGAAGCGGGCGGCACCCAGAATTCAATTCTCTTTCTCGTCCCATTGCCTTGCAGGTGCTCGCCACAAGTACCTATTCGGCCATGTGAGCGCTGGCTATGCTGCTTCATCAGCATCTCTCGTTCGCACAATAATGTCCGTTCTTCCACCTGAATTACCCTGTTTCATCGCTGTCAGACCGGAGGAGACGCCGTTTGAAGACCCTGCCTCCGTCCGTCACACAAGCCGGACGTACAGCTTTCCCGTATCCGGCTTTCGTGAAACAGCTTTCGCGATCGAAGCGAAGGTCAACGAGATGCCGACCAGCTTGAATTCCTTGCAACTGTTTGGTGGGATATGCCCGCCACGCTCAATCGGAGGAGGTTCATGATCCTCTGTCCGGTTTCTCACAGCGGTACGACGACTGTCGCATTCAAAACACCAGCGCCGTTTGCGACTGTCGAAACACGTATCAAATTCGCTTAAACGGCATTGGCATGGCTGTTGCTTTTGAGAGAGGCATCAACACTTGACTGAGGTCAGGTGCATTCACTGTGGGGGAGGAGCTCCGCGCGCGCTTTGCGAGGAAGCCAACCGGCAACAAGGGAGATCTCGGCCGCAATCGACCATCCCGTCCCAAGACTGAACCGGCTCTTTGCATGGGGCGCCCGTGTGGAGATGCTTCATGCGCTTGGTATCTGTATGGGCTCGAAAACGGTAAGGAGTTGCAGGTGGTTAAGCATTTTCAATACCTAAGCCGCTGAAGGTGGCTCCTACTTTTGCGTCGGTCTGCGTCTGGTGTACCCGCAGTCGTCGAACGCGAAGCCGATGCCGATCGCGACCAGCGTTACTACGATGCACGCGTGCGGCGGTGTGTACGACAAAGGCGCGATCATTCAATAACGAACTCGTCGTCGGAGAATGCGGAAGTTGATAAGGTTGTCAGGATCGGTTGGTCGACCTTTGCGCAAGGCGAGGGCGTCCTTGGCGGACCATCGGAGGGAGTGCCCGAGCCGCGCGAAGTACCCACCACGAGCGCCGGATAGGTTAATCGATATGTCGATCCGGCCCGGCCAGGGCAGTGGTCTATTGCCTACCGGATGCTCGAAATGCTTCGCCGCGATCCGGAATTCGCGCATCGTACCGGCTTTCCCACGTCAATTCTCGATGCATTCCACCGATGTACAAAGACGGCAGGGTCAAAAGTATCACGGGGGTCGGCGAGTTATGAACAGATGGTTACCGTTTTCCTTGGGCAACAAGACGATCTCGGATCAATTGATGCGAGCAGAAAATCGGCCATCCGGTTTTGATTATCTTCGGCTCTTTCTGGCGATCAGCGTCATAGCCGTCCATAGCGTATCAATATGCTACGGGATGCAGATTCATTTGGAGATGTGGGGTGGTCCGCTGCACCCAATGTTGAAATTTATTGTTCCATGCTTCTTTGCCATGAGTGGATTCCTCGTCGCGGGAAGTCTGGAACGTAACACAGTCCCTGCATTTCTGACCCTCAGATTTCTACGAATTGTTCCGGGCCTTTCCGTTGAGACGTTAATTTCCGCACTGCTACTAGGCGCGCTGTTAACGTCGCTGTCTCTAACCGACTATTTTTCCCATGCAGAATTCTGGCGCTACATGGCCAGTATAATAGGCTGGGTGCACATCTACCTTCCTGGCGTTTTTGAGAACCGATCTCCTCCGAACTATGTGAACGGGTCAATTTGGACTATTCCTTTTGAATTGGAATGCTATGCTGCAATAGCAGCTTTGGGAATAGCTGGGGTCGCCAAGAGACCGATCCTTTTCACGAGCGTAGCCATCCTTGCGATGCTCGCTTTTTCTGCAAAGGGAATGACTTCCCCCAGTTACGGCGTTAGCCACGGAGAGATGATCCTCCCTTTCATGTTCGGAGTTGCAATCTATCTACTCCGGAACATGCTGCCGTTCTCGTTTCCTCTATTCGTTCTGAGCTTGACACTGTCCTTAGGGCTCTTCTACTTCAGAGTGATATCTTACCTCGAGGCACCGTTCGTCGCCTACTCAGCAACGTACGTCGGGCTACTGAATCCAAGGCGAGTGCTTCTGGTGCGCGGCGCCGATTACTCATATGGCATCTATATTTACGCCTTTCCTTTTCAACAGGCAGCCTTTGAATTGCTTCCAGGCGGGACTTTCTGGTTTTTGAACATCGCCTATGGCGTCCTCTCTTCAGGTGCAGCCGCGTACCTCTCCTGGACTTTTGTCGAGAAAAGAGTCTTGGAACACCGCGCAGCCGCGCTATCGCGCGTCTCAAAGTTCATAGAGGGGCTTCGTTTGCGTTTCGCGCGTCTGTAAATGCCTTTGGCAGTTTATTTGGCTGAAGATACTCGGCAGTGGTCCACCGCCATCACTGCTCTGGACCGGACAAGACCGTAACCGTGGTCACGTTGCTCATTTGTTTGCAAATCAATGAGCAAATCATTTCTTCATCGAGCACAGTCCGGGAAGGCGGCTGTCACCGGCTTTCAATTACCCATAAGTCATTGACTCTATTTGGGTCGCGCCGATTGAAATTTCTTGAGTCGTTTGAATCCCTTGTGATTCATTGCTGAGCACCTGAATCGAGGGAACGAGGTGCACCATGGGATTGCCGCGGACGACATTGCGCTTGTCGGCTTCGTCTGGAACGACAAAAATATATGACCGACCGGGCGGTACCGCCCATTGGATCGACGGGGAAATTGGCGAGAATGTCTTCAGGGATGCGCGTCTTGGCAAACGGTTTCGCGAGCTTTTGATCCGGATGGGAGGCGGGATCGGAGAAAGCATTCCGCTCGCGTGCCAGGATTGGGCCAACACCAAAGCGGCCTATCGGTTCTTTGCCAATAAACGGGTGCACGAAGGCGATATTTTGAGCGGGCACTTCGACGCGACGCGTGCACGCTTTGAAGCGGCCCGTGGCACGGTACTGCTGTTGCAAGAGACACGACGGAGTTTACCTATCAGCGTGCTCGCCCCGAACTTGTCGGAATCACGAAGAACATCAACAGCGGCAAGGACAAGAAAGGCCGCTACCGCCATCACACGCTTTGCGGGATCCTGATGCATTCAAGCCTAGCGGTCACGACAGACGGACTGCCGCTCGGGTTGACCGCTGTGAAATTCTGGACCCGCAAGATTTTCAAGGGAACGGCGGCGCTCAAGCGCAAGATCAATCCGACGCGAGTTCCCATCGAGAAGAAGGAAAGCGTGCGGTGGTTGGACAATCTGCGGCAATCGATTGGTCTTCTCGGCAAATCGGATCGCTGCATCCACGTCGGCGATCGCGAGAGCGACATTTTCGAACTTTACTGCCTGCCCCACGACTTGAGCATGCATTTTATCGTGCGTATGCAAACGGACAGGCTTGCTGGCGATGGCGACCACACAATTTCGGATGAGATGGATAAGGTCGCTATAAAAGGTCTGCATCGTGTTGAGGTTCGCAACGAAAACGGCGACCCGATATCGGTCACTCTGGAAATAAGGACCAAACGAGTCCACGTCCTGCCTCCAATCGGCAAGCAGAAGCGCTATCCGGCATTGGACCTGACCGTGATCCATGCCACCGAGTGCGGCGCACCGAAGGGACGCAAGCCGATCGAGTGGAAGTTGATCACCGACCTGCCAGCCCGTACGCGCTCGGAGGCCATCGAAAAGATCGACTGGTATGCCATGCGTTGGAAGATCGAGGTCTTCCACAAAATCCTCAAATCAGGCTGCCGCGCGGAAGATTCCAAACTACGCACGGCTGATCGGCTGGCCAATCTCATGGCGGTCTTCTGTATCCTGGGTTGGCGTGTATTCTGGTTGACCATGCTGAACCGCACCGCGCCGAATGTAGCACCCGCCATGGCGCTGGCCTCGACCGAGATAGGACTGTTGGATCAACTTGTCGCTGACGCTGGAAATCGACGATGCAGATCAGGAACGCTCTCATTCTATCTCATAAAGCTCGCCAGGCTCGGAGGCTACCTGGCGCGATCAAGCGATCCCCCGCCCGGAAACACAGTCATTTGGCGAGGACTTTCAAGGCTGACAGATATCGAAATCGGTCTTGAACTCGGCATGGCCGGAAATGTGGGTAATTGAAAGTGTCACCGGGGCTTACGGTGTCCCTGGTCAGCCATCCAGTCGACTTCCGCAAGGGCGTCGATGGCCTTGTCGCGGTTGCGCGCGATGCGGGCTCAGATCCGTTCGAGAGTCGATTTATGTGTTCCGGGCTGACCTTGCCCCCACATGTTATGCAGTTCTGGGTTCGTTCCGACAGTTGGATTTGCCCATTGGGCTGTGATAGCGATGGGAGCAGGAGCGGAGCCATTGGCATTACGCAGCGCCAGATTCCGTCGCGGGCGGCAGGTGAAGGCGAACTCGGAGGGCATTTTTTATCCGAGCTGCGAGTGTGGTCGTGTGGTCATCTCGACTTCGGAAATCTTCGTTTTCTCCGCTCGTTGCATCCTTTGAAGGCATAAGTAAGCGTGCGAACGCTCGATCCACCATGCAGGATCAGGTTCGCTGGCGCAGTCCGGATCGAAACAAGTACTTGCAAAGAAATTCACAAACATTGACATCCGCAGTGCACGCCGCGCTCTCCGCCAGAGTGGCGCCAATACCATCTATGTGGAATGATCCGAAGCGCGCCAGTCTGGAACACCGGATTGCAGCGCGCGGAATGCTTCGTATCCAGGTCTTAGTTGCGGAAGCCGTAGAGGGCTGTTGGGGTCTCGTAGAGGATCCGTCCTCTCGCGTCCTCATCTGGGATGAGTTCCTCAAGCCAGTCTGTCGTATCATTTGCGTCTAGCTTCGACGATGCTGACCTCCAGTATCGTCTCCAGTCATCTCAAGGCACTGGCCTGGCAGTTTCATCACGCGTTTGCAGAGATCGCGCCCCTAGTACCCACTTTTCTTGGAACGTGAGTCGTGATTCAAGGCCGGGATGATACCCGAAGCAAGAGAAGTCCGCCTTTCGAGGAAAGATCGCAAGGTGCTTGAAGCGTGTTGCCGCTCGTCGGTGACGTTGCAGCGCGATTTGAAGCGGGCGCGGATAGTGCTGTTGGCGGCGGACGGGCGCAGCACCCGGTCGATCGCCAAGGAAGTTTGGGTCCAGCCGCGGATTGTCAGCCTTTGGCGGCATCGCTATGCCGACCAAGGCATTGAAGGGCTGCAAGACAAGCCGCGGCCCGGCAAGCAGCCGATCTATACGAAGACGACCGACAAGCGGATTCTGAAGCTGCTGGATAGACCGCCCCCGCAAGGGTTTGCGCGCTGGACCGGCCCTCTGCTGGCCGAGGCGCTAGGCGATGTTGACGTCCAATATGTCTGGCGGTTCCTGTGCAGCCACAAGATTGACCTCGCGGCTCGCAAGTCCTGGTGTGAGAGCAACGACCCGAACTTTACGGCCAAAGCCGCAGATGTCGTTGGCCTGTACGTCGCCCCGCCGGCGAAGGCTATTGTGCTATGCGTGGACGAGAAGCCCTCGATCCAGGCTTTGGAGCGAGCGCAGGGCTATCTGAAGTTGCCAATGGCCGCGCCTTAACCGGCCAGAGCCACGATTACAAGCGGCACGGCACCACAACATTGTTTGCGGCGCTCGAAGTCGCCACCGGAAAAATCATCGCTACGCATTCAAAGCGCCGTCGCCGTGTCGAGTTTCTCGATTTCATGAACAGCCTCACCGCGGCCTTTCCGGGCCGAAAGCTTCACGTCATCCTCGACAACCTCAACACCCACAAGAAGAATGAGGACTGGCTCAAGGCCCATCCCAATGTGCAATTCCATTTCACGCCGACAAGTGCGTCCTGGCTCAACCAGGTCGAGGTATGGTTCTCAATCCTGCAGGGGCAGTCGCTCAGCGGCACCTCCTTCACAAGCCTCAAGCAGCTTCAGGAACACATCGATGCCTACGTCAACGCGTACAACGACAAGCCGAGCCCTTCGTCTGGACCAAGAAAAAGGTCCGCCAACGCCGCTTCAAAGGCCGCCGTATCACTCAGCTCTGATTCCGGATACTAGCGAACGCCGGATGTTGTATGCAAGACGCCCTTTCCAAGCGAGAAGAGGACTGACTCCGGTGGGTCGAAGACGGAAAATCATCTTGGGAAATCGGAGTCATACTGAAAGTTAGCGAGAATACAGTCAACTTTCATCTCAAGAACGCAATGCGAAAGCTAGGGACGAGCAGCCGCACCCAGTGCGTCGTCAAGCCGATTCGCCTAGGCATCATTTGAATTGTCGGCGCCGCTGCTGCTTTTTCACTGCGCCGACGTATTGAGGTGCCGCGCGTTCACACGGGATTGGCGTACGTGCAGCGGGTATTGCGATGAATTAGGTGGCCTGTTCGTCCCGACGGTCCCCTCGGAGCGCGGCAGCTAGTGTCCTGAACCAGAAATTCGCGACATTGGGTCGTGTTTTGCCGTGGCATTGTATCGGCTGAAGCGTTCGATGGAAGCAAGGATGTCATCGGCGGACTTAGTCCATCGGAACGGTTTTGGATCGGCGTTGTGTCGGTCGATGAACGAAGTGATGTCAGCCCTGAGAGCGGCGACGCTGCGATAGATGCCGCGCCGGTGAGGAGCGCGAAGAAGCGCTCGACCTGGTTGAGCCATGACGAACTGGTCGGGGTCAGGTGCACGTACCAACGCGGCCGTTTAGCCAGCCATTTTCGGATCAAGGGGGTCTTGTGCGTGGCGTAATTGTCCATGACGAGATGGTCGTCGAGTTCACGCGGCACGGCAGCCTCGATCTCGTCGAGAAACTTGCGGAACTCAGCAGCACGGTGGCGTCCATAGCACTTGCCGATGACCCGGCCGCTCGCAATGTGGAGGGCGGCGAACAGCGATGTGGTGCCGTGCCTCGTGTAGTCATGGCTTCTTCGGGCCGGCTGGCCGGGACGCATCGGCGGCATCGGTTGACTGCGATCCAGCGCCTGGATTTGGGACTTCTCATCGACACATAGAACGATAGCGTGCTCCGGTGGCGAGACGTAGAGGCCCACAACGTCGCGCACCTTGGCCACGAAGTTTGGATCGGTCGAGAGCTTGAATGTCTCCATCCGGTGCGGCTGGAGCCCGAAGGCCCGCCAGATGCGTTGTACCGTCGACACCGACAGGCCGCTGGCCTTCGCCATGTCGCGGGAACTCCAATGGGTGGCGCTCTCGGGGCAACTCTCCAACGTCCTCACGATCACGGCTTCAATGCGGGCATCGTCAACCGTACGTGGCGCCCCGGAGCGCGGCTCGTCGTGCAGCCCGTCCACGCGCCGCTCCACAAAACGCCGCCGCCACGTGCCTACCGTCGATCGGTGCATGCCCAGCTTGGCGGCCACTTCCTTGTTCTGACCGCCTTCCGCGCAGGTCAGCACGATCCGGGCTCTCAGAGCCGGCGCCTGCGCCGTCTTCCGCCGCATCGTCAGCGACTTCAGTTCGGCACGCTCTTCATCACTCAATGTCAGGGGCGCAAGTTGCTGGACCGCCATCAGATCCTCCGTCGCTGCTGCAGCCTCCATCCTTGGCACAGCGACGCGAATCTACTGCGAATCTATGATTGCGAATTTGTGACTCGGGACACTAGCCGTACTCTGCCGAGCAAGTTTGTCGTGTAACAAGGAGGAGTTCACACGAATTCCGTCAGTTCGAGGCGCACCGTGGACATGGGGCGGACCGTTTCGCCGGACTGCTGATTGCGTGCGGTCAAACTGAATCAGTTGGGGCAAAGCGCGTCAGGCCCGCCCTCCGACATAAGTCAATGCATGTTTGCTGTACTCTAGGCCGACACGTCCAAAAAAGCCCCGGCCATCGGCCGAGGCTTTCGATCCGCCGAACGACAGATCAATATTTGAGAAGAACCGGACCGCCGAACTTATAGTTGAGCCGTGCCGTTATAAGATCGAACTCCTGGCGGATGCGATCGGTCCCACCAGCGGATGCGGCGAAGTTCACCGTGCCGGGCAGCATGAATAAGTGATCGTACTCGAGGCCAACCGACCAGTTCGGTGCGAAGCCGTACTCGATTCCGGCTCCCAACGCGCCGCCCCAAAGAACGTGCTCGCTGTTTCCAAGCTGCGCGCCCGTGAGGGTCGAGCTGATGCGATAGGTGTTGCTCGTCACTGCGGCGCCGCCTTTGGCATAAAGCAGTACGTTGTCGAACGAATAGCCGATCTGCCCCGTTACCAGGCCGAACGAATCAATCTTGGTCAGGTTGACATCCGAAAACGCGACGCTGACATTCGAGCCGGTCAAATCAGCCCAGTTCCCCTGGCCTTCAACGCCAAGCACGATCTGGCCCATCTGCCATCGATAGCCGATCTGGCCACCAACGGTCATGCCGGTCGCATCATGACAGCCCTCGGGCGTGCCGCCATTGAAATCCCAGCAATTCGAGCTTGAGCCCAATCCACCGTTCATACCGAGATAGTAGCCGCTCCAGTCGTAGATTGCAGCCGCGACAGGCTGCGGAGCTATGGTGTAGAGAGGCCGGACGGGCTGCGCAGCCAGATCCGCGCCAAATGCGGGCGCCACCGCGTCAAGCGCCACAATGCTCACAGTCGCGAGCAACAAGTTCTTCATTTCTACTCTCATGTCTTGAGTGCCCCCGAGCCTCGTGCGTCTTAACAACGTCTGCGCGAATTGCTGTAACTGCATCGCAACATTCGCGCCGAAAGGAATGTTCGAACCGAACGCTGCGTCAGGTTGCGGCATTGCAGATCATCTCTAACCGCGTCGCAATGCTCGGTCGCCTGCGAACACGGGTAGCTTAGGTGTGTTGACGAAAAGCGGGCTGCTGATCTCAGCGGATCAGGCGCACTGCAAGCCAGATGATACCGAGCCACACCGCAACCGAGAACAGCAAAGCGCTTTGTAACGTCCTTGCTCTTATATTGTGGCGCCATCGAAGGAGCTGCGATGAGCAACCGGTGAAGCGCCGGCCCCGTACAACAGCTATCACTTCATCATAATCTGCGAACCGGAAGTGCGAGCGATGCTTGCGAATATACGCCAGCCGCTCAGCGGGTGAGAGGCACCCTGCCCATACCTCCCATGCCTCATCTTCAAAATACCTGCGATCCTCAAGGAGTTCGGCGAGACGCTCGTCAGGCTTCATGATGCATCCGTTGTACCGACTGTCGCGGATCGAGTTCTACGAAGGAAGCCTCACCTTCGAAACCTCTCAGTTTAGGTAGGCCGGTTGAGCGACTCGAACTCGGCCAGGAAGCATTGGTCATAGTCAACGCAGCGTTGATCATGACGCGAGATGAAATTCTCGTGCGGGGGCTCTGGATCTCTCTTCTCGCCCGGTGCAGATCGCGACGGACATCGAAGCGCTGTAGATGCCGGAGGTGAGTGAAATGTCCTTGTCGACGCTGCGCAATCGTGCTCGCCGTCGCATTCAGCTCAAGCGCTAACTCGCGTGCCAGACATATCTTCTCCGCGGTTCGCACCAGCTCTGATTGGAATTCGGTCCGACAACGGATTCCGCACATTTTAAGATCACACAGATGTACGTTGTCGGGCCGGAGCCGGTTGCGAATCTACCGCCGCCGACCCTATGATCCGTGAAGGGCCGACTCGCAGTCTTCAAGGCTCAGTGTCTCGGGTCAAATCGGCGATCAGACATACGTTACACCGTGCTGTTGGGACGGACTCCACGCGAACACGCGCGTCGCCTCCACGCTGCCTTGCGTATCTGTGCTCGACGAACTGGCAGCGGAGGGGTTCGCCCTACGTGGCGGATCGGCAATTTCCTTGTTTGAGCGAGGCCGAATGCAGCGTTAGGAACCACGACGTGCGGGAACTCGAAGCGGCGGCGGAGCTGAAGTGCCGGAATGAAAGAAAGCACCATAAAGCCTGGCGCGCTCACGTCGTTTGCGGGAACGCCAGCTGCGCACAGCGTAGCCTAATCCAAAGCCGCCGAAGAAGATCATAGTGAGAAAAAGGAGTGCTGTTGTCATCTCGATGTCTGAACCCGAAGGATTGCTTTGATGTGTTACGTCACACTCCCGCCATCAGTGGTTGACTAGTTGGTCGGCGCGAGGCGGCGGTTGCCTCGTTCCTACAACGTGACGCTACGTACGATTCAAGTCCCTTCGGCTACTCCCAGCCAAAATGTATTCTAACGTGAGGTGGCCTGCAGCAGCAGTGTGCGCGAGCCAGGCATAGTCTGCAGATGCGCGGAAGAGCCCACGCCGGGATCGTTGTAGGAAACGACATTCGTGATGTGCTGATACCGTGGTTTGATCAAAGTGGTTCGCTGGTCTCGGCAACATCGTTCCACCCGGCCTGGGGGAACGGAGGAGACGTTCGGCGGCAGCTGAAACGTGGACGAGGCTATCCATCTCGCTGCGCAGTAAGCGTGCTGTTAGGACGCGGGGACTATTTGCGTGGGGGCGGCTCGGTAGGCGGTCGCATTGCAGTGCAAGGCGTACCGCATTCATCCTCTAAGACCCGAGGGCCTGAACTACGGGGGTCTTGCCTTTGAGGATGCCGAAGAAGTGGTCCTGCCACCTGTCCCGTGGCCCGCCTTCTGACGAGACGAATCTATTAGGAAAAGTGGGCTGCCTGTATACACATCGCTCGGCGATCTCGAAAGGACCGCCGGTTATCACAAACTGGGGTGATGTCTTCTTATTACCCATTAGAGTAATTTAACCGACGCGTTACGCAGAATTCCGCCAGGTGCTAGGCGAAACCTCGATTTGATT
Organism: Bradyrhizobium sp. RT6a; assembly: GCF_040547675.1. Classification (NCBI taxonomy): domain Bacteria; kingdom Pseudomonadati; phylum Pseudomonadota; class Alphaproteobacteria; order Hyphomicrobiales; family Nitrobacteraceae; genus Bradyrhizobium; species Bradyrhizobium sp. RT6a. The sequence goes on from NZ_JBEPQC010000013.1 coordinate 22,361, forward strand.
AGAAGAGGAAGAGTTGAACGTGTGATCAATCAAATCGCCAAGAACGCAGGCGCCATGATTTGGGTCGGACTTGACCTCACGTGTCGTTCCACTAGCTAGAACAAGTTTGGCGATTTGCGTACGATTGGCGATAGTACGGCGATCTGGCGGTAAAGCTGCGACTGCCTCGTCGAAAAGTTTAGCTAGGATGCGGAGGTCTTCTGGATAGAAGAGGTGACCGTGTTTTTGCGCTGGGACTGTTCGCCTGCTGCCGCTCGCCTCGCCTATTGCGCCAAGTTCCAGTTTTGCCGCGACCAGTTCGCTTGTGAGTTCGTCGAGCAGCTTGACCGCTCCGAGCGCGAATATGTCCTGGCAGATCAGTTGAGCCACGACCTCCAATTGGAAAGCGATCCGGTTCTCAAGGTGCTGAATGCGCGACGTGCAAACAATCTCCTTCGGTTTATCGGTTCTGGGGGCCGCGTACAAAAAGTTGCCACGCCTTCCATTTTCGTCGGGCAAATCTGGCAGTCTGCGCGAGAGCCAGTCGCTGTTGCTCAAGGTACAGAGCGCGTAGGCCTTCATTGGAAGCAGGAGGAAGATGTTGATCGGGGTGTGCAGCGCGAATCCGAGAAATCTAAGCTCGCCGGCGCGAAGGGCCGCCACGCTGCATCGAACCATGGTCATCGCGACGATGGTCAGACCGGTCCACAAGGGCACGCTGTCGGTGAGCGCAAGCTGAGCGATCGCGGCAATCGACGAGATGGCGAGCAGCAGCGGCCCGAGGTTCTGTCCGAGCACATCGAGCGTGAGGTACCGATCGAGGCCGGGCAGCAGGTGCAAACCGAGCAGCGTGTCGCGGTAAGTGCTCCGCGCCCAGCGGAGCTGTTGCCGCAGATACGGCAAGAGCTTGTCCGGGACCACCGTGGCGGCGACGGCGTCCGGAACGTACTCGGTCCGAAATCCTGCCTTGAGCATGAGGATCGTTAGATGGCGGTCCTCACCGAAGTCGCTCGGCTTTCCCCTGAAAAACTGCGTCTCGTACTGGTCGAGCAGCAACATCAGCGCGGAACGGCGGTACATGGCACACGGCCCACAGCAGCACATGACCGCACCAAAGCGCGTCTGAGCCGCGCGCTCCTCGTTGCAAGCCAACCAGTATTCCATGTCGATCAATCCGGTCAACCAGCTGTCGTTGCGGTTGCTGGCCGTCAATTGACCCATCGCCGCGCCGACGGCTGGATCCTGCATCTTGCGTACGAGCTTGCTGACAACATCGCTGGCGATTTCCGTGTCGGAATCGACGTTGAGTACGAGATCGCCGGCTGACCGGCGTATCGCGGCAATCTGCGCCTTGCGCTTTCCAACGTCGCTTGGCAGCAGAATGACGCTGACCCTCGGGTCATGTGCGTAGCTTGCGTGCACGGGTGCCACTGCACCGACATTTGCGGAGCCGTCATCGACCACATAGACCTGCAATCGCCCTGGGTAGTCCTGGCTTGCGATGGACTTCAGGCAGGCCGCCAGCGTGCGCGGGTCCTCGTTGAAGCAGGGCACGATGACATCCACGGTGGGCAGACCACCGGTGTTGACCGGGTCGTACGGCGGCAGTGAGGCGTCGGTTCGCAGCGCATAAAGCGCCTGCGCGCTCTTATGGACGCTGGAGAGCAACGCGTAGGAGGCAACAGCAACGGTGCTGATGGTGGCAAGCAAGGTCATGGGCATTGATTCATTCGGTGAGGTTGAGGAAGCGACCGGATTGCAAATCCACGGTCATGCAGTGCTGGAATGAGCTGGGCGAGCGCCATTACGGTCTGGTCGCGCCGACCAGCATGAGGGCGGCGTCCCAACTCGTCGGGAGGGCATCCGTCGTGCAGGAGCACGATTGCCCCCGGTTGGAGCGAGGCCAGCACTGCGGCAACAATCGCCTCGACGCCGGGACGAGCCCAGTCTTGCGGATCGACTGACCAGTGCAGGGCTGCCAGTTCGGCCTTCGCCGATGCGGCGAGGGCCTCCATGGTCCAATTTCCATACGGCGCACGCATGTGCTGTGGCCACGAGCTCGCATCAAAGACACTCCAGTTCCTCGTTGACTCGCAAAGCACTCACGATCGACGGCGACGCCGGACCGGTCCGCGTCAAGTGCGGCCATCCGGCATCGGGCTGCCAGAGCGCTGCACCCAACGGCGCTAGATCGCCCTTGTCGCTGTCGGCTTGCGCTGCGCCGCTCCTGCTAAGGCTTGCTAGAGATCTGAAGGCGAGCTGTCCATGCTGTCGCGTGGCTGGTGTTCGAGCCAGATTAATACATGCAAGAAGCTCACGCGTGCCACGATAGCGAGACCAAGACTTGCCTCGCAAGGGGCGATCATGTGCTGGCGCTTGCTCGTCATCCGCCCATTGCGTCGAAAATCGCGAATACGTCGTCACGCGCCTGACCCCGAACATCCCTGCTATAGCCGGCGGTTAGCTATGTGGATTCGGAGAATATTGGTAAAATCTATTGTTTTGATGGGAGGTATCCATGCTGCGGATGGGCCAAGAGGGATTCATCAACGTCGGGTTGGCGAAGTCGATCAGGCGCATACCGAAGAATGGCTCAACACGCGATCTTCGTTTCGGTGAAGCTCATCGCCAAGCATCGAGGCCATCTCGCGAAAACGCGAACTATGGTGCTTGAACTAAATCAACTCGAGCACTGCTTCCCACGAACAGAGTCGAGCCATCGCCATTCCCCGATGACGACGAGTGGCCAGCCCTGTTGATGATTAAGCCACAGACCTGAGGGGACTTGTATATTGGCTCGACGCAGAGGACGTTAAAGATGGCCAGAGAAGCCCTGCGTCCGGATGCTTGAGACAAACCCGAGCCTGCAGCAATTCGGCAGGCTCCAACCAAGCGTGCCGGCCAAAGCAGACATTATCATCAACTAGCGAGGTCGCTGTCGCTCGATTCCACCAGCTTGAAAGCTCCTCAGGAGCTCAATCGAAGCGCCTTGGCTAACATCAACAATACACAGCCAAGTGTTGCGGCGGGCGGCGAGCGATGGGTGAAGCGGACATCAATGCATCTTGGGATTAGCGCTGCAGATGCCGCCTCGGCTAAGTGAATCCTGAGTGCTGCGCGGTTCGCTGGTCATGAACATTTTCGTTGCAAAATCGAGCGATCTGAATGCTCGGTCGCGGACCGCCTGCGGCAAATCAGGAGTCGCGTCGATCGCAGCGCGCGCGTCGCTCATAATCTTATCTTTTGCGGAAAGAAGCTTTGCATCTAACATTACATGAAGGGTCTCTCGAACGTCAGGTGAGATTGAGCCGTCTCCATCGATCAATTCTCGAAGTTTCCAAAACATACGCTCGACTGCTACCATAGAACCGAGGACTGACATCAGTCTTGGTGACATCATTGCCATCTCCTTCTCCAGCCAGATTCTGGCGACCATCCCAGCGAAATCAGATCTGTTCCTTTTTGACACCGGCGCGCGAGGCGATCCTGAAACAGGCGAGTGACTGGGATACAATTTCTCTGCTAGGCCCAGGGGCATGAGACGCAGGTTGCTAGGGGAGCTCGCAAAGCGTGCGATTTGCGAGCGAGGCATTTATCTTTCCTGTGCTCCAGGCCATAGCCAGGTCGCGTGCGGTGGTTCACGTCCAAGACCGACATGGAGAGGGTCCCGTTTGCCACAATCCGCCAGCGGCATCGGAGTTGGACTTCTCCAGCAGGCGTCCATCCGTTTCCGCTTGTTCACTGGGATCGCTCTGCGAACCAGGCGAAATTGACTAAGTGATCCCGCTACGCAACGGTAGCCATCCGATACCCGCCCACGCATGTTGTGGTTGCATCGGAGCATCGAGACTGAGCCTCCCGATCTGGCGGGAGGGTGTTCGCCGTGCGCCACGTTGACCTTGATCGATCTCTTGACTCTCCATCGACCAACTGGTCGAGCTCAGAAGAGATGCTAACTTAAACGCACATATCATTTCTTATGCCGGAGTCCGTGTCTCGGATTGGTTTCACTTCGTCTGTCTTACTCTCCTCGTCCCTGCACGGCTATGCTGTGCAAACCGTGCATTTCACCCACCACCGGCCACCGCGTTTCTCTGCGCGCAACTTGCCGCGGCGGATCCGAGAGAGCACGGCTTCGGGGCTGATGTGGTTCATCGCCGCGAACCGCTGAACAGTGAGGTAGTCCTCATCGAGAGGTCGCAGGGTGCTAATGCCGTGCTCGGCCAACAGAATGCGCAGCGAGGCCAACTCTGCCAGCACGACATCGAGCTTACGCGCGATCTCTTCGGTCTGAGCGAAGCGCTGCCGGGATCGCGTCACGACAGGCCCGCTCGAGCAATAAGCCGCACCTCGGATTCGTGTAGAATGCGATCGACGAACCGGCGCGCAAAAGCGGAACGAGCGTGAGCCGAGGGTCGAATCCGCGTCGAAGCCGTTCGGACCGCGAAAGCGGCATTAAAGATGCATTGGGCTCCGGTACTCATCGGCTTCGGCGTTGCCATTTGTTGCCTAGTCAAGAGCGCAGTTACTGGAATTGCTGTTGGCTTCACCGTCAGTGCTGTGCCGCTAAGAGCTCGGAGTGAATCGCCGTAGCGATCGGTGGCGATGCCATAGGCAGCTGCGGCCGCTTCTCTCAAGCTGATATTGTCGTCTTCTGGATAAAGGTATTGTAGCTCAAGAGCCGCAATTGCGCTTCGCATCACGATGCCTGGCAAAGGAAATGGGTTCTCATTTGTGTTCAGTGTCCCGCAACCGTCGTCCGGGGTAGGCCGGCCGGACGGCAGAGTCCCAGCTCGCGGGCGACTGGCGAGAGGGAGGAAAGCAGAGTTCGCAGTTTCGCATCCAACTTGATGGTCTCCCCTGGTGTGTCGACGAGAGCGGTTGAGGGCGCTCATCGAGCTTAGGCAATACGCGCGCTATGTTCGGGGCCGGGAAGCGCAAGGCACAACTGAATGCGATTGTTGGGGGCGATAGGTCGGCTTAGATCTAAGCGCCGCAACGGATTAGAGCCCGTTTCAAAATCCGGTGGCGATCAGCACGGATCAGGCGGCGCACGGCATTATCCCAGCGAATACTTGTTTCCACGAGGGGATGGGCGCCACGTCCACTCGGTCGAACAACGCTGCTAACGGTTGCCTTGAACTCGCGCAATCGGCAGACAGACTTCGCGCGACTGACATCTTGCTACATGGTGCGTTCCTTCTGAAGAGGCCCGGCCAGCTCACTCCCGAGAGCGAGACGCGCATCAGTTTGCCTAGCTGGAAGAAGGTGCCGATGTTCGTCTGCCTTACGAGTCTGGACGAGGTGCTCACTGTAGTGGCACCAAGCGAATGGGAACGTACTCTTCGGGCGGCCGTTCGGGCGCGCACGAGAGCTGTGATAGCACTGCCGCGAGGGCGAGAAATGCAGCGACTGCAGCGACTGCCAGGCACGTGAGCAGCGCGTAATCGCTATGTCGAGGATGGTTCATCGTTCGAACGCTCCGTGCGGTGCTGGGACTGGCGATCCGTTCTGCTCGACCGCGTCGACGCTATTGTCGCGCCAGCGGTAAACGATGGAGCCGGGGGCGGCATTGTCTTCCTTGGAGTCCAATCGAACCGTGCCAATGGTCGTTTTGATTGAGCCCGAGCGTAGGGCCGCAGCGACCGGGGTGGGATCGAAGGTGCCGGCCTGTTTGATGGACTCTGCCCATGCTTGCACCGCGGCATAAGCGTAGAGCACGTAACCCGCGGCAGATAGGCTCGAAGTCTTGAGCCTGGCGATGGGGCTGGCTCTGCAGCATTCTTCGTCGGGTCCGGCATAAAGATGAAGAGCGTGCCGTTTGCGGCGCCGCCGGCAATGGCCAAAAACTCGCTTGGCATCAGCTGATCGTTGGCGATCACGGCCAGACGTGGGCCCGCCTCCCCACTTTGACGCACGATTAGGCCGATCTCGTTGTAAATAGCCCGCGAGATAGACGATCTGAATTCCCTCTCTCTTCAGTCTCGAAACCTGAGCGGCGTAATCCTTCTTGCCGGCAGCATAGCTTTGTCGAACAGTGTGTTCGCCAGCTGCCCGAAGCCGTGATTCAACGATATTGGAGATGACCTTGCCTGCTGTACTCTTGTCGTCGAGGACCGCGAGCTTTGCACCTTGGTGGTGCCGCACGATATAATCGGCCGCAACCCCGCCTAGTTGGTCATCGCGGCGGCAAATCCGAAACAGCGTGGTTGCGTCACGCTCTGTCAGAGGGGGATTCGTCGAGCCAGGTGAAATCTGAAGCACCTTGCCTTCGGTATATATATCTGAAGCCGGAATCGACGAAGATGAACAAAATTGCCCAAAGACAAGCTTGATCCCGTCAGTTGCCAAGCGATTGGCAACAGCGACGGCCTGCTTGGGATCCCATGCGTCGTCGGAAATCCTCAACACGAGCTTTGTGTCAGCCAGCAGACGCGATGCATTTATCGAATCCACTGCCGCGGACGCTCCGTCGCGTATCTGCGCGACCAGCGCCGCAGTACTTCCCATCATTGGGCCCGCTACCGCAATGTAAACATCTTTTGCCCAGGCGCTCGAACTTAGGATCGAGGAAAGGAGCGCGGCAGTTGCAAGCCTATGAACGGCAAGAATCGACATGTGGAGCTCCCGATATCGCGCGACTTTTTGATCTGCTTCGCCGTTGGTATGACGCGGCGACTAGCAGCACGGCGCAATGATGTTTGAATCGAACTCAGGTTGGTACGAACGGCTCAAGTCGTTGCTAGGTTCATCCATAAGTATCCGGCGGGCACGGACGAACGGACCTTACGGGACTGGCCAGGAGGGCGTTCTCTAGGCGTCAACAGGACCCATAACGAGGCGCTTGAAAGGCCCGGACGATCATCCAACGACTTGTTTCTCGCCGAGGCCTCTCACAAGGAAATTCCGAAAGCGATGCCGATCATTGGAGTCTCCATCGGTCTAGCCGACGCTCTGTCCGCCCCGCCGCTGAGACGATGCGTTAGATGGTACAATTTGACGTTACGTACGAATGAAGTACTTCGAAGCGTGCTCGTCGAGGTTGATTGCCAAGAGCCACGGAGCCAAAGACCCCAAGGGTCCCGGACAACGCAGATTAAGGCGAAATGCTAGGGGCTAACGATCGTCCTCAGACTCGAAAGGGCACTTAAAGACATTCCGGTAACCGATAGCGTGCGCAACCGGGCGTCAACTCTTTCCGAGCTGGTCCTCTAGCGCGGCGAGGGCGAGATCGAGGTATCGCATGAGGCTCGCATCCCAGCCGGCGAGATTGTGTGGTTCGGTCAATCGCGTCAGCACCTTGAGTACCATTGAGACAGCCGAATCAGCTCCTCCGATCTCAGTCAGCAGCGAACGGGCCTGACGCGCGACCGCTTTTGCTCGTTCACTGCATGGAGGCTCGCCCTGATCCAGGCAGCTTCGTAGCTCGTCGCGAATCTTCCGCCACCGATCTGCGTTAGCGGCGCAGATCGCCGAGGGGGTAGGCTCCTCAATCCGCGACATTGCGTCTAACGTGGCCGGCAGTTGGTCGACACTGACTTGTGTCTCACCTTGCGTCGTCATACTGCGTATTCGGTCCCTTAATAATGTCGCCTCCGCTACTTTAAGTTCGATCCGTTCCAGATGGGTGCGCAACAGGTCCGTGAGAGACGTTCGTCCCTCGATTGCTTTGCGGATCTCAGGAAGTGAGAAGCCGAGACCACGCAGCGCAAGAATCTGATAGACGCGTTGGAGACTTTCACGGTCGTACATGCGGTGACCGCCAACGGTACGTTCCGAGACCGTCAACAACCCGATATGTTCGTAGTGATGCAGAGTGCGTACCGTTACACCGGTCGCCTCTGCAAGTTCTCCAATGCGCCATCGGCGCCGTCGTGGTGTGGCGTTTGTCATGGTCCTCCATTTTCAATGCCTACAACCTGACGCCACGTAAGAATCAAGTTAATTCAATGATCTAGATGATGCGTCTCTTGCTGCGAACCGCAGAAGGACTGAGAGCACGCTGTTGATCAAGCCGCCGAGACAAGTGCAAGCATCAAGTTCGCCAGCGACCCCAATTCATCCCTCGCTGCGCGCTGCAGAACAAGTTTTGCGATCGCCGAGCGGTTCTCGCTGGTTCGCATGCATGTCGGTAAACATGTGATTGCTTGATCAAAAAGGTGTCCCAACATCGCGAGATCCTCCGGATCGTAGACTCCACTCGACTTGTCCAAGAGTAGGCTCCTTTCATTGTCGCACTCGCGCCGCACGTGGCGAAGCCGTTTGGCCGTGGTGGGGCGAAAACGACCGAGCGGCGACGTGCGCGAAAGAATGTGTCCGCGTGATGCCGTTGTGCAACATGGCGTACGCTTCCTTTTGTCCGAGGCGTCGCTAGCTGAAACTATGTAATTTCACCTGGATGCTGCCGCAGCGGTGGCCATCTGCTGTCTGATCGGCGCGAGAAGCGACCGCTGTGTGCATGCAGCTCCGCTTGATCTTTATATGCTGCTTCAGGAAACGGCGGACCCAGACACAGTCCTGATCAGATGGGCCTCTTTCGATCGCAATCCTTCCTGTGATGTCCCTCGTTGAGCCTGGCGCTGATTGGTAAATCATCGCAAATCAGTTCTACCGCCACGTCGTGGCGCGCCGCCGGCTCGGCGCCTATGGTAGTCCAGTTGAGATGGCATTGTGGGCGCGAAGGCGTTGCTCGCGCATGGCTACATCTGTTTTTGGAATGCCACAAGATGATGGCTGCTTTCTAATGGCGCAAGTCCGCGGCCGCAAAGCGTCGGGAGAATGAGAAGGCGGGCTTCAAAAAGCATTCCCGGCATGCATCTCAACGCAAGCGCATTTGGCGCGACTGGCGAATCGCTGCTCGCGATTGAGGACCGACTTTCGAAGGAGCGCTCCGGCATCCGCTGAACGTGGAGGCGCTCAGAACAGGTCGACGGGGCCTCGCCACCACGCGGTCACGCGCGGGCAAACGCCGACGTGCACAGCAATAACTCGCATATCCAGACCTGTGCGGGATCAGTGTCGCGCAGCGCAGTACATCGGACGGCCTCGCCAGATGCAATGCACTAGAAGTGCAAGGATCCGTAGCGGCATAGTCCTTGCGCAAAGCTTGGCGAGCCTTGCTGACAGCCGCGCCATACGGGGTCCGCAATAGCAAAGGAGGATGATGCTATAGCTTGGAGGAGGATCTTAATGCGCATCTTAAGACCAGTGCTCAACCCAAACTACCCCTCGAATCGGGGGGGTCTAGCCAATTAGCCGCAAGTATCCTTCGAACATAGGCTCGAAGTTCTCCTGTCGTGGTATTGGCTTGCTCGTCCGGCAGTATACTCACTCAATTCCATCCTCGGGCAGTGTCGCTTTGGCGTGCGCGCGCTGGACATAGATGCTTCGGGTAAGATAGGCAAATCATGTTACCGCGCCGAAGGTCTAGCAGTGAGCGGCAGCAACTCGAGACTGACGCGGTGGCGTCGCGCGTCACGCCGCGGCACCTTCGAAAGAACACGACTGTCGCGAGGTCCGAAAGGAGGCCCCCCACGCATGATCCGATTTGGGCTTGGGTGAACATGTCTGCCGAAAGGATCAAGAGCTGCAGGTGGCGCAGGGCTTGGCGAATTGGAACGGTGGGCCCTTCTGTTCCGTGCGCGGACATTGGTACAGTTGCCGTCCTGTCATTATAAACACTCATCACCGAAGCACGCGCGCAGCGCGACAATGCCGCGAGCTCATGGCCTGGATCGAGGTTGAGCCCGCGGCCAGCGACTTTGCGGTTGCGCCCGATCATCCCGGTCTCACTTGCCGGTCGGCTCTCCCCTGTTTAGGTCAGCTCGCGTTGGGCTTCGCGGGCGCGACCGTGGCGGGCGTTGACGTTCGGCAGAACAAGCTGTTCCGACGCAAACAAGCGGGAATCGCCCCTGTAGGTCGCCCGCCACATAGACGTTAGCTACTGGCGTGCTTCGGCATGACTTCGATCGCAGGGGCGGTTTACGGCAAGGAGAATGCCACCGTCAGGCGAAGAGCGGTGCGGGTGCGCTACCAGCGTCCACCTTGCAGCCTCGATCGCAGGTGCTGGTCTACAACCTGACGCGGCGTGCGATTTAAGGAAGATTAGTGCTAAGGCGGGATATTGTTCACCCGACTCGCCGGATCATTTCGCGAGCTCTGTGCTCGGCTCAAATGGACCGGCGCGATGCAGCCGGCCCGGATCAGCGCAAATTTATTACGGAGCGCCGCCGACGGCCTGTATGAGGCGCAAGATCGTCATGGCAGCGCGAGATCAATAGCGCCAACGACCCGATCAAACCGCGCTCAAGCGCGCCGATTTCGACCCTTGCCCAACGTCAGTCAGAGGACCGAAGCTTCGAGCCTGGCGTAGATCTGGCTAATTTAACCAGAGCAGGTCGCAACCGGACCGAAAAATCCTACAACGGGCTTTGAAATTGGCTGGTCTCGGGCGGAGAGACCATCGTGGATGCCTCTTGGAAGAATATGTTGCGCATCCAAATGCTTGCGGGATCAGTATTATGAATGGCGGGCCATTGGACGGCCTCGGTGAATGTCAGAAGTCGCAACGGAGGTTCGACAACCCGCAGGGGCATCGTATTTGCGAAATGGCTGACGAGTCTTGAGGGCATGCTCGCGATACGGTTGGTGCCCAATAACATAGGCGGAATCATACCAAAACCCTGCACCGCGACCTCGGTACGTATTTTGAAACCATGCTCGAGCAAGAGCCATTCGCGGAAAGAGGGCCTCAAGAAACGTCCAAATTGAGCTTCCACGTGCCCGATTGACATGTAGTTCTCGAACGTGAGTCGCGATGCTAGCTGCTTGTTGGAGGGGCAGCCCACGCAAACGAAAGTGTCCTCGAACAGTGCCGCCTTTGGATGCGCACTCGACATGAACATCTCCGGATACATCAGAAAATCAACTTCACCGCGCCGGAGAAGCTCATCGGGTTCCTCTGAAGGTGGCAGCAATTCGAAGCGGATTCTAGGAGCCTCCCGCGCGACGCGGTCCACGATTCTTCGAAAAAATACGACAGTCATGAAGTCGGACAGGATGATCCTGAATCGCCGATTTGATTGGGACGGATTGAAGTCGTCCGGAGAAATGATGGAGAGCTGAATGTGAGCGAGAGCCTCGCGAATCGGGGCTGCCAGCGCTTCAGCCCGCGGCGTTGGAACCAGTTTTCGGCCCCTCATCGTGAATAGCTCATCTCGAAAGTAGGTGCGTAGCCGCGCGACGGCGGCACTCATGGCGGGTTGACTGAGGTTGATGCTTCTTGCCGCCGTGGTGAGGTTGCCTTGTGTCACCAGGGCGTCGAACGCGACGAGGAGATTCAGATCGAGGCCCTTGAAACGCATAATCGTGAGTGATCCACGGTGTGAATGTGTTCTATCGACACAATCGATTTTACCATTTGTACCGAATGAGGATAGCAAACGATCGTATAGCGAGCAGTCAGATCGATCATGATGGTTACAAATTGTCGCGCGTCTCAGCCCAGCGCAAGGGATCGATCAAGACGTCTGGACCGTGCGGTCGCAGGTTCGCGCATGTTGCGCAAGCCATATCTCGCCGAGTTGGGACGGTGCGGATCCGCAAACTTGCGTGGGCGTATACGACGCGCAAACCATCGTTTGGCTTTGCCAACCCATTCTATATCCGCCGTGTACCGCCGTAGAATTGAGCGAAGGCTCAACTTGGCCGTAGATTTCCATCCAGTCGGACCCTCCCGGTTGCGAGTGCCGAATGTGTTGTGGTCGCAGTCGACTGGATCGCGTCCCTGCTGGAGTGAAATCGTGCGGAACATGCAAGCGAAGCCGTCCTTTGCAAATCTGATGCGAGTTGCGCACACGCTCGACGTCGTCTGCATTGTGAATACAGATCGGTCAGTGCGTGAAGCTCTCACGGATGTGGTGTTTTCCGCGGGCTACGTGGCCGAAGCCTTTGAGAGCGCCGACGGGTTCTTGAAATCGGGCCGCCGTTCGATCACGTCGTGCGTGATCGCGGACATGCAGTCGAGCGTGATGAGTGGTCTTGAGCTTTTCCATCATCTGGTTGCATCCGGAGGCGCGATTCCCACCGTTCTGCTCACAGACCACTCCGGAGGCCACGTGAGTCCAGTCCTGCAAGATGGACTCCAGTTTCTGAGCAAGCCTTTCGAACGTGGCGAACTGCTGGCCTGCGTCAGGAGCCAGATAACGAATAGGAATTACACTCCATGAACATGATCGCGCCCGGGTCCACACGAGGTGTTTCGGCGCGCCCTCCAGTTCGTTGGAGGCTGTGCTGGGAGAATGAGCTTCAAATTGCTGACCATATTGAATTGTCCGACTTCTTCCGCAAGACCTATGGTCCGACCGGGGAATTCAATGCAAAGCCCTTTGAAGGTCATCGAAGCTGGGCCGGCGCAAGGCCTGAGATTCGGGCGATTGGCTACGATGATCGTGGCGTCGCGATTCACATCGGCGCACTGCGCCGCTTCATAAAAGTTGGTGAGGTCGATCTGCTCGTGGCTGAGCTCGGATTGTACGGGGTGCGCCCGGATCTCGAGGGGCTCGGAATCAGCCACTCCATCCGCGTGATGTATCCCGTATTGCGAGATCTTGGCGTGCCGTTTGGCTTTGGCACGGTCCGATCTGCCCTGCAGAAACATATTACCAGACTGCTCGGACGACAGGGCTTGGCGACTGTTCTACCAGGGCTCCGCGTTCGGTCTGCTCGTCCGGATATCTATCTCACTGTGCCTCCGACGCGCGTGGAGGACGTGGTCGGCCTCGTTCTGCCGATTGCCAGGCCAATGAGCGAATGGCCGGCCGGTGAGATGATTGAACGGAACGGGCCAGAGCTGTGACGTCAACAAACGACGTGACTGAAGCGCGGAGCCACTACGCCGAGGCCGGCGGAGAGCACTGCGTCTATCTGACCTTTGATGATGGTCCAAACCCGCATTGCACGCCGGCGATCCTGGACGTGCTGGCGCAGCATCGGGCCCCCGCCACCTTCTGCGTGATCGGTGCATATGCAGCGGGCCAGCCGGAGCTGATCCAGCGCATCATTGCTGAAGGGCACGAAATCGCAAACCACACAATGACGCACCCGGAATTGTCCAAATGCATGTCGGATGAGGTGGAATACGAGATCCTCACGACGAACAAGGTCATCGGAATGGCCTCCCCGCGAGCCTCTGTGCGGCACATGCGTGCGCCGTACGGAATATGGACCAAGGAGGCCCTCGCCGCATCGGCGAAGGCCGAACTGGCAGCCCTGCACTGGTCAGTCGATCCGCAAGACTGGGCTCGTCCCGGCGTCGAGGCGATTGTTGCCGCAGTGCTGGCCTCGCTCCAACCGGGGGCAATCGTGCTCCTGCACGACGGATGCCCTCCCGACGAGTTGGGACGCCGCCCTCATGCTGGTCGGCGCGACCAGACCGTAATGGCGCTCGCCCAGCTCATTCCAGCACTGCATGACCGTGGATTTGCAATCCGGTCGCTTCCTCAACCTCACCGAATGAATCAATGCCCATGACCTTGCTTGCCACCATCAGCACCGTTGCTGTTGCCTCCTACGCGTTGCTCTCCAGCGTCCACAAGAGCGCGCAGGCGCTTTATGCGCTGCGAACCGACGCCTCACTGCCGCCGTACGACCCGGTCGACACCGATGCTCTGCCCAGCGTGGATGTCATCGTGCCCTGCTTCAACGAGGACCCGCGCACGCTGGCGGCCTGCCTGAAGTCTATTGCAAGCCAGGACTACCCAGGGCGATTGCAGGTCTATGTGGTCGATGACGGCTCCGCAAATCTCGGTGCAGCGGCACCCGTGCACGCAAGCTACGCACATGACCCGAGGGTCAGCGTCATTCTACTGCCAAGCAACGTTGGAAAGCGCAAGGCGCAGATCGCCGCGATACGCCGGTCATTCGGCGATCTCGTGCTCAACGTCGATTCCGACACGGAAATCGCCAGCGATGTTGTCAGCAAGCTCGTACGCAAGATGCAGGATCCAGCCGTCGGCGCGGCGATGGGTCAATTGACGGCCAGCAACCGCCACGACAGCTGGCTGACTGGATTGATCGACATGGAGTACTGGTTGGCTTGCAACGAGGAGCGCGCGGCGCAGACGCGCTTTGGTGCGGTCATGTGCTGCTGTGGGCCGTGTGCCATGTACCGCCGTTCCGCGCTCATGTTGCTGCTCGATCAGTACGAGACGCAGTTTTTCCGAGGAAAGCCGAGCGACTTTGGTGAGGACCGCCATCTGACGATCCTCATGCTCAAGGCTGGATTTCGAACCGAGTACGTTCCGGACGCTATCGCCGCCACGGTGGTCCCGGACAAGCTCTTGCCGTATCTGCGGCAACAGCTCCGCTGGGCGCGGAGCACTTACCGCGACACGCTACTCGGCTTGCACCTGCTGCCCGGCCTCGATCGGTACCTCACGCTCGATGTGCTCGGACAGAACCTCGGGCCGCTGCTGCTCGCCATCTCGTCGATTGCCGCGATCGCTCAGCTCGCGCTCACGGACAGCGTGCCCTGGTGGACCGCTCTGACCATCGTCGCGATGACCATGGTTCGATGCAGTGTGGCGGCCCTTCGCGCCGGCGAGCTTCGATTTCTCGGATTCGCGCTGCACACCCCGATCAACATCTTCCTCCTGCTCCCAATGAAGGCCTACGCGCTCTGCACCTTGAGCAACAGCGACTGGCTCTCGCGCAAAGTAGCGAAATCAGACGTTGATGAATCGAAGGCCTCGATCGAAGAGACGACAACTGGACCAAGCTTTAACCCAGGATCGGGAACGCCTGGCTCAATGCGCAGCGCAGGTCGTTGGCGCGCGTCCCAGCGGCTGATCGCGTCGGATGACGTTGCGGCCGAGACTGAATAAGCAGTTTTGTAGGGGAATTAACTCGTGAGTGTAGACAACACATATCAATCGTTAGAACGGGAGCTGGCTAACGACGACCCGTGGCGGCTTGACGACAATCCGTTCGAACGTAAGCGTCACACCCAATTGCTACGTTTATCGCTGTCGAAGGGCGCCGTCTCAAACGGCCTCGAGATCGGGTGCGCGGCCGGTGCATTCACAGAGAAGCTTGCTCCTCACTGCAAACGACTCACGGTCATCGATGTTATGCCGCGAGCGATCGGTCGAGCGGTCCAGCGGACCAAGAGGTGGTCGCATATCAGTTGGGCGGCGACCGATATTCTGCAGTTCTCGACCGCAGAATTGTTCGATCTGATCGTAGTCGCCGAAGTTCTCTACTATCTCCAAGACATGACACAGATGCGTACCGCGATCGACAATATGGTGAAGATGCTTGCTCCAGGTGGGCATCTGATCTTCGGATCTGCACGTGATGCCACTTGCAGGCGATGGGGGCATGTCGCTGGCGCCGAGACGGTCATCGCGATGTTGACTGAAGCGCTCATTGAGGTCGAACGCGCGCAGTGCCAGGGGCAGTCAGCTGACGAAGACTGCTTGTTGGTCCGCTTTCGCAATCCGGAGCAATCGTCGGTCCGTCCCAACGGCCGAGCTTGAAAGGAGCCACTATGCGTATCTGCGGTATCAAGTTGACGCATGACGGGGCAGTTGCTCTGATCGAGGACGGCCGGCTGGTGTTTTGTGTCGAACAGGAGAAGCTGAACAACAATCCGCGTTATCAAACCATTGACAACCTGGATGCCGTTGTTGGCGCCTTGGCGGAGCACGGGCTGGATCCGAGCGATGTTGATCAGTTCGTCATTGATGGCTGGGATGGAGAGTTCGAATCGCAGTTTGAAGTCCTTAGTGGAACGACGACCGTCAAGCTCAAGGGCGCGCCGTATGTCGAACGGCAAGGCGATAGCCCCCTGACGTCCCGCGATCGCATCGGCCTCATGCTTGACGGGAAGCTATATCCCTATCAAAGCTATCCCCATGTCACCGGGCACGTAGCATCCGCATACTGCGCCAGCTCGTTCGCCAAATCCGCACAATCTGCTTTCTGCTTGGTGTGGGACGGCTGCATGTTTCCACGCCTCTACTATGTCGAGCCCCACGGCATCCGTTTCATCGAATGCCTGTTTCCGATGATAGGTCACGCCTATGCGACGGCAGGACATCACTTTGGACCTTACAGGCGGGCAGACCGGACCAGCTGGGATCTCGGTATAGCCGGCAAGCTGATGGCTTATATCGCGCTGGGATCCCCTGACGGGGATATTATCGAGACGTTTCAGGAACTCTATGAGGCACACTTTGCCACGCATGCTGATGGCGCTTGCCGTGAGCTTGCAGAAACCAACAGCTCACGATCGCCACTTGAAGCTCTGCACGACTTCTTCGATGCGTGCGCACTGCGATTGAAGGCCAACCAAGCCGAAGACGTCCTTGCGTCATTTCACGTCTTTCTAGAGCGTCTGCTGGTTCGCACAATTTCTGATGTTGTGCAGCGGCATTCGGACCTTGCGGGGGCGCGTAACCTCTGCATAGCCGGCGGCTGTGGCCTGAATATTAAGTGGAATAGTGCATTTCGTATGACCGGCCTGTTCGATGTCGTGTGGGTGCCGCCCTTTCCGAACGACAGCGGCTCAGCCATCGGTGCTGCTTGCTCTGCAATGGCGGCACAGCAAGGCTTTAAAGCTCTGGAATGGTCGGTCTACAGTGGACCGGCCGTTCGTCTCAGCGAAGTTCCCCCCGAATGGGAAAGCGCGCCCTGCACTATGGGCGAACTTGCGGCAATTCTCGCGGGCGACAAGCCCGTCGTCTTCCTTGCTGGGCGCGCCGAGCTCGGACCACGGGCTTTGGGTGGCAGAAGCATTCTCGCAGCTGCGACCTGGGAAGGAATGAAAGATCATCTCAACGACATCAAACTTCGCGAGCATTTCAGGCCGGTAGCGCCGATATGTCTGGAGGATCGCGCGGCGGAGATCTTTAGCCCTGGAGTACCCGACCCGTACATGCTGTTCGATCACCAGACGCGGCCGGAATGGCGGGACAAAATTCCGGCCATCGTGCATCTCGATGGATCTGCCCGCCTACAGACGGTTTCCAGAACCTCTCCACATAAAGTGGCCGAGCTTCTCATCGAGTACGAGAAGCTCACAGCCATTCCGCTGCTTTGCAATACCAGCGCCAATCTGCATGGACGCGGCTTCTTCCCGGATGCTGCCGCCGCGTGCCAGTGGGGACGCGTCGATCACGTATGGTGTGACGGCCTGCTTTGGACAAAAAAGCGCGCGACCCAGGAAGCGGCGCGAACAACGTCCGTCGCGATGGCGTAAGCAAATGTCAACCGCGGCAGTCGACCTTTGCGAGGTGAGCAAGTCCTACAACGACAGGGTCGTCGTGGACGCTCTTTCGTTTACGGTCTCGCCGGGAGAGTGTTTCGGTCTGCTGGGACCAAACGGCGCGGGTAAAAGCACGCTTGCGCGTTTGATCCTGGGTGTTGCATCGCCCGACGCAGGTAAGATATGCGTGCTTGGCGAGCCGGTGCCGACACGTGCGCGCTTGGCGCGCCGGGGCATCGGGGTTGTCCCACAATTTGACAACCTGGATCTTCAGCTCACGGTGCGCGAGAACTTGCTTGTTTTCGGTCGCTACTTCGCCATGAGCGCGACCGAGGTCAAAGCGGTCACGCCGTCACTGCTCGAATTCGCCCGCCTGGAGAACAAGGCGGATGCCCGGGTGGGCCAACTGTCCGGTGGCATGAAGCGGCGCCTGACGCTGGCTCGTGCCCTCATTAATGACCCGCAGCTCTTGGTGCTTGACGAGCCGACGACCGGCCTCGATCCGCACGGCCGTCACCTGATCTGGGAACGCTTGCGCTCGCTATTAGGGCGGGGCAAAACAATTCTTCTCACCACCCATTTCATGGAGGAGGCGGAGCGATTGTGCGACCGCCTGTGCGTGCTTGAGCACGGCCGTAAGATCGCCGAAGGACGGCCTCACGCGCTGATCGAGCAGCAGATCGGCTGCCAAGTGATCGAGATTTACGGTGGTAATCCGCATGAACTGTTGCCGCTGGTCAGACCCCAAGTGCAGCGCGCTGAGGTGAGTGGAGAGACGCTGTTCTGCTACGTCACGGATCCAGAGCAGGTGCGCGTCCGACTTGCCAACCGCACGGATCTCCGCCTTCTGCAGCGTCCTCCAAATCTGGAGGATGTCTTCTTGAGGCTAACCGGGCGAGAGATGAAGGACTGAACGATGTGGCAAGGTTTTTCGCCTGCGCTCCCTGCTAATCCATGGAACTGGATCGCGGTATGGCGCCGGAATTTTCTGGTCTGGCGGAAAGTCGCTCTGGCATCGATTCTTGGGAATCTGGCCGAGCCGATGAGCTCTCTGTTCGGTCTCGGTTTTGGCCTTGGAATGATCATAGGTGGTGTCGAGGGGACCTCATACATCTCGTTTCTCGCGGCTGGCATGGTCGCCACAAGCGCGATGGTCTCCGCAACCTTCGAAACGATCTATGCGGCCTACGCTCGCATGCAGACAAATTGCACGTGGGAGGCAGTGCTCTGTACACCCCTTTCGCTCGGCGACATTGTTCTCGGTGAAGTGGCATGGGCAGCGAGCAAGGCCTTGCTCGCTGGGACGGCGATTACGATTGTTGCCGTCGCACTGGGCTATGCGGAGTGGTCATCCATCCCCTATGCGTTACCAGCCATCGCCCTCACTGGCGTTGCGTTCGCGAGCCTCGCAATGGTCGTTTCAGCACTTGCACCGAGCCACGACTATTTCATCTTCTACCAGTCACTCATTCTCACGCCCATGATGTATTTGAGCGGGACGATCTTCCCAATGAGCCAGTTGCCAGGGTCATTTCAACGCATAGCCGCCTTCTTGCCGCTGACTCATTCGGTCGATCTCATTCGTCCAGCAATGCTCGGTCGGCCGGTCGACAGCGTCGGCTTGCATGTGGCCGCACTTTGCATCTACGCAGCGTTTCCCTTCCTCGTCTCGGCCGCGCTGCTTCGGCAACGGCTGATGCGGTGAGAGGAACAAGACCTCAAGCGAAGCATCGCGTGGGCGAGATTAGATATCGGGGACGCTTATGTGAGCCTCGTTACGCTAGCGATGCCGGATCTGCCCGCCGCGATGTGCGGTCTACTCGCAGAGCGAGCGATACGAAATAGGCCAACAGGCCTCTCAGGATGAACGGAGAACAAGATGCTGTGTCTAGGACTGAGTGGCGGGCTCGATAGGGTCTATGAAAATCCGCTTGAACTACCGAACACGTTTCTGCACGACGGCGCCGCAGTACTTGTCAAGGACGGGCGCGTCATCGCTGCCGTTGAAGAGGAGCGCCTCAACAGGATCAAACACTCAAACAAGCTCCCGAGCAGTGCGATTGAATACTGTCTTGCAGCTGCGGGTGTGGAGCTTCGCGACGTCGATCGCATTGCGTTCTACGCCACCGAACCCTATTGCAACGCGATGCTCGAACGGCTGTTCATCTCACAACCTGAGATCTCAATTCCGCTAAATGCCAATTTGCTATTACGGCACCTTCTGGCGGCGGAGTTCGGAACCGAAATTGATCCCGCGCGGGTGTCATTCGTAGGCCACCATCAGGCCCATGCCGTGAGCGCTCTGGCGATGTCGGGTTTTGAAGAAAGCCTGGTTCTCGCGATCGACGGTTGTGGCGACTTCCTCTCGGGTCTCTTGGCGGTCGGGTCGGGTACCGAAATGACCGAGCTTATGACGTTTCCAGAGAATAACTCTCTCGGACTGTTCTATCTGGAGACGATCCGATATCTCGGCTACGGCTTGTTCGACGAGTATAAGGTGATGGGACTGGCTCCTTACGGAGATCCCGCTCGCTATCGCGAGCTCTTTGCCCAATTCTATGAGCTCTCCGCAAACGGTGGCTACCGCGTTCACCTCGACCGGGTCGGCCCGGCATTGCTGCGCAATATCGAGGTCCGGCGAAAGGGAATGCCGTTCACGCAACAGCATCAAGATGTGAGCGCATCGTTGCAGGAGGCGCTGGAGCGGATCGTGTTTCACATTCTTCGGCATTACCGTGAGTCGACCGGAATGAAACGGTTGTGCCTGGCTGGCGGGGTGGCCCACAACTGCACTCTCAACGGAAAACTCCTGTATTCAGGCCTCTTCGAAGACATCTTCGTGCAGCCGGCTGCGCATGATGCCGGCTGCGCATTGGGCGCGGCACTCATGGTGTCGAACGAGGCCGGGCAGCCTGCGCCCCGCGAGCGACTCCAGGCGGTCTATTGGGGGCCAGATGTCGGTAGCGACGACAGCATCGAACAGGAACTGAAGCGATGGGCCGGACACCTGGAGATGGAGCGGACCGCTGACGTCGCAACTAGAGCAGCCGAGTGGATCGCTGATGGCGCCGTGATCGGGTGGGTCCAGGGCCGGTCCGAGTTCGGCCCTCGTGCGCTCGGCAACCGCAGTATTCTTGCGGACCCGAGGCCCGTCGCAAACAAGGAGCGGATTAACGCGATGGTCAAGAAGCGCGAGAGTTATCGACCATTCGCGCCATCGGTTCTGGAGGAGGATGCGGGCGCGTTCTTTGAGTTGCCGGATGGTCGCGCAGAATATCCTTTCATGAATTTCGTCGTTCGCGTGCGCGAATCCAAGCGTGCCTTGCTGGGGGCGATCACGCATATCGATGGTACGGCTCGGCTGCAAACCGTTTCCCGCACGAACAATGCCGCCTATTGGGAACTCATCAACGCGTTCAAGAGCCGGACAGGCGTCCCGATTTTACTTAATACGTCATTCAACAACAATGCCGAACCGATCATAGATTCCGTTGCCGATGCGATTACGGCGTTTTTGTCCACCGAGCTGGATGGTCTTGTGGTCGGGTCATTCCTCGTCAAGAAGCGGGCAACAACGCTCGAAAGCTGGACCGCACTCGCTGTATCACTTCCGCCCCATGTATCTCTTTACCGGGTTCGCGCTCATGCGGGCCGAGAACGTCAGGAGACAGTTTGCGAGATCCGCATGGGTCACTCCAGCCATGACAGCGTGCGCGTCTCGCATGACCTGTTCGACATGCTGATGCAAATTGAGAAGGAAGCTGTTCTTGCCGATCTTCTCGCAAGGGTCACCTCTGACAGGACTAGGCGCGAAGGTCTCGTGAACGAACTGCGCGGGCTCTGGGATCAGCGCCGTATTCGGCTGCATCCTGCGCGGTCGTAAAAGGTGGCAACGCGGAAGAGGGCTCTGTGGAAGCCGAAGCCTCCTGCATGACCTGCCAATCGCGGTGCCGTGGAGGATAGGCTTGCGGGTTGATCGCCTTGCGTCCAGGTGGCCAGCTGTATCGGAATCGCAGAAGAGTAGGTACGCCACACAAACTGATCTTGCGCAACGAGAAGGGTTTGATAATTTGACGAAGGAACGCTTTGTTATCTCTCGGAGGCGTACCGGCTTTGGTGATTGCCTCTGGTCGCTGGCGTCAGCCTGGTCGTACGCGCAGCGGACCGGGCGGACGCTCGTCATCGACTGGCGCGGTTCCTGTTACGTCGAACAACCGTTCAGCAACGCCTTTCCGGTGTTCTTCGAGCCGGTTGAGGACATCGCTGGAGTGCCGGTGATTTGCGATGACCGGGTCAACCAGCTCTCGTTTCCCGGACCGTTCTTCCCGCGGTGGTGGAATAGGCCATCGATCGACTGCATCAATCGCCCGGATGAGCAGATCTTCCGAGAACGTGACGAACTGACCGAGCTGTTCCAGGCAAGAGAAGATAACGAAGCCAACACCATTGTCTGTGACGCTTGCCTGATGTGGCGTTGTGGCGAGGAAGCCGAACGACAGATCTTTCGGAACATCAAACTCAGGCCTGAGATTCGAGCGCGGATCGACGCGTTCTGTGAGGAACACTTTAGCGGCCATAGCATCATCGGCGTTCATGTTCGGCACGGGAATGGCGAAGATATCATGGAGCATGCGCCCTACTGGGCCGATTCGGAGCTCGCCCTTCGTCAGGTCTGCATGGCAATCCGTAAAGCCAAGGCTTTGCCATATCCAAAGCCTGTAAAGGTCTTCCTGTGCACGGACAGTGCACAGGTGCTCGATCACGTATCCGGTATGTTTCCCGATGTCTTCGCCGCACCAAAACGCTTCCAGGCCGAACGGGCAGGGCCTTTGCATAGTGCGGAAATGGGAATTGAAGGTGGAGCTTCCGCTCTCGTCGACATGTATCTTCTTGCGCGATGCGCTACCGTAATCCGCTTTCCTCCCACCAGCGCCTTCACGCGCTATGCTCGTCTGCTCGTGCCACGCATTATCGAATTTGATCTGAGCAATCTGGAGCATTTGACCATGATCGATAATCCATACGAACATTTTGCGGCTTCATGAACTGCCGCGTCTGCTTGCAGTTAGTCTCAATCGGCATCCAAAAGGGGACGCCATTTTGGGGTTAGCAGCATCCACCTTTGAGACCAACTGCAACGCCGATTGACATTGGTGCCCTCTGTGGCTGCCTCTCAACAAGAGGCCTGCCCCTTTGCCGTCAATCGGCGTTGGACTGGGGCTCTGACTCATATGTGGAACGGCCCGGGCTGCAAGATCTTTTTCTGGTAGAACAGGGGATGACGGTGCGGTCATATGTTCGGCCTGTGAATGCGGCGCCTGGCCGCTGGCCACGATGATATCCGCGGAAGCAATCGCCCAATCAATTTCTCGCGCTCGAAGCGCAGTCGGGAATGAGTCATTCGAGGTTCATCCAGATTTGCACCTTGCCTCCTCGGCAGCTTTCTTCTTCCGCCGGAGAGCTCTTGAGATTAGGATTTCAGCATTGCGGCCCGCGCCTGATAGATGCCTCCTCTGACCAGCAAGGCCCAGATCGTGCGCGCAATCTTATTAGCGAGCGCGACCGATACGACCTTGACCGGCCGTCTTTGCAGCATGGTCCGAATCCAGAGCGGGACTTTCAAGCCTCGTTTAGCAAGCTTGATGATAGAGGTCGCACCAACGATCAAGAGCGTCCGTAGTTGCCGATTTCCACGCTTTGATATCGCGCCAAGCCTTTCTTTCCCGCAGCTCGACCGTGCCCTCGGTGTGAGCCCCGTCCAAGCCGCAAAATCTCGTGCAGTCGCAAAATCGCGAGCATCCAAGACCGATGTCCGAACGGTAGCGGCGATGAGAGGACCGACACCCGGAATGCTCATCAGGCGCCTTGCATCAGTGTCCTTTCTGACGGCAACCAAAATTTCTCTGTCGAGCTTCTCTATGCGGGTTGTAAGCAGCTCAATCTGTTCAGCGAATAGGATCAGGGCAAAGCGGGCGGCGCCGGGGATCCTGTTGTCTTTTTCGTCCCGGAGAAGCACCAAGCGTTTTGCGATGCTTGCCATGCCTGTGCCAGCGATAATGCCCAATTCGGCCAAATGAGCACGCAGAGCATTTGCAGTCTGGCTGCGCTGCCTCATTAGCATCTCTCGCGTTCGCAAAATCATGCTGGCTGCTTGTTGTTCGGCAGTCTTCACCGGTACGAACCGCATTGTCGGGCGGGTGACCGCCTCACAAATGGCGTCAGCATCCGCCACGTCGGTCTTGTTACGTTTGACGTAAGGCTTCACGTAGGCTGGCGGCATCATGCGGACAGAGTGGCCCAGCGCCGCTATCTCGCGCGCCCAGTGATGGGCACTCGCACAGGCCTCCATACCTACCAAGCAAGCTGGAAGGCTCCGAAAGAAGGGTAGAACCTGCGATCGCCGCAATGTGCGACGAACCAAGACTTTCCCGTTTTCGGCGGTGCCGTGAACTTGAAAGATCGACTTAGCCAAATCCAAACCCACTGTGATAATTTTCTCCATGGAACGGTCCTTCCTTTGTGGCGCCTCTCTATGCGACCACGTTAGGCACTTTTGATGCCGGTTCGAAGGGCCGTTCCACACCATCACTTTTGATGCAGTCTGAGGGATCTCTGGCGTTTTGATTGGAGGAGAATCAGCGCCATGCAGCAGCCACTCCACCGCTCCAGTTTGGTGCCGCGTGGGTTTGTTGTAGAGAGTGCTTACTAAGAAGGTGATAAGGCGACTGTTCTGGTTCGGGCTTCCGGGAGCGTCGGCCTGTGTCCGTCGTGCGGAACGGCATCCCGACGGATCCATAGCCGCTATCGACGCCGCGTGACCGATCTGCCTCTCTCAGGTCGGATCGTCCAGCTCCTGGTGATCGCTCGTCGCTTCCGCTGCGATGCGGTTCTGTGCGGGCGCCAGATCTTCACTGAGCGGTTCGCCGAAGGCGTACTGGCACCATCGGCGCGCCGCACGGCGAGGCTGGACGCCATCGTTCATCATCTTGGCTTGGCGCTTGGTGGTCGACCGGCGGCAGGCTTTGCAAAACGATTGATGCTGCCGGTCAGCAACGACACGCTCCTGCGTGTCGTCCGGCGCCGCAGCCGTCCGCCGGCTGACCCTCTCAAGGTCATTGGCATTGACGATTGGGCTTGGCGGCGTAATCACCGGTACGCCAGCATCATCTGCAACTTGGAAACGCGCCGGATAGTCACCTTGCTACCGGATCGTGAACCCACGACCGCCCAAGCCTGGCTCGCTGCTCATCCCACGATCGCAATAGTCGCCCGCGACCGTGGCGGCGGATATGGCGAAGCCGCGGCGAAGGCCTTGCCGCACGCAGCACAAGTCGCCGACCGGTGGCATCTGATGGAGAATGCAAGTCGGGCTTTCCTCGACGCCGTCCGCAAATCGATGCGCCAGGTACGCACAGTGATAGGCGCAACCACGATTGATCTTAAGCTGCTAACGGCCGCAGAGCGGATCCAGTATGAGGGTTATCTCCGCCGCGAGGAGACCAATGCGGCCATCCTGGCTCTGTCGACGAATGGCATACCGATCAAGCAGATTGTGCGCCAGACTGGCCACAGCAGGAAGCTGGTAAGGCAGTTGATCCGCGGCGAGCGCACCGACGTCTTCCGGATCCGGCAAAGTTCGTTGGATCAACATTTGCCGTGGCTCGACGATCAGTGGGCGTCTGGCTGTCGCAACGGGGCTGAACTTTGGCGCCGTTTGAAAGCGCGTGGCTTCCGGGGCTCGCTCCGCGTCATCAGCGAGTGGGCGACCCGCAGACGACGAGGGGAAAGGGCCGACACACAAAACCTTCGAAGGATTCCGTCGGCCAGAAAATCGCGCGCCTGATGACGGTCGGCCGGGACTTGCTCACGAAAGCGGAGACCGTCACGGTCGCGGCAATTGAAGCTGGCGTGCCAACCCTGGTCGAGGCACGCGAGATCATCGCCGAATTCCACCTGATGATCCGGCGCAAGGTTGAGGCGGGACTTACCCCATGGATCGAGCGAGCCCGCGCCAGTCTCGTAGCTTCCTTCGCCAACGGCGTCGCCAGGGATGAGCGGGCTGTGCGGGCGGCGATGACCTCGCCCTGGTCCAACGGGCAGACAGAGGGTCAGATCACGCGCCTCAAGCTCGTTAAACGTCAAATGTACGGTCGCGGGAAAATCGATTTGCTTCAAGCCAGACTAATCGGCGCAGAATAATCAGAGCTGCACCAAAATTGCGTCAGAGCCCTTATTCCATCCCGAAACACATCTTTGCGGCACGTGATCGAGTGCGGTCTTCTGTCAGACCTTCATATTGGCATTTCCAGAAGCCGCTGTCCGTGGAGTGCAGATCAAGTCCAAATCTCAACAGCGGGCGCATTGGCTCTTGCTCTCGGCGCGCGCTATTCTGGTCATCGCTTCTCACACCGACTTTGCCGACGTCGGGCTGTTTACGGCAGGTCGGCCACGGAGCCGCAGCCGATCTTGCGGTTGGTCGCGGCGTTTAGGTTTGGTACGCGGGGGCATGAAGCAATCATTGCGGCAAGCCCGGCGAAGCGCGTCGACTTGGAGCCGAAGCTGCAGTAGCTGGCCCCGCCTCTTCGAGCCAGAAAAGGGCCCCTTCCTTCTTTTCGTCCGGCGGACCTCGCAGAACAGATGCGGGGTTCGTCAAGCAGGGCCGCAACCCAATTTCTTTGACTTGATGCAATTCTGATTGGTTTGTGCGTCCGGGAGAACGCCTTCGTCAGCTAGTCGTCAGCTAAGCAATTTACGGGTATCTGCCGCGCCTCGCCGGCCTGAACCCAATGCAAAAATGGGAGAGCGAACAGTTATGTATGGTCGAATTGGTGGATCCTCCGATAGCGCCTACACGCATGACGCCAGCTGGCAAACCGATGCAGGAACCGAAAGCTTCGCTGACACGTTTGCACAGATGCGCTTAGACGGATCGACTTCTGGCGGAAGCTCTTCTTCAGCGGGAGCACCAGCGTACTTCCTGAATGACAGACCTCCGGTGATGGAGATGGACATCACGTCTTTCAGGAGGCAAGCGAGGCAGTTTCATGGCGATAATATCATGCACATTGCCGAGAATCCACGAGAGTATTCGGAATTCGTATCCTCGAGGGCGAGACGCACCGCGGAAGTTGCTAAGCAATACGCGGTGAGGCGAGCTTCGGACGAAGCGCGGTATTTCAGCTACCAATTAGGAAACCAGAGCGCCGGACTGATGAGAACGGAAGGCGGGTTCAGCATGACTGAATTCGAATCGGACGATTGGCGACACCAGTTTCCTGGCCGGGCTGACATTACATCGATCGTGGATTTTCAAGTCGCTCATCCACTTGTCGAAAACGCCGGCGATATTCTGCTTGAGCATCAACTTCGGTCTGACGGAGGATGGTACTCGACCCTGCGCAGCATCCCGACAAGTGGACGAAGAACAGTGCCGGTGAATGGCAGCGTGCGGACAAACCTCAACTCTATCTCTCCAAAGCCGAGGAGAACGGGAGCAGTGATACCGAGAGCGCACCAGGTTCCCCCAGATACTCGTACGAGGATGATTTCATGTGACTAGCACCGTTGTTGGATGTAGCCGCAAGCCGCATGTGCGCGCGCGCACACAACGGCCGAGAAGGAATTGCACGAACTAGCATCGGTCATGATCTCCGCCAAAGGGAGCTGATCTATCTTCCTTGGCGAATGAGCCTCAGGCCACCTGGGGAGAGCGATGTAGTGGTCTCGCGGTGTTAACGCCGGCCTCGACTCGAAGACCGAGCCCGCACGCATTGGCACGCGCACGGAAACACGACGATCGTCCTACCATTGTCGGGGCGTTGCTATTGTCGAAAAGCGAACAGGCGAGATGTTCGGAACCTGCCATTTGGGGCGTCAAACCGCGCCAGTTGTGCTCTGCATCGATCTGGCCCGGATCATGCACCGGGTGCACAGCCGAGGGGAGCGGAAGGGAGCGGCTTGTGAATCTAGGTCTACCAAATGACAAAGTGGTCGCAGCTCAATCGTCGGAAACGGACCCTGGCGGTCCAAGTCACGCCGATCGAGCGCGCCGCCTGCTGCGTGAGCGGAAGACGCTGGTATTGACCGGAGCATCGCGCGGTATTGGTCGCGCCACCGGAAAATTGTTTTCGGAAGCCGGTTGGCGCGTCATTTCTTGCGCGCGCCAACCATTCGACGCGGTCCGCTGCCCATGGGACTCAGAGGACGGCAACTATATCAAAGTCGACCTGAGCGACCATCGGAAGCTGCCGCGCGTGATTGCCGAGATCAAGGAGCGCCTTGCCGGCGCACCGTTGCATGGGCTGGTAAACAATGCCGGCAACTCGCCAAAGACGCCGAACGGTGCCCGACTGACGTCGCTGGCGACCTCAGTCGATACCTGGATGAGTGTATTCCACCTTAATCTGGTGGCGCCGATCCTGCTCGCCCAGGGTCTGTTCGATGAGCTGAAAGCGGCCTCAGGCTCGATCGTCAATGTGACTTCGATCGCCGGCTCGCGGGTGCATCCGTTTGCAGGCACGGCATATGCGACTTCGAAAGCTGCGCTTGCTTGTCTCACGCGCGAAATGGCGCATGATTACGCCTCACATGGCATTCGCGTTAATGCGATCGCGCCCGGAGAAATCAAGACGGACATTTTGTCGCCTGCAACGGAAGCGCATCTTGTGCCAAAGATCCCACTTCGCCGATTGGGCACACCCGAAGAGGTCGCCAAGGTCATTTTCTTCCTATGTTCAGATGCGGCAAGTTATGTCACTGGCGCCGAAGTCCCGATCAATGGCGGGCAACACTTATAAGTGAATCCGCCCCTGACGAATCTCGGCTAATCTGAGCTTGATCGAGGAAGTCATGTTGGCCGGGGCGAGTCCGCGTAGCGAGTTGGACAGAACAAAGCGACAAATCTAGTCACTGTGAGTGCTGCCGACGTGCCATGAAGAGGCGTGATCTCTCGCCCCGCCACGAAAGCTGGATGTCAGATCGAGGGGGGCATGCAACACGAGTCCAACAAGTCCGGTCAAGGTGATGGGGAGGACCAAGAAAGGAACGGAGAAGTCGTTGTGCTGGACAGCGTTTCCCTGCGCGAAAAATCAAACTCAACCTCAACCTCTGACGCGGACCCTTCCGGCTATATTGTGCCGTCGCAAGAGAAATCGCTAAGCACGATTTTTGAAATAGCGCAGATGCTCACCGGCCTAGGCCAGCTCGAATCCAAGCTGGCGAGCGTCATCGAGCGTCTGCCATCGCTCGTGCAGATGCGGCGCGGCATCGTGTGTTTGTTCGGTCATGACGGGGGGCCGAAGATCGTCGTAGACGAGGCCCGGAGCCAAGGGCACGATGCGCGCTGCGAGGTGAGCTTGCCGCAAAAAGCAATTGATCAAATCGTGGCGTCGGGGCAGCCCCTCATGGTCGAGAATGTAGCGCTGCATTCGGCCTTCAGTCCTTCGGACGTCGAGATGCTAGATGCCGCCGGTGATACGCGTGTTGCGTTCATCGGCGTTCCCATAGATATCGACGAGAAAGTTGTGGGCACGCTGAGCATCGACCGCATCGCACACAACGGGACGCGTGCGCAGTTCGAGGACGACCTCCGTCTGCTAACGATGGTCGCTAGCCTTCTGGGCCGGACGACGAAGCTGCATTGCTTCTTTGCGGGCGATCGCGGGCGCCTTATGGACGAGGAATTCCGGCTGCAGAAGCAGCTCTCCGAAATCAAGCCCCATGGGCGGGAGCATAAGAAGGTTCAAGTGGACGGAATCATCGGCGACAGCCCTGCGCTGCGCGCGCTGCTTGAGAAGATCGAGGTGATCGCAAAGACGAACAGCACGGTCCTGTTGCGTGGCGAAACGGGTACCGGCAAAGAGATGGTTGCGAAGGCTATTCACGAGCATTCAGCGCGCACCAAACGCCCCTATATCAAGCTGAATTGCGCAGCCCTGACTGAGACGGTGCTGGAATCCGAATTGTTCGGTCACGAGAAGGGGGCGTTTACGGGCGCATTCAACGCGCGCAAGGGTCGCTTTGAGCTCGCCGACAAGGGAACGTTGTTCCTAGATGAGATCGGCGAGATCTCGGCGTCGTTCCAGGCGAAGCTCCTGCGCGTGCTTCAGGAGCAGGAATTCGAGCGGGTGGGCGGCAATCAAACGATCAAAGTCGACGTCCGCGTGATTGCAGCCACGAACAAGGATCTTGAAGAGGCGGTGGCAAGGAAGGAGTTTCGTGCCGATCTCTATTACCGAATCAACGTGGTTCCTCTCCTACTGCCGCCCCTGCGCGAAAGACGCACTGATATTCCGCTTCTCGCCGCTCGCTTCTTGAAGAACTTCAACAATGAAAACGGCCGTGCTCTGGTGTTCGATTCAAGTGCGATTGAGTTCCTCATGAGTTGCGAATTTCCCGGTAATGTCCGCGAGCTCGAGAACTGCGTGCAGCGGACCGCGACCCTCGCGCAAGGATCGTCGATCGTAAGACATGATTTTGCATGCTGCCACGGCCAATGCCTGTCGGCCAAGTTATGGAAGTGTGGACCGGGGGAAATGGCGCGACAGCCGAGCCCGAATTTCTCACTGCCCGCGAGGCTGAGCATGCCGTCGCCAGAGGCTATAACAGCCGTTCAGCCGGTCGGTAGCGAGCTGACACCGCTAGGGCCACCCGGGCGACCCGCAGTGGGTGCTGCGAAACTCACCGATCGCGAGCGCGTCATCGAAGCCATGGAAAGATCCGGGTGGGTACAGGCGAAGGCGGCGCGCCTGCTTGGACTAACCCCGCGCCAGATTGGCTATGCCTTGCGAAGACACGGTATCGAGATCAAGCGCTTCTGAACAAAGCGTCGGGCTCGCTCCTCTCTCGCGCTCGTCCGACAGGGATAGGAGAGCGTGGCAAGAGGCGGTTGCCAGCTCTGATGCATGATGCATGATGCGGATGCTAGGCTTATGCCTTGGTTGGGATACGCTCGCCGGTGAAGAGTAGGGCGTCTTCGCGTCGGCTGGTCTTGTCATCGTCTGTTTGCAACGTATTCGCCCTGAAAACTGGCTTGGCGTGGAACCGGCGCGTGATCGCTGCGGCTCCGTTGCTGCCCGTAACTCAGATCAGCTAAAGATCACGCCCATGCTCAGGCAGTCGCAGTCGCGACAACCGGCTCGCCGTCAGCCGTCAGTCTTTGCATGCCTTCCTCATCGGCGAAATGCCTGGGATGGTATGACATTTGCTGCTCGTCGGGAGCCGGCTCAGCATCTTAGGAGAAGTACATGCACAGCATCGTCTGCATCAAACAGGTCCCCGACTCCGCGCAGATCCGCGTGCACCCTGTTACGAATACGATCATGCGCCAGGGCGTGCCGACAATCATCAACCCATATGATCTCTTCGCATTGGAAGCTGCACTCGAGCTACGAGATAGGTTCGGCGGCGAAATTACCGTCCTCACAATGGGACCGCCGTCGGCCGAAGAATCTCTCCGAAAGGCACTGACATTTGGTGCCGATCGCGCGGTCCTGCTCACCGATCGTAGCTTCGCGGGCTCCGATACGCTGGCGACGAGTTACGCGCTGGCGTGCGCGATTCGCAATATCGGAAGGGAATATGCCCCGCCGGACGTCATATTCACTGGCAAGCAGACGATCGACGGCGATACGGCGCAGGTGGGGCCTGGCATTGCAAAGAGGCTCGGAGTCCAGCAGCTTACTTATGTTTCCACAATCAAAGCATTGAACTTCAAAGTACGCACGATCGAGGCGGAGCGGCGCTGCGAAGGCGGCGTCCAGGTGCTGCGTTCCAAGCTGCCGTGTCTCGTCAGCATGTTAGAGGCAACCAATCAAATTCGCCGCGGTGCAATGATAGATGCGTTGCGTGCCGCCCGTGCCACAATCGTAAAATGGAGCGCCCAAAATGCCGGCGTGGATGACATGGCCAAATGCGGTCTGAGGGGGTCGCCGACCGTCGTCAAACGTGTTTTCGCGCCCTCCCCGCGAGCGGAGAAGGCGACGTGGGTGGAGGCGGCCGAGCAGCCGGCCCAAGCATTGATCGACGCCATGTTCAATCGTAACCCCATGCTCGAAACGGAGCTCGCACAGCTCGCGCGCGGTACCTCACCTGCGCAAGCTAGCGGTGCGTGAAGTGGCGGCTGATTGAGCGGAGCCGGCGATGGCCGGATCGTGGTCATGCATGGGCCCGTCGCTCGGTTGCACGAGGCCGCATCGATCTTGTCGGCCGCTCCGCGCCAAATACGATAAGAAGGGTGAGCATTCAACTTGCGTATCTCAGCGCCGAGAGGCAGGTATCGGATCAACATGCCAGACGTCTGGTTACGCTCACGTTTGGCGACCTGCGATACACAAATTCACTGGAGAATTCATGGAGCCTGAAGACGCGCCCGTTCAGTTTGTGTGGCAGCCGCATAGAGCGCCCGCTGAATTCACCGCGTGGAGCTCGCGCGAGGGATCTATCCCCTCGCGCGAGATCCGCCGCATTTCACGTGACTGCAACGTGCGGGCATTATCGTCGCGGTTCGACCACAGGACGGAATCGAGGTTAGCTGATAATGCTCAGCCATTCCCGGTCAACATCATCGCCAGCTCGTCCCGATACGGCCCCAGATCGCATAGGAAGAACCGTGACCGGCAGAGTAGCCCGCGCACCACCGTAAGATCATCAAGGACCGTCACCACCAAGTTCAATTCGGTTTTGGGCCGTCAACGTCCCGGTGGGCGCGCATGTTAAAACGTGAAAAATTGCGCGGTTAGGGCCGTGTTAGACCGCTCGCGTCGCGACGGATTCGCAACTCTCTTGGTGTTTCCTGGATAGATCGTCAGTGCGGCGATGATGCCGAGCAAAGCTGCAAACATCAACCAGAAACCGGGGGACGCCTCATCATCGGTCCACTCGATCAGCCACGTCGATGCGAGCGGCGTAAACGTGTCTAAGAGAGCTGCGGCAGTGCGAAGGCTAAAGAAAAGCAGGTTGTGCGAACGTGCTTTGGCACGATTTCGACCAGAGCGCCAACATGGCGCCGCTATAGGTGCCGAAGTAGAATGAGAACATCATCTCCACTGCCAGCATCTTGCCAAAGCTTGGTTCGGTCACAAGCCGAGGCAACGCGGGATATTCGGTCACCAAGACGAGGCCGGCAATCGTCAGCAGGGCCGGTTTACGGCCGATTTTGTCTGAAATCGCGCCGCCAATTGAGTTCCAGATAAAGTTCGTCGCGACGAGCAAAAGCGTCACTAAGAGCGTGTTCTGCGAGGACAGCTGCAATACGTGCTTGCCGAGCGTAGGCGTGTGCACTTTGACGAAATAGAAGGTCGTGCTCGTCAGCATCGCGATCATCATGCCGAGAATGACTGTGCGGCAGCTCGCAACTGTGGAGGCGAAGACCTCGCGGGCCGTTGGGTGGTGCTTCATGACCAGAAACTCCGGTGTTTCCTCCAGCTTCCTGTGCAGGATGAAAATAGTGGAACGATTAAATAGCCAAAGGAAGAGCGGGATCCGCCAGCCCCAGGCAGAAACCATTTCGGCCGGAAGTGCTTCGCTCAAAAAAATATCCGATGAGAGCCGCGGTCAAAGAAGCAACCTGCTCGCTCGAGGACTGAAACG
This sequence comes from Bradyrhizobium sp. RT6a, assembly GCF_040547675.1. NCBI lineage: Bacteria > Pseudomonadati > Pseudomonadota > Alphaproteobacteria > Hyphomicrobiales > Nitrobacteraceae > Bradyrhizobium > Bradyrhizobium sp. RT6a. Next base: position 55,194 of record NZ_JBEPQC010000013.1, read on the forward strand.
AGTGTCAAAACCGCGGCTTCCCGTTGTGGCAATCTCGGAGAGGTAGACGGAAACGCCGCCAGCCTCCACGCCGGCAGAAAAGCGCTGCAACAGCTGTCCGAACGGCGCCATCACGGGTGCGGCAATGCCGAGCGTCGCATAGCGGGAAAAGGCGATGATGATGGTGCCAATCGCCATGATCGAAGGCGTAATGATCAGGCCTTGCCGAAGGCCAATCTGGTCAATCGCGCCAACAGATCGCATCAAGGCACCGAGCCAGAACACACCGAAGGTGTTAAGCAGTGAAGCCGTTTCGCTTCCTGATGGAAAAGAACGCGTTTTCGATGGCACTCGCGTAGAACCCGAACAAGAAGAAGTCGAAGTGCCCGAAAAAGTTGCCGCTCCTCGCACGTAAGATCGCGCCAATGTGCGATTTGGCATTTGACCGGTGCGCAATGGACGCTGGAGACAGGACCAGGTTCCTCTCGGTTTGAATTGGCCGGTTCCGAGAAAATCAGAAAATCTCACGCCAGCCGAGTGCAGTTTCATGGCCGCGAATCTGCCATCAGGCACTATCGGCCCACCCGTAAGCGCCTGACGGATCCGACGCCTTGTTTGCGGGAAGACGCGCCAGCCCCGAACCTGATTAGCCTTTTGCGCATGAGTCCCAGGCTTCCCGACCATGGACCGGCACAACCGAATACGCGGCGAGGGCGTCGGGCCTGGAGCTAGGCGGCACATCATGATGAGATATGCCGGGGCTTTGCGCGCCTTCGGCATCGCATCTGACCCAGGCCGATTCCAGTTGGCGTCACCTTAGCTTATTCGACGGTAACCGATTTCGCAAGATTTCGCGGTTGGTCGACGTCTGTGCCCATCAAGTTGGCCGTGTGATAGGCCAGGAGCTGCACCGGAATCGCATAGACAATGGGCGTAAATGTCGTCCCCATCTCCGGCAGCACGATCGTCGCGAGTGTATCCATGGACACCTCCGCGGCTCCGCTAGCGTCCGTTATCAAGATAATCTTGCCGCCGCGTGCGGCGACCTCCTGCATGTTCGAGATGGTCTTTTCGAAGAGCCGGTCGCAAGGAGCGATGACGATTACGGGAACGCTCTCGTCGACCAAGGCGATGGGGCCGTGCTTTAGCTCTCCGGCCGCATAGCCCGCGGCGTGAATATAGGAGATTTCCTTCAGCTTCAGGGCCCCTTCCAGCGCCAGTGGAAACGACGTGCCGCGACCAAGATATAGCACGTCACGCGATTTGGCGATGTCGCGTGCGAGCTTCTCGATCTGCGGCTCGCTGGCAAGCGCCCCTGTAACCAGCCGGGGAATTGCGATCAGCGCTCGCACGAGATCGACCTCGTCGCTCTCCGACAATTCACCCCGCGCCTTGCCCGCAGCGACCGCAAGCGCCGCCAGGACGACAAGCTGGCATGTGAACGCCTTGGTCGAGGCAACGCCGATTTCAGGTCCGGCGAGTGTCTGCAACACTGTCCCGCTTTCGCGCGCAATGGTAGAACCCAGAACGTTCACGATCGAGAGCGTATGCAGGCCTTGAGACTTGGCGTAGCGGAGGGCAGCCAGCGTATCGGCCGTCTCGCCGGACTGCGAGATGAAGATAGCAAGATCTCCCCGGCGCATCGGTGCCTCGCGATAGCGAAACTCGGACGCGACATCGAGCTCGACCGGAATACGAGCCAGCCGCTCGAACCAGTATTTGGCGATATGGCCAGCATATCCTGCCGTACCGCAAGCCGTGATCGAGATATGTCCGATCGCATTGAAATCGAACGGAAGCTCCTGCGGCAGTGCGACGCTCTCGTTCGCGATATCCACGTAGTGCGCTAGCGTCTGCCCGATCACCTCTGGCTGTTCGTGGATTTCCTTCGCCATGAAGTGGCGGTAGTCTGCTTTGTCGACGAGAACCGACGACGTGGCAGATTTCACCACCTCCCGGCGGGCGACTGTGCCTTGTGCGTCGTAAACCACGGCGAAGTTGCGGTTGAGCACAGCCCAATCGCCGTCCTCAAGGTAGGTGATCAAGTCGGTAAGGTGCGCGAGCGCGATAGCATCCGATCCGAGATACATTTCGCCTTCGCCATGGCCGATCGCAAGCGGTGAGCCCTTCCGCGCGCCGATCATGAGGTCGTGTTGTCCCTTGAACAGGATTGCAAGCGCAAACGCCCCCACTAGCCGCGGCAGCGACGCTTTTACTGCGTCCTGCGGCGAGCAGCCATTTTTCAGATATGAATCGATAAGATGCGCCACCACCTCGGTGTCTGTTTCAGAGGCGAAATAGGCGCCATGCTGTTTCAGCTCCGCGCGCAGTTCGCGGAAATTCTCGATAATGCCGTTGTGGACGACTGCAACATTGTCCGTTGCATGGGGATGAGCATTATGCTCGGTCGGCTTGCCATGGGTAGCCCAGCGCGTGTGCCCAATCCCGGCATGGCCTGAGAGTGGATGGCGGCGAACGCGTGTCTCAAGGTTCCTCAGCTTGCCCTCGGCACGCCGAAGCTCGATATAATTTTCTTTGAGCGTTCCGATGCCTGCTGAGTCGTAGCCGCGATATTCCAGTCGCTTAAGTGAATCGATGAGTCGATCCGCGACCGGACCGCGCCCCAAGATGCCGACAATCCCGCACATGCTAATCAGTTTACCTCAAGTTCAAACAGAGCGTGCCGCAAGGCGCGCCTGACCAATTCGCTCGCTCTAACTATGGGCCAGTCTAGCCCGTGCCTGCCCCTCCATCGGGGCACGCGTCACCCGGCGGTGCGCGAGCTCCAAGTAACGCGTGGAGCCCTGTCGAATTCGCCGGAAGATCCTACAGCAACTTTCTGGGAACCGAACAATGAGCGCCATCAGCGGCTAGCAGCTGCATGGTTCTCTCCTTTTTGTCCGATGTAGCCGATGCAGCCAAGAAGGCCTGGTAGGCCTGCCGCATTCCATGTGTGAGCCATGTCCTCGCGCGCCAGCCGAGGCTCGCGAGACGGCTGACGTCGAGCAGCTTGCGCGGCGTGCCGTCGGGCCGGGAGGTATCGAAACTGATCTCGCCGATGTAGCCGACGACTTCGGCGACGATGCGGGCAAACTCGGCAATGGTGATGTCCTCGCCGGTGCCGATGTTGATCAGCTCCGCGCTCGAATAGGTCTTCATCAAATGCACGCAGGCATCGGCCATGTCGTCGACATAGAGGAACTCGCGCCGCGGCGTGCCGGTGCCCCAGACTACGACGCTTCTTGCGCCCGAAACCTTTGCCTCATGGAAGCGCCGGATCAGGGCCGCGACCACGTGGCTGTATTCGGGATGATAATTGTCGCCGGGGCCGTAGAGATTGGTCGGCATCACGCTGATGAAGTCGCTGCCATATTGGCTGCGATAGGCCTCCACCATTTTGATGCCGGCGATCTTGGCAATCGCATAGGGCTCGTTGGTCGGTTCCAACGGGCCGGTCAGCACGGAGTCCTCGCGTAGCGGTTGGGCGGCCAGCTTCGGATAGATGCAGGACGAACCGAGGAACATCAGCTTCTCGGCACCGTTTTGATGCGCGGCGTGGATCACATTGGCCGCGATCGCGATGTTGTCGTAAATGAACTTGGCGCGCAGCGTGGCATTGGCGACGATGCCGCCGACTTTTGCAGCGGCAAGGAACACGACTTGCGGCCGCGTCCTCGCAAACCAATCGACCACGGCGGCCTGGTTGCAGAGGTCGACCTCGCTCCGGTCCACCGTCAAGAGCTTCACATCCTCTCGCGCGAGCCGGCGCACGAGCGCGCTGCCGACCATGCCGCGATGGCCGGCGACGTAAACGCTCTTGCCGTTGAGCTCAAACGGTGCGTTTGCCATTGGCCGCATCCCGGTTTGCCTCCGCGAGATCGCTCGCCACCATCTCGGCGACGAGTTCCGCAAAACTCCGCTTCGGTGTCCAGCCGAGCACCTCGCGTGCCTTGGTGGCATCGCCGACGAGGAGATCGACCTCGGTGGGGCGGAAATAGGTCGGGTCGATCTTCACCACGGTCTTGCCGCTCTTGGCATCGACGCCGGTCTCGTCGACGCCTTGGCCCCGCCATTCGATGCGGCGGCCGATTTGCGCAAACGACAGCTCGACCATCTCCCGTACCGAGCGCGTCTCGCCGGTGGCGAGCACGAAATCGTCGGGCTTGTCCGCCTGCAGGATCATGTGCATGCCCTCGATGTAATCCCTGGCGTGGCCCCAGTCGCGCTTGGCAGAGAGATTGCCGAGATAGAGCGTCTCCTCAAGTCCAACCTCGATGCGGGCGACGCCGCGGGTGATCTTGCGGGTGACAAATGTTTCGCCGCGAATTGGGCTCTCATGGTTGAACAGGATGCCGTTGCTGGCGAACATGCCGTAGGCTTCGCGGTAGTTCACCGTGATCCAGTAGCCATAGAGTTTTGCGACGCCATAAGGCGAGCGCGGATAGAACGGCGTGGTCTCCTTCTGCGGGACCTCCTGCACTAGGCCATAGAGCTCGGAGGTCGAAGCTTGATAAAACCGCGTCTCCTTTTCCATGCCGAGGATGCGGATTGCTTCCAGGAGCCGCAGCACGCCGACGCCGTCGGCGTTGGCGGTGTATTCCGGGCTTTCGAAGCTGACGGCGACGTTGCTTTGGGCCGCCAGATTGTAGATCTCGGTCGGCCGGATCTGTTGCACCAGGCGGATCAGATTAGTCGAGTCCGTCATGTCGCCGTAGTGCATCAGGAACGGCACATTGCCGACATGCGGGTCCTGGTAGAGATGGTCGACGCGCGCGGTGTTAAACGAGGACGAGCGCCGCTTGACGCCGTGCACGACATAGCCGAGCGACAGCAGATGTTCGGCAAGATAGGCGCCGTCCTGTCCAGTCACGCCGGTGATTAGAGCGACCCGCTGTTTGCTCGCTTGGTTTGACAAATCTTTTCTCTGCGCATGTTAATGTCGTCCCGCGATCGACGACCTTTAATCGCGTCGGTCTCCGATGCGGAAGCGTCACGCTCTCGAAGCACCGAATTCTGGACGTGTATAGACATCGCATCGATCGCTCAACTGTGCGGAGGTAAACGTTCCACATAGAAACGGTTTTGAAGAACTATACGAAAGTTTGTAATCCGGCGGGTTTCGTTCGCCTTCGTCGGGCGTCGCTCCATTGCTTGGGTGCGACCAGTGGAATTGCGGCGCGGACAGGTGGTAAGCGACCCGTCGGGACCGAAAAGCCGTTCCACTGTCTCTGCCTGCTCAACTCGCGTGACGAGGCAGGCCATAAGATGGCCGCCTCGGACATGCGACCTGCTAGAAAGGGCCGCTCGTTGGGCCCCGAATGAGGCAGGCATGCAGCCGGGCCCCTTGAGCTTTCGATGCGTATATCGAGGCGGCGTTGGTAAATCTCTAAGGCCTGAACCCTCCTGAGATTGCTCAGCAAGCTGTGAGCCAGCTCATAGTACGACCAGCTTTCGTGCGATGGCCCAATCATTGCAGCCAGGCACTGACGAAGACGTCGCTATAGGAGGCTGCGTACCAAACACTGTGCCAACGTTTAGGCCTACAGCTGCTCCGTTGCGGCGCGAGCACACCATTTGCAGCTTTGCGGTAGGTGGGGCACGACCACCTGTACCGCCTCCAACTTCCATTCCACTCTGAGCAGCGAAGCGCTGATCTCCGGAGGGCGACCTCCGCCATGAGCAATATCTCAAATCGGGCAATCGTCACGCGGCGATGCTGCTCCGATCTTAGCATTCGGTTCTCCTGCACTCCCCGTTTCATCGCAAGATATTGCAATGACTCGCCGAGGCTACCTCACTGAGGCGTTTCGAGGCATCGAGGGCGTTCTGCAATCTGAGCTCCAAATGACACGCTCCCAATTGGTCGCCCGGAAGCCGTTGACGGCCAGGCGCGGTCGCCAGCTGCATTGAAGACATTACAATCTGACGCTACGTTCGATTCAAGCACTTATGTCGAGAGTCTCGCATTTTGCGCGGGATCTGACGCGACCACCAATGAGTCCAATCTCCACTATCATTGGTGTTTTCAAGCGCGCGTTCTCAACCAAGAGGACCGCATGAAGCTTACTCAACGCGCTTGCGTTTATTGCGAGCGGCTTGTCGCATCTCAGACATTGACAGAGCGGCCGGCAAGTGACGGCAAATGAGGTGCTTTTGCGAAAGCCAGCCTACGGGATCTTACGTAGGGCATGTGTCGCATTTTCTTGATCTAAACATTGCATCGTCTTTTGCATGAAGCAGAAGAAGCCATTCTCAGACGCCAAACATTGGCGACGCCGTGCGGAAGCGACACGAGTAAAAGCCGAGTCGATCAAGGGCGACACGTCCAGACGCAGGCTCCTCAAGGTCGCTAAGGAATATGATAAGCTGGCTCGCCTCGCGGAGAAGCGGCAAAGAAATGAGGTTGACGGGCAGTTCTGATCACCGCCGGAGCGAACGGTTGCATCGAACGTCTAGGCGTTGTGATCGCAGTGGAGCCTCGCCGTCGGACGGCTTTAGGCAAACGCCCTGATCGGTAACGCCCATGAGCGAGGCTGCTCAAAAGTGCGGTCGGCGCGTCCGAGCCTCTGGCCGTGAACGCTTGTGAGTCAGGGGCCGGCCACTTAGATGACGTATTGACGGTGTCTCAGGCGGCAAGCTGGCTAACCGCTGGACATGGGAAGGAATGAGATGAAGGTCCACCGCCTGATCGTCGCACGAGCGAAAATACAAGCCTCTCGCTCGACGAACTGGCTAAGCATTGTGCGTCGCTGTGCATCATCTGCTGTAGCCGGCGACGTGTCTTGGGTGACAAAGTAACCGGTTCGCCGGATCACGCCACGCGAATTGGCTTCCGCCGCCATTTTGGCTGTGAGGCGTTTCAGTCGAGCTCTGGCATCTTGGACCAAACACGGATAGCTCAACGCCATAACGCTGCGGCTTATTCAAGCGAAGCGGCGAGCAGAAGCTCCTGCTGGCAGGCTTGCGTAGCGAAACCACGTAGACGTCTGCGCGGATCGTCTGCATGAGGCAGGTTCGCGACGAAGTCACGCATGACGAGAAAATCCAAGCGACAATCAAGACCAACCACAACAGAACTCTCCGGTGGACGATTCCGGACAGAGCCGATGTTCTTCATCCAGATAAGTTCCGTGCAGATGATCAGGAGTATTTGGGACTGCCCATGCCGGGGTGGCAACCGCTCGATATATCGGTCGGAGGACACGAGCGGTGCCGGCGTCAACTCTATCGGCTGAAGCAAGCTGGAACGCGTGAGGGGCAAATTGTAGAAAGACTCGAGGCAGGGCGCGTCGGCGATGGCCGATTCGCCACCGCACCAGGTTCTGGTCCTTCCGCTCACTTCTTTGTGCAGAGGCCTTGTGGCTGTCACCTCAAGATTATCGGCTTCGTCGTCCGTCCGGGATGGGAGCATGTCTCGGTGTCGGCGCGACGGCGATCTCCAAGCTGGGACGAAATGTGTCTCGTCAAAGACCTGTTTGGGATCAGGAGGAATGCGTGATGCAGCTGCAACCTCCTCGCTCGCAGTATGTCAACAATAGTTGCTGTTGGCTGCATCTCTGGAGGCCGATACGTCAGGTCATTCCGATGCCACCGGCAGCCTCCGCGGGCATCGTCGGGCTCGGGCATCTCAAGCGGTAACGCTGTTTGGACGGACGAGTGCGGTCTCATAACGGATTCCGCCGCGTCGGTGCTTAAGTCGAGCGGCGGCAAAGTATTCTGCTGCTCCTACAGGCGGCGAGCACACCGTCGATGGAGCCTAGGTGACCTAGTGGTGCACAGGCCCGCCAAGGGCGTGCGGGTCACCACTCTGCGCCCCAGAGCCAACGCGCTGCGCTTCTGAAGGCGGCGCGAGGCAGCGCTCGCACAAGCGGCTCGTCCGAATACCGTTTATTGTGCGGAATGCGACGTGCATAACCACACCAGCGAGGAATCGGCCGGGGGACGAATAGAGCAGGTCCGTGGATCCGTTATACATGGCGCGCGGCCAAACACATTAGTAACAGGAAAGGAGCCTATGGAGCGCAACCACGGTACGCATCGGCTAGTTGCCTGAGTGAGGGGCGCCGAGGAGTGTTGTTGCGCGTTCCTCGATGCTGCGAGGAAATCCTGCGTGAGAAGCGGCTATGAGCCTGATATGAGCACCATCCAGGCGCAACTCGGCGATAATTCTCGTTTAATACCGGGCAAGAGTGTTGCTCTGCAGAGCTACGCACGATGGTGTCGTCCATATGATTGAGCGAAAGTCTTGGGGGGCTGTGGAAGTCGAAGGCAATAGCGGCCGCAACGGCACGCCGGTCCGCCGCGACTGGGAACGTGCCGAGGCGGGAGAGCTTTGCGCGCTGCCATTTGCCGACCTCCCATTTCACAGCCGGACCGTTCATCGCGACAATTTCGATCCAAACCACGTCGAAAGCGCAAGCTTGCTCAGCGTCAAGACCGGAGGTTGTCCTGAAGACTGCGCCTACTGCGGCAAGGGCGTGCATTACGACTACGACACTGGCCTGAAGGCGACTCGCTTGATGGATCGCGCGGATATGGTCGCCGCCGCGCAGCACGCCAAGGCCGCCGGGGCGACTCGCTTCTGCATGGCCGCGGCCTGGCGCAGTCCAAAGGACCGCGATCTCGATCAGGCCTGCGACACGATTGCCGCCATTAAACGTGTTGTCGTGGAGACGTGCGTAACGCTCGGCATGCTCACGCCAAAGCAAGCCGCACGGCTCGCCGACGCCGAACAACGTGGACTTCGCTTAGGTTGTCAAACAAATAGAGGTGCTGCGCGCAAGCGATCAGCGTAGGTGAATAATGCAGATTGTCTTGATGAAGGGAACGATTCATTGCGCCTCGGTAACTGAAGCCGACCTGCACTATGAAGGCTCGATCTCGATTGATCGCGGGCTGCTGGACGCGGCCGGTATCCTGATCAACGAGCGCGTCGAACTCTACAATCTTGAGACGGGGGCACGCTTTGCAACGTTTGTGACAGAAGCGCCACAAGGATCCGGCACCGTAGACGTGAACGGTGCGGCGGCCCGACTGGCGATGCCCGGAGATAAGATAAGTATCGTCGCATACGCGTCATTTGACGAGGAGGATGCAAAAATCTTCAAGCCGCGCATTGTGCTGGTTGATCGAGAAAATCGCCTCCTGCCGGTTTGAATTCACACAGCCAACGCGGGAAGGCCCTGTTCTTCGCCGCCAGTTCAAGTTTTGCGGCGTCCATCGTTGCTCAGCGAGTGAAGAATGAGTTCCGTCATTGCCGCTAAATCGGCCAGCTATGTGGCAGGTTTGGATGCGCTTAAAGAAGACGATCGCCTGCGCGGTTTCATGCCGCGCATCGGGACCGACTTTTCATCAAGCGATTATCTTGCCCTGGCGGGCGCGCGCGCATGAAAAAGGCCATTCTGACCGGAGCGGGCGGATCACGGCTTCTGCGCGGCAACTGCGAGGAGCACAAATGCCTCGAGGCAGAAGCCGCGCGGTTCTTCGGGGCGCAGACCGCGCTCTTCCTCGGCGGTCCCTATTTCGCAAGTCTTCCAGTGCTGACAATGGCGCCGCAACGACCTGCCTGTCCTTGAGTCTCTGGTTCACGCCAGTCCTCGTGAAGAGGCGCGAGCTGGCCGAGCCGCTTTCAGAATCTGCGCCCATAAGGACCCGCAGGCTATCGAGAGCGAGAGTCGCGACTGGTGCCGCGGGCGGAGCGGGGCAGGTCTGGATCGTAGTCGAGAGCCTCTACAGCATGGATAGCGATTTGGCACCGCTTGAAGATTTGCTCACGATCGCGGACCGGCACGATGCGTTCTTGGTTGTGGGCGAGGTGCATGCCAGCGGTGTTTGCAGCGAGCAGGGACGAGGGCTCACGGCGCCCTATGAAGGACGCACAAATCTCCTCGTTGTTCATCGTTGCGGCAAGGCGCTGGGAGCTGCCGGCGCGCTTGTCACCGCCTCTGGCGTGCTGCGCGACTTCTTAATCAAGTGCTGTTGCCCGTTCATTTTCGCGACCGCCCCTTCGCCGTTAATGGCGTTGGCCGTACGGGAGGCTCTGTTGATCCTGGAGAAGGAGGCGGAGCGCCAACAGCGCCTGGCGAAGCTTGTCGCGTTCACGCATCTGGAGATGGTTGCGCGAGGCGAGGGGAGTCCTTCGAACTCGCAGATCCTGCCCTATTTCGTTGCCGAGAATGCCCGCGCCATGAGGCTATCCTCCGCGCCACACGCTCGCGGATTTGACATCCGAGGAATGAGACCGCAAACGGTGCCGGCCAGCACGGCTTGTTTAAGAAGTTTACTGACTCTCAACGTCGGAGAGCATGAGGGACGTGCGATGCTCGATGCGCTCACTGTGGAGACGATGGGCGGATCTCGATGAGCCAGCGGATCGTGGTGACCGGCACAGATACTGGGATCGGAAAAACTGTCTTTTCGGCAGGCCTTGCCCATATCCTCGGCGCGAATTATTGGAAACCAATTCAGGCCGGTCTTGAAGGAGAGACCGATAGCCAGCTGGTCGCACGACTGGGCGGTCTGTCGGCCGATCGGATCATTCCGGAGCGTTACCGCCTTAGAACACCCGCTTCCCCGTATCATTCCGCCGAAATAGACGCAATTCGCATCGATCCCGATTCGCTCGTGGTGCCGGATACCGGCGAGCGACCGCTCGTCATCGAAGGCGTCGGCGGGCTAATGGTGCCGCTGAATTCTAGCGCACTTTACATCGACGTCCTCGAGCGTTGGCGGCTTCCCGTCGTGCTCTGCGCCCGCACGCAACTCGGAACCATCAATCACTCTCTGCTGTCGATAGAAGCCTTGCGAAAGCGCCAGATCGAACTTCTTGGGATCGCATTCATCGGGGAAAGAAATTCTGAAACTGAGAGCGCAATTTGTGACATCACGCGGGTGCGTTGGTTAGGACGGCTGCCCTGGATTTCTCCCCTGACGGCAGACAGTCTGCAGGCTGTCTTCAAGGGCTCGTTTATCCCCGGCGATTTCAAGCCTTGATGCCAAACAAGAGGTGGCCAAGTTGGCATCCATTCACGCAGCATGCCCTTGACAACCAAATGACCCAAGTTGTGCGTGGCGACGGTGCTTATCTCTACACTGCGCCCATCGAATCAAAATTGAAATCTCATCCTGGTGGGTCCTCACTCACGGCCATTGCCATCCGCAAATCGTGAGCGCGATTCAGAAGAACAGGCCGGCAAGCTGACCCAAATCATTTTCGCCGGCTACACGGACGATCCGGCTGAAGAGGGCGCTCGAATCCTTTTGAACGTCGCACCCCGAGGCGTCGGACATGTTCTCTACTCTTCGCCTTGAAGATGGCATTCGGCTATTGGCACAATATAGGCAACAGCGAACACGCATCGTTGTCATGCAACACTCCTATCATGGCGACACCTTCGGGCGACGTCAGTTGGTGCCCGCGGTGTCTTCAACGCGGCGTACGGCCCTTTCCTGTTCGACGTGACCTCAATCCCGTTCCCTGCGAGCGGTTGTGAGCAGGCGACGCTTGATGCGCTTGAGTCAGCATGTCGGAACGGAAATCCCGCGGCCTTTATCGTCGAGCCTCTGCCGCTTGCGTGCATCGTCTCCCGGCCGCCGTTTTGAGTCGCAGAATGTTTGGATGGTGGAGTCCCAGGATCACATCGCGGAGGAACATCTTGGAAGAGTTTGTTTGCTGATCGCGCAATCATTGGAAGCTTTGTGCTTTCCAACTTCTCAGTGACGCGCCTTTTCGACCTCCCTATTGACAGAGGCCATTTGCTCTTCCAAGGGAAGGCCATTTCCAGAAACATGCGCGGCCGGATCAGATCGACATGAGTCACATTTCGCAGCTGTCAGTTGTGCGTGTCACGATTCCAGTTCTGCAGCGATTCAAAGAGGAAAGGCGTGCCATCGTCATGACCACGGCTTATAATGCGGTAACGGCACGTATCGCCGATCCTGTGGTCGACGTCATTCTAGTTGGCGATAGCGTCGGCAACGTATGCCTTGGGTTTGATGACACCTTACCGGTCAGCATGGCGATGATGAATCACCACCTGGAGGCGGTCGCGCGGACAAGGCCTCGGGCCATGCTTGTAGCTGACATGCCGTTTCTTAGCTTTCATCTCAGTCCCGACGACACGATACGCAATGCTGGAGGCTTCCTGCAGCGTGGCGCCGACGCCGTGAAGCTTGAAGGAGGGGGTAAGCGTGTCGAGATGATCCGAGCCTTGGTGAATTGCGAAATTCCCGTGATGGGCCATCTTGGTCTCACGCCACAAAGCGTTAACGCAATGGGTGGCTTCAAGGTACAAGGTCGAAACGCGGACGATGCCCTACGTCTGCTTGACGATGCGCACCAGCTACAGCAGGCGGGATGCTTTGCTCTTGTCCTCGAAGGTATCCCGGCTGAGCTCGCTGCCCGAGCGACTGAATCTCTGACCATACCAACGATTGGGATCGGAGCGGGTCCAAGTTGCTCAGGCCAAGTTCTAGTGTTCCACGACGTGTTGGGGCTCGCAGGAAGCCATTATCCAAAATTCGTGCGTGTCTATGTAGAGGGCCATCAGCTGCTGCGGGAGGGCCTCTCGCGCTGGGCAGCCGATGTCCGTAGCGGAGCATTCCCTGCGGCGCAGGAGTCATATCGGATTCCGGACGGCTTGCGCGGGGCGATCGTAAACTGGACGCCATCCAAATCAAGCTAGTGCAAGGTCCAACATGCAAACGAGCAAGTACGGTCGGGGAACTGCGCGGCGCCCTTGCAGAGGAGCGCCAGTCCGTTAGCGAGGTGGGGCCCACTGCGACGATAGGTTGGCCGCACGATCCTCATCTAGCCCTGGCCGAAAGCTAGACGACCTCCGCTATCACCGTTAGTGAGCGCCTTCCTCGCACCCGCCCCAGTTGAGACCAAATGAGGATCTCGGCAGATAGTCTCGTGACTTCCCAAACGGTGAGAAGCCGTGCCGCGAAGCGGGTCGGGTTCGTCTCTGAGCTAGATCCCGGGAGACTTGTCCGGCTTTATTTGCGACCTCGTCGAACCGGCGAACCCGGCAAGCCTCTGCACGCTTGCATTTTTGCGGCCTTGCGAAGTAGGTGTGCAAGCTATTCTATCGTGCAGCCAGTGTCGCATGCATTCGACAAAAGGGTTCAACAACGCGCGGTCGTGGGCCGCATGGTCGTGAATCTAAATCTTCCAATCGAGATCGTCACGGTTTCGAGACGATGAGAAGCCGACAGGCTCGCGATGAGCATCGGATCGCCATCTCATCGAACAAGAACGGCCTGTTGGTCACCGAGGGCCTTTTACTACGGGAAGCTGCGGGTACTAGACGGAGATTCGAACGACAGGGAGGTCTCGGGTTCAGTACGGCAGTCGAAGAACCATCTTGCTGAGTGTGAATGGATTGGGTTCGATCTGGGTCGAAAACTGGGCGGCTAGAATAATCTCACGACACTCGACCGTATTTGGATGGACGGCAATGGGCTGAGTTCGTCGGTAAGCGCTTAGGCGGGACCCTTATTGGGGCTGGCTTGACGATTTGCGGAATCGCCAGGGCATGAGGTCTTCGATCCTGCTAAGAGGATGGCCGTCGATGATCGCCTCGAGTGTTTCGGCGATGTAGGCAGCCGGGTTGACGTCGTTGAGCTTGCAGGTGGCGACGATCGACGCGAGCAAGGCCCAGTTTTCGGCTCCGACCTCATGACCGGCGAAGAGGGCATTTTTTCTAGTCAGGCAGACTGGCCGGATGGCGTTCTCGACCGGGTTGGTGTCGAGCTCGAGGCGCCCGTCTTCTAGGAAGCGGGTCAGCCCTTGCCAGTGATTGAGCGCGTAGCGGATGTCCTCGGCGAGCGTCGAACCGCTGGAGATCATCGACAGCTGCTTCTCGAACCAAGGCTTTAAGGCGGCGACCATGGGCAGCGAGTGCTCCCTGCGCGCGGCCAGCCGGATGTCCGGCGATGAACCGCGTACCATGGCTTCGATGGCGTAAAGCTGTGTGATGTGCCGAACCGCGGCCTCGGCGATCGGCGATTTGCTGTTGCGGGCCAATTTGACGAAGCGGCGGCGCAAATGGCTCCGGCAATGCACGAGCGTCCACGGCCCCTGCGGTCGAGCAACTTCGGTCAGCCGGTCATAACCGTCATAGGCATCGCATTGCAGGAAGCGTCCGCCAAAGCCATCCAGGAACTGCTCGCGAAGACACCGCTCCGACCGGGGGCATATCGGAACAGCACGATCGGAGGACTTGGGCCGCTGTGGCCGCGGTCGTCGGAGGCGATCGCCCAGAAGTAGCCCTTCTTCGTTTGGCCTCGCCCGGGGTCGAGCACCGGCGCCGTGGTTTCGTCCATGAACAGACGATCCGCCATGGCCAGGCGGCGGCGCATGTGGTCCGCGATCGGCTGAAGATGGAAGCAGGCGCGGCCGGACCAGTTGCCCAGTGTCGCCCGATCAAGTCGGATCCCCTGGCGCGCATAGATCTCGGCCTGACGGTAAAACGGCGTATGGTCGCCGAACTTGGAGACGATCACGTGCGCAATCGCCGCTTCGGTCGGCAGTCCACCAGGCACGACGTGCTCCGGTGCATGCGCCTGCACGACAGGGCCCGAGCAGCGGCGACAGATGTATTTCGGGTGGCGCGTGACCAACACTCGCCATTGCGCCGGGATCACGTCGAGCCGTTTGCTGACGTCCTCGCCGATCTTCGTCATGGCGCCGCAACCGCACGGACAGAGCGTGCTCGCAGGCTCGATGATCCGTTCCACCCGAGGCAAATGGGCAGGCAAGCAGCCGCGATTGCGATGAGAACCTTGATCCGGCACACTCCGCGATCGGCCCTGGATCACAGCCTCGGCTCTCTCCTGCGCCGCGTCCAGGATGCCTTGCGCGATCTCCACGTCTTCCAGCGGCAAGTGATACTGATCTGGCCGCAGCTTCTCGGACTTCGCGCCGAACTTCTCGCGTCGCAATTCGCCGAGGATGACCTCCAGCCGACGCCGCGCTTCCTCCGACGCCGCCAGCGCCCCCTGATGCTCGCTCAAGGCCGCCTGCGTTTGCGCCAAAAGCGCCTTCAGTCGTTCATTTTCGTCGCGCAGCGCCGCGATGCTCATGTGCTAATTCGAGCACACCGCCGCCGCGTGCGTCACGTGCAAAATACCTTCCGAGTCACTCTGCCGCAGTTATCCCGCCGCCTGCGGACGCCGCGCTTCTTGCGGGCGGACCAACCTCCAATCCAGCCCCTCGAACAGGGCTGCGAACATCGCCGGCGATATGCGCATCACGCCGTCTGCGATCGTTGGCCAAACGAACTTGCAGCATTCGAGGCGCTTGTGCACCAACACTAGGCCCGTTCGATCCCAGACCAAAATCTTGATCCGGTCCGCTCGTTTCGATCGGAACACGAAGGCTGCACCGCTGAACGGATCGAGACGAAGCATCTCCTGCACATTCGCAGCAAGCCCATCATGGCCACAGCGGAAGTCAATCGGCCGCGTCGCCATGTAAATCTTCAGATCAGCACCGGGCGCGATCATCGTGACGCTCGTACCGCGCGGATCACCCGAGACAGCTCCTCGCCATCTATGGCCGTCTCCGTCCGCACCACGACATCGCCGATCGCTATCTCAAGCTTGATCGCCGGAACGTGACGCTCCTCTAACGCACCTTCCACGACCAGCGGCGCGAATGTCGGCTGCGACGCCTCGCACGGCGGCAACATGCCTCGCTGTCGAAAGCGCCGTCGCCAATCGTAAATCTGCCAGCGCGTCGCTCCGTGCTTGCGCGCCACCTCGGACACCTGGGCACCGGGTAGCAGACTCTCGGCGACGATCCGAGCTCTCTCAGCCTCCGAACGCACGCGGCGTCCCGACGGTCCTTCAAGGACCTCCAGCCGGCTCACCGGCCCTACCGACGAGCCGTCCAAATGGACGTCCTTTTTGCTGTCCAATCCCATCCCAAACCTCCGTCCAAGTCGGAGGCTTCTTTCGCACAGCTATACCGATCCCGAAGCAAGGGTTCCGGCTAAGCGCTTACGTTCGTCGGTGCCATACAAACCGAGAGCAATACACGCTCGATGGGTTGCTCTTAGGCCGATCATGGCCTCGATGGCGGCACGCCGTCGCCGCCGAATCTGGGTTCGCTATTCGAGCGGCGTCACAAGTCGATGCTATCGGCACCCTGCCGTACTCAAACCATCAAATGGATACAGCTAGTTCATGGCAGGTTTGGCTTGTGGGAGACCTGAGGTGGCATTCCAAGGACGAGCTGAGACAGATATGGAACGCCTTGAACGATCGAGCGGATCGTTAGGGCGATCGCAATGATCGCGGCCCCGAGCACGCCCGCGATGATCAGCCGGGTCGTGAGATCCCAAAGTTCTCCGAATTGTATGAAATCCATGAGACGGAACACGGTACCCTGGACCAGGTAGAGCAGCAGTGTGGCCTGGCCCAATTCCACAGCGATAAAGCGGGCCGTTCGGTTTAAATGGCTAAAGCTCCAGCATTGCAGCAGGAGTTCGATAGCGATTGCTGACGCAGCTGCAGAGCCAACAAACATCAGAAGCACGTCTCTAGTTGACCGAAAGTCGTGAATTACCCCAAGATTATTGTAGACATAGGTGCTCTTGCCCCAAGCTAGAAAGCATACGCAGGTTACTATTAAGAGAAATAAAATCAGGACCGGCTTGTGATGTCGCAATGCAGTCGTCCATCGTTCTCTCGATTGAGCAAGCAAGAAGCCGAAGCAGAAGAACGGGTAAGTGAATCTGATCAGCGGTGATATGGAAAATGTCAGAGGCGCGAGCGCGACCAGTATGGCTGAGCCAATTATGACCCACGATCGGCGGGTCAGCATGGTAGAAATCTTGATGAGAAGGTAGGAAATAAACGTGGCCCAGATGAACCAGTATGTGCCAGCGAGATCGTCTACAAATTCCAAAAGTCCGCTCGTTAGGTTGGTCGCGCGCCACAACGCCGCTAACTTAGCTGTCTCCATTATCGCCCACCAAAACAGCATCGGCAGCAAGAGCTGCTTCGCACGGTCGCTGGCGGCTCGAGTGAACGGCTTTTGCAGCAGCGATCGAGCAGAAAGATATCCGCTAATCGCCATAAAGAGTGGCATGTGAAACATATAGATCGATTTGTAGTACGGCGAATACCAAAACCCGCCGTCTCGGTAGATGACATACTGGATCAGGTGCCCAACAATCACCAAAACAATGAGTGCACCTTTCGCGAAATCTAAACTGAGGTCTCGATCGTATGCCTCTGTCGTGCGCGAACTGGGGACGATCGTTCCAGTGACGGGTAGCAATGTATCAAACATCTAAATATCTGTTTGTTGACGAGCCGGCGGCCCGTTGGCCGCTTCTTCTGCCTCATTTTTGTTCCAAACGAAAGGCGATGGCGCGAGTTTTTGGAAGGGGAATAGGCCCAGCTTGGTAGGCCTTCCCAGAAGCGCATGCCTGAATGCCTCGGGGAACTTTGTGGCAAAGACAAGATATCTAATTTGAGACACGGCTGTAGCGGCACCGGCGCGGCATGCTACTTGCAGACGCGTTTGTGGGAGGAAGACTGTCACGCTCAGTCTCCCACTCGGCCCGACGCATCTCAGACCCGGCAGATGCGTCGGGCTTTCTCGGTTGGGCTACCATAGTTGACATTTGGTCCGTCGCTTTCGCTTGACGCCGAGGTGCTCACGCCAACAGGAGCTTCTGATAACTGAACTCGAGCACGCCAACATTGGGGTTACAGCAGCGTGCTGCGGCGCACGCCGATAAGTGCTCTGCAGTTCTGGAGCAAAAGCCGAGGACCGACCTTTCTGATTGGGAGGCTTGTTCGGTATCGTGTAACTGACGCCGTCAACCGCGCTGCCTTGATGACTTTCGTCGCGCCATCTGTTAGTGCAGCTCGTGGCTTGCTGCGCTGTGCATCCGCGAGGGCCTTAGTTGGATTGTACTCGCAGGACGACTGATAGCGAACCAGCTCGACCAGAGTCGCTCGCGATTACGAGGTGCTATGGTCAAAGGTGCTGCTCGCACCCAGTGTTGTGGACCAAGGAGGGCAGCAGGCGTTCTTCGCGCATCAGCCGACTCGGCGGATCACAGACAGCATTGGCGTTCAGGCGCCGCCTCCATAATCATGGCTCAAAAATTCTTAACGCTTCGGCGACAAGTAGGGGCTCGCACCAGTGACTTGTGCGGCGATGCTGTCGCGCAACAGTTTCTCTCGTGTGCCTACAAATTAGCTTCCTCGGGCCGAATTCAACGTTTCGGTCAACGACTCCTCGAATATGTCTAGGCCTTGTCCCAACGTTTCTTGGTCGATCGTAAGTGCGGGCAAGAACTTCACAACTTGATCCGTCGGTCCACATCGCTCGATAATCAAGCCCTTCTCAAACGCTTTACGTGACGTCGCCTCTGCGGTCTCGGTCGTTTTGCAATCGAAGCCGCATACCATGCCCCGTCCACGAACAGCGAACTTGTTGCCGTGCTGATGCGCGATAGCATCGAGTCGACGCCGCATAAATGCGCCCAAGCGTTGGACCTGTTGCGAGAACGTCTGGTTACGCCAATACAGAGTCAAAGCCGCTTTGCCAGAAACGAGTGCTAGATTGTTTCCTCGAAACGTTCCCGTGTGCTCGCCTGGTTCCCATGCGTCGATCGCTTCTTTGATCAAGAGCATCGACAAAGGCAAGCCGTACCCACTCAGCGATTTCGACATCACAACAATGTCTGGCGACAAGGCGGCGAACTCGAAACTGAAAAACTCGCCTGTGCGACCACAGCCCATTTGGATATCGTCAACTATGAAAATAGCTCCGACCTCTTTTGCCAAAGCCTGAATTGACTGCAGCCATTCCTTACCGGCGACGTTAATGCCTCCCTCTCCTTGCACGGTTTCGACGAGAATGGCGGCGGGAAGGTCAATACCACTGCTCTCGTCCATTAATACCTTTCGCACGTAATCCGCCGGACTGTCAGCGGAGCCAAGATACCCATCATACGGCATGAAAGTTGTGCCGGATAAGGGAATGCTGCTGGCTTTGCGGTAAACGCGGTTACCGCTCGCAGCTAGGGCTCCCAAGCTTTGGCCGTGATATCCATTCGTGAAAGAAATGACGTTGTGACGCCCTGTGATCTTACGCGAGAGCTTTAGCGCTGCTTCAACGGCGTTAGCTCCCGTAGGCCCCGTAAATTGAAAGCGGTAGGAAAGATTCCGTTCACGAAGGATGACAGAGCTAAACGTCTCCATGAATTCGACCTTTGCTGGAGTGGCCATGTCCAAGCCGTGGACGACGCCGTCCGACTCCAAATACTTGCTGATTGCTGCTTTGATCTCCTGATTGTTGTGGCCATAGTTTAGCGCTCCAGCGCCAGACAGAAAGTCAATGACCTTTCGGCCACCCTCGGTGAACATAATGGAGCCGCGCGCCCGACTGAAGACAGCAGGAAAGGAACGTGAGTACGAGCGCACATTCGACTCCAGCGTTTCGACTGTTTTCATTCTGCGCGGCCCGTGTTCTCCAACCATGTGATCGTCTCCTCGACAAGAAAATCTGCCCGACGGATAAGCGCGGCCAACATCATACGAGATAGGCAAACGGTGAAGGCGCGGGTTGCACGCCTCTCGACGTCCTTTGGGCCGTCGCGTAGCGCGTCTGAAAATCAGCTCCAGCGATTTACCTGAGAATCATGCGGAACAAAGCTACTATGTCTAGTAGTGTCGTCCACATCTAGCGAACGCCATTTGCTAAAGTCGTCTTTCGCGGACAGGATTGCTCAGCCGCGCGCGAGGAGTTCGCGCCTGCCGTGCGGCCAGCTTGCGTCAGAACAATTTCTGTGATGGAGAACGAATGTCATAACTTTCATCGTGACCCAAAAGGGTCCGATGCGCTTCGGTCGGTAGCAAAGGCATGGCTTGAGATCGCATCGACCAGCGGCATTAGTGTTACGGCTGCAACGGATGCGTAAGTTTTTCGGGTGCTTCTGCCCGCCGAAAGGATGCTGGGACGGAAGCACGAATCTCGGGGTGCAAACTGTGGATCTTTCGGAAGCTCCACATGGCCTGCAGCCTTTTGTGAATGCAGCAATCGTCTTGAAAGGCTGCGTGATTTCGCTGTGATTGGCATGTCATCCTCCCACAGACTCCGGCGCCGGACTTTCTCTGGAGCACTCGCAGCAGCGTCGGGTAAACCCTTTTCGGCGAGGTCCTGCCTGGCAAGCCGCTGCCGCGGTGCTTTCGACCTAGGCTCATCGTCGTAGGTGCGCACCTTCGTTAGGGCGAGGAGAGCCTCGCCTCGTCTGATGACGCGATCATACCAGTGGCGTTTTTGTCAGGAGCCCCACGCTGCAAGTGCTTCGATGAGAGGCCGAAGGGACAACAACAGCGACAAAAATACGGCAAGATGGAAAGGCGATGGTCGCCACCAGCACGAGGTAAGCACTGGCGGCCGCACATTGATCGGCATCGTAAGCGCCGCGCCGGCGCGGTTGGGTCGAGACGGCTTCCCCATGTTTTCACGCGTCCGTTCCGCCACGATGCTCGCGCAGCGCTTCATCGAGGCAGGCTATCAACTCCATACCGGCAAAGGGTTTGGCGAAAAAGCCAGTTACACCGGCGCTCAACGCGCGGGCTCGCGTGCGATCATCCGCGAAGGCAGTAATCAAGATGAATGGCGCGGCTTGACCCTGGGCCCGCATCTTTTGCAAAAGTTCAAAGCCGCTCATCGTGGGCATCTGCAGGTCTGCAATGACACAGGACGTGTCCTTTAATTGAGACGACCGCAAGAAGTCCTCAGCCGACGCAAACGTATGAACGACGTGGCCGTGCGATTTCAAAAGGTTGTTCAGTGCGGCACGAATCGAAGGATCGTCGTCGACAACGGTAACAGTTGAATACCTGGACAAGACAACCCGTTCTAATTGGGCGAAGGCGGTGGCAGAAGCATGACGGCCAGCTGAAGGGTGCGCGTGTTCGATGAAATTGTAAAATCATACTTAGGTTTGTGCCCTGAAACGGTCGGACCCAATTCCCAGCCTCTCACTCATCCTGATCAAATCGGCTAGCGATCGAGCACCCATCTTCTTCATCACGTGGCCGCGATAGATTTTTACTGTAATCTCGGCGAGTCCGAGTTCCGCGGCTACCTGTTTGTTCAACAGGCCGGCGGCGACCAGTTTCAAGACATCCTGCTCTCGTGGGCTTAGGGCCTCAAACAAGGACTGCAGCCTCCCGACCACCTTGTCTGCACCCCGCCTCTTCCGATCCTGTTCGATAGCTGCGACTACGCCATCGAGCAGTTCCTGATCGCGAAACGGCTTGCTGAGAAAATCGATTGCTCCACTCTTCATGGCTTTGACGGTCATCGGAATATCGCCATGAGCGGTGATGAAAATGACGGGAATGTGAATCTTCAGTTTGGCTAATTCACTCTGGAGCTCAAGCCCGCTCGATCCTGGCAGCCTGATGTCAAGCACGAGGCAGCTAGGAACATCAGGAAGTTCGCTCTGGAGCAGTTCCTGGGCCGATCCGTAAGCAACGACATCTAGACCGATCGAACGAAATAGGTTGACCAGGGATTCGCGCATTGAGAGGTCATCGTCGACGACGAGGACGCTCGGCCTCACCTCCGGCCCTTCGACATTTGCCGCTTCCTTCCGCGGTTCAGAGCGCTTGGTCACGATAGGAGCCTCACTCGTACGATTTACAGTAGAATTGTCGCGCAACAACGACCTTTGATTGAGATATGCAGCCTTTCGTGCAGGCGAATCTTTGAGATTTTCCAGGTGCGTGACTGGTTAGCCATTCGCACCAGCGTGACCCATTACAGGAAAGTCTAGCAAAAACCGCTCGAGTGGTCGAGAACTGCCTTTCGCGTCTATCCGCCGTCGCGTTGGACCGGCCCCGCGGCATCGATCAAATCGATGAACACCCGGTCAAGAATCACCGAATCCAGGACTTAAGGCGCTTGCTTTAGCACGGCGGCGCGTGTCGCCTGGCCTTCGCGAGTGGGGCTGCAGCGGACGACTCATTTTGCGGCTGAAGGATCAGAATGCCCGGCGCCTTGGTAGTTGAACGCGGGGGCGCGAGCTGAGCGAATTGGGTCGATTGTGCCTGTGCGTGCGCCGATCCCGCCGACGTTGCGATCGGCAACCGGCGTAGAGTATCGCACCCGTACTAAGGACAATAGAAACCAGGGCGAGTAGCAGCGGCATCAGCACATGAACTCTTCTTCTCCGTCGTCAGAGCGCCTGGGAGTTGCGTCTTTGGGAGCTTGGGGAATGCACCTTGCATCGACTTCGTACAACCTGACGCAAGGTGCGATTCAAGTCCTTTCCGACATGATGTTTGTAGGAAATATGCTCGAACTCGAGCTGCTGCAGGGACGCTCACGTTCGTTCGTCTCGTTGCTTCCTTCACCAGGCGCGCCTCCAAGATCAGGCGGCGTAATACTCCATTCGGTGTCCGGCTGTGGACCAGTGCGGCGAAAGGCAGCTGCATTGCTCTGCTGCATCAGCCAAACAACCGTTGATCCAGTGACAGAATCATTCTCCTAAGAATTGGCGGACAGCAGGGGTCCGTGTCGGGCAGCCTGGAGATCGGCTCTTTGACCTACATAGGAACGACAAAACGCGGCCCGAGCGGTCAACCTGAAGCTATTGTCAAACCTACTAGCTCATCGATCCGCTAGGCAGGGTATATAAAGGCGGCCCGACGCGCTCCGTCGAGAAGAAAGTGCGTCGGGTTCGCCCCGCATCGCCAGTACATCCGTGGTGATGCTGCCACCAATGAAGCAACCAGCGTGGCAAAACTGAGGCTCGCTTAGCAAGCTAGAATAGGTCGTGACTTCCTGCGCCTTCGTACCGGTCAGGAAGGGCTTGAATCGTTCGTAGCATCACGTTGGACGATGCCGGTGTAGATCTATCGATTGGCAAAGTCCGATCGGGCAAAGTTCTGGTTGGCAAAGACTTGGATAAATGTTGTCACAGTGCGCGTGGCGAGAAGAAGGCGTTCCGCTGTTCTTCATTTAATTGCCTTTTCCTTCACCGGTTTTGGGGTAGCTCACGCCTCGCTTGAACAGCGGTTAACCAGCATGAACTTTCTCGGATCTATCGAAATCGCCTGTCCGGCAATCGCCCTCCTGAGAACCGCAGCGAGCGGCATTCCGATCGGTGAGAGCCTGTACGGGCGCTTTGTGGGCATCACGAGCGCCTTTGTCGCGGATCAGTTGCTCGAGCAATGGGAGCAGGAATAAAGAGGATAGTTTTGCCGCGGTTTCGTTCACGGTGGCTCGCAGATCTGCCCTTGATGCTGTGGTTCGGAGTCGATGACTGTGTGGCGCCTTCCAACAACGGAGCCAGGAGTGAATGTCGAAGAAAACAGCACCGCGCATGTCGGCGGGATTTCTAGCCTGAGCGCGGTTGCGGCGCTCAGGCCGTTGCAGCCGTCAGAAGCCGGCGTCCAATGGCCTCGCGCGTTGCGCCGATCATGGGCAAACCGATCAGCTTTCAGACGTCATTGCCTGCTTGAGCAGTAGCAGCGATCTGGGGTCATTCTGAACGACTGGAAGTGGGCCGCTGGTCGGGTAATGTGGCGGCCTTGATCGGTACTCGCGCCCTTTGCGAAGTCCCTTCACAAGCTCGCCCGATATGTGTCAGATTTTGGCTCAATCCTTATTGACTGGGCGGGCAAATGCCGCGGGACCCCCTCAGCCGAACTCTGTTCGGCTCAAATGTCGACAATGACATCCAGGACATCCAGCCCCTGTGGGAGGACGGTGATCGCGCGTTCTGCCGCGCGTGGCGCCGGCAAACCCACGGCAGCAGTGCTGTCGTGCTTGTTGTGCGGCCCATCGCGGAACACCCAGCGACGCTTGACCGCCTCGCCCATGAGTCTGAGCTGAGGGAGGAGCTAGACGAGGCATGGGCAGTGCGGCCGTTGGAACTTATCCGGGAAGCTGGTCGGACTATGCTGGTCCTGGAGGATCCGTGCGGCGAGCCACTGCTAAATTTACTCGGGATCCGTATGGAGCCCAAGCCGTTCCTGCGCCTCGCTGTTGGTATCACGAGGGCCGTGGGCAAACTTCACCGGAGCGGCTTGGTCCATAAGGACCTGAAACCCGCTCACATTCTGGTCAATTGTCCTGACGAACAGGTGCGACTCACTGGGTTTGGTCTGGCTTCCCGACTTTCCCGCGAGCGCGTGCCGCCTGAGCCTGCCGAGTTCATCGCGGGCTCGCTGCCCTACATGGCGCCTGAACAGACCGGACGAATGAATCGCTCAGTCGACTGTCGCAGTGATCTCTATTCACTTGGCGTGACATTCTATCAGATGCTGACCGGCGCGCTGCCGTTCACGGGCTCAGATCCCTTGGAGTGGATCCATTGTCATATTGCAAGAAAAGCAACCCCGCCTGTCGAGAAATCGCAAAACCTCCCGGAGCCAATCTCTCAGATTGTGATGAAACTCCTCGCGAAGACCGCCGAGGAACGCTACCAGACTGCCGCTGGCCTTGAGCACGATCTGCAACACTGTCTGGCAGCATGGGCCAACCACGGTCGCATCGACACATTTGAGCTCGGCGCAGACGACACACCTGATCGGTTGCTCATCCCCGAGAAGCTCTATGGCAGAGCCCGCGAGATCGAGACCTTACTTGGTTCTTTCGATCGCGCGGTGAAAAGCGGCGCGCCGGGGTTGATGCTGGTTGCCGGCTACTCCGGCATTGGTAAGTCCTCGCTTGTCCAGGAGCTACACAAAGTACTCGTGCCCTCGCACGGACTGTTGGCATCAGGCAAATTCGAGCAACTGAAGCGCGATGTTCCCTATGCGACATTAGCACAGACCTTTCAGAGTCTTGTGCGTCCTCTTCTCAGCAAAAGTGAGCGCGAACTCGCTACCTGGCGGCAAGCGCTCCGGGAGGCGCTCGGCGCGAATGGACAGCTGATGGTCGAATTGATCCCCGATCTGAGCCTGATCATTGGCGAGCAGCCCGCGCCTGCTGAGCTTCCACCTCGGCAAGCGCAAAATCGTTTCCAGCTCGTGCTTCGCCGCTTTATCGGTGTGTTCGCCCGGCGAACCCATCCATTGGTGCTCTTCCTCGACGATTTGCAGTGGCACGATGCCGCAACGCTCGACCTGATCGAGGATCTCTTGACTCAGTCGGACCTGCACCTGCTGGTCATTGGAGCTTACCGCAGCAACGAAGTTGATGCAGGCCATCCACTGAAACGCAAGCTCGAGTCCATTAGGGGAGCCGACGTAAATCTAGAGGAGATAACGCTTTCGCCGCTCACTGGAGGCGATGTCGCGCAGTTGGTCGCAGATACCCTTCGCTGCGGACCAAAACGCGCTGCCCCGCTTGCAAAATTGGTGCATCAAAAGACGATGGGCAATCCGTTCTTCGCCATTCAATTCTTATCTGAACTGGCCGACGAGCAATTGTTGACGTTCGATCACGAGCCGGCCCGCTGGCGTTGGGATCTCGAGCGCATTCACGCAAAAGCGTACACCGAGAACGTCGTGGAGCTGATGCTCGGCAAGCTCATCCGGCTGCCCGACGAAACGCAGGACGCGCTGCAACAGCTTGCCTGTTTCGGCAACATCGCCGGGACGGCGGAGCTTGCGATCGTGCTCGAAACCTCACACGAGCAGGTGCATGCGAGGCTGTGGCCGGCGATCCGGCAGGAACTGATCGCGCGCCAAGGACCAGCCTACCGCTTCGTCCACGATCGCGTTCAAGAGGCGGCTTACTTGCTGGTGCCGGAATCCTCGCGCGCTCCTGCCCATTTGCGGATCGGTCGAATGCTTGCGGCACATGTCCCTGCGCACAAACGTGAAGAGGCTATCTTCGATGTTGTCAGTCAACTCAATCGAGGTGTCGCGCTAATCGCCTCCGGTCAGGAGCGAGAGCAGCTCGCGGAGTTGAATTTAACCGCAGGGCAGCGTGCCAGGGCATCGGCGGCCTACGCCTCGGCACTCACATATTTCACCGTCGGTGCTGCGCTGCTCGCGCAGGATTCGTGGCAAAGGCGCCACGAACTCACGTTCGCACTGGAGACCAGTCGGGCCGAATGCGAATTCTTGGTAGGCCGGCTGAACATTGCAGAGAGCCTCCTCTCCGCGCTATCGAAGCGCGCTTTGAACGTGCCCCAGCGATCAACGGTCGCATGTTTGCAGGTCGATCTTTACTTGACGCTCGGTCAGCACGGCCGGGCAGTGGCCGTGGGTCTCGAATATCTTCACGACGTCGGGGTCGAGTGGCCGCAGCATCCGACGGACCAGGAAACACTAGCCGAATATCGGCGGATGTGGTCACAGCTGCCGGACGCGATCGAGGAGCTTGCTGGTTTGCCTGGAATGACAGATCAGACCACGCTTGCCACGCTTGCCGTCTTGACGCGGATTCTTCCGGCCGCAGGATTCACAGACGTGAATTTATCCGCTTTGGTTATCTGCAGAGCCGTCAGCCTCAGCCTCGAATACGGCAATACTGATGCTTCTTGCACCCACTACGCATGGCTGGGCCGAATCTCGGCCGGCCGCTTCGGTGACTACCAAGCGGCGGATAAATTTGGTCGACTTGCGTGCGATCTCGTTGATCGCGGTGAGTTCTCTCGTTTTCGGGCTCCGGTCTATTTGGCCATCGGAGGCAACGTGATCCCGTGGACGAAGCCCCTAAGGGACGGACGAGTTTTGATCCGGCGAGCGCTCGAAGCTGCGGTCAGCATCGGCGATGTCCTCTATGAGGCGTACAGCTTGCTTCATCTAACCTCAAATATGCTGATGGCGGGAGATCCCCTGAAAGACGTGCAGAGCGAGATAGAGAAAAACCTTGCTACGATACGGAACCGAAAGGTCCAGTTTGCTACTGATGCCATGACTGCACAGCTCGCAATTATTAGAACCATGCGCGGCCTCACGCGCTCATTCGGTTCCTTCGACGACCAGCAATTTGACGAGCTGGACATCGAGCGATCATTTGAACACAGTCCGGAGCTGTCACCTAGCGAAACCGTCTACTGGATCCGCAAACTTCAGGCGCGGTTTCTAGCCGGCGATTATGCTGCGGCTATTGGTGCTCGCTCGAAGGCAGAGCCCCGATTGTGGACCATGCCAACAGAGTCCTTGATCGCGGAGTTTCACTTCTATGGTGCGTTGTCTCACTCGTGTCACTGCGACAGGCTAGGTGAAAGCGAACAACAGCAACATCGAGATATAATTGATGCCCATCACAGACAGCTGCAGATATGGGGCACGAATTGCCCCGAAAACTTTGACAATCGCGCTTCCTTGGTCGGGGCTGAAATTGCGAGGCTGGAATGCCGGGATGCAGACGCAATGCGACTGTACGAACACTCAATCGAGACCGCAGGACGTAACGGTTTCCCCCACCACGAGGGGATCGCCTGTGAACTTGCAGCGCGCTTTTATGCTGCGCGCGGTTTTGAAAGGATCTCCCGGGTCTACCTGCAGGAAGCGCGGCGCGGCTACCTTCGTTGGGGAGCAGATGGTAAGGTGCGTCAACTCGACGAGCTGAATCCCCATTTCAGCCATGAGGAGACCACTATTGCCGGGAATGGCATGAGGATCGGAGCTCCGGTTGAGCAGCTTGATCTCGCGACCGTGACAAAGGTGTCGCAGGCGATTTCCGGCGAGATTGTGCTTCCAAAACTAATCGACATGCTTATGCGGACTGCGATTGAGCAGGCCGGCGCCGAACGAGGTTTGTTGATTCTCCTGGATGGAGACGAGCCACGGATCGAGGCGGAAGTCAGAACGGTAGCGGATGCGCTGCTTGTAAAGGTGGATGAACAGCCCGTGACTCCGATGGCTCTTCCCGAGTCCGTGCTGCATTTCGTCCTGCGTGTCCGCGAAAACGTCATTCTCGAAGATGCTGCCGCCCAGCCTTCATTTGCGGAAGATCCGTATATCAGCGAGCGCAAAGCGCGTTCTATTCTTTGCCTGCCACTGATTACGCAGGGCAAGCTGATCGGCGCTCTTTATCTGGAGAATAATCTCGCCCCGCGCATATTCTCAGCTGGCGGCAACTCCGTCCTGAAAATGCTTGCCTCTCAAGCTGCAACAGCGCTAGAAAACAGCCGGTTGTACAGCGAAGTGCAGCAACGGGAGGCGAAAATCAGGCGCTTACTCGACGCTAACATCATCGGAATCTTTATCATCCGCAAAGGGGGCGAGATCATCGAGGCAAATCGAGCCTTCCTCACGATGGTTGGATACGACCAAGAGGATCTTCTCGCAGGGCGAGTGAACGGTCTCGACCTGACGCCTCCAGAATGGTACGAGCGCACAATGGATGCTCGGACAGAAGCAAAACGGACCGGAGCTGTTCAGCAGTTCGAGAAAGAGTATGTTCGGAAGGATGGCAGCCGCGTGCCGGTGCTACTCGGCCTCGCCGTATTCGATGAGCGACAGGACCAAGGTGTTGGCTTCGTCCTCGACCTGACAGAGCGAAAGAGAGTGGAAGCGGAAGCCCGTGAAAGCGAACGACGTTATCGCGAAACTCTGATGGGCCTTGCACACGCCAATCGGGTCACGACAATGGGACAGCTGGCCGCCTCGATCGCCCATGAGGTGAACCAGCCGATTGCGGCGATCAGCAGCAATGCGGGGGCAGGGCTAAATTGGCTCGGTGCTCAACCCCCAAACCTGGAAGAAGTTCGGCAGACCTTCGGCTTGATTGTCCGTGACAGTATGCGCGCGGGGAACGTGATCCGCCGGATCCGCGCTCTTATGAATAAGGCTCCGATACAAACGGAGCTTCTTGCAATTGACGAAGTGATCTTAGAGGTGCTGTCCTTAGTTGGCGCGGAACTCGCAAAACATGATGTGTGGGTGCGAACCCGACGGACTGAGGCGTTGCCGCTCGTTCGAGCAGATCGCGTTCAGCTGCGGCAGGTGATTCTCAATCTGATCACGAACGCCATCGAGGCAATGAGCGAGATCAACGAAGGCGAGCGCGAATTACTGATCGCTACGCGGACTGATGGCGCGAATAATGTATTGGTCGCTTTTCGGGATACGGGTCCAGGACTCGATCCAAACAGCGCAGACCGCGTGTTCGAGGCGTTTTACACCACGAAATCCGAAGGCATGGGCATGGGGCTGGCCATTTGCCATTCTATTATTGAAGCGCACGGGGGGCGAATGTGGGCGGGCGCCAATGATCCTCGCGGAGCCGTCTTTCAGTTCAGCATGCCCGTTGCGCCGGAGGGCGTGGATCGGGCGGAACAGGTCACTTGAGGTCTTAGGTCGAGTGCGGCGTCGAGCAGGGGTGCTCCGGGAACCCCGATCATCATGACAGAAGTAAGCTGTGCGACGTTGACAACTTGAGACATTCGCGTTTCTTGCTGCCCGTCGTGAGTGTTGGCGCGACCGCAGATTGTCGCGAACTGTCAGAAAATCTGCAATCCGACCGCAATGTCAGATTCCAGACGCTCGCTGGCTCTTTGCAAATCTTTCTAGAGAATTGCGAGCCATCAAGCTCAATCAGACGAAACCTGCAGACGCAGTGTTCGAGATGCGACGGCAATTGTCATTCAAAGCACCTTTGTTTGAGTCGGAAGGGCGATATCAATACGGAAAGTAGTTTTAGTTGCATACAACCCTCGCCTGAGGTTGAGCAGAGCTTCGGGGGCGCCGATCAGGTTAACCCAATCGCAAGAGTCAGTGTTGAAAGGTTGGGAAGAGGGTGCTTTGACAATAAAGAGCCGGCGCCGCGCTCGTAAATCCGATCTCAATGCAAAGCATTGCTGCAATGCGCTGCGAATCATCCCATGGGCTGGGACCGGTGCATCGTTTTTCTTCTCCGCAGTTGGCCTCGTGGCCTGGGCGCCACGGCGGCCGCTCGCGATAGACGGCGCGCGTTCGATGGCATCATGCACTAAACCCCCGCCGCCAGCACGTCGTTGTGCAGACGCAGAGCAGTCGAGCAAGTCGAGAAAATCCACGTGGCACTGGATCGTTTACAATAAGCCGTTCGGGTTCGTCATCCTTTCGGAATGAGGTGAGCCGCACGACGCTCTTCGTCACGGTCGCTGTTGGATAAGCCCTCGATGACGCTGGCGCGATCCGCCGTATTGCGGTTCTGGCTCATCTTCCGCGTGCCATCGAGCCGTACAATTTGCAATCGCAAAAAGACAACCCCCTTGAGCTCCGCTTGATGAAATAGGCACGGCCGTCGGAGACCGCCCGATGGTCTTTGCCCGAGCGCTCCTGCATATCGGTCAGCGGCGTGACGACCTCCCTCAACCGATCGGCATCATCGAAGAACTCAACTGGACCGTAGGCATGCACTGCGACATAGTTCCACGTCGGTACGGCTCGCCTGTGTCGTGCTTGATCAGGTACCAGGAGGGGCTGATATAGGCCTGCGCCCCAGCGAAAATCGCCATGGCCTCGCCAGTCGGCGTCAGCTTCCGCTGCGGATTCGAACGCGCCAGGCGCGCGTAAATGGTGCCCATGGAGCCTTCGCTCTCGTCGAGTACTACAGGCAGCATCGCTCCAATAAGCCCTTCGTGAAGGGCGGTAATCAGTGTCGCTGACCTTGCCTCGCGCATTTTCCGATGAAGGTCGGCCATGTCGACGACTCGGAAGGCGGGCGGCGTGTACATGGGCGAAGCTCCCCGGCAGCCCGACCGACAGCCGGGCGACTCTTGATTTGAACTGGGGCGCGCCTCAAGCTGGATCACAGAAAGAGCCAATCTGGGTAGTTTCATTTCTCCTCGCGCGCTGGCGCTGAGGGCAGCTAACCTATGATGTGTCAAAGGGGAGATCGAAGAGCGTGTTTGCAAGCTGGTCCAGCCGTCGTCTTCGAGCCGCTCGCGTTACGGCCAGCCGTGGGATAGCATCTTGCTTTCATTCTGACCGAGCTCTCGAAGCATCGACCGCTGCTTTTATCGGCCGTGAGTGGGCTCAATGGCTACCGAGATCCGTCGCAGTTGGTACGGAGCCTGCGGCTGCACACTTCGGCTGTTGTTTCGCATGGTTCCAATATTCCTTCCTGCCTTATTGAGGCCGATGTGATGGCGTTAACGCCCCATGCTGATGCCCATTCCAGTTCAGCATTTCAGCTCGAAAGTTCAGTTTCTCGTGCGGATTTTCCGGGTAGCAAAGAGAGCATATGTCTACGAAAGACACGATGGAGCACATCAAGCCTTTGTTGCGCGTGCTCGGCGGACTTGCTGTCGTCCTCGGCATCTCTTCCGTGCTCGGATCGAACAATGTGCGATCGGAAGCCCTCAAGGGCTTTGGCTCTGCAGCGACGGGCGGCCTTGGAGGCGAGATAGTTCAGGTCAGATCAACCGAAGCTCTGAATCATGAGTTATGTCGTTCGTACAGCTTCGGGCAGTGCAATGACAATAGTCCGCGCGAGATCCAGGTAATCGGAACCATAGACTTTACCGGTACGGAAGGGCGAGGCGAGGGGCAGGGATGCCAATATGGCCGCGCTTGTTCGGCACCTTACAAGCGTGAGTCCCTTCTCCTTATGGATGGCAACGACGCGCATTGCGATGGCAAGGAGAGGACGTTGGTCGGCTTCGACAGGGCCGGCAAGCGCCCGCTGGAAATTGGCTCGAACAAAACAGTGACCGGCGTTGGCCCGAGCGCTACAATCAAAGGGAAGGGGCTGCGCCTGAATGGGGTCAGCAACGTCGTTATTCGCAACCTGACCATCAGTGATGTCAATCAAGGCGTGATATTTGCCGGCGATGCTATTGCAATTGCACGAGCCGACCTGGTTTGGATCGATCACAACCGATTTCATAATATCGGGCGACAGATGATTGCCGGCGGCTTTGGCCCTACGACGAATATTACGATTTCCTGGAACGACTTCGATGGCAGCGATACCTATTCCTCCTATTGTAACGGTGAGCACTATTGGAATCTCCTATTTCTCGGTGTCCCGCAGACGATCACTATCGCAAATAACTATTTCCATGAGATCTCGGGGCGGGCGCCGCACATTGACGGTGCGCACGCCATTATTCATCTCGTTAACAATTATTTCCACAACACGAATGCGCAACAAAGCGGCGGATTCTTCCATGCAGTGGATGCTGGATCATCTGTACAAGCACTGGTCGAGGGTAATTACTTTGACAACATTGAAACACCTATAAAGACAGGGAGTGGACATATCTTTGGTTTGTTAGGCAAAGCCAGCGGGACCATGCAGAACATCTGCCTCACCGTGCTCGGACGCCGGTGCATCGAGAACATCGCCATCCCGGTGCCGCGGTTCAATGGCTTTCGCCTGGATGAAACCGTAGTTCAATCGTTTGGAACAATTCCAAGTTCGTCTATTCTTCTTCCATTTCCAGCGGAGGATGTTCCGGCAGTGATTGCGGCCAGGGCAGGTCCCGGACACCTTGAGAGCCGGTGATGGCTCCTTCGCAGACGCGGCTCGACATTTAGCCGATTGCTGCAAACAGTTGCTGGCGCCCCAAAGTTGCACGAGGACCATATGGCGCCGTTCTGTTCGGGTGCCGAGCGGTACAATTCTTGTCTATTATGCGCCCTAAGCCTTTCGCCCCGACCGGGCGCTCGCCTGAAAGTGTTTTACCTCTGGTGTTTTTGCGGTTGCGGATTGCAAGAGGATCGCAGGTGCCAGTGAATTCCTGGCAAACTGTTCGAATCATCATCGGACCTTCACACAGCTCCGTTTTCCGACTGGCCTGGTGCTTGCTCGAGAGTACCCATAGCGCGATGTGGGCCGCCTTCGAACTGAGTGACATGCGCCCTCGTCCGCTTGAAGAATCCGCAAAGTTTGGAAAAATTCGCAATGAAAGAAACGACTTCGACCGAGCGTCTCATGCCACTGACCGACGTCGTCAAGCGCTTTGCTGCTTGTTTGGGAAAGCTGGTGAAACGACCTCGATCATCGAGCGTGATTCCGCGCGCGGAGGTAGCCGGGCTGATGTATGGCACGCCGATGGAACCTTTCTCGCGGCGTATCCCAAACTTGCGGTGCCCGCACCGGCTCTTCCCAAGGGTAACCCGCGCCATATCCGCGCCCGCGCCCAAGTGCGAGTGATGCGTGGAACTTGCAGACGGAAGCGTGCCGTACGACCTCCGAGAGTCGCGGAGTACGCTTTGAGGATGTCACGCTAAACACGATGGAATCTGTTTCTACACGGCTGGTGCGTTCAGAGTGCGTTGAGCGAGCCGTCGCATTGAAGAAGCGTATCGCGGACGACGGCTCGCTTGAGGGCTTACGCAAAGCGCCGCGGCATTTGGACAGACGAAATGCTTGTGCATCCGCTGTCAAAGGCACTTGAATCGCCCGTAGCGTCATATTGTAGGGTTTACGACAGTCGCGCGACATAGAACCCCGCTCGCGCGAACACTTCCCGACAGGTAGCACGAATTGCGAACGTCTCGACAGCTCAATGCCCCGCCGCTCTGCCAGGTCACCCTGCTTAGCCACTCCCCGCCCGGGTCTGCACCCGACACGACCTCTCTGCAGAGCCGAGGTCGCAGCGCCGGAGCCGTTGGGGGCGGAGCAGGATCGAGGGCGCGAGAACGACCGTGGTTTTGACCTTGCCCTTTACGCGGAACAAGCGAGTTTCGCTTCCGACGGCTTATCATTCTGGGGCCGCTCATGCCGAGCGATGATTGCGCAAGCTCCTCAACCAGAACCGTGGCGACGGAATGGAGCCCTACTCGCGCGTCGTTCTCAGTTGCACCGTACGGAAGCTGGCGCGCGTTGAACGGCAGAGTCCTCCGCCGCTATCGCGCCTGTCACCGGCTAACAAGGGGTCTTTCTTTGGCTGACGCTGCATTTGACCGTTCCGTCGCGCATCTCGGCCATTGGGAGTCATTGGCCGGATGCCAACCGTGAAAAGTCTTCGAACGCGGGATACTTGCACCGTCGTGATTTAACGTCGGCCTAGCAAGACGGGCCGCGGACCAAGACGACTAGAGGAGTTTCCAAATGCCGATTTCGCTCGTCTGTACGGCCGCAGGTCCAGCCACGGTCTCCTGCGCTCTGCTTTGGATTGCGCCGCCTCGCGCGATCGACGCCGAGCGCGCCGTCGCAGGGCGTGCAAGCACTGCTGTTGTCAGTTCGCAGATGCCTCGGTATCGCGTGGGCGTCGTGGGTTTGATAGGCAGTTTCGGCGCTCTTGCTGACGCCAATGGGATCTTACGCGGCGCGAGCGGCCAGCGGCAGGCCTTTGCTCCTGCCCGTCCGATCCTGCTGGATCCGCAGACGTTGATCGGCGGCCCCCATCATCTGGCCGGCTATTCCCGTCTCTTCACGTTTAGGCCAACGCGAGACCCGCTCACTCCCGTCGAAGCTCATGGTCGAGGGTGACGCGCTCGGGTCTTAGTTTGGATGGGGAGAGGCGGTGCAATGCGTATTCTCCTGGTTGATCATCATGCCGAGTTTGCGCGCGCCATGAAGGAGGCGCTGCTCGATTGCGGCTTCGCCGTAGATGTGACGCGCACGCTGGATGAGGCAGCGGCCGCGCTGGGCTGCGCAAGCTACCACATGCTTCTAATCGAATTGGTTCTGCCGGATGGAGATGGATTGGACTGGCTGAGTCAGTTGCGGCGCGAGGGACGTTCAATTCCGGCCATGATGATGAGCAGTCTCAACGATCTCGCCTTGCGCATTGCGATTTTCAACGCGGGCGCGGATGATTTCCTGCCCAAGCCCGTGTCGATCAAGGAAGTCATTGCTCGCATGCGAGCCATTTTGCGACGGCCAACGCAAATGACTGCGCCGGTCGTGACATTCGGTAATCTGCATTTCGACCCGATCGCAAGGCACGTCTCGGTCGGTGGTCGGATACTGAGGATAGCGCGCCGCGAAGTGTGCATTCTTGAACATCTGCTCAGCCGCGCTGGCCGTACCGTGCCGCGCTCGTTCCTAGAGGACAGCCTCTATGGGTTCGACGACGAGGTCTCGACCAACGCGCTGGAAGTCGGGATCTATCGCTTGCGCGGCCATTTGAGCCAGGCGAATGCGACGATCAGGATAAAAACCGCGCGCGGCGTCGGATACACGCTCGAGCTTATTAGCACAGTATCGGCTGCCTAGCCGATCGAACTTGAAAGAAGCGATCCCTTGAAGATCATTAACAATGCCGTCGGCGCCGATAAGCCGTCGATGGTCACCAGCTTACCCTCGTCTGCCACTCTGCGTCGTGCCAGCCACGTGCTGTGGGCGCTTGCCCTGCTGTTTCCGCTTGCTGCCGCAGCTCAGACGAAGCCAGATGGCAGAGGGAAGCGGCCGCATGCAGCTCGCGGCAGCACCAGCGGTACGCTGGGGCTCTCCTCTTCGCAGGGCGAGATGGTTCATCTGGCCGCGCCAGCGACGAGCATCTTTGTTGCCGACCCGACGATTGCGGATTATCAGGCACCGTCGAACACGACGGTCTTTGCTTGTGGCAAAAACCCGGACGAACCAGTCTGTTCGCCTTGAATGACAAGGGAGGCTCTGGCCGAGCTCCGCGTTGTCGTCATCGAGCCGATCGAGGACCTGCGTGCCATGCTCAGTGCCGAGGTCGGCGACTACCCCATTCAGGTCAGCTACACACCGCGCGGCGCGATCCTTAGCGGTCGCCGCCGTCGATGGAGGCCCTGACGCCACTGCTCAAGCGATTGGACGAGCTTTTGCAATTCGATCTGGGCGGCCAGCAAAGGGCCGCCTCGCAAGCGCGTCAGATAAACCCGAGGACGCCGACCACGTCGTGGACATTGTCGTCGAGCGCCTGCAGACCAGGCCGCCGAGATCGAGGCCTGTGTAGCCGCGCTGGAGGAGCTCGTAGGCGCGGCCTGCTCACGCCTTTGCAACTGCGCGAAGCGCACAACAAAATAGTTCAACTCAAGTCGATGTTGTCCGAGGCCGAGGGGCAGGCAAAGGCTTTGGATGCCCGAGAGGCCACGACCAGAATCGATTGCATGAAGACTTACGCTTTTCCGTCGCAGCAGTACCTTGAACACTTGCGGGGGCGCACGAGTTGGCGCCTTCGGATCTCCCCGCGCGTGTTGAAGGGCGAGCCGGGGGCGCTGTTCGAGATCAAGCTGCAGCCCAAAGCGCTGCGCAATGGTGCAATTCCGAGTCCCATGTATGTGCGTGGCAGTTGACGGCACTGGATGACGATGGCGTTGCCGCTTGCCACGTGAAGTCCAATAAACAGAGCGGCTACAATCGGTACTGGCAGAACGCCCAAGCTGCGAAGGGTCACGAGGAAGTCGTAATCCACCGCGGCAAGCTCAGGCCTGCGTTCAGTGAGTCCTTATTGAACGCCCTTTTCAGTGGCCAACCAGCCTATCCGCTTGCCGAGGCGGAGCAGGGCCCGACGCAGGTCATTCGACATGGGACGTAGTTGTGACTCTCGGTAGAGCTACCGGCGACTTGTCTTGCTGGGCTGGGTACACCCGAGGTACCCCGCGCTGTTCGTACACGAGAGGATATGTCGCGCCCTCGGTGTTGATCAGAAAGACCGGTGCATTGGGTCGATCGGATCTTCCACGTAATCGCCAGACCACTTCCTATGCGCGCCAGCGCAAGGGACCGCAAAGAATATTAGACCGGCCATGAACAGGTCAACTGATGGGGCGAGCTCGTGAGCCTTTCGTAAGCCGTCCTATCCGTACGCCCTGGGAGACTGGCCAGCGTTCGGCCCTTACAGACGGCTCATCGCCGCGCAGAGGCTGGCGCCCTGCGTGGCGCAGGGGTTCATGTCCCTTCGATCTGGGCGCGCGGATCAGCTCACTCAGAATGAGGAATTTCAGATGCGCCGGTGCTCTCCGATTTGTCGGCCGGACGCAAATCCGGCATTAACAACTCCATCGCGAGTCAACCTGGTGCCGACACATCGACGCTCACGCAAATGTCGAAGACGAATCCGGGATACAGCGGCTTGGCGCGCGTTGCCGCCGAGGATCTAATCGCGATCGCCCCGCAGCACTACGTTTCGGACGATGACTAGCTAAGGCGCGTAACGGCAACTTGAGGCGTGGGCCGATCTCTGCAAAGCCGGCCTTCAGGTACAATGCTGAGCTGGGGCTACGGCTCCATATGGGCTGCCTCGGCGTCCCCACTTCTAGCTGGCGCCAGCCCTTTAGCGTACCCAGGCCCACCGCAGCCTCAATGAGACGCATCGCGACCCCAGACGAGCGCTGTTCCGGCACCACGTAGAGTTCGGTGATAATACCATAGGTTCCACCCGCAAAAAGGGCGGCGCTTTCCGACAACATAATGAGGCCGACCGGGCGTACCTCCGTGAAAGCCAGAAACCCGTAGACGCGCCCTTTCATGGCCAGTAGGTCGACAACAAGCTGGGTATCTAGTCCGCCCTGTTTCTGTCCGCCCTCAAGTTCGGCAAGCAGGGCAGCAACCATGTGGGTCACCGTTGTGGCGTCATCGATAGAGACTTCACGCGTGGTCACCATGTCATCACCTCTTCCAAGTTGAACCAACATACGACCTCGTCCGGCGGCGCATCGGGGCAGGGGCTGCCGCAGCACCCGATTCAAACAGATATGCCACGCCGTTGACGGTCAGATGACGCCTTAGGTCACACTGAGGTGATAGCGTCTTCGTGTCGCTGCTCCCAGCTATAAATATCTCAGAAAATCGAAAGATAACTTGTCGAATTCGTGGTGTTCGCACGGAGCGCTCTCTCCTTCTTTGGACCTGCGTATCGCCCCACATCGTGTTCATACTCAGACGTTGCAGGAGTGCGGCTGACCGCTTGCGAACACGGATTTGGATCTACTTTCTCCATTTTACAGCAGCTCGAGCGGCCGACCAGCGATGTTCCGGATCCAATTCCGAGCAATGCGATGGGTGCGCGCGAGCATCATCTGCGTCGCTGACCAGCAGCATGCCCGAGATCAATGTTCTCAGAAACTTGTCGAACGCGCGAGTCCAAGACCAACTGTTTTTCTTGTGTTCAGACAATCGGTTTTCTCTAATTTCTCATCGGACGCGCCATTTGTTGCCGCGCGACGTAGAACATCGCGGACGTCCGACGACGGGTGCAAATCTGGTCGTTGAGCTCGCGATTGAGGCCGGCTTCTCTCGTATTCTTCGAATAGACCATGCCCCCTGATGGAGCGGGGTTGCCGGCGAGCCATCGCATCGCGGTTCAATGCGTCGGCAAGTCGTCGGCCCAATTTCCCGAGCTCGTGCGGCGCCAAGCTCTCCAGTAACAACGATGCGACAATCGGCGGCGTGACGTATCGGAACGGCCGGCCAGGGTCTTCGACCGGATAACGACGCTGTGGCCCTGTCCGCACTCTTCGAAAAAAGCACAACCCGCAACGCAACGCCGGTGAACTTACCCAGACAACTGGTCTCCACCAGGCCGTGATCCTCACCGCCGGTTCTGCACGACCAGTGTTGAATGTCGCTCGCAACCGAGACTAACCTGGAATCTGCACCGGCAGTGCGGAATAACCGTGCACAAAATTTGATTCAACTCGCTCCGGTTCGCCGACCACCTTTACCTCCAGAGATCGGTTCAGCATCTCCTCCCACAGGATTTTCAGCTGCAGCTCTGCGAGATGCCTACCCACGCAACGATGAATGCCAAATCCAAATGAGAGATGTTGTCGTACATTGTCTCGATCAATGATGAAGCTGTTGGGGTTCGCAATGACTTCGTCGTCTCGGTTGCCGGAGATATACCACATCACAACTTTATCGCCTCGCCTGATTTGCTTGTGGCCTATCGTCAAATCGGCCACAGCCGTCCGGCGCATGTGCGCGATAGGCGTTTGGTATCGTATAATCTCGGATACCGCCCCGGGCAGTAGCGAAGCATCATCTCGGAGTTTTCGCAGTTCGGACGGATTTTGGCTCATGAACAAGACGCCACCGCTGATTGAGTTGCGCGTTGTATCGTTGCCTCCAACAATCAGCAGAATGAGGTTGCCCAGGAACCCGCGCGGCTCCATGTTTCGCGTGGCCGGCGAATGCGCCATCATCGAGATCAGGTCAGCGCGCGGCTCGCAATTGACCCGTTCGCTCCAAAGCCGTGTGAAATAGTCCAGGCACTCCGACAGCACCACCTTTCGCTTTTCCCAGCTGTCGATCTCGTCGCCCATTTGTGGCGTCAAGGCAGCTACGTCCGACCAGTAGGTCAGCAACCGTCGATCCTGAAATGGAAAATCGAACAGCGTGGCCAGCATTTGGGTCGTCAACTCAATCGAGACCCTGTCGACCCAGTTGAAGGTATCATTGCGCGGCAAACCGTCCAAGATCTTCTGAACCCGCGCGCGGATCAAGCCTTCAAGATT
Source organism: Bradyrhizobium sp. RT6a (assembly GCF_040547675.1). NCBI lineage: Bacteria > Pseudomonadati > Pseudomonadota > Alphaproteobacteria > Hyphomicrobiales > Nitrobacteraceae > Bradyrhizobium > Bradyrhizobium sp. RT6a. The sequence continues at coordinate 94,428 of NZ_JBEPQC010000013.1, forward strand.
CGCTAGGTTCTCCGATGCCGCTATCGGACTGATAGTCTTACGCTGCTGAGCATGGACAGGAGGACTCATTTTGATGAAACTGGGGGTCCAATACTCCTCCGGCGGGTCGACAATTGTGACGCTTCGTTCTGATGAGAATATTGTGTGATTTGAGTCCACGGCTATGATGTCGCGGTATTTTGTTATCGACCAATATGGACCGTATGGGCTGTCTTCGCAATAATGGACGGGATCTTCCCTTCGCAGCCGCTCGAAACAAGGCCAAACGGTATCATCCTTAAAGCGCTTGGGCTCGCTTACATCAAGGCGGCTCAGCGGGATATCTGCCCTCTCGCAAGCGTTCTCTGCCGGTAATGCTATCATGGTTGTCTCGCGGACATTGGCCTGCAATTTTGCTTGCTCAGCTCAGTGTGCTCTCTAGAGTTCGCTGGGAAGCTCGCTCGAAACACAACGAGCTTGGGCGGTGCACTAACAATGTGTGACGCATGTCCATGGCTCGGGTCCGCGAGAGCTCTGAAATCTGAAATCATGTTACGGCGAAGTCGGGTCGACCTTGGTTCGGCTCCTGTCGATAAGAATAATGGCAAAGCGAGCGAAGCTCCCCTATCAGGCTTGGGAGGTGTACGAACGCGTGTTTTTGTGGTAGTCAATTCAGGACGGACGCAAGCACTCGCAGCCAAGCGCTCTCAGCCAGGCACTCGCAGCTATGGCACTAGTCGCTTATCCTCGTTTTCTCGGGCAGGCACGCCCTTTGCAGCGAAGGTGGCGCCGAAAGAAATCCGCTTCAGACCCAGCCGCACGCGCTCAGGCGCAACATCTCCGCCACGTCATCTGGCGTCTTCATCACCTGCCCCCGTGGATCAATTACGACGATCCTTCCGTGATTCATTCCTCGTTTCATTCACTCTCTCTCCTCGGCTATCCGAGGAGGAGCAATTTCTCGTGACGCTGAGGGGGCAGTTTTCCACTGGCCGTGACAAATCCGGCGACCGGTGCGACGAACCGATGCCCGGTTTCGCCTCGGAGTAAGCGCATCGCATGCTTTCGATGGAAGCCCGTCACAACCACAAACTCGTCAAGAATGCGCGCCTTCTCCGCGGGGCTCGCCTCACTTTAGCGCAGCCCCACCGCGGCTGTCTCTTCGAGTCACATACTCAGTTGCCTCGTTATCGCCCCAGCAGTCCCATCCCAGTGGGGAGATAATTTCGTGAAGCAACGGCCTAGCATTCAGGAACATTGCAGGCGGCGCAATGCGCCCCTCACCACCACGATGTGCCGCCTTTGCGATTCCCGCAGTCGCCACTTTCCGGCGATAGTCCCGTCAGCTTATCGAAAGCTAAGCGTCCTAAACTCGATAACGTCTCATCGCAGACTGAGTGATCTGCTCGGTCCCATCAGGAGTATGGAATGGATCTTTCTGAGGGGACAGATGATCGAAATCAAGAAGTCCATGCGGCAACAACTGTAAGGTTGATGGGTTGCAAGCTAGCGTCTGGTCGGTCCTGACGGTTTGCTGTGTGGCGACAATTTGGAACACACGATTGTGAGGCAGGCTTCGATGCGATCTGGAGCTCGTTTTTGGGGGGCACAACAATTGCGCTCCTCCGAAGCAGTCCATTCGACTGGAGACAGTCTTGTCCTTGCTGGCTGGTGACGCTGGTTCGCTTCGTCGCATTCATCAACCCTTTTCAGGGCGCGCCCAGTCAATCCGGCTGCGCAGGCCGAGGCCGTCCTCGATGCGGCCAGGGTATCTGATGGAATCATTGTGCTCTCCGCCTTTGTCGTTGTCCTCGACGCCATCGTCGACCGCGCCGAAGAGCGGCTCGTGGTCTGCCGGCCCGCGCTTGCCGATGAACCCTGGTAACGTTCTCCCAACAGCCACGGAGGTTCGCATGCACGTTTTGACACGAATGCTGCTGGCCGTGGCGCTAACCGCTTGCTCGGTGATTTCGGCGTATGCCGCCGAGCCCGAGAAGGCCAATTTGAGGTTCGCCGTGGGGTCACAGATCCTCAACTATATGCCTCTCGAACTTGGCGTAAAGCTTGGATCGTGTAGGGAGGGTGGCTTTGACGTTACCGTCGAGAACTTCCAAGCCGGTGGCTCAAAGACTCTGCAGGTGCTGGTCGGCACCTTGATCGATGGGACGATCGGCTTCGACGATCACGCCATTCAGATGCAGGCGCAGGGTTGGCGCTCGGAGAACTTTTGGAGCTCGCTACCTCCGGCAAAGTTTGGTCCCATGTCGTTGCTGCGTTTGCCTGATCTATGTGGGCAGGACAATGGTTGATGACATCGACAAGGCTCTTGACTGGGACGGCAACCGGCTTGACTGCGTATCGTGCGAGCATCTCGCACTGAGCGGAACCGGCGGATGTCGGCTCCAACACGCCTGCGTCAAGGACCGTTGTCCCCGCTGTATCGAGAGGTTCTTCGAGTGCAATCCGGATCTCGCCGACGGCTATCTCAAGCATCCGCACTTTGAGGTAAGGGCAATCGCAGCGAAGTTTGCCAGTGTCTCTCTGCTGCCGCCGCTGATCGATGATCCCAATGAAAAAGTGCAATGGAATGCGATGCTACGCCTGCCTAGACACTACGTGTTGCAATTACGGAAGCATCCGCATCCCGAGCTGAGGAAGCGGGTGGCGAGCCTGCTCGACGGTGAAGAATTGCTGCCCATGGCCTCAGACGAATATTACTATGTTCGCCTTGTCGTCGCGAGTCGGATCGAGCCTATGCTGCTCCGCCGAATGGTGGACGACGACGAAGCCTTGGTCCGCCGTGTTGTGGCACAGCGCATTCCAAACGAATGGTTGCTCAGCATGATCGACGATCGTGAGGCGTCGGTAAGACTGGAGATAGCCCGACGACTACCTATGCAGCTTGTGTCGCTGCTGCTGCATGATCCTGACTGGCGCATCCGCCTCGAGGTCGCAAGCCGTGCGCCAGCGGCTCAGATCTCTAGCCTCGTCAATGACCCGTACAGTCTCGTGCGCGAAGTCGCGAGCTCGCGGATTGCAGGAGACCGCCGCTGAGCTCGATAGCGCCGGCCGCGTCATGCCGAGGATCTTGACCAGATCGCCGCGGCGTTCTCGGAAGATGTAGAGATCGCGACCCAGCGTGCGGATCGCGCTTCACAATCTCCTGAACTGTAAGAGCCGGGCTTCGCATGTCGGTGTAGCCAGCGGCGATCCAAGCCCTGACATCGCTCGGAATCTGGATCATCGTCGCCGCAGCAGCAGCTCAAGAACTCACTGCAGCGCCACTCAACGTCCCCCGTCACTGTCAACTCGAACGCGACAGCCGCCGCCAAGCTCGACCTCCCTGACTCAAGCCCTTGCACGTTGCGCAGGTGGGGAAGAGGGCGATTATGGCGCGTCGCTTGAGCTCGGACGTGATCCCGACGGGAACGAGAGCTGGCACGGAATCGCCGCCCAGCCGACCTGGCGCGCTTGTGAGTTCAAGTGAACAGCAAGCTGTGGGCCAGCACGTGCCGGCGCTCGCGACGCCGTAGACCTTGCAAGTTCGACAAGGTGAACCTTCTTATCGTAACTCCATCGTCACTCGGCGCCCAACACATTGAACTGTTAAAATGTCGGGCTCCATGCGCAACCGCTCGTCCTCTCTCTGCAAACGAGCAATCTCCGCTGCACGGTCCGTCTTGGCTAGCGTCGCTTGCGTCGAGGGGCGCCGCGCCCCGTGGTCAGCTCCAGCCGGCCCACGTCGTTCCACCCAGCGCGTAACACGGAGTCGCGCAGGCAAAGTTCCCTCCACCGATGCGATCGAATGGCCGCTCGATGCGACCAGATGGTTAGGTTGCCGGTTGTAGTCGTCCGGAAACGAGCGGAGTTGACGTGCTTCCATCTGACACCTCGTGGCTCCGAGCCTATTACAGGTGTGCAACAATTCGAGGAGGTTCACTAGGCCATGGCTCTAAGAGCGTCGCTGTATCAAGGACAAGCGCAGCGCAGGTAGCGTTTCGCAGCCTGGCAGCCGGTTGCCCGACCTCAGGGTAAAGAATCGCGTGTACCGTTTGGGCGCAGGAAACAGCAGATTCGGGCCCCTGAAATTCGTGCGTTCTTGATTCGGGAATCCTATAAAATGCGGCAAAATCAACAATCTGCCAAACTAGTGCTAGGGTCCAGACTCAATTGAGCCAATGTGCGAGGAGAGCGCCCAGATGAACAGCGGCCAAAAATTTACGGGCGAGCTTGTTCTTATCGCGTGGCGATGCGCCGGAAGGCCTTGAGCTTGCAAAAGCAGCGTTCGATGACATTTCAGCCTTTGTAGGCGCGTTTGTTGAAGCGATGGATGACGACACGGTTCGAGTTATTGGGGACTACGGGGTTGGCGCCGCGACGAATGATTTCGCCGCGAAGCTTGTCGCCGTCATACCCTTTGTCGACGAGTGAGCGCGCTCATGGGTGGCGCGAGCGCCAGCACATCCGGAGCCGCAGCGATATCGGCATGCTGGCTCGGAGTCAGTGCAGGACGACCGGCCGGCAAAGCGGATCGCTCAGCGCATGGATTTTTGTCGTGCGGCCTCCGCGCGAGCGGCCAATTGCTTGATTATGCTTCCCCCTTTTCCGCCGGAGGCACACCGGTGAGCTTTAATCGAGGTCGAGTCGAGCGACAGCACGACGCCGTCTTCGCCAGGCTTGGCCAGCGCTTCGAAGATTGCGCACCATCGTCCTCGGTTGGCCCAGCGAGCGAAGCGATTGTAGATGTCGTGTAAGGGCCGTATTCACGTGGACAATCACGCCATCGTGCACCCGATTGCAGCTTGTGAATGATGCCGCTGACGATGCGTCGGTCGTCGTCCCGGTCCGGCCTCGTCAGTCCCCTCGGCAGATGAGGTTCGATAGCGCCCATTGCCTGTCGTTCAGCCAAAACAAACCAGTGCGCATTCTCTCGCCCCCGAATCAAGAAAAGGCAAGAGAATCACGTGGCGCTATTTAGGTCCAAACTCTAATACTGTTTCTGAAAGGACCGGCCCCTTGGAATTTGACGATCAGCGGGCACCATCCGGCTTCGCGCGCGCCTCCTCTGGCGCAGCGCGGCTCGCGGATGCGCATTCGCAAGACGATCTTCTGGCGCCACGAAGGTCGCGATGCGTGCCCGAAATCCGACGCCGACGCAAAGCTTGTCGGGTTACATACAGGTGACCTACTGGGCGTGTGGATGTGTTTCAAAGCTTTATCATGTGATTAGTGCGCGCCGACTACCTGGCACGGTGATTGCTAATTCGGGTGAAGAGGCAGGACCGCGTAGAGTAACTTTGGAGATAATCATGGTGCTTTGCACGGAGTCCCCGGCTCCTTTGCTCAAAGTCCAGAACTGGCTGCGTGGCGAGCCCCTCACGAGCTTCCAGCCAGGGAAAGTGTACATCGTCGAATTTTGGGCAAGTGAGTGGGCCCCATGTGAGGAAGATATGTCCCACCTGATGGAGCTGCAAGCAAAATACAAAGACGAGGGGCTTGAGGTCGTCGGAGTTGCGGCTACTGAAGAAGCACCAACGCAGGATGAGGCTCGCACCAAGTTGGACGCATGGTTGACTGAAAAGTTCTCAAATCTGAACTATCGAATCGGATTCGACAGTACAGGCGAAATGAACGAGCTTTGGATGGATGCCAGCGCTTCTCTTGGGTTTCCGACGTTGTTCGTCGTCGACCGCGACGGCCACATTGCCTTTATCGGTCATCCGATCGAAATCGACGAGCTCTTGCCGAAAATTATCAACGGCACTTGGCGCAAGAGCTATGAAGCTAAAGCCGCTGATGCGAAACGGATTGCGGAAGACCAACGCCGAGCGCGCGTACGCTCAATCGGTCGGACAATTCGACCGGCGATGGAAGCAAAGGATTGGCCGACGGCGCTCTCAGCGGTCGAAGCGGGCATTGCCACAGTGCCGGACAATCTCGCCTTCCGGCAGATTCATGCGGATCTGTTGCTTCACAAAATACGCGACACGGCGACCGGATTTCAGGTCTTACGCCAACTGCTTCGAGATGCGATTGAGAAACAGTCAGAGGCTGTGCGTGGGTTGATTTTCGTGATGAACCAACTCTTTGATCCGGAGAACGATAAGGCCCACCTTCCGCGTGCGGAACGCTTTGCGATCGGCAGGGATGTGTCCGAACATATCCTCAATCCTCGGCAAGCCTTCGGCGGCCTCAACGTTACTTCCTATAGGGTGGTCGCTCAGTATTACTACGAGAGTGGTGACAAGCAACGCGCGATCGAGCTGATCGAGCGGGCAATGACATTGCTAGACGATCCGGAAATCGTGCCGGAAGCTACAAAACAGTATTTTATGCGGCGGCTGCTCCAAACCTTGGCAAACTATAGAGACGAGAAGGTCTGTTGCAGCGGGTCTTGTTCGGTACCGCAAGAAAACTCTCCTGGAGCTTCCACGGTGCAGCCGCAGGAGGAGACATGAAGAGAGATGTCAATCGCAGATGCACGATCGGAGCTCTGTAAGCGCCTTCGAAGCTCGCGACCAGCAGAACGTCTAGGATCATTTAGGCGATTGCGATACGCAAGTCACAAGGAAAGCCTAGCCTACAACGAGCGATGCGTCGCCCTTCAGCCCATCTTTGCTGGGTGTCTGGTTACTACTTGTATTCAAGGGATGCCGCTGGCGGTTTTACATGCTCGGTTTTGTAGCTCGAAACCATCAATGGGCTACTCACACCGAGCATTACGCACGCAGTTATGTTCCCCTTGCCAGTACAAACTGGCTCCTCCGAAGAACTTAAGGCAAGCAGGATCGAGGTTCGATCTGACAGCCTTCTTCCGGTTGCGCCGCCGCAGACGTTGATCCAGTGCTCTATTGGCTGCGACAGACCTGCACAGAACTTGTGGTCCCTTAAAAACCGGGTGGCCGGGTTCAGACTATACTGAAGGCGACTTGAGAATGTCCGATGTCGAATGCTTCAAACCATTAATCCGTGTTCTTCAATATCAATTGTTGCGACAACTATACCGCATAAGTCGCAGCCATGTTCACGATCAGTGAACGCACGACCAAAACCACCGCTGCCTTCGGGGCCGGGGAGGCGTGCGCGCATAGTCGTCGACTACCAATCAGCTCTACCGAAGCCCCCATGATCCGGGGCTTTCTTGCTGTCTAAATCTCGATGAAATTGGAGGAGAACGTGAATAACGATCCCGTCGTCGCGGTTGTCGGCGTCACCGGTGCGGTGGGCGCCGAATTCATCGCCACCATGGACAAGCGCGGCTTTCGCATCAGTGAGCTCAAGGCGCTGGCCAGCGCCCGCTCCGCCGGCAAGACGGTGTCGTTCCGTGGCCAGAACGTCGTCATCGAGGAGCTGACCGAGCGCGCCTTCGAGGGCGTCGACATCGCATTGTTCTCGGCCGGCAGCGGTATCTCCAAGAAGTTCGCGCCGATCGCGGTCAAGGCCGGCACCGTCGTGGTCGACAATTCTTCCGCCTTCCGAATGGACCCGAACGTCCCACTGGTGATCCCCGAGGTCAACGGCAACCGCATCCGCGACCACAAGGGCATCATTGCCAACCCGAACTGCGCGGCGATCACTGCGCTGGTGCCGCTCTGGCCGATCCATCAGAAGAACCGCATCAAGCGCGTGATCATCTCGACCTATCAGGCAGCCTCCGGCGCCGGCGCTGCCGCGATGGACGAGCTCGTCGAGTCCACCCGCGCCAATCTCAACGGGCAGGTTTATACGCCCAAGGTGATGCCGCACCCCTACGCCTTCAATCTCTTCAACCACAACACCGCGGTCGATCCCGAGACCGGCTACAACGACGAAGAGACCAAGGTCATCAAGGAAACCCGCAAGATTTTTGAGGACGAGAAGATCGCCATTGGCGTGACGTGCGTCCGCGTGCCGGTGCTGCGCGCCCATTGCGAGGCCATCACCTTCGAATGCGAGAAGCCCATCACCGAGGACCAGGTTCGCGCTATCATGGCGCAGGCCCCGGGCGTGAAGGTCGTCGACGATCGTGTGAAGAACTACTTCCCGATGCCGATCGACGCCTCGGGCCAGGACGACGTTCTGGTCGGCCGCATCCGCAAGGATCTCAGCGATCCCTCGGGCCATTCGATCTCGATGTTCGTGGCGGCCGATCAGCTGCTCAAGGGCGCAGCGCTGAACGCGGTGCAGATCGCAGAGCTGTTGCTGGGCCTGTAATCAGGCGCACACCGAGTCGACAGGTCTAAGTTTGGGTGGACGCAAACGCCTCGCGCCCGCGCACATATCGTGTCGAAACTGTTGGAGGCCGCCGGCAGAGGCGAGAGGACGCGCGAACGCCTCAAGGCTGTTGGCTTCGAGGCGCTTCGCCGAGCGCCAACTATGCGGCGGTAGGTGTCACGATGATGATGTCAGTAAGGTGAACTTCCAGTTCATCGTTTTGAAGAGTTTGGTCAGCTGCTCCCATGGATTCGCGCCCATGGCGGAGCTCAAGTGGCGCGATACGGCGGTTTTGGCGACGAGCGGTCGCGATGAGGCCGACCACACCAAGAGAATGGCTGCTCGTGTGCCGAACCTCGACATCATTTCTCAGCGTCTTTTTGAGCGCGTAAACGGACGATGGCCCATCACGAAAAAAGGACGCGCGTTACTCGAAGCGCTACGCTTTGACTGACGAGACAAGTTTCCACACGAGCTTGTCGAAACGGCCGCTCATGCGGAGATATATTCCTTTTCCGATCCAGGCAATGCCTCCTTGATCTAATTTGCCCCAAACAAGGTGCTCGCGCAGCGAATTTGAGCCCCCGGCGGGGCAAGTTGCTGTAATTGGTGCAACCACATGAGTATGATGCCCGGGAAGACGCAACATTTAATAGCTAATTATGCGAATGTCGTAAGAGCAGTGGCCCGTTGCAGGATACTCGGGAAGCTAGTGATCCGGGGGCACAACCAAGCGAAGCGCTGCTGTGATGTACTTCGGCTCGAGCACTGCCGCCGACTCGGATGGCATTACCTTGCTGGCCGTACTCGCAACCAAGCACTGATACAGCCGTTGCGGCGGACTCTGCCCAACCCGGCCGTGCTCCTTGCGAGTGCCGCGACAGCGCTGCTTGCTTTTAGCAAGATCGGAGCGAGTGCAGCCAATTGTCTACGCGAAGATGCGCTCGGTACGGCCCGCGTTCTCAGTGTCGATACTAAGACTTTTCCACGGGTCAGACTAAATAACTTTTCTCCCAGTCTGCCGCTTTCCGACCACTGGAGTGCCTGCGCGCAGCCTTCTTTTGCTCGGCAAGTCGCGGTTGAATTCCCCAAGCTCGTGCGCCGCGCCTCAACGGAAGGCCACACATCGCGCACAATTAGTTCCAACCCAATGCTGTCAAAATCTCTTGGATCAGGCGAACGAGATGGCACGATGACTGGCGTGAGATTTGGTCCGGCCACTCGGCTCGAGGAAGAGAAACCTGACCGCAGCATCGCGTATAAAATGTTCAAAGTAGGTCGATTTGCCCAAGCGGCTGCGGTCGATGATCTCGTGTACCGGTCAATTTTACTTCGTGCAGATGGCCGTACACCGCCGACTATACTTTCCGGTCGGGGCCAGCCGGTGCCGCATGCGGCCGACTGTGGAGTTGCATTGCGATGGATGAACTGACTGAGCTGCTGCCCCTGGTAGCGGCTGTTACGACACCGAGTATCTTGCCTGCCGGTTCATGGAGCGCCCGAGGTGAACTCAGAACTGGATAAAAGTTGGGACAAGTCAGCCATAGCGTATGGACAGCTGCTCCTGGTTGGGTTGGTTCTCCAAACGGGCATCGAACGGACGATCCGTGATCTTCTCTCGATTGGCTTCGAATTCGCCGGCTAGGACCATGTCGTTTGCTATGCGGTATCCTCAAGTGCGAAAAGGGGACACGACGGCCGACTCGAAGGCGAGATCGTAGCTTTGCGGGTATCGAGCCGCAAATGCGCCCGCTCGATCTTGTCTTCTTGAAGGAAGCCTACGCCGCCTACGCGGCTCCAATAGAGGTCATGAGACGGAACGGACATATCCGCCACGCTCCGTGATCGTTCCGAGACACGCAAGAAACTGGACCGGTAAGTCGAGGCCGACGGTGGCCGATCGACTTCGCAGCTCGCTCAACAACCGCCGTAACTGCGGCAATCTAACCTAATCTCATCACGCTTTAGTGTGGCCGCTCCAGGAGCCTCATACTGTGCGGCTATGAGTCGCCACTGGCCGCGCCAGGTGAGCATCGAATGCGGACGCTACGGTCCTGACGAGAAACTCGGCGCCTTTCCTGACCAACAGTCGCTCGCCGCCGTCCATGGTCACTGCGCCGTCTGCAATGAGGCTATCGAGCCGCGAGCGATCGACGACGGCCGACTTCGGATTGCGGCCATGCGATCGAGCGATCTTCGACAGGTCGAGGGCCATGTCGCACATCAGTCGCTCGATCAGATCGGCTCGGAAGCGATCGTCACCCGTGAAGGCATACCCCTTGAGGGTGGCAGGCCGGTCCTCGGCGATGCGCGCCAGGTAATCACGGGTTACCACGACATTCTGTGCAAATCCTTGCGGCATCCTCCCGATGGCGCTTGCCCCTAGCCCGATGAGCGTTTCGGGGGTGTCGTCGGTGTAACCCTGGAAGTTCCGACGCAGCCGCCCCTCGCGCTTCGCCGCGGCAAGATTGTCGCGTGGTTGGGCGAAGTGGTCGAAACCAATGCGCACGTAGCCCGCGTCGACCAAGGCTTCCGCAATCAATTCCGACTGAAGATGGCGCTCGACTGTTTGGGGGAGCGCGTGTTCGTCGATCTTGCGCTGATGCTTCTTGAAGGAGGGCATATGCGCGTAACTGAACACCCACAAGCGGTCCGGCCGGAGTTCGATGCATTTGGCGACCGTGTCTAGGCACGATTGCATGGTCTGAAGTGGCAGACCGTAGATAAGATTGAAGTTGAGCCGGCCCACGCCAGCTTGCCGCAGGCGCTCAACGCACGTGGCGGTCTGCTCGAATGTCTGCACGCGGTTGATGGCGCGCTGCACAACAGGATCGAAGCTCTGTACCCCCAGGCTCGCGCGATTGACTCCGCTGTAGCCCAAACCCGCCGCGATCGGCTCGGTCAGGGTACGCGGATCGATCTCCACGGCGATTTCGGCGTCGGGCAACACGAAATACGAGAAGCGGAGCGCGCCGACGAGATCGGCGAAGGTCTCTGGCGTCATGATCGTCGGCGTGCCGCCGCCGAAATTGATGTGCGAGATAGGAAGGCGGTGGCCGATAGTTTCGGCGATTAGGTGCGCCTCCGCTCGCAAACCGGATGTATAGACTGCGATGGGGTTGTCTTTCTTCGTGACCGAGGTGCGGCAGCCGCAGTACCAGCACATAGACCGGCAGAACGGAACGTGCACATAGATCGAGGCCGGCTGGCGGGGCGGTAGGGATCCGAGCCACATCCGGTAATCAGGTTCGCCGATCGCTGGCGAAAAGTGCGGCGCGGTCGGATAGCTTGTGTAGCGGGGAAGCCTCTCGTGACCGTACGATTGCGCCAGATCCGATCTCATCTGTTTCTCCTTCAACTGCCGGATTGTCTAACGACTTCGCTGAGGAGGCACGTTGCGCTGGCGCAATCCTTTGCTCATTTTGGGCCTCAACTCCGCCCGCAGCAGTTGGCGCCACGATTGGCAGCTCTGATCCTCTTGGAAGGGAAACGGTGCCCGTGGCTTTGATTGCGACAAAAAAGGTCGGCCGAAATACGTTCGACGGGCCAAGTCGCGCAGGAGAAACGTCGGCCCGGGTGAAAGCGATCAGGCGTCGAGATTGTGCAGGCGCTGGCGGTTGCGATCGTGGTGATCCTGGCGCTCGGCATGTCCGTGGTGGAGACCATTCATCATGCCGCACGCTTCTTTCGACGCGGGGATCATGCTGCTTACCTTGCTGCTAGTCGGCCGCGTCTTGGAGCAGAACAGGCGGGGGCGGAGGCGCGCGGTCGCGGCAATCTCGCCGTGCTGAAAGCGGAGATGGTAGCCAAATTCGTCGGGCCCGTTGAGATCTCGCAGGTGCCGGCGGCGATCCATCCCGGCGACATCGTGCTCTTGCGGCCCGGCGAGCGCTGCTCCGTCGACGGCACCGTGATCGACGGGCGCTCCGAGATCGAGCAGAGCCTGATCACCGGCGCGGCTCTAAGCGCCGGTGGTGCATCATCACCTGCCCCTGTGCGCTCGGGCTCGCCATTCCCACCGTGCAGGCAGTGGCCACGATATTCATGTTCAGAGTGCTGCTCAATTCGGGCGACGTGATCGAGCGCCTCGCCGAAGTCGATCATGTCATCTTGGACAAGACCCGCACGCTCACGATGCCGGACCACGACGTGACGAATGCAGCCGATATTCCCGCCGGCGTATTTGCGCTCGCCAGACGCCTGGCGCTCTCAAGCCATCATCCGGTGGCCGCCGCGGTTGCGCAGGCCGCCGGCGTCAAGCCGCCGATCATCGGTACGGTTGAGGAAGCCGGGCAGGGCGTGCGCGTCATCGTCGACGGCGATGTCCAGAAGGATACCGCTGAGATGGCGTGTGGCGCCGGCTTCATCGCGAATGACTCCCGCCCGGGCGCGGATCCAGTGCCCACTCGCTGATTCGCCTGTGACCCCGAAAGACAGGTCGAATCCGCCGCCCCGCCCGGAGACGCGCTTGATCGCCGTCTCGAGCCGATCACGGTCCCGGGCTCGAGGCGGGACATAAACAGGTCGTAGCTCCCCGGCTGGCCCCGCGCGACGCGGCGCAAGGAACCGGCGGTTTCAGACCAGTCCAGCTCCCGCGTGTTGAGGTCGAGATCCCAGGTGTCGACGCCGAATCCTTGGATTCGGATCCGAAAATGCTCGCCGCGAGCATCGTCTGGTGGATGCGTGACGCCACTCGGCGACAAGCTATTGCTCCCATTCTCCTGCGGCTGTTCCGTGCCGTGAAGATGGCTACAATTTCGTCCAAGGCCGGGCCGGAGGCAAGTTCGGATCTCTGATTTTATTGGCGGAATTCTTCCAGCTGGCACGACGAAATTTGATCTACCTCATCCCGCCTTGCGTCGGCGCGGCCAGATTCCACCGCATCGCGGCGCCCGGAGACCCTCGATGACATATGCGACAGTGATGGTCAGCCTAGCGCTCGATCAGCCCAACAACGGCCGTCTTCAGGTCGCGGGCGAACTCGCCGAGCGGTTCGAGGCGGCCATAGTCGGCGTTGCCGCGGCGCAGTTTGCTCGGCCGCTCTATTTCGCTGACGCGGCCGAGGCAAGGGCTGATCGACCGGGAGCACGTTCAATCAGGAAACGTCTTACCGATCTGGAAGCGCAATTCCGCGCCGCGACGAAGGCGCGCGGCAGACAGGCGGCATGGATTTCCCCACGCGGCTTGTCCTGGCGCAGGTGCGGTGCGCCGATATCGTCGCAGCGGCGGGCACAGCCCGGCCGTTTCCGATGCCTTTTCGCTCGCAAGCCCCAAGGATCTGGTGATGCAGGCCGGCCGGCTGCTTCTGGTCGTGCCCGACGGGGTCAACTGGCTCGGTCTGCGCAGCGTGCTCGTGCCTGGAAGGACACGGCCGAGGCGCGCCGCGCGGTGGCCGATGCATTGCCGATGCTGCGCAAGGCGAAGGACATCACCATGCTCGAGATTCCGGAGGACGATGACGACGGCTCGGTCGCGATGGCGCGCGGCACGAATGTTGCCGCCTGGCTCGCCCGCCACGGCGTCACCGCGACAGCGCGCGTCGCGGAAGCCGCGGGAAATGAACCCGCCGCCGTGCAATTGGAGAAAATTGCCGGCGATGTCGGCGCTGGCTTGATCGTCGCCGGCGCCTACGGTCATTCGCATTTCCGCGAGCTGATCCTCGGCGGCGTCACCCATATCTGGTCACGCAATCCGCTCGCTGCGTGCTGCTGTCGCACTGACGGGCGGCGAACCGAGATGAATCGAGGAGGACGCGCCGTGTACAAGTTTCTTGAGCAGACCGTCGGCGACTACATGACACGCGACGTCCGGACGGTGAAGCGCGATCTCGACCTGCTCGAGCTCAGCGAGATGTTCGAGTGCGACGATTTCAACAGCTATCCGGTCGAAGACGACGGGGAGGTCGTCGGCATCGTCACCAAATTCGACATCCTGAAGTGCCTCGCCTTCACGACGAGCCAGATGCTGCCGCGTTATCACGACCTGATGAGCCGCAAGGTCGGCGACGTCATGACCCCTGAATTCATCTATGTCAGTCCCGACACTAAGTTGACGCGCGTGCTCCAGATCATGGTCGAGTACCGCATCAGGAGCATCATCGTGCTCAACAGCCGCCAGAAGCTGGTCGGAATCATCGCCCGTGAGGACGTCATCGCCGCACGCAAGGCGACCGCTCGCGACTGACAGGCCGTCCGCAAATCGCTCGACTTGAGCTCTGTAATTCACGAAAGCGCTCATTGCCGCGCGCGCTGTGCGGAGCGCGAGCGGTTTATATCGCTCTCCGACCGGCGGCTGCTTCACATTAGCAGAAATTCACTGGCCTCGATTTCGATCAACTCCCGCGAGGTTGAATGTGGTTTCTGGCGGCGTGTTCTTCCAGAGAGAATCCGCGATGGACCAGCCCTCCATCTCCAAATCGATGACAACAGGTCAAAGCGGCCTGGCGCTCGAATTCGCGGTCTGCGGCTTTCTGCTTGATCGCCTCAGCCAAGGCCGGTCGATGCGCCCTTCGCTTTCCACGCGGCGCTCAGCGCGGCTGCCAGCCTGGCCGCGGTCTGATCGGCCGGCGGCGCCAAGGCGTTGACCGGCGATGCGACCCATCGCGATCCCGAAGCGTCGGTCGCGGCTTTCAGCAACGGGAACGAAACGTTCATCCTCTCGGTGCGTCAGGGCCGGCGTCCCGGATGCGCAAGCGGTGATCGCGGCGCTAAAGGCGCGCAACATCGCCATCGAGATCCTGTCCGGCGATCGTGAGCCGGCGGTGAAGGCTTCGGCCCATGCCCTCGGCATTCCCGAGTGGCGGACCGGCGTCACGCCAGCCGACTTGCGCGGATCGAGGAATTGGAACGGTGCTCGCGGGCGGAAACATGACCGGCTATTCCAAGGAGATCGTCCATCTGCTTCAATGCGTTGGCTTGATCGACACACCTCTCCGGAAGCTGCGAACGTCAGATCGTTCGGGCTGAAAGGCCTCAACAAGAACTGGCACTGCCCTCGCAGGATCGCTGTCGCCACATACGAAAACATCAGCGGCCGCGTAGGCCCTCTCAGGCCAAGTATGCAAAGTAATGTGCGATTCAGCCAACAAGGCTATTGCGGAGACGCCGTGACCCGGACAAAACTTATGAATATGAAGGTGGAGTAATGTCGCACTCGCCGCACGGATGGCTTTTCGAATTGCGTCTTCCGCAATGGCCGGGTCGTCGAGGTTCTTCGCTCCCCATAGTTCGATAAGTATATGCGTCGCACCGGTGGACAGCGCCGGTGGGGCTTCCTTCTCGCTATCAACAGTCATTAAGAAATCTCCATTGAATTATCGGCCCAATAAGCCGAGCTATTCGGGATTTAGGTGACGAGGTGATCAGGCACCTGGTTTGCCGGCACTTGGATGATCTCAATGCCGTCGTTGAATCCGACAATTGCGACGACCTTGGGCAACGGATTTGTGCTTTTGAGCCGCCGCCAGGTCCTTGATGCGGCGATCACGAGCTTGAACACCATCGGCTTGGCGGTGGTTGGCGACAAGGAGCCCTTCGTCCGCAGGGTCCTGTATCGCTCGGTTGCGGACACACGCTCGATGGGATTGGTGGTGCTCAAGTCAGCCCCAATGTTCGGCAAGAAAATCCCAGAAGACCGGTAGTGCGTCGCGATCCTTGACCTGGCATTCGATCGCCCAGCCGTACTTGGCGCAAAACTTCTCGGCGAAGACGTCGGTCGCCGCTTCGGCGGACGCTGGGCTCGCGCCCAATAAACCTCGCGCAAATCCTTCTTCATGGTGGGCTGCACCGAGAGTGGGACCTGTCCAGGACGTTCACGGTTTTTGCACCTAGCATCATGGTGGCGTGTTCGGGGAAAGACCTCGTCGAGCGCCTTGTAGAGGTCGAGCGCGCCGTCGCCGACATTGGCCAAACCCGTTGTTATTGATGACGGCGCCTCAATTGTTTTGCCAAGCTACGCCTGCCTTGAGGTAGGCCAGCGTGTGGCCCTGCACGCCAAAGGCTTAAGCGAGGCGACCGGCTCCGGTGACAAAGACGTTTGGACTCGCCTTGCAGTTTGCGCGCAGTACTATGCCGGAGGCGGCGAGGCGGGTAATTGTGCCGTTGGAGAGAGCACTGCTGGCCTTGCGTTTGAGACCAAACACCCAGCTATTCTTCTGCCAGTTATAGCGGATCCGGCCGCCCGCCAGGAACACAGGAGTATCGACGCCCCCGCCATAGTCTGACGGACCGAAGGGATTACTCAAGGATTTTTGGCCGTAACCACCGCCGGCGTGCCCGCCAATATATCCTCCGGACCAGCTCCACAGAGCCGGTCGCAGTTGTACTGCCGGCTCAAGGTCCGCCGAATTGGCTGCTCCGCTTGCGACCAGCGAAATCGTTGTCGCTCCCAAAAAACGAACTCCAGATCGCATCAACCACTCCGCGGCGCTTTCCCGATCCACATCCGAGCGCCTTCGAGCTGGCATCGGTGATGGCACCGCAAATGAAGCAAGCAGCGTGCCGCTTGGACATTGAGGGTCTCCCGTTGCTTCGTAGCGGGTGCATACGTCAGGTTGTGGACAATGGTCTTAGAGCTGACAATCGAGCTGTAGCGTTCGACAGTATGCTGCGCAGCAGGAAGACGCCTTTCTCTCTGCAGCGGTAAAAAGAGACTTTTGTTGGCCTGGGCAGATTTTCGATCTATCGAGGCACATGCGAAACGGTGAAAGCCAATGGATATTGCCGGCGAGCGGAGCCGGCCCGGACGCTGGACCGGACCCGTCTACCCACACAGGGATCGCACCGGCTACGCCGCGGTTGTCGAAATCGGGCTCGTTGGAAAATTCGTCACGAGCGACCAGTCACGCAACGCCCCACGCGCAGGAAGGGCTCATCATCAGCGTCTTCCAGCTTACCACGAATACCGCCCGATAATAACAGTCCGGCTCCGGCTTCGCCGTAGTGCTACGTGGCGTTGTCGTAACATTATTCGTATCGGTTCCGCCGTAGGCGCCGAGACGGAAGCTTCTTTGACGCGTGAAGAGAAGTTGCCGAGCATGCATCAGGTGGAGGCTAAGCGAAGGCGCTACCCGCAATTCCATTCCGGTTCCGGAAGCCGTATCGAAACGCCCTTTGGCGTAGACTGGACGTCGCCAAACGTTTCTGAGTGAATTTTCGTTTGCACCAAGGCGGACCACTGCGAACATCAGCGGACCAAGGAGCTCGCGGCGGATGGTTCTGCACGCCCACGACTCGTTACGCTGCCCATAGCTATCTCGTTATAGCCACGAGCATCAAAATGTTTGAGCGCTTAACGATTGTCCTTCAACGGCTATGGCAAACAACGCCGGCCTTGTTGAAAACGGTAACACACCTCTGTGTTGGCTTTTGCACAATCGATGTCATCGCTTGGGCGCCGCAGCGACCTGCAGCCCGGCGAGCGCCAAGTCCACTTTCATGAGGAGAGCACAAATGCAAGAAACCACAAGCCGGAACGATTCTCTGAGCGCGTTGGTCGCGGGTGCCATGCAGACTATCGCGTGTCTACTACAAGATCCGGTAGATGCCAACGCCAACTTGAGGCACTAGCGTCCAGCCGCGTTCACCTGCCGATCATCGAGGAAATCGAAGCGAACGCAAAAGGACGAGAAGCTAAGAATGGGAAAAAACGGCACACTATGAGTGGCAGAACCAGGGCGGCTACGCAATGCACACCTCAATCGGGATCCTCGGTGTTCTGATTTGAGGGCCGCAGAAGGCGACGAATGGCGAGACGCGTATGCCCACGGAAAATCGATCAGGCAAAAAGCAGCTTATGGAGCGTCAACCGGTCGACGTGATCACGGCGATCGATCGCGTTGCAAGATCGGATCCGGTGAGGGTTGCGCTGAGGTACGGCGCAAACGAGCTTACGTACAAGGCGCTGCGAGTAAGATCGGAATTCCTCGCGAGGAGGTTACGAGAGCGGTGCGCTCGCGGCAGTGTGATTGGCTATTGGGGTGAGCGTGACCTCGACTGGGCGACGGCGGTAGTCGCAATTTTGAAGGCTGGATCAACGTACCTGCCGCTCGATCCATCGTTACCGGCTCCGCGTACATCATTCATGATCGAGCAGAGTCGCTGTGCTCTGATTATAGGGCCAGGCCAGCTCGATGCGGTCAGCCCAATACGGGCGAGCAGCAAAGGCGCCACGCAATTCATGACGATAGAGGCGGCGCTGCGCGGGGCCCAGACTTCGTCTGTTGTGCCATCATGGAGCGAGGATGGACTCGCTTACATTCTGTTTACGTCTGGTTCAACGGGCCGTCCTAAGGGGGCAATGATCGAGCGTGCAGCCCTAAACAATCATCTGGCGGCAAAGATTGATGCCCTAGCCCTCACTCGGACGGATTGCATCGCGCAGACGGCATCGCACTGCTTTGACATCTCGTTATGGCAGCTTTTGGCGGGGCTTTGCGTCGGAGGCTGTATCGCGCTCATTGATGATGCGACACTGAAATCGCCAGTATCGCTTCTCAAAGCGATTCAGGGACACGGCGTGACGGTAGTTCAACTCGTTCCGTCGATGCTTGCAGTATTTGTTGAATATTTGCAGCCGCTTGCAGCGGCTGATCGAGCTCTGGACGGTTTGCGGATTATTTCGACGGTCGGAGAACCTTTGACACCCGCATTGGCGCGGGCGTGGCTTGCCTTGTATCCGCGGGTCCCCATTCTCAACCATTACGGGCCGACCGAGTGCGCGGACGGCGTCACGCATCATCTGGTCTCCGCGCCGCCTGCGCTGGCTGACGCTTATGTGCCGATCGGCAAGCCGATTTCTAATCTTGAGGTTTATATCGCCGACGGGCCGCGGCTGTGCAAGGCGGGAGAGGTCGGCGAAATCTGCGTGAGCGGCGTTGGCGTCGCTGCTGGTTACGTCAATGACGACGTCCGCACGAAGGATGCCTTTGGGCCAAACTCGTTCTCAAACGTTCCGTCTTTCCAGCGCCTATACAGGACAGGCGATCTCGGGCGCGTTCGTTCCGATGGTCTTTTGGAATGTCTCGGTCGACGGGACCGTCAGGTCAAAATCCGCGGGCACAGAATTGAGCTAGGAGAAATCGAGGCTCGCCTCTCCGCTCACCATTCGGTGCGTGGCGCCGTCGCAGTCGCCTCCGTCTGCGCAGGCGTAAAGCTTATGGCGAGAGACATAACCAGGTCCGAGAGGGAAAGCGCACCGAGACGACTCATCTCGTATGTGTCCGCTCCAGCTGAGGTAACTGAAAGCGAGCTTCAGAACTTCCTTGCTGAAGCGCTGCCCATCTACATGCTCCCAGAAAGAATCATCCACGTCGACGGTATTCCACTGACCAGTAATGGAAAGGTCGATTTTGGAGCATTGCCCGACCCGACCAGTCTTCGCCCTCCATTGCCGACGCCATTCGAGGAGCCGCAAACCGACCTCGAAGTTCAGCTGGGCCAAATTTGGTCCGGTGTTCTGCGCATTGAGAACATTGGTGTGAATGACCAATTCATAAGCCTCGGCGGAGACTCGCTCCGTGCAATGCTCATATTGGGCCGATTGCAGACCCAGCTCGGAGTGAGAATGGACTTCAGGCTGGTCCTGAATGGAACGATACGATCTCTTGCGGCTTCGATTTCCGCGCGAGCCGACTCTCGACCGTGCACGGCACCGGCTTGCGAAAAGCTTACACGATCGCCTCTGACGCGAGTTCAAGAGCATCTGTGGTTTCTTTCGCAGCTCGATCCGTCTGCCAGGAACTACATCATTCAAGGCGGCCTGCGAATGCGGGGCATCATCGATCTGGCCGCGTTCAATCGCGCCTGGACCGATGTCGTTCATTCCCATCAGGCACTTTCGGCACGCTTTATCGACGAGGACGGTCCGGTTCAGCTTTTTGATGCTCCGCACTGCGCAAGTCTCGAATTGACTGATGCATCTCATCTCACGTCGCAGGAGGCTGAGAAGCTGATCGCAGAGCTAAGGCGAACAGAGCTGAACGGCAGCTTTGATCTCAGCCAAGGTCATCTGTTTCGCGCGCAGATGATCAGTTTCGGTCCTGACAATCATCTCATACTGATCACCGCTCACGAAATTATCATCGATGCCTGGTCGATCTCTGTTCTGCTCAGGGACCTGCGACAAAGGTACGTAGATGCCGCGGCGTTTCTGCCAGAGAACCGAGTGTCACTCTCGACCTACGCGGTCTGGGAAACACAACACGCTACGCCGGATGCGCTTGCCAACCAATGTAGCTATTGGCGTCGTCAGATTGGAGATGATCCGCCGGTACTCTCGCTTGGAACGCGACGAGCGCGGCCGCAGACAAATGCGTATCGCGGCGCATCGCATTCGGTGATACTTGGCAGCGAGCTATCCCATCAAATAAGGGAGTTTGCGCGCCGACATGGGTGCACCACGTCGACAGCACTCCTCGCATGTTTCAAGCTTCTACTGCGGATGTATAGCGGTCAGGATGATATCATCGTTGGCATACCGCACGTCGTACGGGATCAACCTGGCAGTGCCGACATTGTTGGTTTCTTCCTGAACATGCTGCCAATCCGCACCGCGATCGATGTGGGCCAGTCCTTTGCGGTACATGCCTTGCGCATCCAGGCACTGGTCAGCGATGCCATCGCAAATTCGGCATATCCGTTCGGTTGGATAGTAAGGGATACCAGGCTACATCGCGAAGCGGGACGATCACCGATCTTCCAAGTTATGTTCAACATGTACTCAGAGGCCGCAGAGCCACTTGGCCAACATGACTTGGATCTGACGTTCCGCGAATACGAGACCGGCTACGTAAAATTCGATCTGACATTGTACGCACAAGAGTTGGGCGAGGAAATTGCCCTCCAGCTAGCGTACGCGGAAGATCTATTTTCCAGCGATCTGATTATCCGCATGGCCGGCAATCTGCGCCGTTTGATTGCAGCCTGCATTGAGAAGCCGCTTACGCCCATTCAAAATCTGATCTGCCTCAGCGAGTCAGACGTCACCATGCTGGACGCGCTAGAGGGCTCGGCGCAGTCATATGAAACCGAATGTCCGCTTGTCCAAGCGTTCGAGCAAATCAGCGTCTCTAATCGCAACCAGGTGGCATATTGTGGTGATTTCGGCGAGATCACAGTCGGCCAGTTGCGTGAGCGCGTAAGAGCTATCAGGTCGTTACTGCGGACTTCTGACGTGGGGGCTGGCGACATGGTCGCCATGCTGGTCGACCGGTCGCCTGACGTTGCCGCTGTTATTCTTGCCGCACGAGATTTGCAGTCCATTGTTGTCCCTATATCGCCGGATTATCCGCGTGATCGGATCGATCATATCCTGCGAGATAGTCAAGCAAAGCTTTTGGTTCACGCAAATAGCGCTGAGCCTGCTTTTGAAGTGCCGTCGAGATGTTTATTGACGCTAGAAGCGTGCGGCGCGCCCGCGCGCGATTTTGAGTGCAGCGACAAACCAACAGATCAGGGAATTGCGAGCCTTATATACACGTCGTCCTCAACCGGGAAGGCGAAGGGAGTTCTTATACCGGAATCGGCAATTCTCAATCGACTGAACTGGATGTGGCGACGCTTTCCCTTCGATAGTACCGACGTGATGGTTGTCCAGAAGTCCGCATCAATTGTTGCGTCCGCTTGGGAGTACCTTGGGGGCCTTCTGAGAGGCGTGCCCGCGCTGATCCTAACCCAAGAGCAGTTGCGGGATCCAGATCTGTTGTTGTGCACGTTGGTGAGACACCGGGTGACACACTTGTTTGCCTCGCCGCCACTCCTGTCCGGCCTCATTGCTTCCCAAGAACGGCACTCGCGACCGACCGCCTTGCGCTTGGTCACAAGCAGCGCCGAACCGATGCCTTCCTCGCTCCCTGTTCGCTGGCGTGAGTATTTCCCGGACGTGCCGTTGTGGAACTTCTATGGTGCTACGGAATGTGCATCCAATGCGGCAGTCCACGAAACCTCGGATGCCTGCGACGGCTCGTCGCACGTCCCCGTTGGACGCCCAATCGATAACGTCAAACTCTACGTGCTCGATGCCCAGTTGAAGAGAGTCCCCGTCGGAGCCGCCGGCGAACTCTGCATCGCGGGACGCTGCGTGAGCGCTGGGTACTGGCGGGATCAAGATCGGACCAACCGCTGTTTCGTGCCGAATCCGTATGACGGCGGGCAATACAGCGTTCTTTATCGAAGTGGCGATATCGCGCGCATCTCAACAAGCGGCCTTCTCGAAGTTTGCGGCCGATCGGACAACCAGATCAAAGTACGGGGCTTTCGCATCGAACTGGAGGAGGTCGAAGCGGCCCTTGAGTCTCATCCGGCAATCGCAAAGGCCGCGGTCATCGCAGAAGACATCGATGACCATCGTCGGTTGACGGCCAGCATGGTTCCGGCTCGCGACGGTCTAAGCTTTGCAGATATTGTCACTCACTTGCGCCAAACATTGCCATCCTACATGATTCCCGCTGCCTTCCGCTTGGTTGACAGTATTCCCCTTACGGCGAGCGGAAAGATAGATCGTGCTCGCCTGTCGTCCGTTCCTTACTGCGAGGTCGGGCCTGTTCCATCTGCTGAGCTCTGTACGAGGAAGGAGAGCATTCTTATTGGGATCTGGCAGGATCTATTAGGCGCCAAGTGGGGCGGACTCGATCAAAGCTTCTTTGATATCGGCGGCGACTCTCTTCTCAGCGTGCGCTGCGTCACGCTGGCGCGCAAAGCCGGGCTGAATCTCACTGTCGACCAACTCTATCGAACACCGACCATCAGGGAATTGGCAGCAGACGGAGCGGCAGTTACACTCGATACTTTCCTTTCCGGCGATGGCTCATTGCCAGTGAACCCCGCAATCTCATCTTGGAACCGTCTTGCCGACTTTGATGAGCATTTCAATATCGGCGATCTGTTCTTCTTGCCCGGCGGCGTCCTGGATATCCGAATGCTGGAGCGCGCCCTTGCCCATGTCATGGATAGGCACGAAGGCCTCAGACTCCGTATTGCCCGAACCGACGATGGTCTACGTCTGACAATCGGACCTTCCGGGGCCGAACGCCTCGCGGAGGAGATCGATCTTGTCGGAATGACCTACCCACAGCAGCGTAGGGCAATCGAGAGCATCTCAGCAAGACGTCAAAAGATGTTTCGGTTTGACGGGCAGACGCCTCTTGTTAACGTTACGGTGTTCCGCACATCGGAAAGCGGCGATTACTACCTGCTGGTCCTGATGCACCATTTGGTAGCGGACGGGATAGGCTATCGCCTGTTCCTGGAAGCTTTGGATGCGGCGTACGCCCTGGCCTCAGGCCACGCCGCGAGCGGCCCCGAGAACATACAAATGCTCTCTGCATGGTTGAAGCGCCTTGAGCACTATGCGAACAGCGAAGCGCCAGCCGAACTCGACTACTGGGAGAGGATTGACTACCATCAGTTCAATTTGCACTTAAGCGCCACTTCATCGGGCGGCGCGAGCTTTTCGAAAGTGACCGCGAGAGAGCTTCACTATGCACGCCTTGAAGGTCGCATGGATGAAGCGAATTGCCGATCCCTTTGGGAAGATCAGGGCAAGTACCATCTTGAGATTGAGGAAGAAGCGACTGCTGATCTCCTCAATATTTCAGCCAGATCGGCGCATTGTCAGGACTTTGATGTGTTTCTTGCGGCCATTTCTGGCGCCTTTGGACGCGTTTTCGGCAACTATTCGCTCTGGATTGATAGCCTTTCTTCAACCCGAGGTCGGCTGTTTGACGATTTCGATCCATCTCAGATCATCGGCCATATCAGCGAGCTCGTTCCGCTTCCCTTGAGTCTTACCGGAACGGAGCCCCGTCCCGATCGTGCTCGTTCAATATACCGCCAGCGCAATGCCCTGCCGCGCAGAGGGATAGGCTTTCGGGCCATGAAATTCCTAAACCGAGATCCAGCCGTGCGGAGCCGGATCGATCGCCTGCCCTTACCCAGAATTGGATTGAATTATCGAGCGGGCTTGCAGCGCCATTTTCCACGTCGTCTCCTAGCCAAGGAACCTTCTCCACTTTGGATCGGCGAAGACATGGATGAAGGGGCCGTGATTCACCTCTTCTGGTTCGATGTCGGATATCAAGCCGGCCAGCTACAGATCGAAACGAGGTATGATCCAACCCAGGTCGGTTATGAGGTGACCCGTAATCTTTGCATGGTGTTGCAACAGGAGCTGTTGCAGACGATCAGCGAATTCGGAAGAGCAGGGGACACTCATCCATGAATGACACCGATACGGAATTCGCCGTCGAGAGCGATTGCAATGTGATGCCCAAGAAGAAGCAGAAGATCGATTTATCGGACCCCAATCTCGCGAGCCTAATCCTGCGGCTCGCCATTCCGGCTGTTGTTGGCTTGTCGATCGTCGCGTTGCAGCAGGCCGTTAACGCGATCTTTGTTGGCGCACTTGGCGTGCAGGCGATCGCAGCTGTCAGCATGACCTTGCCGATCGTGCTCCTGCTCGCGGCGGTCGGAGAGGGGATCGGTGTTGGGACAGCGTCGTTCATATCTAGTCATCTGGGCGCTAATGAGTACCTGGAGGCGAGTCGAGGCGCAAGTACTGCACTCGCGCTCGCCGCTCCGATCGGTCTCGTTGTTACAGCCGCTCTGCTTCCAAGCCTACGAGGGATCTTCGCAACGCTCGGGGCAACTCCAACCATCATGCCCGTGGCGCTCGACTACGCGGTGATGCTGTTGTTCGGGTACACGGTGATGCTTCTAAACATCGTCAGCGGCTTCATCGTCAGAGCCGAAGGCAACACACGATTCAACATGTGGACGATGATTACCGCATTCGTCCTGAATGCGGTGCTTGATCCGATCTTCATATTTTCAATGGACTTCGGTGTGCGAGGCGCAGCCCTCGCGACGATGGTATCTCAGATCGCTGCTATTTGCCTCTATATCGCGTATTTTACGAAGCCTGGCGGGACAGTTCTCGTCAGGATATCTCACATCTCGTTGGGAGCAAGTCGCATCAGACAGCTCGCGTTGGTAGGGGCACCGGCGACCATGACCAGTGTTTTATCTGCGATTGCCGTTATGCTCTTTTACGGAGCTGCCGCGCCGTTTGGAGACGAGTCCGTCGCGGCCGTGGGAATAGCTGCGCGAATCTTGACGATCGGCGCGCTGCCTATCACCGGCTTCTGTATAGGCGCTCAAGCTGTCCTGGGTTTCGGTTGGGGCGCACGCGACTTTGCTCGTATACTGAAGACTGCGAAGTTCATGCTCTTAATGACTGTCGCTCTTTCCGTTACGTATTCTGCAGCCGTTGTGGTTTTTGCCCGGCCTTTGGTCAGGCTGTTCAGCGATAGCGATAAGGTCACAGAAATCGCCGTATCGACCTGCATCGTCTTTCATGTGTTTTTTGGATTTTTTGGTGTTCAGAGCCTCGTAACGACGATGCTTCAGTCGTTCGGGAGAGCACGCCTTAGTGCGGTGGTCTCCTTGGCGAGGCAGGGCTATCTCTTCATACCGGCCGTACTGCTATTCCCGGTCATATCGGGTTTCAATGGGCTGTTGGCCAGTCAAGCAATCGCTGAGCTGGGCGCCGGAATGATCGCGCTGTTTGTCATGTTCCACCAGTTCGCTGAGCTCAGACGAGCGCTCCGGCGCCCCACTTCAAGAGCGATCGAGATCGCGGGTTGACCTGACAAGGGACATCATCGGAGCTCAGAGCATTAGGCCTACATAGCCGGCAGGTGTTGCGCTCGAAGAAAATTGTTAATCGGCTTGCAATATTGGCTCTGACTCATATGTGGAACGGCCCGGGCCGCAAGATCTTTCTATGGTTAAACAGGGGATGACGGTCCGGTCATATGTTCAGCCTGTAAACGCGGCGCCCGGCCGCTTGCCACGATGATATCCGCCGAAGCAATCGCCCAATCAATGTCTCGCGCTCGAAGATCAGTGAGTCAGGCGGTCCGATCGCTACCGGGAATGTCGTCATTCGGGTTCATCCAGATTTGCACCTTGCCTCCTCGGCAGCTTTTTTCTTCCGCCGGAGAGCTCTTGAGATTAGGTTTTCAGCATTGCAGCCGGCGCCTGATAGATGCCGCCTCTGACCAGCAAGGCCCAGATGGCGCCGTAATTGGCGAGCGCCACCGCCACGACCTTGACCGGCCGTCTTTGCAGCATGGTCCGAATCCAGAGCGGGTTTTCAAGCCTCGCTTGGCAAGCTTTGATGATTGAGGTCGCACCAACGATCAAAAACGTCCTTCCGATTTCTATGCTTTGATATCGCCCCGAGCCTTTCTCTCCCGTCGCTCGACTGTGCCCTCGGTGTGAACCCCGTCCAAGCCGCAAAATCTCGTGCAGTCGCAAAACCGCGAGCATCCAGGACCGATGTCCGAACGGTAGCGGCGATGAGAGGACCGCCACCCGGAATACTCATCAGGCGCCCGGCATCAGCGTGGTGGGCCTTTCTCGATACGAATCGAACTTTGTGCATTGCGCCGACCCCAGAAGTTCGTGAACTTTTTGAGAGTCTACGAAAATTGTCACTAGTTCAAGGGTGGGCCGGCGGCTTAATCGGATCAGCCGGTAGATCCGTTCTAGGGCCTTGATCTGAGTGGCGTATGCTTTTCCTTGTGTCGTACGTATCATTTTTCGTGCAATTGGGTCAGGAGAACTTGGGAAACCACTGCCCACTGCCTTTTATCAGCTACCCTACGGACGTGAGCCGGTTCGCGAGTGGCTGAAGCTCTTCACCGACAATCTTGCCGTCTGTCTCCGGCACACATCAAGGATGTGGAGTTTTCCTGGCCGATCGACATGCCGCCTTGCCGGGTCCTAGGAAAAGGTCTGCGGGAGGTCCGCAGCGAGTTTGAGGGCAATCGTAGCGCGGGTACTGTTTTGTGGTTTTGTGTTCACGAAGGCCGGATGGTTTTGCTGCGCGTGTTTATAAAGAAGACGCAGAAGACACCCCAAGCTGAAATTGACTTGGCACAAAAGCGCCGAAAGGAGATCACATGAATAAGAAAGGTCGCATCGGATCATCATCCTTTGACGATTTCTGAAGGAAGAGAATATCTATGCAGAGGTGACGGCACGAGCCATCAAGCGCGTCATTGCGCGTCAGCTTGGTGCCTTCATGCAGGACGAGGGGTTAGCCAGGTCCGCTCTCGCCAAACGCATGCAGACCAGCCGTGCGCAGCTCGACCGGCTCCTGGATCCCAACAATGAATCCAAGATCATGGTGCATAAGCATGAACTAACCGACCATATAATCCTTGTGCTGGCGAACGAGGAATATCCCGAGCATTACATTCTCCGCGAAATCGTCAACGGTGGGCGCTCTAAGATCGTGGCTCTCGACCAAGTCGTAGACCTGCATCGGCACAAGGTCGAAAGGGTTTAAAACTCTGCCGCGCGACCAGACCGAAGGTTAACTCGAAGCGCCGTGAATTCGATCTTCCGGCGTTGGATAGAGAGGACCTTGATACAGTGGGCTTCAATGGGAGGCCGTTAAGAATGGTGGCGAGTTTTGGTTGCTCATTGAGCGCGCGAAACTTCCGCCTGGCTATAACGTTCCTGAAGCTTCAATCGCCATAAAGATCGAGCCGGGATAGACGATGAAAGCGCGCCTTAGGTCGTCGCTGATGCCCTCATTCGCCAGAAGATCACGGGTTTAAAAAAAAATCGCGAGGATGTTGCGGTCAAGGGCGACGACGAGTTTTCCCACTTAGAGGTCGGAAAACGGGACGACTTGTGTCACCGTAAAATCAGAGTCCTCCTCGACGTTCGGAAGAACGGATCTTGGTAACGATGCTTTCCGCGCGGCTCACGACCTCATTCACCTTGACGCCCGGAATTGCCTTGCCAATGGCGACAGCCATTCTTTTCATGCCCGCATCGATCGCGGCCAGCGATTCCGGCCGGCCGGCGACGGGCTCAGGTCGATATCGACTGGCAAAACGCGGCATATTGCGCACGAATAGATTGATCGCAGTCCCGCCTTTGGGAGCAAAATCATGTAACGCCGCCGAATGGCAAGGTCCCGATCAGCAGCGCAACCAGAGCTGGTCCCGGTTGTCTGAACAGATTCTCCGGGTTGATAAGTGGAGCGTCTGCCGGGTTAGGCCGCCAAGTGGAATGACGTCCGGTTGAAGATGTCAACCGATCGAGTGGTGCGCCCCGCTGGCGTGCTCGCCAGCAACTCCATCGCCATCAGAACGTGCCGAATTTATGGTGATGAATCTGGCCGGTTGCCCTTAGGGACCCTACAAGGGTTAGCAGGCGGCTAGCTCTTTCAAGCTTACGTATCCTAGCGGCTTCGTCGCAAAATGCGGGGACATGCCAAACGAACGAGATCGCATATTGCCGACCTACCTCGTCGTCGCCCTCACCCTTGGAATTGTTGGTCAGCGGGCACCATCCGGCTTCTCGCGCGCCTCCTAGTGGCGCAGCGCGGCTCGTTGATGCGCATCGCAAGACGATCTTCTGGCGGCACGAAGGTCGCGATGCGTGCTCGAAATCCGACGCCGACGCAAAGCACGTCAGGTTTACACGCAGTGGATGCTACTGGGCGTATGGATGTTTTTCAAAACTTTGTCATGTAGCTTAGCGCGCGTGGACAGCTGGCACTGTGATTGTTATTCGGGTGAAGCGACAAGGTCGCGTAACAGGTAACTGTGGAGATAATCATGGTGCTATGCATGGAGTCCCCGGCTCCTTCGCTCAAAGTCGAGGACTGGCTGCGTGGCGAGCCCCTCACGAACTTCCAGCCAGGGAAAGTGTACATCGTCGAATTTTGGGCAACTTGGTGCGGGCCGTGTGTGAAGGCGATCCCTCGTCTGATAGAACTGCAAGCAAAATACAAAGACAGAGGGTTTGAGGTCGTCGGAGTCGCAGCTAGTGAAACAGCACCAACGCCGGATGAGGCTCGCACCAAGTTGGACGCATGGTTGACTGAAAAGTTCTCAAATCTGAACTATCGAATCGGGTTCGATAGTACAGGCGAAATGAACAAGCTTTGGATGGATGCCAGCTCTTCTCTTGGCATTCCGACATCGTTCGTAGTCGACCGCGACGGCCACATTGCCTTTATCGGTCATCCGATCGAAATCGACGCCGTCTTGCCGAAAATTATCAACGGCACTTGGCGCAGCAGCGAGCAAGCCAAAGCCGTGGATGCGAAACGGATCGCGGCAAATGAACGCTTTGCGCGCGAACTCCCAATCCTCAAGGCAATTCAACCGGCAATGCAAGCAAAGGATTGGCCAGCAGCGCTCTCAGCGCTCGAGAAGGGCATTGCCGCCATGCCGGACAGTCTCAGGTTCCGCGAGATTCATGCGGATCTGTTGCTTCACAAAATGCGTGACACGGCGACCGGCTTCCAGGTCTTACGCCAACTGGTTCGAGATGCGCTTGAGAAACAGTCAGAGGCTTTGCGTGGGCTGGCTATCGTGATGGAGCAACTCTTTGATCCGGAGAAGGATAAGGCCCACCTTCCGCGTGCCGAGCGCTTTGCGATCGGCAGGGATGTGTCGGAACATATCCTCAATCCTGGGGAAGCCAGCAAAGGCGTCGACTTCTCTTCTTATGGGATGGTCGCTGAGTATTACTACGAGAGTGGTGACAGGCAACGCGCGATCGAGCTGACCGAGCGGGCAATGACATGGCTAGACGATCCGGAAATCGTGCCGGAAGCTACAAAACAGTATTATACGCCGCGGCTGCTCCAGACCTTGGCCAACTATAGAGACGAGAAGGTCTGTTGCAGCGGGTCTTGTTCGATTACGCAGGAAAAGTCTCCTGGAGCTCCCAAAGTGCCGCCGCAGGAGGAGACATAAAGAGAGATGTCGATCGGAGATGCACGATCCGGGCTATGTAAGCGCCTTCGAAGCGCTCGCGACCAGCAGAACGTCTAGGATCATTTAGGCGATTGCGACACAGCCTAGCCCACAACAAGCGATGCGACCCCCTGCGGCCCGTCTTTGCTGGGTGTCTAGTTAGTCGTTCGTGAAGAACCGTCCAAGCGGTTGATCAAGAATCGATTTTCCGGGCGAGATCAACTTTGAGATTGCAAGCTTTCGGGCTTTGACTGCACAAAAGCTTGCAATTTCATCTTTGAGGATTCCGTCGAATCGCAAGGCGAGATTCCCTGATCGCATCGGAGGGAGCGATGCAACCAGGGAAACGATACGACGGTGCAACCCAAGATTATGATGCCTATGCCAAGCTGCTGAACCGCACCCGCGACTGGTCCGGCGAGCGAAGCGACATGGTGTCAAGCTGCGCCAGTCCTATGCCAGGGTGGGCAAGATCGCGCTGATCTAGCACTAGCGCTACGCCCTCGCCAAACAGTTCAAGTCGCGACAACAGGCCCTTGAGTAAACTCAAGACCTATCTCGGCAGCATCATTCGCGACATAGGCCGCAAACTCGGCGGCAACACCGACCTGCTCGGTGTGGTCGTGCTGGAGCGCAGTACGCCTACGACGAAGGCCGCCTAATTGACGCGTGCGCGCGGGCACGGCGAGCTATATGTGATGGCGTTGGGTGAAGTCAGGCGGCTTGCTGATCGTCGGATTTGCCGGCTTGGCGCAGAAGCTTCCATTCCCAGGGCAGCAGTTCGTACAGCTGCGATGCAGGAAGATCGGCGATACGGGCGAGGACGTCGGCAAGCCAGGCCTTTGGATCGACGTTATTGAGACGACACGTCGTGATCATCGTCAGCATGATGGCGGCACGGTCGGCCCCACGCTGGCTGCCAGCGAAGGTCCAGTTGCGCCGTCCCAAGGCGATGCCTCTCAAAGCGCGTTCAGCGCAATTGTTGGTCAAGCAGATCCTGCCGTCGTCGAGGAAGCTGGCGAAGCCCGCCCAGCGCCTGAGCATATAGTTGATCGGCTTCAGCACCTCGGACGAGCGCGAGAGAGTTTCTCGCTCGCGCAGCAGCCAGGCGTGCATGTCGTCGAGAAGCGGCTTGCTCTGTTCCTGGCGCACGGCGCCTCGCTCGTCGGCGCTGCAGCCACTAATGGCGCGCTCGATCTCGAACAACGCGTCCAGCCGCCTGACCGCCTCCAGTGCGATCGGGGAGACCGGTTTGCCCTTCTTGCCTTCCCGAGCATTTTTCTCGATGTCAGCCAGCTCGAAGAAGCCTCGCCGTGCATGGGCAAAGCAATATGCCGGCGTAATTGGCAGTGTCTTCTTC
>NZ_JBEPQC010000014.1:0-112725 GCF_040547675.1 Bradyrhizobium sp. RT6a
AACGATAAGGGCGCGGTGCACGCGGCTATCACGCAACCATGGTCCAATGGCCAAGTGGAAGCTCAGATCACCAAGCTCAAGCTGGTCAAACGGCAAATGTACGGGCGCGCTAAGCTCGATCTCCTTCAGGCTAGGCTGATTGGCGCCATAAAAACAATCACGATCATCGAATATGCGTCAGAGCCCCGATTGGATGCCGATCACCCCGAAAACGGGGTCCTTATTCCATGCCGAAACACAATCGAGCGCCGCTTTCATACGTCCTTTTTGCCGTACGGCAATCCGGTGTTCATGCTGGACGCAGAAAAACCTGATCCTCGTGGCCTGCCGGCCCTAATGTGGCCGCGTAGTTCACGCCGTTGAGAGGAAACTTTGTCTCCGGCTGAGACGCACTCGGCAGCAGGTTATGCAAGCGCATTCCTTGCATGAAGTCTTCCGACGCCCATTGGGCGCCGTGCTGGAAGTCCAGGGGGAGGTACATTGATAGATTCGGCGGCGGACCCGGCTCGCAAGCCGACTGATCTGCCGGGCCTGAACTAGATGCCACTCCCAACGGCGCGGGTTCATCAGCATTCAGTAGCCGCCAAAGCTCCTTCGGAGAGAACTGCTCAAGATTTAGAGCGAAGTACTCTGGACCGGCGGGGACTGGCGACGGGATGGATCGATCATCCAGCATTCGCTGAAGCTCGCCTGGAGAGAACTGCTCTGGATTGAAAGTAAACTCTTCTGGATCGACGGAGAGCGACTGGGCAGCGTGATCGTCCTGTCGTCCGCGAAGCTCGTCATGCAAGTCCCGCTCCAGTCGCTCAAGCTCCGCTGAAGGGACGGAGACTGGGGACGGGATGGATTGATCATTCAGATGATCCAGCACTCGCCGAAGCTCCTCCGGAGCAATCTGCTGTGGATAGAACGCGACGTGCTCTTGGACGAAAGCCGACGGGGCGGATTGATTATCCCGCCGTCCCTGAAGCTCCTCTCGTCGAGTGTCAGCTTCCTGCGACCCGCTGTGCTGCGCAGCGGTGGCGCCGACGCGCCTCCGCTCCATCACTACCGCCTCTTCGGGATTGATGAGGGCCACGTTCAAGGCGTGAAGATTCAGCTTGGCGCGGCGTATGATCGGCGCGGCTCCTGACCGCAAGGTCCGGAGATGGCCTAATGCCCTAATGAGGAGCCTCGGATCACCTTTTCCGATGTACTCGTGCACGTCACTGCCATTCAGCGAATTACTGTCGAGCCGAGCAACAATGCTCGGTTTCTTTTTTGCGAAGAGCCAGCGGCTAAAGCCAACAAGAGAACTTACATACCGCTCGGCAGTGACTTTGGCGCTCCCGTCCTTGATGAGGGCCTCCCCAAGCCCGAAAATCGCGGTAGCATCCTCGGAATAAAGAGGCCGCCTGTCGTGCCCTATCACAACCCCCGTCGACTGAGCCGGCTGCAGCGCCGAGGCTGGCGGCATTGCTCCACCACCTTCTGAATTGGCGATCTCGCTCAGCTGCCGCTCAACGGCAACGCCTTGCGGATTGTTTGTGGTCCTCGGCTTCTTCGCTGCTCTCAACGCAGCTGTATCACGCTCATCGTTGATCAGGACCTCCTCGCTTGGCAGGATGTTGCTCCTGGCAATTTCACCCATCAGCCCGTTGGGGGACTGCTGGCGGTCGCTAGACACATTGGGACGGAGGCCACCGCGCGGCCCCCGATCGGGCATCGCGGCACCGGCTGGGCGCGCCTGGTGCAATTGCTGCTCAAAGGCCGCTTGGCCGACGTCGCTCGCTTCAGGCTCGTGCGAGACGGGAGGCTCTACCTGCGGCCAACCTCTAACATTGAATGAGTCAAAATTGTGCGGGTCCATCGCAGCCTCACGCTTACAAATCACCTGAGCAACCTTACTCGGGCAAGCTTTCGAAAACCTGACGATGCCGTCGCTCGTGAAGTACTGCATCGCCACATCCGCAAAAAACGAGACTGCCCCGCGGCTCTCAATCGTCAATCATGGTGTCGAAGGATAGCCACAGCTTGCACGACGTCGAGGCCATTCTCCTGTGCCGCCGCTATCCGGCTAAGTCCGTGAAAAGCTTGGCCGGCGCACCAGGGCTCGAACCTAGGACCCGCTGATTAAGAGTTATTGCCACTCCTTTTCAGCCCAGTCTTAGCCAAAGATTCCAGAACTCGCATTCAAGCAACTTAATGATCCAAAGTGCCTCCCTTCTAACGTCGGCCCCTCCCTCGGGCTGACACTGCGCCGGTGTCCAGTTCGGCTTTCAGGCGAGCTCTCTCCAGCCGCTTCCTGAGCGCTGCAAGCCGGCTCGACAGTCTCGTCAACCCCTCAATGCCAAGCTCACTACGAATTGATCCAGTTCCTCCTGTTGTGCAGCGATGTTCGCGAGACGCTTACGAGCTTTGTCCGTTAGCGACAGCTGGACGACCCGAGCATCTCTGACACTGGGCTTGCGCCGCACAAATCCGACTTTCTCCAGGACCTTCGAATTTAGCGTGATGAAGGATGGGTCGACCTTCATCAGTTTTGCGACCACGCCGGCCGGAGCACCCCCATCCTTGTCTAAGTCCGTCACCGCCATCAAGATCGCCAATTGTGTTCCACTAATGCCGAGTGACTCGGCTCGGACGTGAAGGAAATCCTCCAGACAGACGTTGAGGGATCTGATCTCCAACGTTAATCGCCGCACGAGCCCCTGACTCTCAGCAGAGCCATTTCCCCCTTGTGTTGCTTGCTTAGCCAAATGCGGTGCCGCCGAATGTTAGGACCCTACCCAAAGCTAGTCGGCGCTAACAAGGGCCACGAAGCAGACAATTTGTTGGGCGGATCCTGTTCAAGCGTTACGCGGTCAGACTATCGGAGAATGCCTAGAAGTGGTCCGAAGCATGTCACTCCCAACGAGATCCTCGGTCTACACGTCGGCGGCTACTGCTAGTGGTTCATCACAGTGATTTCGACGTTTTGATACCGAGCCATTCGAGGATCGGCAAGCTTTCCGGCGGCACGAGGATTTCGATGCTTCTAGGGACGCCAGGTTGACGTCGGATGAAGCCGTTTCGTTCGAGGGTGACGATCATCTGGTGAACCGAAGGCGGGCTGACGCGGAAGTGGCGCTGGATGTCGGCTTCGGCGGGTGGACGTCCGAACATGTGGGCGTAGGTATGAATGAAAGCCAGGTAATAACCCTGCTTCTCGGTGAAGCGCGCGCCTGATTTTTGACTCATCGTTGGATTCGTCCCGGCCTCCGACAAGGAGGCAAAGCATGAATGTACGTTATCGGGTCGAATTGAGCCAAGCCGAGCGCGACGAACTGACGGCGATGCTCGGCGGCGGCAAAGCACGCCGCCCGCAAGCTTAAGCGGGCGCAGATTTTGCTGGCGGCCAATGGAGGCTGCCGCGACGAGGAGATTGCCCGGACCGTGAGTGTCAGCCTCTCCACCGTCGGCCGGACCAAGCGCCGCTTCGTGGAAGGCAATCTGGAGCGGGCCTTGAGCGAGGAGCCGCGTCCGGGCGCTGAGCGCAAGCTGACCGGCAAGGAGGAAGCCCTGCTGGTGGCGACCGCATGCGCCAAGCCGCCCGCCGGCTGCAAACGCTGGACGCTGACGCTGTTGGCCGACGCGATGGTCAAGCTCACCGATCACAACAGCCTGTCGGGCGAGACCGTGCGTCGCCGGCTGACCGAGAATGACCTCAAGCCGTGGCGCAGGGACATGTGGTGCATTCCCATGTCGACGGCGAATACGTTGCCCGCATGGAGAACGTGCTCGACCTCTACGCCGAGACGCAGAATCCCGCCCGGCCGCTGGTCTGCTTCGACGAGACTCCCATCCAGCTGATCGGCGAGGTGCGCCAGCCGGTCCCGGCCCAACCGGGACAGCGCGAGCGCTACGATTACGAGTATCGCCGCAACGGCACCGCCAATCTCTTCGTCACCTTCGATCCACATCGGGGCTGGCGCAACGTCAAGGTCACCGTCCAAGCTCAAACTCGGTGCCGATATCGTCAACCAACTTACAGCGAGCACACAAGCACTATGGCTGGCCGCCTGCGTGTTGCTTGTGATGGGACTCGTGCCCGGTTTCCCCCTGCCTCCATTTGTTATCCTGGCCGCATTCTTTGCCGGCGCGAGCTATTTTAAGGTTGGTGCGCAAAGCGGGAAGATCGCCGCCAACACGGACGCCGGTGTCAACGCTTCGAGCCCTGATCCAACACAAGCCGACAAGCAAACCGTCCCTGCGGAGGCACTTCCGATCACGCTATTCCTCGCACCCAATCTGACACATGCAATCGACAAAGGGGAGCTCGAGCAATGCATCGGACGCGTTTCGGCGCTGGTCTCAGCCGATCTTGGCATCACCATTCCACGCATCCCCGCCCAACTCGATCAGCGCTTATCCGAGTCGCAATTTAGGGTGGATGTCGAGGGAGTCCCAGTTGAAGCGGATTTCGTTGACCCGGCGCAGCTCATGCTTAACGATGACGTGGCGAACATTGAATTGAGCGGTATCCCGTTTCGGCAGGAGCCGGACACAAACCGGATCTGGATCGAACAAGAGCATGCGCCGGCTCTCAAAGCCGCCGGAATAGGGTATCATAGTCTGAGCGAAGTCGTCGGCTTGCGCGTCCATTCGACATTGACACGGTACGCAAAGCGCTTGCTAGGCATTCAGGAGACGCGTCAATTGCTCAACCGGATGGAGCAGGAGTACGCTGATCTGGTGAAGGAGGTGCTGCGCACGACGCCGGTTCCCCGGATCGCCGACGTCCTGCGCCGCTTACTGGACGAGGGCATCCCCATTCGCAACACGCGCCTGGTGCTGGAGACGCTGGCCGAATGGAGCGAACGCGAGAAAAGTGTCGTGCTGCTCACCGAATATGTTCGCTCCGGTCTGAGGCGGCAGATCTGCCATCGCTATGCCAATGCCCACCGTGTGGTGGCCGCCTTTATCATCGAGCGTGAAACTGAGGAGATCGTGCGTGGTGCGCTGCGTGATACCGCTGTCGGCCCCTACCTCGTTTTAGAGGATTGGCAAACCGAGAGGCTGCTTTCGCAATTCCGTCAGATCCATTCAAGCATCGCATCGGATCAGAGCCGGCCGGTCATTCTGGGTTCGGATATCCGGCGTTTCGTCCGCGGTTTTCTCACCCGCAACGGTATTGATCTCCCCGTTCTGTCCTACCAGGATCTCGCCTCCGATTTCACGATCCAGCCGGTTGGATCCGTCAAGCTCACGGCAGCCAAGGAGAACGGTTTGTCAGCGGAGCCGCGTGGTTAGTCGCCGCATCGGGTTTATGAAGCACAGCAGTTGATCGTGTGATGGACGTTATGATGCAACAACAAATCGGGCGGCAGCTGTGTCCCTTTGGTCCAGGCTCATGCTCCAGGCTTCTCGCAGTGCTCGCCATTCTGCTGGTCGGCGGTTGCGCTAGCTGGGATCAGTCGGGTCTTCGAGTTGGGGAGGCGCCGCGACCAGAGTTGCTAGCTAACAAGGATGTCGATCCTGCCGTGCGCGAGCGCATTGCGCACACACTACTCCGGGATGCCGACGAGGACACCCTGCGCGCTGCTTTGACGCAACAGCCTGGCAACGTTGATGCGGCGATTCCTCTGGTGCGGGCCTTACTGACGCAAAAGCACCCGGATGAGGCGCTTCAGCTACTGGACAGCGTCTTGCTTGCAGCGCCTGGCGATCTGCGTGCACTGAACGCGAAAGGCGCAGTCCTCGACAGCGAGGGACGTCACCGTGAGGCACAAGCGCTATATCAACGAGCCCTTGCAACGGAGCCAGACAATGAGATGTTGCGCAAGAATCTGAACCTTTCGCTGGCACTTGATGGCAAGGCCGAGAGCGGAAACGCCAGCTTGCAAGCGCCGTCCGACGTGGCGCATGCGTTGATGCACTCGAAATAGCCTGGCTCTCACCGAGGCGCATGTTCGCGCGTCGCGCGCCCCCGGCCATAGGCGCTCGTCTGGCGATGCCTGTCGCCATGCAGCGCGTGGCAATGCTCGAGATGGCTCAGTTTCTCGGACCGGAGGCGGATCGGCTCGACAGCGCAGTGGATACTGCTGTTCGTCCCAAGCTTTCGCATTGCGTTCTTGGGGTGAAAGTTGACGGTATTCTCGCTTACTTTCAGTATGACTCCGATTTCCCAAGATGGTTTTCCGTCTTACCCGCCGGAGGCAGTCCTGCTTCGCTTGGATAGGGCAATTTGCACATCGCATCTGCGTCCGATGAAGGCGTGATCTCTGCAAACGCAAGATGAACCTGCCAAGCCAGTGCGTGGAAATGACCGAGACGATGCTGAGGGTCGGCATCGTCGAACCGGGACGCAAGCGATACGACAGATAGCCGCCCGAATGGCCGAACAATGGTACGCTTACGCCATGCTTCAGGCCGGCCTCTCTGGCTTCGTTCAACACGGCGGTTCGCCGGGTTGCAATTGATACTGCTAGGCGAGTTGATCCCACGGAAACGGTGCCGATAGCATCGTCGTCCGCCGAACCACGGGATCGATGGCATTGTACCCGAATTCAGAATAGCGCTCGCACCAATCGGAAGGAAAGTTCACGATCATCCACGCTGGCAGATACTCTGGCAGCCGAGTCGGCTCCGCGTAGGTCAGTGCCCCGTTAGCGACTTGACTGAAGCCCTGTTCGCTCGAACAGATCACAGGCAGATCGAACAACGCCTTCGGAGATCGCGTTTGCTTTGCACATTCGAAGAAGCTGTAGAAGTCCATTTCGCGCCTCGCGCCGCCGACTTAGGCAGGCCGGTGCTGAGTGGTTTGACTGAACCTATCGCGGAGAGAGTTCAGTGCCACTTTAGGCCTCCTCTCGCTTGCAAGGTCGTTGGCCGAACGCGACAATCATAGTGGCTTGTCACCGCTGCATGTTGATTTGCGTCGGATCGGATCCTTGCTTGATGGCCGCCGACTTTTCAGGCCGGCCGGATTAACTGACGTCAGCGACGTCTCGCCCGGTTCCGGAGATGAACGCCGCGCCGTACCGCTCGGCAATCGGCATCAGGATTTCGTCTGCGTGCTCTTCTCGAGCCATAGCAGCAGCGCAAGGGCTCGGTGCCCTCGCGTGACGTTGGTATCACGGGCATATCGTCCAGATCGAAGGCTGCGCTGGCCAGATAACCGCTCCATGTGCCCAGCCTGGATCAGATCGAGATCGGGGCTGCACTCTTGCACATTTCTCTACGTCAGCTTGTGGTCAGCTGACTCGCTTAAGCTGCCACCGAATCTTGAGGAGACCCATATTAGTTATGGCGCAGCTATGTCGATATGAGAGCGGATCGCATGTATAGCAGAATCACCGGATCATCCAACCAATCTACAACTGCCAGCGAAGCCTATGAATCGGGACAGCTAGCAGATGACCCGACGTTCGCGGGAGCGGTCGCAGAGACGGCTGCTTCGTCGTCGACGACACGACCCTATTCTCTTACCTCTAACCCTCCTATCGTTGAGATGGACAGGGGTACGTACGAGCAAGAACTGAGGAATTTCTACGGCGATGATGTCAAGCACATAGCCGAAAATCCCCAAGAGTACTCGGATTTCGTGTCCTCAAAAGCCGAGCGCAGCGCAATGCTCGCTAGAGGCGGCGCGAGCGAAGCAGACACGCCGGGTTCGCGGTACTTCAGCTACCGGTTGGGCGACAAGAGTGTCGGGCTCCTAAGAATGGATCCAGGATTCCGCATCAAAGGGAGAGACTGGCAGGAAGAACACTTTTCCGAGCGAAAAAACATCTCATCGGTTGTGGCTCTGCGAGTAACACATCCCCTCGTTGAGAATGCCGGCGATGTTCTGCTCGAACATCAACTTCGGCTCGACGGCAAGAAGCCGTTGATCATGTCGCGTCCTGCTAACGATGAGCTGAAGCCCCGTCTGGAGCAGATGGGCTTTGTTGACGTGGGTGGAAACGAGTTTGTGCTTGATCCCAAACGGCATCGCGATAAGTGGACGCTGAATGGCAACGGTGAATGGCAGCGGGCGGACAGGCCTCAACTGTATCTCCAAGCTGAGAGCGAGGATCCCCTTGAAGGAAGTAGCGACGAAAGCGAACAGTTTGTCGAGACAGATTCGTCCGGCGATGACCTTTCTTGGTACTTAGAGCGGGCGCTCACTTTTCCCGGAGGACGCGACGACTGAGAAGCTCAACCGGAAGGCCACGAAAGCAAAATCGTGTCTCGCCTCGCGCATGCCGGGCGCGAAGGGCATAGAGAAGTGGGAGCGCACTGAAAGCGCGCTCCTCGCCGAAGCGCCTTTTCGCATATGCCGGAAGGAAGCGCTTTGATGATCTGCTCCGATATTCGGAGATAAGTATCTGCATAGCGGCCGGATGAATGGCGCGTGCTGGTTGCGTCCCATTTGATCTCGTCCGCGACGGCCTCTGACAAAATAGAGCTTGATAGCGCTTCTGGGGGCAACAACCGGGCCGGCGGCGGCCGAGCTTAGTTTAGAACGCTGCCCATCCTTTCGTAGTCTGTGGGAGACAATCAGAAGTAGATCTGGCGTGCATCCGTCGGTGATGCTGGGAGAACCGGTCGTCGCGGCGGTCGCGCCCGCGACGCCCGCCGCTTCCGCTGCGACGCCGTCCTATGTGGGTGCCAGGTCTTCACTGACGCTTCGCTGAAGGGGTACTGGCTCCATCGGCGCGACGGACCGCGAGGCTGGACGCGATCGTCCATCACTTTGGTCTGGCGCTCGGCGGACGACCGGCGGCAGGCTCCCCAAAACGGCGGATGCTGCTGGTGAGTGAGGATACGCTCCCGCGCGTGTTCCGACACCGTAGCCGTCGGCCAGCTGACCTCTCAGGGTTATCGGCATTGATGACTGGGCTTGGCGGCGCAATCACCGACACCCAGCATCATCTGCAATCTGGAAAAGCGCAGGGTAGTCAGCCCGCGACCACCCCAGCCTGGCTCGCTGCTCATCCCACCATCGCAATACTCCTGTCTGAGGGGGATGGGCTCCAACACCCACATCCTCTCAGCCAGGAGGCGATCTACGCTACCTTGCCCCTCACGCCGCGGCAGCGGCTTCGTTCAATCCCTCCCGATTCAATCAATCGATGAACCGCTCTAGCGATTGCCGGCGCTACCGACGAACCCTTCAAACGCTCTCGAGCGAGCTGGACGCTCGATCGCTGGCGACGCTTTAATGTCCGACCGCGCCATTCATCGCCAGAGGAGCTCCATTTCCGATGAAGACAAAAGCGGCCCAATAGTAGGGATGCCGAGTAGCGGGATTTGCGATCATTGCTTCCTGCGCTTCTGCTCCGGCGAGAACCAGCGCGCGACGAAGCCCGTAAACCCCCTCGCCTTGCTGCACTTCGCCTAACCCGGTCTCGCAAGCCGAGAGTACTACCAGCTGCGTACCGCGCAAATCGAGCAGCGCGGCTTCCGCCGCGGTGAGGATCCCGTCATTGCTCGGGCCGGAGCGCCGAGCGTTCGCTCCGGCCAAAGCCAGTCCCGAACGCAGCAGCGGGCTTTCGCCAGTTGGCAACAACGTCGCCTCGCCGCCGACGATCGTGGCGGGCGGAAAAGCAGTGATCGCGCTCCGGTCGTTTAAGAAAAACCCGTGAGTGGCTACGTGCAGAATGCGCGGCGAGTGTAGCGACTTGAGCTTTTCTTCGGTAGCGTCAACTCCGGTTAGTATCGCGTTCGGATCAAGATCGAGAAGCTTTTGCAGCTCTCTGGCTTCGTCGGCCGTACCCGGAAGCGGCGTAAATACGAGACCGCTGCGGTCCAGATCGATCGAGCGGTACGAGCCAATATCAGACGGCTTGTCGCGCATAGATCCCAGCCTGACGGTAAAACGGCTATGGTCGCCGAACTTGGAGACGATCACGTGCGCAATGGCCGCTTCGGTCGGCAGCCCACCAGGCACGACATGCTCCGGCGCGTGTGCCTGCACGACAGCGCCCGAGCAGCGACGGCAGACGTATTTCGGGCGGCGCGTGACCAACACCCGCCATTGCGCCGGGATCACGTCGAGGCGTTTGCTAATGTCCTCGCCGGTCTTCGTCATGGCGCCGCAGCCGCACGGACAGAGCGTGCTCGCAGGCTCGATGATCCGCTTCACCCGAGGCAATGAGCAGGCAAGCAACCCCGATTGCGATGACGGTCTTGATCCGATCCGGCGCGCGATCGGCCCCTGATGATCGCCGCCGCCTTCTCCTGCGCCGCATCCAGGACGCCTTGCGCGATCTCCACGTCTTCGAGCGGCAAATGATATTGATCTGGCCGCAGCTTCTCGGACTTCGCGCGAACTTCTCCCGGCGTAGTTCGCCGAGAATGACCTCCAACCGACGCCGTGCTTCTTCCGACGTCGCCAACGCCGCCTGATGCTCGCTCAACGCCGCTTGGGTTTGCGCCAAAAGCGCCTTCAGGCGTTCGTTCTCGTCGCGCAGCGTCGCGGTGCTCATGCGCAATGTCGAGCGCATCTCCGCCGCCGGCACCATGCGTAACTCGGCTCCGAGTCATTCTGCCGCAATTATCCAGCAGCCTGTGGACGCCGCGCTTCCTCCGGGCGGACCAACCTCCAATCCAGGCCTTCGAACAACGCCGCGAACATCGCCGGCGATTCCGCATCACGCCGTCCGCAATCTTTGGCCATACGAACTTGCAGCCCTCGAGGCGTTTGTGCACCAGCACCAGGCCCGTTCCATCCCAGACCAGAA
Organism: Bradyrhizobium sp. RT6a; assembly: GCF_040547675.1. Classification (NCBI taxonomy): domain Bacteria; kingdom Pseudomonadati; phylum Pseudomonadota; class Alphaproteobacteria; order Hyphomicrobiales; family Nitrobacteraceae; genus Bradyrhizobium; species Bradyrhizobium sp. RT6a. The sequence goes on from NZ_JBEPQC010000014.1 coordinate 10,689, forward strand.
TCTTGATCCGCTCCGCCCGTTTGGACCGGAACACGAAGGCCGCGCCGCTGAACGGGTCGAGACCAAGCATCTCCTGCACCTTCGCAGCAAGCCCATCGTGGCCACAGCGGAAGTCGACAGGCCGCGTTGCGATATAAATCTTCAGCTCGGCGCCGGGGGCGATCATCGTGACGCCCGCACCGCGCGGATCACCCGAGATAGCTGCTCCCCATCTATCGCCGCGTCCGTCCGTACCACGACGTCGCCGATCGTAATTTCCAGCTTGGCCGCCAGAACGTGAGGCTCCTCTGCCGGCTCCTCCACCACCAGCGGCGCGAAGCTCGCTCCCGGATATTCCCGCGGAGCCAATTCGCCGCGCTGTCGAAGGCGCCGCCGCCAATCGTAAACCTGCCAGCGCGTTGCCCCGTGCTTGCGCGCCACCTCCGACACCTGAGCGCCGGGCAGCAGACTCCCGGCGGCGATCCGCGCCCTTTCAGCCTCCGAACGCACACGACGCCGAGACGGTCCTTCAAGCACTTCAAGCCGGCTGACCGCCCCGACCGACGAGCCGTCCAAATGGACGTCTTTTTTGCCGTCCAATCCCATCCAAAACCTCCGTCCAAGCCGGAGGCCTTCTTCGCACATTTAATCTAACCTTGAAGCCAGGGTACCGGCTTCGCGCTTACCTCCAAACCGCTCGTCAGCTACCAGATCAATCGACAACTCTCTGGTGGAATCTTCCTCCACTGTTGATACGCGCCTTCGGGGCGCACCCCAGTTTCCCGCATAGCTCAGGTCACCGCACACAGTCCGACTGGTGTCGGGCGAGAGCCGCTCCAGCCAACTCTATCCGCACCAAGCCGACATCAGCCCCTGAGACGGTTTTGCAGTGCCTGCCGATCGACGACCAACCGGTCCAGGTGGACTGTCTGCCCTCCTTGCGCCAATCGCCTAACCAGCTCACGCGTACCGTCCACCACGAAGACGCCGCAATCATAACGGTTCTGCTGCTGGGCCATGCGGGCTGGCTCCAGGCGCAGGCGCAGCCTACCTGCGAGATGTTCTGCATGCTTTTTGTTGAGTCCCCCGTAGGAATCGTAGTGATAGGCGACCGGCCGGTCCCGGTCGCTGCGATCAACGAACAGCAGCGACCAATGGTTGCCGCGGCTCTTATGATTTTCAGGATCGGCATTAATCACGGGCAGGAACAGGAAGTCGGCTGTATCATTACCATTATCATCATAGATGATGCGCTGGAATTCGGTTAGCAGGACGCCATCGTGGCCAGAGCGCAGATAATTTAGGACTATGAGGGGATTCACGAACCGCGTCCGGGCGGCGAGATTTGGATGGTACCTCTGCAAGTCCTGCTCCTGGAGCCGGTAATCCCTGTCGATATGCTGGTCGCCCAGCCATTCCGTGTCATCGAGCACCAGCCCGCGGCCGTGAGACGACACTGTCGGATCTAAAGCCCTGATCTGAGCATTAGCGGAGGTGCTCGGAAACGGCCGTACAGAATTAGCATCGTCGCGTGATTCGGACGGCGTGGGCGCAGTCAGATCAACCAATGGAAAACCGCGGTAGGTGTCTGAGCCAGCCCTGGCAGCGGGCGCCGGCGCAAAGTGAGCATCGTCGCGCAATTCGGACGGCGTGGGCGCATCCAGATGCACCAATGACTCAAGACCGCCGTAGATGTCTGACGGAGCCCTGCCGGTTGATGGTGAGGCCGGTTCTTGCATCTGCCGCCGCGCCAGCTCCTCGCGCAACCGCGCCAAAGCTTCATCATCCGAGAAGGCTAGCGCCGGAGAAAGCCTTTGCGGCGAGCCGGGCTGTCGAGCGCCCTGGTGATGCCCCGATACTGGCCCGGCAAACAGCGGCGGAAAGTCAGGCGCCGGGGCCCAAGCATTGTTACGCAACTCGAATGGTGAGGGCGGATTCGGATTAACCGCTGCCTCAAGACCGGCGTAGGTGTCTGAGCGAGCCCTGGCAGGATGCGCCGGCGCAAAGTGAGCATCGTCGCGCAACTCGGACGGCGTCGGCGCATTCAGATCAACAAATGGCTCAAGACCAGCGTAGGTGTCTGAACGAGCCCTGGCAGGATGCGCCGGCGCAAAATGAGCATCGTCGCGCAACTCGGACGGCGTCGGCGCATTCAGATCAACAGATGGCTCAAGCCTGCCCTTAGTATGTGACGGGGGCCTGGATGGTGATGCTGGTTCTTGCAGCTGTTCACCCAACCAAACCCAAGCTCCCGCGCTTGGGCTTGCCGGCGTTGAGGGAAGATCCTGCGCCGAGCCGGGATGCCGATCGCCCTGCGCGGCCGGCGAGCTCGGCTGCTCAGGGCCTGGCAGCCCCAGCTCTCGGTTCGCCTCGATGAGTTTTAAGTAGCTGCGAAGATGCGACAAATCGGGACCGTGTATTCTGCCTGCAGTCCGTTGGAACGCTAGCACATCGTTGTCGAACGTTAACTGCTCCTGGCTAGAGCCGTTAAGTCGCCCGATGATGCTCCCTTTGCGATTCCCTTTAAGCCACGCACTCAGTGCGCGAAGACGTGTCGCCCGCTTTTGCGCAGACCCCTTATCCTTCGCAGTTTTAAGATTTTTCAGAGCTTGGCTCAGCGCGCCCTCGATGAGGGGCGCATCTTCTGGATGAGGAACCAGGCGACGTGGGGCCCCGAGGACGCGGGGTTCGGGAGCTTCGGCTTCTTCACCCCCACGCAAGAGCCGCCGGAGAACATTCAGAGCCGATGTAATGCGGTTCTGGGGGTCACGGCCCAAGCTCCGGTACGCCGCAATTTCCTCATCCAGCGGTGCGCCTTTTAGCAGCCGAGATGCTACAGGCCCCCTAATACTTGCGTTGACCCAGCGAACAAATGTCCCAAGTCCGGAAACACTGTTCTTGATGGCGCCTGGGGTGAGCTTGCGCCGCTCGGCGTCTAAACGAAACCTCGCCAAGAGCTCCGCGTCTTCGCCCGGGAGCTGCTCGCCGATCAGCTCGTCCGGCGACGGCATCAGAGCCTGCATCTGCGATGGTGACGCCGCCAGTTGATGGGATGGCGTCTGCATCAGCTGCCGCTCAACGGCGACGCCCTGCGGATTGCTTAGCGTCTTCTGCCTCTTCGCTGATCTCAACTCCCCTATATCATGCTCATCGTTGACGAGAACCTGCTCGCCTGGCCCGAGCGGGTTCCTGTGACGTTTATCCGTCAGTTCGTCGTCATGGTGGCGCCAGTTCAGGGACTCTGCAGGATGCAATGCCAGGCCATGCGGCGGTGGAACCCCATGGTCGTCGCGGGGCAAGTTCAAGTCACGAAAAGACCCTCCGGCATCCGCTGCTTGTTGATGGTGCGCGATTGTCTCGAGAGGCGGCGAGCAGCTGGGTCCGTCCATCGTCTCCAAAAGCAGATCCTGCTGGTTCGCAGGCAGAGTCTCCGGCCAGCTGATAGCTCTGTTCGACCCGCTGTGCTGCGCAGTCGCGGCCCGGGTCCGCCTCGGCTCGGCGCGAACCGCGTCTTCGAGATCAGGAACGGGGCGAATATGACGCCGGAGTTCGATCGCTCTATCACCCGCCGGCGACCTCAGGAGATGAGCCAGTGCGGCCCCGGCTTTTCTGCGGCCACGGGGGTCCGCCTCCTTATACTGGCTGACATCATCATCCAGCGAGCCGTCGCCAAGTCGAGCAGCAATGCCGGGCTTATCGCTTTCACGGAGGTAATCACTGAAATCGATAAGAAGAGTTGCATAGCCCCTGACGGTGTTGGCGGTGCCTGACGCTGCATCTTCCTTGTACCTCTTGATGAGATCCGCATCTTGGGGATGGGGATTCAGCTCAACCCGGCTTGCAATCGGCGCGATGCCGCCCGGCGATTGGGAGGCTCGAAGATGATCCAGTGGCGTAGCGATGGCCTGCCCCTCCTGCTTGCCGAACTCCTGGGCATCCTTGTCCAGCGACTCTTCGGAAAGCCGGGCAGCAATGCCCGGCTTTCCGTTCTTTACGAGCCAATGTCCCAATCCGAGAAGACAACGTACATTGCGCCTGACGGTGCGATCGGAGGCCCCAGCCTTGAGGAGTGCCGGCCCGAGCCCCTCAATAAGAGACGCATCTTCGGAATAAACAGGATCCATGCTGCTACCTGCGAAAACCAAATTTGCATGGCCGAGCGGCAGCGCCGACGCATTCAGCATCGTTCCACCACCTTCACCGTGCGGAGCCGGCGTATATGGTTGCCCGCTCGCCCGCATGATGGGCCGCGCCTCAGATCGCGATGCATCCGCTTGATGGGCGCGGGCCTGCATGAGCACGGGAGAGGACGGGACAGCGAGCTCGCTCAGCTGCCGCTGAAAGGCCGCCGCCTCTGCCGACGAGTCGGCCGGAGGGGTGTCTTGCGCGTCCACGCTATCCGTTTGTTGACGCACGCGATTCATTGAGACGAAGTTCATCTGTACTCACTTTCGAAGATGAAGGCCAGGAGCGCTGATCGCATGTGCCTGGACTTGAGCCGACACATCGCCGGCATTTGACGGTTCAGCTGCTTAAGCGAAAGGAAGTCGCGGTCACGACGCTCCCGATCGAATTTCAATCGGACCCGTTGTCGATCTGTTCGAGGGAGCCCGCGCCGGCTTCGAGCTCATCGAGGATTTCCTCTCGGTGATAACGGTCTGCTTGATGGTGTCACCACAGCGACGCTCTGGCGCGGGACACCCAGGTAACTACATCCCGAGGCGCGCGAACTGCATCGACGCGTGCTCCGCCTCGGGAAGGGGATACCACGGCTGGCCGCCAGCTGCGGCGCTCAACAAGGACCGACAGAACGCCGGCGTGAGCTTGCCGCGGTGGATCACGACGCTCTCGTGCCCCGCGGCGGCCCGAGCGCTCTGCCAGTGCTGATTGTAGCCGCGCTGTGCATTGGACTTCACATGGCAAGCTGTGAATTCGGCGTCGCTCAGCATTGCCAATTGCCAAGCATGTACCGGCCGCTTGGTATGGATGTGCACCCACATCGGGCTTGGCATCGCACCTCTGCGCAGCGCCGTCGGCTGCAGCGCCGTCGGCTGCAGCTTGATCTCGAACAGCGTCCCTGGCTCGCCCTTCAAGGCGCGCGGTGGGTCCACAGACGCCAGTTCCCCGGCCGCCCGCAACTGTTCAAGGTACTTCTGCGACGGAAACGCGTAGGTCTTCATGCAATCCATCGTGATCGCTGCCTTTCGCGCGTTCAAAGAATTTGCCTGTCCCTGCACCTCGGACAACATCGCCTTGAGCCGGATTATTTTTTTGTGCACTACGGGCACTTGCGCAGGCGTGAGTAGGCCACCTCGGCGAGGCTCCTCCAGCGCGGCTACACAGGCCTCAATCTCGGCGGCCCGCGTCTGCAGGCGTTTAACGACGAGGCCCACGACGTGGCCGGCGTCGTCGGGCTTCATCTGGCGCGCTTGCGAGACGGCGCTTTGCTGAGCCGGCAGATTGAACTGCAGCAGTTCGTCCAATCGATTGAGCAACCCTGTCAGTGCTTCCCTGGACGGCGGAGCCTGCCACATCTCAAGGTGCTCGGTCGCCGATGATGACGCCCTCGCGCGTGCCTCCTCCTCCGCGCTCGCGAGTTTCTTGGTACCAAGATCCGAGAGTACGATAACCTTACCTGTCGGGGCCGTGGCAGCGTCCGGTCTGGGGAGCTGCGACTCGGGCAGGCGGGCCGTCGAACTCCCCTCGCCTGCGACTGGTGCGCGCTTGCCTTTCCCCTCCCTGCGCGCAGCCCGGCCGTCAGCCACTACGCCGATATTTTCGGGTGTCCCAGCCCGGGCCGGCGGTTCAATCGTCGCTGGTATCTTTGGCTGCAATGCCAATAGTCGCGTGACTTCGTGCGCGGTGTCCCATGCACCTTCCGCGATCTGGCCCAACAGTTCCAATGGAAGGTCGGCATCCGTTCCGGCGTCCCTTAGCCTGGTAACGATGCCGTGCACCCCTGAGGCAAATTCCGAAAGCCGTTCCATGACTCCTTCCAGAACGGTGCAGTGGTCTGCGTCGAGCGCCGCTCCCTCCAGAACGGCGTCGGAAGTCGAGTTGAATGCCGGATAAAAATCCGCGACAAAGGTCCCAAGCAGTCGCACCCGCCCGTCCTCACCCATGAGGGCGTCGCTCACGGCTGGGCCGAACGTGGAAGCCTTCGACTCGATCAAGAGTCGCGCGAGAGCGATGCGCGATTCCAGGTACACGCACTTCGTATTAAGTGCCCAGCCGGTATGCTGGCGTAGCGCGGCCTCTTCCTCCTCCCGCATCTTGGACGCGGTGCTTGGCAAGTTGGCGGTGGCCGTATAGACGGACTGCATTCGCTCCGAGCGCAATACCTTCTTTCCCCACCAATCCAAGCAGGCTTCGTAATGCTTCGCCACGCTGGATACCGCCCGGCCCAGCTGGCCGGGCGGAGCGCCGGCATCTCGCATCCGGTCGAGCACGGCTGCTGCTTTGATCCTGTTCGCCTCCAGGTCGTTGACAATCCAGGTGGCCACGATGTTGCATTCGTCTCCCGCAGCGATCGTTTCGTCGCGGACTTGGCGAGCCCGACCGTCGGAAAGAAGCCTGCGCGCCATGTCCGGGGGGAGGCTCGCGTAATAGTCCAGAACTTCCGAGCCTGCCTTGACGACTTGATCGATCAGCTCTTGCGCCTCCGACCGGTTCCGGAGTTGTGTGGCTGCATTTCGAGAACTATCAAGATCCTCAAGCAGGCTGTGCATTTTTTGCTTCGCTGCTTTGATTCCGTCGCCACTTGAGGAAATCGGGACTGCTACCGCCGAAGCTGGTGGCAAGCTCACGAGCGGCGCCGTTCTATCTCGAGGCCCGGAGTGCATCCGCTCAACGACGGAGTCGAAAGATTGCCTGCCTTCCCCGGGGGCGGGGCCGGGCTCCGGGCCCGAACTGCTCAATCCCCATGGGCTGTCGGCTCCTGCAGGCCCAACGTGCGATTTGCCAGGTCGACCAATGCCCGTCATATTCCACCTCCAATCACGTCGAGAATGCGCATCCTGTCCGGATAGACAGGCTGGCTGACGAGTAGCTGACGAAGGATTTTCCCGGATGCATAGGAAAACCCGGATCACCGTGGGTTGCAATTCTGGTGGATTGTGGTGAGGCAAAAATGCCCGGCGAATATCGAGTGGCGGACCTTCGGCTGCCGCACGTCCTGCTCTCCGGGAAGGAGATGCGAATCCGAAGAGCTTATCCAGCGGTGATGCACCAATCCTGACCAGACGCAGAACGTGGGTCAAAGCAACATTTTCGTGCTCCCCGTCCGAATTCGAGCAGAACCGATGTTGCGCAGCTCCTTTCGAAAGTACGAGCCGAGGATCTCGCGCACAGCGCGGGTTACGTGACCCATTATTTTGCCTATCGAAAGCGGGCTGCTCAGCTGAGGAGGTGACGATGTTTTCACCTCACGGGAGATTGCTCTCGCCGCAGGTCTTTCGGCGAGGAATTACGGTTTCCTTGTCGACGAAAAGGTGGCACCGCCCGCGCTCGAACCGGCGGCCGATGGACGGTCCGGAAAGCAAACTCTACCACGCCGAGGCGTTGGCCCAGACGGCGCTGGTCGGCGCGCTGCACGCGGCCGGGTTCGAATTGCTGGTCTCCGCTCGGGTCAAGGATCGCACTAATCGTGAACTGAATCAGCGCGGAAAGTCAGAGTTGATATTGGCATGGATGCCTCTCCAAGGCGCCAGCTCGAGGTCTGCGGTTTTGGGACGCAGCAGTGTGAGTTGGCTCGCCTCGAACTTGATGCGCACGCGCACCGCTGGGCACAATTCGTCATTGAACATCGCCCATCGCAGCACAATGGGCGGCGCCTGTTCGTCCCTGCCGACGTAAGGCGGTCTCGAGAGATTGCGATTGCATCCCATACGACGTTGAAACGTTCGGTCGCGCAGATCACTGGGATGAATGGTGCCCCGATGTTCTGCATGCGCCTTCTGATCTCGATTGATCGCCCTTCCAGTTCTTGCCGTCGCCTTATCCCATTTCCCTATGAACTCTTGGGAAATACTCTCGAAATTGGCGAGTGAGATAGCTTATAGTCGTGTGATGCGGGTACGAAGGGGGCCTTTTCGGTGCACGATAGTTCGGTGGAAAGAGCCAGATGGCTCCGCGATTTGCTACGCTTTCTGCCTTTGCGTAGCCAATTCGTGCTCTCGGGCAATACCCGCGACCTTCAGATGCACGAGATCGTTCCGGGCGAGGTGACCGCAGCGCCCCTATCCAGGGTCTTGCCGGACGTTTTAAAGTCAGCTGGTTATGCGCAGATCGCATGGTTCGATCTTCTGAACGGATTTCGGGAGATCGAGCCGGCGGACGGAAGCTACCTCACGCGCGGGTTAGAGCTGTCGCCGCAGAAAGCTGATGGTATTCATGACGGTCAGCACCGAATATGGGAATAGCCGCAGCGTATAGTGTCCGCAGCCGAAGCGGATCCACGCGGGGGTCAGCCCGTGCGTCGACAGCCTGTCCACGTAGCGGCGGGTCGATTGCGGAATAAACACCGCGTCGCGCCGGCCCGATATGATCAATGCGTGATTGAGCCGTCGGCTGAGCCGTTGTGCGTAGGTCGCCGGGTTGATGACCGCCCACGCGGCCTGTACCTCCTCAAATGCAAAGCGTCGTTCGAGGCTCGACCTCACGTGGGCGGTGGCCGAGCCGGTCCAGACCACCTCGGCGAAATCATCAGCCATCAGAATTAGGACAGCGGCGGACACGCGGGAGTCCAGCGCTGCGACGATTGAGTTCGATGGCTGCGCCCGCGTGGCGCAACAAGGCGGAAAGATCGTCAGGTCGCCCATCGGCCTCGAGTAGATCGAAGCCGACCGAAGGGGCGGCCGAAAACTTGGTTGCGGCCACTTCAGCCGCGGCGGCGTGCTCGACTCCATCCACGTATCGTCGCCAGGAAATCACTCGCACCATTCCGGATGAGTCTCCGCGCCGCTTCGAACGGCGTAGCGAGTCGGCCGCGATTGTCGAGGGCTACTCATCAAGCGGGGTGCCGCGGAGCGAAATCCCAGATTTTCGCTCGCTCCACGCCGGGCTACGCCTGCGACCCATAGATCGCGGCGCGAGATCAGCGCTGTGCACCCCTCAAGTATACGCGCTCGGTTCGGCGCGTTACGCGTGCTTCCGGCAGGCGTGCTCCTGACGCTCCACGACGGGAGCATTCTCGTTCCGCCGCCCGATTTCGCTAATCCCGCCGAAACCCTGACGCCGGCGGTCCGGCCCCGGTCGGGAAGTTCGATCCGGCCGAGCGGGACGCGCGCTGTGTGGCCTTCGCCTTCGGAGGGCAACGATGCCAGTCGTGATCATTCCCTCGATCGGCCAGAAGTACGAGGCGAAGATCACGCTCGATCACCGCCTAAGTGTGCTCAACGATGAACGAGCGTGAGGACGGGCCGCGAGTGGGATTGTTGTGCACCAGGATTATTGAGCTGTGTAGCTTCCGATCTTTCATCCAATCGGTTACGTACTCGAATGACGCAGACCTGGAGTTTCAGTCCAGGCACGCTTATCCAGCTGCAAAACAAAATAAGAAAAAACTGGCGCGCCCGACACGATTCGAACGTGTGACCTTTGCCTTCGGAGGGCAACGGTCGTCCCACGCGGCCAGCCGCGAAATATTCTTTCGGCCAATCGCAGGTCCGCGAGTGAAGCACCTTTCCTGAGGCGGCCAGTCAAAAGTCGTTTGCGTGATAGTCGGCCAAAAGTCCGGCTCCGCCCCGCGAGTTAGGCTGCCCTTCAATAGGAAAACTGGACCCCTGCGATGGCGGTGCAGCCGACCTCCGCCAACTATGTCCAAGCGCTCACGCCACCATACTAAGGACAAACAGCGGTTCATCGTGTGTGGTTGCGTATGATTCCCTCCCTGGGCACCAACGCTGCCACCGATACTTTGCCCGGGTCGGACCGCGATCAGTGCGGCAGGGCGCACGCGAACCTCGAAGCGGATCGGATCGTCTGCCTTGGACACGCGGCGCGACGACGATGCTGCCGATGGGCTCAGGCAGCTTCACACGGAAAGGGCGCTGGAATTGTCGGCTGCAGGAATCGAGCCTAAGGCTTTTGGCACTTGCCCAGAAAAGCGACTCTGTGCAAGACAATTGGTTCTTGGAACCGCAATGACGGGAATCGCATTTTGACAGCCGCTCTCGACGGTGAAATTCGCGATGGGCGCCATCAGATGCAGGTCCGCGTCTATTTTGAAGATACGGACTCCGGCCAAATTGTTTATCACGCGAACTTTTTGCGTTTCATGGAACGCGGCAGAACGAATTACTTACGCCTTCTCGGGACCAATCAGCACGCGCTGCTCCAAGAAGCGCGGAACGATGCGCCCGGTTTCGCCTTCGTTGTACGTTCGATGACAATCGAATTTCTAAAGCCGGCGGTCTTGGACGACGTGCTTGACGTGGTTACGCTCCCGCAAGAGGTGAGAGGCGCGTCAGTTACCTTGCTGCAGGAATGCAGGCGCGCAGACGATCTCCTAGTCACGGCGCGTGTCCGCGTAGCGTTTATCTCAGGTGGAAAAGGGCAGCGCATCCCGAAGGCGCTGCGGCTTGCGATGGAAGGGCATAGAATCACACCTTAGCCGTCCAGCGACCCAATGAAAGCAACCCGCTAGGCTTCTGTTGCGACATCGTCAAACCAGTGTTCGCTGTTCACCTTAGATTTGGGACCTTCGCGCTGTCGGCAGAATTTACAGCGGCGGCCCGAGAGTGCTCGTCGAAAATCGCTCTCGATACCCAGGGAGGCAAGTGCAATCGCGTGAACGCTCCATCCCTATAAGCGCGATAACGCCTTCCACTCTTTCTAATGGAATTCGCATGCGCCCGTCGCGAAGAGCGAGATACATCGCTTCGATGACAGGTTGGTCGCCGAGGACCGCGATGGCCGTTGGATGACGTAAGATGTCTAACGACCAGCCTGGATTTCGCGTTTTCAATAGCGAGCTGGCGTGGTTTCGTCCGCGCCGTTCATCGATAACCGGCAGGAAAAATCGTGCTGCCGCGATGGCGATCGTTGCAGCTTCGCCGTCGTCAAGGGAGGGCGAGGTAGACGTGAGTTCATGAAAAATATCGTACTCGGCGTCGGTCATAGTGGCGAGCGTCACGATTCCACCCGTCACGAGGTCATGCAGAAAGCGGTGCTCGCCGTTCTGCCGGCTCGTCTCGTGCTCCAGCTCTCCAGCCACGATCTCGGACACGACGACATCGTTGGGAATGGACGCGAGGATGCGCTCGCCATATTTGCAAGCGTGAAGGTTGATCAGAACACTCGTGTCGAGAATCAGCGGATCCGCGATATCAATCAGGGAGCTTGAGCAACTCATCCGTGTCTCTTTCCTCAAGCTCGATCTGGTCGATAACGCCGCGAAGCTCCACTCGGCCCACCTTCAGCAGCTCCGCCAATTGTCCTTCCGACATGAGCTCGCGCTTCCAGGCGGCATGCGCCATCAGGCTCAGGCGGTGGGAGATGGGTCGGTCCGCGTCGCTCTTTACGGGATCGCGGTGATCGGCCATTTCGCCGAGGACCTCTCGGACATTGTCATCGGTGATGCCGCCGTTGTTTTCGAACCATGCCCAAGTGCCTTTCTTGGCAAGGCCCAATTCCTCGAGCCGCAGCCCGCAGGCTTGGCGCGAGATATTATATTGCTGGGCGAGGAGAATGATCAGGCGCCGGGTCGTTTTGCCGGTGATCTCCTTCAGTTGGCGGAAGCTTTCCGAGAAGCTCGCGGCGGGCGTCAGGAATGCACGGCCAAAGACGTTGGCATAGCGTTCATCGCGTGAGAGGAACTTCTCATCGTCTTCGAGCACTTCGGGAATCTGACGGGTACCATAGAAGTGGCCGACCTCATGCGCCGCGGACTGGATGCGCCGCGGCAATGGGTGGTTGGCGTTTAGAAGTATGCAGGCGCCGACGCTTTCATCGTAGGTGAAGAGGCCAGCAACCTTTGAACTGGATGAGAGACGACGCTGATACAATCGGATGCCAAGACCCAGTTCGATGACCGAGAAGATGTCGGCAATCGGACCCGGACCGAGACCCAGCCAGTCGCGCAATTCCTTGGCATGCTTTTCTGCGAGGGCCGCAACGTCACCCTCGTTTATACCGTGTTCCGGGGGGTAATTTCGACGTCGCTGGATGCCGAGGATATTCTCCATTTCAACGTCCGCTTTAATGAGGTCGTTGAATAGCTGAACGGCTTCAGTGGTGTGCGCGTCCTCCGTCTCCCGCAACTTGCGGAACCGAGGCATCAGATCGGTGTGCACTGCCTCGCGGCGGAGGAGGGCGTTGACCGATATGCCGTAGTGGCGCGCGAGCGTCTGGATTTCCTGGATGCGCACACGGCGCACGCCCTTCTCGATGGATACAAGGGTGGGGCGGGACATGCCGATGACCTGGGCCGCGTCATCCTGGCGGACGTCTGCGTTCTCCCGTGCTATCCGCAGGCGGCGTCCTATTTCCTGTGCGCTCAGCTCATTCAAATCAGCCATTGCGCCCTCCATCCATCCAGCTTTTCAAAAAGCTATGATCTCCTTGCGCGGACAAAAATGCCCGCCATTCCTCGGCATGAGTTACCAACATCGTCCTCAGTTTCTTCAGAGTGTCCTCGTAGTTTTCCGCTATCGCAGCTGAGATTTGCGAGGCGTGAACGCGAATGTTCTCGTCAGGCAAGCCGCTCATGTCCGCGAGATGCTGCAGGTGGCGCACACCGACGCTTCCGTATTCGACCATGATGTCCCGATCAGCCTTTTGGGGTATGACCGACAAAGCATCGGCCGCGTTAGAAGCGGCAAGGTCGGACACGATATACGTATCAGGCGCCTCGTTAACGCCAGCGGCATGCAGGCTGAGGCGTCTCAGCAAGCAAGCCGCGCACAGGCCACACTGCTTCCTACCGCCTACATTGACGACCCGGCGCGTTTGCCAACAGGAATGGGTACTCGTCAGATGCTGTTCGGACTTTCCGATCATGTCCAGAAACGCGCGCAACGTCTGACCTTTCGTCGACCAGAGGCGTGGCTGCTCAAACCGCACTCGGTAGCCCAGCACTGCCTTGATGAAGCGCTCCATCTTCCGAAAGAACGTCGGATGGTTGCGATAGTCGGCGTAGATGTTGTGCAGCGGGAGAAGTACCGGACCAAGCGCGCCCTGGCCGCTCTCCGGAACAATGACGCGCGTCACTTTTGAGAGCTGTGCAGCAATCGCCGTCACCGCCGCAAACTGAAATCCCCGCGAGCGGAAGCTGCTTTCGTTCCCGCGATATCCCTTCACCTTGAAGGGAATCTGCGTGAAATAACTATCCCCGTTTTTGCGCCGCTGGCGATTGCCCGCGACCCGGATACACAATGCCTCAGCTTCGCTCCCGCTCAGAGCGGAGACGGCACGCGAATCCAAGCCATCGCTGTAAGCGACGGCGAAGGTCTTGGCCTTGCCAAAGTCCAACGGCATCTGCCGCGTGCCGATCGGCGAGAGGTTCTTTGCCTGGACAAAGGTCAATCGCCATGCGTCGCCGGTCAGGTGGTTCAAGACGCCGTGCAGGGCCTTCAGAACCTCCGGCTTCTGCCAGGCCTTAAGGTCGATGACTGGGATCGCCACATCGAAGGTTCGGCGCCAGCCCAACGGACGCTTCCAACGCCGGTCAGCGAACTCGATGGCGGCGCAGAGAACAAGCATATCGTAGTGCAGCGGCTCGAAGCCCTTTACGTCAAAGCTATCCAGAACCGCCGGATTAAAGCAAATGTGACGGCCGACCTCCGCGATCACAGCACCCTTCGGGAGGGTGCAGCGGCCGCGCTTCTGTCCCTTCTCGATAACGATCAAGCGCTTGTCTTGCATCGGTGAGTATTTCGGATTGGCGCTCACTCTTCGGGCCCCTCATCTACGCCGGCTTTCTTCTCAGCCGCCTGCCTGAACGCGCGCTTGTTGCCGGTGGCCAAGGCGTCGCAGAGTTCGCTGGGCTTGATTGCAGCGAACGTCTCGCGGTTCCGCTCGATTCCCTTCTGGTAATCTTCGCGGCTCATGTCGCCGAGCTCGCGGGCACGAATGCATTCTTCGTCGAGCCGGTTTTTGGTGGTGCCGATCCATTCTTTTGTCGTGCTGTCGAGCGCCTGATCGAGCGCCTTCTCGGGAGGGAGTTGATCCCGGAGATTCGCAATCAGATGTCTTTGCAGGGTATCCGCCAGTGGCGACGTTGGATGAGTCTCGAAAATCGTTTCGACCGCCGTGACCGGGTCTAAGTCCATTTGGGGGCGGTCGGCATGAGCTTTGAGTTCATCGAAAAGGGGACTGAACGTCTTCATGTCCACGTCACCGATCATGCTGTGGCACGCCTGCGTCGTTCGCTCCTCACGGCTCGTGGCGTCGCTGACCAGGTCTTGGCCATAGCGCTTCCAGCTGCTTGGCAACTCCGCATTTCTGAATGGTCCATCGCTCATGGCCGCCTCCCCTGTCGGCAAAATAGTAAAAAAAACTGACAAAGTCAATATTTAGCATAAATTATCTGACATTGGAGATCCATCTAAGGAAACCGCTTAATTCGTCTGACGCGGTCCTTTCGCGGGGCGGTTTGTTCTAGAAGTGCGCCGAAAAGGGTAATTTTTAGCCCATACGGCGCGTTTTCGCGATCAAAGGGACGGCCCATCGGCCCTTTTGCTCAGGAATATTGTTGACAAATCTGCGTCAGATTGGCTATTTATTACCCACCTTGGCGCAGAATCGAAGACTTAATGCAACCCCGCCGGCACAAAACGGCCAGCTTCCTGTCGGCTCATCCGGTCTTCACCCGGGCTGAGTTCGCGGCGGCCTTCGGCCATCCGGCGAGCGCGGCCAATGTCACCAGCCTGCTTAGACATCACCTGCGCGCTGGCAACATCAAGCGGGTCAGTCGCGAGGTATTTGCCGCAGTGCCGGCCCACATGGCGGCGGAGCAGATGGTGATCGACCGCTTCGCCGCGGCGAGCAAGCTGCGTCCCGATGGGGTCCTGGGATTTCACTCAGCCCTTGAGCTGCACGGCATAGCCTATTCCGAGTTCAACGAGGTTCAGCTTATCAGCGCCGGACGGACCGAACGCGTGGACCTGCCATTTGGTGCTTGCCGCTTCGTCACGCCGGCGAAGGCGTTGGCGGCGACAGGCAAGGCCAACTACCTGACCGCGACTATGGACCGGCAGGGAGTGACGGTCCGTGTGACGGCGGTCGAACGCACGGTCGTCGATGTCCTGCATCGGCCAGAACTCGCGGGCGGCGGCGAGGAAGTTCTGAAGTCGCTGGATCTGGTGCGCTATCTCGATCCGGCGAAGGTCGCCGACTATGTCGAGCTGCTGGATAATAGGTCGCTCGCCTCGGTTTCCGGCTGGTGGCTCGAGAAGCGGCGCGCCGCGCTCGGCGTCTCCGACGATGTCCTGGCGCGCCTGCGAACACGGCTTCCACGATCAAAGCATTATGCGCTGGGTGCGGAACCCGGTCATGCGGTGCTCGTCGAGCCATGGCGCGTGCTTCTCCCAGCGCAGGCGGTCGACGCCGCCTTTGAAGGCGTTTGATGGTCGCGTCGCGAGAAACGCTTCAGGACATAGCGGCCGAGCGGCAGCTCCAGCCCGCGACGCTGGAGCGTGTGATCCGGCTGATCGACATTCTCGATGCCTTCGGCGCCGACACGCTGATCGGGCCGCGCGTCGCCTTGAAGGGCGGCACGGCACTCAACATCTTTCATTCCGATCTGGACCGCCTCTCTGTCGATATCGACGTCAACTATGTCGGCGCGGTCGACAAGGAACAGATGGATGCCGACCGCCCGGGATTGGAAGACCGGATCGAGCGCTTGATGGAATCGAAAGGGTACGTCGCGCGGCGTGAGCCGTCCGAGCACGCTGGCGGCAAATGGATTTATCGCTACGCCTCTGCGCTGGGCGGCGCGGGGACCATCGAGATCGATATCAATTATCTCTACCGCGGCCCGCTCTACGGCGTGGATCGCATGCCATCGGTGGCAATCGGATCCTACCAGGCCACGAATGTTCCGGTCCTCGATATCCACGAGATCGTCGCCGGCAAGATGGTCGCGCTGATCACGCGGCGCACCGCGCGCGATCTGTTCGACGCCCACCGGATCATCGCCATGCCGTCTCTCGACTGGGCGAAGATCAAGGCGGCCACCTTGATGATCGGTGCGAGCGCCAAGAGCTTCGACTGGCGCATAGCCTCGCCCGAGGCGATCGGATGCGAGGTCGGCGACATTACCGGCAAGCTGACCATGTGCCTGCAGGACCGGTATTTCGACAACTTTGGCGGCCCAGCAGCTTGGATCGAGAGCGTCACGACCGAATGCCGGGAGAAGCTCGCGCCGCTGTTTAAGTTCACAGCGGGGGAGGGCGCATTTTTGGATGCCGTGCTGGACCGGGGGTGAGATCGCCGCGTCTTCTCTAGAGGTGCCAGCAAACGTGCGCGCCTCGATAGAAGCCAGTCCGGCCCTGCGGTGGAAAGCGCAGAATGTCAAAGCTTGGAAATCCGGCGACAAGTTGCTGGCGCCACGTACAAGACGAGCAGCGCGGCCACGTGGAGAGACTAAGTGAATACTGAAGCGGATACCTGTCGAAAATTCGTTTTTCCGCGCCTGCAAACGGCGGGTTGGGAAGGCGCGCCCCACGTTATCAACGAACAACGGACCTTCACCGATGACCTCGATCGCGCGGCGACTGCTGTTCGTGCTTCTTCTTGGAGCGGGAAGGCCATGATTTGGACGCCGTCCGATCCGCCGCCCGTCGGCTCGAGTGTGATTTTTTAGAGGAGGATGCGTGATGGCGCGCAAACCGCGGCGCAAGCAGGGTGGAATTGTCGACGCCAACGATGGGACAGCGCCGCGGTTCTCGCGCGTCGTCGTGGTGATCGTCGCACTTGAGAACTATCGAAAGCCGTCGAATGGCGATGCGCTGCCGTCAGTCGCGTTTGCTCATGCCGACGCGGACGGAATCCGCGACGCGGTGCTGGAGATTTTCAAGCACTTGCCGGCAGGCGATGTCGAGATCGAGGTCATGAAGGACACCGACGCGAGCTTGATCGCGGTCAAGGACCATCTAGCCTACAAGATCCGCACTCTCGACGACGATGCGCTGTTCATTTTTTATTATGCGGGCCACGGCTTCCACGGCGCGGGCGGCAATCGATTGAGCACCTATGACAGCAATCGGGTCAACATCGGCGACACGACGCTGTCGATGCGCGATGCGTTGCTGGAACCGCTGCAAGACAGCGCGTGCAAGCAGGCGCTTATCTTCGTCGACGCCTGCGCAGAGGATTTCCGGAGCGTCGTGCAGTCGCGCGACATCATCGGCAACCTCGATGCGGGCGAAGTCCGGGAGTTCCTTGATAGTGGATGGTATCTCGGCACTTTCCTGTCTTGTTCGCCGGGCGAGAAATCCTATCCGTCGCGCAGGCTGGGTCACGGTATCTGGACGCATTTCCTGTTGGAAGCGCTGCACGGTCGAGCCAAGGACGCACTCACGCGCGATCGCTGGCTGACGGGCGAGGGGCTGCAGAACTATCTGCGCCAGGAAGTGCCTCGGTACATCACCCGCGAAATGTCCATTCCGGGCTCGCAGACGCCGCAGGCGATCCTTTCGTCGTCGAACAGCTTCCGCATCCATTATGTGCCGCGCCCGCCTGCCGTACAGGCCGACGCCGCGCTTGCTGGCATCCGGCTTCGCAATAATGGCGAGTTTCTCGAGGGAACGGAAACGGGCGCGATCCGGAGCCTCAACGGCTTCCAGCGCGGATATCACAAGGTGCCGGACCGGCTTTCCGACTCGGCGGGCGGATGGTGCAATCGCCTTCTGGCCGACACCGTGGCGGAAGAGCTGCAGACGCTCTATCAGCAGACGCGCGAAGTGCTCGGCCTGAAGCGCAAAGACCTCCGGAAGGAGGAGGACACACTCGACGCGCCAGCGTTCCGCTACATTGTCGAGACAGGACAGAATCCGGAGGAGCCGAGCGAATATTACATCACGCGGCGGCTTGAGCTGCGGCAGGGATGGCCGGCGCATCGCGAAGCGCTTGAGCAACTTTTCAACGACGAGTTCCAGCAACTCGTCGTGGAGTTCGAAAGCATGGAGGACTCGTTCGACGATCTCGTCGACCGGCTCGAGGAGATCCGCGACGAAGGGGGCGGCGAGGTCGACGATGACGATCGCCATCAACGGGTGTCCTACAGCCGTGATGGCGCCACCTTCACCTTCGATCTGGCAAAAAGACGCCTAGAAATTCGGTTTGGACGGGTGAGCGCATTGCAGCTCGTCGATGCCGCTCAGCGCTTCCAATTGGGAACGTGTCGCTCGAGTCCGATGCTTGCAACGCCGTCCGGCCGTCGTCCTGCGAATGTCGAGGAGGACTGAGTCTTACCGGCGGCAGATCAAGCGCGTCACGCTTGGTCCCTTACGTCGCCGAACGTCGGGCACTGGGTTGGGCCGTGTGGAGCCGAGCGTCACCGAGCATCGGGGAATTTATGGAAGTCTATTGCAACGGCACCGCGCGCATCCGGCACAAGGATACTGGCGTCGTCTACGACATCGAGAGCGATGAGCTCGAGTGGGATGCGGTCGGCGGTGGTGAACGGCAGATGGGGCCCGAAATCCACTATGAAGCTGTTTTGCAGCATCCGCGGCTAGGCCAGCTGACCTGGGGTCTCTGGGAATATCCAGTCGGCATCGAGAACTATAGCGATACTCAAGTGGGCGGACACGAGGTCGTCGAGGATTTCGATTACGGCCTCAAACATGAGCCGCCTGAACCCGACGAGTGGCTTGACTATGATGTTCCGGCAAATCCGTTCACGATCTTCATGGACTCCTATCGTCAGACCGGCGACCTCCTTGCGGACCACGGCAAGGAAGATGGCCGTCACCTCGTCAACCGTTTGATGTTCTCGCACCAAGTAACAGCGCTGGAGGCCTACCTCGGAGATACGCTTTTGAACGCGGTGGCTGGTGACGCGGAAGCGATGCAACGGCTGATCGATGGCGATGATGAGCTCGCCAAGGAGAAATTCACGCTCGCCGAAATTCGCAAGGAGTCGAACCTGGTTGAGCGCAAGGTTCGTGAGCGTCTGCGGGGGATTCTATACCACAACCTCGCCAAGGTGGACGTTCTCTACAATATCGCGCTTGGCGTCCGCATCCTGAACCTGACGCCGAACAAGGCGGAGCTGTTCACGGCGGTCAAGCTGCGCCATGACTGCGTCCACCGGAACGGATTCGACAAGGACGGAAATGAGCTGACCCTGTTCACGAAGGCGTTTGTCAGCGAGACGGCGGACTTGGTCCGTGGCTTCGTCGAGAGCATCGAAAATGCTTTGCGCGCACGGAGTTCGTCGTGACGCAGGACCTCACTCCGCAGGAGGCAATGAAGCGCCTTGAGCAGCACTTTGGTTCTCGCGAAGGAATGCTCACCCACACACTAACAATGCTGTCGACGTCAGGTCAGCCAACCGACGTTACATTCTACCGGCGGAAGCCCATTTTGGACGTTCGCGTCAGCACAAAGCTTGGAGCGGCTCGACTCTACGGGCTCGAAAGTCGGCTTCCGCGGCTGTTGAAGCGCATCGAATTCTCGAATGGCACTGTCGTTGGTCTCGACGAGATATGGACTGTAAATCCGATGCCAATGGAGGGCTTCTCGCCGGAAGAATTGGCCGCTGTCGATCTTACGCAAGGCGAGGAGCGCATGGGACCTGGCGGGGAGACTCTCCGGAAGATGATCCGCAAGACCTACCACTGCAAGAGCCGCAGGGAGGTCGATCACTTCTTGCGCCGATGGATCGCGTCCTAGCCGCGCCAGACCTGTGGCGTATCCCTGTAAGCATCCTCATTTTCGGCTTGTTGGCTCGCCGAGCTGAGGCGGCATCTGCCACTGTGGTGGCGGAGGATACAGCTTCAAATGAGCGATAAGTGCGCGTTGGTTCTGCAGCTCCGTTTGGCCACGCGGATCAAGGCCACTCTCATACGGCAGTAAGCGAGCCATCTCGGACTCGGCTTCGTCAAACGCCCCGCAGTAGGCAAGGACGACAGCATATTGGCTGCGCACCGGAATGACGCGACCCGCCAGTTTCAAAACCATTATTGTAGGCATTAGGTTTCGCTCGATGACGTCACGCGCGCCGATATAGTCGCTTCTACCGATGTAGTCGTCGACGAGCTCCTGTCCGACCCTGACGAATGAATCCAGGGATTGCGCCATTGAATAGAACTTTAATGCATGAATGTGGGCCAGTCCCGGATGGTTTCCGGTTGCCTTGATCGCCTTTGCTTGGAGATCAAGAGAGTCGGCGAGGTGCTTGAGGTCGTCCGTGTGTCTGTTTCCGCCTTTCAAAAGTGGGAAAATCTTGTCCGGGTTTTTTCCCATTACGTCGCCCAACGTAAGCCCCAGCAAGTCATAGTATTCGACGATCAGGTCGAGCGTGGCAGTTACGCACTCCTCCATCATTTCGAGCTCGAACAGCGCATGGGCGTAGTTATATTTTGCGACTCGAAGGTGCTGCGGCGTCTGCGGCAGCACGCTGCTCAACTCGCTCATCGTCTTCTTGACCGTGGCAACGTCCTTGGCGCGAGCGGCGAAGACCATCCGCTTCATACCCACCGCAAGACGTTCCGAGAGCCCCAGATCGTGCCCGCGCACAAGCTCATCCATTCGATCGAGTTTGCCTTGAATGTCGGCCTCGTCACCGTCCTTGAAGTGAGCGAAAATCAGACCGTCCAGCGCCCAGAATCGATCCTCTGCGGAGATTTCCTCCGACGTAGCGGCCCGGGTCAGATAGTCCGAAATCTCGTCCATGTAACCCAGCTCATGAAAGATCTCGTCAGTCGCCATCTCGACAAGCGGCTTCACGTTTCCAAGCGCCACGAACATCCGAAGCAACAAGAATACCCGCGGGCGGTCGTGGTCTTTGGGAAGCGCGACCATGAGAAGGTCGCGGATCGCTGCTTGCGCTTTCTTCAGCACTTCGGCGCCGCCTTCATCAAGGTGGGCGCGGCCGAGCGGCCGCATAGCGTCATGGACTTTGAAGCGGTCGACACCGAAAATTTGGATCGCCCCACTCAGGCGCAATCGTCGAAACGCCGCGGCAGCAGCGGGCGGTTCCAGTCCGAACGTTAGCTTCAACACACCGCTGGCTTCGGGTTGGGTGAGAGGAACATCGCTGAGACTCAGAGCGGCGACAGCACGCCGCTCATTGTCGCTAAAGCTTTCGAACACATCAGCCAGGATTAGCTCCTGAGCTGTCTCAACTACGTGCGTGCGTTCTTCGAGGGCGGCGCAGAGCCGGGCGACTTCACCATCGTAGTTCTCGGCCGCGATCTTCAACGCGTTTTGGGTATACAGTGGCAGGCCACCTGTGAGCTTCAATAGTCGCTCGTAACTCGAGTAGTCGCCTCGGCATCCGAGCGACGATCCTTCGGCTGCAGCAGTTTCGTTGGTCCAGCCGAGAAGTGGCTCGGCGTGCACAGCGAGCGCGGCCTCGAGGCGGGCGACCGAAGCGCTCGGTTGCGCCAACAGAACGAAATGAAGAAGCGGGGATGCTTTGATGAGCGACACTAGATCGGTGGCTGGTACACGGTGCGCGTTATCTAAAACGATCGTCGCCGTGAGATTACTTTCTGTAAGGTGACGGCCGATCGCGAAGAGGATCTCAGTTCCGGTCGCGCCCGGCAAAAGGATTTCTCCAAGTTTCCCGCTGCTGGAGCCGAAAAGGCGGGCGGCGAGCTGTCGGGCGATTGTGCTAGCCAATGCAGGTCCCGAAATGTCCGCGACGTCGTAGTATGCGAGCCTATCGCTGGTATGCAGAGCCGTTTGAGAGACCCATGAGGTTTTGCCGGCGCCGGAAAAGCCGATAACCAGCCGCACGTGCTGGACCGTTACCAGCGGCGGCTCCTTGTCCTGGGGCCGGTATCGAATCGGCGGCGCCGGGAAGTCCTGCAGCTGAATGACCAACTGCTCGAAGAGCGTTGGAAGGTCCTCGACCGCGAAGGTGTGATTGGCGTTTGGTTCGACGCCCGCTGCGGCCGTCATGATCCGGCCAGCGAGCTTCCAGACGAGCGTCTCCGGAGCCAAGATTGAAAAAGGCAAAGTGTCCGCCGTCGCTCGGCACGCATCAAAACCGTCGGAGACGCCGTTCCATGGCGCGGGCAGTGCTTTGTTCGTCGTGGTAGAACCAGGCCACATCAGTGCGACGTCCGAAGGGCAGGCCGAGCTCTTCAGCCGCTGAGACAGCTCCGGCCCGGGAGCGCTATTTGAAACGACTACGAACTCGCAGACGCCGCTTCGCCGTCCCTCGGCATGCTCGGTGCGTATTGCATCGAAACGCGTGAGGGCGCCTTCGATGTCGCTGAAAACGAGGTGCGATGCACGTGTCTTGACCTGGACGTAGATGCGCTTGTCAGGGAGCACCAGCTCAACATCCTCATCGCTTTCGACGACGATGTGAGTCAGACCAGCGGTGGCCGCTTGGAAGAGACACGCAACGGTATAGATGTGCTGATAGAGGAAGCCGCGATGAACAGCTTCGATTCTGGCGATCTGGCGACTGTCTATGTTGAACGTCTCGACGGCTGGCGTGTGTATCATCTGTTCGCCGCCTCAGCAATGTGATTGTAAATAAGTGTCCAAGATTGAACCCTCCATCGCTTGGTAGATCAATAGCTTGGCTCGCCGATCAGCGTCGTGACCCCGCGCCGATCAACAGTCCGGCTAAGGAGGGGGCGCTGCCTTGGGCGGTTGAGGCGGAGGCAGTTGTGGCGGAGTCTGCGGCTGCGGCAATGGCAAGACATTCGGAAGCGTTGGCTTGCCTGTGTATGCGCGCACGATCTTTGTTGCGGGGTCGAAGGAAAAGCGACCCCACAAGGTTCGAATGCCGCACTCCGGCTGGAACGGACTGAGTCCATACCCCGGCAAAGGGACAGGGTTCGCCTGCGCAAGCATCGTCATTGCATATTCGCGAAGCAACGGAATGTCCTTATCCGTAATCGCATCCGGTATTTGACCGCGCGAAATCGGATACAGGGCCATGATCTCCGGACGAGGAGGAGGCTTATTGGGATCCAACGCAAGCTTGAAATCGACTACGCGATTGAGAAAGGCAGCGCCGCTCTCCTGGAGCGGTAGAATTGGAAACCCTGAAAATTCAGGATAATACGAGTTCGGTTGTCTGAGCTGGTTTCTCATCTCCGCAACTGACGGTGCGGTCAAAATGATTTCCCGAATCCTGAGTTCACGCTGAAACAGTTCTCGTTGTATTCTGGTGTTACGCTCGATCTCATCCTCCGCGTCTTTCCGGCACTGCTGGTAGGAGGTCAGATATGAGCCTCCCGCGGTAACCACGCACAAGGTCAGGAACCAAAGGAAGAAGCCACTGTTGAGGATGGACACCAGCCTGCTTTTCTTCGGTTTGTCGAGCGCGGCGAGAACGCGCTTCTTGAAGATGACGTCGCTTATCATCGAGATCCTTTTCCGGGTACGCTTACTCAAATCAGACGCTCAGTTGCAGACATACCCATAGGCTTGACCTCCCGTTGGACAGAATGCGGGACATGCGGCAATTTGCACAGCTTGGCTTGCACACCTCGGCTCAGGCGCGGCCAACGGGGGAGTCGGGCCCCAACAACCACAAGCAGTCATTGCGAACCCCGGTGGGAACCCCACTGGCGCCGACGCGGCGATGTTCTGTGGAGGGGGGATCACAGAGCCGGTCACAGGACCGGCGGGCGTACCACACCAGCACGCGGTGCCGACGGGCGCTGATCCGGGCAGGCCACACATACCAAGAACCGTGCCGCAGGCGTTCGAGACACCTGCTCCGGCGAATGGAGCTACCGGGCGGTTGATCAGGTTTGCGTCGACGGGTCCGTTGGCGATCCCGACCTGGCTAGTATTGCGCGTTGCTACCCACGCGGCATAGCGGGTTTCGGCTTCATAGGCTGGCCGTTCGACATCGGAGTAGCTGCGGAGATACCGAACGGCGAAATCGTGAATGCCCCAGCTCTGATACTGGCCTACATGGGTCAGTTCATGCGCCCAGAGAGTTGGATTGTACAACGCATCGTTCTGTTCCTTGAACACCACAACATAGTCCAATGTAATAGCGGCGGCTTCCCCATAGCGTGTCGCGTTGACTTGCAGGGTTAGGTCGCCTCCGCCACCCACCCGATAGCGGACGGCATTAAGAACGTTATCAGGGATGAATCCCGTCAGGTTCGAGCGGATGTCTGGAGGAATGGGGCTAACACCATTGCGTAAGGCGTCGTCGCGCGAACGCGCAATGAGTTCGATGAGAGCTGGGGCTCCAGCTTGGACGAACGCCTCGTTGACCGTGTGGGTCGCGCCCTCTTCGATCGCCTTGTAGGGTGGAATGGCATTCTTGATTTGCCGGTGGGCGTCATCAAGTGCCGTCCCAACACCTGGCG
Organism: Bradyrhizobium sp. RT6a; assembly: GCF_040547675.1. Lineage (NCBI taxonomy): Bacteria > Pseudomonadati > Pseudomonadota > Alphaproteobacteria > Hyphomicrobiales > Nitrobacteraceae > Bradyrhizobium > Bradyrhizobium sp. RT6a. Next base: position 35,135 of record NZ_JBEPQC010000014.1, read on the forward strand.
CGACATTATTGATGAGGTCGCCGATGAGGCCGCCGGCATGAGAGGGGACGATGCTCGCAAGAACCAGGATGGCTGTTGTGCATTTTATCGGAAATCTCATGAAAAACTCTCCCGTCAAATTACTGACTGACGCAAAACTAGCGCTCACGCTCCCTGTCCGCTCGGGCGGTGCCTGATCTACGTTGGAACACCTCTGAAGAAAGATGCTCCGACCTGATCTTGAGCTGACGCTTTTTGGTGGCTCTGCGAACGTACGACCCAAGGAGCGATAGAAGTTGCCGGCGCCTTTCCGAAAGTCAGCGTGCCCCGCGCGAAGAGGTAGCCAAGCACCCAAAACGCCATAGCAAGGCTAAGCAAGAATTCTCGCGGCAGCGAGAATTCGATCTCCCTGGCGAGACGGGCGTCCTTCCGCTTCTCGGCCGCCTCGACCGCGTTCCAGAGTTTGGCCCGGTCGGACATCCAGGCCGGCGCATTCGGCGGCAGCCGGATTTCGCTGAACACCACGTCACGTTTTCCGGCGAAGGCACTGTCCTTTTCTTCAGCCTCGTTCGGCAGGGTTTCTCCGGCCCGATACGCCGCGGCTGCGGCGACGGCCGACCGGCCGTCCCGCCGGCTGTTGTTCTTGACGTGCAGGTGATAGATGGCCACGGACGGTTCACTCGGCACGGTTGAAGCGCGCCCCCTCTTGGGGCGCGCCGGGTTCAGGGGTTCCCCTGGCGCACTCGCCGGTATTCTCCGATGCGTCCTTGCGCGTCGGTAGAAAACCGAGCGACGCGTCGCCGCCACCTCCAAAAACCAATGCGTACATGTTGGCGGCGATGCGTAAGTGCGCTGTTATATTGAAATACTGGCACACTTCCTGGTTGTTTGGCCAGCCGGTTCCCGCCACGGATCTCGATGCGCGGCACCGGCGTGACCTTCCGACCATCATCGCGGGTGATTTCAATGAAGCCGCAAGCATTCGCTAGCTTACCGGACGGCAGTCGCTGAAAGGGCGCAGCGTGCTCTATCACCAGCTTGGGCCATTGCTGGCGAAGGGCCCGGATACACCTGGACGGTCAATAACCCGCACGCCTGCGCCGGCATGGAGCAGATTGTGCGGCAACCGCGTCATCGCGGCCGCTTCGATTATGTTTTCATCGGAAGCTGGGACGCTCATCCCAAGGCCCGCGCGCTGGTCGAAGCTGCGCACCTTGCCTTCGACAGGCCAGTCGAGGGTGTTTGGCTGAGCGATCACTTTGGCCTCATCGTGGACCTTCAGGTCAGCGCCGATCGCCCAAATTGACGCCGATGTCGATGCCGCAATCTGTGACATCTACACCGATGTGGCCGACCTTCGGAACGGACTCAAGTGAAGTGGCACACCCGACACGATTCGAACGTGTGGCCTTCGCCTTCGGAGGGCGACGTTCTATCCAGCTGAGCTGCGGGCGCAATGCTCAGCCGTCCAGCGACCCAATGAAAGCAACCCGCTAGGCGTCTGTTGCGACATCGTCAAACCAGTGTTTTCCGGCATCGTCTATCACGCCAACTATCTGCGCTTCATGGAGCGTGGACGGACCAATCATCTGCGACTGATGGGCGCCGAGCAGCAGGCATTGTTCGAGCAGGCCGAGGCGGAAGACGCAAGCTTCGCCTTCGTGGTGCGTTCGATGCATCTCGATTTCCTCAAGCCCGCGCGGATGGACGACGTGCTCGACGTCGTGACTTGGCCGGTCGCGGTGAAGGGCGCCTCCATCATGCTGGCGCAGGAGGTGCGGCGGGCCGAGAACGTGCTGGTGAAAGCCGAGGTGCGTGTCGCCTTCATCAGCGGTGGCCGCGCCCAGCCGATCCCGAAGTCGATCCGCGCCTTGATGAAGGCTGATCTGATTTCGTGATCGGGCGATAGCGGACGACCTCTCGACTCCCGCGCGCGCGGCGATAGATTGCACTTCCGCCAACAGATGAGGCCATCATGTCGCGCCCGCCGCTTCCGCCCTTCACCCGTGAGACCGCAGCGCAAAAGGCCCGCATGGCCGAGGATGCCTGGAATTCGCGCGACCCGGTGCGCGTCTCGCTGGCCTATACCGAGGACAGCCGCTGGCGCAATCGCTCCGAGGTTTTTCAGGGGCGCGAAGCCATCGTCGCGTTCCTCACCCGCAAATGGGAGAAGGAGCACGACTACCGCCTGATCAAGGACCTCTGGGCGTTCGACGAAAACCGCATCGCCGTGCGCTTCCAGTACGAATGGCACGATGCGAGCGGCCAGTGGTATCGCTCCTACGGCAACGAGCAGTGGGAGTTCGACGAGCACGGCCTGATGCGGCGGCGCGAGGCCTCGATCAACGACGTCGTGATTGCGGAGAAGGACCGGCGGTTTCACTGGCCAGCGCCCGGGCCGAGGCCTGCGGATGTGGTGGGGTTGGGGACGGATCCGTTCTGAGCCTTGCAAACAACTCTCTCCCCTCATGGTGAGGAGCCGCGAAGCGGCGTCTCGAACCATGCAGGCCCGGATTGCTGCAGCATCCGGGCCTCTATCCTTCGAGACGCGCGCGAGCGCGCGCTCCTCAGGATGAGGGGATGGATTTGTGCGCCAAAAATCTCGTAATCGCGCCACCAAGCTTGGCGTGATCCATCGGCTTCGCCAGTGACTCCCTCGCAGTGGCAACGACCGCGTCCGGCGCCTTGCCGACGCGCAGCTCGCAGCACACTTGCGCAAACTCAACGTCGAATTCCGGATGCGGCTGCAGGGTGAGCGTCGCGCCGTTGGCGTAGAGCAAGCCGGCATGCGGGGTGAAATCGGAGGAGAGGATCGTCAGCGCATCGTTCGGCGGCTCAATCACCTGGTCCTGATGCGAGCAGGCGATGGCGACCACTCCGCCGTCAACGACGCCGTTGTCCGGCAGCACCTGATAGACGTGCCGGCCGATGCCCCAGCCCTTCTCCGACTTGCGCACGGTGCCTCCGAGCGCCTGCGCGATCAATTGATGACCGAAGCAGACGCCGACCATCGGTGTCCTGTTGGCGTAGGCCTTGCGCACGAAATCTTCCAGCGGCGCGATCCAGTCGAGCCCGTCATAGACGCCGGCGGCCGCGCCGGTGATCAGCACGGCCTCCAAATTGCTCGGGTCGGGAAGCGCATCGCCGCTCGGAATGCTGACGATGTCGATCGTCGCTGTCGGATCCTCGGCGCGGACCATGCGCTCGAACATGTCCGGGAACGAACCGTGGCGCTCGCGATATTTTTGTGGGACCTGCCCGGTCTCGATGATGGTGATGCGTGCCATGTGCCCTCGGGTAAAGGTCAAGCCTGGTCGCTTCCTGCCCCATGTTGCTGGTGTGGCACTGCGCGCTCCAGCAGCGCACTCTCTTTCCGGACCTCGTCGAGAAACGCCTTGGCCAGGCGCGACAGCGGCTCGGCTTCCGACCATAGCATATAGGCGACCGCGTGCGTCGTCGGCGCGAACGGCCGCACGACGAGGCCGGTCCCGCCGTTCTGCCGCGGCGAGAAGGGATCGACCACCGCGGCGCCCACGCCGGCGGCGGCGAGCACGCAGGCCGTGTTGCAGTAGCGTACCTCGACAGTCGGCTGGAACGGCGCGCCGGCGCGGGCGAAACTGTCACGCACAGCTTCACCGAGTCGCGTGCCGCGCTCGAGCCCGATGAAGGGCAGGCCGGACAGATCCGCGGCCGAGATCACCGGCCGGTCGGCGAGCGGGTGCTGCGGCGGCAGCACGCACACCATCTCGCCGGTGTGCACCACCTCATGGGCGATGCCCGGATGATGTGTCAGCCCGAGCGCGAAGCCGAGCTCGGCGACGCGGTTGAGCACACCTTCGATGATGCCCTCATAGCGCCGCACGTCGAAGAACACCCGCGTTTCCGGGCGGCGGCGCAGAAAGCCTGACAGCGCCGAGGGGATGATGCTGTAGGCGAGCGGCGGCGTCGCGACCAGCGCGAGATGCCCGGAGCGGTTCTCGCGCAGATCGCGCACGCGGCTCTCGAGCTTTGCGTGCAACGCGAAGATAGCTTCGCTCTCCTTGTAGAGCGCCATCGCTTCCGTGGTCGGAAACAGCCGGTTGTTGACGCGTTCGAACAGCGCAAAACCCGCCTGCGCCTCCATCGTCTTCAGCGCATTGCTGACTGCAGGCTGCGACAGCGCCAGTTCGTCGGCGGCCGCAACCGTGGTGCGGTGGCGGATGACGGCGCGGAGAATCTCGAGCTGGCGCAGGTTCATATCACTGCCGATTATACTCTGGGCCAAAACATCATAGCAGAACGAATTGATTTTGCAGCCCCGCTTCCGCGTAATGGCAGCGGATTTGCACGTCGCATCAAAGGGTTCATCCGCCCATTGAGGCGCCACTGCGCACAGATTGGAGGCAATCTTGGTTCGTGTCCTTCGCGCCGCCGCCGCACAGATGGGGCCGACGCAAAAAGCCGATACGCGCGAGCATACGCTGTCGCGGATGCTTGCGCTGCTGGAGGAGGCCGCCGGCCGCGGCGCCAGCCTTGTGGTGTTTCCCGAGCTTGCCTTCACCACATTCTTTCCCCGCTGGCTGCTCGAAGGCGAGGCGCTCGACCATTATTTCGAACGCGGCATGCCGAACCCGAACGTCGCCGCCTTGTTCGACCGTGCGCGTGCGCTGCGCGTCGGCTTCTATGTCGGCTATGCCGAACTGACGCCGGATGGACGCCGCTACAATTGCGCCATCCTGGTCGATCGCGACGGCGAGCTGCTCGGCCGGTATCGTAAGGTGCATCTGCCGGGCTCGGTCGAGCCGCGACAAGGTGCGCGCTACCAACAGCTCGAGAAGCGCTACTTCGAATATGGCGACCTCGGTTTTCCGGCCTTCCGCTCCGGATCGGCCTGGGCCCACGCCATCATGGGCATGATGATCTGCAACGATCGCCGCTGGCCGGAATCCTGGCGCGTGCTTGGCCTGCAGGGCGTCGAGCTCGTCTGCATCGGTTACAATTCGGCGGCCTATGATCCCAATGGCGGCAGCACGGAAGATGCCTCCTTGCGCACCTTCCACTCCACGCTGGTGACGCAGGCCAACGCCTACATGAACGCGACCTGGGCGATCTCGGTGGCGAAGGCAGGCGAGGAGGACGGCTCCGGGCTGATCGGCGGCTCCTGCATCGTCGATCCCAATGGCCGCATTGTCGCGCAGGCCGCAACGCTGACTGACGAGGTGATCGTCGCCGACATCGATCTCGATCTCTGCCGCCAGGGCAAGGATAAGATGTTCAACTTCGCTGCGCACCGGCGGCCGGAGCAATACAGGGTGATCACCGAACGCGCCGGCGTGATCGAACCCGCGGTTCTCGACGCAGACTGACAGGACGTTCCAACAACGTTGGCAAAGGAGCCGATATGACACGCTTCTCGTATTTCTTCGGAATCGCAGCGTTGGCGGCCGTGACGTCCGCGCGGGCGGCGGAGCTTCCGGCGGAGATCAAGCAGGCGGGCGCGTTGAAGCTCACGGTCAACTCCACTTACGCGCCGATGGAATACCGCGATCCTGCGACGAATGAGCTGGTCGGGCTCGACGTCGATCTGGCGAACGAGCTCGCCAAGCGGCTCGGCGTGAAGATCGTCTGGAGCGAGACGCCGTTCGCCGAGTTGATCCCCTCGCTCCAGACCAAGCGCGCCGATTTCATCATCTCCGGTATCTCCGATCGCGCCTCGCGGCGCGAGACCGCGGATTTCGTCGATTACCTCGGGACCGGCCCGCAGTTCTTCGTGATGGCGGAGAACGAAGCCAAGGCTGCGACAGATCTCTGCGGCAGGAAGGTCGGGACCACCCGCAGCACCAGCTTTCCGGTCGAGATCGAGAAGTGGAGCAAGCAGAATTGCGAGCCGGCCGGGAAGCCGGCGATCCAGTACGTGCCGGGCGAGAACTCGATCGACGTTCGCAACCAGCTCAAGCAGGGCCGCATCGACGCCGCCGTGCAGGGCAGCGAGACGCTGCCTTATGCGCAGACGCAAGAATCCGGCAAATACCGCGTGATCGGCGAGCCCTTTGCCAAAGGATATCAGGGCATCATGTTCCGCAAGGACGATGCGGCGCTTCGTGAGGTGGTGACCGAGAAGCTCAGCGCGATGATCGCCGACGGTTCCTACAAGGCTGTCCTCGACAAATGGGGTCTCGGCGCCAACGCGGTCGCCCAGCCCATGCTGAACGCAGCGCCGCAATGAAGACGGCACCGGCACTCGCGGAGGGTTTTCCCGATCTGTCGGGAATGCGGATCGCGCGCAAGCCGCATTGGTTTCGCTGGATCAGCGCAGCGCTGATAGTTGCTGTGCTTGCATTGATCGTTCGCGCCTTTGCCAGCGGCCAGATCGAATGGTCCTATGTCAGCCGCTTCCTGACCGTAAAGGTGATCCTGGAAGGCATCGTCAACACCATGGTGATGGCGGTGCTGGCGATGGCGCTCGGCATCTTCCTCGGCGTGGTGGTCGCGATCATGCGGCTTTCGCCCAATCCGGTGCTGAAGACCGTCGCAGCTGGCTACACCTGGTTTTTCCGCGGCACACCGCTGATCCTGCAACTGCTGCTGTGGTTCAATCTCGCGCTGGTGTTTCCGACCATCGGCATTCCCGGCCTTTGGAGCGCGCGCGCCGTCGACGTCATGACGCCGTTCCTTGCCGCGCTGCTTGGGCTCGGCATCAACCAGGGCGCCTATACGTCGGAAGTGATGCGCGCCGGCATGCTGTCGGTCGATATCGGGCAATATGAGGCGGCGCAGGCGATCGGCATGGGACGCTTGCGAGCGCTGCGCCGCATCGTCTTGCCGCAGGCGATGCGGGTGGTGATCCCGCCGCTCGGCAACGAGTTCATCGGCATGGTGAAGGCGACCTCGCTCGCCAGCGTCATCCAGTATCCGGAACTGCTGCACAACGCCGAAAACATCTACTACGCCAATTCGCGCGTGATCGAACTCCTGATCGTGGCCGGGCTCTGGTACCTCCTCGTCGTCTCGGTCCTGACGCCGCTCCAGATGCTGCTCGAGCGCCGTTTTGCGCGTGGCACATTGCGGCTCGCACGATGACAAAACCCCTCGTCGCGATCCGCTCCGTCAGCAAGAGTTTTGGCGAGTTTCAGGCTCTCAAAAATGTCTCGCTCGACATCCGGCCCGGCGAGGTGATGTGTCTGATCGGAGCTTCCGGTTCCGGCAAGACCACACTGCTCCGCTGCATCAACCAGCTCGCCGCGATCGACAGTGGCGGCATCTGGCTCGATGGCGAGCTCTTGGGCGTGCGCGAGCAGGGCGGGCGGCTGCATCGCCTCACCGAGCGCGAAATCGGGCGGCAGCGGCTGAAAACCGGCATGGTGTTCCAGCGCTTCAACCTGTTTCCGCACAAGACCGCGCTCGAAAACATCACCGAAGGTCCGCTCCAGGTGCAGGGCCGAAAACCCGACGAGGTGCGTGCGGAGGCGATCGAGCTGCTGCGGCGCGTCGGATTGTCGGCCAAAGCGGACTCGTATCCCGCCCAGCTCTCCGGCGGCCAGCAGCAGCGGGTCGCGATTGCCCGCGCGCTTGCCATGAAGCCGATGCTGTTGCTGTTCGACGAGCCGACCAGCGCGCTCGATCCCGAGCTCGTCGGCGAGGTCTTGGCGGTCATGAAGGAGCTGGCGCGGAGCGGCATGACCATGATGGTCGTGACGCACGAACTCGGCTTCGCGCGCGAGGTCGCCGACCGCGTCGTCTACATGGACCAGGGCGCGATCGTCGAGCAGGGGCGTGCATCCGATGTCTTGGGCGCGCCGCGCGAGGAGCGTACCAAGGCATTTCTTTCGGCAGTGATCTAGCATGGGGGCGTATCGATGAAGAGACTTCTGGTTACGGCGGCACTCGTTGGCGCCATGAGCGCTCCGGTCATGGCAGTCGAGCTGCCGGCGGAGATCGCCAAGCGCGGCAGCATCAAGGTCGCGCTGGTGCCGAACTATCCACCGATGGAGTTCCGAGATCCCGCCACCAACGCGTTGTCCGGTTTTGACATCGATCTCGGCGAGGCCATCGGCCGCAAGCTCGGCGTCAAGATCGAATGGCAGGAGACCAGCTTTGCCGAGTTCATGCCGTCGATCTCGACCGGGCGGGTGGACGCCATCCTGTCCGGCTTCACGGACTATGCCAGCCGCCACGAGATCGCGTCTTTCGTCGATTATTTGCGCAGCGGTCCGCAGTTCTTCGTGCAGCAGTCGCGCAAGGCGGAGTTCAAGGACGCAGCCGCGCTCTGCGGCAAGAAGGTCGGCGCCAGCCGCCGTACCATGTTCCCGGCGCAGATCGCGGCCTGGAGCGAGAAGAATTGCGGCACCAATCCGATCCAGTTCGTCGGCACCGACGGCTCGGCCGACGCCCGCACCCAGCTCAGGCAGGGCCGCATCGATGCCGCCGCCCAGGGCAACGAGACGCTGCCCTACATCATGGACCTCGAGCCCGGCACCTATGCGACTGTGGGCGAGCCCATCGCGCAGCAATTCACCGGCATCGCTCTGCCGGTCAAGGAAAAGGCGCTGCAGCAAGCCATGTTGGAGGCGGTCGATGCGCTGATCGCGGACGGCACCTATCGTACGCTGCTTGCCAAGTGGAAACTGACCGACAACGCACTCGAAAAGGCGACCATCAATGCTGGACAGTAAGGCGCTCCAGAGCATTCCGCTCGTTCCGGCCAACACCGCGGATCCTGCGCCGGAATACCCCTGGCCGAAGCCGTACAACTCGGCGATGTTCCTGTCGTTCGACGTCGACGCGGAGAGCGCCTGGACCAGCAAGGACGCGTTGCACGCGCAGCGGCTCATCACCATGAGCTATGGCGGCTATGAGGCGCGCGTCGGCACGCCGAAACTCCTGGAGCTGCTCGACCAGCTTGATCTCAAGGCGACCTTCTTCGTCACGGGATGGTCGGTCGACGCGCATCCGGCGATGGCCGAGTCCATTCTCAAGGCCGGCCACGAGATCGGCCACCACGGCTATCACCATCTCCTTCCGGATCCCGGCGATCCCTGGATCGAGGAGGAGCTGGAGCGCGGCTTTGATGCGCTCAAGCGCCGGCTTGGCGTCAAGCCGACCGGCTATCGCGCGCCTTACGGCGAGTTCACCGAGGAGCTGCGAGTGGCGCTGGTGCGCCACGGCATCGTCTACACCTCCTCGTTTCGCGACGACGTGCGGCCCTATCGGCATCGTCTCGCCGACGGCAAGCCCGGCACGATCGAGCTGCCGGTGACCGCAAGCTATGACGACTGGATGCACGGCCTGTCCGCGCGCTTCAGTCCGCGCTCGATTTTCCCGAAGGAGCATGTGCTTTCGATCTGGAAGGACGAGCTCGACGAAGTCCGCGACTGGGGCGCGATGGTGACGACCGTGCTGCATCCGCAATGCAGCGGCCGACCGATGCGGCTGCGCCTGCTGCGTGAGTTCCTGACTTACGCAAAGTCGTGCCCGGATGTCTGGATCACGACCGGCGAGAAGATCGCGGCCAACTTCCTGCGCCACGAGGCCGGCAAAAATTGAGCTAGGTCATGACCCGCATCCTTGTCATCAACCCCAACTCCTCCGCGTCGGTGACTGCGGCGATCGATGACGCGGTCGCGCCGCTGCGCATCGCCGGCGGGCCTGAAATCGAGGTCGTCGGCCTTGCCGAGGGGCCGCCCGGCATCAGCTCGCAGCGCGATGCCGACAGCGTTGTGATGCCGCTGGTCAACCGCGTCACGCGCGACGATGCGGATGCTTTCGTGCTCGCCTGCTTCAGCGATCCCGGCCTGCATGCGGTGCGCGAGGCCGCTGGCGGGCGCCCGGTGATGGGCATCGCCGAGTGCGGCATCTTTCGCGCGCTGATGCTGGGTGAACGTTTTGGAATTATCGCGCTGTCGCCGTCGAGCATCCGCCGTCAGCAGCGGATGGTGCGATTGATGGGCGTCGATAGCCGCTATGCCGGCAGCTGGTCGGTCGGCGCGAGCGCGGCGGAGACGGCAGGCGCGGACATCCGGGGACGATTGATCGAAGCCGGCCGCGCGCTGGTCTCGCAATGCCGTGCCGATGTCGTGGTGATGGGATGCGCCGGCATGGCCTCGCATCGCGCGGCGATTGCGGATGCCATCGGCGTTCCCGTGGTCGAGCCGGCGCAGCAGGCGGTGGCCGCTGCGATCGGTGCCGTCTTGCTGAACACGTAAGATCCTTCAGGAGCCTCTTGTAATGCCCCTCTCTCGCCGTTCGCTCCTCAAGGCCGCAGCCGCTGTGCCGGCGCTGTCATTCCCGGGCATCCTGCGCGCCGAATCCCAGACCACGCTGCGCTTCATTCCCGTCATCGACCTCGCCTTCGTCGATCCCATCTATTCGACGGCACAGGTGTCGCGAAACCATGGCTTCATGGTCTACGACACGCTCTATGGCATCAGCTCTTCGCTCCAGGTCTCGCCGCAGATGCTGTCGGGCCATGTCGTCTCCGGTGATGGGCTGCAATGGGACCTCAGCTTGCGCGACGGCCTGTTCTGGCACGACGGCGAGCGCGTGCTTGCCCGCGACTGCGTCGCGAGCATCCGCCGCTGGGCCGCACGCGACGGCTTTGGCGGTGAGCTGATGGAGGCGACTGACGAACTGTCGGCCACTGACGACCGCACCATCCGCTTCCGCCTCAAGCGTCCGTTCCCGCTACTGCCGCAGGCGCTCGGCAAGGCCGCGATCAATGCGTGCTTCATGATGCCGGAGCGGTTGGCGAGCCAGGATCCGTTCAAGCCCCTGACCGAAGTGATCGGCAGCGGTCCGTTCCGCTATCTCGCCGACGAGCGCGTGCAGGGTGCGCGCAATGCCTATGCCAGGTTCGAGCGCTATCAGCCGCGCAGCGACGGCAAGCCGGATTGGACCGCGGGTCCGAAGATCGTGCATTACGATCGGGTGGTCTGGACCACCACGCCGGATGCCGGTACCGGCGTCGCCGCGCTGCAGACCGGCGAGCAGGACTGGCAGGAGACCACGCCGCACGACCTGCTGCCGATCATCAAGGCTGCCGGCGACATCGAGACGCGCATCCTCGATCCCCGGGGTTATGCCTGCATGCTGCGCCTCAATCATCTTCAGCCGCCGTTCGACAACCCTGCCGTTCGCCGCGCGCTCCTGGGGGCGATCGATCAATCCGCCTTCATGACCGCGGTGGCCGGTACCGATCCGAACTTCCAGGTCTCCCCGATCGGCTATTTCGCGCCGAATACGCCGATGGCGAGCGAGGTCGGCCTCGACGTGTTCCGCGGCCCGCGTGACTACGCCAAGGTGAAGGCCGATCTCAAGGCCGCGGGCTACAATGGTGAGAAGATCGTGGTGCTCGTGCCCACCAACTCGCTGGCGCAGAAGCCGCTTGGCGAGATCGCCGTCGACTCCTTGCGCAAGGCGGGCATGAACGTCGAATATGCCGGGCTCGATTTCGCCGTGGTGTTGCAGCGCCAGCTCAAGAAAGATCCGCTTCCGCAGGGCGGCTGGAGCGCCGCAGTGGGCAACTGGCAGGGCATCGACTGGCTCAATCCGGCCGGCAACACCAACATCCGGGGTGAGGGCAAGGTCGCCGGCTGGTATGCGAGCGAGAAGATGGGAGCCTTGCGCAGCCAATGGCTCGCGGCCTCCGAGCTCGCGGAGCAGCAGCGCATCTGCCGTGAGATCCAGGCGGTGGCCTTCCAGGAAATCCCCTATATTCCGATCGGCCTGTACAAGCAGCCGACCGCCTATCGCAAAGCCATCACCGGCATTCTCGACGGCACCGCCGTCTTCTGGAACGTACGCCCCGCATGAGCACCTCAGCAATTTTCGGCAGCTATGTGCTGTCACGCAAGGACGGCGCGCAGGACGTGTTGCGCGACCACTGGGTGCTGATCGAAGGCAAGACGATCGCCGCGGTCACGCGCGATAAGCCGCGCGCGGACGAGGTGCATGACCGCCCCGGCCGTTTCGTTCTGCCCGGCCTCCTCAACCTACACAATCACTGCTTCTCGGAAGCGGTGGCGCGCAGCCACACCGAGGACGGCAATGGCCGCAAGAACAACCAGAGCATCGTCTACACGGTGCTTTTGCCGCTGACCAAGCGCGGCGCTGATATCTTGTCGGCGGAAGAGCGCATGGCGGTCGCGCGGCTCGGCATTCTTCAACTCCTGAAGGGCGGCGCCACCACGGTGATGGAGCCGTTCCGCAATTCGATCCCGGAGATGTTCGGCGCGGCGGAAGAGATGGGCATCCGCTTCTACGGTGCGCCCTATCTGTTCTCGACGTCCGACGCCAAGGCCGGTCCCGACGGCGTGGTTCGCTACTCCGGCGATGACGGCACCGCCGACATGGCGACCTGGGATTCGCTCTACCAGCGCTGGAACAATCGCGGCGACGGCCGCATCGGCCTTGCGATGAGCCCACACGCCACCGACACCTGCGGCCCCGATTTGTTGAAGGCCTGTGCCGCGCGGGCGCGCGAGCTTGGCGTGCCCATCACGATGCATATGGCGCAGAGCCGCGCCGAGGTCGAAACCATCGGCAAGCGCTATGGCGGCCGCACGCCGGCGCAATATCTCGACTGGCTCGGCCTGCTGGCGCCCGATCTGATGGCGGCGCACTGCATGTTCAGCACCGACGACGATCTCAGGCTGATGGCCGCGCGCGGCATGACGGTTCTCAACTGCCCGCGCGTGTTCGCGCGCGCCGGCGTCACCGCCGCGTTCAGCCGGTTTGCGGAGCACGGCGTTCGCACCGTGGTCGGCACCGACGGCTACAACATGGACCTGCTCGGCGAGCTCAATGCCGCCTCGTTGATCTCCAAGATCACCTCAGCGCGCGCCGATGTCGCGAACTCGCCCGAGTTGATCGAGGCGAACACGGCGATCGCCGCCGATGTCATCAAGCGACCTGACCTCGGCCGCATCGAGCCCGGCGCGACCGCCGACCTCACCATCGTCGATCTCACCCATCCGCATCTTCAGCCGCTGTTCGACCCGCGCCGCGCGCTGATCGCGCTCGCCAATCGCGCCAATATCGATCAGGTCATGGTCGACGGCCGTATGCTGGTCGATGCCGGCCGCTATCTTGGCGCCGACGAAGCGGCGATCACGGCGGCGGGGACGGCTGCGATCGGCAAGATCTGGGACCTGCCGGAGGCGCAGGCGGCGTTCAACGGCTGAGAGCTGCCTCCTCGAATTCCGCGAGCGACTTGCGCATGGTCTCGACCAGATCCAGCGCCACCGGCGAGGGGCTGCGCTGCGCCGGAAAGACCGCCGAGAATTCGAAATCGATGCGCGGCAGAAAGCGGCGCACGACGACGCCGCGGGTGGAAAATTCCTGCGCGGTGAAGGGATCGCAGATCGCGACCCCGAGCCCCGACGACACCATGCCGCACATGATCTCGGACAGCGCGGTCTCCACCCGCAGCACGCGGCGGACATCGTGACGGTGGAATATCTGATCGACGAGATGACGGCTCGACGAGCCCGCTGATAACGAGATGAAGGTCTCGCCCTCGAAGTCGTGCGGCTCCAAAACTTCCTTTTCCGCGAGGCGATGACCTGTCGGCAGCACGGCAACGCGCGCCGGCGCCGGCAGCTTCTGGCTCGGAAGGCCGGAATGCGCGATCGGCACCTCGGCAAAGCCGATGTCGCATTGATTGTTCAGCACCCAGTCGACCACGATCGGCGAGATCACACCGAAGAAGGCGAGGTTGAGGTTGGGCCGCTCTTTCAGAAAATGCCCGGCCAGTCGGGGCAGATAGCCATTCGACAGCGCTGGAAGTGCTGCGATCCGCAGTGAGCCGGTGCGGCGGCCGCGTATTTCCTCGGCTGCCGCGGTGATGCGTTCGAGGCCGACGAAGGAGCGCTCGACTTCGGTGTAGAGTGCCATTGCCGCAGCGGTCGGCACCAGGCCGGTGCCGCGCCGTTCGAACAACTCCATCTTCAACAGCGCCTGGAGGTCGCGCAGCAACCGGCTGACCGCCGGCTGCGTCACGGTCATCAGCGCCGCCGCCTCGGTCACGCTGCCGGTCAGCATCGTCGCTCGGAAGGCCTCCACCTGCCGCGAATTGATCCGCGCCATCCCGATTTCCATTCATAACATTTCGGCATGCAGAGGCTGCCATTATTCATTGGACGATGGAAGCCAGAGTTTGCGATCTTTTTCATCAGAGCTGGAGACGGCCCGCTTTTTCGGCAGATTGGAGGGGTTCAAACCTCCGGATCGCGCCAAAACCCGTCCACCAGGGGCCGGAGCCCTGGTCGGAGAGGGATTTGCGCGGAAGGAAATGCGGAAGGTTCAGCCAACGAGACTCGTCGGCACGTCACCTCATCCCGGTATGGAGATCGGACCACATGAAGACTTTTCGCCTTCTGACAGCGGTCAGCATCGCGGCTCTCATCGCCGCCCCGTCGGTCGCCACGGCCCAGCAAAAGACGCTCTATGTCGCCGGCTATGGCGGCTCGTTCGAAAAGACCATCCGCGACGAGGTGATCCCGACCTTCGAGAAGGAGAACGGCGTCAAGGTCGAGTACGTCGCCGGCAACTCCACCGACACGCTGGCAAAGCTACAGGCGCAAAAGGGCAACCAGCAGATCGACGTCGCCATCGTCGACGACGGCCCGATGTACCAGGCGATCCAGCTCGGCTTCTGCGGCAAGCTCGACGGACTGCCGGCCGATCTCTACGACACCGCGCGCTTCAAGGACGATCACGCGGTCGCAATCGGCATCGTCGCGACCGGCCTGATGTACAACACCAAGGTGTTTGCAGAGAAGGGCTGGGCGCCGCCGAGCTCCTGGAACGATTTGAAGGACACGAAATACGCCAAGCAGCTCGTGATCCCGCCGATCAACAACACCTATGGCCTCGAAGCGCTGGTGATGCTGTCGAAGATGAACGGCGGCGGCGAGTCCAATGTCGATTCCGGCTTCAAGATCTTCAAGGAGCAGATCAATCCGAACGTGCTCGCCTATGAGCCGTCGCCGGGCAAGATGACCGAGCTGTTCCAGTCCGGCCAGGCCGTGATCGCGGTGTGGGGCACGGGCCGCGTGCAGAGCTTTGCCAATACCGGCTTCCCCGTCGACTTCGTCTATCCCAAGGAAGGCGCCGCGACATTGCTGACCACCGCCTGTCCCATCACCAAGCCGAATGTCTCGCCGCTCGCGGCGAGCTTCATCAAGAAGCTGCTCGACCCGAAAACCCAGCTGGTTTTGCTGAAGGACTATGGCTATGGCCCAGTGCTGAAATCGCTGGTGATCCCGCCCGAGCTCGGCAAGATGGCGCCGATCGGCGAGCGTGCCGCAAAGCTGTACAATCCGGACTGGACCGTCATCAACGAGAAGCGCGAGGAATGGACCAAGCGCTGGAATCGCGAGGTCGAGCGCTGATCGGTCATACCGGAGACAGTGCGATGGCCTATCTCGAGCTCGAAGGGGTCGCCAAGCAATTCGGAGCGCAGACTGTCGTCGATGACTTCAGTCTCGCGGTCGGGAAGGGGGAGTTCATCTCCTTCCTCGGCCCCTCCGGCTGCGGCAAGACCACGACGCTGCAGATGATCGCGGGCTTCCTCGACCCCACCCGCGGCGCAATCCGGCTGGAAGGCAAGGACCTGACCGCGATCCATCCGGCCAAACGCGGGCTCGGGATCGTATTCCAGAGCTACGCGCTGTTTCCGCACATGACCGCGGCCGAGAATGTCGCCTTCGGCCTCGAGATGCGCAATGTGCCGCGCGGTGAACGGACCGAGCGTGTCCGCGCCGCGCTTGCGATGGTCGGGCTTGCCGGCTACGAGGAGCGTCATCCGCGCCGCATGTCCGGCGGCCAGCAACAGCGCGTGGCGCTGGCGCGCGCGCTGGTGATCAAGCCGAGCGTGCTGCTGCTCGACGAGCCGCTATCCAATCTCGACGCCAAGCTGCGCGAGGAGATGCAGATCGAGCTGCGCCAGATCCAGCGCACCATCGGCACCACCACGATCCTCGTCACCCACGACCAGAACGAGGCGATGTCGCTGTCCGACCGCATCGTGGTGATGAGCCAGGGCCGGATCGAGCAGATCGGCACGCCGCAGGAGACCTATGAGAAGCCGGCCTCGGCCTTCGTCTCGCAGTTTTTGGGCAAGACCAACGACTTTGCCGCGACGATCGATCGAACGAGTGCGCCTGCGCGATTGATCGCGGGCTCGTGGAGCGCGCCCGCGCCTGCCGGGCGCAGCGGTGCCGTCACCATCAGCATTCGCCCCGAGCGGATCGACTTTGGCGACGCAGGCCTCAGCGCAAAGATCGTCACGCGCATCTTCCAGGGTAATCACTGGCTGTTCCAGTGCGAGAGCGAATGTGGCCCGGCGACCGTGATCCGCCAGAATGACGGCCAGTCGCAGCCGGTCGAAGGCGAGGCAGTTCACCTCACTTGGCGGCCGGAGGACATGGGCGTGAGGGGCGTCGCATGAGCGCTTCCGCCGAGGAACGAAACGCACGCACGCCCTGGGCGCTGACCGCGCCCGCTTTGATGCTGTTCGTCGGTGTGCTCCTGATCCCGCTGGCCATGACTGTGATGCTGTCGTTCCACGACTGGGGCCAGTACAAGGGCATCGAGTCGGTCTTCATCCTCAAGAACTGGCATGAGATCGTAACCGATCCCTATTACGCCGAGATGTTCTGGCGGACGTTTCGCATCGCGATCCTGACCACGCTGCTCACCGCCGTGCTTGGTGCGCCCGAAGCCTACATCCTCAACCGCATGAGCGGCCGCTGGAAGAGCGTTTTCCTGCTGGTCATCCTGGGGCCGCTGCTGATTTCCGTGGTGGCGCGGACGCTCGGCTGGGCGCTGCTGTTCGGCGGCAACAACGGGCTCGTCAACAAGCTGCTGATGTCGGCCGGGGTGATCCGCGCGCCTATCCCCTTCATGTTCACCGAAACCGGCATGGTGGTCGCGCTTGCGCATGTGATGATGCCGTTCATGGTGCTGTCGGTGTGGGCGGCGCTGCAGCGTCTCGATCCGCAGATCGAGAATGCCGCGATGTCGCTCGGCGCCGGCCCTGTGACCATCATCCGCCGCATCATCATGCCGCAGATCATGCCGGGTGTGCTGTCGGGGGCGATCATCGTGTTTTCGCTCTCGGCCAGTGCGTTTGCGACGCCCGCGATCATCGGCGGCCGCAGGCTCAAGGTCGCGGCGACGCTCGCCTATGACGAATTCCTCAACACGCTGAACTGGCCGCTGGGTGCGGCGGTCGCCACGCTGCTGCTGGCCGCGCTGGTCTTGATCGTCGTCGGCAGCAACGCACTGATCGAGCGTCGTTACGCGGAGGTGTTCCGATGAGCCGGAACGGGCCGCTCGCGCTGATCTTCCACACCATCTTTGTCATCGTCATGGTGGCGCCGATCCTCGTCGTCTGCCTCGTTGCGTTCACGCCTGAAGGCTTCCTGTCGCTGCCGACAAACGGCTTTTCGTTGCGCTGGTTCAGGGCGATCGCCAACTATCCCGAATTCGTCCATGCTTTCTGGGTCAGTCTTGGCCTTGGCGCACTGTCCTCCTTCGTGGCGCTGCTGTTCGCGGTGCCTGCCGCGCTGGCGATCGCGCGCTATCGGTTCCGCGGTCGTGACACATTGGCGGCATTGTTCCTGTCGCCACTGATGATCCCGCATGTCGTGCTCGGCATCGCCTTCCTGCGCTTCTTCACCTCGGCTGGCCTCGGCGGCAGCTTCGCCGCGCTGATCATCGCGCATGTCATCATCGTGTTTCCGTTCGCGCTGCGGCTGACGCTCGCCGCCGCAACCGGCATGGACCTCTCGGTCGAGATGGCGGCGGTCTCGCTCGGCGCCGGCGGCTGGACGCTGTTCCGTCGCGTGACTCTGCCGTTGATCCTGCCCGGTGTCATCAGCGGCTGGGCGCTCGCCTTCATCCAGTCCTTCGACGACCTCACCATGACCGTCTTCCTCGCGGCACCCGGTACCGAGACGCTGCCGGTGCGAATGTTTCTGTACATCCAGGACAACATCGATCCGCTGGTGACGTCGGTCTCGGCCTGCGTGATCGCGATCACCATGACCGCCCTCATTCTGCTCGACCGCTTCTACGGGCTCGACCGCGTGCTCGCCGGCAAGGGCGATACAGGGCGATAGGAGAAATCCATGCGAACAGATTACGACGTCGCCGTCGTCGGCGGCGGATTGCTCGGCTCCGCCATCGCTTGGGGCCTCGGCCGGCTCGGCAAGCGCGTCGCTGTGCTCGACGAAGGCGACATCACCAAGCGTGCCTCGCGTGCCAACTTTGCGCTGGTGTGGGTGCAGAGCAAGGGTCTCGGCATGCCGGCCTATACGGTGTGGACCGTGCAGGCGTCACAGGCATGGAGCCGGCTCGCGTCCGAGCTGAAGCAGCAGACCGGCCTGGATGTCTCTCTTCAGCAGAATGGCGGCTTTCATCTCACGCTCGGCGAAGACGAATTCGGCCAGCGCGCCGAGCTGGTCAAGCGCATGCACAACCAGACTGGCGCCGCCGACTACAAGATGGAGATGCTGTCGGCATCCGAGGTGAAGAAGGCGCTGCCGCTGATCGGGCCCGAGGTCTCGGGCGGCAGTTATTGTCCTCTCGACGGTCACGTCAATTCGCTGCGCACGTTCCGAGCGTTCCACACCGGCTTCAAGGCATTCGGCATCGATTATCTTCCGGAGCGTCCGGTCTCGGCGATCAGCAAGAGTGGCGACGAATTCCGCCTGACCACGCCGCAGGGCGAGCTCCGTGCCGCCAAGGTCGTGCTCGCCGCCGGCAATGCCAACCAGACGCTGGCGCCGATGGTCAGTCTCTACGCCCCGATGGGCCCGACCCGTGGCCAGATCGTGGTGACCGAACGCACCATGCCGTTCCTGCCGCATCCGCTGACCACGATCCGCCAGACCGACGAAGGTACGGTGATGATCGGCGACAGCAAGGAAGACGAGCTCGACGATCGCGCGATGAAGCATTCGATCAGCGCCGTGATGACCGATCGCGCCCAGCGGATGTTTCCGCATCTCGCGCGGCTCAACGTGGTCAGGAGCTGGGCCGGCATCCGCGTCATGCCGCAGGACGGCTTTCCGATCTACGACCAGTCGGAGACGCATCCCGGCGCCTTCGTCGCCTGCTGCCATTCCGGCGTGACGCTCGCCTCCAACCACGCTTTCGAGATCGCGCGGATGGTCGCGCAGGGCGCGCTCGAGCCGGAGCTGGTCGGCGCGTTCTCGGCTAGCCGTTTTGGCGCCGCCGGTGCTGCGAACAACAGCGGCTACTAAGGACATTGAAGGAACCCAGATGTTCAAACGATCCGCACAGGACAAGCGGCCGCCGGTGCAAATCTTCGTCGATGGCGTCGCCGTCGCGGCGCGGCAGGGCGACACCGTCTCCGCGGCACTGCTGGCCTCGAACTGCGATGCGCGCCGTTCGACCGCGGTGAGCGGCGCGCTGCGTCTGCCCTATTGCATGATGGGCGTGTGCTTCGATTGCCTCGTCACCATCGATGGCGTCGGCAACCGGCAGGGCTGCCTGGTGCCAGTCACTGAGGGCATGCAGATCGAGATTCAGAAGGGCAAGCGGGAGATCGGAAAATGACTGTGGCTCCCAAGCGCGAAGAATACGATGTCGTAGTGATCGGTGCCGGCCCCGCCGGCCTCGCCGCTGCTACGGCGTCCGCCGAAGCCGGCCTGTCGACGCTGCTGCTTGACGAGAATGTCGGGCCCGGCGGCCAGGTGTTCCGCGCCATCGCCTCGACGCCGGTGACCGAGCGCAATCAGCTGGGCGCAGGCTACTGGGTCGGCGCCGATCTCGTGCAGGCGCTGCGCGCGAGCGACGCCGAGGTCATCCACCGTGCCACCGTCTGGAGCCTCGACCGCAATCTTGATATCGCCGTCTCGGTCGGCGGCGCCTCTGCGTTCGTCAATGCGAAGCGGGTGATCCTCGCGACCGGTGCGCTGGAACGGCCGTTCCCGATTCCGGGCTGGACGCTGCCGGGCGTGATGACCGCGGGCGCGGCGCAGACGATGTTGAAATCATCGGCCCTGGTGCCGGACGGCCGCACGGTGATCGCGGGGCAGGGGCCGTTGCTCTGGCTGCTCGCCGCGCAGATTTTGCGTCTCGGCGGCCGCATCGATCGCATTCTCGACACCACCGAGCGCGGCAATTATTTTGCGGCTCTTCCCCACGCCTTCGCGTTTCTGACCTCGCCCTATTTCACCAAGGGCCTGTCAATGATGCGCGAGGTGAAGGCGAAGGTGCAGGTCGTCTCCGGCGTCACCGAACTTTCGGCATCCGGCGACGGCCAGATCGCGAGCGTGAGCTATGTCGCCGGCGGCAAGCGCGAGACCATACCTGCGGATCTCTTGCTGCTGCATCAGGGCGTCGTGCCCAACGTCAATCTGGCGATGGCGGCCGGAATCGAGCACCGCTGGGACGATTTGCAATTGTGCTGGTCTCCGGTGCTCGATGCCAGCGGAAATTCATCGGTCGCCGGCATTGCGATTGCTGGCGACGGCGCCGGCATCGGCGGTGCGAACGCAGCCGTGGTGCGCGGCCGCATCGCGGCACGCGCGGCCGTGGAGGCGTTGGCGCCTGCGGCTGCCGCAAAGCTCCCGGCAATGGCGGGCCTCCGCGCAGATCTCGCCAAGGCCGACCGTGGCCGCGTTTTCCTCGATAAGCTGTTCCGTCCGGCGCCGCAGTTTCGCATTCCCGCGGGCGACACCATCGTCTGTCGCTGCGAGGAGGTCACTGCCAAGGATATTCTCGACGCCGTCGCGATCGGCGCGACCGGGCCGAACCAGCTCAAGGCCTATCGCCGCACCGGCATGGGTCCGTGCCAGGGCCGGCTCTGCGGCCTCACCGTGACCGAGCTGATGGCGCAGGCGCGGGGCAAGAGCCCGCAGGAGATCGGCTATTACCGGCTGCGCGCGCCGGTCAAGCCGATCACGCTCGCCGAGCTTGCCGCGGTTCCGAAGAGCGAAGACGACATCAAGGCGGTGGTGCGCGGATGACGAAAAACGTGGATGCGATCGTCGTCGGCGGCGGCATCCACGGATGCTCGACTGCGCTGCATCTGTGTCTCGCCGGCCTGAAGCCGGTGCTGATCGAGAAGGATTATGCCGGCCGCCACGCCTCCGGCGTCAATGCCGGAGGCGTGCGCCAGCTTGCGCGGCACATCCCGGAAATCCCGCTTTCGATCCGCTCGATGGGAATCTGGGAGAAGATCACCGACCTCCTCGACGACGATTGCAGCTTTGAGAGCTATGGTCAGGTTCTCGTCGCAGAGAACGAGGAGGAACTCGCGGTCTGCCGTGCACGTGTGGCCGAGCTCAACGCGCTCGGCTTCACCCACGAGGAGCTGATCGATGCGGCCGAGCTGCGGCGCCTCGTGCCTGCGGTCGCCGAGACCTGTCCCGGCGGCGTGGTCTCGCGCCGCGACGGCGCGGCCAATCCGGCGCAGACGACGACGGCGTTCCGGCGCAAGGCCGGGCAGCTCGGTGCGACCGTGCGCGAGGGCATTGCCGCCACGAACATCAGGTACACCGATGGCCTCTGGCATGTCGATGTCGGCGCTGAGAGCTTTGCCGCGCCGGTGCTCGTGAACGCCGCCGGCGCCTGGGCCGGGACCATCGCAGCCGCGCTCGGTGAGCCCGTTCCGGTCGAGACCGTGGCGCCGATGCTGATGATCACCTCGCGCGTGCCGCACTTCATCGATCCCGTCGTGATCCTGCGGGGGCGCAAACTGTCCTTCAAGCAATTCAAGAACGGCACGGTGCTGATCGGCGGCGGCCATCTGGCCACGCCCTATCAGGATCGAAACGAGACGGTGCTGGACTGGAAGAGCCTCGCGACCAGCGCCCGCACAGTGTTCGAGCTGTTCCCGGTGATGCGCGACGCGACGATCATGCGGGCCTGGGCCGGTATCGAGGCGAAGATGAAGGACGACATCCCGGTGTTCGGACCGAGCAGCCGCCACAAGGGCCTCTATCACCAGTTCGGCTTCTCGCTGCACGGTTTCCAGCTCGGCCCCGGCGCGGGCGCCGTCATGGCGGAGCTGATCGTCAACGGCGGCACCCAAACCCGCATCGGCGATCTCGGCATCGACCGTTTCCATCCTTCCACGCTCTAGCATCAAGAGGACATCATGAGCATTAGCCGCAGCATCCGCACCCCCATCATGCACCGCGCCGTCGAAGCCAACGGGTTCGTCTTCATTGGCGGCACCATCGCCGACGACACTTCGGTGTCGATGGGCGAGCAGACCCGCAACATCCTCGGCAAGATCGCCGGCTATCTGAAGGAAGCGGGCACCGACAAGTCGCGCGTCGTGAGCACCTCGATCTTCGTCACGGATCTTTCGAAGAAGAAGGAGATGGACGCGGTCTGGACCGAGTTCTTCGGCGACAATCTGCCGACCCGTGCCACCGTCGGCGTTGCCGATCTCGGCGGCAGCGCGCAGATCGAGGTCGTGGTCACCGCGCTCAAAGGCTAACGGCGTCTGCCGATGTGGACTGAAGCCCGGCGTCCAGCCGCAGGAACGACGATGCCAATCCAGGCCGTCGACGGCGCGCCGGTCCCGGCGCGTCGCCCCTTGCAGTGATTTTCAAAAACCCGACGCCCTGCCCCCAGCGCGTCGGGTGGAAAACATGAGTATCAATCCGTGATCCCAACGCGATAGTTGTGACTCGCGGCGCGCCAATTGACCACTCCGGGAAACTACCGCGTTGGAACCGGGCTCCGCCAACCTGCGCGCGGCCTAGGAGGCGGCGCTGCCGCCCGGTTCAAGCGCCTCACCCATCTCCAGCGGATGGGCCATGGTCTCGTGCAGCGCATCGCGGTCGAGCTCGCCCTCGGAGATGCTGATGACGACGCAGGCGACGCCATTGCCGATCAGATTGGTCAGCGCGCGGCACTCGCTCATGAACTTGTCGATGCCGACCAGGATCGCGATCGATTGGATCGGGATGTCAGGCACGATCGAGAGCGTTGCTGCGAGCGTGATGAAGCCCGCCCCGGTCACGCCCGAGGCGCCCTTCGAGGTGATCATGGCGATGCCGAGAATGCCGAGCTCCTGCCAGATGGTCAGATGGGTATTGGTCGCCTGCGCCAGGAACAGCGTCGCCAGCGTCATGTAGATGTTGGTGCCGTCGAGGTTGAAGCTGTAACCGGTCGGAATGACGAGCCCGACCACCGAACGCGAGGCGCCGAGATGCTCCATCTTCTGGATCATCTGCGGCAGCACCGTCTCTGATGACGAGGTGCCGAGCACGATCAGCAGCTCGTCCTTGATGTAGGCGATGAAACGCAGGATCGAGAAGCCGGCGAGCCGCGCGATTGCGCCGAGCACGACCACAACGAACAGGATGCTGGTGAGATAGAACGTGCCGATCAGGGCCGCGAGGTTGAGCAGCGAACCGAGGCCGTAAGCCCCGACGGTGAAGGCCATTGCGCCGAACGCCCCGATCGGGGCGACGCGCACGATGATGCGGATGATGCCGAAGAACATCTTCGCGGCCTTGTCGATCGCCTCCGCAATGGGCTCGCCGGCCTTGCCGAGGAACGCGATGGCGAAGCCCGACAGGATCGAGATCAACAGCACCTGCAACAGATCGCCGCGCGCGATGGCGCCCAGATAGCTGTCGGGAATGATCGCCAACAGATGGGCGACGATGCCTTCTTCCTTGGCCTTGGTGACGTAGGTTGCCACCGATTTCGGGTCGATCGTGGCGGGATCGATGTTGAAGCCGTGGCCGGGCTGGAGCACCTCGCCGACCAGCAGGCCGACCGCGAGCGCGACGGTCGAGACTGTTTCGAAATAGATCAGTGACTTCAGCCCGACCCGGCCGACGCGCTTGAGGTCGCCCATCGAGGAGATGCCGTGCACCACCGTGCAGAAGATCACCGGCGCGATCATCATCTTGATCAGCGCGATGAAACCGTCGCCGAGCGGCTTCAGGGCCTTGCCGAGATCGGGATAGAAATAGCCGACGAGCACCCCGAGTGCGATCGCGATCAGCACCTGGATGTAGAGGATCTTGTACCAGGGCTGGTGCCGGCGGTGGATGGCTGGCTGGATCGCAATCTGTGTCATAGAATAGGCCCCGGAACGTATTGATCTTGTTTGATTTGCATCATGTGATGGCCGCCGCAGAAGCGACAATCACATTTTTGTCTGTTCGCACGAAGATCGGTCGCTGCACCGCAACTGGGGGGAACATGCCGATTGCAACGGGCTCAGATGAGCGAGCGCAAGGCTATTTCCCTCGTTGGACTCTGAAGTCCTCCGGCGTGATCATGCCCGAGGAGCGGCTGCCGCTTGGCCAGACCGTCGTCTCCGGTCTCCAGCATTGCGTCGCGATGTCGGGCTCCACGATCATCGCGCCGCTGCTGATGGGGTTCGATCCCAATGTTGCCGTGCTGTTTTCCGGCATCGGCACGCTGATCTTCTTCATCATCGTCGCGGGGCGCGTGCCGAGCTATCTCGGCTCGAGCTTCGCGTTCATCGCGGTCGTGATCGCCGCCACCGGCTACGTTGGGCACGGGCCGAACCCGAACCTGTCGGTTGCGCTTGGCGGCATCGTCGGAGCCGGCGTCCTCTACGGCGTGATCGCGCTGATCGTGATGTGGTCGGGGGTTGGCTGGATCGAGAGGCTGTTGCCGCCGGCCGTCACCGGCGCCGTGGTCGCCGCGATCGGCCTCAACCTCGCGCCCGTGGCGGTCAAGGCAGTGAGCGCCAATGCGTTCGACACAGCAATCGGGCTCGCGACCGTTCTGATCATCGGCGTGGTTGCCGTTGCCGCACCTGGTCTATGGCGCCGCCTGCCGATCATTCTCGGCGCGATCGGCGGATATGTTTTGTACCTGTTGTTCGCGAACGGCCTCGGATTCGGCAAGCCGATTGACTTCACCCAGCTTGCGGCCGCGCCGTGGATCGGACTGCCGAGTTTTACCACGCCGACCTTCCAGGCCGATGCGATCGTCCTGATCGCGCCGGTTGCGATCATCCTCGTCGCCGAGAACCTCGGTCACATCAAGGCCGTCGGCGCCATGACGGGCCGGAGCCTTGACGACTATCTCGGCCGCGCCTTGCTCGCCGACAGCCTCGCAACCATCGTGGCTGCTTTCGGCGGCGGCACCGGCGTTACCACCTATGCCGAAAACATCGGCGTCATGGCGGCGACGAAGGTCTATTCGACCTTGCTGTTTGCCTTTGCGGCCCTGGTGTCGATCGTGCTCGGCTTCTCGCCGAAATTCGGCGCGCTGATCCTCTCGATCCCGGGTCCCGTCATCGGTGGGCTCTCGATCGTGCTGTTCGGATTGATTGCCGCGATGGCCGGCCGGATCTGGGTCGAGAACAAGGTCGACTTCTCAAGTCCGGCAAACCTGATCACCGTCGCGGTCGCGCTCACCGCAGGCGCCGGCGATCTCACGCTCAAATTCGGCGCCTTCACGATCGGCGGGATCGGCACCGCAACCTTTGGCGCTATCATCCTGTATCAGATACTGACCTCGCCATTCTCGCGCCGCGCCGAATGAATCGCAGCGATGCGCTGAGGGATGGAACAAAAAGCCGGTTCCGTCGCTGATCAGGCATCTCGGAGAGAACCCATGCCACAAACCGATCGCTCGACCTCGTTTCACTCGCGTCTTGTCGGCCAGTACGCGCTGGTGACCGGCGCCTCCCAGGGCATCGGCCGTGCCGTCGCCATCCGGCTCGCTCAGGAGGGCGCCACCGTCGCCATCAACTATTTCGGTCACCCTGAAGGGGCCGAGGAGACACTCGCGCTCGCGCGGACGGCATCGGGTGACCGCGGCCATGGCAAGCTCGATCACATTATCGTCAAGGCCGACGTCAGCAGCGAGCAGGACGTCGCTGCAATATTCGAGACGATCCTGGCGCGCTGGAAGCGCCTCGACTGCCTCGTCAACAATGCCGGCTTCCAACAGGAATCGCCGAGCGAGTCGCTCGACATCGAAACCTATCGCCGCATCATCGACGTCAATCTCAACGGCGCCGTGTTCTGCGCCCAGAAGGCGCTCGCGCATTTCGTCGCGCGCGGCGGAGGTGGCAGCATCATCAACTGCTCCAGCGTGCACCAGATGATCCCGAAACCCGGCTACCTCGCTTATTCCATCAGCAAGGGGGGCGTGGCCAATCTGACGCGCACGCTGGCGCTGGAATTCGCCGGCCGCGGCATTCGCGTCAATGCGGTTGGCCCCGGTGCGATCGATACGCCGATCAACGCGGCCTGGACCGGCGATCCGGAAAAGCGCGGCGTGGTCTCCAGCCACATTCCGCTGGGTCGCGTCGGCACGCCGGAAGAGATCGCCGCGGTGTTCGCCTTCCTCGCCTCGGATGATGCCAGTTATATCACGGGGCAGACCATCTACGCCTGCGGAGGCCTGACGCTGTTTCCTGAGTTTCGGGAGAACTGGGCAAGCTAGCGGGCTTCCTCGCCATCTGGCGAAACCGGCCTGCGCAGACTACATCTGCGCCATGACAAACCATCCGCTCCGGGATTTCGTCGGCCAGCACGAACGTCTGTTCGTGCTGACCGGTGCTGGCTGCAGCACCAATTCGGGCATTCCCGATTATCGCGACAGTCACGGCAACTGGAAGCGGACCCAGCCGGTGAACTTCCAGGCGTTCATCTCTGAAGAGCATACGCGCCGGCGCTATTGGGCACGCAGCCTGATCGGCTGGCGGCGGTTCGGCCAGGCGAGGCCGAACGATGCGCATCACGCGCTCGCCCGGCTCGAAGCGAGCGGGCATTGCCAGATGCTGCTGACTCAGAACGTCGACCGGTTGCATCAATCCGCCGGCCATCGCCAGGTCATCGACCTGCACGGAAGGCTCGATCTGGTCCGCTGCATGGGCTGCGGCCGAAAGACGCCGCGGAGCGAATTCCAGGAGACGCTCGGCCACGCCAATGCGGAATGGTTGACGCTCGACGCCGCCGACGCACCCGATGGCGATGCCGACCTGAAGCATGCGGATTTTTCGTCGTTCAAGGTGCCTCCTTGCGAAGCCTGCGGCGGCATCCTCAAGCCCGATGTCGTGTTCTTCGGCGAGAACGTCCCGCGCGACGTGGTCGCTACCGCGCAGGATCATCTGGCGCAGTCCGACGCCATGCTCATCGTCGGCTCGTCACTGATGGTCTATTCCGGCTTCCGCTTCGTGCAGGCTGCTGCGCAACGGCCAATCCCGATCGCTGCGGTCAATCTCGGACGCACCCGGGCCGATGATCTCCTCACTCTGAAGGTCGAGGAGCGCTGTGAAGCGGCGCTTGCATTCCTGCTCTGATCGCGCGGGCTGCGAACACGCCTTGCCTATTGCATAGGTGCCAAGCAGAATAGCTGGACACAGCATGTTCCTGTCATCCATGGCATGGAAATTGCTGCGCTTTTGTCCTCAGTCTCGACGATCAGCACGGAGAATTTGGAATGCTTGAGGGAGCCGAGGTGCGGCTTGCCGTCGATATCGGTGGCACGTTCACCGACATCGTGCTGGACGTGGGTCAGGATCGCAAGACGCGCAAATTGCTGACGACGCCGCAGCGGCCCGAACAGGCGGTGCTCGATGGCATGCGGCTCATTCTCGCTGGTGCGCGTGCCCATATCAGCGACATCGACGTCTTCATTCACGGCACGACACTCGCGACCAACGCCATCATCGAGCGTCGCGGCGCCAAAACGGCGTTGATCGCGACGGAGGGCTTTCGCGACGTGCTCGATATCGGCACCGAGAGCCGCTACGACCAGTATGACCTCACCATCGACAAGCCGAAGCCGCTGGCGCCGCGATCTCTGCGCTTCACCGTGCCCGAGCGTATCGACGCCCACGGCGGCGTCCGCCTCCCGCTGGACGAAGCGGCGGTACGTGCGCTCGCGCCAAGATTGCGTGCGTTGAACGTCGAGAGCGTCGCGGTCGCCTTCCTGCACTCCTACGCCAATCCTGAGCACGAGCGCCGCACGGCTGCGATCATCAGTGAGGAGATGCCCGGCATTTCCGTGACCGTATCGTCCGCGGTGTGCCCGGAGATCCGCGAATATGAGCGCACATCGACTGCGGTGGCCAACGCCTATGTGCAACCGCTGATCGACGGCTATCTCGCCCGCATGTCCGACGCCTTGCAGGTCGAGCAGTACCGCGGTGCGATCTATCTCGTCACCTCCGGCGGCGGCGTCACCTCGATCGAGACGGCGCGGCGCTTTCCGGTGCGCCTCGTCGAATCCGGTCCTGCCGGCGGCGCCATTTTCGCGGCGCAGATCGCGGCGCGTCTCGGCGAGAGCAAGGTGCTGTCCTTCGACATGGGCGGCACCACGGCAAAGATCTGCCTGATCGAAAAATACCAGCCCGAGACCTCGCGCGTGTTCGAGGTCGATCGCGCTGCGCGCTTCCTGAAAGGTTCGGGTCTGCCGGTGCGGATTCCCGTGATCGAGATGGTCGAGATCGGCGCCGGCGGCGGCTCGATCGCCCATGTCGATGCGATGAAGCGCGTCACGGTCGGCCCCGAGAGTGCCTCGTCGGAGCCCGGGCCTGCCTGCTACGGCCGCGGCGGCCTGCGCCCGGCCGTGACGGATGCCGACGTTGCGCTCGGCATGATCGATCCCGACGACTTCGCGGGTGGAACGATCAAGCTCGACCCTGAGCTCTCGAAGCAGGCCCTGCTGCGCGCCGTGGGCGAGCCGCTCGGTCTGTCGGCGGAGACTGCGGCCTATGCCGTGCACGAGGTTGTCTGCGAGAACATGGCGAGTGCGGCGCGCGTGCATGCGGTCGAGCGCGGTGAGATTGTCGGTCAGCACACTCTGATCGCCTTCGGCGGCGCGGCACCGCTGCATGCGGCGCGTGTCGCCGAGAAGATCGGTGTCTCTCGCGTGATCGTCCCTTCCAATGCCGGTGTCGGTTCGGCCGTTGGCTTCCTTGCGGCTCCGATCGCCTATGAGCTGGTGCGCAGCCGTCATGTCCGGATCGACGATTTCGACACCGATGGTGTTTCCGACCTGCTCCAGGAGATGGTGACCGAGGCGCGTGCGCTGGTCGAAACGGGGGCAGCAGGTGCGCCGGTGCGCGAGCGCCGCGCCGCCTTCATGCGCTATGTCGGCCAGGGCCATGAGATCTCGATCGAGTTGCCGAACCGGCGGTTGGCGCCGACCGATCTGGCCGGCCTGCGCCAGAAGTTCGAAGCGGATTATGCGGCGATGTTCGAGCGATCGATCCCGGGTGCGGCGATCGAGGTGTTGAGCTGGTCCGTGCTTGCGACGACCGAGGCGCGCAATCCGGCTACGGTCGCGGCCGTCACGCGCAGGCCCGCCGGGAAGGCGACCGGCAGCCGCAAGTTCTTCGATGGCCGGGCGGGGGAGGTGATCGAGATCCCGCTCTACCGCCGCGAGGATATGGCGCCAGGCGCGACGATTGCAGGTCCCGCCGTGATTGCGGAGGACGAAACGTCCACCTTCGTCTCCAACAGTTTTGACGCGCATATCGACGGTGCCGGCAGCATCGTCATGGAACGGAAGGCGGCCTGATCATGAGCAAGGCAAGCGGCGCGAGCCTGATCGACCTTCAGATCATGTGGCACCGGCTGATCGCCGTGGTCGAGGAGCAGGCGCAGGTGCTGCTCCGCACCGCCTTCAGCCCGATCGTGCGCGAATGCGGCGACCTCTCGGCCGGCGTGTTCGACCTCAAGGGGCGGATGCTGGCGCAGGCGGTGACCGGCACGCCCGGCCACGTCAACTCGATGGCGGAATCGGTCAAGCACTTCATCGCCCACTTTCCGATCGAGACGATGAAGGAGGGCGACGCCTACATCACCAACGATCCCTGGATGGGCACCGGCCATCTCAACGATTTCGTCGTCACCACGCCCTGCTTCAAGGACGGCAAGCCGGTCGCGCTGTTTTCCTGCACCAGCCATCTCATGGACATCGGCGGCATCGGCTTCGGACCCGACGCCACCGACGTGTTCATGGAGGGGCTCTACATCCCTATGCTGAAGCTGATCGACCAGGGCGTCGTCAACGAGACGCTGATGGCGATGATCCGCACCAACACGCGGCTGCCGATCGACACCGAGGGCGACACCTACTCGCTCGCCGGCTGCAACGACGTCGGTTGCGAGCGCCTGGTCGAGATGATGACCGAGTTCGGAATCGACTCGCTCGATGCGCTCGGCGACTACATTTGCGACCGCTCGCGCGAGGCCGTGCTGGCCGAGATCGCCAAACTGCCGAAGGGCACCTGGCGCAACACCATGGTGGTCGACGGCTATGACGCGCCGGTCTCGCTTGAGGCGACGCTGACGATCTCGGACGAAGGCATCCACGTCGATTTCGACGGCACCTCGGCCGCGTCCACGTTCGGCATCAACGTGCCTCTGTCCTACACCATCGCCTACACCGTGTTCGGTCTCGGCTGCGTCGTCGCTTCGCAGATCCCGAACAATGCCGGCTCGCTCTCGCCGCTGACGGTGTCGGCTCCCCCAGGCGCGATCCTCAATGCGCCGAAGCCGGCGCCGGTCGCCTCGCGTCACATCATCGGCCAGATGCTGCCCGACGTCGTGTTCGGCTGCCTGCGCCAGATCATTCCCGAGCGCGTGCCCGCGGAAGGCACTTCGTGCCTGTGGAATCTCAATGTGCGTGGCCAGACCCGCTCGGGCGCCGGCGGAAATTACGGATTCTCGATGGCGGTGACCTCCAATGGCGGCACCGGCGCGCGCTTCGCGAAGGACGGGCTGTCGGCGACCGCCTATCCTAGCGGCGTGCGCGGCACGCCGGTCGAGATCGCCGAGACGCAGACGCCGCTGATCTTCTGGCGCAAGGAACTGCGTCCGGATTCCGGGGGAGCAGGGCGCACCCGCGGTGGCCTCGGCCAGATCATCGAGGTCGGCAGCGGCGTCGATGCGCCGTTCGACATCCTGGCGGCGTTCGACCGCATCGATCATCCGCCGCGGGGCCGCGATGGCGGCAAGAACGGCGAGGCCGGCTATGTCGGCCTGAAGTCCGGCAAGAAGCTGCGTGGGAAAGGCTTTCAGCAGGTGCCGCCGGACGACCGGCTGGTGGTGCTGACACCAGGCGGCGCCGGCATCGGCGATCCCCGGGAGCGGGCGCCGACAGCCGTCAACGGCGACATCGAAAGCGGCCTCGTGTCTGCCGACAACGCGGTTGCAGTTTATGGGCATACGCGATGACGCCTCAGGCGTCATGCGCGTAGCAAACGGAGGGGCTCAATGATCACGCGACGGAATTTTACAGCGGGCGCAGCGACGCTGCTCGCAGCCGGCCACATCTCAACTCGTGCGCGGGCGGCGACGGTGAGCTGGGACATGTCGACGGTATGGCCCGACGGCAATTTCCACACTCAGAACGCGTTTGCCTTCGCGGAAGAGGTGAAGAAGCAGAGCGGCGGCTCGGTCGCGATCACCGTGAAGGCCGGTGGCCAGCTTGGCTTCAAGGGCCCCGAGCATCTGCGCGCCGTGCGCGATGGCCTGGTGCCGCTTGCCGATGTCCTCAACATCCAGCAGGTCGGCGACGAGCCCTTCATGGGCGTCGAAAGCATTCCCTTTCTCTGCGGCTCGATGGACGAATTGAAGGTGCTGCACAAATATGTGCGGCCCGAATACGAGAAGGTCGCCGCGCGCAACAACCAGAAGATCCTCTACATCGTGCCGTGGCCGACGCAATATCTGCATCTCAAGGTCAAGGTCGCGGATGTCGACGGGTTGAAGAACATCAAGATCCGCGTGCCCGACAAGAACGCCGTCGATATGCTGGCCGTGGTCGGCATGGCGCCGGTGATGATTCCGTGGGGCGAGACCATCCCGGCGCTGGCCTCGGGCGCGGTCTCCGGCGTATCCACCTCCGCGGTGTCGGGCGTCGACGGCAAATTCTGGGAATTCCTGAAATACATCTACCCGACCAACCACGTCTGGTCATCGCAAATGCTCACCGTCAACCTCGATTCGTGGAAGGCGCTGAGTGCCGATCAGCAGCAGCTCGTCGCGGGCATCGCCGCGAAGATGGAGCCGGGCTTCTGGGCGAACTCGCTCAAGGCGGACGTCGACAGCCTCAATCGCCTCAAAGAGGGCGGCATGGAGGTGGTGCCGGTCTCGGAGGCCATGATCACGGACATTCGCGCCAAGACCGCGCCGCAGCTTGACGCTTTCGTCAAGCGCGTGCCGACGGCCGAAAAGCCGGTGCGGGCCTATCTCGCCGAAATGAAGCGCTGAGGCCGGGCCGTGGTCAGCGTTTCGCCGGCAGCTCCGCAGAGTCTCAACGCAGCGGCGCCGGCGCCGCTGCGCATCCTGCTCGACGGCATTGACCGTCTTGGCCGGCTGGACGGCTGGATCGGTGGCGGATGCCTGCTGATGCTGACGTTGCTGATGCTGTGCGAGGTCGCAACGCGCTTCCTCTCGAACTTCCTGCCGTTCTTTCCGCCCACGATCTCGATTGCGTGGGAATATTCCTCCTATCTGATGGCGGCGTCCTTCACCTTCGGCGCTGCCATGACATTGCGCGTCGGCGGCCATATCCGTGTCGTGTTGCTGCTGAAGAACGTCCCGGCCCCGTTTCAGCGCGCGCTCGAAATCCTGTCGGCCGCCGCCGGCTTCGCCTTCATGGCCTTCCTGACATCGTCGATGGCGAAGTTCGCCTTCGGCGCCTATGTGCGCGGCCAGGTTTCGACCTCGAGCGACACTCCGCTGTGGTTTCCGCAGGCCGTCGTCACCTTCGGCATGCTGCTGCTGACGCTCCAGTTCCTGGCGCGCGCGATCCAGGCCGTGCTCGGCCTGCCGCTGGAGGATCATCGCATGAAGGCCTCGCCCGTCGAATGATCGCCCTCGCGCCAGCCAGCGGACACCGGATTCCATGACCATTGAAGTCGTCGCTCTCTTCGCGATGCTGTTTGCGCTTCTGGCGTGCGGCGTCTGGATCGGCCTGACGCTTGCGCTCACTGCGACGCTGCTGCTGGCGATGTTCCGCTCGATCCCGCTCGACAAGCTGCTGCCGCAATACGCCTGGAACATTTTGACGACGCAGGAACTGCTGGCGTTGCCGCTGTTCATCCTGATGGGCGAGTTGCTGTTTCGCACCCGTCTGTCACGTTCGCTGTTCCAGGGGCTCGCGCCCTGGGCGGGGCTTCTGCCAGGTCGTCTTTTGCATGTGAACGTGATCGGCTGCACCATCTTCGCGGCGATCTCCGGCTCGTCGGCGGCGACGACGCAGGTGATTGGCCGCATGTCGCTGAACGAACTCACACGCCGCGGCTATTCCCGCGACATCGCGATCGGCTCGCTCGCCGGCGCCGGCACGCTCGGCTTCCTGATCCCGCCGTCCAACATCATGATCATCTATGGCGTGCTGGGCGACGTCTCGATCCTGAAACTGTTCACGGCCGGCGTGCTGCCCGGCCTGCTGCTGGCCGCCACCTTCATGGGGTGGGTGATGCTGCACACGACCCTCAACCCCGGCATGGTGCCGGAGACGGAAGCCAAACTCTCGCAGGTGCCGTGGCGCGAACGCTTTGCAGCGCTGAAGGACCTCGCGCCGGCGCTGTTCCTGATCGCTTGCGTGCTCGGCTCGATGTATGGCGGACTGGCGACGCCGTCGGAGGCCGCAGCTGTCGGCGTGTTCGGCGCGGCGCTGGTCGCCTGGGCGCAAGGCTCGATGTCGCAGCAGGTGATGCGTGACGTGCTGATCGGCTCGGTCGTGACCTGCTCGATGATCGCGCTGATCGTGCTCGGCGCCTCGATCCTCGGCAACGCTGCGGCCTTCCTCGGCATCCCGCAAACAGTCGCCGCCTTCGTGAAGGGGCTCGGGCTGTCGCCCTTCATGCTGATCGTGGTGCTGATTTTATTCTATCTGATCCTCGGCTGCTTCCTCGACGGCTTCTCGATGATCGTGATGACGCGGCCGATCGTGCTGCCGATCGTGAAGGGCGCGGGTTTCGACGAGATCTGGTTCGGCATCTTCCTGGTGCTCGCGGTCGAGATGGCTCAGATCACGCCGCCGGTCGGCTTCAACCTGTTCGTGATCCAGGGCCTGACCGACGACGGCCTCGGCTACATCGCGCGTGTCACGATGCCCTATCTCCTCATCATGGTCGGCTTCGTGCTGCTGCTGACGCTCTGGCCCGGCATCGTCACGATCCTCCCGAGGGTGCTATACGGATAAATCCGTCTTGGAGCCCTGGCGTTACCGCCCCCGCGCGCAGCAGTCTGAGATCTGCGACGCGAAACGAACCGGTCAGCGCACCTGACGTTTCCAATCTGCGCCGCGCGTCAAATTCGCTCCGTGCACGTATTGTATCTTTGCGCTCCTCGTCATCGGGCGTACGCTGCCGGAGCGAGGATAAGCGCAACTGCAACCAGTCCAGAGAACGTAGCACCTTTTGGCGATGTCCGCCGAGAGAGATCGAGAGCCGTTGGTGGCTCGTATGCGATGGAGAAGAACCGACAGCGGACTGCAGCATCCCTCGCGGCGGCATCTGTGAGACGCACGTTAAACAAACATAAAAGCGGGAGGAACGGATGAAGAAGCGTTGGTGTAAGTCTGGTCTACCTCTTGTTGCCGGCGCGACGCTGATGGTGTCGTCAGCCTTTGCCCAATCCGTGGATACTGCGCGGATCGAGAACGGCGGTCAGAACGATTGGCTGACCTATCACGGTTCATACAAATCCTATCACTACAGCCCGCTGGCGCAGATCAATGCAAACAACGTCGGCAATCTGAACGTTGCCTGGACCCATATTCCAGGACGCTCGACCCGCGGCCTGCAATCGATGCCGCTCGCGGCGGATGGCGTGCTCTATTACTCGGGTTCTTACAGCCGGGTCTTTGCGCTCAACGGCGCGACAGGCGAGGTGATCTGGTCCCATTTTCCGGAGCTCGACGAGGCCCTGATCTCCCGTCAGACCCATTCCCCCTATAATCGCGGCGTAGCGCTCGGCGAGGGCAAGGTTTTCGTCGGCACCATGGATGGCAGGGTTCTTGGCCTGGATATGAAGTCGGGGAAGGTCCTCTGGGAAACCAGGCTGATCGACTCGCAGAAGCTCACGGTCGGTTTCACCGGTGCGCCGCTTTACGCGAAGGGCACGGTGGTCATCGGAGCGCAAGGCGGTGAATGGCCGGGCCGCGGCCCGATCTTCGGCCTGGATGCCACCACCGGGAAGAAGAAGTGGGAGTTCTTGACCGTCGCCGGCACCGACGAGGCCATGAAGACGTGGGGAAAGGATTCCTGGCGCACGGGCGGGGGCGGTGGCTGGATGCCGGGCACTTACGATTCCGAGACCAACACAATTCTGTGGGGCACCGCAAACCCGGCGCCGCTCTACGATTGGTCGGGCGCCGATTACAAGACGCAAGGCGCGCGTCCCGGCGACAATCTCTACACGAGTTCGGTGATCGGTCTCGACGTCGATACCGGCAGGCTGAAATTCCATCATCAGGAGTTGCCGCACGACGCCTGGGATTTCGACAGCGCGGTCGGCGAGTTTGTGATGCTCGAACGCGACGGTCAGAAGTTTGTAGTTCACCCGAACAAGGGCGGTTTCGTCTTCGTCTATGACCGCAACCTCGCCGTGAAGAATGTCTGGCGGCTCGTTGAGAACATCAATTTCGTCAAGGAT
Organism: Bradyrhizobium sp. RT6a; assembly: GCF_040547675.1. NCBI lineage: Bacteria > Pseudomonadati > Pseudomonadota > Alphaproteobacteria > Hyphomicrobiales > Nitrobacteraceae > Bradyrhizobium > Bradyrhizobium sp. RT6a. The sequence continues at coordinate 70,705 of NZ_JBEPQC010000014.1, forward strand.
ATCGATCCCAAGACGGGTGCCTTGATCGGCCGTCGCGACTTCACGGCCGGGAAGGTTACCGAACCGCCGCTGTGCCCCTTCATTGGCGGCGGCGTCAGCTGGAATGCCGGCTCCTACAACCCGAAGACCGGCCTGTACTACAAGATCGGCCAGGAATGGTGCATGACGCTCGACGTCCAGAAGACGACGCCGGTCACAGCGCCCCAGGTCCAGCTTAACATCGGCGCCGATTTCAAGATGGTACCCCCTCCGGGCGGAGAGATTTATGGACATCTCGACGCGCGCGACCCCATCACCGGCGCCAAGAAGTGGGAGGTTCGCTATCCCGAGCCTCCGCTCGGAAGCGTGCTGTCGACTGCGGGCAATCTCGTATTCGTGCCCGACTCCCGCGGCATCCTTCATGCTTACGATGCCGAAACCGGGGCCGAGCTGTGGAGCCACAACAACGGCACGGGCCACCAGGGCGGCATCGTCAGCTATTCCGTCAATGGCAAGCAGTACATTGCCGTGGCCGCTGGCTTTGGCGGCATGCTGGCGGACGAATACGCGCCAAACTTCGGCGGCGTTTACAAGAGCATGCCGCGTGATGACGGGGCGCTCGTCGTCTTCAGCTTGAAATAGATCATCGCAGATTGCCGGGGAGCAGGCGCAAGCTTGCTTCCCGTGCATTGGAATTTCCGAGTGTGCTTCAGGACTCGTGCTTCGGGGCGTGGCGCTTCAGGATATGGAGCTGGATACCTTGAACTTGCATGTGAAGAAGATCACCGCGCTGCTATCGGCGGTGCTGGGCGCCTCGTCGCTGTATGCCGCACCGGTTCAGGCGCAGTCTGCCCCTCCCGTACCCGACAACGGGACGTTCGACGTCGAGCAGTTATTCGCAGGGACTTGCGGCTTTTGTCACTCTGCTGGCGGCCGGGCCGCCGGCAAGGGACCGCAGCTGATGGATTCCCCGCGTGACGACGACTATCTGCACAGCCGCATCAAGAACGGCAAGTCCGGTGCGATGCCGGCATTCGGCGGGGCCTTCACCGACGCGCAGATCGACCAGATCGTCAAATATATCCGCGCCCTGAAGCCGCGCGAGGGCTGAATCGACCAGGCCGATGTCGATACGAGGACGCGGAATGAAGACAGTTCTCCCGCTTGTGGTCGGCGCCGTGATCGCACTGCTGAATCCTGCGCAGGGGCGAACCCTGGACGCGATCCGCGCGTCCGGCGTGCTCGGATTGTGCGCCCATCCGAACTCGCTTCCGTTCGCAAGCAAGGCCGCCGATCCTCCCGGCTTTCAGATCGAATTGGGCCAGGCGCTGGCACACGCGCTCGGCGTCTCCCTGCGACTCGATTGGATCATCACCCAGTACCAGATGCGGAGCGCCGGTTGCGATATCGTTCTGGATGTCATCGCCGACCGCGAAGCGCAGGGTGAAACCCGCTTGAGAATCTCAAAACCGTATTATCGCACGGGCGTCGCACTCGCCGTCCCCTCATCCAGCGCGCTCGCCTCGTTCCAGAGCCTCAACGAGCATACCAAGGTCGGGGTGCAGGTCGGCTCCGTCGCTGCCATGATCATCAGTCAACGGCACGTCCCGACGTCGACTTTCGGCTTCGAGAGCGACAGCCTCGATGCCCTGTCAAACCATGAGATCGATGCCGCTGCGGTCACTCCCGCCGCGGCGAGTTATTTCAACCTGACGCATCCGGACAAGGCATTCCGCATCCTGGATCGCGACGAGTCCATAGCCGATCTCAACTGGAACGTCGCGGTCGGCATGGTTCGTCCGGATGATGCATTGCGCGACACCATCGATGGAGTGGTTGAACGGCTGCGAAACGACGGCACGATCGATCGGATATACCGACGCTACGGGGTCGTACTCCACGCGCCGAAATAGCCAATTGTTCCGGGGCGCGGTCTGTCGCGCTGTTTAACCCGTCGTCCCGGCGCATGGGCCGGAACGACGGTCGTTTCGAATGCCGCTACGCCGCCGCCTTCTTCCGCACCTGCTCGGCCTTGTACAGCTCGAACTCTTCCGCGATCGCCTTGGCGATCGACGGCCGCTGACGCAGGCGTTCGTAATAGGCCTTCACGTTCGGCCATTTGGCGAGCTCGATCGGCGGCGTCGCCATGGTCCAGTTGATGACCGTGACGAGATAGGCGTCGGCGACGCTGAAATGGTCGAGCAGGAAGTCGCGCCCCTTCAGGTAATTGTCGAGATAGTCCAGCCGCGACAGGTTCTTCTCCAGCGCATAGGCTTTCGTCTCCTGCGGCGCCTTGCGGTCGAGCACCGGGATGAACAGGCCCTTGTGCAGCTCGGTGCCGATGAAGCAGAGCCATTGATGCAGCCGCGTGCGATCGATGCCCGCTGCGGCGCCGAGGCCCGATTGCGGGAAGCGGTCGGCGATATATTGCAGGATCGCGGCGTTCTCGGTTAGCACCACGCCCTCATCGGTCCGCAGTGTCGGCACCAGGCCGATCGGGTTCACGGTTCGAAAGTCAGTGCCGTCGTTCAGTACTGTCTTGGTCGGCGGATCGACTTCGAGATAATTCGCTTCGGCGCCGGCTTCATAGAGCGCGACGCGGCTCGCCATCGAACAGGCGAGCGGCGAGAAATAAAGATCCATCTTGAGCCTCCTTGGGCAATTCCTCGATGTGACTTCTGGAGTGTCGCTCAACCCGGCCGGATTGATTTTTGTACTGTCTTGCATATTATAGGCGTAGTCAAGGATTAAATTGCGAAATGGTACAAAAATCGAAGCCGCCAGCTGCTGCCAGCGAACCCAAACGCCGCGGCCGTCCGCGCGCCTATGAGCCCGACGTCGCGCTTGGCAAGGCGCTCGACCTGTTCCGCACGCAGGGTTTCGCCGCGACCTCGCTCGACGATCTCAGCCAAGCCACCGGCATGAATCGCCCGAGCCTCTATGGTGCCTTCGGCGACAAGCGCGAGCTCTACATCAAGAGCTATCAGCGCTACCGCGAGGAAGCGCGCGCATCGATGGTGGAGATCTTTCGCCAGGAGATGCCCGTACGCCAGCGGCTGGAGCGCATCTTCGCCTCCGCGCTCAACATCTATCTCTCCGGCGAGACCGGCCCGCGCGGCTGCTTCACCGTGGTCACGGCGGCCTCCGAGGCGGTCGGCGATCCCGAGATCCGGGCCATGGTGCTCGATGGCCTCAACGAGCTCGACAAGGCGTTTGCGAGTTGCTTCCGCCGCGCCAAGGAGAAAGGCGAGTTGCCCGAGAGCGCCGATCCCGCCGTGCTGGCGCATCTCGCTTCAGCGACCGTGCACTCAATCGCTATCCGCTCCCGCGCGCGTGTGTCGCGGAAGGAGCTCGAGGCGATCGTAAAGGGGACGATCGACGTGATAGTGGGAGGAAAGAGCTAGGCGCTGCGTGGCGCAAGCTATCTCCCAAACGTCGTCCCCGCTACGCTGCGCGAATATGCGCGAGGAAGCGGTCCACCTCGTCGCGCAGCCGCTGCGATTGTTTTGACAGCTCGATCGCCGAGCCCAGGACTTCCTCCGCCGCTGTTCCCGTCGCGGCGATGCCGGCGGTGACACCCGCGATGTTTTGCGAGACCTCGCCGGTGCGGGCGGCTGCCTGCTGGACGTTCTGCGCGATCTCCTGCGTCGCGGTGCCCTGCTGGCCGACGGCGGCGGCAATCGCGGCAGAGATCTCGTCGACCTCCTGGATCGTTGCGCAGATCGACTGGATGCCGTCGACTGCGCCGGTGGTCTCCCCCTGGACCGCCGTCACCTGCGCCCCGATCTCCTCGGTCGCCTTGGCGGTCTGGGTTGCCAGCGCCTTCACCTCTGAAGCGACCACCGCAAAGCCACGACCGGCTTCGCCCGCGCGCGCCGCCTCGATCGTCGCGTTGAGTGCCAGCAGATTGGTTTGCTCGGCAATGCCGCTGATGAAGGAGACGACGTCGCCGATTTTTTGCGCGGCGTCGGCCAGACTCTGCACGCGCTCATTCGACCGTCGCCCATCGCTCGCAGCTTTGCCGACCACCGCCGTCGCGTGCGCAAGGCGCCGGCTGATCTCTGTCATCGACGACGACAGCTCTTCCGCGGCGGCAGCAACCGTCTGCACATTCTCCGAGGCGAGCGCCGAGGCCGACGACACCGTGCCGGTCTGCTGCCGTGACCGCTCGACGATATCAGACATCGAGCGCGCCGTGTTCTCCATCTCGACCGCGGCCGAGGAGACCGTGGTGACGACGTCGCGGATGCTGGCTTCGAAATTGTCGGCGAGAGCGGCGAACGCGCGCCGTTTCTCCGCTTCGGACTGCGCCTTGGTGTCGGCCTGTTCGGCCTGGAGCCGGCTGAAGTTGACGGCGTTGTCGCGGAACACCGCGACAGCCTTGACCATCGCGCCGACCTCGTCATTCGCTTTGCTGAGGGGGACGGTGACATCAAGGTGTCCGTCGGCCAGCTCGCGCATCACGGTGGTGATGGAGATGATCGGCCGCGAGATGCTGCGGGCGATGAGATAGCCGACGATTGCGGCGAGCACGAGCCCGAGCGCGGCGATGCCGAATGCCAGCAGCCAGGCACGGTCGGCAGAGGCCACATAGTCGGCATTATCCATCACCAGTTCGACCGCGCCGAGGGGCTTGCCGGAAAAATCCCTGATCGGTCCGAGCAGCGCGGCCACCGGCGTTGTGTCGAGCTTGGCCTGCCGCATCGTGAAGTCACCGCCGGCGGCTCGGCCGTAATCGGTCGCGTCGAAGAAGCTCTTGCCCTTCAGCGTGCCGCCGAACAGCTTGAAGCCGCCGCCGTCCGCGAGATGGAAGGCAATGTCGACATGGCGGTTGGTCTTGAAGTCGTCCAGGAAAGATTGGCCGAAGGTCAGGCCAAATTCCACTGAGCCGAGATGCTTGCCGCCTTGCGCGATCGGCACAACGCCGCGGATGCCGAGCCCGGCCAGGCCGCCCTCGAGGCCGACCACGACCTTGTGCTCCTGGTTGGCCATGATCACGGTCTTGCGGAAGCCCGAGAGGTCGTCGCCAAATTTAGCAGGCTGGTGCACGCGCAGGAACGAGGTTGCGGGCGCCACGTGGAACTGGAACTGTTCGACGCCGTACTCCGATTTGGTCGCGGCAAACACCGGCCCGAACAGGCTGACCAGGGCATTGCGATCCTGCTTGGCCATCGCGTCCTGCGTCGCCGGCATCGCGGCCACGACGGCGCTCATGGCGGCGGCGCGGCGGGACTCCTCGGTGATGCGCGATTGCAGGGCATCGTAATGGCTGCGCAGCTCGCGCTGGTCGGCGCGGTCGATGATCCCCGCGATGATCCACATTGCACCGAGCACCGCAAACAGCGCGGTCGCGGCAGCCGTCACCGCCAGCGCAACCGTGATCCGCATCCTGAGGCCGAGCGTAAAGCGCATGTCCGACTCGTTCGTTGAGCGTTGATTAACAACGCGTATCAACTTCTCGCTAAGAGAGGATGAACGGGATACCGGCCGGCGATCAGTGATTTTACGGGCTCGGGTGGCACATGAGGTCTCAGTATCCCCGCGCTCGGTCCACCACGTTCTCCAGCACGCCACCCGCCTCGAACCGCGCGATCTGCTCGGCGACATAGGCCGAGATCGCATCGGCGTCGGTGTCGGCGGCGTTGTGCGGGGTCAGCAGCACCTTGGGATGGGTCCAGAACCGGCTGTCGTTCGGCTGCGGCTCCTGCACGAAGACGTCGAGCGAGGCGGCGCCCAGCGTGCCGTCGTCGAGGCAGGCCAGGATGTCGGCTTCGTTCTGAAGGCCGCCGCGGCCGGCGTTGATCAGCACGGGCGCACCGAGTGGGCTTTTGCGGTTGAGCTTGGTGAAGACGTCGCGGTTGAGGATGCCGTGTGTATCGGGCGTCAGCGGCAACAGGCTGACGAGAATATCGGTCGTGCGCAGGAACGCGTCGATCTGCCCGGCGCCATGGAAGCATTCGACGCCCGCGATGGTGCGCGGGCTGCGGCTCCAGCCGGCGACACGGAAACCAAGCCGCCGCAGCACTTCGGCCGCATCAGCGCCGAGCGTGCCCAGTCCCATGACACCGACCGTGACGGCGCTCGCCGGCCATTGATAGGTCGGCTCCCAGCGCTTTTCGCGCTGCGACTGGCGCAGATAAAGCTCCTGGCGGTGGTGCATCAGCACGTGCTGCACGACGTATTCGGTCATGCGGCCGGTCAGATCAGGCACGGCCACGCGCACCAGCGGCACGTTCGGAAGGCTCTTGTCCGCCATCAGCGCATCGACGCCGGCGCCCAGATTGAAGATCGCACGCAGATTGGGGAAGCAGCCGAGATCGCCCGGCACCGGCTTCCACACCGCGGCATAGTGCACCTCGGCCGGATCGAGCCCGGCATCGGGCAGCAGCACCACGCGGCGGCCGCCGCCGACCGCGTCGAACCGGGCCTTCCAGCGCTCCGGCAGCCAGTTTTGCTGCGTGCTGTTGATCAGGACGGCCAGTGTGCCCACGGTCATTCGAAGTGCCTCTTGAGGTTCCGCTTTGATGGCCCTCCTTGGCACGATCTGTCGGATTTTTCTTGCAATTTTTTTCCGCAGCCGTGTCGGGGCGAGGCATAGTGGATCGTCTTCAAAACAAGCGTTCAGAGAAGGTACTGCCCATGCTTTATGCGATCCTTTGCTATCACGACGAGGACTTCGTCGGCTCCTGGAGCAAGGACCAGGATGAAGCCGTGATGAAGAAGCTCGCCGTGGTGCAGGAGAAGCTGACACAGCAGGGCCGGCTCGGCCCGGTGGCGCGGCTGCTGCCGACCACTGCGGCAGCGACGCTGCGCAAGGAGGATCCGCCACTGGTGCTCGACGGCCCCTATGCGGAGACCAAGGAGCAGTTGCTCGGCTTCTATATCGTCGATTGCAAGAACCTCGACGAGGCGCTCGACGTTGCGCGTGACCTCGGATCGGCCAATCCCGGTGGCGCCTATGAGGTACGCCCGGTAGGCGTGTTCAGGCCCGGAGGGAATCTGACGTGAGCGAGGCCGATACCGCCTGGATCGAGACCGCGCTGACCTCGGCGCGCCCCCAGGCGGTCGGCGCACTGCTGCGCTATTTCCGCGATCTCGACACCGCCGAGGAAGCGTTTCAGAACGCCTGCCTGCGCGCGCTGAAGACCTGGCCGCAGAACGGACCGCCGCGCGATCCCGCGGCCTGGCTGATCATGGTCGGCCGCAACGTTGCGATCGACGAGGTGCGCCGCACCCGCAAGCAGCAGCCGATGCCGGAAGACGACCAGGCGATCTCCGATCTCGACGACGCCGAGGGCGCACTCGCGGAGCGGCTCGACGGCTCGCACTACCGCGACGACATTTTGCGGCTGATGTTCATCTGCTGCCATCCAGGGCTGCCGGCGACGCAGCAGATCGCACTGGCGCTCCGTATCGTCTGCGGCCTGACGGTGAAGCAGATCGCGCGCGCCTTCCTGGTGTCGGATGCGGCGATGGAGCAGCGCATCACGCGTGCCAAGGCCAAGGTCGCGGAGGCCGGGACACCGTTTGAAACGCCGGGCGCGGTCGAGCGTTCGGAGCGGCTCGCCGGTGTGGCCGCGATGATCTATTTGATCTTCAACGAGGGCTATTCGGCGAGCGGCGACACCGCCGAAATCAGAAAACCGCTGTGCGAGGAAGCGATCCGGCTGGCGCGGCTGCTGCTGCGGCTGTTCCAGAGCGAGCCGGAGATCATGGGGCTCACGGCGCTCATCTTGTTGCAGCATGCGCGCAGTGCCTCGCGCTTTGCCGCGGATGGCTCGCTGATCCTGCTGGACGACCAGGATCGTTCGCTGTGGAACGGCACCATGATCGCGGAAGGCCTTGCGCTGATCGACAAGGCGATACGCCATCGCCGCAGCGGGCCCTACCAGATCCAGGCCGCGATCGCCGCGCTGCATGCCCGCGCGTCCACGCCCGAGGAGACCGACTGGGCCCAGATCGACCTGCTCTATGGTGCGCTGGAGGTGGTGCAGCCGTCGCCGGTGGTGACGCTCAACCGCGCGGTCGCGGTGTCCAAGGTGCGCGGACCGCAAGCCGCGCTCGACCTGATCGAGCCGCTGGCGCCAAAGCTTGCCAACTACTTCCATTTCTACGGCGTGCGCGGCGCTTTCCTGATGCAGCTCGGCCGCAACGACGAAGCCCGCATCGCCTTCGACCGCGCCATCGCTCTCGCCAACACGTCCGCAGAAGCGGCTCACATCCGCATGCATCTCGATCGCCTGATCCGGGACAGCCAGCCCACGGTCGCAAATGGCGGCGCAAGGCAAGACGCCAAAGTCAAGGCGCCAAGGTGACGTAGGGAGCGCCTGCTTCGGGCGTAGCAAAATTTCCGCCTCGCCTTGTCGGGCCCGGCGCCCTCCCTTCGTCCCAGGACCGTATCCAGGGAGCCATTCATGCTGAAAGCTATTGCCGTCATCGCCGTCCTGTTCGTAGTCGGAATCGTGGGCGTGCTCGTCTTCGCCCTGACGAAGCCCGACACATTCCGCGTCGAACGCAGCCTCGCCGTGAAAGCGCCAGCCAATGCGATCTATCCGCAGGTCGCCGATTTCCATCGCTGGACCGCCTGGTCACCCTACGAGAACCGCGATCCTGCGATGAAGCGGACGTTTGGCGGCACCGCGCAAGGCAAGGGCGCGACCTATGCCTGGGACGGCAACAACAATGTCGGCGCCGGCCATATGGAGATACTCGAGGCGAGTGCGGCGTCAAAACTCCGCATCAAGCTCGATTTCGAGCGGCCTTTCGAAGGCCACAACACCGCCGAGTTCACCTTTGTGCCGCAAGGCGATGCCACACTGGTCACGTGGGCGATGTCCGGTCCGGCCCCGTTCCTGTCTAAGGTCATGCAGGTGTTCATCAACATGGACAACATGATCGGCAAGGATTTCGAGGCCGGCTTGGCGAGCCTGAAGAAGCTCACCGAGAAGTAGCGCCGTCACCCCGAACGAAAGCCAAAAGGAGAGAAACGATGCTCAATGCATATCTGTTCTACCAGGACACCTGCGAGGTGGCGTTCAATTATTACGCCAAGGTTCTCGGCGGCAAGATCGATGCCATGATGCGTTCGTCGGACGCACCGCCGGACATGGCGGCTGCGCCCGGCCGCGAGAAGACGATCATGCATGCGCGGATGTCGCTGCCCGACGGCGGCGTGCTGATGGGGTCGGATGCGCCGCCCGAGCATTTTCACAAGCCGCAGGGCTTTTCGATCTCGCTCACGGTCGCGGACCCCGCGGAGGGCGAGCGCAAGTTCAACGCACTCGCCGATGGCGGTAAGGTCACCATGCCCTTCAGCAAGACCTTCTGGGCCAAGGGTTTTGGCATGTGCGTCGACAAGTTCGGCATTCCCTGGATGGTGAACTGCCCGGCCGAGGGAATGTGACAGGCGCGATCGCCTGACGCGCCAAGCGGCGATCCCCTCTCCCTGACGACGCGGGAGAGGGGCGCGCATGAGGCCGTTGCGTCATGCGCCGATCGACAGCATGTCCATCAGCGGATTGATCCTGTCACGTCATTGCTCGGTGATTGGGACGACGGAACGCAGCGCGGGCAGATCACGAGCTTGGTCCCGAGCTGCCTGTCGTTCTCCGCTTCGATTTCGTCATGGATTGCCCACCACGCCGCGGAGTACGGGCGCAAGGTGCCGAGTACTTTTCCCGCTCCTGATTCGGATCACTCGCCGCGGGAGCTTGGGTCGCCACACGACGCTTCATGACAGAGGGACGGTTCGGATCCTGACCGAGGCCGTCCCATGCGATCGGACGGCGTTCCTGCGCAGGCGCGACCGCGCATCCCATGAGTGTTGCGCAAAAAGTGAGCAAGACAAAGCCGTGTCGCATCATGCCGGACCCTTGGGTGTTGTATGCGACGCGCCAACTCCGCTTGCCGAAGCTTGCGTCGCACCGCTCAAATGGAACCTAAGGGAAACGCGTGGCCGACATGGCCGAATATGGATTCTCCTGTCGCACCACATTGCGAGAGCAGTGAGGCCGCTTCGTGAAATGATGCGGACCGCATCGCACAACAACTGGCGCAATATTAGGCTGTGAACTCCGGGACAGAATCGTTATTTATTTCGTCATAAATCTAAAAACTGGGGCGGGCGGACTTGGAAGGGGAGCGACCGATGGCGGCGGCGCTGCAGATCAACTTTGCACTTTGGGGTATGCTCATCTGCGCGAGCATGGAATTGAGCCAGCTGATCCAGAGTTATTATTAGGGCTCACGAAGCGCGTGACCGGCCCAATTTTGCCGGCGCGCTTGTTTGCTGGCTCACGAAGCAACGCGATGAGCGTGAAGCTGACGCTCGCGATCATCGAAACGATGTGGTTGCGCGGCGCTGCGGTGCGGGCGCTTGGGTCCGCCTGATCATCACCGGCAGCGCGGATAGATCGCGGCGAGGTCGCGCCCCTTCAGCAGAAGCAACCGCGACGACAGGCCGCCGCGGCGGCTGATCCAGTCGCGCACCGGGCCGGGATAGGCCGCAAGCACCGCATCTGATGCTTCCGGCTCGGCGTAGAAGCGCCCGCGTCGATCGACCGAGCGCGCCGCATGGAAGCCGAGCACGGCACGCTTGGTGACGCAAATCCGCTCGCCCGGCACGATGCTCAGCAACAGCGTGCAGGCGGACAGGCAGGGACCGTCGATCACGACGCGCTCGCCGCTCTCGCGCACCTTCTCGAACAAATCGAGGAACGGCCCGACCTGTCCCCCGGGCGACTGGATGATGCGGATTTCGGCCAAGGCAGGCGTGGCGGCGAGCAGCGCGGATGCGAGCATCAAGGCCTTGATGAGGGTGACGCGTCGCATGAAGCCTCCGCGAATTCGAGTCCATAGGATAGGTCAACGAGAAGAGGTGGGTGACGCTTCGCTAAGCCAACCTACGCCGTGTCTATCCGTTCCGCCGTTCGCCGCGCAGCGTCGGCAGGCCGATGCCCGCCGCATCGAAGCCGCCATCGACGGCCAAAATTTGGCCGGTGATGTAGCTCGATCGTTCCGAGCAAAGGAAGTAGATCGCTTCGGCAAGTTCCTCTTCCAGGCCGTAGCGGTTGAGCGGGATGGCGTCGTGATAGTCGGCGCGGATCTCCCTGGTGTGCACCTGCTTTGCCATCGCGGTGTCGACCGGCCCCGGCGCGACCGCGTTGACGCGGATGTTGAGGGACGCAAGCTCGACCGCGAGCTGCTTGGTGAGGTGCGCGAGGCCCGCCTTGCTGGTGCCGTAGGCCGAGCGCAGCGTCGAGGCGCGCACCGCCGAGATCGAGGTGATGTTGACGATGGCACCGCCATTGCCGTCGCGCATCAGCGGCACCGCCGCCTTGGTGCAGAGGAACGGACCGGTGAGGTTGACCTCGAGCACGCGCCGCCAGTCGGTCTCCGACGTCTCCATCAGCGGCGCGAACACGGCAATGCCGGCATTATTGACGAGCGCGTCGAGCCGGCCAAACCGCCGTTCGAGCATCGCCATCGCGGCGGCAACCGCGGCTGCGTCCGAGACGTCGCAGGTCAACGCCAGCGTGGTCTCGTCCCGGCCGATCTCGGCGACCGCGCGGCCGAGCAGCTCACCCTCGATGTCGAGCAGCGCCACCCGCCAGCCCTCGGTCAAAAACTTCTTCGCGGTCGCAAGCCCGATGCCACGCGCGGCTCCGGTGACGAGGGCGATTTTCTGCGGGGAGGCGGTCATAGCTTATCCGTGGTTCGGGAGTTGAGGCGGTCTCCCTACCATGAAAGCCGTGAGGAGACGCGACAAACTATCGCGCCTTTGCTCTTCGAGGCTCTCCTTTTGCGGCCGCGCAGGGCGCCTAAGCAAGCTCCGCCGTGGCGCGCTGCATGTTGGCCGACATGTCGGCCGTCACGATGCTCTGTTCCTCGACCGCGGCGGCGGTGGAGGCGATGAACTCGTTGACGCCGGCGATCGCGACCTTGATCGCGGTCAGTGAGCTTGCAACGTCGCCGGAGATGGTGTTCAGCGCGTCGATTTCGGAGGTGATGGTGTCGGTCGCCTGCTTGGCCTGGTTGGCGAGGCTCTTCACCTCGGAGGCGACCACGGCGAAGCCGCGGCCGGCTTCGCCCGCGCGCGCCGATTCGATCGTGGCGTTGAGCGCGAGCAGGTTGATCTGGCCGGTGATGCCCGAGATCATCTCGACGATGCCGCTCATCGCCTGCGCCGCCGCGTTCAGCCGCTGCGCTTGGCCGTCGGCGGCCTCGACGCGGGTGGTCGCGACCTTCGAATTCTCGCGTGACTTTGCCATGGTCGCGGAGATCTCGCGAATCGAGGCACTCATCTCTTCGCTGCCGGCCGCGACCGCCTCGATCAGACCGCGCGCGTTGTCGGCCTTCTTGCGGCCGATCGCCTGCGCGGTGATGTCGGTGGCATATTTCACCACCTTGTAGGGTTTGCCGTTGAGGTCGAGGATCGGGTTGTAGGACGCCTGGATCCAGATTTCGCGGCCGCCCTTGGCGATCCGCTTGTATTCGGCGGCCTGGTATTCACCGCGGTTGAGCGTCTCCCAGAACTGGCGATAGGCCGCCGAATTCTTTTCGTTCGGCTCGATGAACATGGAGTGGTGCTGTCCCTTGATCTCCGCCAGCGAATACCCCATCGCCTTCAAGAAATTCTCGTTGGCGGTGCGGATGGTGCCATCCATGTTGAACTCGATCACCGCTTGCGATTTCTGGATCGCGGCGAGCTGTCCGTCATTGTCGGCCGCCTTCATCTTCTGCGCGGTGACGTCGGTCGCGAATTTCACCACCTTGAACGGCTTGCCGGTCTCGTCGAGGATAGGGTTATAGGTCGCCAGAATCCAGATTTCGCGTCCGCCCTTGCCGATCCGCTTGTATTCGGCGGCTTCGAACTGGCCGCGGTTCAGCCGCGCCCAGAAGTCGGCGTAGGCCGAGCTCGCGCGATCTTCCGGCGTGACGAACATGCTGTGGTGCTTGCCCCGGATTTCGTCGAGCGAGTAGCCCATTGCGCCCAGGAAATTCTCGTTGGCGGCGACGATGGTGCCGTCCATGTTGAATTCGATCACGGCCTGGGCACGGCTGATCGCGGCGATCTTGCCCGCGTCCTCCATGGTCTTGACCTTGTATGCCGTGATGTCGGTGGCGAACTTGATGAAGCTCACCACCTTGCCGTTCTCGTCGCGCAGCGGCGCGTAGGAGGCGTGGACCCAGACTTCCTTGCCGTTCTTGCCGAACCGCTTGTATTGCGTGGTCTGGAACTCGCCGCGGTTCAGGCTGGCCCAGAAGTCGCGGTAACGGGCGCTCTCCCGTTCAGTCGGGCTGACGAAGATACTGTGATGCTTGCCCTTGATCTCCGAGAGCGAATAGCCGCTCATCTTGAGGAGATTTTCATTGGCATCGAGAATGGTGCCGTCGAGGCCGAATTCGATCACGGCCTGGGACCGGTCGAGCGCCTCGACCTCCGCGACTGCGTGCCTGACTTTCTTGCTCTGGAAATTGAACACGTAAGCTCCGCGTCATGCTGAGGGGCGAATCAGCCGGATTGTCATACCGTTCGCTCAAGCCAAAAAGTTGCATGCTGTTCTTGAGCAACTGTAAATTCCTGCACGAGGCGGCACCCGTTCAGTCATTTCACGTGCGCGCGCCATGTTGCTCAGGTCGCAAGCATTCTCGATTCATATGCACGGCGGAGTTCATAGGAGGCCCGTATTTGTACGGCCGCCGCGTTGCATTATTTTTCGCATGGTTGAAGCCGTGCTCGATGTCGGCGCGGCCGTGCGTCGACCGTCTTCAAGACGATTGTCCATGGAACCGCTCGATGACCGACCCCGAACACCTGATTCGAGACCTCTTCGCCGCCTATCTCGGCAACGACCGGCAACGGGTCGCCGACGCGTTGGCGGACGACTTTCGCTTCACCAGCCCGTTCGACGACGACCTCGAGAAGGCGGCCTATTTCGAGCATTGCTGGAGGGACACCGGCTGGATTGCGCGGCACGACATCGAGCGGATTTTCGTCCAGGGCGACGAGGCCTTCGTCACCTATCTCTGCTTGGCGACAGATGGCAGGAGCTTTCGCAACACCGAGTTCTTCACCTTCGCCGGCGGCAAGGTTCGTCGTATCGAGGTCTATTTCGGCGCTGCCCGGCAGGACGGTCGTTTCCTGCCGCAGGCGCGCTAGCGGCCAGCGCAATCATCTCCAGAATAATTTTCGTCACCTGTCGGTTTCGTCAAGGTTCGCTCGTCTTGGGTAAGGGCGACTAAGCAAGCAAGGAACCTCCATGCGATTCATGATGCTGATGATCCCGCTCGGCTACGAGACCGCGCCGCCGGATGTCCAACTCGATCCCGAGCGTGTCGCCGCGATGATGCGCTACAACGAGGCGCTGAAGGACGCCGGCGTGCTGATCACGCTCGACGGCCTGCATCCGCCGTCGATGGGTGCGCGCGTCTCCTTTGCGACCGGTGAGCCTGTTGTGACCGACGGCCCCTTCACTGAGGCCAAGGAAGTCTTGGGCGGCTACTGGATGATCGAGGTCGATTCGCGTGGCGAGGCGATCGCCTGGGCCAAGAGATGCCCGGCCTCAGCGAACGAAATTATCGAGATCCGGCAGGTGCAGGAGATGGTCGATTTTTCACCCGAGGTGCAGGAGGCTGCCGCCGGGTTTGCCGACCTGAGGAGCAAATAACCAAGGCGACCGCCGCGGCCGAAGTCCCGAATTTTTCTCCAACCCACCAAACCTGAGGACACCCCCATGAGCACCGAACACACGTTTCTCGCCGTCTATCTCGGCAGCATGACCGGCACGAAAATGGCAGCCTGGCACGCGATGCCTGAGGCTGAACGGAAGGCGAAGGAGCAGGAAGGCATGGCTGCCTGGCACGGCTGGGTCGAAAAGCACAAATCCGTCATCGTCGAGATGGGAGGCCCACTCGGCAAGACCCGCAGGATCGACGCCGGCGGTGTCACTGAGGTCAGCAATGCGCTGACCGGCTTTACGGTGGTGCGCGCGGCCTCGCAGGAGGCCGCTGCAGAACTGTTCAAGAACCACCCGCATTTTGCGATCTTCCCGGGCGAATCCATCGAGGTCATGCCGGTGCTGCCGATCCCGGGGCGTTAGTCCCCGGGGCGCCAGGCCTGGCATCATTCCGGGGTCCGATGGTTCGGATCGGCCCGGAATGACTGCGGGAAATACGGGCTGATCAAACCGTTGCCGCTAGTGACCTTCATGCCCGGCTCATGTAA
Source organism: Bradyrhizobium sp. RT6a (assembly GCF_040547675.1). Classification (NCBI taxonomy): domain Bacteria; kingdom Pseudomonadati; phylum Pseudomonadota; class Alphaproteobacteria; order Hyphomicrobiales; family Nitrobacteraceae; genus Bradyrhizobium; species Bradyrhizobium sp. RT6a. The sequence continues at coordinate 85,910 of NZ_JBEPQC010000014.1, forward strand.
AGCTCGTTCACATGAGCTGGCGCAAGGAGACGCGCCGCGCCGAGCGCGGCTATCACCACGGCAATCTGAAGGAAGCCCTGTTGCAGGCCGCCCTTGGGCTGATCGCCGAGAAGGGCGCGGCCGGCTTCACCTTTGCCGATGCCGCGCGCATGGCCGGCGTCAGTGCGGCGGCGCCGTACCGGCATTTTCGCGACCGCGAAGAACTGCTGTCCTCCATCGCGCAACGCGGCTTCGAGCAGTTCGAATCGCGCCTGACCGCGGCCTGGGACGACGGACGGCCCGACACCGTCACGGCGTTCGAGCGTGTCGGCAGGGCCTATCTCGCCTTCGCCCGCGAGGAGCCCGCGTTCTATAACGCGATGTTCGAATCGGGCGTGCCGGTGGATTCCAATCCGGCGCTGCAGGCCGCCAGCGAGCGTGCTTTCAACATTATTCGTGCCGCGGCGGAGCGGCTTGCCGCGCTGGCGCCACCGGGCACGCCGCGGCCGCCGGCGATGATGATGGCGTTGCACATCTGGTCGATGGCGCATGGTGTGGCCTCGCTGTTCTCGCGCGGCGATGCCGCGCGTCGAAAGCTGCCGATGTCGCCGGACGAGCTGCTCGAAGCTGAGGTGCTGATCTATCTGCGCGGTCTCGGCTTCCCGACCGATCGCCGTCCTCCGGCGAAAAGCGCCGAGCCGCCGCCGGTGCCACCGGAGGCATCCTCCGGTTCAGGCGTGCCGCCCGGTGGCCCCTGGGGCAAGCCGAAATAAAGTTACCCAAATAATTCCCGCGCCCTGTCAGGCGGTCGGCTTGACAAAATCGCGGGATGATCTACCTATGTAAATGTTATTTACATTCACAACGGCGCTGATGCCGTCATGGAGAGGGAAATGGCCTACACCGCTGATGTCAATCGATGGCGCGGCCCTTCGGACCAACACTACGAGCGCCCCCACATGCTCAATACGCCCTGGCATCCCGGCTGGATCGCCGTGACCATCCTCGGCTTCATCATCTGGTGGCCGATCGGACTTGCCCTTCTCTTTTTCACACTCGGGAGCAGAAGAATGTCGTGCTGGAGCAACCAGGATCGCTGGCAGAACAAGATGGAGCGGATGCAGTACAAGATGGACCGTATGCGCGGCCGAATGGAGCGCCACGGTTTCGGCTTTGGCTTCGGCCCGCCCTCGAGCGGCAACCGCGCCTTTGACGAGTACCGCACCGAGACGCTGCAGCGGCTCGAGGAGGAGCAGGTCGAGTTCAAGAACTTCCTCGACCGTCTGCGTCACGCCAAGGACAAGGAAGAGTTCGACCAGTTCATGGCGCAACACAAGACACGCCCGACCCCGCCGCCGACCGACCAGCAGCAGGGTTGATCTCAAGGTTGATCTCGGGACTGACGCCTCTCAAAGCCGTCAGGCGCATGCCCCCAAAGTCCTGATGGCCCCGAGCCGCCCGCCTGCGCAACCCGCAGGCGGGCGGTTTGGTTTTGGGAATGCGCGGCAGGCCGCCGCGACCGTCTGGAAAGTCCTGGCCCGGACAGCCCCGGTCCGGAGAGACCTTGGTCAGCGCGCCGTGGCGAGCTGCGCGCGAACCGACTCCAGGAAGTGTTCGTAAGCGTAGTCCACGATCTCATTGAGTGATCGCGTTCGCGCGAACATCGCCTTGGCCTCGGCGAGAAACTCCTCGCGGGTCGGAATCTTCGGCAAATGCAGATGCGTCAGTGCATCGACGCCTTCGTGCGCGCGACTCAGGATCTCGTGCAGCGTCGGCAGTTGCAACTGGGCCAAATCGGCCCGGCGTAGTGCTGACGAGATCGCGTGCGCCAGTGTCTGCGCATCGAACCGTCCGGCCAGCTCGCGGGCCGCCCGGTTGATGACGCGTGCGCCGAGCGGCTGCTCGTTGCGCAGCACCTGCTCCGGCGGCGACTTCATGTTCCAGACAACGCCGAACCAGGACAGCACCTTCAGGATGTAATAGGTGACGTCGATTTCCCACCAGCGAAAGCCTTGCCGCACGCTGCTCTGATAGGCGTGGTGATTGTTGTGCCAGCCCTCACCGAGGGTGAACAAGGCCAGCAGCCAATTGTTGCGGGAATCATCGCCGGTCACGTACCGCTTGCGTCCATGCACATGGGCGAGGGAGTTGATGCAGAACGTCGCGTGATAGACCACCACGGTGCTCCACAGGAAGCCGACGACGAGACCGGACCATCCAGCAACCAGGAAGCAGAGCGCAGCCAGCGTAACGGCGGGCAGCAGCTCCAGGCGATGCAGCCACATCAGCTCCGGATAGGCGGCGAAATCGCCGACCTTCACGAGGTCGGTGCCATCGTGCTGCCGGTAAAAAATCCAGCCGAGATGGCTGTAGAGGAAGCCTCGGTGACGCGGCGAATGCACGTCGTCTTCGGTATCGGAATGGAGATGATGATGTCGATGCTTGGCCGCCCACCACAAAACGCTTTTCTGGGCGGTGCTTTGCGCGAGCCAGGCCAGGATGAACTGAAACACCCGGCCGGTTGCAAAAGCCCGATGGGAGAAATAGCGGTGATAGCCTGCTCCGATGGCGAACATGCGCACGACATACAGCGAGGCGCAGATCGCGAGGGCTTGCCAGGTGACGCCGGTCCAGATGGCGGCAACGCAGCCGAGATGGACCAGCAGGAACGGCAGGGCGGAGGGATACATGATGTCGTCGTGTTGGTCGTCGGCGGAGGTGTTGGGCGACATGTATTGGCGTGACCTTGGATGACGAGGATTCGGGATTCGCTTCGGCAGCACTGAGGGCCGCTGTGTACGACAAACCCGGGGATGCGGACCACTGCGGGGTCTTGAACGAGATACTTTGCCTGAACACCCGGGCCAGCGCGGTAGCACGAACCTCAGACCATAGCTTCGGCCGGGAACTCGACTGGCTCCATATATATGATCGCGGCCGCCTGGCATGCAAGCTCGTAGCCTCACGGGGAGCGTGGCGTGCGGGCTGCCGACCGCCTATATCCGACAGTGAAAAGGAAGCGTCAAAACACCGCAGGCGGCAACAATGACGGAAGGTGCGATCATGCCGAGCGAGAGTCTCTGGCAGAAAATTCGCGACGAGGCGCAGCGCGCAGCGGCAGCCGACCCCATCTTCGGCAAGGCTCTTGTCGGTCTCATTCTCGCCCATGACGATTTTACCGCCGCACTTTCCGATCTGATCGGACGCCGGCTTGGCGGCAGCGCGGCCGAACGCGAGCGCTTCACAACATTTTCCCGCGACGCCTTTGATAGCCAGCCGGATCTGATCGAGGTGGCCGGCCGCGACCTGCAGGCCATCGTGCACCGCGATCCCGCCATCGCCGGACTGTTGGCGCCGCTGCTGCACTTGAAGGGCTACGTCGCCTTGCAGGCCTGGCGCGTCTCGAACTGGCTCTGGCATCATAACCATCGCGATGCGGCGCTGCTGTTTCAGAACGAGGCATCGAACGTCCTGCAGGTCAGCATTCATCCGGCGGCGAGCATGGGATCGTCGGTGTATCTCGACCACGCCACCGGCATAGTGATCGGTGCCAACGTGATCATCGGCGACGAGGCCACCATCCTTCAGAACGTCAGCATCGGCCGCAGCACGGAACTCCCGGCGCGCTCGCCGCGCATTGGTCGCGGCGTGTTCATCGGCTCCGGCGCGACAATTCTCGGCGACGTCAGGATCGGCGATTTTGCAAAGATCGGCGCCGGCACGGTCGTGACGAGCGACGTGCCCCGGGGCTGCACCGCAATCGGCAATCCCGCGCGGCTGACCACTTGCCCGAGCCCGCCGCAGCCGTCTGACTCGCCCCCACGTCATCAAGCGACGTGCTCCTCGTTCAGGCGGCGCGGCGGTGGCGCTCGCCGCCATGATGCGGGGTGACCGGCTCCGAACTGGTCTGGCCCGGCGCGTCCAGCACCGCGACATGATGCCGGTAGACCATTTCCCAGCCCTTCCATCCCGTGAACAGCAGGATGCCGACCACGATCAGCGAGAGCGCCACGCCCCACGGCTTGACCGCAGCCTCCGCGCCTTGCGCGTAGCGAAGGTAGAAATTGATCGCGGCGAGCACGACGGCCACGAGATTGCCGATCATGTGATACCAGGCATCGTTGAGACCGCGGATACGCGGCTCGCTGAGGAAGTCGACAAAGCCCGCCACGGCGGCAACGAGCGCCATGACGATGCCGGCGCCGAGCAGCCAGATCGCGGCTCTGGCCCAGAATCCGTCACCGGTTCCGATGAAGGCGAGATCGGCGATGGGCGCGCCGACCAGGAAGGCGATGGGGAACGGGATGATCACGGGGTGGAGCGGATGATCGCCGATAGCGGCGGTCGTCTTGGGGTTGATGCTCATGGCAAAACCTCGCCGAAGGTTGATTTTCCGGACAATCGCCAAGGCAAGGGCTGGTTCCTCCGCCCTGATGTCCGCAACCGCCGGGGCCGGCAGCTTGCCAACCGCCTGCAACGCCTGGCTTTCCTGCAGCCAAATTCGGTTCCGGTAACCCCGCATTAACCATCGCCGGGCTCTGGTAAGGGCGGACAATCGCGCCCAAAGCCCGAAGTCAAGCCGCTGGGGTCGAGGCCCATAGTTTTGACATCTTGGCAGGGAATGCAGGCGGCCGGCTTTGGACGAGCCCCCCTGCACCCCAAAAAGATTAAGGCTTTGAGCGGGCTTGCCGGTCGCGCCGGTGCTAGCGCGGCAGTTGGGAACCGGCGGTGATTTGCCGGCCGGGACATTAGGTAACGATCGCCTTGAGAGGATACCGCTTATGAATCCGGCCGACGTGGCTCAGTCAGCCCTTCCGGTTGCCGCTTCCGCGGACGTGTCGCTGATCGCGCTGTTCTGGCAGGCTCACTGGATCGTGAAAGCGGTGATGCTGGGGCTTCTCGCCTGCTCTGTCTGGGTCTGGGCGATCGCCATCGACAAGATTTTCCTGTTTGCCCGCACCCGCCGCTCGATGGACCGTTTCGAGCAGGCTTTCTGGTCCGGCGAGTCGATCGAAGACCTCTATCGCACGCTCTCGGCCAAGCCGACGCATTCCATGGCGGCCTGCTTCGTCGCGGCGATGCGCGAGTGGAAGCGTTCGTTCGAGAGTCAGGCCCGCTCGGTCGCAGGCCTTCAGATGCGCATCGACAAGGTCATGAATGTCTCGATCGCCCGCGAGGTCGAGCGGCTGGAACGCCGGCTGCTGGTGCTCGCCACCGTCGGCTCCGCTGGCCCCTTCGTCGGCCTGTTCGGCACCGTCTGGGGCATCATGTCGAGCTTCCAGTCGATCGCGGCGTCGAAAAATACCTCTCTGGCGGTGGTGGCCCCCGGCATCGCGGAGGCGCTGTTTGCGACCGCCGTCGGCCTTATCGCCGCCATTCCTGCCACTATTTTCTACAATAAGTTCACCTCCGAGGTGAACCGGCAGGCCCAGCGGCTCGAAGGCTTCGCCGATGAATTTTCAGCCATCCTGTCGCGCCAGATCGACGAGCGGGGCTGACGGACGGCATGTATAGTGTGAAGGGCAATTTGGGCACCAGACCATGGGCATGAACGTTGCGAGTTCGTCCGGAGGCGGTGGGCGCCGTGGCCGGCGCAAGCCGGTCGTGGCCGAAATCAACGTCACGCCGATGGTGGACGTGATGCTGGTGCTGCTCATCATCTTCATGGTGTCGGCGCCGATGCTGACGGTCGGCGTGCCGCTCGACCTGCCGCAGACCCAGGCCAAGAGCCTCGAAAACAACGACCAGAAGCCGATCCAGATGTCGGTCGACATCAAGGGCAAGGTGTTCATCAACGACGCCGAGATCGCGATCAACGAACTGATCCCGAAGCTGAAGGCGATCACGGACGCGCGCGGCGGGCTCGAGGAACGCATCTATCTGCGGGCCGACAAGAAGGCCGATTACGGGACGGTGGCCAAGGTCATGGGCCAGTTGTCCGGCGCAGGATTCAAGAAGCTGGCGCTCGTCACGGAAGCGGATCAGGGGTAAACCGTGAAGGTGAAGGTCGACAAGACACTCGTTGCGTCGATTGCCCTCCACGTCCTCGTGCTGGGATGGGGGCTCGTCACCTTTAGCAGCAGGGCTTTTGTCGCGCCGGAAGAGTCGCTGCCGATCGACATCATCTCCACCGACCAACTCGCGCAGATGATGTCGGGGCAGAAGACCGGCGACAAGAAAGAGCCGAAGCCGAAGGTCGAGAAGATCGCGGAAGCCAAGCCCGAGGAAGACGCCGTCGGCAAGGTCACCGAGAAGAAAGAGCTGATCAAGACCAACTCGACACCCGAGCCGCCGCCCAAGCCCGTCGAGAAGCCGGTTGAGAAAAAGCCAGAGCCGCCCAAGCCCGTGGCTGAAGCCAAGCCCAAGGAAGAGCCGAAGCCGCCGGAAAAAAAGCCTGACCCGGCCAAGGAAGATCCGATCGCCGAACTGCAGAAAAAGCTCGAAACCAAGAAGCCGCCGCCCAAGCCGCCCGAGCAAAAGGTCGCGGCGGTGCAGCCGCCGCAGCAGCCGAAGCCCAAGGAGCGCAGCTTCGATCCAGCGCAGATCCAGCGCGATCTCGACAAGCGCGCCGCGACCCGGCACGAACTCGCCGGCTCGACGCTGAATGCGTCGGCCTCGCTGGGATCGACGACCGGAACGGCCGCCAACAACATTGCGACCTGGCGGGGAGCCTTCCAGGGGGCGGTGAAGCGCTGCTTCACGCCGACCTATAACGGGCAGGATGCAGATCAATACGAAGCCGACATCGACATTCCCATGAAGATCGACGGATCGCTCGCCTCCGAGCCGATCGTCGTTGCGGTGAGGGGACCGTCGCGGTCGATCGCACAGGCGGTGGCGGAGAGTGCCAGACGCGCCATCGTGCAGTGTCAGGTCTATTCGTTCATGCCGAAGCAGCAATACGAGAGCTGGAAGCTCATTCCGATGACTTTCGGCCTGAAAGACATGTTGTGACATCCGAACAAAAGAATTTTGCGATGAATGACGTTCGATCGATGAACCGCCGCCGCTTCATGACCCTGACCGGATCGACGCTCGCGATGCTGGGGGGCGGCCACGCCTTCGCCCAGGGCCAGCCGCGGCTTCGCATCGACCCCACCGAGTTTCGGCCGATCCCGATTGCGATCACCAATTTCGTGCCGGGCTCGCCGGCCGACGGCGACGTCGGCAACGGCGTCACCCAGGTCATCACCAACAATCTGAAGCGCTCGGGCCTGTTCGCGCCGGTCGACCAGGCCGCTTTCATCGAGCGCATCAGCAACATCGACGTCGCGCCGCAATTCGAGAACTGGAAAACCCTCAACGCGCAAGCCCTCGTCACCGGCCGCATGACGCGGCAGCCGGACGGCCGCCTCAAGGCCGAATTCCGCTTGTGGGACGTGGTCACCGGCCAGCAGCTCGCCGGCCAGCAATATTTCACCTCGCCGGAATATTGGCGCCGCATCGCCCACATCATCTCCGACCAGATCTATGAGAAGCTGACCGGCGAGAAGGGCTATTTCGACAGCCGCGTGGTGTTCGTCGACGAGACCGGGCCGAAGGAGCGTCGCGTCAAGCGGCTCGCGATGATGGACCAGGACGGCGCCAATGTGCGCTATCTGACCCGCGGCTCCGACCTCGTGCTGACGCCGCGCTTCTCGCCGAACTCGCAAGAGATCACCTATATGGAGTTCGGCCAGGGCGATCCGAAGGTCTATCTCTTCAACATCGAGACCGGCCAGCGCGAGATCGTCGGCAACTTCCCGGGCATGACCTTTGCGCCGAGGTTCTCGCCGGACGGCCAGCGCGTCATCATGAGCCTGCAGCAGGGCGGCAATTCCAATTTGTTCGTGATGGATCTGCGCTCGCGCTCCACCACGCGCCTCACCGACACGCCCGCGATCGACACCTCTCCGTCCTACTCCCCGGACGGCACCCGCATCTGCTTCGAGTCCGATCGTGGCGGCAGATCGCAGATCTATGTCATGGCCGCAGGCGGCGGAGCGGCGCAGCGCATCTCCTTCTCCAAGGACGACAACAACGCCACCTATTCGACGCCGGTGTGGTCGCCGCGCGGCGATTACATCGCCTTCACCAGGCAAGGCGGCGGGCAGTTTTCGATCGGCGTGATGAAGCCGGACGGCTCCGGCGAACGGCTTCTCACCTCCGGCTACCACAACGAAGGTCCGACCTTCTCGCCGAACGGCCGCGTGCTGATGTTCTTCCGCGATCCCGGCGGCAGCGGCGGGCCGTCGCTGTTCTCGGTCGACATCTCGGGACGAAACGAGTTGAAGGTGCCGACGCCGGGCTTCGCCTCCGACCCGGCATGGTCGCCGCTATTGTCCTCGACATCGGGCTAGCCGCCCGTCCTCGGTGCGCGATGACTTGACCGCGCGCCTTTTCCGAAAACTTTGCCAGATGTTTCCCCGCGATAATTGTTCTTTAAGGTTGCACTCGGCAAACTTTTCCCATGGGTTTGTTTCTATTGATGTATTTCGACAATTGGTCGCTCAAAACAACTCGACTTTAACGATGTTCCCTCAGAAAGACTTCATACCGGATCGGTAAAACTGCGCTCCAGACAGGACGCGCGTAAACACCAGATGCAGTTTGCAAGTCAGAGCGGAGAGCCGGAACAGCGGCCGCCGAAAACTTCGGCGGCGCAAATCGATTCGCTGTTCGAAGCGCCTGGTCCGCTGCTGGCAGGACTCATTTTCGTGTCGATCGGTGCGGCCCTCACCGCCTTGAGGACGGGCGAGCCGCTGATCTGGGCGTGCGTCGCACTTCTTGTCCTGGCCGGGACCGCGCGGGCGATCGACCTGCGCCTCTATCAGGCACGTCATGCGGTCATGACCGTCGAGGCGGCCGCACGCTGGCAGAAGCGCTATCAGATCGGGGCCAAGATCCAGGCGGCTGCGATCGGCATCTGGTGCGCCACCGCCCTGCTGGCCACGGACGACGCCGTGGCCCACATGATCGCCTTGTCGGTCACCACCGGAATCGCGGCGGGCGGCGCGGGCAGGGCATATGGCCGGCCTGCGATCTTCCACCTCCAGGCCGTGCTGATTTTCGGTCCGGCCGTGCTTGCCTTGGCACTGCGTGGAACGCCCTACTACATCGCGATGGCGCTGGTCAGCGCCGCGTTCCTGATGGCGATCATGCAGCTCTCGGTGAATCTGCACCGAATCTTCATGGGAGCGGTCGTGGCACGGGAGCGTGAAGCCGCGCTCGCCGGCCAGTTCGATACGGCGCTGAACAACATGCCGCACGGCCTCTGCATGTTCCGCGTCGACGGACAGCTGGCGGTCATGAACCACCGCTTCGGCGCAATGATGAATCTGCCGGAAGGTCTTGCGCAACGCGGCGTCAACGCGCGTGACATCGTCGCGGCATGCGTCAGCGCCGGATCCATCTCGGCTGGGAGCGGCGAGCGGATCGTCACGGACATCGAGAGTTCGCAAGCCACGGAGATCATCACCGCCGATCCCGATACGCAGCGAAACCGGTCGTTGTCCTGGACTGTCCAGCCGATGGCTGACGGTGGCGCAGTGGTGCTGCTCGAGGACATTACCGACCGTCGCAGCGCCGAAGCCAAGATTACGCATCTGGCGCGCTACGACGACCTCACCGCGCTCCCCAACCGCGTTCATTTCCGCGATGAGATCGAAAGGCTGCTGGCGATCTCGCACGACGCCGAGCGCCTGTCCGCGCTCTTGTTCGTCGACCTCGACCAGTTCAAGCAGGTCAACGACACGCTCGGCCATCCCTGCGGCGACCAGCTCCTGTGCGCGGTCGCCAACCGTCTGCGCGAGATGCTGCGCCCGGAGGATTTCGTCGCCCGCTTCGGCGGTGACGAATTCGTCGTGTTCCAGGAGAACATCTCCTCGCCCGAGGACGCCGCTGCGCTGGCGCGCCGGATCGTCGAACGGCTGAGCGAGCGCTACCGCATCGACAATCATCTGGTCGAGATCGGCGCCAGCGTCGGCATCGCGTTGACCGCGCCGGAGGGCGTCAGCGCGGACACGCTGCTCAAGAACGCCGACATGGCGCTGTATCGGGCCAAGGCCGACGGCCGCGGCACCTTCTGCTTCTTCCGCGACGAGATGGCGGCGACCGTCGAGGCGCGCCGCATCCTCGAGCTCGATCTGCGCAAGGCGCTCGCTAACGAGGAGTTTGAGCTGTTCTACCAGCCGCTGGTCAATCTGAAGTCCGGCAAGATCACGACGTGCGAGGCGCTGCTGCGCTGGAATCACCCGGTGCGCGGCACGGTCTCGCCGGTCGACATCATCCCGGTCGCCGAGGACATGGGGTTGATCGTCGACCTCGGCCGCTGGATCCTGCGCCGCGCCTGCATGGAATGCATGAAATGGCCGGAGGGCGTCAGCGTCGCCGTCAACTTCTCGCCGCAGCAATTCCACCAGCGCGACGTCTTGAGCGAAATCCGCTACGCACTCGAGGTTTCGGGGCTCCCGGCGCATCGGCTGGAGATCGAGATCACCGAATCCTCGCTGTTGCGCAACACCCAGCTCACGCACGACATCCTGTCGCAATTGCATGCGATCGGCGTGCGCATTTCGCTGGACGATTTCGGCACCGGCTATTCGAGCCTCAGCTACCTGCATAATTTCCCGATGCAGAAGGTGAAGATCGACCGCTCCTTCCTCGAAGGCATCGATGCCGACCGGCCGCTGACGCTGCTGCGCGGTGTGGCGCGGCTGTCGGCCGATCTCGGCATGGCCGTCGTGGTCGAGGGCATTGAGACCAATGATCAGCTCGAGCTGATCAGCGCCGACGGCACCGTGACCGAAGGGCAGGGCTATCTGTTCAGCCGGCCGGTGCCGGCGGTCAGGATTCGCCAATTGCTCAATGCCTCGCATGGCCGTCGCGGGGCTGAGGACCAGATCGTCATGGTGTCCTCGCGATCGATCGCCTGATCTTTCACTGCCTGCTCCCTCAACGCCCTTGGCTCTTGTTCGCCCGTGTTTTTGCGGGCTGCAAAGGTTAACCCTAACGTTTCTAAGCCTTTGCAATTCCGTTAATGAACCATTAATCTCGTCACACTCGCAGAAGTTGCTTTGGAGTGTAGGGGTACTGGATGACGTCTGGAGCTGAACCGCAAACGGTGCTCCTTCCGCGGGGAGCCGCTCTGTTTGACCGCATCGATTACCGCCTGATCGAAACTCCCGAGGACCGAGACAACCTCTATCTGATGCGGTACCGGGCCTATCTGCACGCCGGACTGATCGAGCCGTCGGAGTCGCGGCGCGTGACCGATCGCTTCGATGATGCGCCCAACACCTGGAATTTCGGGGTCTATGTCGATGGAGAGCTCTGCAGCTCCGTTCGCATTCACGTCCTGACGTCGGACTGGCGGATGTCCTACACGACCGAAGTGTTTGGCGACGTCCTGCATCCCCGCCTCGACCGCGGCGAAGTTCTCATCGATCCATGCCGGTTTGTTGCTGATCCCGAAAAGCACCAGCGTTTTCCGGAGCTGCCCTATCTGACGGTGCGGCTGGCTTTCGTGGCTTGCGATCATTTCAACGCCGACACCGGGCTGGCCATGATCCGGACCGATCATCAGGCGTTTTATCGTCGCATCTTCCTGCACGAGACCATTTCACCGGAGCCCCGCGGGTTTCCGGGCTGGCCCACCAAGAAGGCCGTGTTGATGGCGTCCGATTTCCGCAACCAGCGGGAAAAGGTCCTGACGCGCTTTCCGATCATGCGCTCCAGCGCTTTTGAGCGGCGCATGTTGTTTCAACGCAGCAGCCCGCGCCAGGCGGCCCCGCGCCCGGTGTCGCTGGCCACGCAGCGGACCCCTGACGTCGCCGCCTCGGCAACCGGTTCTGCCCGGTAGGCCCCAGGGTCTGGCCTCAGGGTCTGGGCCGAGGGTCTCCACGCGACGAGCCTAAAATTCCAGCAAAGGCCGCGGTTTTTGCCGGTCGGTGCGGCTTGCCTTCACCATCGCGCCACATTTACAACCCATTAACCACGACGTTTGCTTTTCGCTGGTTGGGGGCATTTGACCGGCTGTGGCAAGGTTCCATCAAGGTTGACGGAACGTTCGCTTAACCAACCCCCTGTAGACCGGACAGCAGTGGACGAAACGTGAGCGTGGAGGCTCCGGAATGAAACATCCTATGCGCATCCTCCAGGGATTGAAGCTGGCCGCGGTGCTTGCCGTCGCGTTGTCGATGGGTGCCTGCGCCAACAAGAACTCTGCCACGGATGCGATGGCCAACGCGGCGACGCCGGGCAGCCAGCAAGACTTCGTTGTCAATGTCGGCGACCGCGTGTTCTTCGAAAGCGACCAGACCGATCTGACCCCGCAGGCGATCGTGACCCTGGAGAAGCAGGCGCAGTGGCTCCAGAGCTATCCGCGCTACAGCTTCACCGTCGAAGGTCATGCCGACGAACGCGGCACCCGCGAATACAACATCGCGCTCGGCGCCCGCCGCGCCCAATCGGTGCGTTCGTTCCTCGCCTCGCGCGGCATCGATCCGAACCGCATGCGCACGATCTCCTACGGCAAGGAGCGGCCGGTGGCCGTTTGCAACGACATCTCCTGCTGGTCGCAGAATCGCCGCGCCGTCACCGTGCTGAACGCGAGCTCCTGACGATCGGTCAGGCGCCGTTCATCTTCAGAAACCGATTATGCCGGCGCCCTTTCGGGCGCCGGTTTCGTTTCAGCGATCTGTGACAGAAACCCGTTTGTTACAGTCACAGTTTTGGCGTACTCCCCTTCAATGTGTGGCGCGTCAAATGTTCGGTCGCAGGCCATTTCGCTTTCGTCGTCAGGGCAAGATGTCATCCAGATTTAAGCTCTTCACCGGCACCGTGGCGATCGCCGCGCTGCTCTCTTTGTGCTCGCCCGTCCTCGCACAGTCGGACGATGCAGATCCCGAGATGCGGATCGAGCGGCTGGAGAACCAGTTGCGCCAGCTCACCGGCCAGAACGAAGATCTGCAATATCGCAACCGCCAGCTCGAAGAGCGGCTGCGAGCGCTCGAGGGCGGCGCGCAAGGTGCGCCCGGCCAGGCGGCGGTCCAGCCCAACGTCGCGGCCATGCCGCCCGCGCAAGCCGCGCCGGCCTATCGCCAGCAGCCGCCGCACCAGCAAGCGGCCCAGCCGAATTACGAGCAGCCGCAGATCGCCTCTCCCGCGCCGATCGTTCAGGAGCAGCCAGCGCCCGGCGCGCCGGGCATGCGCCGCCGCGGTGATGCCTTTGACCCGAACCAGAGCCCGAATGCGCCGGGTGCGCCGCGCGCGCTCGGCGGCGGGCAGCAACCGATGCCTGCAGGTGCCCCAAGCGGCGCGCCCGGCGGCCGTGGCGCCGGCGAGCCACTTGATCTCGCCAACAGCGGCGCTCGATATCCGCAAGCGGCCGCGCCCCAAGCTGCGCAGCCCGGCTATCCGGCCCCATCCGGCGCTCCCGCGCCATCAGGCGGCACGGGCCTTGCGACCCTGCCGCCCTCGGCAACGCCGCGCGACGAATTCGACCTCGGCATCGGCTACATGCAGCGCAAGGACTATGCGCTGGCCGAGCAGACCATGAAGAATTTCTCGCAGAAATATCCCAGCGACCCGCTGCTCGGCGACGCGCAATACTGGCTCGGCGAGAGCTATTTCCAGCGCCAGCAATATCGCGACTCCGCGGAAGCCTTCCTCGCCGTCACCACCAAATACGACAAATCCGCCAAGGCGCCGGATGCGCTGCTGCGGCTCGGCCAGTCGCTAGCCGCGCTGAAGGAAAAGGAGGCCGCGTGCGCCGCCTTCGGCGAAGTCGGCCGCAAATATCCGCGCGCTTCCGCCGGCGTCAAAGCCGCGGTCGACCGCGAGCAGAAGCGGGTGAAGTGCTGAGGCGCGGCGATTGATCCTGACAAGGCGGATGGCGCTGCGCTAAACAGTCGGTCCATCCGCGGACGATTGCAGCGTCATGTCAGAGGACAGTTCACCGATCTCGGCGCGTGAGGCCAAGCGCCTCTTCGCAGGCCTGAAAGGCGCGCAGGGACTATTGCTCGCGGTCTCCGGCGGGCCCGACTCGGTCGCGCTGATGTGGCTTGCGGCGCGCTGGCACCGCAGCCTCGCGCGCGGCCCGCGTCTCAGTGTCGTCACCATCGACCACGGCTTGCGGCCGGAGGCGGCGCGCGAGGCGCGCGAGGTCAAGCGTCTGGCGACCGGGCTTGGCTTGCCGCACCGGACCGTGCGCTGGCGCGGGGCGAAGCCGAAAACGGGACTGCCGGCCGCCGCGCGCGAAGCCCGCTACCGTCTACTTGTGCAGGCCGCGCGTGTCGCCGGTGCGAGCCACGTGCTGACCGCCCACACCCGCGACGACCAGGCCGAGACCCTGTTGATGCGTCTTGTCCGCGGCAGCGGATTGGTCGGGCTGTCGGCGATGGCCCGTCTCACCGAGCGCGACGGCGTCGTCCTTGCGCGTCCGCTGCTCGATGTTCCGAAGTCGCAGCTGATCGCGACCTTGAAGCGGGCGAAGATCAGCTTTGCCGACGATCCCACCAACCATGACGCGGCCTTTACCCGGCCGCGGCTGCGTGCGCTGCTGCCGCAGCTCGCGGCGGAGGGCGGTGATGCCCGCAGCCTGGCTCGGCTCGCGGCAAGGCTGGCGCGCGCCAATGCGTCCGTCGAGGTGCTGACCGATGGAGCCGAGCGCTTCCTCCGTTTGCGGGATCGCGGCGATGCGCCGCAGGCCGGCCTTCGAAGCCTCGAAGCCTCCGCGTTTGCCGCCCTGCCGGAGGAGGTCCGGCTGCGGATCCTGCTGCGGGCCATCAACGCGTTCGGGCACGAGGGACCGGCGGAACTCGGCAAGGTCGAATCCCTCCTGGCCGCGCTCGATCAGGCCATTGCCTCACGTCCCCGCGCACCCGCAAATGGCCGGCCGGCCCTGAAGCAGACGCTTGCAGGAGCCCTGATCAGCCTTGCCGGGGGGCGTATCCGCATCGGCCCGGCGCCCGCCCGGCGCAAGGCGGGATAAGGGCGGATCATGGCACCGGCTCGTTTCGCGACCGCGCCGTGAGGACACCTTAACCAGGCCGGAAAAACCGGGATCAGGGCGCCATTATTTCAGCGGGAATCGGACTAAGATGGGCTAAATAGTCCCATCTCGTTCCCTTGGCAGCGACCGGAGCGACACCTAGATTGTATCCGTCTAACCGAGAGGATTCCTTGGGGATTTCCTCGCGCTGCCCAAATAACTGCCCAAGGCTCAGGCCGCGATCCGCGCGACCACGAAGGAAGATCGATGAACGCCAATCTGCGCAATTTCGCCCTCTGGGTCATCATTGTCCTGCTGCTGTTGGCGTTGTTCACGCTCTTCCAGAATCCGGGTCAGCGCGCCTCCTCGCAGGACATCGCCTTCTCCCAGCTCCTGAGCGAGGTTGACCGCGGCAATGTGCGCGACGTCGTGATTCAGGGGCCGGACATCCACGGCACCTTCACCAACGGCTCGAGCTTCCAGACCTACGCGCCGAGCGATCCGACGCTCGTGAAGCGCCTCTATGACAGCAAGGTGCAGATCACGGCGAAGCCGCCCGGCGACAACGTGCCGTGGTTTGTCTCGCTGCTGGTCTCCTGGCTGCCCTTCATCGCGCTGATCGGCGTGTGGATCTTCCTGTCGCGGCAGATGCAGGGCGGCGCCGGCAAGGCGATGGGCTTCGGCAAGTCGCGCGCAAAAATGCTGACTGAAGCGCATGGCCGCGTCACCTTCGAGGACGTCGCGGGCGTCGACGAAGCCAAGCAGGACCTGCAGGAGATCGTCGAATTCCTGCGCGACCCCGGCAAATTCCAGCGCCTCGGCGGCCGCATTCCGCGCGGCGTGCTGCTGGTCGGCCCTCCCGGCACCGGCAAGACCCTGATCGCGCGTGCGGTCGCGGGCGAAGCCAACGTGCCGTTCTTCACCATTTCCGGTTCTGACTTCGTCGAGATGTTCGTCGGCGTCGGCGCCAGCCGCGTCCGCGACATGTTCGAGCAGGCCAAGAAGAATGCGCCCTGCATCATCTTCATCGACGAAATCGACGCCGTCGGTCGTCACCGTGGCGCTGGCCTCGGCGGCGGCAATGACGAGCGCGAGCAGACGCTGAACCAGTTGCTGGTCGAGATGGACGGCTTCGAGGCCAACGAGGGCGTGATCCTGATCGCCGCGACCAACCGTCCCGACGTGCTCGATCCCGCGCTGCTGCGTCCCGGCCGCTTCGACCGTCAGGTCGTGGTGCCCAACCCGGACGTCGTCGGCCGCGAGCAGATCCTCAAGGTCCACGTCCGCAAGGTGCCGTTGGCGCCGGATATCAACCTCAAGACCATCGCGCGCGGCACCCCGGGCTTCTCCGGCGCCGACCTGATGAACCTCGTCAACGAAGCCGCGCTCACCGCCGCCCGCCGCAACAAGCGGATGGTGACCCAGGCCGAGTTCGAGGAAGCCAAGGACAAGGTGATGATGGGCGCCGAGCGCAAGTCGCTCGTCATGACCGAGGAAGAGAAGCTGCTGACGGCCTATCACGAGGGCGGCCACGCCATCGTCGGCCTCAACGTCGTCGCGACCGATCCGATCCACAAGGCGACCATCATTCCGCGCGGTCGTGCGCTGGGCATGGTCATGCAGCTGCCCGAGCGCGACAAGCTGTCGATGTCGCTGGAGCAGATGACCTCCCGCCTGGCCATCATGATGGGCGGCCGCGTCGCCGAAGAGCTGATCTTCGGCCGCGAGAAGGTGACTTCGGGTGCGTCGTCCGACATCGAGCAGGCGACGCGTCTGGCGCGCATGATGGTGACGCGCTGGGGCCTGTCCGAGGCGCTCGGCACCGTGTCCTACGGCGAGAACCAGGATGAGGTTTTCCTGGGCATGTCGGTGTCGCGCACCCAGAACGCATCGGAGGCGACGGTTCAGAAGATCGACACCGAGATCCGGCGCTTCGTCGAAGAAGGCTACAACGAGGCGACGCGTATTCTCACCGAGAAGCGCGCCGATCTCGAAGCTCTCGCCAAGGGCCTGCTCGAATTCGAGACGCTCTCCGGCGACGAGATCATCGACCTGCTCAAGGGCAAGAAGCCGAACCGCGAATCCGTGCTTGAGCCGACCACCCCGCGCGCCTCCGCCGTGCCGCCGGCCGGCAAGTCGCGCCCGCGGCCCGATCCGGATCCCGGCCTGGAGCCGCAGCCGCAGGCGTAATCGCGAACGACAGATTGAATTGAAAAACGCGGCGGAAACGCCGCGTTTTTTGTTGGGTGGTGCTTTTCGAACGTGGGCAACTGAGCATCTCGCAACGAACAGGCCCCGCGACTCATAGCGATTGGAGTCTGCGGTGATGTCGTGGCATGCTCTCCTCAATTAACGCGCGGCTCGACCGCGCAGACAAAGGGGAGGGCAAGCCGATGCGTTTTGCGAGGGCATTGGGCGCGCTTGGCGCCGTATCGTTCCTGATAGTCTCGTTCCTGTCCGCCCCATCCGCCGCCGCCGAAATGCGCGGCGTCAGCGCGACCGAGATCAAAATCGGCCAGACCATGCCCTACAGCGGGCCGGTGTCGGCCTTCGGGGCGCTCGGCAAGGGCGAGGTCGGCTATTTCAAGATGCTGAACGAGAAGGGCGGCATCAACGGGCGCAAGGTCAATCTGATCTCGCTCGACGACAGCTATGCGCCGCCGAAATCGGTCGAGCAGACCCGCAGGCTGGTGGAGAGCGACGAAGTCGCGCTGATCTTCTCCTCGATCGGTACCGCCCACAACACGGCGATCGCGAAATACCTCCAGTCCAAGAACGTGCCGCAGCTCTTCATCGGCTCCGGCGCCTCGAAATTCGCCGACGTCGCGCAATATCCGCAGGCGACGATGGGCGTGCAGGCGCCGTTCCGCTATGAAGCGCGGCTCTATGCGCGTTACGCGCTGGCAAAGAATCCGAACGCGAAGTTCGCCGTGATCTCGCAGAACGACGATTACGGCCGCGATTATCTCGCCGGGCTGAAGGACGTGCTCGGCGAGAAATACGACACCGTGGTCACCAATGCGACCTACGAGATCCAGGACCCGACCATCGATTCCCAGATCGTGAAGCTCAAGGCCTCGGGCGCCGACGTATTCGTGATCGCGGCGACGCCGAAATTCGCGGCGCAAGCGATCCGCAAATCCTTCGAGATCGGCTGGCGGCCCATGACGTTCCTGTCCAACGTTGCGGTGTGGGTTTCGACGGTGATGGAGCCTGCGGGACTGGAAGCCGGCACCGGCATCCTCTCCACCGCTTACGTGAAGGACCCGGACGATCCCGCCTGGAAGGACGATTCCGGCGTCAGGGGCTGGCGCGAGTTCATGACCAGATATTTGCCGGAGGCCGACCAGCACGACACCAATTACGTCAACGCCTACAACAGCGCGATGGCGCTCGAGGCTGTGCTGAAAACCTGCGGCAATGATCTGTCGACCGAGAACATCCTCAAGCAGGCGTTTGCGATCCGCGATCTCGAATTGCCGATGTTGTTGCCCGGCATCAAGGTCAACACCGGCACCACCGACCATGTCCCGGTCGACCAGATGCAGTTCATGCGCTTCAATGGCAAAAGCTGGGAGCGCTTCGGCGAACTGCAGACGGGCAATTGATGATTGATGAGGGATCGGCTTTTTGGTCGATCCACTGGGAGTCCGGAACTCGATCATCTCTCCCGATTGGGGAAGGTTTGACTTCCTGGACGCCCAATTCAAAGCGCTGAGACGGGTACTGAAAACCCGATCAGCCCGCGAACACTTGCTATGTCCGCTACGCCCTCGGAAGCGAAGAGCGGCAACTTGCCTTGGCGCGTCGACTACGGGGCCAACAGCAGAAATACCTGCTATCGTTCGACGTATGTTGCGAACACACAATTGGATAACGACAACCGGCGGTCCTCACCTGCTGATTGCTGACGAACAACTCCCGCATTGGCGGGGTATCGAAGGATGGCGCGGTCATGAAGATCCGGCCGACCAAAGCGACTATGCCCGTGCATGCAGAGTGAGAACTTGGCTGGGATCAATTGCCTGCTACCAAGGCAGCGCTGTTGTGCTATCTGGCGATGCCGGCGACATCGCGTGGTGCTCCAGTGGTCACCGTGACAGGGGCTTTCTCGTTCAATGGCTTGGGGTTGATGACGAAAGACTCATCGAACCTGCGTTGCAAAGTCCACAACTGCGGAACCTTCTGAAACGTTCAAATGCTGAACGCCTGGAATTCGGCACAGGTGCGTCCGGTGCAATGTGGTTGCTAGATGCATCGGATAGAGGAGACGATTTGCGCAGTAAACATCAGGTTCTGGCGTTACGACCAGGAAGCTATCTCGCGAGAGCCGCTTGCTACCGATCTGCCGGGCTTGCGATCGTCGTTCGCGAAATTTGCTGGATCGGTCCACTTTCCGACGAAGTCGGCTAAGGAGCAGACGGCGAAGTGGCCCGAGCGCCTGTTCAGGTCTGCTTCACGCTTTGAAGCGGACGTCCCATTCACCGGAGCTACGTTTTCACTTCGGCGGCGTCGCAGCCGCATCGTCCCGAACATGGATCACTGCGATGTCGTCCGTGTAGATCCGCTTCCAACCCTTGAGCATGTCCAGGATCTGCGGTCCGGGCGCATCGGCGGTCAATAGCGTTGCGTCGACCTTGTATTCGTCGAGCAGGCGCGGAAGCAGCTCGGGCTTCCTGCCCTCGGTCGCCTTGAAGAAGTCCATGACGAATTTCTCGCCATAGAGCTCGGCGCGGCCGTCGACGTAAACAGGGACGTCGCGCGAGATCAGATAACCGCCGAACTGGTAGGCGTTGAAGACGCGCTGGACCTTGCGTTGTTCGAGCAAGTCGACTGCCGCGACCGGGGTCTGCGTCATGGTGAAGGTGAAGTGGTGATGCCGCATGTAAAGCGAGGTCGAGGTCCAGCTCGCGGCCACGATCATCAGCGCGCCAAGCGCGGTGACATAGCGGGCCGGCCAGCGGTCGGCACCGGTTGCGTCCGGCTGCGGGCGCGAGGCCAGCTGGCCCAGCGGCTTCGCCAGCACCAGCGGCACCAGGAACGCGAACGCCTCGATGCTCCTGACGTGGGTCAGCGCGCTCCAGGTCAGGAACAGGATCAGGAATATCCTGGGCGCCGAGAGCACGAGGCCGCGATAATAGCCGAATGCGATCAGACCGAGCAGGGCGCCCTCGAACGAGGAGAAGGTGGCAAAGTTGGCCGGCATCCATTCGTAGATCAGCGAGAGCAACTCGCCCAGGCTCAGGATGTTGGTCGCGCCCAGCAGCGTTCTCCAGCCGTACGGCGTACAGCAACTCGCGACCAGTGCACCGATCCCGAACAGCACCCAGCGCAGGAACAGCTGCAGCCGCCGTCCTTTCTCGGCGTGCTCGATGGCCTCGAGTGAGATCGGACCGATCAGCGCCAAGCCGAGTACGAAGCCGCCATGCAAGTTCGCCCACAGCGCCATCAGCGGCAGCCAGTACCAGGACGGTGCGCTCCTGCGGTCGGCAGCCGCCATCAATAGGCCGACCCACGCCACCATGACAGGCAGCGCCAGGATGTGGGGACGCGCCAGGACGTGATGCAGCGACAGCAGCAGGGCCAGCATCGCAAACAGCACTGCGCGGGGCGCCTCGATCTGCGCCTCGAGCAGATGGACGAAGATCGCGGCCGTGAGCGCGACTCCCATCGCGGTGATGATGACGGGACCTGCCCAGCCCCCTTGCGCATGAGCGAAAGCGAACAGCACCTGCGACAGCCACGACGTTGAAATCCACGGCGCGCCCGTCCGCGTGAAGGAAAAGATGTCCGTGTACGGCATGGCGCCGTGATCCAGGATCCATTGTCCGATCTTGATCTGCCAGAACGAGTCAGAGTCCTGAAGCAGCGTGTCGCCGACATACACGAAGAAGAGATAGGCACCCGCACCGACGCACAGCGGCACCAGGGTTCGCGCACGACCCTGCACCGTGATGCTGTTGGCAAAGGAAAGGGACATGCCGCCTCGTCGTCCTGTTGTTTCTGTCGGGGTGCCGAGCGGTCGACATTGGACCACGGTGGTCATAATTCCGGGTAAACCAGTCCTACCGGGCGGCTTGATATCTCAACATTTAACGGATCGTTTTAGATTTCGGTTTACCATCGGCGAATACACGCAAACCGCTCTGTGTTTCCGCAGTCGAATTAACTGCGGCGCAATTCTTTGCCACTACGTTCGGTTCCATGGTCAAGCGGCGCTGGGAAGCCAAAAAGACCAGATCAGTTGTAGCCTCGTGTACTCATTTGGAGCTCTTTATGAAGAACCTCGTTGCGCGTTTCGCGAAGGATGAATCCGGCGCCACCGCCATTGAATACGGTCTGATCGCCGCCGGCATCGCGCTGGCGATCATCACTGTCGTCAATAACCTGGGCACCACGTTGAACGCCAAGTTCACCTCGATCTCGACCAGCCTCAAGTAAGGCCGGACAGATCGCGAATTTAGAGAGCCCCGTCCTTGACGGGGCTCTCTGCTTTTGGCCGACGATTTCCGGATCTGGGAGGTCGTGAAGCTGTAGCAAGCTTGTGAGGCGGCAAAGCGTCTGCCGCAGCTCCAAGAGCGCAGACGGAAGTGCTCGCACCGTTGAGAACATTGAAGGTTGAAAGTTGCTGGTGGGACAGCGCTACGCGCGGACCCTAGGCAACTTGCCGCCCGTCATTCCGCGAGGCCGGTCTGCCAGACCGCCGACGGTGCAGGCGCGGCAGACGTTTGCTGCGCGCGGCGGTGCCATTCGAGATAAAATTTCGCCGCCCAGATCGACGCTGCGGCGACTGCGATGCCGCCGGCGACGTCGATGACGTAATGCGCGCCGATCACCGGAGTCGCCGCGATCATCAACAGATTGAGCGCGGCCGCGATGCCGCCGAGGCCGCGCACCGGCCACAGCGCCCACATGTAGAGCACGGCGGACGCGGCGTGGAAGCTCGGAAACGAGACAATGCCGGCGAGGAAGAACAACCGGAGCTCGTGCAGGCTACCGTCGCGAAGCGCGAGAATGTCGCGCAACTGCCCGGCATAGATCGCGGTGTTGATTTCGGGAAAATGCGCGGCGGACAGCTGCAGCCCCCAATAGGTACCGATCGCGGGCACGACGGCGGAGATCGCGATGGTGACCGCGAGCGCGAGGCTCATCGCGAGCATGAACAATTGCAGCCGCATATAGTGCGCCGTCAGTGCCAGCACGACGGGGATGCCCAGCAGCGGCAATTTGATCAGCCCGTATCCGCGAGCCAGACAGTCCGCGAGCCAGGGATGGTCGTTGACGTATCGCGCGATCGGTTCGGGATCGAGGCCGAGAGCACGGTCGATCGCAAGCAGCGCCTGGTCCTGCAGTGGCCAGTTCAGCTTGGCCGCCACATAGCTGAGCGGTCCGACGATTGCGCAGGTGAGAATGATCTGTCCGATCGTGCCGAGCGAAAACAGCAGCTTCGGGTCGGCAAGCTCGCCTTTGACGATGCGGTGGCCATAGGCCACCGCGAGCAGGAGTGCAGCGACTGCCAGCGTCACGCCGTAGGCGACCGGTTCGAGGCTCAGGCCGGTGAAGGAGAGACCGAGCGCCAGCGGGGTGCCCATGGCTGCGATGGGAAGCCAGTTCAGGTGGAAGAGCTGCCAGGCGGTCCGGGCGTCCGTGTCGACCATGCTGCACCGAGGTGGGATCGCAATACCGCAGCACAGTCGCGGGGCAGGTTTAAGATGGCGGTAACGATCGTGGTTACCCCTTCACCAAAGCCATTCGCGAGGTTTTCAGCTGTTTGAGCTCGCACTTATTTTTGGCGTGACGCTTCATGCATTTGCACCTTGTCATCCACTCTGAATAGTTGTTCAGTCCTTGCGGGGCGATTTGCGACATCAGTGACGAAGCGTTCGGCCGCAGGGCGTGCGGCTGGCGTGTGGGACAGGAAGCGCGCCATGGTTTATCGGCGGACGCATCAAGTGGTGAAGCGCCTTGCGGCTCGGCGCAGTGCGATACTGGCGGCGGCGCGGGAGGCAGCGGCGGAAGGCGGGATGGCGGCGGTGCAGATTGCGCCGGTCGCGGTTCGCGCCAGCGTCGCGGCGGGTACGGTCTACCGCTACTTCCCCTCCAAGGCCGATTTGATTTCCGAATTGATCGCCGAAGTCTCCCGCGACGAGCTCACGGCGATCCGGCGAGCCGCCGATGCCGCACCGGGGCCGTCGTCGGCGCTGGCGGCGGCCGTGACCACCGTGGCGGTCCATACCCTGTCGCAGCGCAGGCTCGCCTGGGGCATCCTGGCCGAGCCGGTCGATGTCGATGTCAGCGCTTCACGCCTCGCCAGCCGGCGCGAGATCGCGGGCGAGATGGCCTCGCGGATCGACGCCGCAGTGCGCGCCGGCCACCTGCCGGCGCAGGACACCGCGCTCGCCGCAACCGCGCTGCTCGGCGCCCTGCACGAGGCCTTGGTCGGACCGCTCGCGCCGGACAATCTCGACGATCCCGCCAGGATGCGCGATGCGGTGCAGACCGTGACGCTGCTGGCGCTCCGCGCGGTCGGCGTCATGGACGCCCGCGCCAGGGGTCTCGTCGTGCAGCAGACGCTGCTGCCGACGGCGAAAGCGCTGGTTGGGGTCTAAAACGTCCGCCTGATCGACCGGGGGACCTGATCGCGCCCAGGCCATTGCCCCAGCTCGCCTTTGCGACAAACCCGAGCACATGCGCCGAACCCGCCGGCTACTGTGCATGGGGTTGTTTTCGACGTTTTTTGTTTGCCGCGTGCTGGCGGACCTAGATATTTGCTTCGCCCTCGGGGCCGACCGAGGCGATGCGCACCATGTTGGTGGTGCCGGGGATGCCGAGCGGCACGCCGGCGACGATGATCACTCTCTGGCCGGCCCGGACGAAGCCGTCGCGGAACGCGATCTGGCCCGCGCGGCTCACCATGTCGTCCTGGTCGCGCGCGTCTTCCGCCACCACGCAATGCACGCCCCAGACGACCGACAGCCGGCGTCCCGCCGCGACGTTCGGCGTGATCGCCACGATCGGCGGCTTCGGCCGCTCGCGCGCCACGCGCACGGCGGTCGATCCCGAGCTGGTCCAGCAGATCAGGGCCGGCAGGTCGAGCGTCTCGGCGATCTGCCGCGCGGCGTCCGCGATGGCGTCGCCGGCGGTGGCTTCCGGGGCGGGCCGCTGTGCGGTGATGACGGAGCGATAGATCGGGTCGCGCTCAACCTCCTCGCCGATGCGATTCATGGTCGAGACGGCCTCCACGGGGAATTTGCCGGCCGCCGATTCCGCCGACAGCATGATGGCGTCGGCGCCTTCGTAGACGGCGGTGGCGACGTCGGAGACCTCGGCGCGGGTCGGCACCGGCGATTGGATCATCGATTCCAGCATCTGGGTCGCGATCACGACCGGCTTGCCGGCGCGCCGCGCCATGCGCGTCATCTGCTTCTGCAGGCTCGGCACGCGTTCCAGCGGCAGCTCGACGCCGAGGTCGCCGCGCGCCACCATCAGGGCGTCGGAGGCGTCGATGATGTCGGCCAGGCGATCGATCGCCTGCGGCTTCTCGATCTTCGCCATCACCGCGGCACGGCCGCGGATCATCTTCTTGGCCTCAAGCACGTCGTCCGCGCGCTGCACGAAGGACAGCGCGATCCAGTCGACGCCAGTGACCAGCGCCGCCTCGAGGTCGGCGCGGTCCTTCGGCGTCATTGCCGAGACCGGCAGGTCGGTGTCGGGCAGGCTAACGCCCTTGCGATCGGACATCCGGCCGCCGACCACGACGCGCGTCACCGCGTGCTCCTTCGAGGTCTCCTCGGCAATCAGCCGCACCTTGCCGTCGTCGAGCAACAGCGAATGGCCCGGCCGCAGCGCGGCCAGGATCTCCGGATGCGGGAGCTGGACGCGGGTGGTGTCACCCGGCGCCTTGTCGGAATCCAGCGTGAAGGTCTGGCCATTCTGGAGCTGGACCGCGCCTTCGGCGAACGCGCCGAGCCTGAGCTTTGGTCCCTGGAGATCGACCAGAATGCCGATCGGCCTTCCATAGCTGCTCTCGACGTTGCGGATCGTGGCCACCAGCTCCCGCATCTTGTCGTGCGGGGTGTGGCTCATGTTGATGCGGAACAGGTCGGCGCCGGCCTCGAACAGGCGGCGGATCATCGCGAGGTCCGAAGAGGCGGGTCCAAGGGTCGCGAGAATCTTGATACGGCGAAGACGCCTCATGGCTTACTTCCAGACGGGGGCGAGGGAGCTGGCGGGAGGCCAGGCGCGGCGGGGGGCGTACCACCGGGCGGGCCATTGGGCAAACCTGGAACCCCGGGACCAACCGGGCCGGGTAGACCGGGCACGCGCTGCTGTTTAGACGGCTGCTCGTTGGCATCGGTGAGCTGCACCGTCCAGGCCCGCTGCTCGCCGGTGTCGACCTCGAAATAGCCGGTCCGGTCATAGCCGCGCGCGAGGCAGTCCTCGGTGCCGCGGATGGTGAACTCCTTGTCGCGCGAGCACATGAAGGCTTGGCCCGACCATTCGCCGCCGCGGTCATAGTCGATGGCGTAGATGTAATAGAAGCGGGCCACCAACGTTCCGCGCAGCAGGGTCTCGCAGGAACGGGACGAGATGTTCCACCAGCCCTCGGTGGTCCAGCCCTCGGCATCCTTGTAGCCGAGCGCGATGCCGACCCGGCTCGATGTGTTGTTGCAAAGCCGGAAATCGGCGGAGGCCGGGCTGGCCCAGAGGCACAGCAGGCCAATCACCAGCACCGGGACCAACCGGGCGAGCAGGCGAAGGGGGGAGCGGGGAGATTCGGCGATCATTGTCGCGGAAGCTATATCAGATCATTGACGATTTGGCGTAGGGCCCGGG
The DNA here is from genome assembly GCF_040547675.1 of Bradyrhizobium sp. RT6a. Classification (NCBI taxonomy): domain Bacteria; kingdom Pseudomonadati; phylum Pseudomonadota; class Alphaproteobacteria; order Hyphomicrobiales; family Nitrobacteraceae; genus Bradyrhizobium; species Bradyrhizobium sp. RT6a. Next base: position 111,696 of record NZ_JBEPQC010000014.1, read on the forward strand.
AACTGCCCCGAAGTCGGCTTGGCGCCCGTTTGCGCCGCGATATGGCAAAATCTGTGACAGGCCCCACCTGATCTCGTAAGGGTGACCCATCCAGGTCACAGCCAATTCGTAAGCCGAGGGATCCTGCCATGGCAATCGACGACAAAACCAGAACGGAACTCGAGGCTGCCGCTTTCCGGCGCCTGGTCGATCATTTGAAGACGCGGACAGACGTCCAGAACATCGACCTGATGAATCTCGCGGGCTTCTGCCGCAACTGCCTGTCCAACTGGCTCAAGGACGCCGCCGACGCCCAAGGCGTCGCCTTGAGCAAGGACGAGAGCCGGGAAGCCGTCTATGGCATGCCCTACGAGGCCTGGAAGTCGAAATACCAGGGCGCGGCCACGCCTGAGCAGCTCGATGCCATGAAGAAGGTTCATCCCGGGCACTGAACGGCCTCGCTGGCAGCCTGATGCGGTGCCTTGAGTCGCATCACACAACAGCTTTCTTCGACACGCCGCAGGAAGGTGTGGGCGCGCTGTGGACGAGCGCGATGCTGCCTTGAACGCGAGAGGTCCGAACCCTAAGGGTCTAACCAGCACGCGCGGTGAGGATGCCGGCGTCACCTCGTTTTGCCAGTTCCATTGGGAGTACCAAGATGGCCACCTCCGCCGCCGTCCGCGACGACGAGCCCGCGACGAAATTTGCCAAGGACCAGCTCAAGTCCATCATCGAGCGCATTGAGCGGCTGGAGGAAGAGAAGAAGGCGATCTCCGACGACATCCGCGACGTCTTCGCCGAGGCCAAGGGCAACGGCTACGACGTCAAGGCGCTGCGCACCATCGTGCGTATGCGCAAGCAGGACCCGAACGAGCGCGCGGAGGCCGAGACGATTCTCGAGACCTACATGCAAGCACTGGGGATGATCTGAGCTATCGCGGTCGTCCTGGCGAAAGCCAGGACGACCCCGCCGGGGTTTTAGGCCCCCCCCCCCACACACCCCAACCCTCCCCCAGTCAAACACAGGGGTCACGAGCCTTTCGGGGACCCG
>NZ_JBEPQC010000015.1:0-47029 GCF_040547675.1 Bradyrhizobium sp. RT6a
CCCGGGAAGGCCGCGAGGGCAAACCAGTCTCTCCGATCGCGCTGGAGGCGGTCAGACGCCTTGACGCGTTGTTCGAGATCGAACGCGCCATCAACTGCCGCGGCGCCGACGAGCGGCGAGCCGTGCGCCAGGAGAAAAGCAAGCCGCTGCTCGACGACATGCACGCCTGGCTGCTCCGAGAGCGAGAAACCCTCTCGCGCTCCTCCGAGGTCCTGAAGCCCATGAACTACATGCTCAGGCGCTGGGACGACTTCGGCCGCTTCCTCGACGATGGCAGGATCTGCCTGACCAACAATTGTGCTGAGCGCGCATTGAGATGCATCGCCTTGGGAAGGCGCAACTGGACCTTCGCCGGCAGCCAGCATGGTGCCGACCGTGCCGCCATCATGCTGACGATGATCACCACCTGTCGTCTTAACGATGTCGATCCCAAGGCCGGCTCGCCGATATCGTCGCCCGTATCGCCGATCTTCCCGCATCGCGTCTGCACGAACTGCTGCCCTGGGAATGGAAGCTCCTCCGCCAAGGCGACACTCCCGCCGATCAGCAGGCTGCCTGATCTTCACGCAACGCCTTCATAGAGCTCGTCGCGCTCGCGCGCATGCGTCAATCAGGCGGCCTTCGTCGTATGCGTACCGTCAGGCTCGCGAGTGAGTGTGTGGAAGAAGAGGGACATCCGCACGCCACGACAATGGCGTCCGGAGCGTCGCCGTGGATCGGCCGCCGCTATCTTACGGCCAACCGAGCGGGCGCGCCGATGCCCCTTCAAGCGCCGCGCCGCCCTAAACGCTCCCCCGGCCCGTCCGCTCACTGTCGGACGGCTGTTGCAGCCGTGGTTTGTGGCGTCCGCGATGCCTCGCAAAGGCCTGTCATGCAGCGAATGCTCCGGCCCTCGCCGTCTAAGACTTGGTCGCCTTATGGCTTGGGCGAATGCGCCGACGGGAATGCTGAGAGCAGTGCAAGGATGCCGGACAAAGCCGCGCCCGCCAAACACGGCGAACTCGCAGCAAATCGTGCTCCATGGAGGCGGCGAGAACCGCCTCCGCCTAGATGTGCAGCCTCCATTGAAGGAGTTCTATTTTATGACCAATTGTCTCGGGAACGTTGTCAAGTCCTCCCGGCCAGTTTTAGTCACAATGAACGATTGAGTAATGGTGACCCCGTTGTCGCCGAGCCATAGTCCCGGCATCATGTGAAATGCCATGCCTGGCTCAAGAACAGTGAGATCGGTACTGCGGAGACTCGCGGTCCGTTCCCCCCAAGTCGGCGAGAAACCAATTCCTATCGAGTAACCAAGTCTTGCTTCCTTGTGGAAGCCGTGCCGGGCAATCGTAGCTTGCCAGGTGTGTTCTATATCCGCGCAAGTGACGCCAGGTTTCACCTCCGCCAATGCCGCTTCGATACCTTCGACCACAGCGTTGGAGAGCCGCAGATAGGAGTCCGGTGGCGAGCCAAGGAATATCGTGCGACTAATCGGGGCGTGATAGCGCCGGCGGCAGCCAGAGGTCTCCACATTTACGGGAACGTTTGTGCCAATTGAGCGATCCGACCAGGGCGCATGCGGTTCGCCTGATCGCGAGCCCGTCAGCAAATAGGTCGGGCTCGACGGTAAAACACCGCCGTATTCCGGGGTGCCGGCGATCATGCGCTGGTAGATCACTGAGGCCAGATCGCACTCGCGCATGCCAGGCTTTGCCGCCTCGATAGCATCGGCAATCATCGCGCTTGAAATCGTGCCAGCCTCCCGCATGATCGCGAGCTCGGCTGGGCTTTTGCGAATGCGAATCCAATTGATCAGGAGTTCGGCATCAACGAAGCGCACGTTCGGGAGAGAGCCAAGCAGCTTGGTATGGGCCCTTGCAGTGTAGTAGAATGAGCCCGTCTCAGTCCCGACGGCTTTCAGGGTCGGGCAAATCTCTCTGAGTTTTGCGACGAGGAAATCGACTGGATCCCGTTCTGACGATTGCACATATTCGTCGGTATAGGGGTGTATGGCCGTCTCTGGAAGATGCGTCATTCGCCGAGCGGACACCGCATCCATGAACCGGCCGATCCAGACGGGTTCATCAAGCTCGCGATGGACAACCAGCATTTGAAACACGTAATAGGAGTAAGCCTCGTATCCTGTGAGATAATAGATGTTTGATGGCTCGCTGATGAGCAGCGTATCCATCTCTCGGCGTTCCATCTCCTGCTTGACTAGCGCCAAGCGACGCGAAAATTCCTCCTTTGCAAATGGAATTCCGTCTCCAGTCGGCCTCATGACATAGCTCCTTTTCTACCAAGACATCATAGCCGATCGTGTCCGAACGGCCATTCATAAGACACTGTCGGGCGGGGCGGAAAACGGCATGAGCTTGAACGTGAAGCGGGCTCAATGGATCGACAGGTTCGCCGCGCATCGTTGCAAGCTGTAGGCCGGCCAACCGTGTTGCATGCGGCCTAGCCGCCTGCCGCTTCTCGCCTATCCTCCTGCCCTTTACCCGCTGAACGAGGCGCGCGAAACCGCAATTCTCCTAGTCGATCTGGACAGTAAAGATGTCTCGGTACCATATAGTGCAATCATTTCCTCGCTCACGCTTAAATCCCGCATTTAGAGGCGGTCGTCGCCGGATTTCAGCCGCTGAGCTGGTTGTAACGGTGAAAGGTCCAGCTTTCGAGACGGGCAGCGAAGACGGGGCCGTCTGCCCGGAGCTGTGCCGTGATTCTATTTGAGTGTCACATCTGACGAAGCACCAAGTATCGCTGTGCTGCGCGCCGTAATGGCTGCGCCTTATGGCGGCGCCACGGTTTGGTCGAATACGGCGGCCGCTTATGATGATCTTCCGCTATCGATGCGCATGCTCGCTGGCGAACTCTGGGCAGTTCACGCCAATGGCGATCGACACGGCTTGAAAGACCATTCGACCGAGGTGAAAGAAGCGCAACTCGAGGAGATGTTCACCGGAACGATCTACGAAACGCCCCTTCCGGTGGTGCTCACTCATCCGCAAACCGGCGAGCGCATGCTCATGCTTGGCTGTACCGTGCGCCGCTTTGTCGGCCTCCAGACACATACCGGTCAAAAGCTGCTTGACCTGTTCCATTCCTACATCAAGGCCCCGCACAACAGCGTGCGCTGGAAGTGGAGGGAGGGCGACGTTGCGATCTGGGATAACCGCCTCACGCAGTCTGCCAATGATCACTCCACAGCGGCCGGTCGCGATGCGCGCGGCCTCGGTTCCCCTCCTTGCCTCACGCGGTCAAGCCGCAAAAACCCCAAGCAGCGAGAGGGGCGAGCAGCTCAAGGTCGAATGCCGCGACTTGCGCCCGACTACGCTTTGAGACGGGCCACGCGTTTAGCATTATGCTGGTTTTGAGGCTGACGCTGCTCAGAACAGGCCACCGTGCTCAGAAAGACCCGAATTGCTCGCCAGTCTAGGGGAGGCATGACTTGGGCGCCGGCTGGCGCTGTCGCAAGCGCTAGCGTTCCTTGGCGGCGGCGTCCCGAGCCGGGCTGGCGTAATAGGGCACCTGATCGATGCGTGGTCTCCATGTGCCGGATGATATGACCTCTCTGACGTGCAAAGCGATCTCAGACATCGACGCAAACCAGACATCGCCTTTTTCAATCATGTACTTGATCAACGGCTCAATGGCTGTACATCGCGCGAGTCGCCCGCTCACCGACGGATGCCACACACACATCCACATTCCCTTGTATTCCCACGCGGCATCAAATTCCGCCTTGAACACGTCAGCTGCATGCATAGGAGATTTGATGGCTGCACTATAGCCAAAATCGCGCCAGCTCATGTAGTGATACCAGTCTCCTAATCCTTGGATGCAAGGTATTTCAATTAGGGATCCCTTATCGTTGCGAAGCACGTAAGGAATATCATCGCCATACAGCGACGTGTCATATAGAAAGCCTTGCTCGATCAGAAGGTCGATCGTATGCCTCGAAACACCATTCGATGATATCATTGGTGTTCTATAGCCAAGCGGTCTGCGACCTGACACGCGGGTGATTATCTCAATGCCCTCGCAAAGTACCTCCATCTCCTGCTGACGCGACATCGCGTTATTGTCGTGGTGGAGGTAACCGTGATGAGAAATCTCATGCAAATTCTTGAGCATGAGATCCACTGGGGCCGGGTAGTTTTCTATCGTCCAGCCAGGTACGAAGAACGTCAAGGGGATGTTATAGCGCCTGAACAAATCGATAATCCGAGGAACGGCAATTTCCGGGTCGTACCGCATGAAGGAGAGTGTCGCGACATGGTTGTCGGCGCTGTCTGGGCGGGCAGCGTGAACGGCGCTGTCTGCGTCGACGTCCCATGTGAAGGCCACTGCGCACCGTGCGCCGTTCGGCCAAGGAATCGGATTTTTGATCACCTTCAACCTCCTTCTATATGCAAGGCCCCCGTGAGCGCTTGGGGTGAGACTGACGCCAGATCCTCTCGGTAGCTGGCGGCATACCTGCGACATGGTCATCGCCACCGGCCTCTTTTGACCCTCTCCTGCGACTCGGTCAATTGCCGCCCGCCTACCACTCGCTGTTGGTCAGGCAACGGCCTGTGCACCAGTGATCTCGACCAACGACCCGCATATAAAGGGTGCTTCGTTCGAGGCCAGAAACGCCACAAGCGCCGCCACTTCCTCCGAAGTACCAATTCGCCCAAATGGGACTAGTTTGTTTAGTTGTTCTACTGTTCGGCCCGCTCGCTTTAGACCCTCCTCCAGCATAGGGGTATGTATCTCACCGGGGCAGACTGCATTGACGCGTATCCCGTCAGGCGCATAGTCCCTGGCAAGGTTCTGGGTAAACGATGCAACTGCTGCTTTGGTCACATTATAGGCGATGCAGTTTGGGGCGGGGCTTAGAGCCCATTGCGAAGAGATATTGACGATCGCCCCCGCGCGGCGCTCGATCATCCCCGGCAGAACGGCTCGGCAAAGGTGGAATATTGCATCGAGATTCACTGAAAAACTTAGCCGCCAATCATCATCCGACAAAGACAGTAGCTTGCCACCGCGGAAAATGCCGGCGTTGTTTACCAACACATCAATGCGCTGATGTCGTGCGAGGATACCTTCAATCATGAGGCGGCTCGCGCTCTCATTACGAAGATCGATGATGGCAGCTTCCGCCGCTCCGCCACCGGCAACAATGTCGGCAACGACTGACTGCAAAGCTGGCGCGGACATGTCGGCAGCGACGACCGCCGCACCTTCGCGAGCCAATCGTTTACAGACGGCGGCTCCGATTCCTCCTCCGCCGCCGGTTACAACTGCGATTTTGCCTTTGAAACGTTCCATCAAGCTGCTCCACATCTTGCCATTGCGTAGGTCGCCGCTCCGGTGTTTGAACGCGCTGTTACAACTCAGGAAGCGACCGGAATGCTTTAAAGGAGACTTTCCGAAGTTTTCTCCGGGATGCACGACCCAAAGACGCGAAGGCCTTGTCTGTGAACGACGTCAATGCTTCCAACAATCGGGTACGAAATTTGCTACCGGAGCGGCAGTCTCGATTAAGGCACGTAGACCCGCTTACACCGAAGATGTTGAGCGCCGCGCAAGCGACGAGGCGCTGACCGGTGCCGCCATACGAACCAAGCCAAGTCCGACGGAAGGGAGATAGAGCCTGCTGTCGTCAGCTGGGGTGCTATAACTCGATATCATCTCTTCTTGCGGTAAGACGGCGAGGTTGGTCCTGGTCCGGACGAAAAAATGCACGCTGTCACGAGAATAGCAGCAATAGTGCATTGCGTTTGGCGATAGATTCGAATCGAGGCGAGGGCTGTGCCAAGCGATGCCTGGGGCGTTGCCGCAGGATCGGTAGCACCTGCTCCGCAAACAGCTCGAACCCGCCTGGGAGGAATGGTGGTGACGTTGAACCCGTCGGCGGTACCAGCTTCGAACCAGTGCTGGATATTGTCGGCGATCTTTTCGGGTGGGCCGGCAATCACCCAATGGCCGCGCGCGCCTCGGCCAGCTTACCGAGGAGGTATGTCCTGCGCGAGAAACATCAACGACCACCCCAATGCCGCCCGCAAGCTGGCTGAGGGCGTTTCCCGCGCGGTCGAATGGGCGTAGACCGCGCCCCTGGCCGAAGTGCGGATGCAGTTTGAGAGGATCGTCGCGGATCGCAAGCGCAACGAAGACGCCTCGTCCATCAAATACTGGAAAAGCACCGGTGTCACCTCCAAAGCCGGGGTGATCTCCGATGGTGAAATACAGGTGTGGATCGATTGGCTAGTCAAGGATGGTCTGTTCAGACCGGGACAGATCAGGGATTCAGACGCCGGGCGAGACGCTTTCAGGGCGAACTCCCGCGCATCTGGCAGGCGACCGGCAAGACGATCCTCTTCATTACCCGTGGCACCGACGAAGCCGTCGTGCTCGGCCAGTTCGTGGCGGTGATGACCTCCCGGCGGGGGCGAATCGAACATATCGTCGATATCCGCGAAGTACTCCGCTCCGAAAGCGAGGATGTGCGTTCGCCACCTGAGTTTGAGGTCTGGAGACTGCTCCGGGAGGAAGTGCTCACGGCTCAGCATGGGCAATCGCCCGGCGGTGGCGGCCGCTCCCGGATGCGTTGAATATGAGGCTGACGTTCTAGTGCTCGGGGGAGGTGCCGGCCACCAAGGCAGCGGTATAGATCGGAGACATCAGCCAGAGCAGCATCAAGATGCCTTTCCTATTATCCTCCACCTTCGTGACTTTTCCAGGCGCCAGGGGGCTTGGCTAGGGTACGTTGACGGGTGGTAGGGGCGCCGTCGGGTGCGGCATAAAAGCAGTCTGGTGCGGGCCACGTGCCGCCAACATGATCACGAAAGCCGTGAGAACGATAAGGAGTCCACGCATCGAAGATCACCCGGCGAGCTGTAACGCAACTATGAAGCCGCTCACAACTGCTGTGCCGGATCGACAAGAAATGCGCATGTGGTCGCATGGGCTGAGACGAAGGCGTTTGGATTGCGAACTCCAAACTCATAGCGTTTGCGCGCGCGGCAAGGCAGCAAAGCCAGCCCTTTCGTGCCGAAAAGGTGCGTCCAGTTCTAGTTCGTGGCAGAAATAGTGCAGCAGCTCTCAACCACGCTTAATGCTTGCGCGGCCGCTTTTTGTCAGCCTGGTTCCCTCCGGCCGCGGGGCCGGCCTGGGGCCGCCGATCACGAACTGCTCGATTTTCCATGATTTTTCGCGGCTACTTGCGCCGGAGACTCACCTACGAGCTGCTCGTACAGACGAGGGTCAGTCGCACTCTCGGTGTTGATGAGGAAGACCCGTGCGTCAGGTCCAAGACCAGTCTGACCGCGCAAGCTCGGGTCGGCAGCAACCCGCAGCAACCCCGCCAGACCAACCCCGCCACTTTCACCCGCAACGACAGCGGGGTCGCTGTCCTCAGGATTGGCCAAAAGATTCATGGCGCTGATTGCGTCCTGGTCATCGACAGTCATAAACGCGTCGGCCGCGCGCGAAAGGATGCGCCAAGCAATGAGCGAAGTTTCGTAGCATTCGAGCATCGCCACTACGGTCGACTGCCCATGAGCAATCTTAGCCGAATGTCCGGCTCAAGCGCTTTCAAAGAGGCACGCTGCGGGTGAGGGTTCGACTACCGTGAAGAACGGACGATAGTCCCCCCATAAAAGCCGATAAGTGTCCGGCGAGTGCTGCGGCCACTCCACCGACACCTGCCTGGACAAAGACGTGAGTCGGACGCTCGGGCAACTGCCTTAAGGCTTCACTCACGAGAGCCGTGTAGCCCTGCATCACCAAATCGGAATACGCTCGTAGCCTGGCCCGGACGTATCGGATACGGTCGTCCAACCATTGTTCGCGGCAACTCGCGCAGCTTCGGCCACGGAGTCATCATAGTTGCCATCGACGCGGAGTATCCGCGCGCCAAACCGGGCGATGGCGGCAATACGCTCCTCACTGACGCCCGAGTGAACGAATATGGCGCAGTTCGCCCCAACGAGATGGGCGCCCTGCGCTACTGACCTGCCATGGTTGCCATCCGTTGCGCAGGACACCGTGACCGCCTCTGCTAGCGCCTTCACCTCAGGTCTGTGAATCTCGGAGATGTCGATAGGCCGGCCAAAACGCCGAGTTGCTTCCTCTAACACAGGGCGGATCACGGCATAGGACCCGCCTAACGCCTTGAAACTGCCAAGTCCGAATCGATGACCCTCGTCCTTCAGCTGGATCGCGCCCACCCCGATCTCGCGAGCAAGGCACGGCAGGGAAATCAGCGGCGTCACCTTGTAACCATCGCGGCGTCTAAGAAACCGCTCCACTTCGCGCGCGGCTTCGCAACTTAGCAGATTGGCATCCGAGACTTCCAATGGCACGCGGTGCCCAATGCTATGGTTGAGAAGCAACACGGTTTCGACTTTCAGGAATGCAGAGAAGCATCGCGGCGGCGTGCTTTTTGTAGACTAGCCGCTATGCCGGCGATGTCACGCCTTCTCTGGAATCCCCGACAAGTCGGAGGCCCCGCTTATGAAGCCCCGCCTGTCCGGGCCAGCCGGCGGGTGATGCCTGCGTGTCGAGTTGCGGCCCTCGGCCGCATCTTCGATCGGTTCGCAGACGGTCAAATTCACAAGCTGCATCAATTGCGGGAAAGCGACCCGCTCGCATCCTTCTTAAGCTGGCCTCGGGCCGTTCTTATTCAATCCGTCCTGATCGTGACGATCGGAAGCGTCAGCCCGACCGACAGACAGAACTGTGCGAGGACCAAAAGGATCGACTTAAACAAGTTTCATATAGCTCGCCGCCTGCTCGCAAGTTGCCGATCGGATTTGAGACTACGTATGAAGAGCGCGTTCCCGGTGCCGCCCACGGCCTGTTCGTACCCGTGACGTGCATTGTAAGCCGCCATCGATGTCCTTGGCAGCCGGCCGGTTACGGCGGCCTTCGCGGGCGCGCGGGGGGCATGTGCGAGCCGACCTAAAGGGGCTCCGAGCGGGAGCAACTCGCTATGCGGAGCTTACGAACCACCACGGCATCGGCTTCTGCGAGGAAGACCTGCGTTGATGCAGGAATAGCCGCTTGATATGTGCGCACTCGAGCAGAAGTAGGCGATTTTCTGCTCCGGGAGGGACGTACAGCTTCAGGCGTGGGCGGCGCCCTGCAAGATGATGTGATCAAGGGTGCGTCCAATGCAGACTGGCGCGGAAGCGAACGACCTCCGGAAGAGCGCACCTTTTCGCGGAGAACGGCGTCGTGCCGAGGCCCGCGCCTTGCATGACCTGTTTTGGGGCTGACTTCAAGCGCGGTCCACCGCGAGAGCTTCGATGCGAGCCGTGTGCAACTCGCAAACCTGCTTATCAAGTCTAGCGGCTTTCCGGAAACTTGCGGCTACGGCTCGCACATCGCCCATCACATGACCAGTCCGAAGGCGGCGCTTCGCGGGGATTGCGCAAACCGCTCTCATGGTTGGAACGTAACGGATGCGGTGCAAAAGCTTTGTTCTCCGGCGTGGCCTTACGAGGGCCACGGGTGTTTTGGTTTGTCTGCACGCAACAATCGCTGATCAACGTCCAAGCCGCTTTATGACTCGATTTGGCTCGGCCTCTTGTGCGGGTCCACCGCAACAATCGTATCGTGCTGGGCTGGAACGCTGGCTGCGAATGCTAGCCCCTTTTGCTCAGGACGGAGAGAGAAGGCTTGCTTTGAGACCGCTGGTTCAGTCGTGAGAACACGTGTGAATTCGAGGCGTTCCGCCAAGAACGCCGATTGTAGGCCTGCTTTGTACGCCCGGGAGGAAAACAGCGGGCCGCGGGGCCCTGAGCCGCGCGCAGGAATTGATTTCGCATCTTACGATTACCTGGCGCTCGCAAGTGCGCCACGCATGAGACAGGCTGTCTCCCGTGCGATAGAGGCCGGCACCCCAATCGGGGCGGGCGGCCCGCGGCTCCTGCGGGGCAATTGCCAGGAACACGAACGGCTCGAGGCGGAAGCGGCTCAGTTCTTTGGAGCAGAGAGGGCCCTTTTTTTCGACGGTGGTTATGCCGCCAATGTTTGACAACGCTGCCGCAGCGAGGCGATCTAGTAGTTGTCGATTCGCTCGTTCATGCGAGTATCCATGACGGGACGCGAGCGGGCCGGGCCGACTTTCGGATAAGCGCCCACAACGATCCCCACTCGGTGGAAAATACAATCCGTGACTGGAGGGCTCAAGGCGGAATGGGGCGCGTCTGGATCGTGACCGAGAGCCTCTACGGGATGGATGGCGATTTCGCTCCGCTGGAAGAGCTCGTCGCATTGGCGGCCCTGTACGGCGCGTTCCTGATGCTTTGCGAGGGCCACGCTACGGGCGTGTACGGTGAGCAGGGACGAGGGCTAGCCGCGCCCTACGCGGGGCGTGACAATGTAGTTGTCATTCATACGTGCGGAAAGGCGCTCGGGGCCACGGGGGCACTCGTTACTGCCTCCAGCGCAGTTTGCGGCTTCATCATCAACCGCTGTCGCCCGTTCATGTACGCTACCGCACCATCGCCGCTAGTCGCTGTTGCTGTCCGGGAGGCTTTATTGATCCTACAGCAAGAACCTGAGCGCCTTGAACGTCTCGAAAAGCTGATCTCATTCACGCATCGCGAGATGAAAGCGCGTGGCCTTCCACGCTCATCTAACTCACAGATCATACCCTACATTGTGGGCGACAATGCACATACGAACGGGCTCGCCTCCGCCATGCGGAAGCGAGGCTTCGATGTTCGCGGGATTCGGCCGCCAATGGTGCCGGCGGGTACGGCCCGTCTGCGAATTTCGCTGACGCTGAACGTCAACGAGAGGGACGCGACATCGATGCTGGATGCGCTGGCTGAAGAGACGAGAGGGTATTCCCGCTGAACCTCCGGCTCCTGAAAGGCACGAGCCGAGACCGGAGCAAGACAAAATTCTCCGCCGCGCTCGCCGGTCTCGCCGGCGCGCTGTGGAGGCGGTTCAGGCCGGAGCTGAAGGGGGTTGATAGCGAACTCGTCCACGCCTGGGAAGCCTCTCGCCAGATCGGATTGTGCGGGGCCTTACGCCCCCATATCCGCATCGGTTTATCCTTGCCGAAATCGATGGAGGCAGCAGGTGGGTTCGGGCACATGGCGACGCAGATACCCGGGGCCAGACGGAGACGTCTTGACCCAATGATCGCGCGATCATGAGAAGTTTTGGCGCGCCGCACCTAACGTTTGGAGAGGAACGTTGCTTTCTTCGCGCCAGTATTGACCGCTTTCTCGCGCCGCTAGTAGCAAACGCCGACCGTGGAATCCGGCAGCAGTGCCCGGCCAGGATGGATCAGGATCGAAAATGAGCGACGTTTTGAAAGCGCCTATCGAGCGCGTTACTATTCCCGCCCTGCAGAAATGGAGGCGGGAAGGGCGTCGCATCACAATGACAACTGCCTACGACGCAATTACCGCTCGCATCTCCGATCCGATCGTGGACATTATTCTTGTGGGCGACAGTGTCGGGAATGTCTGTCTCGGGTTTGACAGCACCCTTCCGGTCACCATGGCGATGATGAACCATCACTTAGAGGCGGTCGCGCGCACCGGGCCCCGTGCTCTCCTGATAGCCGATATGCCCTTTCTTAGCTTTCACCTCAGCGCCGAGGAGACAATCCGCAATGCCGGGGGCTTTCTGCAGCGCGGTGCCGATGCCGTGAAACTCGAGGGAGGTGCCAGCCGCGTCGACATGGTTCGCGCCTTGGTCCGTTGTGAGATCCCTGTTATGGGCCATCTTGGCCTGACGCCGCAAAGTGTCAACGTGATGGGAGGATTCAAGGTGCAGGGCCGGAACGCGGATGATGCATTGCGCCTGCTTGATGACGCGCACCGTCTGCAGGAGGCCGGATGTTTCGCTCTCGTCCTGGAGGGAATCCCGGCGGAACTTGCCGCGCGGGCGGCCGAGTCGCTAGCCATACCAACCATCGGAATCGGCGCCGGACCCGGATGCTCAGGGCAAGTGCTCGTCTTGCATGATGTACTCGGATTGGCCGAGGGCCGCCGATCGAAATTCGTTCGCGCGTATGCAGACGGTTTTCAAGTGATGCAGGAGGCGCTATCGCGCTGGGCTGCTGACGTTCGTCTCGGCACTTTTCCCGGGCGACAGGAGGCTTATCAGCTGCCTGAACGTCTTGGCGGCGTGATCGCAAATTGGGCGCCTCGATCTCTCTCTGATGGTTCAGAACATGCAGACAATCACAACGGCCGCTGAGCTCCGCCGCGCTCTCGCAGACTCCCGCAAGAACGACAGACGCATCGGATTCGTCCCGACGATGGGTTGCCTGCATGAGGGACACCTGGCCTTGGTTAAGGCGAGCCGGGCTCGGTGCCCAGTGACTGTCGTGAGCATCTTCGTCAACCCAACTCAGTTCGGGCCAAACGAGGATCTAAGTGTCTACCCGCGTGATTTCTCCCGGGACCAAAGGCTGTGCTCAGAGGCCGGGATAGATTTCCTCTTCGCACCAGATGCACGGGAGATCTACCCGCCTGAGTTTGACACCTTCGTTGAACCGGGCGACTTGGCGCGGCGGTTATGCGGAGCCTTCAGGCCTGGGCACTTTCGTGGTGTCGCGACTGTCGCCTGCAAGCTATTCAACATGGTCCAGCCCAACGTGGCCTTCGTCGGGCAGAAGGATCTGCAGCAATGTGCGGTCGTTCGTCGGATGACAGTTGATCTCGATCTTCCGACCGAGATCGTCATCGTGCCAACAGTTCGAGAACACGACGGGCTCGCAATGAGCAGTCGGAATCGCTATCTCAACGCCGAGGAACGTCAACGCGCCCTTGCAATCAGCCGAGCCTTGTTCGCGGCTGAGGCGGCATTTCGCGCAAGTGAGCGTGACTCCGAGAAACTGATACGAATTGCCGAGTGGCATCTGCAGTCGATCGATCACCTGCAGTACCTGGAAATTGTCCATGCCCATACGCTCAGGCCAGCCGCAAGTCCCCTCAGTGGCCCCGCCGCTATTTGCGTCGCGGGGTATGTCGGCCGGACCCGGCTCATCGACAATGTGATCCTGAACCGCTGAACGCGTTCATCCGTCTCTTTTGGAGCAGGTTCATAGGTGCTCGCCTGCCGGCACGATATAGTTTGGCAAGATGTAGCCGGCGCTTGCCGTTGTCGCGCCGACCTTGTTGCGCGGGGGCCTCAGGTACAACTCCCACCCAAGGCTAGTTGATCAAAGCGTCCGTGCCCGTTCCAGATCGCATGGAGGCCGAAAAGCCACTCGCCGTTTTAGGCCCGGACAATCTTCGACATGCTGCATGGCTGCCGTCCTCAAAGGCTTCCAGATGTGCCAAGGACAGACCTGACGCTCCATAGAAATGCATCGATCGGGAGGCGCGAGGTGGCCGCAGCTGCCGAATATCGCATCGCGCAAGCCGGCCGCGCGGAAGTGTGCGTGCCTGGGTGAATTCCGGGTGGAGAAACCTGCGCACCGGCCCAACTTACGGCTCCGTCGGGTTGAGGAGGCCGCGACTTAGCTACCGGGCCGGCGCATTTTTGCGATCACGGACGTAGCAAACTTTTCTCTCTCGCGCGCGAAGCGACGCTGGTGAGCTCGAAAGTTCTCGACACGCTTGCTGATCTCATCGCGCTCTGAAATGACCGTATCCATTGGTCCGAACTGGGGAGGCGCGATACTCTCGTGCATTGGCGCCGACGCAGAAGCTGCTGACGACAAATTAGAAGCGGTGATCTCGGAGGCGACGGACTTTGTGAGCGCATCAGTCTGCGCCTGCAACGCTTTCAGTTCGGCTTTCCAATCGCTCATGATGTCTCCCAAAGGTCCTCTATACGACAAAGCTCTTCGTCGCGCGAGCCCGTATTATGTTTGGATCTGCGGGCTCGGGCCGCGCGCTGCTGGCTCGATCTCGCTGTTTCTTCGGGCAGTCTAGTTGTCGATGTGAGCTTGTCTCGACGTGCACGTAGGTTGTCCGCAAGCATTGGATAGATATGCTGCCGCACGTCAAAGACGCCAACTTCAGCTTCTTCCTCGAGAATGTCGGAATTCATAAGCTGGACGAGGCACCACAGATCGCGATCAGCGCGTTGAGATGTAGCTCTGCGGGCCGAAACGGGGACAGTTCTTGCATCCCTTTGCCTCGACCTGAATCAGGCCTTCCTTGTCGGGCGGGCCCTCGATCCCGGACGGGCAAGCGGAATGCCACATGCTCTCTGTACCGTGATAGGTTCCGGAATTAACCCGCGGCCGTGCCATCAAGCTTAATTTTGGAGTTCGGTTGCGAGCGCAGCCTTGACCAATAAGATGGGCGCGCCGGACATTGATCCGTCCGGGTCCAAGATGACGAAGTCCCGCACGCAATCATAGTCGGCTGTCGGCTTCGTTCAGTGCCGACGCGATATAGCGAGCTCCAGATTGATCAAGCAGCCGGAGCATGAATCGCTCGACCTTGTCGAGATACGACGACAGATCACCGTTCTGCGAAGCCGGCACTCCGACAATGCTCGCGTCACGAATCTATTGAACAGATTGCTGATTAAGGTTGCATATCTCACGGAGCCGGAGAGCACCGCCCACGCGCAATCGCTGCGCGACGCCTTCGAAAAGACAATGGTAGAGGTTGAGAAAAGCCTGGCGCGAAATGCGCGCAAATCTCTGTAACGCTAGGAGCTAGATTGCATTGCAACAAAAGGGCAGTCTGGTGGAGGCTTACCTAAATCGCGAAAGAGCTTCGTTTCGCATACAAGCGCTTTTCGCTGGTGAACGGCCGCGCCCCTGAGCAATGCTAGTAGGCGCGGCGCACCAGTCGAGCGAGCCAAATAGGATATTTTAGACGCTCACTATTCAAAAGATCGTACACGGACATTCTTTCACTGGAGTTCTTATACAGCGAAACCCACGTGTTCCGCTTCGCGGCAAAGGCCAACCTGGATCTCTGGCACGATCCGGAAACTCACCAGCGCGTGGCGTCGGTCGGCATGATGCAAGACGAGGCGGTTGAGGTACTCCGCGCCGATTCGCGCTTCGGAAATGTCCGTCGGACTGGCCCCATCGCAGCACTCGATCTGAAAGCGAGCGATAAAGGCTACCTGGCTGAACTCGGTGCGAAGCTTCAGGGATGCGGCCGCTGCGCTGACCTGAAGTCTCGCTTGCCGCGCCTTTAGGCAACCCAAGCACTTCAGCTTGGCCTGGGGGGCAGGCACAACTCTGCGTCACACCCGCCCGCAGTGATCATGCGTACTCAAAAGCTCGCGGAGGAAGTCAGGTGCCGCCTTAACCGTGCGAACGCACAGCGGTGGCGCTTACAAGCTTTAGAGTGCCGTTAGGTCCCTCTTGCGCTGCGCTGGCTGAAATCCATCAAACAAGGGGCGTAAACGCAGGATTGGGTCGCGAGTGGCCGACTCATTGCATTAATCGAGATTAGATACTTGCTACATTCGTCAGTGTAGCCGAAGCGCTTCGGATGAAGCCTGGCTCGCACATCAGTCTCACACTTGCGCCCGATGTCCCGCACACATCGTGAAACATGGCGCCGCCCACTTTTGCGTGGGGGCGTGGTGCTGCGGCCACGAGAATGCCAGGTGCGTACCTAACGCCGAGAGGCCACAATGCGCAACAGCTCCAGTAATGGTCACCACGATCAGTCAAGGTGCTGCGCGATGTGCGGTGGAAAGTTTGGGCTGATCCGCCATTATTCCTGGCGGAAGGCTCTTTGCTCCGAGAAATGCGTTGGCAGCTTCAGGGCGAGGCGGGAGGCCGACCAAAGGTGGCTTTGCTGGTTGCACTCGGCTCAAGGCACGGCACCAGTAATTGCGGCGGAGAATGCGAATTGGACAAGGACATTGGCCGAGTAGATTCAGGATGGTATCGAAGTATCAAGTGACACAGAATTCGGCGACAATCATCGACTTCATGGCTTACAGGACCAATAAGCGTGCTGCGGCCGGGTCCTCAAGAAACCAGGTTTGCTCGATTGCACCAGATTGCGCGGTCGTACCACTCTTTGTATTTTGGTTTTTCTTGGCTTGGACCCCATTCTTGATGGGTCAGCCCGCAACAGAAAACCAGGGTTCGTGATGCCGAGCACGCTGTTGGCCCGTTGATTTCCAGCGCTGCAATTCGATTCGGTCGCTCAAGATTCCTTTGGCGATAAGCCGCGCGCAGGGTCGCAAGCTCTTTCCTCCCGAAAACATATGTTCGTGGAAGGCGAGTCTGCCGAAGCGCAAGCGGGCTATCGCCGTCGTCGCTCACGCTCGCCTACCGGGGCAAAGACAGCCTTCGTCACGATCTGCAAGAGCTGTGCTATCCGCGCCGAGACGCTTAGCGGCTGGCGGTGTGCAACAGCTTGGGGACGCTGAAATCTGGAGCTCCGCGAGAGCTCTGGCCTCACACCGAATCCGTCTTGGTCGGGCCGCGGGCGTTATCGGCGTCACAACCGCATATCAAGTGCGAAGCTTCGGGCACGAAGTCTTCGTTGTCGATCGGCCGTCGGGTCGTCGAAGCACGCGCCATCAGCCACCGCGAGGTGGAGGCGAGTTGCCCGTCGTGCTGCTCAATGAAATCATCCTAAATGCAGCGCTGTTCGAAAGACAAGTTCTACCTTTCGTTGATATTTTGACTGACAACTGGCTGCAATAGTGTAAGATATTCGGTTGGAGCCACCGGACGTCCGGCAACATTAGGCACAATTAATAGAAGAGCTGCTACTCACCGATTTCTCACCAAGAGAAAGGCTGACGTGATGTCCAACTGCAAGCGAGATCATGCTGATCCCCTGCTGCAACTTCTCCTGGGGACCTACCACTTGAATATGCTACGGATTCCGCAAGAAGGACTTGCGGTGGGTGAACTGGTCATCGAGCAGCAAAAGGGCACGGCTACCATCCGGTGCCCCTTGACCGAAGTCTTCACCGGCAAATTGCCAAATCTAAAAGGCCCAAAGGACGACAGCATAACTGCATTGGAGGACGAATCATCCGGAAAATTGAAAACGAAGGCAGGACTTTCTTTCCTCGACAAGCTGCTTCGATTTGTCCCCGGTGCTTCCGCCAAAGCTGCCGGCGCCTATAACCAGGTCGAACACGTCGCTATCAAGCTGAAGATGCTGACGAGAGAGACTGTCAATTTTGGTACGCTCAGCAATTTTTTGGGCGCGGCCGAGATCAAGGAGGATCAGTCTCTCTTCCAGGAAGGCGACCGCCTCTTTGTCATCACCGCAATTGTGCGTAGTTCCGGTATCCAGATTCATTCGACCGACGCAGCGGGCCAGGCACTCGACGCGAAACTTGGTGTGAAGGGCTTTGGTGAGGGTAATCTGCGGGTCGATGCGGAAAGCAAGGGCGGCGGGCGAATGCTTTACACGGGTAAAAAGGCCCTCGCCATAGGTGTCGAACTGTTTGGCATTGAGCCCGTTGGGGGTAAATTCAAATTAAGAGCAACAAACGAGCCTGTTGCTGTTCGCGAAGGTACCTTAGATACAACCGAGAAGGATTACGCCTGGATCGGTGACCGAGCAACGGGTGACGCATTTTTTGATCTCAGCTCAAATCAATGACGACCGGGAGAGGCCGCTGTGTCGCTTGGTGATGACTTCCACCATGTTTGGCTTGTGTTGGTTTTAAACCTTGCTATCACCACGGTCGCGCTGTTGCTTCAGTCGGAGTACGGGAACGAGCGAAGTGAGCGCAGTATCCGGATTGGTGGGATTGTTCGGGCGGCTTCGCTTGCTTACGTCAAGCCCGAAAATTGGAAGCTAACCTTCAGTGCACTCATCTTCTCTTTCGTCGTCGCAGTCGCTGCCGGTATTGTATTTGATTTTGGGTTTGGACGAGCGGTACCGGCCGATCCGGCTTCACAGCTCGCTGCTCAGATCGCTCAGGCCCAACTGTTTGTGCTTGTGCCTGCGTATCTTGCAAGCCTGTTTCGAATCTATGTTGCAGCCGTGCGAGGTGCTCTTAGCGCTCGAGCCTTATTCGAAGCGACGACCGACATAGTGTTTGCCTGTTTGGTCGCGGTAGCAGTTTGGCTGCTTTGGACCATTCTTGGCGGACTAGCTCCGGTACCGCCGGAAATCCAACCTTACGGATTGGCCTTGTCGTTCATGATCGGCTGTTGCCCTTCGCTTGCTCTCATTCAAAGATGGGTAGCTCGTCGAAATGCGACAAATTTGCTGTTGCCTCTCTCGGGTCTCGATCAAATTCACTTCGCCAGACTTTATGAAGCCGGTGTTCGCAACATGCAAAATCTTGCATACGCTGACCCCGGGGCGTTATTTACGGTGACAGGCCTGCAACTGGCCTGGATTATCGATTGGGTTGCGCAGGCGCAGCTCCGGGTTCTGATAAGTGACGAATCAGGGAAGGCTCACGGGCTCAACGAACTCCGGCAGCTCGGGATTAGCAACATCCTCGATCTGGCACGGCTGCTTGACTCGCCGCAGGTTCAAGAGCGCATGCGCGATGCGCTTAAGCTAACCGCCGTCTACACGCAGGACAGGAACGAAGAGCAGCTTAGGAGTGCAAAAGGCCGCGCTGCGGGCCGCAATCACATGCGTAATCTCATCGAAGGTAGTCCCGCGTTTCGTGTGCTGCGAAACTATGCTGATGTCGTCGAAAAACCCCCCACGTCGATCGACGAAGTAGCTCAGAAAATTGACCAGGCTGTCCATGGAGCCGCCATCATCAACTACAATGGAAATTTCGTTTTGGCGCTTGCAGACCTGAGGCCATCCCAGGGCATCGGATGCCGAGGTGAGCTGAAATTTTCGACTAAGTCCGATCGCTCCCGCAAATATGAGGCTCCGATTCAAATAAGCGACGGCGAGAACAAACCGGACCGTGGAGCTCGGATACCATTCGATGTTCGAGTTAATTTTCGGCCACCCGTTATCCCAGGCCAATCATTCCGGATTGATGTGCCTGTTGATGGGGACTCATCCACTGAGCAATTTGAAGTGACGAACGCCGAAGGCAAATCGATTGGCGTTCTCATCAAGATTTTCCAAGCTAACCGATTGGTTCAAACGATGAGCGCCAAGTTCCCGGACGAGGAATGACGATGGGCATAGTTGATGTAATCGACCGGGGCGCGGCATTCAGAATAATATTGATGCAAATTGACGAGGCCGCGGTCATTGGCCTCGAGCACGATGGATGTTTGACAAAAGTTTCGACGAAACTGATGTGGTCGCAACTCGAATCCTTCCGTGAAGTGTTGGCCGAGCAATTATTATTCGCTGTCCGCGCAACGCGTGAGCTCCTGCACCTAACGAATTCGAGTGAGATCGATAAGGCGGCGTCGGCTCTCGAGAAGGTTGGGTCGAATATAATGTTCGATCTGTTCGAAGGACCGGACGAAGAGCGTTTTTGGAAGTTTGTGCACAGGCACCTATCCTATCATCCCGACGACGGCCCACCCGTGGCCTACGAGCCGCTCCTTGTCGAAGTTGAGGCGCCAAACGAGCTTATTCCATTTGGCCTGATTCCCGCATTTGATCCGGGTAAGCGTGGTCCAATTGATAATCTACAAAAGTTGCGTCGATTCATGTTTCGCTTTCTCGGCATGGCGGCCGTCATTCGCTATGTTGAGCCGATGCCTCATTCTGCCGATGATGCGAACGAATTTGATTCTCTCGCGTCGATCGATCAGGATCGGCTACTGCTTAATGAAGGTAAATTGCCCATCAAGTTCTTCCAGGACGGCACTCTTTATGGCGCGACGGTGGAATGTGAGTTTTTCCACGACATGGCAAGTTACATTGAGCTCGACGGTCCCTGGCCGCGACATACTGACGCGGGCGTTGACGAGGAGACGATCGCGCCGAAGCTCGCCGAAGCACTGTGGCGGTCGTCTCAGCGTTTCGACGGGAGTGATCGTGAGTTGGCCGATCAAATCCATCATGTATCCTGTCACTGCCGTGTAAACCCGAAGCTTGCTGCGGATTACAAATTAACTCTTGGAAGCGAGACCTGCGGGCCCTTCGAGATTTCGCTTTTTGAACTGAAGGCGGCGCTTCACCAGGTGAGAAAGGCACATCCCAAATCGGCGACCCCAAGCGGAAACCCGCTAATTTTCCTCAATGCTTGTGGCAGCTCAATGAGCAGCCCAAGGGGCCTGCCGACGTTTCCCCGCACTTTTTCTGCGTCGCATCGGGCAGTGATAGGTACTGAGACGAAGATCCCTGATCAGGTCGCTGCTTCAATCTGCGAGGCCTTCTATGTAAGCCTTCTTGGGGGCAGCACTGCGGGCCAAAGCTTGCATCACGCCCGATGGCATCTGGTTGATTTTCATCACAATCCACTCGGTATTCTCTACACTCTTCATGGAGATCCTGGCCTTCGGGTATCGCATCCGATCCCTCTCCTACTTCCATAAGGCAGATCGACACACACCGCGCGCACAGCCTGCCGCTGCGCGCGGGAGAGGGTTCCGGACCGTAGACCGGTCCAATAATGCCGCTCTCGGCTCGGCTCTAACGGCAGCAGAAATCAAAATCGTCCAGGAGGTCCTGCAACATGAAGCGGCAGTGTCCCCCGTCAAAGGGCATCGATTCAGTCGCTAAGCCGGCTCAGAAGGCAGACCGCGTGGCGGAGGAATTCGTCAAGGTCGCCAAGAAGTACGCTTCGGATAGCGACACCTCGAGTGGACAAAGCTTGGAACATTCGACCCTTGTGCGCGCCAAAAAGAAGGGGTCTCTAGACAGTGACGTCAACTCCAAGACGTTCGTGCTGTCCGGCAACAAGATTGTCGGATCCCAAGGCTAAGCTCGCCTCCAGGTACGAGGCATTCCACGGTCAGAGGTCCGTTCAGCCGCGACAAAAGTAGCGCTACACTGCTTCAACGGGGCAGCCATGGCATTGCTCATCGATGACATCGCGAAAGACATAGTCCTCACCCGATGGGCTTTGCCCGAATGCCTTCACGTTCCGATCGCCGCCCTCGATGAGGACGCCATCCGCAATTACGTTGGAGCTGTGGAGCAAGTTGTATCAGGCCCGGGTTTGAGAAGGGCCCTCCTCGTCACTGTACCCGAGCCGGCCGATATTGATCCTCTTCTTCGGATCAGCGATCATCCCAACGTTGGCATTCTTCACGCCCGACGGCAGGTATGGGTTCCGTCCCACCGAGGAGCGCAGAACCCCCCGGTCGGGGCGGCGAGGCCCGCAGCTCCAATCAGGGCTGTCCCGTTGCGGACAAAGGCAAAATAAAGCGTATGTTACCCGCTTTGAGCTGGACTGGGCGGACGTCGTAGTTGTAGCGACAGCTCCTGATCGGGAATCCGCCCAAATCCCTCAATAGAATTTCGCGCAAATCAGCAGCTTGGTGCAACGCAATTCGACGGACATATGGCGTGGCGCTGGTCGCGGCCAGCCGGACGCAATGCGACGTCACCGTATTAAGCATCTTCGTCAAGGATGGCAGATCGAGATCGAGAACACCCCCTCCTCGCCTCGATCGCCTTGATTCGATCGACGAAGCTGCGCATCACCATCAGGAACGATGCAACATTTCTTCTGGTTGCTCTTCGCTTCTCATAGGGGTGCTTTGCATTCAGAGATTGCCGTCCAGGGCGCCAACGCGTCGGAGAAAACAGTTGGGCTGAGTAGGCGCGCAAGGGGCAACCGACGATCGATGTCGAGCTCTCCAATTATCGCACGCACTCTAGGGATGAACTGCCAATAGTGGGATCGCGTAGTGCCGCCTGGAGTGTAATCGGCGTCCCTTGAGCACACCATGCTATCAAGCGTCATCCGGTGTCTGGGACTCGTCAGGAGTAATCCCATCGAAAAAGAAGCGCACAACGTAGCGATCAAAAGGTCCTAGAGATTTGATCGCTAGTACGGCGTTAATCCCCAAAAACTTGAATCGGTCGAGTGCCCTGAGGAGATCCATGTCAGGATCTTCAAAATTGATGAGACCGGCCGCATGGATCTTCTTCGATATCATGCGCGGTAGGCCGTATTCCTCAAGATGGTAGACTGCACTAGGAAGGAACGCGCGGCTCATCCTGGCTACGAACCCTGAGATATCAACAGCAGGGTTCACGATGATCTTATGAAGTTCATTTGTGTCGCCGAGGAGAGCAGACAACTTAAATGTAACAGTCCTCTCCAGCTTGAAGAAGTCCTCTATGCTGATACCGTTTCGCCTCAGTGTTGAAATAATCTGGGACAAATCATCACGCCAATTGTGCGCAATCTCCTTGGTCACATTCACCACGTTAGACCATGCTGTATCCCAACCGCTGGGTTTGAGCCTGAGCACTTTATACAGCATGGAGTCCCACTGGGCAGGATTTGATGAGTTGAGATAGCCGAAGCCCCTCCAATCATCTGGAGCGTCTCTCATATCTTTTGCCAAGCGCAGCAGAAAGTCTGCGTCGCTGTCCTGCAGAACATTGTCCTTCTTGAGACGTGCGAATTGTTCCTCGCCAATGATGTCGGACATTTGGGTTCTGTACTCGACGATCCTTTCAATTTGACGGTCTGTCAGCTGGTCTGCATCGCCATCTTCGTCGAGAGTTCCCAGCATCTTATCTGGGAACGAGATTTCGAGTTGGGCATCTTCCGATTTTGGCGGCGCATCTAACAGAAAGATGTTGCCGACGAAGTACTTGAACATGCGCCCGCCGCGGCCAATAATATTCTTGTATGTAAAATCCTTGAGGTTGGTGCTGCCAAGCTTACTGCGCCATACGATCACATTCTGAGCAGAAGTGTTGACGCCCTCAATGATAGAAGACGTGGAGACAATGCTGTCAAAGCCGTCCTCATACTCAAACAGCCTGATCTGCAGCTGGCTCAGGCACCTGTGCATGCTGCCATTGTGAACTCCGACGGCCCGCTCGACCAGATCGGCCAAGAGCCAGTCTTCTTCGTAATTTTCCCTCAGCCACTTGGCGAACGCTGAAGTGTATATCCGATCTACGGCTGGCAGGTTCTTGATGACAAGGTCGGCAATTTTTCGGATTTCACCGTAAGTACCAGCGTAGACGAGTGTTTTTTCATCGCCCGGAGAAATCAGCTCAATCAACTTCGCGCCCTTCTTGGCGGCGTCTCCTCCAAATTCCTTGTACGGTTCTTGGATATTCAAGTACACGGTATTGAAATTGAGGAGTTCAACAAACTCCATGTCGCGCGTGAATGCATTATCGTTGAGTTTCTTGATGTTCGGTGCAAGGTAGTACCGCTGGCTTGCCTTCTTCGAAAGTTTTAAGATCGCCTTTACCAGAGAGGAGGCGCGCTCGGGATCGTGCTCTTGGCTCGCCTTGTAGAATTCATCGACGACGAGAAGGTCGATCGTTTTAAGGGACGCCAGGTATCCGAAGGCGCGCTCCTGCGGAAAGATGAGGATGTTCTTAGGTCCGAGCCGCGTATCCGGTGCCGTTATGATCGTGTAGTGTTCGGAGAATTTCTTGAACAGTCGCCTTCGTGTTTCGTCCATGAGCGCGATTGTCGGAACGATGATCACCACCGTGTCCGGATGCTTCGCGGCTATAAACGCGTCAATGATAAAGCTCTTTCCGAAGCTCGTTGGGGCGCTTACCGCGACGCTCCTCCCGTTCAGAAGTCTGGCAAGGACAGAGGATTGCTCTCGGTGTAGGGTTGCCAATCGGCGGCCAACGTCAACCTCAAATGCGTGATGCACGTATTTCTGGTCCCACGACGCGCTCTCAAGCTGCAGGTAGGGAAACAGGCCCGTCGCGCGGATCATCTGGTTCACTAACTGCGGGTAGGGCGTCTTGGCCCGATCCAAGTCTGCCAGCAGCTGTATCAACAGATTTCTCGCAGCCAGCTCATTCTGGATCGATAGCAGCCCGTTAATCTCCTGACAGGTGTCAAAAATCTCCATCATTTCTGTCCTTTGTAGAAGGCGACGGCGTGGACAAACGCATCAACGATCTTCTTCTTGCTTGGGACCGGAAAGAGTATGATGTGGAAGTTGAGATCATCGTATTTGTGAACTGAACTGGATTTTGCGAGCTGCTTTGAAAAGTAAGATTCAGCCCGTTCCTTGTGAAAGGCGGCCAACTCCGTCTTGTAGGTCTCCGATAATTCGCTGGCAGCGGCCGTCGTGAGGCATTCGTGTAATAGAAGGATCGGTATATGAATCTTCGCCTTCAGCTTGTCGATCGACTCGCGGTTGCTCAAAGCGGCTTTGATCTTCTCTCGAAGGCGTGCGGGGATTGGCAGTCCATCCAGGTCCGAGACGCTGGTGATGATCGCGTTTTCTTTCTTCAGCTTATCGGTCGATAGTGAGTTCAAGACGGAGGTCACTACTGCATCGAGGCGAGCATCAGCTATGGAGTTGTAGAATTTCGCTTCGCCGAACCACAGTGTGAAGTCGTCGCCCTTCACTACAATGTGTACGCTGTCTGCTCCCTTGGCGTTGTCCTGAACATTCTGTTTGTAAAATATCTTCGGAACGACAGGCAGAGCGCCAAAACGATGGCGCATTAGGCCATACAAGAACACTTCGGCTATTTCGCTTCCCTGACCCACCTCGTCCTTGTCAGTCAATCTGAGGTTCTGAGCGGCTGCTATGAGGCTGCTGTGACTCTGATCCACAAGTGCGGATCGCTCTCTTTGGGACAATGCGGTTTCAGCTATATTGTCCCAGAGGTAACTCTGGAATTTGAGATACCGCCACTCGGTGTCTTCGAAGTCGTTAATTAAGCTAAGAACGCGCTTGTTTACCAAAGTGGTGAGCTGAGACACGGAAGTGATGCCGGCAAGGGCGTCATCAATAAGGATTTCGAATGACAAGCCGGTCATCGCTATAATTACCCCCAAAAACTTACACATATTTCAGATTCGTACAGGTTCCTACTGCACATTCGTAGGTAGAGGGGGATGCTGGTGCATTTGCCCGGCTATTTTATCTGAAAAGGTAACCGGTCTCGTCGCTACACTCGGTCACGCGTGCCGGCTTCGGGGTCGCTTTGCTCACGCCCCTGCAGGTGCCCTTTTCTGCGGGGGCGACCTTGCCACCCACATGGTAGGGCCTGCGGCCGTGGCACCTCAATGCCAACTCCCATGAAGAATCGCACGAAGGGCCAAGCCCCCTCGCAGATTCACATTCTCACTTAGAGGCTGAGCGTAAGAGTGTCGCGCGGTTGCCGTGACGCGTTACAGGCCGCGAGAGAGGCTCGTGGCGCCCGTCCGGGTCGCCAGCAGGGGCCTTGCCCCGCTCATGCATTCGTACGCGATGGAGAGCCGCAGAATGAGAGCGGGTCGAGTTCATCGGGAAGAGCAAAGCGGCCAAGCTGATCACCTGACCTTGCCCTCTGGGATTTGGGCTCAACTAACGCCGATGGCTGTAGAAGCGAGGTCGTCCTGCCAACACCCATGGGGCAACTGGTTATCTCAATGTGCCCGATGGCCCCGATCGTGCGCTGCTCATCTGGCGAGCCGCCTTATCGCGCGTGGCCGTAGCTAGAAAAGCTTCATCTTGTGCCACGCATGCGCAGGATTTCGGCTTGTAACAGACCACATCGGTCAAATTCCGATCCCTCAGCAGAATACAAGCTGCGTGATAGCTTTATAGCTAAGCCCGGGGCGGGGACAGGCCGGGCTTCCAACGACAGGAGAGGGTGCATTGACTTCCGAGGTGTTCATCACCTGTGCGTTTAAGGGAAGCACAGGGCGCGCTGGTGCTCAAAAGTCCTTTCGGTTTACTCGAGTAACAAGGACGAGCCGGTGATGACATCGTCCACATCTTCCGCTATCGCTGCCGTCACCGTCTTGGTCCATGGGTCCGAAGTTGCGCGCCGCGTCCATGAGCGCTTTCCGACCGTGCGCGTCTTGAGCGCCAAAGATACTGCGTCACTGGAATCCCAGGTGGCGGATGCTGATGTCATTGTTGGCTCCGGGATTGATTTTCCTCCCCAGGTCCTGGACAAGGCCCGTCGGCTACGCTGGTTCCAGTCGACCTCCGCGGGCATCGACGCGATTTTGCCGACTTGCAACCGTATCCGCGATCTCATCGTCACCAATGCTCGAGGCGTCCATGGCGATTCCATCGCGGATTTTGTCATGACGGGCATTGGCATGATGCACTGGGACTTCCCACGCTTCATGCAGGAGCAGTCTCGCAAGGAGTGGCACACACGTCCGGTACCGCCGATTTCGCAGAAGACGCTCGGCGTCGTCGGGCTCGGCTCGATCGGAGCTGCCATCGCCCGCCGCGGCAAAGGCGCGGGGATGACAGTGCTCGGCACGAAGCGCGATGTCAGCGCGCCAGTGGAGGGCGTCGACAGGCTCCTCCCGCCCAATGGCCTTGCAGAGCTTTTGCAACTCTCTGACTTCGTTGTGCTTGCCGTTCCCCTCGTTCCCGAAACGACCAGGCTGATTGGGCGTGAGCAGCTTCGTCTAATGCGGCGCAGTGCCTTTCTGGTGAATATTGCTCGCGGGTCAGTCGTTGCGGAGAGCGAGCTCGTGGAAGAGTTGCGAGCAGGCACCATAGCGGGGGCTCTTCTCGATGTGTTCGAGCAGGAGCCGCTCCCGGCCAACAGTCCGCTCTGGACGATGCCTAATGTACTCGTCGCCCCCCACGTCTCCGGGTATCCGAGCGACTACTCCGCGCGCCTGTTCGAGATATTCGCCGCTAACCTGCAACGGTTTATCGATAAGAAGCCATTGCAAAATGTAATCGACCTGACGCGAGGGTACTGACTGGACGATTTCCGGCGAGTGCTCGCTTCTTCATTTCGCCTATTGATCGGGCTGCGGCTTGATCTCAGAGGGTCTCGCGTGGGGAGTTCCTCCCCAATAACTGCGGGCCACTCCTTCGGGAGTGGCCCTTTTTTTGTGCTCTCTCCGTCGGCCGATGAGCATCATCGAGTGAGAGTGGTTGCGGCAGAATACGCAGCCAAATATCAGAGAATTTGCTCACCTGCTCGCGCTGGTTCAATCCTCGGCTTCGGCGATCCCCTTGTTCTCAAAGATGGCCCGCCCGCTCTCCCCGATCTGTCCCGCTTGGGTGGTCTCCTGGCATCAAACTGAGAGCGGCGCGGCAATAACTTCGTAGGTTACCGAAGATACGCAGGATTTCTGCCTGTCATCTGACTTTATCGATCAAAACCAGATCGCGGGGCGAAGTACAAATCCCGCAGACAAAACGTGTCGCTGCCCGTGTTCAAGCTGAATGATTCAGCGGCGGTAGAGGGTGGAATGGTTCCGGAGGCAGTCATCACCTGTGCGGTTGCGGGAGGTAGGTTTGCGGTCGATTGGAGTCCGCATCCGCCGCTGACGCAGGAGCAGAGAACAGAGTCGGCATCAACACGGCTCGGGCTGGCGCCACCGCTGTGCGCATCCATGTCCGTCAGCACAGGCGCGGCTGGCGACCAATGCCGGATTGGGCGACTGGGCGGTGCAGGGTGTCTTGGGCCGAGCCCGAGCTGCGTGCGCAAAAAGGCGGCGCTCTGCGTCCGTCGTGAGGTGAAGACTCATGTCTGAGAGGCGGCTGCGAACAGTCGGACTGTTAGGGGGCGGCTTGATCGGTGGCGGCTGGGCTGCGCGCTTTGTTCTTAACGGGATAGACGTGCGGCTACACGATCCCGCGCCTGGTGCACTGGAGCGCGTACAGCAGCAGTTGGAGAACGCGCGGCGGGCATATCGGCGATTGACGCGAGTCGCGCTGCCACCTGAGGGGCGTCTGTCGGTTGCGGATTCGATTGCCGAGGCGGTGCGGGGCGCCGATCTCGTGCAGGAGTCGGCGTCGGAGCGGTTGGATCTCAAGCAGCAACTCCTCGGGGCTGCCAGCCGAGCGGCCGCGCCGGAGACGCTGATCTGCTCGTCCACCTCAGGTCTTCGCCCGTCCTTGCTACAGGTTGAGATGGATCGGCCGGAGCGCTTTCTTGTCGCACACCCCTTCAATCCAGTCTACATGCTGCCGCTGGTCGAACTGTGTGGTGGAGAGAGAACGGCACCCGAGGCGCTGGAGTGGGCGGCGGAGATCTACCGGGGAGTCGGAATGCACCCGCTCGTGGTGCGCAAAGAGGTAGACGGCTTCATCGCAAACCGGCTCCAGGAGGCAATGTGGCGCGAGGCGCTCTGGCTGGTGCACGATGATCTAGCCACGGTGCAGGAGGTCGATGACGCTATCCGCTACTCCTTCGGGCTGCGCCGGGCGATTATGGGCCCCTTCCGCATTGCAGGCGGCGGAGGCGGCATGCGCCGCTTCATGCAGCAATGGGGGCCCATGCTGAAGCGGCCGTGGTCGAAGCTCACTAAGGTGCCAGAGCTCACGGACGCTTTCCTCGACAAGCTTGCCAAGCAAGCGGACGATCGAGGTGAGAAGCTTAGCGGCCTTGAGATCGAACAGAAACGCGATGACTGCTACGTGGCCCTTCTTCAAGGACTGCGTTCACAGGGCTATGGCGCGGGCGAGACAGTTGCCCTTTGGGAGCAGGGGCTGCGCAAGGCCAACTTCCAAATCGACGATGGCTGCGGACCACTGCGGATGCCGCCGGCCCAGATGCCCTCTGACTGGCTCGACAGTAACGGACACGTCAATGAGAGCCGTTACCTCCAGCTCTTCAGTGAAGCCACAGGCACCCTGGAACGTTATGTCGGCGTGGACAGCGAGTACCGGTCAAAATGCGGTGCTTTCTACACAGTCGAGACCCACTTATTCCACCTGGGGGAGTTGCGCGCCGGCGATCGTGCCCAGGTTCTCACGCAGGTACTCGGTGCACAGGACAAGCGCCTTCATGTCTTTCACGTTCTTACCCGTGAGGCAGACGACAAGCCGGTTGCGATGGCGGAACAGATGCTAATTCATGTCGACGCCAGCAGCCGGCGTAGCGCGCCCGTGCGGGGCGAGGTTCGCGAGCGATTGCTAGAACTCGCCGAACGGCACGCCAAGTTGCCTCGTCCCGAGCGCGTCGGCGCCAGTATACGGCAGCGTTGAGATCGAAGCCAGAATTGCTCACCGAAAGAAATCGATGGATATCGCGTTCACAGACGACGAGCGGGCTTTCCGAGAAGAGATACGTCAGCTCTTGCGAGACAACATGCCGCCGAGGTTGCGGCGCAGGTTGGCTGAAGGGCGAAAGCTGTCGAAAGACGAAAAGGCCGCCGGAGTGCGCATCCTCTACAAGAAGGGCGTGCCCACCTGGCCAAAGGACTACGGGGGGGCGGGCTGGAATCCGGTTCAATATTACATCTTCACAGAGGAGGTGCGGGCGTTTCCCGCATGGACACAGTTTGGCTACGGCGAGTCTCTGGTCGGTCCCGTAATCTACACCTTCGGCAATGAGGCCCAGAAGAAGTACTACCTGCCGCGTATCGCCAATGCTGAGGATTGGTGGTGTCAAGGCTTCTCGGAGCCAGGCGCGGGCTCAGACCTTGCCTCACTCAGAACGCGGGCGGTACGTGACGGCGGCCACTATGTCGTCAACGGTCAGAAGACCTGGACGACCTGGGCGCAATACGCTGATTGGATCTTCTGCTTGGTGAGGACAAATCCCGAAGCAAAGAAACAGCAGGGTATCTCTTTCCTCCTGGTCGATGTGAAGACCCCTGGTGTCACAGTGCGCCCGATCGAGTTGATCAGCGGTGGTCACGAAGTCAACGAGATTTTCTTCGACAATGTTCGTGTTCCGATTGAGAACTTGGTCGGCGAAGAGAACAAGGGCTGGGACTACGCTAAGTTTCTTCTCGCGAACGAACGGTTTTCGGACGCTGGCGTAACCTCATCAAAAGAAAGCATCGGTCGCATCAAGAAGCTTTCCGCACGGTCCTGCGCCGACGGGGAGCCGATCATAGACCAAGGCTCGTTTCGCGAGAAGATCGCCGCCCTCGAAGTCCAGCTGAAGGCGCTCGAAATGACGCAGCTCCGGGTGTTAGCGAACGCCTCGAGGCAGCAGAAGAGTGCGCAGGATCCTGCAAGCTCCATCCTCAAGCTCAAGGGTGCCGAAATCGAGCAGGAGATTGCGGAGTTGCTGATGGACCTGGCCGGTCCTTACGTCCTTCCTTATCTTTCGGAAGACCAACTCGAAGGTAACGAGCCGCCGATCGGCCCCGACTGGGCGGCAACGGCCGCGCCCGGCTACTTCTACAGCCGCGCGGCATCAATCTATTCGGGGTCTCGAGAAATCCAGAAGAACATCATCGCAAAAGCAATCCTCGGCCTGTGATGCTCGAACGAGATTGGCCAGGCGCCTCTCATTCAGGAGAATTTTGATCGTGAACTTTGACCTATCGGAGGAACAACAGCTCCTCAAAAATAGCGTAGAGCGACTGTTGGCCGACAGCTACGGCTTTGAGAAGCGCCGCACCTATCAGACGGACGCAAAGGGCTATAGTGACGCAATGTGGGCACGGTACGCAGAAATCGGGCTGCTTGCATTGCCATTTTCTGACAATCATGGCGGCTTCGACGGTGGCGCCATCGAGACGATGATTGCGATGGAGGCGTTCGGGAAGTCGCTGATCCTCGAGCCGTATTTCGCAACGGTTGTCCTTGCCGGCGGGCTGCTTCGGCTTGGGGCGAGCGAAGCACAAAAGGCCAATCTGATCCCCGGTATCGCGGAAGGCCGATTGAAGCTCGCCTTCGGATATGCCGAGCCGCAGTCGCGGTACGATCTGTTCGACGTCGAGACGCAGGCGAAGAAAGACGGCGGCGAATGGATACTGAATGGCACAAAGTGCCTCGTCCTCCACGGCGATACTGCCGATAAGATCGTCGTCTCTGCGCGCACCTCCGGAGATACACGCGAGAGGAATGGGATCGGTCTCTTCATTGTCGACGCAGACGCGCCGGGGTTTAGCCGCCGTGGCTATCCGACACAGGATGGTCTGCGTGCGGCCGAAATCATCCTTCAGAATGTTCGCATCAAGAATGTTGACGTCATTGGGGATCCAGAAGGCGCGTTTCCAATCATCACCCGGGTGGCGGACGAGGCGGTCGCAGCGCTCTGCGCGGAAGCCGTCGGCTGTTTTGAAACAATGCAGCAGATCACGCTCGACTACCTGAAAGCGCGCGAGCAGTTCGGCAAGAAGATCGGTAGTTTCCAGGTGCTGCAGCATCGTGCCGTCGACATGTTCGTAGAATTGGAGCAGTCGCGCTCGATGGCCATGTATGCCGCGATGATGGCGGGTGAAGACGACGCGACCGAGCGCGAGCGTGCCATTTCCGCGGCGAAGGTCCAGATCGGACGTTCCGCGAAGGCAATCGGCCATGAATCGATCCAGCTCCATGGTGGCATTGGAATGACCATGGAGTACAGCATCGGCCACTATTTCAAGCATGTGACCATGCTCGACATGCTTTTTGGAGATGCCGACCATCACCTGAAGCGGCTTGCCGGCCTTGGAGGGCTCAGTAGCGGGCAAGTCAATTGAAGAACAACTCCGGTCGAATTCGAATGTCATGTTCAGCTCTCGCGTCTGCGTCATCACACCTTCCGGTCGGGCGGGTTGCGCCGCTCCGCATCGAGCACAATTGGGAGGAGGACCGAAAATGCCTCAAGCGCATTTCGATGGCGATGCCGCGCAACGGGGCTGATCAATGAGCAAGCTCGAGCGTCTTCTGCGGCCCAAATCGATCGCCGTGTTTGGCGGCAAGCAGGCAGC
Organism: Bradyrhizobium sp. RT6a; assembly: GCF_040547675.1. Classification (NCBI taxonomy): domain Bacteria; kingdom Pseudomonadati; phylum Pseudomonadota; class Alphaproteobacteria; order Hyphomicrobiales; family Nitrobacteraceae; genus Bradyrhizobium; species Bradyrhizobium sp. RT6a. The sequence continues at coordinate 31,528 of NZ_JBEPQC010000015.1, forward strand.
CACTGTCGTCGCGCAATCGATCAAGATGGGCTTTGCTGGAGAGATGTGGCCAGTCCACCCCACCAAAGACGAGGTTGCCGGCAGGAAAGCCTACCGTTCCGTGGCCGAGCTACCCGGATCGCCGGATGCTGCTTGGGTCGGCGTCAACCGGCACCTCACCATAGAGGTGATCAGGGCGCTGGCTGAGCGGAATGCCGGAGCTGCTGTTTGTTTTGCCGCCGGTTTTCTTGAGACGAAAGCCGATGACGCAGACGGCGAGAGGCTGCAGGCCGAACTGGTCGCCGCCGCCGGCGAGATGCCGATCATCGGTCCCAACTGCTACGGCTTGATCAATTACGCCGACGGCGCGCTTTTATGGCCGGACCAGCATGGTGGAATCCGACTTGCCGAGGGTGGACTTGGCGTCGCCATCATCACGCAGTCCTCTAGCATCGCCATCAGCATGACGATGCAAAAGCGCGGTTTGCCCATTGCCATTCTGATGACAGCTGGAAATCAGGCGCAGACCGGGCTTTCCGAAATTGCGCACGGCCTCATCGAGGATACGCGCGTGACCGCGCTTGGCCTGCACATCGAAGGCTTCGACTCAGTGGCCGGCTTCGAAAGACTGGCGGCACGCGCGCGAGAGTTGAGAAAGCCGATCATTGCCATGAAAGCCGGCCGTTCGGAGCAGGCCCGGCAGGCGACGATTTCGCATACGGCTTCGATTGCTGGTTCCGACGCCGCATCCGGCGCGTTCCTGAAGCGGCTCGGAATCGCCCGGGTGGATTCCCTTCCCACCTTTATTGAAACGTTGAAACTGTTGCACGTCACCGGGCCATTGGCGGGATACCGCCTGTCGTCAATGAGCTACTCGGGTGGCGAAGCTTCAATAGTGGCTGACACCGCGGAAGGTCGCATGGTGTGCTTCCCTGGCCTCACTGAGGAACACCGTGCACGTGTTCGATCAACGCTCGGGCCGCTGGTGGCGGTGGCCAACCCTCTCGATTACAATACATTCACCTGGAACAACGAGCCGGCGTTGACCTCCACCTTCACCGCGATGGTGTCGGGCGGCTTCGATCTCAATATGGCGGTGCTCGACTTCCAGCGCCCCGACCGCTGTTCGAACGCTGCTCCCTATTGGACCATCGTGGGCGCATTCGAAGCCGCGCTGAAGAGCAACAGGGCGAACGGAGCAATGGTCACGTCGCTGCACGAGAACATGCCCGAAGACTACGCCGTAGAACTGATGGCGCGGGGGATCACACCGCTCTTCGGCGTTCCGGAAGCGTTGGATGCCGCCCAAGCGGCCGCTTTCATTGGTTCTGCTTGGCGTGAGCCCGAGGCCCAACCGGCCAACACTGCCGGTTCTGGCACACGCGCAGCCGGCCGTATTACGCTCGATGAAGCAGCGGCGAAGGCGCGGCTGATCCAGGCCGGGCTGCCAGTGCCCGAAGGCATGCGCGCCGGTAGCGCAGCCGAGGCAGTGACCTCATCCCTGGCGCTTGGTTTCCCAGTGGCGCTGAAGGCGCTCGGCGTCAGCCACAAATCTGAGGCCGGGGCGGTGCGGCTCAACCTCAGTGACGTTGCAAGCATCAACAGCGCGGCACGTGATCTGCTGCCTCTCGCCAGTGAGCTTTATGTTGAGCGCATGGTGCGCGATGGTGTCGCCGAACTTATCGTCGGATTCACTCGTGATCCGATCTTCGGCGCGGTGATGACGCTGGGCTCAGGCGGCGTGTTGGTCGAACTTCTGCGCGATAGTGCCACTCTGATGCTGCCGGCAACACACAGTGACATCGAGGTAGCGTTGCGCGGCCTTAAGCTTTACCCTTTGCTCGAAGGGTACCGGGGGCGCCCCAAGGCCGACGTGACAGCGGCAATCGGGGCCATAGCGGGCATCGCTGCCTTCGTGCAGCAGAATGCCGAGATCGAGGAACTCGATATCAACCCGCTGATCGTTTGTGCCGAAGGCAAGGGTGCCTGGATCGCGGATGCGTTGCTCGTATACGGAGAAGACAAGAATGTCTGATGTGATCAGAATCCATCGCGAAGGCGCAATTCTCGAAGTTACCTTGGACCGGCCCAAGGCCAACGCAATCAACCCCAAGACGTCGCGGCTGATGGGCGAAACCTTCAAGGCGTTTCGCGACGATCCGGATTTGCGCGTCGCCGTTCTCAAGACCGCCGGTGACAAGTTCTTTTGCGCCGGGATGGACCTGAAGGCGAGGTCGGAGGGCGAGACGGCCGATGGCGACTGGGGCGTCGGCGGATTTGGGGGAGTGCAGGAACTGCGCGGTCTCAACAAACCTGTGATCGCGTGCGTCAATGGTATGGCGGTGGGTGGCGGCTTCGAGTTGGCGCTTTCCTGCGACCTGATCTACGCCTCCGATCATTCCTCCTTTGCGCTGCCGGAGATCCGCGCGGGAACGTTGGCGGATGCAGCATCGGTCAGGCTGCCGAAACGCCTGCCCTATCACATTGCAATGGAGCTTCTCTTCACCGGGCGGTGGATGGATGTGGCTGAGGCGCATCGCTGGGGTCTGGTGAACGAGGTGCTGCCGAAGGAAAAGCTCGAAGAACGGGTCTGGGAGGTCGCACGCCTGCTCGCTAATGGCCCGCCCTTGGTCTTTGCGGCAATCAAAGAAGCGGCGCGTGTCTCTGAATCGCTCTCGTTTCAGGACGCTATGAACCGGTTGACACGCCGTCAGCTTGCGACCGTCGACGTACTCTATGGGTCGGAGGACAGCCTTGAAGGTGCTCGGGCCTTTGCCGAAAAGCGCGCCCCCGTTTGGAAGGGCAGATAGTGCGGGGCCGACCACCGCGATGTTTCAAACCATCTAATCACGTGAAAGTCCGATGGATTTCATCCGGCGGCGTGACCCAGCGTAAACTCCCGATGCGAGAGAAGGAACAATCAATGACAATTTATCAGGTTGGCAAGCTCAACCGGGACGAGGCCAAGCTATGACCGCTTTTCGTGGGCCAGATCGGATCCGCCGTGTTGCCTGCATTGGCACGGGAATCATTGGCGGCGGGTTTGTTGCGCACTTTCTGGCGCGTGGGCTCGACGTCGTCGTGTGGGATCCGGCGCCAGATGCCAAAGATCGGCTCGATGAACTGCTCAAGACGGCCTGGCCGACCCAGGAGCGCCTCGGCGCGCGTGCCGAGGATCGCGGCAGTCTGACCTGGACGAAGACAGCGGCGGAGGCGGTCACTGCCGCAGATTTCGTGCAAGAGAGTGCTCCCGAACGGCTGGAGCTAAAACGAAAACTCTATGCGGAGATCGAACCGCTGGTGCCTGCCCATGCGGTCATCGCCACGTCCACCTCCGGGTTCACCATCGCCGACCTACAGGCAGAAGGCTCGCGATCGCCGCGCGTCGTCATCGGACACCCGTTCAACCCCCCTTATCTCATTCCGCTGGTTGAGGTCGCCGGCGCAGCGCACACCAGCAAGGCGGCGCTCGCCGCTGCTGAGGCATTCTATCAGTCAATTGGGAAAATCGTTGTTCGCATGGATCACGAGATCCCTGGCTTCATCGCCAACCATCTGCAGGCGGCGCTGGAGCGGGAGGCAATGCACCTGGTTGCTGAGGGCCATGCAACACCCCAGCAGATCGATGCTGCAGTTGTGCATGGTCTCGCCCCACGCTGGAGCGCAATTGGCCCCTGCATGGTCCGCAACATGGGCAATCCCGCCGGTATCGGCGCCTATTTCGAGCGCTTCTATCAGGGCAGCGAACCGTCTCTGTCTCACGTTAAACCGCCGGAGTTCACGCCTGAATTCATCCGGGCTATGGAACAAGGGTGCCGCGCCATGTCCGCCGACCGCAGCCGGACCGAACTTGCGGCGGCCCGCGACAGGATGGTGATCGAGGTACTCCTAGCGCAGCGCCGGGCCGGACTGTCGACTCACGGCGTCTGAAACGATCACAGCCATCGATCGACGCTTTTTGCGAGGCACAGGCGCCGTCAGGATAAGCCACTACCGGCAGGAAACCTCGCATAGTTGGGCCGTCGCCCCACTGATCGCATGGAAGAGTATCAACACAGGAGTTTTCAAATGTCAGAGAAAGTTATCATCACGTGTGCCGTGACCGGCGGCAATTCTGCCGTTGTTGCGAAACATCCCAAGATTCCGATCACGCCTTCGCAAATCGCGGATGCGGCGCTGGACGCAGCGAAGGCCGGGGCCGCGGTCGTTCATATTCATGTCCGCGACCCAGACACCGGAGCGCCATCGAACCGGTTCGACCTCTATGAACAGGTCGTCAAAAAGCTTCGTGATGCATCGACTGACGTCATCATCAACTTGACCAGCGGAATGGATGGCGAGCTCGTGCTCGATTCCATCGAGCCGCCAAAGATTGGTCAAACAAGCACCCTTAAAACGCCCTTGGGGCGCTGTCTTCACGCCGTCAAACTTCAGCCAGAGATCAGCAGCTTGGATTGCGGCACGATGGCGTTCGGGGAGCGCATATTCGTCGCACGCATGTCGGATCTGCGAGAACTGGCCAAGCTCATGCGAGAAGCTGGCGTGAAGCCCGAGCTTGAATGCTTTGATCTCGGCCATATTGAAACTGCCAAGAGACTCATATCTGAACAGCTGATCGAGGCACCGCCTCTTTTCCAGTTCTGTCTCAGCACGGGCTATGGCGCTCCCGGCGTTCCGATCGCTCTCCAGGCGATGCGAGAGATTCTACCCCAGGGCGCCGTCTGGGGTGGATTCGGCTGCGGCCCGGACGAAATGCGAATGGTCGGACAGCTGGTCACCATGGGCGGCCACGTCAGAGTAGGACTAGAGGATAACATTTATCTTCGACGTGGCGTGCTCGCCTCCAACGCCGAACTCGTCGAAAATGCGGTTGGGATTATCGAGCGCATGGGCGCCAGCGTTGCCACACCCGCTGAGGCGCGGGCAATTCTTGGTCTCAAGAAGCGCGGCTGAACGTACTAGATCCGGCATGGCTTGTGCCATGCCGGATCCTAAGCCGCTGGAAACGCGGAGTCGCCCGTTACAATCTTCGCAGGGCGGGCGCATGCTGCAGTCGCAGAAAATTCAGCTGGAGCTGTCGCGTTAGCCTACGTGCTCGACGTCTTGATTGCTGGCACATGGCGCTCGCCACAACTCATCCAGAGATTTTCAAAAATATCAAAGAAAGCTCCAGGGTGCTTTTCGGCGAGCAGATCGGCCGAGCGCATCGCGCGACGAATGGAGCGCGTCAAGGCAGGCGGCACTATGAGCCGCCGTATATCGGCCCCTTGCAATGAGAATGACCCTCTGAGGATCTGTAGGACGCGTACCCCACTGCTTTGCGCGTTTGATCGGCCGCGAGGCGACCATCTTTCGATTCCAGCAAAAGAAAGTGCCGGCGCGCAGGACTACAGCACCAAAGCAGAATCGATGCAGTTATTCATCCACCATTTCGCTTAATGTGCATCAGTTTTACGCTCAAAGTTATACCGGCTAAGGGAGCACATCGTCATGGACAACAAACGTCCAGAGCCGCAAGGGCCGTCGAGGAGCATAAATTCGGCTTCCGATGAAAACTCTAAATTCAATCGCCGGGACATTCTGCGGGCTGCAGCCGCGTCTATGGCTATTCCGGCCATCGCGCAATCCACGACCGCCTTTGCCAAGGATAAGCTCGCCGGTTCCGGCCAAGTCGTCGCATTCTCATATGGCGGTCTGTTTACTCAGGGAATACGCAAATACGTCTACGACCCGTTTACGGAAGCAACCGGGATCAAGGTGGTCGACGTGATTGCTGATGTTTCCGACCCTCAGGTCAAGGCGATGAACCAGGCGGGACGGGTCGATTGGGACACGGCTTTCTTGCAAGCGGCCGTTTTTCCGCCCATGGACAACGCTGGCATGTTCGTACCCATCGACTACAGCCTGTGGGACTCTGAATCCCTAGAGGGGACACCCGAATCGGTCCGTCTCAAGACGGCGGTCCCGGTGTTCGCATCGGCGCAGTTGCTCGTTTACGATAAGCGGGCGCTTGGGGATCATGGGCCAAGAAACTGGGCTGACTTCTGGAATGTCAAAGCTTTCCCGGGTCCGCGTGGTCTCACGGGCCTGGCAGCAACCGCAAGAATCGACATGGTGATTGCCTTGCTGGCCGATGGGGTTCCGAAATCGGACGTCTGGCCGCTGACCGATGACAAGATCGATAGGGCGCTCAAGAAGCTCGACGAAATCAAACCGCACGTAGCGAAGTGGTGGACAGCGGGCAGCGAGCCAAATCAGTTGCTGATCAACCGGGAAGTCGTAATGACTAGTTGCTTCGACGGTCGAACGATCAGCTCAATTCGTCAAGGGGCACCCGTTCAGATGGCTTGGGATGGCGCATACGTAAGTTACACGTATGGGGTGGTGTTGAAGGGTGGACCGAACACCGAAAACGCACAGAAGCTAATTGCCTTCCTGAATCGAGCCGCTGTTGCTGCGGGCTTTACCCTGGGTACCGGGTATCCCGGACCAAATACAAATCAGCTGAAGCATTTGCCTTCTGATCTTGTTCCGCTGCTCAGCATCAATCCAGAGAATGCCTCGAAGGTGATCCACGAGGATTCGGCGTGGGTTGCCGCCAAGCGCCCTGATGGCAAGACGAATCTCGAGCACATCGGGGAACGCTGGCTGGCATGGCGGGTCCAGTGATCTCGGCGAAAGGCAGGCTGACGACGGGAATCTAGGCAGCTCGGCGTTCTTATGTCGCTGCTCCAGAGCGTCTTCGCTTCCGGTATTCCTTCTTGGTCGCATTGCTCCTGGTGTTTCCGCCTCGGACGCTGAATCATACGTTCGATACAACACAATCATAGAGCGCTGGCGCGCATGACGGAGGCAAATATGGATGACGCAAGTCGCCCGGATCGACTCGAACAGATCCATCAGCAGACAATATTCGTCGACATACATGCCCATCCGAGCGGCTTCTGCTGGCCCGGCGTGCCGCGCATCGGGTCCGACGAACTCAATCGATATCGCTCCAGCCTCATGGACCTTGTCGTCTGTAGCCTCGTCGGCGACGCGACGTATAGCTGCGTGAAGCGCGACGAATCTGGCCAATACCCGCCCGGGTCCGGAGCGGCCTTTCGCGGCCGGTACCGTCCGAAACGCGGGGAGCCTTTCGCACTCGACCTTGATCGCTTGTCGGCGATCCTGAAGACAGTCGAGGACGGCGACGCTGTGCTGGCGGAAAGCCCGGCAGCCGTGCGAGCGGCCAAGCGCGACGGGAAGCTCGCGTTGCTGCCGGCTCTCGAGGGGGCGGACAGTCTGGAAGGGCTCATCGACAACTTGCATGAGTTCCATCGTCGCGGCTTGCGACTCCTGCAATTGGTTCACATGCGTGCGAACGAAGTCGGGCACGTCCAGACATTTCCTTACTCACCCGGGGGCCTGACGCCTTTTGGGCGTGAGGTCGTTCGCGCGTGCAATGAGCTTGGGATCGTCATCGACCTGGCGCATGCCAATACCGAGACGATCATGGACACCCTCGCGCTCTCTTCGCACCCCGTGATCTGCAGCCACACTGGCGTTCAGAGCCTCTACAACGGGCAAGAACAGATTGGCTTCGATCGCTTCCTCACGGACGAAGAGATCCGGGCTATCGCGGCGAAGGGCGGCGTCATCGGCATCATTCTCGTCCGAGAGTGGATGCCTCGCTTGAGCGACCTCATGCGCCACTGCAATCACATCAGGCGGCTCGTCGGCATCGATCACTTCGGCATCGGCAGCGACCTTCTCCGCGAGGTGGGCAGTTCCTCGCAACCGGAATACATGGCCGAATTCGGAGATGACGCGAACTTCCGTGCCATCGCTGATGGCTTGTTGGCTGAGGATTACTCCGTTGAGGAAGTGGGAAAGGTGATGGGCGGGAACTTCTTCCGCGTCTGGGAAGGGGTGGCTGGAACACACGTAGCTGGCGAGTTCCCATAGTTCGGGCGCCGGTCAGACGTTCAGGCCGCGGTGCATGAAAGGCGCTGTCTTTATCGGCTTTAATGCGGCACGCTCGAATGTAATGCCGGGCTGCGTCCTCGACCGCCGGCTTACGCAGCCGGACACATCGCTCTGGGGCGAACCCAAAGATTATGAAAGCTGATAGCGGCGGCAGCCGACATCTCGCGACTAGGGCAAATGTCAGCGATGATTGAAGGATCTAACCGCGACGCATGCGGTTCACCGTCTGAACCGTGAGCAGATGAAGCGACTCATGCGTACACGCCACGCCACGGATTGCGGCGTTCTTGTATCCGCTGGCAACTCAGCCAACAAAGCAATCGCTCATGCCGGACGCAGCCGCCGCAATTGCGTCAGTAATTATTGGCGTCGGACTCTGCCTCGTGCACGAGCGCGAGCTCAGTAGTGCATCTGTAGAGTTGATGCCGGACTGCTGACCGTTAGCACCGGCGGAAGCCACGGTGACGGCGTCTCGAGCGAGTTCTTGCGAGATTGCGTGGTAAAGCTGCTTAAAAAACCGAAGTGAGCTCGAAGCGCCACGACAGCGATCAAAGCTCGGTGAAAACCTGCGCGATGTTCAGAATAGCATTCCTTGAAGTGTGATGAGCTCCTCTCTCAGTTTTTCGCATGTCAAATATCAACCACTCAGGAAAGGTACGAACACAAAATGAGCAAGCAGATTCCTTGTAGCCCAGCCCGTTGGGCTGGCGATTTGTTGAACGTGGCGGGCCAATTGGGTACTGCGCCGGGTGGGCTCGTCACCGCCCCCGGTGACCGCGCCGCGCAAGTAGCTGCACAGACCCGGCAGGCACTAAAGAATCTCCTGGACATCGTTGAGGCCAACGGCCTCACCTCCGCAGACGTTGTCAAGGCAACCGTTTACCTGGTGAAGTGGAGCGATTACGAGGCGATGCACGCCGAATACACAAAGGTGTTCCCCTCCTCAACGGACGATAATCCGCCGGCTCGAATGACGATGGCTGTGCATGAGTTGTGGAATGGTGCTCTCGTCGAGATCGATTGCTGGGCTTACCGGAACAAGGCCTGATGACAACTTCCGCCCCGATCGCTGTCATCGGATCGGGGCGGGGCAACTGGACGGATCGGTCGCGCGCTCGTCGTTGCGGCCGATCGTGCTGGACGACCGTCGCGGACACGTCCATCCAGCAAGGCCCGGCACAGAGGATGAATTGTGGCTCGCGGCAGCTCGATCGTCGGTCATCGGCTGAGTTGCCAATATCAATCTCGCGCACTTATCGAGACCGGCAGCGCACCAATCACTGACAGGCGTGTTTTTTATCAATGTTATCAATGTTGATTTCGGCCAGGACGGGTGCAGACCGGTTTTCTGCGATTGTGTCATTCCGTCGGGATCGGCCTATGGCTGGATTCTTGATCCCAATGGCTTGCCTCAACAATGGCAAGACGCTGAGCATCCTGGTCACGCGCTTGCGCCGCCTCTTGTGATAGCGGCGAGATCGTCTATCTCAACGAAAGGTGGCCTAGAGCCAGAGAGCGGCCGGGGGAGCTGAATTCCGCCGCTAGAGCGATTCCCAAACCTGTGCAGCCGATCACTCGTCTGTTCGCCTCTCTGACGTCAGGCCAAGCGAAACTTCTGCGCCTCCTTGCGAGAGCAACGAAGTGTCTGAGGGGCGCTCCGTTTTTCCCGACCCGAAGAGAGCTATCGGTCTGCTCGGCGTTCAAAACGCAGCAAGGCGTCTCAATTCGTAGGATTTTCTGCTTTTGTGGGCGATTTTCGCGGCTTTTATGCGTTGGGCGTCTCTACGATCCAAGAATTATCTGGTTCTGCCTCACGCGAAGAAGCGTCCTAACCGCGGCTGACACTGCTTGCATCGCTTGAGCGCAATCCTGCGGTCATTCGTGAATGTCGATGTTTCCTAGCGCTTCCAGGGACGCTGAACTGAAAGAAAAGGAGGGCCTATATGGGTGGACGTCCGATCGTGACCATGAATCGCCGCCGCGCCGTCAGCCTGATCACCGCCGGGCTCGCTGCACCTTTCGTCAGCCGCTGGGCGGGCGCACAATCGGCTTGGCCAGAGCAGACCACCGTCCCCGACATCCTCAAGGGTTCGGGCGAAGTGCGTATCGCCACTTGGGGTGGCGCATTGCAGCAGGCAGAGCAGAAGGCTTATTTCGAGCCGTTCGAGAGGCTGACCGGGATAAAGGTGCGCGCCCTTCCTGGCGCCGACCAGGCCAAAGTCAAGGCCATGGTTGAAACCGGCAACGTCGAATGGGACATCGTACAGCTCAGCAACGGCTCCATCATGAACCTGATGAAGTCCGGCGATTACTTTGAGAGAATCGACTATTCCCTCGTCGACGATGGTGTCGGCAAAGAATACCGGTCCGAGTATGGGCTGGAAATGTTGGTCTGGGCCAGCGTGATGGCCTACCGCACCGATGCATTCAACGGCGCAGCGCCGGCAAGCTGGGCCGACTTCTGGGACATCGGCAAATTTCCTGGCAGCCGCGCCTTATACGGCATCGGCTCTGAGCATCCGGAGTTGGAGTTCGCTCTAATGGCGGCCGGCGTACCCGCTGACAAGCTCTATCCGCTCGATGTCGACAAGGCTCTGGCGAGCTACGAAAAGATTAGAAAGAGCGTGACGAAGTGGTGGACCACCGGCGCTCAGCCGCCGCAGATGTTGACCGATCGCGAAGTCGTCATGACCACGGTCTGGAACGGCCGGATGGCGGCGTTGCAGGAGCAAGGGGTGCCGGCGACGATCTGCTGGAATCAGGGCGTGGCCCGGCGTGACGGTTGGGGGGTTCCTAAGGGAGCCAAGAACAAGGCCAATGCCATGAAGTTCGTGGCCTATTCGACTATGGCAATTCCGCAGGCGCGTTTTGCACTCTCCATACCATATGGGCCGGTTAATGAAGATGCCTTTAAGTATATCCCGCCAGAGCGAATGGCGTTACTGCCAAGCGCGCCTGAGATCAAGAAAAAGCTGATCTCGTACGACTACGATTGGTGGATTGCCAATCAAGATATGGCTGTCGCGAAGTTCAACAAGTGGCTGTTAGGCTGATGCCTTCTTTCCCGGTAGCAGCCCCTGCGCTGCATCGAGCTTAAGTTGAACTGCCGCTTGGAGGGAAGAACTGCGTAGCTTACCCGGGCTCATTGCCAACCCAAATGCGGCGGTGGCAACGGCCACACCCGCATCTGCAGTCACGAGTCCCTCTCGCTTCCCAAGTGGACGTCGCGCCGGGTCGGTTAGCGATATTGCCAGCTTCGCCTGGATCGAAAACCGTCGTGTCCTACGATTGTGAAGAGTGGCCGGACAATCGCGAGGCAACCGCCCATGAGATTCAAGCCCTTGGAGAAGTTCGTGGTCGTCGTCAACTGGTGCTCTAAGGCTAACCCAGAGGGATGTTATGAACGAAGCGTCAGGGCGTTCGGCTCGGCCTAGGGACGATGGTTGTCTTCGCGGGGCTTCGGTGTCGCTCAGTGACTTGGAGAGGAGTTACGGCGGATTCGCCGCAGTGGCCGGAGTATCGCTTGATATTCAATCCGGTGAATTCCTCACGTTGTTGGGCCCCAGCGGTTCAGGCAAGACGACGACACTCATGATGATCGCGGGCTTCCAAGCTCCCAGCAAGGGCGACATCGCCATTGACGGTGTATCGGTAGTCGATACCCCGCCTTATCGACGCAACATCGGCATGGTGTTCCAGAACTACGCCCTCTTTCCACACCTGACCGTGGCCGAGAACATCGCCTTTCCCCTGAAACAGCGTCGTGTTCCGAAAGTGGAGCGGGCACGCCTGGTGGCCGAGGCGCTTGAACTCATGCATCTGCCCGGCTACGGCGGGCGCTATCCGCGCCAGCTTTCCGGGGGGCAACAGCAACGCGTGGCAGTGGCGCGTGCTCTGGTCTTCAAGCCGCGTCTGTTGTTGATGGACGAGCCACTGGGCGCACTCGACAAGCAATTGCGAGAGAATCTTCAGCTTGAGATGCGCCGGCTGCACGCAGAACTCGGCATCACATTCATCTATGTGACTCACGATCAAGAAGAGGCGCTCACCATGTCGGACCGCATCGTCGTGATGAACGACGGGAAGGTCGCGCAGGTCGGACGGCCGGTGGATCTCTACGACCGGCCCTGCAATCGTTTCGTGGCTAGCTTCATCGGTGAGTCCAATTTTCTTCCTGCGGTTGTGCGCGGTCTGGAAAATGACATGGTCGTTGCGGAGTGCGGGGGCGTGCTGCTGCGAGCCGCGACCTCACAGCGTCCTGCAATCGGCGCGGAGATTACGTTGGCAACCCGTCCGGAGCGCCTGCGCTTCACCGAACGGCTTGCCGAGTCCGATGCGATCAACCGCATCGCTGTTACGGTGACGGAGTCCGTGTTTGCCGGTGAGCGTTGCCGATACCTGCTGAAGACCGAGAACGGTACCTCCATGGTGCTCAAGGAAGCTTCCAGTGCCACGGTCCGCCGCCGCGACGTTGGTGATCGCGTGGAGATCGCCTGGTCGGTCGCGGACACGATCATCGTATAGGGTACGCAATGTCCGACTCGAGCATGACGTCATCCATGCGCATCCTAGGTGGCCGATGGGAGTGGAGCAGATGGAAGCGCGAGGTGCCATGGCTCACCCCGCTGCTGCTCACTGCGCCGCTCCTCCTCTACATGGTCGTGTTCTACGCCGTTTCGGTCGTGTCCATGCTGCTGCGCAGTGTTAACGATCCGAAATGGTCGCTGGACCACTATGCAGCGTTGCTAGGCGACGTCGTTTTCCTCAAGGTTCTCTGGATCACGCTCAGCACGTCCTTCATCGTGACGCTCGCCACCCTGATGTTGGGGTATCCGGTGGCGCTTGCTCTCTCTCGCGCCCGATCAACCGCGCCCTTTATCCTAATTGTGGTCCTGCTGCCATTTTGGACCTCGGTGCTGGTACGGACCTACGCTTGGATGGTGTTGCTCGGCCGTTACGGCATGATCAACGAGGCGCTGATGGCGCTCGGTATAATCGAACAGCCGCTCCGGCTGCTCAACACGACGCTTGCGACGGAGATCGCAATGGTTCACATTTTGTTACCCTATATGATCCTGCCGATTGCCAATGCGCTGCGGCAGATTGATCCCTCGCTGGCGCTGGCTTCCTCTGGTCTCGGCGCCACACCCTGGGGCACCTTCCGGCAAGTGACGTTTCCCTTGTCGATGCCAGGTGTCGCGGCCGGCATGCTGCTGGTTTTCGTGCTGGCGCTCGGGTTCTACATTACACCGGCCATGGTGGGCGGCTCTCGTGATATTACGCTCTCGATGCTGATTGCTCAGGAAGTCGATCAACTCCACTGGGGTTACGCCGCCACTCTTTCCACATTGTTACTGGCGATCGCGCTCGGCCTAGTCGCCGTTGCGCAACTCCTGCCTGCGGTTGGCAACGCCTTTGGGACAAGCAAGTGAAGAGTGCTGTTCGCCTCGTGCCGTCGTTGATCGTTGCGCTCATCCTGCTATTCCTTGCTCTTCCGGTTGTTGTGGTGTTCGTGCTCTCCTTCTCCTCGGCGGCGTATCTCACGTTCCCGCCACCGGCCTTTGGCTTCAGATGGTATAAGGCGTATTTCGGGGATTCTGATTGGCTGGACGCAACTTGGCTTAGCCTCTGGGTGGCGGCAGCTGTCGTGGTGCTTTCGACCACGCTTGGAACCGTTGCCGCGATCGGCATTGTTCGCCTGCCTCGACCTTTACGCATTGTCACAACCGCCCTCGTTCTTTCGCCACTGGTCGTGCCGGGAATAGTCGTCGCGATCGGCGTATACTATGCCTTCTCCCGCTACGGGCTGGTCGGCTCGCCGATCGGCATCGTGCTGGCGCATACCTGCTTGGCCGTGCCGTTCGTCGTAACTAGCGTCAGCGCCAGCCTCGCTGGAATTGATCCCAGGCTTGAGTATGCGGCCTTGAGCCTAGGCGCGACACCTGGTGCGACCTTGTGGCAAGTAACATTACCGCTGATCCGGCCGGGCGTCCTCGTCGGCGCGCTGTTCGCGTTCATCACCTCCTTCGATGAGGTGATCATAGCGCTGTTTTTGTCTGGTTCTGGCGCTGTCACGCTGCCGCGGCGCATGTGGGATGACCTGCGCTTCCAGCTCAATCCCACGATTGCGGCCGTATCGACGCTCACGATAATTCTGACAGCGTTGCTGCTCGCCATCGCGCACTTGATGCGCAGGCGCACCGAGCAACTGAAGAACGAAAAAGGCTAAGCATGATCCAAAAGCTCGCCTCTGCTCGTGCGATCCGCAATTACTTGGGATTGTTGTAGTGACTTCGAACGGCTGATTTGAGCGTTATCAACTGCACCAGTGTATCGCGCCCGAGGGATCGATGGTGCACCATCGCTCCTGGAGATTAGCATGCTGGATTGCGGGCCGATTAACTTCCGAGCGGGCCAGTACAGCATGATCAACACTTATCGGATTCTGTGGGAAATTTACCTACCATCGCAGGAGACCAGGACTTGTGAGCTCTGGATGCCCGATCGGGTGCGCGATAGCACCTCGAGAGAACAGAGTGTTGCCACAACAACGCATGCTTTGATCGGCCGTTGCTCGAGGGAGTATCGCTCACTATGGCCACACGTTGTTCGGCGAACGAATGTTAGGGCCCAAGTCCTCACTCAGGACACCAGGCTGGTTTCACCTCGCGCCGGCGGCTAGTGCTCAAGCGAAAAATCCTGAAGCAAGAAGTCGCCTATGAGTTTGATGCCCGCGACGATGATGAACGTTCGCGCCTAATGTCATGACGGTGCGCCGGTTCAAAACCGACTCTCTAAAGTGAAGCGCTCTAAAGAGTCAGAAACCTTCCCTTCAACGCACAATTGCGGCCCTCCGGAGGTCCAAATCGGCGGAATCCAGCGCTGTCAATGGATACATATTTTTTGTGAAACAGAAGCCTTTTCCTGGCCGCCAGGGTCGCGGAGGGGAAGACGAGGGAGGGGGAACAGTGAGCCAGCCGCAGGCGCCATATGCACGTGTGTCGCTGCGATCCTGGCCGCGCACGCAGCTGCTGCAGTCGGTCAAGAGGATCGCGGTCTGGTCTTCCACGGGAGCGCCAGGGCGCGCGGGGGAGGGAAGAGGGTCGATGCTGGGCACGAACGATGCCTTTGTGGAGTTTTCTGGCGTTCAGAAGACGTATGACGGCGAAACTCTGGTCGTTAAGAATCTCAACCTGGACATCGCCCGGGGTGAGTTTCTGACGATGTTGGGGCCCTCAGGCTCCGGTAAGACGACAACCCTTATGATGCTCGCCGGCTTCGAGGCGCCCACCCATGGCTCGATCCTGCTGGCGGGACGCTCGATCGGCAACATGCCGCCGCACAAGCGCGACATCGGCATGGTGTTCCAAAACTACGCGCTGTTTCCGCATATGACCGTCGAGGAGAACCTCGCCTTCCCCCTGAAGGTTCGCAAGCTTGGGAAGCTGGAGCGAGAGGCTAAGATCAAGCGGGCGCTCGACATGGTTCGTCTGGGTGCATATGGCCGTCGCCGGCCCGCCCAGCTTTCCGGCGGCCAGCAGCAGCGCGTCGCGCT
>NZ_JBEPQC010000016.1:0-39303 GCF_040547675.1 Bradyrhizobium sp. RT6a
CGCACTGTGTCCATTCTAAGCCTTACGGTCAAAACCAAGCCGCAGACTCGCAGATCAGCACATCATCCGGAAGGTGGCCGCAAAACATCGCTTACGTTTGGATAGCAGAGGTGATGGAAACTGAAACTCTGAAGCTTATCGACAAGGTCTCCCCAGGGGAGGCTACGAGTCACTGGGCCGTAACAAAAGTGAACGCGTTGTGGCCTCGAAAATGAGTATCCCCGAGGGCCGAGCCTTCAACCGGAGGGCGAAGGCCGCATGAGCGGCCGAAGACTGACCGATACGGATGTTCACCTCGGCGGGTGAAAGCGACAGCACGGTGACAAGAACAAGCTAAGCAACTGGAGAAGCCCTCGTCGTCCCGGCGCGAAATCGTCGGAGCAAGGTAGGCCGTATAACCGGCGAAACCGGGAAGCCGGCCGAAGACGAGAGGGTGGCGGCTGGGTCCGTAGTAGCGATGAAGCGGAGTAATGTCCGCGGAGCGAAGGGGCCCTGCCATTTGCAATGTCTCCAACATAGGGGAAGGCAAGGACGAGATGACAAAGGCGTCCATTGATTTGCAGGACCTGAGGCGGAGAATATACGACAAGGCGTGCGCTGAACCGTCCTGGCGGTTCTGGGGACTATACGTCCACGTCTGCAAGATGGAGACCCTGCGCGCTGCGTATGAGATGGCCAAAGAGAACGATGGGGCACCGGGAATAGACGGCGTCACCTTCGAGGCCATCGAGGCGCAAGGCGTGGAGGCTTTGCTCGAGCAGTTACGGGGACGAACTGATCGGGCGCACCCACCAGCCACTCCCCGCGCGGAGGCAGGAGATACCGAGTCGTCCGTTAAGAAGGCGAATTGAGCGGGGCTGGACCAGCCTGCACGCGCCATAGTTGGACCAGGAACAGGCACAAGAGTTCTCTGAGCCAGGCCAGGATGCGGCGGAAGTTGTGGCCGACGGCTGAGAGGATGACGTTGGCGGCGTCTCCGGCACGGCCTTTGAGGTAGCAGCGACCGAGGTGACCTTCGGTCTTCATGTGGCCGATGATGGGCTCGATGGCGGAGCGGCGGCGCAGCTCGCGCTTGATGACGCCGAAGACGCCGCCAACGTCGTGCTCTCAGCGTCGGCCACAACTTCCGCCGTATCCCCGCCTGGCTCAGAGAACTCTTGTGCCTCTTCCTGATCCAGCTATCGCATACGCTTGCCTGTCCACTCCCGCTCAATTCGGCTTCTTAACATGGCGTAATCGCGGCTGACGTCTTCTTGAGGACACGAGGGTTGTTAGGATCGGCCTTAGCGGACTATCGAAAGGGGGCAGCGCTATGAAGCAGTACGTAGGTCTGGACATCTCTATGGAAGAAACCAGCATTTGCGTTTTGGACCAGACCGGCAGCGTGACATTCGAAGGTTGCGTGCCCACCAATCCAGAGGCCATCGCTAAACTCTTGCGACGTCATGCCGACAATGCTGAGCGGATCGTTTTTGAAACAGGCTCGCTATCGAACTGGCTTTGGCACCAACTCAAGGCGCTGGGCTTGCCGGTCATTTGCCTTGATGCGCGTCATGCCAACGCAGCGTTATCGATGCGCATCAACAAGTCGGACCACAACGACGCCAAGGGGTTGGCCGAAATGGCCCGCATGGGATGGTATCGGGAAGCTGCCGTGAAGGGGGCGGAGAGCTGGAAAACCCGTTCGATGCTGGCGGCTCGAACCAAGCTGGTGAATCTGCGGCGAGACATTGACAACCAAATGCGAGGTCTGTGCACGGGGTTGGGAATAGTGCTCGGCAAGGCCGGCTCGACGAACTTGGCTCGCAAAGTCGACGCCGTGCTTGCTGAAGCGCCGGATTTACAAGATATTTTCGCACCGCTGGTCCTTGCCCAGTCCTGTTTGACCGAGCAAATTGAGAGGTTCGATCGACAGCTCCTGGCAGTGGCAAAAGGCGATCAAACTGTTCGGCGGATAATGACCGTTCCCGGTATCGGTCCCCTGACTGCCCTGTCCTTCGTCGTAACCATCGACAACCCCACTCGCTTCAGACATTCCGCCGACGTGGGTGCCTATCTAGGCCTGACACCAAGACGTTATCAATCCGGCGAGATGGATCGTACTGGCCGCATCTCCAAGCGCGGCAACCACCAGATGCGAACTTATCTGTTCGAGGCCGCGAACGTCCTGCTGACCGTTGTCAGGCGAGGTTCTGCGCTCAAGCGCTGGGGCAGCAAGCTGGCCAAACGCATCGGCGCCAAAAAGGCCAAGGTTGCCGTGGCTCGCAAAATGGCTGTCATCCTCCATGCTATCTGGACCGACGGCACCGAATTCCAGGCAGAGATGCGCACCGCATGAACCAGTCTTAAACCAACCCGGATCCGCCTTCGGCGGAACAAGCGTCCCTGCCGGGACGAAGGTGTGGGCAATCTCGAAGTCGTCCCTGCGGGCTTTACGCACCGCGCTCTTCACATCGAGATGCCACGCCTTTTGAACGCCATCATGCGGCGCTCCTGCATAGAGACGACCGAGGAAAGAACCATGAACCCGGCAGCGGATCATTTTTGTCTATCGGGGTTGACACCGTGCCCGCGATTAACGAACGGACGACTCTTTACACACGCTCGCCAGCCTCTCAGGCGCCCTCTGGCGAATAAGATGGGCTAAGCAGCGTCACAGCCCGCCGGAGCCCGAAGCAGTGCGCGAGGTCGGCACCATCGCCGGATTCCGGTAGTCCTCCTGTTTCGTCAGCATGGCCCAGACAGCACGTGCCATTTTGTTGGCCAACGCGACTGCTACTAGCATACGCGGCTTCCTCGATATCATGCGAGCAAACCAGGAACCTTCGCGCGGGCCCTTTCGGGAGTCCCATTGCACGACAGCCATGGCGCCGAGGATGAATAATCGTCGAATGTCGCGTTGACCCATCTTCGAGGTCTTCCCCAACCGTTGTTTGCCTCCTGTCGACTTCTGCATTGGAACCAGCCCGAGCCAGGCGGCGAAATCTCGACCGCACTTAAAGGTCTCTACCGGCGGCGCAAAGGTCTCGACGGCAAGGGCGGCGATAGGATCGACACCGGGCATAGTCTGCAAGCGCCGCGATGTTTCCCCCTCCTTGGATAGCGCGTCGATCGTCTTCTTCAGTGCCTCGAGCCGGCCTGTCATCTGGGCAATTTGGTCCAGCAAACCACGCAGATCTCGCGCACCAGATCCGGCGGCTCCGTGTTCTCGTTCTCGACGATCTCGGTCAGACTGCGTAGGTGGCCAATGCCTTGCGGAGCAGTATAGCCGAATTCATACAAGTATGCGCGCAATGCGTTGACCACTTCGGTGCGCTGATTGACCAACTGTTCCCGGGTGCGAAAGATGATGGCGCGGGACTACTGTCCCTCGGTCTTCGGCGCGACAAAGCGCATGGTCGGACGTAGCGCCGCTTCGACGATCACCTCTGCATCCGCGGCGTCATCTGCCGCTTGATGAGCGCTTTGAATAGCCGGGCGCGATCAATTTCGGCTGGTGGCCGAGCCGAAGCATCTCGCGAGCCCAGTAATGGGAGCTGCCGCAAGCCTCCATCGCCACGACACAGGTGGGGTGACCCGCCATGAACTTGCGAAGCTGAGACGCGTCAGCTTTCTCCGAAACACCACAGATCCATCGGCCGCCGCCCCATGCAGTTGAAAAACGTTCTTTGCCAGATCGACTCCGACGATGGAACTTCTTTCATGGATCCTGCCTTTCCTTGCCGGGACTGTCTCACCACAAACTTGGCACATTGCGATGCCGTCGGAGAAGGCTGGCATCCACCCCATCTGTTTCGCATTGTGCGTGGCACCCCCTTTCATGGCTGGTCATCAATCTTTGAGCATTCGACGGATCGTGCACATTCTGTACCGCGGAATTGTCGAGATCTTGATAGATAGCGCGACAGCGGGTGGATCATCGGCTGAAAGGCGCACTTGCCCCCTCGATCGTACGGAAGCTTCACCTGGTCCGTACAGACGCATAATTTCGGCCAGGCAAGGCACCACATCGGAGGAATGCGGCTCGTGAGGCTGTTAGCATCTCACGGGCTAGGTTCAGTGGGCCGGCCGTGCCGATCCCGCGACATCTTGATGGAGCACCATGTCCGAGATCCTTGTTTTCTCCAAGCAAGAATTCGTTGCTTGTCTCAACCCATCCTATTGCCAGTGACTCCGATGACAGAGCTCTCACCAGTGCTTTCACCAGTCGATCAGCATCACGTTGATCATCGGCGCTATCCCCATGGGGTCGCTTTCATGGATGGGCAGTACCTGCCCATGTCCGGGGCCAAGATCTCTGTGCTCGATTGGGGTTTGCTGCACTCGGACGCGACCTACGACACGGTGCACGTCTGGGACGGCCGGTTCTTCCGGTTGGACTTGCATCTCGACCGCTTTTTGGGAGGGGTTGAACGCCTTCGAATGAACCTTCCCTACGACCGCAAGGAGATCGCGTCCATTCTCGAACAGTGTGTCGCACTGTCGGGCCACAAATCGGCCTACGTCGAGATGATCTGCACGCGCGGTTCTTCGCCGACATTCAGCCGAGACCCCCGCCAGGCAGAGAACCGATTCATTGCGTTTGCAATTCCGTTCGGCTCGGTTGCCAACAAGGAGCAATTGGAAAGAGGCTTGCACGTCGCGATCAGCGAGACCGTGCGCATCCCGCCTAAATCCGTCGATCCTACGATCAAGAATTATCATTGGCTCGATCTTGTGCAGGGTCTTTTCGACGCTTACGACAAAGGCGCCGAGACGGCACTGATCCTAGATACGAACGGATCGGTTGCGGAAGGGCCAGGCTTCAATGTATTCCTCGTAAAGGATGGATCTCTGAGGACGCCGGCTTTTGGGGTATTGCCGGGTATCACGCGTCGGACCGTTTTCGATCTCTGCGCTGAGATTGGGCTCACGGCCATCGCGACCGATATCAGTCGTGACGAAATCAAGAAGGCTGACGAGGTATTCATCACCTCCACTGCCGGCGGTATTATGCCCATAACGCGCATCGACGACACTACGATCTCTAAAGGGCAGGTCGGATCCATCACCCGCCGCCTCATGGATCTTTACTGGCAAAAGCACGCTGATCCGGCGTGGTCGACTGCTATCAACTATCCTTGATCGGAAATGAACCATGCGTTCGCAACTTGGCCAGCGGCTTCGCGACAATCTGGATGAGCTATCGTCCCGAAAACTCCTGAAAGTCGAGTAAGAGATCGCCTCGCCCCAATCGGCGCATATTCACCTGCGCGCACTTGGCGAGCGCGAGCTCCTGAACATGTGCGCCAACAACTATCTCGGTTTGGCCAATCACCCGTCCCTGCTGCGAGCCGCGCGTGCAGGTCTCGAGCGGCATGGTTTTGGAATGTCGTCCGTGCACTTCATTTGTGGGACGCACTCAGTTCATCGATCGCTTGAAAACAGGCTTTTCAGCGACCTTCGGACAGACGACACGATCCTGTTCGGCTCGTGCTTCGATGCCAATGCCGGACTATTTGAAGCCCTGCTCGACGCTGGCGGTAATCAGCGACAGCCTGAATCATGCGAGCATCATGGATGGGATTCGGCTCGGCAAAGCGAAGCGCTTCCGCTATGCCAACAACGATATGAGCGAGCTAGAGCACAAGTAAGATTCATCCCAAACGCGTCGGTGTAATAAGTATCGAATAAAATCTTGATCGCTCGACCAACTCCAAGCCAATCGATAATCTCTTTTTCGGCTCTCATCGGATTGTCCTCAATTACATAATAATCTCCTGATACCAGAAACTTGTTTAGATAGAAAAAATCGAAAATACTTGAACGTGTGCATCATCGACCATAAGCCAAGGATGAGGTAACATCATCAGCAGGTTTTCATCAAACGTAGCAATGTCCCTAAAGGTCAGCTTGTGGCCTAAAGGTCAGCTTGTGCGCATGCTGATCCTCTTTGCCGCCGCCCATTTGGGGAAGAAGCCGGCGGCGCTGGCCCTTGAGGATCTCGATCGGGACCTTGTTCTCGCCTTTCTTGACGAACTTGAGGAGAAGCGGAACAACTCCGTCGCAACGCGCAACGCCCGACTAGCCGCGATCCGATCCTTCTTCCATCACGTCGCGGCCGCCGATCCCGCCTCGTTCGGCGTCGCCCAACGGGTTCTGACGATCCCCACCAAACGTGCCCACATCGAGGTGACGCATCATCTCACCAACGCCGAGGTGGAGGCCATCATCGCGGCCCCTGATCAGACGACGCCCCGCGGCCGGCGCGACCGGGCCTTTCTGCTCTTCTTGGCGAGAACCGGCGCTCGCGTGTCCGAAGCGACCGGCGTCAACGCGAACGACCTTCAGTTGGAGCGAGGACGCCCGCAGGTGCTGCTTCACAGCAAGGGACGCCGAGATCGCGTCGTTCCTATTCCTAAGGATCTGGTACGATCGCTGACGGACCTATTGAGCGAACGCGGCCTCGCCAATCATGAACCGCAGCCGATCTTCGTCGCGGTCCACAACGAGCGCCTGACGCGTTTCGGCGCGACACACATCGTGCGGCGTGCCGCCTCCCAGGCCGGGTCCACGAGGCCAAGCTTGGAGAGCAAGCCGATATCGCCGCACATCTTCCGGCATTCCCTCGCCATGAAGCTTCTCCGGTCAGGCGTGGACCTCCTGACGATCCAGGCTTGGCTTGACCATGCTCAGGTCGCCACAACCCACCGATACGCCGTTGCGGATGTCGAGATGATGCGCCGGGGACTCGAGAAGGCGGGCGTCTCAGGCGACTGCAGCGCGCGCTTCCGGCCGAACGACACCATCCTGCAGCTGCTGGCCAACATCTGATTATTATGTGGCGGAGAAACCCTGGGTGGCCGGCCCTGGCTGGCGTTAGGGCGCCTCCGCCACATAATCTCGTCCGACACATAAGAACGCATCTGAGCCCGCATCGCGCACAAGCGCAACAAGGCCATCGATCCCCTTGCGGAAGTCGACTGGATGGCTGGCGAGGAACACCTTCACACCAGAGGGGATCATGCCGAACGGACCGCCCGGATGACCCGCTGCAAGTGCGCCTCGTCGACATCCACACAGGCGCGCACGACGACCTCGCCAATGGCGATCTCGATCACTGCGTCTGCCACAGAAGTCACCACACCCTCGCGACTTGAAGGTTGCGAGGGACAATGCAACTCGGCCCGAGCATCACGGCGCCAGGCGAACAGCTGCGACGGGTGAATGCCGATCCGGCGGGCGATCGCCGATACGCTAGCGCCAGGCTCTAGCGCCTCTATCACAACTTGCGCCTTGAACTCGTCCGACCAGCGTCGGCGAAGCTGCCGCGGTGCCCCCTCGATACAGTCGGCGACCGCTTCGATCATATGGAAGGTTCTAGTTCCAGAACTAGGCTCAGACATAGAAGCTCACATCGGCTCACAAACTCAACAGCCGATAGCCGATCGCTCACCCACTCCGCCGGGGACGGGGTCTCCTTGCCGCTTACGATGAACGTAACGCCGCATGTTGCGCAGAATACCAGCGGCCGCAGCTCTTCGATCGACGGGAGAACGACCCGGCACAGCTGCTATGCCGTCAGCCAGCGCATCCGCAAGGGCATCAAGGAGGCGTTCGGCTGGATCAAGACGGTCGCCGGTCAAGAGGAGACCAGCTTCCGTGGCCGTGATCGCGTCGCATGGGCCTTCACCTTCGCTGCCAGCGCCTATAATCTGGTGCGGCTGCGCAAACTGATCGCGGAGACCGGCTGATGGGCAAGCCCGGCTTCGCCAAGGCCTTTGTCGGACGTTGGCGCATCGTCGAGATGGACGTCTGGGACAGCGACTTCCTCGATCTTGTCGAAGAGGCGCATCTCACCTTCCACGGCAAGTCCGATGGCGAAATCGCCTTTGGGGCTCTTAAGGGCTTCTTGGACGTGCGCTACGGCACCCGCGACGGTTCGCCCTGCGCGGAGTTCTCATGGGAAGGGCACGATGAGAATGATCCGTCCTGCGGTCGCGGATGGGCTATGATTGGCACCGCGGGCAGGCTCGTCGGCCACTTCTATATCCACAACGGCGACGATTCAGGCTTCGTTTGCGAACGCGGCTGAGTTTTTCAACAGCCTGCTCTCATGTTTGCTATCAAGGGACTCGATCAAGCGGAGCCGCTTCCGGCTGAGCGCCCGGACGCTGGACTTCGAAGGTGCCCACGGTAGGAGGCAGGGCCAAAGACGACGGTTGATCAAGCTCTCATGCGCGGGTTGGCTACCGCATGACCGTGGTTTCGTCTTGGGGCTGCCTCGGTCTAGGGAGCGAGCGTCGGCAATGCCGGCTCATAACAGGCCACGAGGATTCCCCACCGCGCCCTGCCTCCTGCCCTGGGCACCGATATGGTCGAGCAGCGCCCTTCAGGCGACCGGCCCGAGTTGTACTTGACGAGTGATCGCCCACAGGAAGCCGACCATCTCGCGTGCAATGGCGGTGGTGACGATCACCTTGGGTTTGCCGACCGCCGACAAGCGGCGATAGCGGGCGCACAGCCTGACCTGGGCCTTCGAGGCGATATCGCGGATAGCTTGAGGCAGGCGCTCGTTACGGTCATGGAGCTTGCGACTGACGCGAGCTTGCATGCGATAGGTCCATGCCCCCTCAATCAGAGCCCGCCTGGCAAGAGCGTTGCCAGCCTTGGTGATGCCGCCGCGTCGGATGGTTGCGCCGCTCGAATACTCCGACGGCGCGAGGCCGAGAAAGGCCATCAACTGGCGGGGGTTGTCAAAGCGAGAGAAGTCGCCAACCTCGGCAACCACCGTTACGGCAACGATGAAGGCGACGCCGCGCATGGCCTGCACGGCCTCTACGAATGGCGTCATCGACCATTGTGGCGCCAGCTCCTCGATCCGCTTGGTCAAGCAGTCCACACGGCCTCAGCGTCGGTCACGGCATGAATGTAGTCCTGCAGAACGATTTGGCTCGCCGGGTGATCGAAGCGCACCGTGGTGAGCCAGCGACGATAAGCCAGAGTCCACCCCCTCTTCCCGGCATAGATGCGCCCATGGCGCAGCAGGAAGCCTTGGAGATGTTGTCGCGCCTTGCCGAGCACACGCATCGCCGTGGCGCGGGCTCTCACCAAGTCGCGCATGGCCTCATGCGCCGCATCCGGAACCCACACGGCTGTCAGCTCGTCGCTCCGGTGCAGCTTGGCCAGCATCGCCGCATCGCGCCGGTCGGTTTTTACCCGATCCCCGGCTTTCGTCGGGATCAGCGAGGGGGCCACCACGATGCAGTTGTGCCCCAGTTCAGTCAGTTGTCGATGCAGGCCGTATCCGCAGGGGCCGGCTTCATAACAAAAACTTACCTGCCGGTCACCCTTGCCAAGCTTCTTCGCCAGCTTGGCGATTTGATCGGCGCGATTAGGGATGATCCCCAAGTTACGAACTTCCCCGCCGCGCATCGCTTCGGCCACTGCAACCGAAATCGTCGCCTTGTGCACATCCAGCCCCACGAAAATGCTATCGTTCATCAGGCCCGCTACCCATGCTTGAGGCTCGGCGCCGGACCATCCGGCGCAACCCTCGATAGGAGCTTGCCGCGGGGCGGGCCGCCCGTCACCTCAGAGGGCAAACATAGGCTCTAGCGGGTCGATGTGGACTGCGGCTGCGGAGAATAATGTCCCGACCCAACCGACCAGCCGGTAATTGTCGTCAAGCGCCCCATCATTCCGCCAAGCACCATGAGCCGGGAAGGTTCCGCGACTCACGGAAATCCGAGAATGTTTTTCTTACGATCAGACCATGAGATACCAGGCGACCCGGGCGGATGATGCCGCCCGCGCCAGCGCATGAGGGCGATCGCGCAGGAAGCCATCGCTTCGCCTATCGGCGCCTGCATGTCAAGCTCGGGCGGGAATCATCTCCAAGTTTGCGCGCTCCGTCTTGCGCCACATCCGGGTGACCTCAAAACACGAGCTCAAAGAGCGCATCATGGCCGGCATCGAGGATGTCAACAAGCTCGCTGAGGCCGCCTGATGCCGCCATGTTACCATGATGCCCATCCGCGTTCGAACAAACTCAAACGAGGAATCCACGAACACACTAGTTCCGTGCGTGCCGGTTTCATGGAATCTGTCGTCTAGCTAGCTCGGCGGCTCCTTCGCGAACTCGCCGACACGACGCGACCCGACATGGCACATGGTCCCCAAGCGCGATGTAGAATGGGGGCGCCGCCTTGGAGCTTCGTCGACGATGCGCGTCACTGCATAATCATGCCGATCCTCCTGGATCGACCGCATACAAGTGTGCCGCGCGGCCTCCGCGCCTGGCTCCTGGCGAGCTCCCCTCGGTTGAGTCGTTGTTGGCCTTGCTGGTGGACTAGCTGCCCTTGTCGCTGACCGCCATCGTCAGCTTGCCACGCTCCGTCACCAGCCGCGCCGGTTCTCGCGCCACCCGCGTGCCCGAGAGCGAGGTATCGGCCACCAGCGCCAGACACTCGCGCGTGCAGTCATCGACCACGGTCAGGATAGCCATTGGTGAGCGGTCCGAGATGGGGTCGAGCGACCAGGAATCATATATTTGAGAAGACTCACTTTTTCAGCGTGGAGGCTGAGATGGGTCTGACAAGATCAGGGGAGGTAGCGTCGCGGTTTTCGAGTGTCGAGCCGATGGCGGCGATGACGGCTCCTGAGCGGACAGCAGCGCAACATCAGGCATTGTTGCATCTTGTCGGTCAAGGCGACTGGTCGGATCAGCAGGTGTTGGTCAAGGTCCTTGAGTTAGTGCTGCCGGGCATCGAACGCCATGGGGAGATCGAAGCTTGGATCATCGATGATACCGGCTTTCCTAAGAAGGGGCGGCATTCGGTCGGGGTTGCACGGCAATATTGCGGTTAGTTGGGCAAGCAAGACAATTGTCAGGTTGCCGTGACGCTTTCGCTCGCGAACCATCATGCGAGCTTGCCGGTGGCCTATCGGCTCTATCTACCAAGGGAGTGGGTGACGGACCGTGCACGTCGGCGCAAAGCCGGTGTCCCCAAGGAAATCACCTTCAAGACCAAGCCGGCAATTGCACTTGATCATTTGCGCTGGGCCTGCGCGGTGGGCTTGCCGCGCGGCGTGGTCCTGATGGACGCCGACTATGGCACCGACACCGCTTTGCGTGGGAGTATTACCGAACTGGGCCTGAGCTATGTGGCCGGCATCTTGCCACAAACCTCGGTATGGGTGCCCGGAACCGGACCGCGGCCGCCGAACAAGTGGTCGGGGAACGGACGACCTCCAAAACTGCTACGGCGTGATAGCAAACACCGACCGATTTCGGTCAAGAAGCTTGCGATCGGTCTGCCAGCGCATGCTTGGTACAAGATCACGTGGCGTGAGGGTACGACAGAGCGCTTGTCTTCGCGCTTTGCTCGTGTACGCGTCCGTCCGGCACATCGAGATTACTGACTCGGCGAAAGCCGGCCGGTGGAATGGCTGCTGATCGAATGGCCAGAGGGTGAGGCAGCACCGACCAAATATTGGTTTTCTACGCTTCCGGCCAACATTGGGTTTCGTCAGCTGGTCGATATCACCAAGCTGCGCTGGCGCATTGAGCTCGACTACCACGAACTCAAACAGGAGGTCGGGCTTGGCCACTTCGAGGGGCAGGGTTGGCGCGGCTTCCACCATCACGCAACGCTCTGCAATCGCCGCTTATGGATTCCTGGTCTCGGAGCGAGAAACGATTTCCCCCTCAGCAACAGCCGCTACCAAAATCTTCAAGGAAGCTACTATTCCCGAAAATTATCGGCCGAGGGGATCCGCCATTGCGGCCTGAACGGCACGTTCCAAATTCGATCGCGACCGTCCGAAGAAGATTAAGCGCTGCTCTCGTCGCCACACTATCTCGATGCCCTTGTTGCATCAGACCAATCTCAAGTCAAATTGGCTATGTGACGACCGAAGGGCTGCCGCTTGGATTGACGGCTGTCAAATTCTAGACTCGGAAGAAATTCAAAAGGGCTGCCGCGCTTAAGAAGAAGATCAATCCGACGCGCGTTCCCATCGAGAAGAAGGAGAGCATTCGGTGGCTGAACAATGTCCGGCAATCCACAGAGCTGCTGGGCGATCCGGAACGATGCATCCATGTCGGTTATCGCGAGAGCGACATCTATGAGCTGTTCTGCTCGGCTCGAGAAGCTGGAACGCATTTCGTGATCAGGACTTGCTTTGACCGCTTGGCTGGGGATGGTGATCATACGATCGCCGACGAAATGGACGAGGTCGCGGTCAAAGGACTCCATCGCATCGACGTCAGAGACAACAACGGCGATACCGATGAAGTCGTCCTCGAGATCAGATATCGCAAGATTCGCGCCCTGCCGCCGATCGGAAAGCAGAAGCGCTATCCCGCGCGGACCTTGACGGTGATCCCCATGCCGAAGAGCGCGTGACGCCGAAGAAAAGAAAATCGAGTGGAAGCTGATCAGAGATCTGCCCGTTGGCTCCCGCGCGGACGCTATTGAGAAGCTCGAATGGTATGCCTTGAGATGGAAAATCGAAGTCTTCCACAAGATCCTTAAATCGGGCTGCAAAGCTGAGGAATCGAAGCTCCGGACTGCCCAGCGTCTGACCAACCTGATATCGGTCTTTTGCATCCTCAGTTGGCGGGTCTTCTGGATTACGATGCTCAATCGATCGTCTCCACGGGCACTACCGACTCTTGCGTTGACCGCGACTGAAATCGCCCTGCTCGATCGCCTCGTGAATGACAAACCGCAAGCTCGACGGAAAACCCTCTCACATTACCTGACCAAGATCGCACGGCCCGTGGTTATCTCGCCCGCACCAGCGATCCGCCGCCTGGCAATACCGTCATGTGGCGCGGGTTGTCACGCCTCACCGATATCGCGCTGGGCGCCATGGTCGGAGCAGAAATTGTGGGTAATTGAAAGATCAATACGACGCTTACACATCGAACACCCAAGGTCCTTCTTCGTCTGAAGGGGCGCCGCCACTCGCAAGCGCTCCTGGTGAAAAACGTGCAGGCGGCTCCGGCCATGATGCGCGAATTGAGTGCTTGCTGATCGCCTTTTACTAGGCGGCGGTTATCGTGATGCCGGCATATTGGGATTTCCGCCGTTTTCGCAAGAGTAGTCTCGCAAGGAATGGCATCCGGGCAAACGTCGCGCCGCTCACGGAATGTACGCTCGGTGGTCGGGCCCGGCTCGATGGGCTCAGCCATCGCTCGACGAGGCAAAAGCGGCCTTCTACGAAAGAGGGGGCCACCCGCTCAGACCAGTGACTCCACTTTGCGCATTTCTTGCGGGCTTTTCTCTCTCGGCATTTAGGTCAATGGGCTGCAGGAGGCTGCGATCAACCTCCCATTCAGTTCCAGAAAATCTTCGAATGCGCTTGCAACCCCCTCGAGCTCACACGCCAACATCGGTAGGGACAGGTTGAGCATGCCCTTGCGGGTCAGATATTGGCCCCGCTCTAACATCTCCAGGTGAAAGAAGGGCTTAGCATTCGGATCTTCGGTCTCCGTGTCCGCGATGGTGCGGACGTCGCCCTCACGGAAATGGATGTTCATCATCGAACCGCTTCCGGTGAACTGTATGGGCAGTGCGCGGGCCTGCGCGATCCCGTTGAGCTTCGCCCGCAACGCATCGCCCATGGCGTTTAGTTGCACAAGACGGTCGCTCGTCAGCACTGTTGCCGCGGCCACGGCCGCAGCCATGGAGATGGCATTGTTATTAAATGTGCCGGCATGAGCAAGGGCATCTGGCCGATTTGGATCGTAGAGCGCCATGATGTCCTCGCGCCCTCCAAAGGCGCCGAACGAAGCTCCTCCCCCGAGATACTTACCCAGGGTTGTGAGGTCTGGCGTAATTCCGAGGACACCTTGGAGTCCACTTGGCGCAAGACGAGAGCACATCACTTCGTCAAAGATGAGAATGATTCCATGCCGTTCGCAAACTCTGCGAATTGCTGACAGGAATTCCCGACTCGCAGGAATGCATCCCGCCGAACCCTGCAGCGGCTCAACGATAACCGCCGCAAGGTCGCGCGCTTCACGATCAATCGCAGCCACCGTCTGTTCTATGTCGTTGTAAGTGCAGAGTACGAGCGGAAAAGGCGCGTTTTGAGCAGAATCGCCGGATTTATAATGCAATACTCCCCCGTGATAGCCTCCGCGAAAAGCCATAATTCGCGAACGTTTCGTGAAGGCTCTGGCTGTCACCAACGCCATGAGATTCGCTTCGGTGCCCGAATTCGTGAACCGGATGCGTTCGACGGATGGGAAGCGCGAGCACAGGGAAGCCGCCAAGCGCGCCTCGTTCTCGATGTGCCCGCCATGCACCCAGCCCGTTTCAATAGCATGCTGAATAGCTGCTTTGATCGTCGGCTCTGAGTGTCCGAACAGCCCCGCGCTGTATTCACACAGAAAATCAACATAATCATTGCCGTCGAGATCTTGAACTCGACAGCCCGAGCTCGTCTTTACGACAAAAGGAAACGGCTTAAAGAACAAAACGGATCGCGTATTTCCCCCGGGCATGAATTGAGACGCGCGCTCCATATAGGCGAGGCTCAGCGGGTGTTGTCTGGAGTAGCGCTCTTCCGCGTCGGTCAGAGCGCGAGCGAGATCTAGGTTATGCCTAATTTCGTTCATCACGAGTTTTCCATTTTCCAGTTCAAGCCCAGAATTCCTAGGAGGGTGAGACTGCTCATCGGCACCGACCGCCTCAGAGCCAGGGAATTGGCCGATCAAGTGCGGATTAGTGGCGGGAAACCCCTTGGCAAGAACAGGGCGGTTCTTGCCCTCCCGCTTCGAAGGTTTCAGCCCGTGAAGACGACTGCGCGAGCAGAGCAGGCAACGCTTGGTGCCGAGCCCGTCCTAGGCTCGCGGTGCCTGCAAGCCCAATGAGAAACCGGTTGTTATCGACAAATTGGCCGGGCTGTGCCGCCGTTGAAATAGCGCACAATGCCTTTAGCCCAGCAACTGTGAGTGTGGGGAATCGGGGAGATCCTAGATGATCGGCATCGGCCCTCATATGTCACACACCCTTTTTCGTGAGTAGCCGAAAAGCGCGCCGCTTTTGCTGAGGAATAGGTGACGCTTACGTATCTCTTCAGCTGCCACGCTCTCAACGTTGTCCACACCGCGCTGCGGTCACGTATTTTGGTCGGATCGCCGAGGTCATGTCGATGATCGCGTCCAACCGTGAGTGCAGAAGATCGGCCTGATCCTCGTTCCCTTGGTCGCGTCGACCGTCCGATGTCGTGATAGAATTACGAGTCTCGATTCGAGCGACTCCTGAAAAAAACTGCAAGCTCCCGAGGTCTCAACCGCAAAAGCTTGCAAGCCGAACCGAAGGTTGGACCGGAAAATCCACGGCACTCAATGGCCGCAAGAGATTCCACGGCCGACCCGCTGAACTATCGAACTACCTGCGCGGGTACGCAAACCTGGACCAAAACAGCGGCATCAACGCCAGCGGTTCTCCTCAGCGTCGTAAGTGTCCGATAAGGGATCGCTGTTGGCCATCAGCTCACGTTTGAGCACCTTATTGCTAGTGGCCGTTCTCGGAAGCGTCGGAGTAAAGGCGATGTACCGTGGTACCTTGAATGCAGCAAGGCGGGCACGAGCATGCTCGAGAATGCGCTCCACCTGCAGATGGGCTGGCCTGAGTCCCTTTTTCATTTCGACATAAATCTTGATCTCCTCGCCCCATTTATCATCGTGAACAGGCACCGCGGCCACCTCCGCGATCTCGGGAATCTCGCGGATGACGGCCTCCACCTCGCAAGCAGCGATATTCTGACTAAAGCGACGGATCATGTCCTTCCTACGTCCTACGAACCAATAAAAGCCGAGTTCGTCGTGGCGCAACAGATCACCAGTCTTGAACCATTCCCCTTCGAAGCAACCCGCATTCGCGTCTGGCCTGTTCCAATAGCCCTTGAAGATGCCGCGCCCCTTCACCCAGAGCTCGCCAACTTCGCCTACTGCGGTGGGGCTGCCGTTATCGTTGACCAAGCGCAGTTCCCGAAAAAGGGAGCGAATCCCGACCGAACCGGTCTCATTCATGTCTGCGACATCAGGAGGCATTTGCGTGCCGCTTCCGATTTCCGTCATGCCAAAAGTGTTGTTGGCGCGCACGGCAAACTGTTCGCGATATCGGTGGACCGTCTCAGCACTCCAGCCGTCGTACTGCCACACCTGCTTCAGGCTCGTCGGTACGTTGTCGTCGCGTTCTGCTATGAGCCTCGGCAACGCACACCACTCGATGCGAAAGTTCTTCACCCAATCCATAAATTGCGATGCGTCTATTTGCTGAGTGACGTACACCGTCCCGCCCTGTCCATATGAGTTCAGAAGAATAAGTGGCCAACTGACATAGGAGAAGGATGCCCAACTCAGATACCTCTTGACCGGGAGGAGACAGGCACATACGTACGAGGCGACTCCCCAATAGTCGTGCGTCAACATGCAGCCCTTCGGAAAGCCCGTCGTCCCCGAAGTATATTGGATCGTCAGCAGGTCCTCGGGGCGGACATCCTCGTCCACCGGCGAATCGTCGACGCTCTTGAATAATTGATGGAGCGTGATAGCTGTCCCGCCGGAAGGCTGTCCTACAAGAATTACTCGCTCCTTGGCAAGTTCTTGCGGCCAAGGATCCATCGCGCCGAACACTGACCATGCAGATTCGTCGACGATGGCAAATTTGGCCTGGGTATCGCTGATAATGTATTCGACCTCCCTCGGCGTGTAATGCATGTTGATCGGGACCATCACCGCACCGAGCTTTGCAAGCGCGAACCACACGGTCGGCCATTCGATGCGACTGGGCAGCATCACTCCAACGCGATCGCGCTTGCGCACTCCGAATGCGCGCAGCGCATGTGCATAGCGGTTGGAGCTGCAGTCCAATTCAGAGTAGGTTGCGCGCTCCCCGCGCTCGAAGATGTCGACCGCGGTTGTGGACGCGTGTGTTCGCGCCCGCATCGAAACAAGCTGTCCCACTGTTGTGGTTTTATATGCGGCCTCTAGCACCTCGCTCCTGCGCAAGGCGTTTGCTACGCGGTCGTGCAGTAGGCTTGATGTCCAGTTGTTAGGAGTCATTATAACAAACCTCAGGTCCAGGAGACAAAGAACAAGTCGAGTAACGGGCGCAATCGTTCCGTTTGACAAGCTGCCTAGGCCAAGCCAGCGCAGGGCGCTGGTCTGATTAGCCGATCGGCACGCGCATGCCCCGCAGATACGATGTTGATTGTGCGCGCGGCACTACGGCGAACTCGAGTCCAGCAACGCGTGGCTCCTCACTCCCATTGATGACCTACCCTTGCCATTGCTGCACCCTTGTCGTATCGTGATGAGCGTCCATCATCCGTTATTCGGCCAGTTAGTAATTGACGGTACGTCACTAACAATGATCAGGACACTACCTACTCTGGTGAGGATATAGAGAAGCGGTGGCGGCGCGTATCAACGACCGGTGCCATGGATCCCTAGGTCTCGTGGATGAAGATCAGCGTGGCCTCAGCGGCGCCCTGAACGGATCCAGCTCCGGTGCTGCGGCCGAAAAGTTAGCGGCAGAGATCCGAGCGGCGGGCGGGCGGTCGCAGCCAACGGCCACGACATATCGAACTTGGCCCAGGGGAGAGTACATCTCAGGACGGCGCTCGACGCCTTCGGCCAAGTGGATATCTTGATCTGCAACGCAGGCATCTTGCGCGACCGGACTTTCGCCTCGGAAAAGGATTGGGACCTCGATGTCAATCAACCTGAGGGAACTTACTGCTGCCGCTGCCGGTCTGGAAAACAGCTACCGCGGCGCCACACCCCGACGCTGGAGGGCGGCTGGGAAACTCTCGCCCACATCGGGTATTTCGACGCAGATGGCTGTCCCTACCTGACCGACGGCCGCACCGACATGGTCCTGGTCGGCGGCGCTAGCGTCTATCCTGCCGAGGTCGAGGCAGTGATTGATGAGCACCAGCTGGTGATGTCAAACGCCGTGCTCGGCCTGCTACACGAGGACATCGGCTCGTCTGTTCACGCGATCGTCCAGGCTCGCCGGGGGCCTGTCGACCGAGGCGCTGCTGACGCATCTGGCCGAGCGGATGGTGACTAGGCTCCCGTGTACCAGCGAGTTTGTCGATGAGCCTCTCCGCAATGAGACTGGCAAGATGCGCCGAACACGGTTGCGTGACGAAGGATCGCTCGGATGAACGCGCCTGTGGTAGCACCATGATCAAGCAAACGATTATCTCTCCAGCGCGCTTGATAATGTCGCGAGCCGCTATCGATCTAGATCAGTTGGTATTGACCGTCATAACTGAGGATTACAAGGAGGGGATTGGAGGCGCTCAGTGAGAAGAGAAGCCTCGTTTCAGAGAGCATGAACGAAAGAGTACTTTGAATCGAGGGCGACAAATTCGTCGCGCCAGTTAGCCCGTTCTTAGCCGGGTGCCATGACGCGGGCTCGAAATCGCAGGAACGTCCTATATTTCGCAGAATTTCTCCAACATCCAGCTGCCTTTGCGGCCTATGTGCGCTGACCAGCTTTACGTCTGGTCTCTCTGTCACAGCTGTTTGAGCAAATCCTGCTTGCAACAGAGACTTTGTGGGATTGCTTCCGGAGCCCGAAATGAGCAAGGAGCCGCACGCTCGCGCTCTCGCCGATAATCATGTAAATCGTTGTGTTCGCAGAGCTTGCCTTCGCTGGGGCGATAAGGATCAAGTCGATCGAGATCGTGACCAAGGTGGATGGCGGCGGGCAATCGCGCTGAACATGTCCTCCCCGGCGGCACGCTTCGATTGTCAATCCGGACCTCTGTTGCGACGGGTAGGGCGCGCAAGCTGGTTTGCAATGAGTGTGAGGGGGGGCGAGGTCACGACCGCTGTTTCAGGAGACTTCACCAGTGGACTTTGATCTTTCGGGGGAGCAGCGGCTTCTCAAGGACAGCATTGAGCGGCTGATGCTCGAAAGTTACGGTTTCGATCATCGCCGCAAGTACCAGAGCGAGAAGGCGGGCTTTAGCGAGGCGATGTGGGCGCGCTATGCCGAACTTGGGCTTCTGGGGCTACCGTCTTCCGAGGCGCACGGTGGCTTCGGCGGTGGCGCGGTCGAGATGATGATTGTAATGGAGGGCTTCGTCCAGGCGCTGATCCTTGAACCCTGCTTCGCGACCGTAGTGCTTGCTGGAGGCATCCTGCGGCAGGGGGCGAGCGAAGCGCAAAAGGCAGAACTAATCCCAGCGGTTGCGGAAGGGCGGACAAAGCTCGCGTTCGCGTACGCCGAGCCACATTCGCGCTACGATCTGTTCCACGTAGAGACCCACGCGAAGAAGGACGGCGACGGGTGGTTGCTGAGCGGTACCAAAGGCCTTGTCCTCGATGGCGATGGAGCCGACAAGATCGTCGTATCGGCGAGAACCGCTGGAGGGCTGCGGGGAAAAGACGGGATCTGCCTCTTCCTCGTCGACGGCGATGCGCAGGGTCTCATGCACCGCAGCTATCGAACACAGGATGGCCTGAGGGCGGCCGAAGTCACACTTGAGAATGTGCGCGTTGAGCCCGCCGATGCGATTGGAGATCCCGCGGGTGCATTTCCGGTCATTCTGCGGGTTGCGGACGAGGCGGTCGCGGCCCTTTGCGCCGAAGCCGTCGGCTGCTTTGCAACGATGCAATCGATCACGCTCTACTATCTGAAGACGCGCCAGCAATTTGGCAAGACCATTGGCTCGTTCCAAGTGCTCCAGCACCGAGCCCTTGACATGTTTGTCAAACTGGAGCAGTCGCGCTCCATGGCGATGTACGCCGCAATGGCAGCCAAAGAGGATGCGACGGAGCGCGGTCGAGCGGCCTCAGCGGCGAAGTCCCAAATCGGCCAGTCAGCGAAGGCGTCTGCATGGCGGCGTTGCCATGACAATGGAATGCAGCGTCGGCCAATATTTCAAGCGCGTGACCATGATCGACACCTCGTTAGGGGATGCCGATCAACTGCTGTGGCCCCCCTCGCTCGCGGGACTCATCAGCGATGAAGCAAAATAGAACATAAATCCAAGGGATGTAGCATGGTAGTCAAACTCGAACGTCAAGACGAGATCGCCTTTGTCACGATCAACAATCCCCCCGTGAACGCGCTGAGCGCTGCGGTTCGCAGCGGTATCTTGGAATGCATGAACGCGGCGATCACCGATCCGGAGGTGAAGGCGATCGTTCTGACCTGCGCCGGTCGCACTTTCATTGCGGGAGCGGATATCACCGAGTTCGGCAAGCCGCCGAAGTCGCCGGGGTGGGACGAGTTGCTGGCCGCGGTGGAAGATTCGCGGAAGCCTGTCGTCGCTGCGATCCACGGCAACGCCCTCGGTGGCGGACTGGAGTTGGCGTTGGTCTGCCATTTTCGGGTTGCGACCAACGACGCCAAGCTCGGCCTTCCCGAGGTCAAACTAGGGCTCTTGCCTGGCGGCGGTGGAACGCAGCGCCTACCGCGCATCGTGGGCCTCGAGAAGGCGCTGGAGATGGTTACTTCGGGGCGGCACGTGCCAGCCAAGGAGGCGCTGGAGATTGGCCTGATCGACGAAATTGTCGAGGAGGGCCAGTTGAAGGAAGGCGCGACCGCCTTCGCGAACCGGGCGCTCGCCGGGAGCAAACGGCCGGTGAAGGTGAGCGGGAGCAACGCCAAGCTCGAAGCCACCAAGGACAATCCGGAGATCTTCGACAACTTCCGGAAGGCCAACGCGCGGAAGTTCCGCGGCTTTCTCGCGCCCGAGTACAACATCCGCTGCATCGAGGCGGCGGTGAACTCGGCGACCTTCGAGGAAGGCTTGGCCGTCGAGCGCAAGCTGTTCATGGAGCTGATGATCGGCCCCCAGTCGGCCGCCCAGCGGTACTACTTCTTCGCCGAGCGGCAGGCGAATAAGATCCCGGACGTGTCTGATGACACCGCCACTCGCCCAATCAAGAAGGTCGGCGTGCTCGGCGCTGGCACCATGGGCGGCGGCATCGCCATGAACTTCGCCAACACGGGCATTCCGGTGACGATCGTTGAGGTGAAGCAGGAGGTGCTCGAGCGGGGTCTGAAGGTCATCAAGTCGAACTACGACCGCACCGCCGCCCGCGGTGGCTTGACACGGGAACTGGTGGACGAGCGCATGGGACTGCTTACCGGCTCGCTCGACATGAATGACTTCAAAGACTGCGATCTCGTCATCGAGGCCGTGTTCGAGCGAATGGACCTTAAGAAGAACATCTTCGAGAGGCTCGACGCGATCTGCAAGCCGAGCGCAATCATGGCTACCAACACCTCGGCGCTGAACATCGACGAAATCGCCTCGGTGACGAAGCGACCGGAGGACGTCATCGGCCTGCACTTCTTCTCTCCGGCCAACGTCATGAAGCTGCTGGAGGTGATTCGCGGGGAAAAGACCGCCACCGACGTGATCGCCACCTCGATGAAGCTGGCCAAGTGGATCGGTAAGGTAGCGGTGCTGGCGGGCGTCTGCCCCGGCTTCATCGGCAACCGCATGCTCGACCAGCGCGAGCGCCAGGCGAAGAAGCTGGTGCTCGAAGGGGCGATGCCCTGGGATGTGGATCGGGTGCTCTACGACTTCGGCTTCCCTATGGGTCCGTTCCGGATGAACGACCTGGCCGGCCTCGACATTGGCTGGGTGAAGGAGGAGTCGAGGAGCTCCACTGTCGGCGAGGTGCTCTGCGAGATGGGGCGGCTCGGCGAGAAGACGGGCGCGGGCTTCTACGACTACGACGAGAGCCGAAATGCCAAACCATCGCCGCTGACCGAGAAGATCATCAACCGCTTCATGGCCACTTCGGGCAAGATGAAGTGGACCGTATCGGACGACGAAGTCGTGGACCGGTGCATCTATCCGGTGATCAACGAGGGCGCGAAGATCCTCCAGGAAGGCAAGGCGATCCGGGCTTCCGACATTGACGTGGTCTGGGTCAATGGCTACGGCTGGCCGGTCTACCGCGGCGGCCCGATGTACTACGCCGACCAGATCGGGCTAGATAAGGTCCTGGCCAAGATGAAAAAGTTCCAGGCCACGATGGGCGATGATTTCAAGCCCGCCGCTCTGCTGGAGAAGTTAGTCGCAGAAGGCAAGAAGTTCGCCGACTTCAAGCAGACACAGAAGACGCTCGAGCCGGCGTAATTTCCCTCCCCCTGGAGGGTCGCAAGCGAAGCGGGGCAGATGGGAAAGGGTCTATCATTTCGAACCGCCTTGCCTCCCCCTCACATCCCCATCCTGGCCGCTACGCGGCCTGTCCCAAACCAAAAAGGACCTCCTATGCGTGAAGCAGTTATCGTCGCCGCCAAGCGGACCCCCATTGCCAGGGCTTATCGCGGCGCCTTCAACAACACCTGCGGCGCGACTCTCGGTGCAGAGGCGATCAAGGCGGTCGTCGCGCAGGCCGGCATCGACCCGGGCGAGGTAGACGATGTGGCTATGGGCTGCGCCATGCAGCAGGGCACGACCGGCAACAACATCGCTCGCCAGGCGGCCCTGCGCGCCGGCCTGCCCAACACCGTCTCGGGCATGACCATCGACCGCGGGTGCAGCTCGGGCCTGATCGGCGTCGCGACGGCGGCCAAGTACATCGTCAACGACGGCGCCCCGATCGCCATTGGCGCTGGCATCGAATCGATCAGCCTGGTGCAGAACGACCAGATAAACCGCTTCATGGCGACCGACCCGTGGCTCAACGAGCACGTGCCGGAGCTAGCGACCTCGATGATCGAGACCGCCGAAATCGTGGCGGACCGCTACGGCGTCAGCCGCGAGACCCAGGACGAGTACGCGCTGCAGTCCCAGCAGCGCACGGCGCAAGCCCAGTCTCAGGGCCGTTTCGCGAGCGAGATCGTCCCGGTTAGCGCGGTCATGAAGGTTGTGGTCAACAAGGCGAGCGGCGAGACTGCCGATAAGGAGATCACCATCTCCGGCGACGAGGGCAACCGCCCGCAGACCACGTTCGCCGACCTGCAGAAGCTCGCCCCCGTGTTCAAGGGGGGCCGCTATGTGAAGGAAGGCAAGTTCATCACCTCCGGCAACGCCTCGCAGTTGTCGGACGGCGCCGCGGCGGTCCTCATGATGGAGCGCAAGGAGGCCGAGAAGCGCGGTCTGGAGGCGTTGGCGGCCTACCGGGGCCTTGCGGTTGCCGGCTGCCGGCCGGAGGAGATGGGCATCGGCCCGGTCTACGCGATCCCGAAGCTGCTCGAGCGCAACGGCCTCACCATTGACGACATCGATATCTGGGAGCTGAACGAGGCCTTTGCCTCGCAGGTGCTCTACTGCCGCAACAAGCTGGGCATTCCGAACGAGAAACTGAACGTCTCCGGTGGCTCAATCTCGATCGGGCATCCCTACGGCATGACTGGCGCTCGCTGCACGGCGCACCTGATGTATGAGGGCAAGCGCCGCGGTGCGAAGTACGGCGTCGTCACCATGTGTGTCGGCGGCGGCATGGGCGCTGCCGGCCTGTTCGAAATCTTCTGAGGCCCTGACGATCAATGGTGGAGGGCCGTCTTGGAAGCTTGGCCCGTCTCTGTTCCGCGAATTCACATGCGTCGACCAAGGCAGCCGGATACTCGGGAGTCCTCGCGTCCTGCGGAGCACATGTGAACCCGCATTTTCTGATCGGCGCCGCGTCGAGGGTGCGCGTTGGGGCCCCCACCGGCGCGTCACGGAGGAAGCTCCGCTTCCTTCCTCAGTCGCTGCCGAGTCCGTGAGAGCCCGGCATCCGCGCAAGGACGACATGGTCCGCTAGACACGGATATTCGCGGCCAAAGCCTCGGGTGTGCCACGCTGGCAGATCAAATATTGTCCGCGCGGGCTGGAGCCCCGTCAAGCAGTGCATCTTCATCGCAGAAATGAGCCATGCGCCGAAACCATTGGTGTTCGCCGTCTGGTGGCATCAG
This sequence comes from Bradyrhizobium sp. RT6a, assembly GCF_040547675.1. NCBI lineage: Bacteria > Pseudomonadati > Pseudomonadota > Alphaproteobacteria > Hyphomicrobiales > Nitrobacteraceae > Bradyrhizobium > Bradyrhizobium sp. RT6a. The sequence continues at coordinate 23,883 of NZ_JBEPQC010000016.1, forward strand.
TCATCTATCGTTCACAACAAAGCGCAGAAGAAACGATCTCTGCCCCGATCACCACGCTCGATGATTCGTAGCGCCGAGGCTTCGCCGAGCCCAGACTTCGCGCACACCTTGTGGCCGATCTGAGATTGTGCCGTTCATCACAGCCACATGGAGTAGGAGCGGTGTGCCGTCTTGAGGTTTCGCCCATAGCGAGTTCTCCGGATTCTTAGTCCATTGATTGCCGTGCTCTCCGCTTTGTTCTCGCTTGAGGTTTACGATTATCGCTGACCGAATACCCGGCTGATACAAAGCTTCGCGTTCGCGCGGTTCGGCGCAGGATTTCGGCCATGCGGGGTGCCGCATCAATGAAATTCAGCTCTGAGAATCCGATAATATTTTCCGTGAAAGACACGTCCCCGCGATCTCGATCGCGCGCGCAACTGCTGCGATCCTTCAAAAGGAAGATCGTGGTCTGGTCCGCCGACGCGAGCCGCAGTAGCGGAAGCGCCAAGGCGCGCGGAGGAGGGAAGAGGGTCTTGCCGGGCACGAACAATGCCTTTGTGGAGTTTTTTAGCGTTCAGAAGACCTACGACGGTGAAACGCTGATTGGACATCGCGCGAGGGGGGCCTGACGAAGTTGGGGCCTTTCGGCTCCGGAAAGATCGTCCATGTGATCCATGACAAGAGCGAGGCGCTGAGCATGTCGGACCGCATAGTGTCGTGTAAGGAGGCGGCGATCCAGAAGCTCGCCGCTCCGGCCGAACTCTACGAGCGGCCGCAGAATGCCTTCGTCGCCCAGTCATCCGCGAGAACAACCGGCTGCACGGGACGTGGCGAACGACAAGGTGGAGGTTGCAGGCGCGCCGGCAACGTGCAGGCGTTGGCCATCAATGTTGAGGCTGTCGGCCGGCCGACCGGCGCGGGTGAAGCTGAACCGACGCGCGCGGGTTGTGGAGCTGATCTATCTGGGCGACCAAGCAGCCGCGTCTCCGTGTCAGGCAATGATGACTTGGTCGTCAAGCTGTTGAATTCGGAAGGTGTAGCCCAGGTCGAGCCCGGTGCGGTGATCACCATCGGCCGGAAAACAGAGGATTGTCGAGTGCTCTACGCGCAGTGACGGCAATCGGGGCTTCGCCGCGATGAAGTGGGTTGGACGTTCGGCAGCGCCGCTTCCATTCCGGGGGTGGCATAGAGGAGAGAGAGCAGACGATGAGGAACTCATTGATGATCGCGAGCACCCTGGCCCTCACCGGCTTGGTAGCGGTGCTGCTTGCGAAACCTGCTTTTGCAGGCGATCAACTTACGATCACCTCTGGAGGTGGGTCCTACCAGCAGGCCCAGCGCAAAGCCGTTTTTGAGCCCTTCTCGAAGTCGACCGGAATCAAGATTATAAACGACGAATACAACTACGACAGTGCCAAGATCCGCGCGATGGTGCAGTCTAAGACCGTGAGCTGGGACGTGGTCAACGCCAACCCGATGACGACGATTATGTTGTGCAACGAGGGCATAATTGAGACGATCGACTGGACAAAGCTGGGCCTCGACCGGGCCAAGTTTTTGGACAACGACAAGAATGACTGCGGCGTACCGAATCAACTCTCCACCACGGTCATCGCCTATGACAAGGACAAGCTGCCGAACGGCCCGAAGACCATTGCTGACCTGTTCGACGTGCAGAAATTCCCAGGCAAGCGCGGACTGTTTAAGGGCGCCTGGAGCAATTTCGAATGGGCGCTGATCGCCGACGGCGTGGCCATGAAGGACGTCTACAAGGTGCTCAACACGCCCAAGGGGGTCGACCGCGCTTTCAAAAAACTCGACACGATCAAGAAGGACGTTGTCTGGTGGACGACTGGTGCGCAGCCGCCTCAGCTCCTCGCCGACGGTCAGGTCGTCATGACCTCAGCCTATAACGGGCGCATCTACGATGCCATCAAGAATTCCGGCAAGCATTTCGAAATCATGTGGGACGCTCAGCTGCCAGCCATAAGTTTTTGGGTGATTCCCAAGGGCGATCCGCGGTTGGACGATGCTTACAAGTTCATCACCTTCGCCTCTTCGCCCCAAGCGCACGCCGATCTCGCACACATCACCGCCTACGCCCCGGGCAACAAGGACGCGATGGCGCTTGTCGATCCGGCGATCCTGCCCCTCCTTCCGACTGCGCCGGACAATCTGCGCAATGCTCTGCCGAACAACTCCATCTTCTGGATGGAGAAGGGCGACGAGTTGGGCCAGCGCTTTACAGCCTGGCTCCTGAAGTGAAAAACCCAACGGAGCAATGGCGGGGTGGACATCCGTTCTCCTCGCCGCCTCGAACGGACGAACCGAAAGAGAAGTCGCCGGAAGCCCCGATGGCATCCCGCTGCGGATCAAGCCGCAACAAGTCAAGGGCCGGCATAATTTGAGGATTTTCATCCTCGTCCTGCCGCTGTTCATTCTGATCGCTTTCGTCTTGCCGCTTGGCCGGATGATGTCCAACGCAATCCATGACGATCCGTTCCTGAGTCGGGCCGGAACCATGGCAGCGCTACGCGCCTGAGTGGGCAAAGTCGGCCCGACGAGAGCGTCTATGCCGTTCTCGCGGAGAGCTCAAGCAGGCGTCGGCGCACAAGACGGTGAGCGCGATCGCCAGGCGGATGAGGCTGCCCGGCGCCCTTGCGAGGTAATCCCGAGCACTCAGAAGGCGCGCGCGCTTTTCCGCTCGCTGCTACAACCCCGCGCTGATTGAGATCAATCCACTTAGTGGATGGCACGACGTCTGGAGCTTGTGGAAGCGCGGACGGTCAGCCGCCCGAATTTCCTTGGGTCTCGCCAAGCCATTTCACAACCGGTCACGCTTGCGACGATAACTGACGGCGCAAACGAGAAAATCGGTGCGCCGCTGCCTCGGCCGGTGTGGTCAATTCGATCATATTCTTCAACAAATCCAGTCGGACCATCTCGAGGTATTGAAGGTGTATCGTCGGCGGCGTTCGACGACGAATTCACGAACGGGCTGAGTTGGTGCATGCGAGCTGCCCTATTGTCGTTATGTGCCGTCAGTACTCGCACCCGTAGTGAACTTCACGATGAACTTCTGCGCCCAGCAAGAGAAATTTGCCTGATAAACGTGCCGCTCGGCCAGAAGTCGGAAAATTTCGTCTGCAGCATGCGAATAGATTGTTCTAGAGCCGTCGGCGTTGGAGCAAGCGGATTGCTCTAGCAGGTTGGGTGGAGCAAAAAGGACGTTTGTGACAGAAAATGGCTGAAGAAATGATTCCCCTCGGCGAGAAGCTGTCTCGCCGCGCCCGGGCGACGCCGGACGCCCCGGCGGTCACTTGTGGCGAGACCACCCTCACCTGCCGCCAGTTGGAGGCGCGAGCCAATCGCATCGCCCGCGCCCTAGAAGGGCTGGGCGTTAAGCTCGGCGACCTAGTCACCATCGCTCTGCCGAACGGCGCCAATTTCATCGAGGCCTGCTGGGGCGTGTGGAAACTGGGCGCGACACCGCAACCGGTATCCTTTCGACTGCCGAAAACAGAGCTGTGCGCCATAGTCGATCTCGCTGCGCCGCCGGTGGTGATCGCATTGCCGGGTACCGAGACTGACCGGCGGCGTGTCACGGTCGACGATCTGTTCGCGCTATCCGACGATGACCGGCCATTTGATTCGCGTGTGGCCCCAGTTTCGGGGGCTCTGACCTCCGGCGGGTCGACTGGCCGACCCAAACTGGTCCTGTCCGGCTCGCGCGGTGTGACGCCCGCTGAACTCGATTACTCGGACGTCTGGCGCTTGGGCCCGGGCGATACGGCGCTGATTCCTGCACCGCTCTATCACAGCGGGCCCTTCTGGTTCGCCTGGGAAGCGGTAATCCGCAACGCTCATCTGGTCCTGATGCCCCGCTTCGACGCGGAAGACGCCCTGGCCGAGATCGCACGACACAGGGCGACTTGGGTCTATATGGTACCGACCATGATGAGCCGGATCTGGCGACTGCCGGAAGAGGTGCGAGCCCGCTATGACCTCTCATCGCTACGGACGCTATGGCACTTGGCTGCGCCCTGCCCGCCGTGGCTCAAGGAGGCCTTCATCGGGTGGCTGGGTCCCGAGGTGATCATGGAGACGTATGGCGGTAGCGAGGGCATAGCTTGGACCACAATCACTGGAGGCGAATGGCTTCATCACCGCGGCTCTGTCGGCCGCGTGAAGATGGGCGAAATAAAGGTCTTTGACGCCAACGGAAACGTGCTGCCGCCGGGCGAGGCGGGCGAGATCTACCTGCGCCGCCCCAATGGCTCGCTGCCCTCGTACACCTACCGGGGTGCGACGGCCCGCACCCAACCCGGCGGGTGGGAGAGCCTCGGCGACATGGGCTCTTTCGACGCGGACGGATACCTGTACCTCGCCGACCGGCGTACCGACATGATCCTGGTCGGCGGCGCCAACGTCTATCCGGCGGAGATCGAGGCCGCGATCGATGAGCACCCGCTGGCGCTCTCCAGCGCGGTGGTCGGCCTGCCGCACGAGGACATGGGCTCGGCCGTCCACGCCATCGTCCAGGCTCGTCCGGGCCTGAGCGCAGAGGCGCTGCTGGCGCATCTCGCAGAGAGACTGGTGACCTACAAGCTCCCGCGCACCATCGAATTTGTCGCTGAGCCGCTCCGCAACGAGGCGGGCAAGGTGCGCCGGACACAGTTGCGCGACGAACGGATCGCCCGGATGAAGGCGGCCGTGGTAGCGCCATAGAGGCCTCTTGCGGGAGCAAACGCCTGACAACCGGAAGAATGAGAGCTGGGCGAAGAAAGGGCTACGACCCGGGGGGGCGTATTGCGGTGGTAAGGGTTCGACAGAGGCGATTCGACGTGGTCGGCCCCTACGCTCTGCCCTATGTGTGGGATGAAGTTATCGTGAGCCGCAACGGTCCGCCGATTGGGCCGCAGCTATCGCGCCCGCTTATTTCAACGTGCGCAAGGTATCTATCTACGGGAGCTCCGACTAAATCCAGAAGAACATCATCGCCAAGACGACCTTCGGCCTCTGAGGCTTCGCGGGTCGATTCGGCTAAGGCGCCGCAAGGCTGTTTGCAGAGCTTAGGCCGCGGCCACGGCCCGGTTCAGGAGACTTCACGAGCGGATTTTAGTCTTTCGGATGGGCAGCGGCTTCTCAAGGACAGCGTAAAGCGGCTGATGATCGAAAGTTACGGCTTCGATCATCGCCGCAAGTACCAGAGCGAGAAGGCGCGTTTTGCGAGGCGATGTGGGCGCGCTATGCCGAACTCGGGCTTCTGCGGCTGCCGTTCTCCGAGGCGCACGACGGCTCCGGCGGCGGCGCGGTCGGAATGATGATCATCATGGAGGCCTTCGGCAAGGCGCTGATCCTTCCCTATCTCGCGACCGTGGTGCTTGCTGGGAGTATCCTGCGGCATGGGGCAAGCGATCCGCAAAAGGCCGAGCTGATCTCGGCAATCGCGGGAGGTCGAATGAAGCTCGCTTTCGCGTACGGCGAGCCACGGTCGCGCTATGATCTGTTCCACGTAGAGACACGGGCGAGGAGGGACGACGACGGGTGGTTGCTGAGCGGCACCAACGGCCTCATCCTCCATGGCGATGGGGCCGACAAGATCGTCGTATCGGCGAGAACCGCTGGAGGGTCGCGGGAGAAGGACGGGATCGGCTTCTTCCTCGTCGGCCGCGAAGCGCAGGGTCTCATGCGCTGCGGCTATCGAACGCAGGATGGTGTGCGGGCGACCGAAGACACACTTGAGAATGTGCGCGTCGATGTGATTGGAGATCCCGCGGGCGCGTTTCACGTCATTCTAAGGGTCGCGGAGGAGGCGGTCGCAGCGCTTTGCGCGGACGGCGTCGGCTGTTTCGACAAAATGCAATCGACTACGCTCGACTATCTGAAGAGGCGCCAGCAGTTTGGCAAGACCATCGGCCCCTTCCAAATGCTTCAGCAGGCCGTCGATATGTTTGTCAAACTCGAAAAGTCGCGTTCCATGGCGATGTACGCCACGATAATGGCAGCCGAAGACGATGCGACAGAGCGCGCGCGAGCGATCTCGGCGGCGAAGTCCCAAATCGGCCAGTCAGCGAAGGCGATCAGCCAGCAGTCGATCCAGCTGCATGGCGGTGTCGGCATGACAATCGGCCACTATTTCAAGCAGGTGACCATGATCGATAGCTTGTTGGGGGATGCCGACCATCACCTGCGGCGGCTCGCCTCGCTCGCGGGACTGATTAGCGATCAAGAGAATGAACAAAAAGCGAGGTGATGTCGCATGGCTAAGGTCGTGAAACTCGAACGTCATGATGTGATCTGCATTGTCACGGTCGATTATCCACCCGTGAATGCGCTAAGCGATGCAGTCCGCGGCGGTATCTTGGAATGCATGAACGCCGCGATCGCCGATCCGCAGGTGAAGGCGATCGTTCTGACCTGCGCCGGCCGCACATTCATCGCGGGGGCCGACATTACCGAATTTGGCAAGCCGCCGCAGCCCCCGACGTGGGACGAGTTTATGGCGGTCATTGAGGACTCGCCGAAGCCCGTTGTCGCTGCCATCCACGGCAACGCCCTCGGAGGAGGGTTGGAAGTCGCGTTGGCTTGCCATTTCCGCGTCGCGACCAAGAACGCCAAACTCGGTTTACCCGAGGTCAAGCTGGGCCTTCTGCCCGGCGGTGGCGGAACGCAACGCCTCCCCCGGGCTGTTGGGCCAGAGCTTGCGGTAAAGATGATCGTGGGGGGGGATCCCATCACGGCGCCAGAAGCGTTGAATAGTGGCCTGATCGCGGACATCGTGGAAACTGCGGCCGCTGGTGGGCAAGCCTTCGCCCGCAAGGTTCTGACCGAGCGCCTGCCGATACGCAAGCTCCGCGACGATGATTCAAAGCTCGCCGCGGCAAAGAGCGACCGCTCGATTTTCACGAATGCAGTTGCCTTAATGACCAGGCGGGCGCGCGGGCTGGAAGCGCCGTTCGCCGCCGCCGAGGCTATCGGCGCCGCGATCGACCTGCCGTTCGAAGAAGGGCTTAAAAAGGAGCTCGAGGGCTTCAACAATCTGCTCGGAAGCAATCAGTCCAAGGCGCAACGGTATGCGTTCTTCGCCGAGCGCGCTGCCAACAAACTTGCAGGGCTTCCCGAAGGGACGAGGCCACGACAGATTGAAAGTGTGGCGGTCGTCGGGGCAGGAACAATGGGTGGTGGCATCGCGATGTCCTTCGCCAATGCCGGCGTTCCTGTGACCCTGATCGAGAGCACGGAAGAACAGCTCAAACGTGGCTTGGGCGCGATTCAGAGGATCTGGGAAGCATCCGCCGCCCGTGGCAGCATCCCCACGGACGCTCCCGCCAAACGCATGGCCTTGATCAACGCCGCGGTAGGCCTCAGCAATGTGAAGAATGCGGACCTTGTCATCGAAGCGGTCTTCGAGACTATGGCCGTCAAGAAAGAGGTGTTCGCGCAGTTCGACAAATACGCCAAACAGGGCGCGGTCCTCGCTTCCAACACCAGCTACCTGGACATCGACGAGATCGCCTCAGTCACCGACCGGCCGCAGGACGTGCTTGGCATGCACTTCTTCTCGCCTGCCAATGTGATGAAGTTGTGCGAGATCGTGCGCGGACCGCGAACCGCACCGGACGCGCTGATGACCGCGGTTTCGATTGCCCGCCAGATCGGCAAAGCGCCGGTTGTCGTCGGCCTCTGCCACGGGTTCGTCGCCAATCGCACGTACGATCCGGCTTTCAAGCAGGCAGATAAGCTATTGTTCGAGGGTGCGCTGCCGCATCAGATCGATGCGGTTCTGACCAAATTCGGCATGCCGATGGGACCGTTCGTGATGGGCGATATGGCAGGCTTGGATATTGGCTGGCTTTCGCGCAAAGATCGGGGCGTCAAGTCGGAGATTTCCGATGCCCTCTGCGAGGCAGGCCGCTTTGGCCTGAAGGCCGGCAAGGGTTGGTACAAGTATGAGGCCGGCTCTCGCGCGCCAATTCCGGACCCCGACGTCGAGAGACTGATCGACGAGACGCTCACCCGCCTCGGCCGCAAGCACCAAGCCATCAGCGACGAAGAAATTTTCGAGCGCATGATGTTCTCGATCGTCAATGAGGGCGCGTGCGTTCTCGAAGAAGGGATCGCCGCCAGACCGGGCGACATCGACGTGGTGTGGCTCTATGGCTTTGGTTGGCCGGTCTATCGGGGCGGCCCGATGTATTGGGCCGACCAGGTAGGCCTGAAGCATATCGCCGACCGCCTCGCGTTCCACGCAACGCAGACTAACGATCCTTCACTTGAGCCGGCACCGCTCCTCAAGCGGTTGGTCGGGCAAGGCAAGGTCTTCGCCTCACTCGCGTAGCGACGCACAGGGGCGAGGATGCGATATCAGAAATGGCCAGTCACTAAACACAGGGATAGCAACGCGATGACTCGCGATGAACAAGCCTATATCGTCGGTGCGTATGAGCATCCCACGCGCAAAGCGCCCGACAAGTCAGTCGTGCAGCTTCACGCCGAATGTGCCGCTGGCGCACTGGCTGACGCTGGGTTGACCAAAGATGACGTCGACGGCTACTTTTCGGCGGGCGATGAACCAGGTTTCCGCCCCGTCTCAATGGTCGACTTCTTGAATCTCAAGGTGCGACATTGTGACTTCACCGATATTGGTGGTTCCGCTCCTTTGCAGCACATTGCCCACGCCGCCCAAGCTATCGCGGCCGGCAAATGCAACGTGGCCCTGGTCACATTGGCTGGACGGCCTCGCAGCGCACCGTCCAATTTCCCACCGGACGTTACTCAGCCGGATTTGCTGTGGGAACGGCCGCTTCGGCAAAGCCTCCTGGATATCTACGCGTTGTGCGCACGTCGTCACATGCATGAATATGGGACGACTAGCGAGCAACTGGCGTGGATCAAAGTCGCTGCTTCTCACCATGCGCAGCACAATCCACACGCGATGCTTCGTAAGGTGGTCACCACTCAAGATGTGCTAGCGTCTCCAATGGTGTCTAATCCTCTGCACCGACTTGACTGTTGTGTCATCTCGGATGGCGGCGGAGCCGTTGTGGTGACGCGCCCAGAGATCGCCAAGAGCCTCAAGCGTCCGCGGGTAAAGGTGATCGGGTCGGGCGAGGGCATCCAGGGACAGTCGGCAGGTGCGGTCGAGCTTACCGCTTCAGCGGCCAGGCAGTCCGGGGCCATCGCATTTGGCGAGGCCGGTGTGAAGCCAAGCGATATCCGCTACGCTTCGATTTACGATAGCTTCACCATCACCGTCCTCATTGCGTTGGAGGATCTCGGGTTCTGCGAAAAGGGCCAGGGCGGCCGGTTTGTCGCCGACGGAAACCTAATCTCCGGCGTCGGTCGACTGCCCTTCAACACAGATGGCGGTGGTCTATGCAGCAACCATCCAGCGATGCGGGGCGGAATCACCAAGGTGATCGAGGCCGTCCGCCAGTTGCGAGGCGAGGCCCAGCCCGCCGTTCAGGTCAAGGATTGCGCGCTGGCGCTAGCACATGGCACGGGGTGGCTGATGGGGACACGCCACAGTAGCGCCACCCTCATTCTGGAACGGGAGTAATCACCAATGATGGGCACAGACTTTATCGCACACAGTCCAGAGACTAAGCCGTTTTGGGATGCAGCCGCTAATGGCCGTTTCGTGCTGCCACGATGCCAGCAGTGTCATAGGACCCATTGGTATCCACGAGGTATCTGCCCACATTGTCTGTCGATCGATATCGATTGGCAGGACTCTCCGGGGGAGGGCGAGATTTATTCTTTTTCCGTAAACCGCATGGGGAACGAGCCCTACGTGCTCGCCTATGTAGCGCTCACCGAGGGGCCGATCATGTTGACCAATGTGGTAGATGCAGATCCTGCCACGCTGTCGATAGGTACGAGGGTCAAGGTGGTATTCAAGGCCGCCGCTCCGCAAGCCCCCGTTCCCCTGTTTGCTGTACGTTAGTACGGACCGATCGAAATCGCTCGGCTGAGATTCCATCGCCTTCGCTCCTCTGTCTGCAGTCGAGGAGTCAAATGCAACGGTCGTGAGACAATGGGTCGACTACGGCCGACCCATGCAGACGTTTCCCTTGGTGCCAAGCAAATTCCAGCAAGGTCAAGTAAAGATCCTGGTCATAGGCAAGCGACGCCGCAACGATGGGAGCCGCGGGGACCGTGAGCTTCGCAGGTGTGGCCACCGGCAGCGGAGACACATGAGCTTGCTTCAGAACGGAGCGAAATGACTTTGATCCAGCGCTCCGCGATCGAGAGAGCATCGCAGCGACCTCTCTGTGAATTCCTGGTCTTAGCTTTCAGGGATTGGCGATTGAAGCTCGAATCCGGCCCTCGGCGGGCGCCGACTACAAAAGGCACCATCTTTGTTGCGTCGAGCATCTGAAAGATGCGCTGTCACGAGTGCACCGGGCGGTAGCTGCAGCATCTCACGCGTCAAAATGCGCACAATGAACCATGCAGCTGGTTAGCACGGCTCGATTGTCCCCTGATCTTCCCCCAAAAAAGTGGACAAGGATCAAGCCGATTTTAGCTCCATCTCGACCGGACTGATATAGCCGATGGCCGAGTGTCCGCGGTGATAATTGTACAACGAGGTTTGAGAACGCCCACAGGACCGTTCTTCGCGAGGTTCTTTATCGATATCATCCTTGGTTTGGTTGCCGAGTTTGCGTTCATGGGGCCGTCGACAAGGCTGGCGATGTCGCCTTCCGCTGCACGCTGGATGGATCGCAAGCAGATCGTTGGCTGGAGGTTCCAGCATGGATGTTCGACCGAACGGCATGCCCTGAGGCGGAGCTTTTGGCAGCTCGGCCATTTGTCAGCATAACCGCACTTGCAGCGCTTTCTGCGCTTCTCGATCTGGTGTTGATGGATCGAACGCCATCAGCTGCCCTGCTTTCTAGCGCATCCAGAGCCTCTCGCGACCAGAATCGGGGAGAGAGCCATGTCACGGCAGATGGCAATGCCAGGGAGCGGATACCGACACAATCGACAACCGCGGCCGCAGCAGCAGATGGATCTGTTCGGGAGCGGCCTGCCGAACGGCGCCATCGGCGTGCCAGCATGGCCGGAGTTGCCGGCGGAAGCCCGGGCGGCCCTCACAAGCCTGATGACGCAGTTGATCCTCGACCATGCTGCGATGACAGCGACGCCGCCCGCGAAGGGGGTCGATCATGATCTCTGACAAGGTCAGGCCTCATCATCTGGAGCGTAAGGCGATTCTTTACGTGCGCCAATCCTCAGCACATCAGGTGTTGCACAATCGCGAGAGCAGCGCATTGCAATACGCCATGCGGGACCGGCTGACGGCACTCGGGTGGTCAGAGATCGAAGTGATCGATGATGATCTCGGTCGTTCAGCCGCCGGCGGCGTGCAACGCGCCGGTTTCGAGCGAATGGTAGCGGAGGTTTGCCTCGGTAAGGTTGGTGCGGTTTGCGCCCGCGAGGTCTCGCGCTTCGCCCGCAACAGCCGGGATTGGCAGCAACTCATCGAGATATGCCGCGTGGTCGATACCGTTCTGGTCGATCAGGAGACCATCTATGCGCCGAGGCACGGCAACGACCGCCTGCTGCTCGGGCTCAAGGGCAGCCTCAACGAGTACGAACTGGATTTGTTGCGCCAACGCTCGCTCTCGGCCCGCTACGAGAAGGCGCGCCGGGGCGAGTTGGTTGTGGCGGCGCCCGTCGGCTTCGTGAAGGCCGGCGACCGTTATGAGAAAGATCCGGATCGGCGTGTCCAGGAAGCGATCAAGCTGGTGTTCGACAAGGTCGAGGAACTGGGCAGCGCGCGACAGGCGCTCTGCTGGCTCCACGAGTACAATCTCGATCTACCAGTGAAGCAGTCCAACGGCGACACAGCCTGGCGGCGACCGAGTTACTCCGCCATCCACCGGATCATTGAGAACCCGGTCTACGGCGGCGCCTATGCCTATGGTAAGACGGCTGTGGCGGCGGGATACAGCGCCGGGGGTGTGAGCGTGAAGATCCGCCGCAAGACGCGGAACGAATGGCTGGCGCTGAAGCCCAACACCCACGACGGGTATGTGAGCTGGGAGAGGTTCGAGGCGATCCGCACCATGGTCAGCAGCAACGTTCCCACCGGTCGGCATCACGGCGCACCCAAGCATGGTGACGCGCTGCTGGCCGGTCTGATCCGGTGCAAGCGCTGCGGCCGCAAGCTCACACTCCGGTACTCCGGCATGAGGCACCATATCCCACGCTACAGCTGCAGCCGCGCCTGGATGGACAATGGCGGTCCTCACTGCATCGCCTTCGGCGGATTGCGTGTCGATGATGCAATCGAGGAAGCACTGCTTGGCGTCGTCGGTCCGGGCGCTATCGCCGCTGCAACCGCTGCCGCCGAAGGAGCCAGGGAACGGCGGGATCAGGTGCGCGATGCGCTCAGTCGCGACCTCGAGGCGGCGCGCTATGCCGCCGACCGGGCTTTCCGGCAATACGATGCCGCTGACCCCGCGAACCGGTTGGTGGCGAGTGAGCTGGAAGCGCGCTGGAACAGGGCACTCGCTCACGCGGCGGAGGTCGAGGGCAAGATCGCCATGCATGATGCGGCGACGCCCGCACCCATTGCTGATCCAGCTTCGCTCGGCGTACTGGCCTCGAACCTCAAAACGGTCTGGGATGCGCCGACGACGGATGCTCGCCTCAAGAAGCGCATGTACGCACCCTCGTCCATGAGGTCGTGGCCGATATAGACGACGCGGCGTCCGAGATCGTTCTCATCGTCCACTGGGTGGGTGGCGCTCACAGCGAGTTGCGCTTGCCCAAGCGCCGGCGCGGACAGCGCAACAGCACTTCCGCCGATATTATCCAAGCCGTGCGTCAACTGGTGCTGATCGCCAGCGACGATCTGGTTGCCGGCCTCCTCAACCGAAACGGCCTCAAGACGGGCAACGGCAATCGCTGGACCCGCGAGCGCGTCACATCAATGCGCTCGAGCTACCACCTCCCGATGTTCAAGCCCGCCGATGACGGGATCGAACCCTGGCTCAACCTTAGCAACGCCGCAAAGCTCCTGAAGATCGCGCCCAAGACGCTCCGGCTGGCCGCTGAAGCCGGCGAAATCGAAGCCTTCCATCCGCTATCGGACGGCCCGTGGATCTTCGCCCGCGCCTCGCTGATAACAACTGCCGCTCAATCTATCGCCGAACGAGCGCGACAGAACCCAAGATACCCCACGGGATCGCATCCCAATCAGCAAAGTCTCTTCTCTTCAACAACATAGACAGATGGGTGTTCTGATGCGCGGTTGTAGAAGCCCTCGATGTAGGTGAAGATGTCGCGCTCGGCTTCATTGCGGGTCTCATATTGTCGGTGATGGATCAGTTCGGTCTTGAGTGTGTGGAAGAAGCTTTCCATCGGGGCATTGTCGTAGCAATCGGCTCTCCGGCTCATCGAAGGCCGGAAGCCGGCGGCTTGCAGCGCCTGGCGGTACTCGGTTGAAGCCTTGGGTGCCGCGATCGGAATGATGGATCAGCCCGGGACGGGGTCTTTGCCCCTTGATCGCCATTCGTAATGCGGCGAGCGGCAATTCGGCGCGTAAGTGGTCGTCCATCGCCCAGCCGACGATACGACGGCTGTACAGATCCATGATGGCCGCCAGGTACAACCAGCCCTGGCCGGTCCAGACAAAGGTGATGTCGGCGAGCCAGACCTGATTGCGCATGGCGGTCGAGAAGTTCCGGCCGAGCAGGTTCGCGATCGGGAAGCCATGCCCGCTATCGGTGGTGCGGCATCGCCGCGGTCCGGCGGAGATGGCTCGAACGCCATGATGGCGCATCTGCCGCTCGATCCGCCCACGGCTGGCATGATGTCCCTGGGCTTTGAGTTCGACATGGATGCGCGGGCTGCCATAGCGGCCATGACTGTCGCGATGAACCCGCTTGATGTTCTCCAGCAAGTCTCGATTGGAAGCGGCCCGGGGGCTTTCCAGCCGCGACCGCCAAGCATAGTAGCCCGCGGGCGAGACGCCGAGTACACGGCACATGATTTGGACCGGATAATCCGCACGGCGATCTTCGATGAAGCGGAACCTCATGTCCGGGGTCCAGCAAAGATCGCGATCGACTTCCTAAGAAACAGCCGGATTGGCGTCCGCCGGAATAGCCTGCAAAACGAAGCCCAGCGATTTGGCCCGGCGCTGAAGGTTGGCAAGAACGCGGCTGCGATATTGTTGCTCATATTGGTCGGCACCTGGATCCCTGTAGCTCATGCCGTGCCGGAGGGTGTTGTAAAATAGAACCGCAATCTTGCGGGCGGTCGCTGTCACCGCCTTTGACTTACCCGCACGTAAGGACAGGCGGCGATAGAATGCTCCGAGCGCCGTATCGCTTCGCCCCACCGTGGTGGCCGCCAACCGCAACAGTGCGGCGGCCCGGCTGGAAGATCTCCGGGTGCGCGAAGACAGCACTTTGCCGCCGGAGATTTTGTTGCCCGGTGCAAGGCAGAGCCAGGACGTGAAGTGCTTGGCGCTCGGCCATGCCCTCAAATCCGTGCCGCACTCGCCGATAAGCTTCAATGCGAGCGACGGACCCAGGCCGTGGATTTCAGTCAGATCGACGCCGAGCACGCCGTACAGCGCGGTCCTGACGTCAAAGGTGGGCGTGTTGATCTGTTTGGTCTTGATGCGCGGCTTGGATAGCTTTCCGACCGGCTTTGCCCCTTTATTTCCTAGCGCGGCGATCAGGACTTCGAGCGTACGCCTACGCCGAAGGCCGCCTGATTGACGCGTGCGCGCGGGCACGGCGAGCTATATGTGATGCCGTTGGGTGAAGGTCAGGCGGCTTGCTGATCGTCGGATTTGCCGGCATGGCGCAGAAGCTTCCATTCCCAGGGCAGCAGTTCGTGCAGCCGCGATGCAGGAAGGTCAGCGATACGAGCGAGGACGTCGGCAAGCCAGGCTTTTGGATCGACGTCATTGAGACGACACGTCGTGATCATCGTCAGCATGATGGCGGCACGGTCGGCACCACGCTGGCTGCCAGCGAAGGTCCAGTTGCGCCGTCCCAAGGCGATGCCTCTCAAAGCGCGTTCAGCGCAATTGTTGGTCAAGCAGATCCTCCCGTCGTTCAGGAAGCGGGCGAAGCCCTCCCAGCGCCTGAGCATGTAGTTGATCGGCTTCAGGACCTCGGACGAGCGCGAGAGGGTTTCGCGCTCGCGCAGCAGCCAGGCGTGCATGTCGTCGAGAAGCGGCTTGCTCTGTTCCTGGCGCACGGCGCGTCGCTCGTCGGCGCTGCAGCCGTTGATGGCGCGCTCGATCTCGAACAACGCGTCCAGCCGCCTGACCGCCTCCAGTGCGATCGGGGAGACCGGTTTGCCCTTCTTGGCTTCCCGAGCATTTTTCTCGATGTCAGCCAGCTCGAAGAAGCCTCGCCGTGCATGGGCAAAGCAATATGCCGGCGTAATTGGCAGTGTCTTCTTC
>NZ_JBEPQC010000017.1:0-24720 GCF_040547675.1 Bradyrhizobium sp. RT6a
CGTGCCGAGCGCTCGGAGCGCTGCCCGTACAGTTCGCGTTTGAGCTTCTCGATCCGCAGCTCGAGATGCGCGATCAGTGCCTCGTTGTCCGACAGTTCCGCCTGCGCACTGGCAGCCACCGCCTCGGCTCGCAGCCGCGCCTCACGCTCGCCCTGCAGCGCCGCCAGGGCACTCGCAAGGTCCGATGGAAGATCGTCCGGCTTCGGTATCATGAAGCCATTGAATCAGATCAAGCAGCAGATTCAAACCGTAAAAGCGGCTATCCGACCCGCGTCGGCCGATGGGTTTCTTGAGGGTTACGCCAATCGATCCCGGACAGCAGATAGCTCAACTGCGCCGGCGAGATCGTTACCGATTCACCGGCAACCGATGGCCAGATGAACTTTCCTCTCTCGAGTCTTTTTGTGAACAAGCAGGCTCCCTGGCCATCGTGCCAGATCGCCTTCACAAGATCGCTGCGGCGACCGCGGAAGACGAACAGATGACCGCTGAGCGGGTCTTTGTGCAGCACCTCCTGCACTTGGAGTGCCAGCGACGGAAAGCCTCTGCGCATATCCGTGTAGCCTGTCGCGAGCAACACTCGCACATTCCCCGGTATAGGAATCATCGGCGTCCAAGCACATCGAGGACCCGCGCCAGCGCGTCCGGATCGACGTGCGCATCCACCCGGATGCACCGTCGGTTGCCAAGATCGATCTCTATCAATCCCGTACGCGCGGCTGCCGCGGAGCGAACTCGGCCATCAACCGTAGGCAAAGCTTCGGAGCTTCCTCAGCCGATGCCGCTATGGCGGCGATCTGCACCGGCGTAAAAGATGGTACTACTTGTTCCGATGTTCGTGCTTGTCGACGCCAGGTAAACACCAGGCTGGCCGCTACTCCGTTGCGACGCGCAACCTCAGTCACCTTCGCGCCCGGCGCCAACGTCTCCTCGACAATCCGTGCCTTGTCGTCCTGCGACCAGCGCCGCCGCCGCTCCAGCCCGCCCAAAACCTCGACCCGCATCGCCTGATGACCTTAAAGCTAGACTTAAGGTCACACGCTTCGCGAATTACCATCCGTCACGCAAGACGGCCCACGTCGGATGCGTACCTTCAGCCGCATGTTCCTCGTGCTCCAGTCTCCAGCCGCTTGGCCTCGGAGCCCTCCATCCCGTCCCAACTTGTTTTTCCATTTGTAGATAGTGGCGACGCTCACGCCGTGCCTTCCGGCACAGATCGGGCGACCGAAACGCCGGCCTCGTGCTGGTTCAAAATCCGATAATCTACTCTTCGGAAAAGCCACTGGGCTTCATTGTCTGGTGCTCATCGTGGACCAGAGCGAATTTCAAACCGAATTGAGCCCGTGGGGCAAGGTCAGGGCACAGATCTGCCCCAACCTCGGTTCTGGCAGAGACTAGCGGTCTCGGCGCCAAAGAACGTCGCAATGATGACAAGTCCAACTCGCTTCAGGTAGCCACGACAACGTACGCATCTGCAAGAACAAGCGTGTAATCGGTTTCACAACCAGCGCTTCTCTTTGGTATCATAAGTCCCAGCAAGCGGATCACCGACGGCCATAAGCTCACGTTTGAGTACTTTATTGCTGGAGGGGGCTCTAGGAAGCGTCTGCGTAAAGGCGATGTACCGAGGTATCTTAAACGCCGCAAGATGCGCACGCGCATGATCGACAATGCGCTCTATGGGCATGTTGTCTAACGCGATTCCTCCTCTCAATTCGACTACAATTTTGACCTCCTCTCCGCGCTTCAGATCGCGAACCGGTATCGCGGCCACGTCCGCAATCTCAGGAATTTCGCGAATGACTGCCTCAACCTCTCGCGCAGCGATGTTCTCGCTCGATCGGCGGATCATGTCCTTGGTGCGGCCCACCAGCCAATAGAAGCCAAGCTCATCCCGACGCATCAGATCACCAGTCTTAAACCATCCGCCCTCAAACGAGGCGGCATTTGCTTCCGGCTTGTTCCAATAGCCCTTGAGAATCCCGCGTCCACTAACCCACGCTTCACCGACTTCGCCGATCTGAGTGGGGGTGCCATCCTCGTTCATTAGCCGCAGCGCCCGAAACGGCGCGCGTATCCCGACCGAACCTGAACTGGCTAGCTGGTCGAACTGGTTAGTCATTCGCGTGGCGAACCCGATCTCCGTCATCCCGTACGCTTCCTCGGTCCGCACTCGAAACCGTTTCCGGAACTGGCGCACTGTCTCAGGGCTCCAGCCCCAGTTCAGGATTTGCTTCAAGCAGGTCGCCCCATCTTCGTCGGCCGCCTCGGCCTCGCGCGCTATCAGTTCGGGAACCTGACACCATTCTATTTGATGCTGCTTGACCCAACTTATGAAGCGCGTCGCGCTGAGTTGAGGAGCTAGGTAGAGCGTGCCGCCCTGACGATATGACCTCAGAAGATGCACCGGCGGATCGACATAGAAAAATGGCTGCGCGGACAAATACCTTTTGTATGGCCCGTCGTCCCAACAGATCTGTTGATACGAAAACAGGCCCCAATAGTCATGCGTCAACATGCACCCCTTTGGAAAGCCAGTTGTCCCGGAAGTATATTGAATGTTCAAAAGATCGTCAGGGCCGACATCCTCCTCAACCATCGAATCATCGACGCACTTAACCAATTCGGCGATAGTAGAGAGTGTCCCGCCGGACGGCTGTCCCGCGAGAATTATCCTCTCTTTGGCAAGGACTTGTGGCCAAGGCTCCATAGACGAGAATACTGACCATACGTCTTGGTCGACTACGGCGAACTTAGCTTGTGTATCGCTGAGAACATATTCAATCTCCCGTGGCGTATACCGCATGTTGATCGGCACCATAACTGCACCAAGCTTCGCAAGCGCGAACCACAGGATCGGGTACTCGATGCAATTGGGAAGCATCACTCCGATGCGATCGCCCTTGCGCACGCCGAATGCACGCAGCGCGTGGGCATATTTGTTAGAGGACTTGTCCATCTCCATGTAGGTCGCGCGTTCACCGCGCTCGAAGACATCGATTGCTATTGTCGATCCGTGTGTTTTTGCCCGCATTGAAACCAGCTGACCGATTGTGATCGTCTCATAAGCGGTTTCCAACGCCTCGACTTTGCGCAAAGCATTTGCGACACGCTCTTTCAGCTCGTTGGCCGTCAATTTTGCGGGGGACATCATTGGACCTTTAGATTCGGGAGACGGAAGAGAGGCGGCGAATGCGCTTGCACTGCGGAGCCGATCAAGGTCGCCCGCCGACAGTCCCTAGGGGCAGCTCACTTTGCATGCGTGGGAAACCGCAACGGCTCTTCGCGAGCAACATCCGGCCGTAAGCGCGAACATGCGGTGTGGCCCACGTGATCAGGACACTTGTTCGGATTTTTTCCTCGCCTTGTGTTAATCGACCCTGAGACCTTCAACCGTCGTTTGCACGGATAGCAATGATTGTTTCTACCTTGTTCATGGAAATCGATGTACTACCTAATCTGATGGAGAAGGGAGCGGTTGGCATAGCCAGCCACATCGGGACAGCTAGCCTCCATGGAAGCGATATCTCGCGTAACCGTACAATGCGTCAGCCGACGCCATACTTCACCACAGGGCGGCATTTGGGCGGCAGCGTGACCGTTGTTAGCCGCCGATAACGGGCGCAGCGACCGCCAGCATCTTCGCGTGCACTCGCGCTGCCAATCCACTTTCTAGGCGCAGACCGAATGCTCGCCTCTCAGGCGTGAACTTCCAGCCTCTCAGCCGTGGACTTTCAACGAGAGTTTTTGGCGCACCTCATCTGCACTCAATACGCCCACCCCCATCCTGTCGAGAATTTCTACTGCCCGCTGGACGAGATCGGCGTTCGTCGCCAGCCGCCCACGAGATAGGTAAAGATTGTCCTCGAGGCCTACCCGTACGTTGGCCCCGACCAGTGGAGCCAAGGCCGCATATGGAAGCTGCATCCGCCCAATCGAGAAAGCGGAGTAGATTGCTCGCGGCGGAATCTGATGCACCAGCGTCAGCAGCGCCATCGGATCATCCGGTGCGCCGTAGCGAATTCCCATGCAGAGCTGGATCAACGCTGGATCTTCGATTACCCCCTCCTCGATCAAGTCGCGCACCAGCACCAACTGCCCGGTATCGAATACTTCAAGCTCAGGACGCACGCCGAGCGCCTTCACGTGTGCCGCCATCGCGCGCAGCGTTCCAGCGGTGTTAACCATAATGTACTGGCCACTGGCGCCCCAGTTCATCGTCCCGCAATCCAGAGTGCAAATCTCAGGGCGCAACTCCTCTACGTGCACCAACCGTTCAAGCGCACCAACCATGTCCGTTCCGGCCGGGTTCGGCGGGAGAGGAGAGTGCGGTTCACCTAGCATAAGGTCGCCGCCCACGCCGGCCGTCAGGTTAATCACCGGATTTACACTCGATTTCCGAATCCGCTCCACAACTGCCCTATATAGGGCGGGATCCCGCGAGCCCCGCCTAGTTTCAAGATCACGCACATGGATATGAACCACTGCTGCGCCCGCACGCGCGGCCTCAATGGCTGAATCAGCGATCTGCTCCGGAGTTACGGGCACATGCGGGCTACGCTCCACCGAACTCCCACCACCCGTCACTGCACAGGTGATAAAAACCTCTGAGATCATCCTCGCTCTATCCGTTGACCAGCGTCTATCAAGACCAATCATCAACTCCATCTCCATCTCGCCCCACCTAAGCAGCAACACCAAAAAAGCGTCTAGCCGCTGCTCCATTCGCTTGCGAACGACGTCACAACCGCATTCCTTATACAAGCAATGGGCGTGCCGTTCGCGAACTTTCATTCGCGGCTTTGCTTAAAGAGAGGAAACAAGCGTCCCAAACAGCCTCAACCTAAAGGCGCATTGCCCTACTCAACACAACAACTAGGACGATGAAAAGGAGTCAGGTGTTTCACTACGACGCGTTTCTTAATGTGTCTTTTGTACGCGAAACCAAGTTCATGACCTGGCGAGCAGGAGTTCGAGGAACCTTACTATCCCCCTATACTGGCAAGGGATATGCACTGAGCCGTCTGGGCAGCCCCGCCGTTGCCAAAGCCTCTTGGCCGTCAGCGAAAGACTCGCTCGGCTCAATCAGGTTTTTGCCTTCGTGGCAGTCCGTGCGCGCACTAACGTCAGAAAAGTTTCAATATTGCTGGAATATTCGCTCGCCCGTTGAGGCCGAAGCGCTCCAACTCACGTAATTTCGCGGACAAATAGCTCCTAACCTTTGTCCACTTTCTGACAGGAAACACGAGGCCATCGGGCCAAAATCGCCCTTCTTGAGTCGGCGTGCGAACTACCTTGTTGGACTCAGACGCCTAATGCCCCTGAGACTTCGCTGGCACATTCATTGCCACGGCATTCCGGGAACACTCAGTGAGAGGAGGACTGAATGCACTCAGTCGCGGAAAATTCGGGCAGGACGAGAATAGCCAAGGACAAACTAAACCTTCGATTTCTCTTCGAACCGAAGGGAATTGCCTTGATTGGTGCTTCGCCCAAACCGAGCCTCGCAAAAAGTATCCTTGGCAACATTGTATCCTTTGGATTTGATGGAAAAATCGCTGCCGTCAACCCGAGCTACACTATGATTGATGACGTAGACTGTTACAGGTCCATTTCAGACGTTCCGTTTCAGGTCGATCTCGCCGTGTTATGCGTTCGAGCCGAAAACATTCTATCGTTACTGGAGGAATGCGAGCGAAACTCAGTGCGTACCGTACAGATTATCTCGAGCGGCTTCGCCGAACTTGATACTGAGGAAGGCCGCATTAAGCAGCAGGAACTTCAGCGCTGGGCGGAAGAATCGGCGACAACAATTGTCGGGCCCAACACATTCGGTGTCATTAATTTGCATCGATCTTTAGTTGCTGTTGGAGACAGCAAGATCACCAGGGTCGTCCCAGGGGGAGTTAGTGGCGTGTTTCAAAGCGGACAGATGGCCACAGTCATGCACCCGCTAATGGGCAGAGGGGTCGGCATCAGCAAACTCGCCACCACTGGCAACGAAGCCAGCATAACAACAGCCGAACTAATCAACTTCTTCGCTGACGATCCGCAAACGGAAATGATCATCAGCTACTGTGAAGGCATCAAGGATCCAGAACGGTTCACCCTTGCCTGCGGGCGCGCGCGGGAACGGGGCAAGCCGATCATTATGTTGCGCGTCGGCGCTCATCCCGAGGTGCGAAGCGCGATTGGCCGACATACGGCGACACAAGCCGCGAAGAGCTATGAACGGGAGATCGACCTCCTGCACGACTTACGTGTCATTACCGTTGAGTCGGCCGAGGACCTTATCGAGACCGTTGTGGCTTTCCAAGTATGCCACAAACCGCGGGGCAACCGCGTAGCCTTTGCAAGTTTTTCAGGTGGCATGGGCAATATTGTTGCCGATACAATCCTGTCTATACGAGGCCTGAAGCTCGTTTCGTTCTCGAGCCAATTGCGCGAACGACTGGGGCACGTGCTCCCGAAATTCGCAAATTGCGTCAATCCGTTAGACTTGAGCGCTCAAACCATCTTTAATGTCGAGGTCCTTGGCCGTTGTACGCAGCTACTCGGAGAGAGCGGTGAGATTGACCTGCTTCTGTGGGGCCTGGACTTGCCAATGAGCATCAAAGATGATTCTCCGGTTGGCCTCGCTCTCACAGAGTTGATGGCAAGGCATCCTGAAGTAGTTGTCATTCCAGTATCGCAGATGAATGGGCTCTGTCGCGACTACCAGATTGATGGAGGCCCGCCCACGTTCGCCGGCCGGGCACTCTTACAAGGTACGGCGGCTTCGGTCCGAGCTATTGCGAGGGTGATCGAATGGCATGCGTCCAGACCGGTGCCGGGAACGGCTATGCTGCAGGCATCGCAATAAGGTCGGCGGGGGACACCTGTCACGCTTGCGCCGCAAGTAATGGATCACGTGCCGATAATCGACGACCTGGTCATGCTTGCCGTCGTGATGCGGTCGCCCTCGCGGCAGGGTGACGAGATGAGTGCCGCCGACCAACACGTCGAGACGATAGGATCTCGACTTCCGACAACCTTGCGGCCGAGCAATCTCGAACCCGTGCCTCTAGCCTCCAGACCTCGGAAGCTGCGACCACATCACTCATCCGGCCGCATGAGCCGCCTCCATCGGAAGACCGAGCTCCGGGAGAGCCCTTTCCGACGGGCAACACTTCTGATGGCATGCCGGTTGCAGCGTCTCGTGCCAAGAGCTTCTGCTCCCCCGTAAATCGTCGCCGCGGGGCAACGTTGGTGACGACTTCCTCATTCGAAAACATCTCTGACCTCGGCGTATGCCTAAGAGTATGCCAAGTCCTCTTCAGTCAAAGCGGGGAGCAAGTTCGCTGATCGTGCCCTCTGCGTAGAGGTGAAAAATATGTAAACTACATAAGGCTGTCATGCTTCGGCGCCGAGAAACACGTGCTTGAGCATCCAAGCCGGCGCAGAGAAGCTGAATGCATTCTATGTCATACTTCCGCTAAAGCGGTTGATTGGCTGTGTTCATTTTCGAAGAACAGCACGGGCCGAGGGCCGATTTAAGCGGCAAACTTCATGTTTGATCGCGGGCTTCAACACGCCACGTTCAGTGGGAGCTCGTCGTTCACGGTCTTCTACGCACGCTCAAAGAGGCGCAATCTGTAGCCAGAAGCTTACTCCTCATCCAATCAAGTGCGACCCGGCATCCATGCGCACACACTCGCCCGTCATGTTGCTCGAAGCGGAGGTCGCTAGAAAATACACAATCTGTGCGATGTCCTCGGCCCTGGTGACTATCTTCAGAGGGGCCTTTGCAGCGACTGCATCGCGCATCTCCTTTGCCCGGGTCTCGCCACAACCCTTGGTGTACCAAAGAGTGTCGACAAATCCCGGACACACTGTGTTCACGCGGACAGCAGGTGCAAGAGCTCTGGCCAGAGACAAGGTCATGGCGTTCAGCGCGCCCTTGCTCGCGACATACGCCAAGGAGGAACCATCGCCGCTGATGCCCGCCACCGACGAGACGTTGACCACCGCCGCCACGGCTCCGCATGCTCTAGCGTTTGCTTCCAGCAAAGGGCGCGCCGCGCGTATCATCTGATAGGGTCCTATAGTGTTCACGGCATAAATTCGCTGAAAGTCCTCAGCCGACAATCCCTCAAGATCGTGGTGTGGCACGTGTTTGGTGATGCCGGCATTGTTAATCAGTGCATCGATTTTCCCCCAATGTTTCGCGGCTGCAACAATCTTCCTGCAGTCCTCGTCACGCGAGACGTCGCCCTGCACCACTAAAACCTCAGCAGCGCCAGCATTGAGGCAAGATTCGGCAGTCGCTTCGGCATCCCTCTTGCTGGTGGAATAGTTAATCAGCATCCGGGCGCGGCATTTGGCAAGTAGCCGCGCGCTTGCCGCGCCAACGCCCATCGCCGCCCCCGTCACAATCGTACACAAACCATATCCTGACATGTTGCCCCCTTTACAAAACCTTAGGCTGCGACGCGCATAACAATTAAGGGGCCGTGAAGAGATTATCTTGAACCAGTTTCTGAGTGTCCATCGAAGCCCGCCCTTGTTCAAACGAAGCTAAATACGTACCGGCCGTTTGGATAGCTGCCAAATCGGATAGCGCGAGACTGAGCAGCAAGATGAGCTGGGCGGAAGGTTAACATCTTGGGAGGCCGGCGGTCGGCGGCCAAAACGACGGGTTTTTGAACCGATCGCCGGCTGCTTTACTCGCGTGCATTTCTGCTACTAGGTCGGGTCCGACACAGGGCTGATGATCGCGTGAAGGTGAACCGCCGCGCCGTTTCTCGGTTGCCGCCGGCCGCGAATTAACGCCCGTAAGGGTTCCCAATAAGTGCATGAAGCGATGCGATCTCGTCGCGCTCCTTGAAGCCGCAAACGACCTTCTTGCGGCCGGCCTCGATGCTGACGCGGCTGCCCAATGTCCGAATGCATACGCGCCAGCGTAGATCGGGTCAGGATGTGCAAGAGCGTGTTGTAGACTGGCAGATTCCACTCAATCCGTCGGCCTTCCGAGCCGTAGGCAACGGCCCGCAAGGGCATGCGCACATGCCTGAGACACTGGTGCACCTGACGCACTGACTGCGTCTTGGTAAACTTCACGAAAATCAGGTCGGATAGCCTCCGCATGCGCCGATCCGGACCTTCGCGATGCTGTTGTTGCCGTTCCGCACGTAGCCGATGGCAACGTCATGAACAGTTGCCGCGGCGCGCCGTCTGCTTCAAGGCTTCCGGCGAGCGCTGTCGCAGGACCGACAGCTCCATCTCGCTCATAGTGCCCTTCATGCCGAGGCGACATCGCTCCAGCCGAGCTGCCGCGCGCGATTGGAGAATCCATATTGACGGCGGTTGCTTTCCAGATTGCTGGCGACCTGATCAGCTGTCGATTGACGGATGTAGACGGCGGCCTGACGGGCAAGGTACTCAGGCGCGACCTCCCTTGCCTTTTCGCTGGCCGCGTATGTCGCGACGTCGTCGTCGGCTAGGGCCTCGACCGGCATGCGCTCGATCAGGCTGACAAGCAGAGGCTTCTGCGTGGTCGGAATGTCCAACATCTTTTGATCGACTTCGAACAGGTCTCGCTGTCGGCTCGGTCGTGGTCGCATGATCGCGTCCTTGGTGCGGAGCTGATTCCCCGTCGGGCGAGGCTAGCTAGAAGCGCATCGAGCCGGACGCGCAACTCGACGAGCCTATCGACAAGGAGCGCTGGTGATTGCCGTGGAGCGAGCCGTCTCCTCACTCATCCATGCCGGGATCAGGGCGAGCGTACCGTCGGGCTGGACCACGACCAGATGATCCTCGCCGGCGAACCGCTTGCGGTGCTCGACCCGCACCATCTGCCCGCCCCGTGGATGGAACGGATAGAAGATCCGCACAACTCGAACGCCGGACACCCGGCATTGTGACGCTGGTTCGCCCGACGTCGGTAAGACGCACTTGTCGATCGCGCTCGGGCGAGAGGCGATCCTGGCCGGATACACGGTGCAGTTCAAGACGGCGACCACGCTGGTCGCTGGCCTAGCCAACGCGCATGGCGAGCGACGCCTGGACGAGAAACTGCTCGCGCTGTCGAAACCAAAGCTGCTGATCCTCGACGAACTCGGTTGCGTGACGCAAAGGGGGCGGTTCCGGATGGCGTTTGATAGACCGGCGTCGGTGAACCTGCCGCGGCTAGCTTCGAAGATCGAGCTCAATGCCCAGGCGGGCGAAAATCTGCGCCTGCCGGTAGAGCGGCAGGTGATCAGCGCATTGGAGACCAGCACCTGGGCGATTGTGGCCTCGGTTGCAATCCGCCCTCGGCTGCGGACCCGTAAGTCTCAACGGCCGCCGCTCGGGTGCGGAAGAAATATCGGACAGCTTCATGACTTTCATCGAGAAAGCAAGATGTTGTCAAGTCGCCGGCGCGCAGCTGCTGGGCGCGAAAACAGCGTCCCGGTGATTGCATTTGCCCCCCGGCTTCTTGGGATCAGAGATGGTGGACTACGGTGCATTCATGGCCGAGCGATCGGATGAGGCGATAAGATCATATCCTCGGCCGAGCCACGTAACAGAGATGCGCCCGAGCAAACCGGCTGGCGTTCCGTCAATGACCCGCGTCGCAATGGCGTTACTGAGGATCACCACGGCTCGTCCTCCTGTGATGACGATCGGCTCGGCTCCCGAGCAATCCTCGGACGCGCAGTGTAGGGCGAGCCATCCTGACCGTGAGATCATCAACTGGCCCAACGGCGGGATCTCCGAATCAGGGATATGACGGCACCCCTTTTGAGCGACGGTTCGGCCACAGCCCAAAGTGCAATGGCTGACCGACAATGGCTCGATCTTCGCCGCATATCGCAGTCTTGCAATTGCTGCGGCTCTGAACCTGAAATCTTGCTTCACTCCGATCGAAAGCCCGACAGCAACGGCATGGCTGAGGGATTCGTAAAGACATTCAAGCGCCACTATGTTCGTGTGAACTCGATCCGTTACGCGCGCACAGCGTTGCTGCGCATCGATCACTCGATGGAGTATTATAAATCAGAACACCCGAATTCCCGGCTGAGCTACGCTCACCGCGGAAGTACATTGCATCACTCTAGCCAGCCGAGTGTCCGGTCGAACGGCGGTAGCTCCATCCTCTAGACCTCAAGCTTGAGATCGGCCAACGTTCGCGAATCAATGGCGTGGCTCGGCCGATCGGCAATTCCACTCCGCAGCTTTGGGCGGCGCGGCGTCAGGGGGCTGGACGAAGTACCGCTGCCGCACCCCACACACTGTCCCTGAAATCAGCATTTCCGCGGCTCGTTCTCACTGTTCGGGAAGATCGTCCAACCAGCAAGCGCCCTCGACGTACGGCCGTGAAAAAATAGTACCTATCTTCTCGGGATACCTGTTTTGATGGTATCGCATATACACGCGTGCTTCCGCGCCGAGATCGAGGATCTCGATTTTCCCTGTGTAGTGGGACATAATGTATTTGAATGTCTTTTGGATCCCGTTCAGACGTTGGTTGATCCCGCGCGAAATCTCGACTCCGCGGCGTAGCGGAACTTGAAAATGTGATGCGCCTCTCACCGGCCTGCCCTGAAAGAGGTAATATGGGCGGACGCCGATTTGGTGACATTTGGCGAACGTCTCCGCCAAGATCTTGGCATCATCGTTGATTTTCGCGAGAAGCACGGACTGATTGAAAAATTGCACGCCCAGGGAGCGCAAAGAACGAATACTGCGCTCAGCGTCGACCGAAATTTCACCGATGTGATCGAAATGTGTAACTATCGCTGCAACCTTACCCGATTCGATGATCCGCCGGAACAAAGCGGCCAAAGACGGATCTTCGAACCGCTTGGGCGCAAATGCGATCATTTTTGTCCCGAATCGAATCGAATTCAAATGTGAAATGGGTAGCAGGTGATCGACGATTTCCTCGAGCTTAAAGCTGCTGAGTACAAACGGGTCGCCTCCTGATAGCAAGACGTTGGTCATCTCCGGGTGGAGGCTGATGTACTCAGCGATCCGAGAGTAATTGGGTGCGATTTCGTCGGAATCCTTACCGACGAGTCGCTTGCGGAAACAGAAACGGCAATATGAAGCGCAGCGGTCCGTTACTAGCAGCAACCCTGTCTGGGCGTATTTGTGCTGGAGTCCAGGCACAACGGTGTTGTCGTGCTCACCACTTGTATCCAAATCGCCACGGCCCTCAAACTCCTTGGCTGAGGGTTCCACAATATGCTTAAGCTGGTCGTAGTAACCGCTGTTAGTGATATGTTTGCGATAGAATTTTGTGACTTGATAACGCGTGATGCTATTGGCCCGCAACTCATCTTCGGTAACGGCGCGCGTCCCCTCGATGAAATTCATGAGCCCAGCCTGGGCGTGCGGATGCGATTTGGCCAGCGGCGGGCGATCGGCGTCGATCATCTGAAACACTCCCATGTGAAACTCTCGGTCATAGTGACTGATCCCGTTAAAGGGCCCTCAACCCTGTCTCAGCAATTGACGTGCCACGACAGAACGGGCAAGGCGCTACGATAGAAAGCCCCTGCCTTCGAAGCATATGTACGAACTACTTATGCCAGACGTGTGTCTGCTTCCGAACGTGGGTTTCCTAAACCGCACATGATCCGCTTACTTTTGGCCAGATACTTTTGACGGGAGACGGGCGCCTCGACCAACATGGCGCGGCTTTATGGCCGCTCGCCTTACGGCCAGCGCCGTATCGCAGCACTTCCGCATCTCCAATAGAAAATAACGACTTTCGTGAGCGCCCTCAGGTAGATTGGCATGACTGCGCCGATGGTTCTCGACGCCCCATGGATGGGCCGGCGTTCGAGGCTTATGTCACGCAGGTTCTCGTGCCGTGCTCAACCCTGGCGCCATCGCGTGATGGATCTCGCTGCACACAAGCGAGCTGAGGTCGTCATCGCAATCGCTGCGGCAGACGTCGGGCTCCTCTACCTGCCGCCCTATTCGCCCGACTCAAGCTGACTTTCGCCAAGCTCAAGTGCCCTTCCGCAAGACGGCTGCCACAATCAATCGAGGCCTTGGTCCACGCCATCGCGGCCGCCCTTCCCGCCTTCACCGCCCGAGAATATCCGAACTACTTCGCCGCCGCAGGTTGTGATCGCTCCTGATGAGACTCTGCTCTAGCTCGGTGGTCATCATCCTCAGCGCAGCTCGATGCTTGCACCGGCGCGTTCAGGACGGGGCAGCTCCGCGTGCATCCGCGCTAGCTCCAGCACGCGTTCGCGTACGTTCGCCTGCGCTGGTCCGATCCGTCTACTCTGGGCATCGACGTGAACCAGCATCTGCTCACCCGTGGCGGCCGGCTGGTCGTCGCGCTCACGTGTGAGTGTGTGGAACAGGCGTAGACACTTATCGTCAGCGCCAAGGACTTGCGTGAGCACTTCAACGCGGTCACCGGCGCACAATCCCCGAAGACGAGAAAGGTGTGTCTCCACCGCCTGATAACTGCCACTCTTTGAGAGGTACTCGCCGTCAATGCCGATGTAACGGAGCAGAATGCCGGTGGCGTTACCGAAAAGCTCGAGGTAGCGGCTCTCACTAACGTGACCGTTGTAATCGATCCAGTCACACGGTATCTCTCTCATCGGCATTCGCAGCGGATCGGAACCGTTAGTTCGCTGGGGAGCGCGGTCACGTAGCCCCTTTTCCCATCGAGCGAGCGTCTCGCCCGCGCCGTAGCCCTGAGCGCGTAGTCCCTGCAGTACGGCCACGAGGCAGTCGTCCCGCTTCTGTTCAAGCTCAGGGATGGTCAGATTTGCGGCTTGTGCGTCTGACTGCTCGGCGAGTTTGTCTATGAAAGCGTCGGTGAACTCGGGTACTTCGGTGAGCTTGGTCCACGGTATCTTTCCGGGCCTGAATTGTTCCATGGAGCGGCGCGCGCTGCTCACGGGGACGGCGAGACGGTAGGTCTGGATGGGCCCCATGACCGCCCGGCGCAGCCCGATGGAGTAACGGACTGCATCATCGATCTCCTGCACGGTGGCCAGATTGTCCTGCACCAGCCACAACGCCTCACGCCACACTGCCTCCTGCAGCCGGTTCGCGATGAAACCATCCACCTCGTTACGCACCAAGAGCGGGTGCATCCCCACCGCCCGGAAGATCGCCGTCGCCCGGTCGAGCGTCTCGGGCGCCGTGCGGTGTCCGGCGCACAGTTCAACCAGCGGCAGCAAGTACACTGGATTGAAGGGATGCGCGACTAGCAAGCGCTCGGGGTGGTCCATCTCGGCCTGCAGCAATGACGGCCGAAGCCCCGAGGTCGACGAGCAGATCAGCGTTTCCGGCGCCGCCGCGCGGCTGGCCGCCGCGAGCAGCTGCTGCTTGAGACCCAGGCGGTCGGGCGCGGACTCCTGCACGAGCTCCACCCCGCGCGCCGCATCTGCGACTGACTCCACTACCGTCAGCGACCCCTCGCTCGGTAGCGGCAGCAGCGTCAGCCGGCGATACGCCCGCCGCGCGTTAGCTATCATCTTCTGCACACGCTCGACTGAACGAGAGGACGGACCATACAGCCGCACATTCACCCCGTTGAGGATAAATCGTGCGGCCCAGCCGCCACCGATGACCCCTCCGCCCAACAGCCCTACCGCTCGCGGCTTGCCCTCAGACATAAACTTTGAATTCTCAGACATAAGCGTTGACCTTTCCCACATGGACCTTAAAAGCGAACCTTTCACGCACTTCATCCGGACTCATTAACCCACCCCTCGATCGCTTGAGAATTTGCGCCGCCCATTCCACAAGCTCGGCAATGGTAGCCAGCCGGCCGAGAGAGATACAGGTTGTTCTGCAATCCGACCCGCACTCGCAGTTTGCGCCCATCTATGAGGACACAGCCCGCATCGAAGAAGCGAGAAAGCCGAGTAAATGCGCGTTGCGGCAGCCTGTTCACCAGCGCCAACAGCGTGGTGGGATGGTGCGACGCACCCGATTCCCATGC
This sequence comes from Bradyrhizobium sp. RT6a, assembly GCF_040547675.1. Taxonomy (NCBI): domain Bacteria; kingdom Pseudomonadati; phylum Pseudomonadota; class Alphaproteobacteria; order Hyphomicrobiales; family Nitrobacteraceae; genus Bradyrhizobium; species Bradyrhizobium sp. RT6a. The sequence goes on from NZ_JBEPQC010000017.1 coordinate 14,945, forward strand.
AGGGCACCTGGAGGAAATGACCGGTATCGAACACTTCGAGCTCAGGACGCACATCGAGGTCTCGCATGCGCGCTGCGATGCCGCACAGCGTCCTAGGCATATTCGCCAAGATGTACTCGTATTGAGTGGCGCAATTCATCACGTGCAGAGCCGCTCAAGCGTACGCACCACGTCTGCACTTGGGTCCAGCGGCAACGGTGAGGCCGCTGCACGCGACCGGCCGCCACGCATTTTCGCTCTCAGGTTGATCTTCAGGTTTACACCTGCTGCGCTGAGCAGCACTGCTTCGCGATATAGCGCGGGCTTTCTTGAGCCACCCGATCTCCTGAGAGTACCACGCCCGCCCGTACCGCCCGTTTCCCTCAAACCAGAATTGGCGATTTGGTCCGGATTAACCAGCACATGCGGGTTTCGCTCAATCGAATTTACGGCACCAGTGACCGCACAGGTAATGAACAACCCGGAAATCATCCTCATTCCTTTCGCTGCTAGCTTCACTGCTTGGAAGCGGCACCAAGTTGGCCACTCGCAGCGATAGAACTGCGGATCAATGGCTTTCAGCGGCAGCTCTCATCTCAGCAATTCGCGTGCCGCTATCCAAATGCATGCGCAGCTTGCCTTAGCTAGAGATCAGCGGTTCGCTAGCAGCGTACCTCTTTTCATGAAGCAGCGGGTTGTCGGGCTGCCCACATCCTCGTAGCTAATCGGACACGTTTGCGATGGAGGCTCATCTAAGCCGTTCGCGCTCGGAGCGGCGTCGATCGCTGCTTGACAATGGCATGCGCTTGCCATGCGACTACCGGCGCTGCTGTCGCGAGTTTCAGACCTGTCGGCCTTTCTTTCTTAACCTCCTCTCTTTTCACCTCCCGAGGAGGAAAATGCGCGCTGTTCGAAGGAAGCCTCTCCGTCGAATTCGGAAGGATGATTCTCCTTTCTATGGTCGGGCTTGGCTGAACGACTCTGCAAGCAAAAGGCGGACGGAACAGCAAACAGCGCACGCGAGCAAGTCACTAGCCAGCGACGGTTAGCAATCTGCTGCTAAGTAGGCGAGCTAGGACCAATCCATTCAGGATTCCCATAGCTGAATGATGCTGAACCAATGCATACTGGAGTTTTTGATTTTGAAGCGGGCTGCAGACCCGGGTCGCAGCGGTGCCGACAACCGTTTGTGCGTGACGGGGTCATGTCGGTTCTGCGGCCCGTGGCCTATTGGGAAACGTTGCCGGAGCGCTATGGCAAGTGGAAGAGCATACACGCGCGGTTCACCCGCTCGGACAGGGCCGGCGTGTGAAAGGATGTATTCGCCGAACTTATCAATGGTCGCGGCGACAACTACCTGATGTTCGATACCAGTCTGGTTCGCATCCAGCAACAGGCCGCGAGCGGAAAAGGTGGGCTAAAACTCAGGCGCTGGGGCATTCCCGACGGCTGCCTATCAAAATGCATATGCTCTGGGGCGGCTTCGGACCGACGCTACACTACGCTTCAGCCTCACCGCAGGCCAGCGACACGACAACGTCACGGCAAAAGCCCTGCTTGAGGGCTTCAAGGCCGAGGCCGTGCTGGCCGACAGGGCCAATGACACAAGATCACCGCAGATATGAACGCTGAACGCTGAAGCCGCGATCCCCTCAACCCGCTCGCACAACATTCTGACGATGAAGCTATCTACAATCTGCTTGATCGCATCGGGTGCTGCTTCAACAAGCTCAAACACTCCGCCCTTCGCCGCACGATATGACCGGCGGATAGACCACTTCCTCGCCTTCGTCCACCTCGCCGCAATCTCCAGCTAGTTCCGCTGAACGTGGATTCGCCCTAGGCTAGTCAGCCTGAGGACACATTCTTGGCTTTTGCAAGTTCTTCTTCCGAGAGCATCGCCGTACCGATGACACCCTCCTTCAGCAATTCTGCGATTTCTGCGTCAGAGAGGCAGAGAAGCCCTGATAGGATTTCTCTGTTGTGCTGCCCGAGCGTCGGCGCCGCTGTGCGGATCACGTATGGGCCTGCGCCTTCGCGGATCGGCATTGAGGGCTGCGGATGCAAGCCAATGAAAGGGTGATCGATTTGCTGGAAGAATGCGCGCGACCCGAGATGCCTATCTTTGAGCAAATCAGTTGGCAGGCGGGCCACGCCTGCGGCAATTTTTGCGGTTTGCAATTCCGACATAGCCTCGTCTGCGTCGCGGTTGAGCGTCCAGGCCGCGATAGCTGCCTCAATGACTTCCTGAAGGGCACGGCGAGCTTCGACATACTTCAGCGACGTGTCTGCCGCCCAGTCTGGTCGACCGATAAGGTTAGCCAGCCTCTGCCACATTCCGACGTTGGTGGCCGCCACCATGATCCAGTTATCCTCGCCAGCGCATCTGAAGCAGCCGTGCGGGACGAATTCAGGATGTCGATTGCCGTATCTTGCGGGCGCCGCGCCGCTGATCGAGTGAACGATGCTCCATGGCGCTGCAAAGGGCATCATGCATTCGATCTGCGCGAGGTCGATGAACTGCCCCTGTCCGGTAATGCGGGCGTGAACCAGGGCGACCAGAGCCGCAGCGCAACCATTCAATCCGCCGACGGCATCTCCAAAGGCGATGTGGCTCATGATCGGTGGCCCATCGGGGTTTCCGATGACGCTCGGCAACCCGGAGCCCTGCTCGAGGGTCGAGCCATAGGCCCTGCAATCGCGATAGAGGCTGTCGACACCAAAGGCCGACATGGACATCACGACAAGCCGCGGATTGAGCGTTCTGAGTACATCGTAGCCGAGCCCTAACTTAGGCATGACACCTACGGAATAATTGTCAACGGCGACATCGGCATCCGCTAAAAGCCGCTTGGCGCTAGCCAGGCCTTTCGCCCGCGTCAGGTCGAGTGTGATGCCGCGCTTATTACGATTCAAGATGGAGAAGCGCTTTGTCTTTTCATACATCCGGCCGTCGACGTAAGCAGCGCGCCGATCAACGCCGCGCCACCAGTCAGGATATTGGATCGCCTCCACCTTGATGACGTCCGCGCCGAGATCAGCCAGTATGCGGGTGCACAATGGGCCTGCCCAGCCCATCGTGAAATCGATGACGCGAATCCCATGCAGCGGCTGTCGGTCGCCATCCACGCGGCCGTCGAACCTAAATGCAGTGCCGCTCGGATGCGTTCGGGCGTTCGCGACACCCTGCTGCTCGCCGAGATCTGGAACCTTTCCGCCGCGGCGGGGCGGCGTCAATGTGAGCCGTTGGGGCGAACCAACGGTCAAGCCATGTTCTTCTCCAATCAAGACGGGCACCATCGCGCCGCGCCGGCGTTTCTCAGGATCGACGAGCAGATCTGACATTTCCGGCACTGGGATAACCGGGATCTTCCGCTTCAGTCCCTCTACAAACCACTCCTGCGCTGTACGCGCCTTCAGCTTGGGCATAAACAGTCGTTCGATCTGATCCATTTGTGGCAGGCGATCCTCGGCGAGGACCAACGCCAGATTGTCACGCAATTCGGAAAGGCCGAGCATATCGCAGAAGGCCTGCCATTGTGTTGGCGTGCCCGTCGTAACCCCTAACCAGCCTTTTTTGGTTTCGTAAATCCCGGTCGGAGGACCAAAGGGCCAGAACCGGTTGATGCCAATGCGGCGCATCACGTTGCCAGACGCGAACGTCTCGAACGTGTGATACTCGCTGAGCGCGAGGTTCGCCTCGAAAGCACTCAGCGACCACGAGCGTCCTGCTCCACCGTGCACACGTTCAAGCGCTGAAGAAGTCACAGCGATGAAGCCCCACAGCCCGGCAATAATTCCCGCCTGGAAATCCGGCGCGTGGAACGGCGGCCCTTCTGCCGGCCCAACCAGTTTGATCAGGCCGGCGAGCGCACGGACGGTCGAGTCGGTTGCTACGAAATCTGCATAGGGCCCTTCGCGGTCGAACCAGCTCGCTTCAAGGTAGATCAACTTTGGGTGCCGCTTGCGGATCTCGGCGACATCAATCGAGGGACACTCCGCAGACTCGATATCGCGGCCGTCAAGGAGAATGTCGCACCCCTCGATCAGTGTCCTCAGTCGCATGATCGCGTCGGGTTCGTCGGCATCTATGATAATGCTTGATTTATTAAAGTTCAAAAATGCGAACCAAGCACTCTGGACACCAGGCGTAAATGGTGCGCTGCTTCGAAGCGGATCTCCTGCTGGCCGTTCGACCTTCTGAACTTCGGCGCCGAAGTCTGCAAACAATCTGGCGCAGTAGCTGGTTGCGGCCGAGCTACCGATCTCGACGACCCGCAGATGCGATAACGCTTCCATTAAGGCCTCCATTTCTCAGATATGCCGTCCTTTGACTCTTCTAATCCGCAATACACGTTCCTGTAATCACTCTTTATTAGGGTCACCCGCCACCGCCTCACGCCCGGAGTATTCAGAGACACGTGACACAAGCTATTGTGCGAGAAGACGAAATCAGCCGTGACAGCATGATTACTCCGAGTTCAAGTGCACTCATCTTATCGTCAAACCATTGGGACTACCCTCTTGCGCCGGTATGCCAAGCGAGCACACGACTGCATTGGAAGCTCAATTGCGATCCTTTTTGGTCCACAGCAAGCCATCGGACCATATGTGTTCAACGCGGCCCCACTGGCAGGCTGATGCGACATCCGGGAAGAATCCACGTCCGTGGTGGTTGGCACTCGTATTGGAAAGCAGCGGAATGCCGGTGAGCTTTTCATACTCGACAAGAAGCTCCGCGACGTCGTGCTGAGACGTTCTAGGAATGGTCTGCAGCCGCGCCGATCCGTCGAGATGTACAACCGCAGGGATTTTATCCCGCCATTCCGCTCGCGTCTCGTGGTCGAACAACATGTAAGGATCCGGCGTTCCGGGGCTGAAAATATCCGGAGCGCGATCTTCTAGGCATATCGGCGCTACTGGCCGGAAGTGTTCGCGATGTTTGATCTCGTTGAGACGGTCCTTCATTCCAGCGGACGTCGCGGCGGCAAGGATGCTTCTGCTACCCAACGCCCGTGGTCCAAGCTCGGCGCGGCCTGCAAGGAATACTACGGGCTGGTTGCTCGCGAGAATGATAGCAAGCTCATGCATGCTGCACGGGGCGGAGTCCCATTCGGGCGGCACATCGCTGCATGTCAGGGCTGGGCCACTGTAGACTGACCATTCCAGCGGCACGAAACCTCTGTCCGCCGCCATTGCGGAGCAAGCTGCGCCTATTGCCGCCCCGCTGTCATTCGGAAAAGGCGGCACCCAGACAGCATCGAACAAGCCGCTAGCCCTTAGTGCGCTGTTCCATTTGATATTCAGACCGCAGCCACCGGCTATACACAAGTTGCGTGATCCCGGAGAACTAGAATGTCGCTGTAAAACGGTCGTCATCTGTCGGATGAGGAGACGCTCGAGGAAACAATGAAACGATGCAAGTACATCTTCGGGTCGCTTGGCTTTCAACCGACGGGCACTCATGCGGAAGAAGTCGTGGATGGCCGCAAGTGAGGAATACACTCCGCTCTCCGCGTGATAGCGACGCACGTGTTCCGCGTCGGCGGCGATGCGCTCCTCGTAGAGCTCTCGGAGCACAGTGATGATGCCTTCATCAGCAGACCCCAACGCGATATAGGCCATCAGCTTGCCGGCAATACCTAGGTCATGCCAGTTTGAGCGATTCGTATAAGGTCCAAAGTGATCGCCAACAGCAGCATAGGCCTGCCCTATTAGCGGAAACAGGGCTTCGATGAACCGAGCGCCACAGCGGTCTACATAGTAGAGACGTGGAAAAATGATGCCGTCCCATACCAGGCAGAAGGCGGATTGTCCCGATTTGATAAACGGGCTGGTGCAGTATGCGGAGGCCACGTGACCTGCGACGTGCGGATAACTTTTATAAGGATAGGACCTGCCGTCGAGCACCAGGCCGGAGCCGTCGTGCGAAGTGAGAAGGCCCTCACCATCACATTCCACATACGGTGCCCACCTCAGACTGACGGGTTCGGCCCCACTGAGGACCTGAAACCCTTCCCTCCACCACCCTCCATCGACGACGAACTGGTCAACATCGCATGGATTAAGACCGTGCTCCGCCAAGATGGCAACAATGGCACTAAGATTGTCAATGGCTTGATAGCGTCGATTGTTGTCCCGCTTCTCATGCTCGACGGAAAAGACGAGCCGTCCGTCCTCAACAAGAGCAACGGCTCCGTCATGCCTCAGTTTGATACCGCAGATGCGCATAGTTCTTCCTCCATCTATACGGTGTGCGCACAACCGCCTATAACATTGAGCACGACAGGCGCGTTGACGGCATCGGGTCGAATGAGATCGATTGACCTTGGTTCAAACAAACTAAACCACTAGCTATGTCGTTTGAGCAGCTACCAGATGGGATAGGCAGGAGCGGCAGAGTAGAGCGAGACGCATCCACGCCTTCATCGTCGCAGCGGTAATCTGCTAGCTCAATTGAGTCGCGAACACTGGCACTCTCTCCGATCTAAGTTGTGGACGTGCCGCAGTTCGCAACAATAGCGCGTCACGTGCCCGAGGTAGGGCGCCGCTGGCCGTATAGACTCACTTGCTAGGCAATCCTCAGACTGGGTTTCCGCGTAACTCGCAACCCACGTACCGCAACCATTCCGGTTCGCCTGGTTTCAACAGTACCGAGGATCCCAAAATCCGATGACGCTCTAGGCGTTCGCAGGGATCTCTACAGCAAAGGATTACACCACCCTGAATCCGGGCGGACCGTCGGGCAGCGGCAAAATCCTCGAACGAACGTTGCCCGCCAACTTGAGCGTTCTCCTGCATTCCGGGGATATGAGGTGATCCCCAAGCCCTGGTCGTCTCCTTCCGTAGAACTGTTTTTTTCGGTTGAGTAAGATCGTCGCGGCGGCTGGTCGACCGCGTCGGCTAGCTACGCCTATAACCAGCGCGTCTTCTTAGTCATGCCCGCAAAGGATTCGTAAAGATCGGACAATCCGTCTTCACCGCGGCGAGCTTCCGGTTGCCGCCGCGCAGTTCGCGCCGAGGCCGCTTCTCGGCAAGCACCTTTTGCACGAAGGCTTCACCTCACTACTCCTCCGGACTCTCACGATCTTCTCGAGGCTCTCTCTGCAATGCATCAGCCACAACAATCGAGCATTCATTTTTCACCGAGAGCTCCAGCCCCGCGGCGGGCGAGCACCGGGCAGAAGGGGCCCAGCTTGACCTCGGCGGGCAGCGAGGAGCTTTGGCCGCTCACAAATCGGCACGGTCAAACTACCCGCGTTGGTCATTGATCAGGAGGATCGATGATGGCAAAGATCAGTTATGACCGCTGAGCCCATCACAAATCAGCACGCGGTTCGGCGTTATCTCATAGGCTCCGAAATTACCGCAGTGAGCATTTAGGAACAAATATTGCGTCTTAGACTTTGGCACCGCTGCCGCCGGAGGGGGGACGATGCCTACTGCGGTTGAGTATCCGATGATCGATCTTACGAGCGATGATCTTGTCATCGCCCCACCCTCATCCTTGCGCGAAGGAGCGATTGCTGCCCTCGATGCTGGGACGAACCACCGCATCGATTTCGGTGGTCTCGCGCCGCTTCGTAAGGCGGTTGCTGATAAGCTGGCGAATGAAACAGACATCAGTTGGGATCCGGCGGACATCGTTATCACTGCGAGTGCAGACGAAGCCATTATCCGTACTGTATTGGCCATACTCGATCCGGGTGACGAGGCCATTATTATTCGTCCATGCCGGCCGACATTCCCGATTCTGCTTCTTCTCGCCGGTGTGACGCCCGTGCTCGTTGACGCTCGCCGCCCGCGATACCTTCCCGACATCAGCGCAATCCGCGCCGCTGTCACACCGAAGACGAAGGCCATAGTCATCAACTCGCCCAACGATCCTACTGGCGCAGTCTACGATCGTGCGACTCTTCAAAAGATTGGCGAGCTCGCAATGCGTTTCCAGCTCTGGATCATTTCGGACGAGCGCTACTCTCGATTCATATTCACCGGGGCATCGCATCATCAATCGATTGTTATGACGCACCCCGATGTACGTTCACTGACGATCGTAGTTAAAGCATTCTCAAATGAGCTGGCAGCCACCGGTTGGCGCTTAAGCTATATCGCGGCACCTGCGGAGGTTGCCTTCGCTGCGAAACGACTGCAGAGCCATACAACTACAAACCCCAGCGCGATCGCACAGCATGCAATCCTACATCATCTTCAAGTCAGCGACGGCAGCTTTGAGCGGGAGGTGCATCAGCGCCTGGCCTATGCCCGCAACGTAGGCCTTCACATTCTTTCTGATCTGCGTGACGTCGCTATATCGCGCGCCGATGGCTCGTTCTTCTTCTATCTCGATCTAAGTAGGCTTGTTTCGGTCCTGGCGGCTGAAGGTCCCATCCAATCATCCGACGACATTGTGCGATTGCTCTTGGATGAAGCCAACGTAAAATGCGTTCCCGGCAGCGTCTTTGGCGACGTGAACGGTCTACGTATCTCTTTCGGCGCCCCACCGGATCTCTTGGAGGTCGGATTGAGAAGTATCGTCAAGACACTGAACAGACTGAGGCGGAGCTAAAGCCGACAGGTTACCGCCGTCTCGCGGAATTGATAATGTCTACGATACCGAGGGCAGCAACAAGATATTGCAAGCAGGACGGTGATGGCGCAGGTTTACCACGTGCACCACCCGTGGCGAGACGCCCAGCGCGCCGACAGCCAATAATTCGTCCGTTAGAGTTGCGGCCCAATCTTGATGGATTCAAGTTCAACCCAGTCGCCAAAGAACGGGGAGCCGATATATAGAATGCAGCAAAGCTAAACGACCATTAACCTGTACTCAAATCACAGATCAACCGCTGCTCTGTGCCCCACCGGGTTCTCGGCAGATTGATATCGCCGCGACGTCGATCCAAGATGGGTGCCCACGGATTAGGAATGCAGGAACCGCCTGATCACCTCCGGCTGGCGTCATCGCTGACTAACTCACGAACTCGCGTCGTGAACAGATTCTGCGAGGCGATCGCGGGATGCATTTGCCTCAAAAGCGGCCTGTCCAAAGTAGGTCCTTGAGACGCAGGGCCTCAGAAAGTCCTGGTGACTTGCTCTGCGGCGGCGATGGAGCTGACGGTATAGTTGCGAGCAGCCGTCGATGTCCGCAGCCTTTGGCTGACGATGCGCTTGACGTGGACAGGCTTGAATCGTCCCGCTCTCACCACACCCTTTGCGATGCTACGGGCGTCGTCGTCTTCACCGACATGGCCGAAAGTGCCTCCTTAACTTAGCGGGCAAACTGAGGCCGGTAGTCCCAGTTCGATTAGATTCGCGGCCGGCCATTCTGAGCTCGGTCCAGCCTCTGCATGGTCAACTTGACCGGCCCATGGTTCGAGGTACTTCACAACAACGACCGCGCTACGCAAAGATCGCTCGCTCGCGGAACCTTTCGGTCTCGTCCACCGCGCATAGCGCTGAATTCAGCGACCATCGCGGCTGACGTAGATCATGACCTTCCTCGTGGGAGAGCGGAGCATTCGGATAGCGTAGCGCCAGATTCCGGCGCGGTTGGTGACAGGTGATATGGTGAACTCGGACGGGGTTTTCCATACGAGCTGCGAGTGCGGACGCATGTTGTTGTAATCGGCTCGCCAACATCCGAGCGCGACACCGGCCTACGCCCGTGACGTGAGTAGCGTCTCGTTCAACAGTTCGTCCGTAAGCGATGTTCTCAGGCCACGCGCCAGCGTTCTTGGGTAGCGAGATAGGCCCAGGGTAGCAGTTCGTCGATCTGGCTGTTCGGGTGGTCGTTG
>NZ_JBEPQC010000018.1:0-20044 GCF_040547675.1 Bradyrhizobium sp. RT6a
GTCGACGCGGTCGGTCAGTCGACGGTGCTGTCGTTGCGGCCGGAGCGGGTCAAGTTGAACCCGGCGCCAGGCTCGCTGCCCAATGTCTTCAGCGCGCAGGTTGCGGAAGTCATCTATCTGGGCGACCACGTGCGCGCCCGGGTTTCGGTCTGCGGCCACGACGATTTTGTGGTCAAGCTGCCGAATTCGGAAGGCGCAGTGCAGGTCAAGCCCGGCGCGCTGATCACCATCGGCTGGAAAACTGAGGATTGTCGGGCGCTCGATGCGCCCTAAGGCCGACTGGTCGCCTTAACGCCGCTCCACTTTGGGGGGCTAGCAGGAAGGAAAGCGTTCGATGAGCAAGTTTGTGATCCGTGCAAGCTTCTTGAGCGTCGTTGGTCTGACGGGGGTAGCACTTGCGCCGGCGAAGCCCGCCCTTGCGGTTGATCAGCTGACGATCGTCTCGACTGGCGGAGCCTTGCAGCAGGCGCAACGCAAGGCTCTTTTCGAGCCCTTTTCGAATACGAGTGGGGTCAGGATAACCGAGGATGAGTCTGACGGTGGGGCGGCGAAGATTCGCGCCATGGTCGACACCAAGACCGTGAGTTGGGACGTGGTGGACTCGGGGGGGGGGGCGGCCATTCAAATGTGCAACGAGGGCGTCCTAGAGCCGATCGACTGGAAAAAGCTGGGCGTAGACCGTTCCAAGTTCACAGACCCTGACGAGATGGACTGCGGGGTGCCATCACAAAGCGCTGCTGCGGTCATTGCCTATGATAAGGAAAAGCTGCCGAACGGCCCACAGGCTATCGCCGACCTGTTCGACTTGAAGAAATTTCCGGGCAAGCGCGGGCTATATAAAAGTGCCGCATACAATCTCGAATGGGCGTTGATTGCTGACGGTGTGCCCGTCAAGGACGTCTATAAAGTCCTCGGTACGCCAGAGGGGGTTGATCGCGCCTTCAACAAGCTCGACACGATCAAGAGGAACGTCATCTGGTGGACCTCTGGTGCCCAGGCGCCGCAGTTGCTCGCCGACGGGCAGGTCGTCATGACCGTGGCTTGGAACGGCCGCATCTATGATGCCAACAAAAACTCCGGCAAGCATTTCCAGATCATCTGGGACGCCCAGCAGCCGCTTCGGGACTACTGGGTGATACCAAAGGGCACTCGGCACCTGGACGAGGCTTACAAGTTCATCGCCTTCGCTGCTTCAGCTCAAGCGCAGGCCGACTTGACGCGCTATATCCCTTACGCTCCTGGCAACAAGGACGCGATGGCGCTTGTCGATTCGGCGATCCTGCCCGATCTTCCAACTGCGCCCCAGAATTTGGCCAATCCTATGATGTCCGGCGCGACTTTCTGGGCCGAAAAGGACCACGAGTTGCGCCAGCGCTTTACCTCTTGGCTGACAGAGTAGACTGATGAGGAGTGACGGCGAAAGGCTTCGTTCTCCTGCAGCCTTGCGGGCGAATTGAGAGAAAATTTGGCAACGTCCGCAGCTCAAGTCGTCGACAGCCCTCTCCCGACCAGCGACCTGAGAAAACGATGATCGAACCCGACAGACAGATCGCGCAATGGATCGAAGAGACTTCATTCGTCGACACCCACGAGCATCTGATTGAAGAAAGTCAGCGCCTCTCCGGTGTGCTCGATGGCTTCCTGTCTTGCGACGACTGGACCTACCTGTTCAGCGCGTACGTTGATAGCGATCTGCTAGTTGCAGGAATGCCGGCTGTGCAGCGTCAAAGCTTCTTCCGGCCGGACCTTTCGAGTGAAGCAAAATACCGGCTCGTCGCACCGTACTGGGACCACATCCGCCACACCGGTTATGCCCAGGCGGTGCGGCATACACTTCGCGGCCTTTATGGTGAGGACGACCTGACGGCCGAGAGCCTGCCGCGAATCGCTGAAAAGTACCGTGAGACCGTGCAGCCTGGCTTCTACAGAACCGTCCTGCGTCGTGCGAACGTCGAGGTCTGCCAAGTCAATTCTCTGCAATGCATCTTCATGGAAACGGAGCAGCCGGCGCTGCTCGCGCAGGATCTCAGCATCCTCCAATTTTGTCGTTGCAGCGCTGCTGACTTCGCTCGCGTGGAGACGGAAATTAGTAAGCGGGCATCAACCCTGGACGAATGGCTCGACATCATCGACTTCTATTTCGCAACGTATGGTCCCAGAGCGGTGGCGGTGAAATGTCAAATTGCTTATTCGCGTGCGCTTGATTTCGCACCGGTCACGAGGGCGCACGCGTCCCGGTTATTTCCGCATCATGTCGGCCATCGCGGACATCCCCTCGGTTCGGAGGACCTGAAAGCACTACAGGATTTCCTGTTCCGATATTGTATCGGCAAGGCTAGCGAGTGCGGGCTTCCGGTCAAACTACACACCGGCTTGCTAGGCGGTCACGGATTGCTGCAACTCGCCCGCACGCGCGATAACGCCGCGGATCTCTGCAGGCTGCTGCTGGACTTCGCCGAGACCCGGTTCGTTCTGATGCATATCGGCTACCCGTACGAGCAGGAATTTATCGCGCTGGCCAAACACTATCCAAACGTGACCGTCGATATGTGCTGGGCGTGGATTATTAATCCCGCGGCGAGCGTCCACTTTCTCAAGGAGTTTCTGGTTACAGTTCCCGCCAACAAGATTTTCACCTTCGGCGGCGACTATCTTGCGGTCGAGCCAATCTATGGACACGCCTGCATCGCCCGCCGAGGCATCGCGCAAGCCGTCTCTGAACTAGTCGCCGAAGGCTGGATTGCCCGCGCGGAAACGCCCGAACTCATCGAGCGGATTATGCGTGGCAACGCACTGCACTACTTTCCAAATGAGCTGCGAAAACATGGCGCTTAATAGCCAAGATGTGTTCTTGCGGCCGGCGCCCGTCAAACGGCCTTGATCATGGTCGGGCTGCCGTTCTGGCGTCAGTGCCGGTATGAATCACCGTCTGGGTCGGCGCTGCGGCACGGCGCTCGCAACGCCCCGTCGAGAACGCTTGAGCAACGCTGCCTTCATCCCGGGGGTGGCATAGAGGGGAGAGAGCAGACGATGAGGACGTCACTGACGATCGCGAGCATCCTGGCCACCGTCGGCCTGACAACGGGCATGTTCGCGCCGACGAAGCCCGCCCTTGCAGACGATCAGCTCACGATTACCGCGGGGGGCGGGTCTTTCCAGCAGGTCCTGCGCAAGGTCATTTTCGATCCATTCGCGAAGGCGAGCGGGATCAAGATCAACGAAGCCGAGTACGATTATGGCAACGCCAAGATCCGCGCCATGGTCGAGACCAAGACTGTGAGCTGGGACGTGGTCTACGCCAGCGAATCGCAAGTCCAGCAATTGTGCGCAGAAGGTACGATCGAGACGATTGACTGGAAGAAGCTGGGTCTCGAGAGGACGAAGTTCGAGGGGGACTACAAGGAGTGTGGGGTCCCAGTCATCGACTCTGCCACCGTCGTTGTCTACGATAGAGACAAGCTTCCGAACGGCCCGACGACGATCGGTGATTTTTTCGATCTGAAGAAATTCCCCGGCAAGAGGGGTTTATATAAGAGTGCCCCTGTCGAGTGGGCGCTGATCGCCGACGGCGTGCCCGCCAGAGATGTATATAAGGTGCTCAACACGCCCGAGGGAATCGATCGCGCGTTCAAAAAGCTCGACACGATCAAAAAGGACATCGTCTGGTGGACGGCTGGCGCACAACCGATGCAGCTTCTCGCCGATGGTCAGGTCGTCATGACTGACGCCTGGCACGGTCGAATCTATGACGCGGTCAAGAACTCCGGCAAGCACTTCGAGATCTTGTGGGACGCCGCGGTATTGAATGGGAACGCTTGGATAATTCCCAAGGGCACTCCGCGCTTGGACAACGCGTACAAGTTCATCGCGTTTGCCAGTTCGCCTCAGGCGCAGGCCAGCGTCGTGAATAATACCGCTTACGGCCCGACCAACAAGGACACGATAGCGCTCGTCGATCCGGCGGTTCAGTCTCACCTTCCGAATAACCATATGGGTAATGCTCTGCGAATTGGCTCAAGTTTTTGGAGTGAGAAGGGCGATGAACTCCGCCAACGCTTTACGGCGTGGATAGCCAAGTAAATCTCAACAAAGATGGCGGCGAGCACTTTCGTTATCTTCGCCGCCTACCTCAGACCTCATGAGCGAGAAGTGGCACGAAGGCGATGTCAGGAGCTTACACCGCGCTTCTCCACCCCATCCAAAGGACAATACACCGCCCAAGACGTGGCGGCACACGTCTTCGGTGTTCTTTCAAGTAGACTTGAAGCTGGTTCCGAAGGTTGCTTGAGCGGCTGGCGTTGTTGTGGTCCGAAGAGGTCTGCTGGCACAATCAACTGTCCTGCGGCACTGAAGTCCTGTTCGCTCCTGTGAAGCGATAAATTGTTGCTTATCCCGCTTTCAAGGGCATCAACGCTTCACTCAGCGCAAGAAAACCAAATCTATATTGCGTCCAACTTCTTGAGGATCTTTCATGCCGATTTACTATCCTGACATCCTGGAACTGAGGAACGAGCCTCGCATCTTCACCTATGGCCACAAGGACGTGGTGTTGTACGCGCTTGGAATCGGCATGGGGCGCGACCCAATGGACGAGCGCGAGTTACCATTCGTCTATGAGAAAGATATCAGGGTTTTGCCGACCGCCGTCACAGTGCTGGCGTCGGACAAAGGAGGGAGTTCCGAGCCGGCGCCCAACCAGAAGCCAGGCCTCCGGATCAGCCACTTGAATTGGCTGATGCTGGTGCATGGTGAGCAGAAGGTCGAGCTGCATAAGCCGCTGCCATCCTTCGGCACGTTCACGACCACCAGCCGCACGATCGGCGCCTACGACAAGGGCAAGGATAAGGGCGCAGTGGTCGTCGACGAGACGGTGTGGATCGACGAAAAGGGCGAGAAGGTCGCAACGCTCACCGGGTCAAACTTCGCGCGCAGGGATGGCGGCTTCGGTGGGCCGTCGGAGGGCGCGCCCAAACCGCACCTTGTCCCATCCCGCAAGCCCGACAAGGTAATCGCGTTGGATACCCGGCCGGACCAGGCGCTGCTCTATCGCCTAAATGGCGATCTTAATCCTCTGCACTGCGATCCCCCCGTCGCCAAGCGGGCCGGTTTTCCACGTCCGATCCTGCATGGCCAGTGCACATTCGGCGTCACTTGCTGGGCTGTGCTTCAGGCATTCTGCGCTTACGATCCCACCAAGATCCTGAGCCACCAAGCGCGCTTTTCGGCGCCGGTGTTCCCCGGGGACACCATCACAGTCGACCTCTGGCAGGACGGAAATGTGATCTCGTTCGAGGCCCGTGTGATTGAGCGCGGCGCGACCATTATCAAGAATGGCAAGACAGTGCTGCGCACTTAGACGCGCGCGCCGCTTGCGCGGCGGCTAGGCCCGTCGCGGACCGTCAGTCTCAAGCATGGTTTTTAGGGCGAGCGGAAGGGCGATCATCAGTACACCGGTGCACGCCGCCGAAGCAACATGCTCTTCCCAGCAGCATATTCGAGTTCGCGCAAAGCCCCGGGGCCGTGACTACAGTTCCGCCTGTAACAGCATTCGGTTCAACTTACGCGCCAAGCCTAAAGTAGCTTCAGCGGCGTCGCCTGGCGAGATCCTGCCTGTGGCGACGGCGCCGTCTCAGGTCAACCGCAGTCATAAGGGCACGAGGTTATAGCGCGACAATCTGGATGGGAAGCACCTCCATCCTGATTGCCGCGCCGCACGAGGTTCTGGTCGACGGTGAATCGCAGGGACTTGCTTGTGAAGCCCTCACTCAGCTTTCCGAAAGATCGGCTAATCCGATATCGGTTCTTTCCCTCTAAGTTCGCCGCTGACCGTTTCGCACTCCCCCGGCTCACGCAATTTTCCTAGCCTCTGTTCGCGATTAAAGCAGGGAAGGAGTCCTCGGTGCGCGACACCTTCCAAACGCGAGGAAACACGAATCGGAAGGTCGTGGCAGCGGGAGACTTAGGCACTTGCACCGAGATCGATCGTGATGCACTCACCACTGATTCCCGAGGCAGAAGGGCTCGCAAGAAAGCCAATCGTTGCCGCAACCTCACGCACATCAACAAAACGGTTGCCGGGTTGCGACGCCCGGAAGGTTGCCACCACCTCCTCTGTGCTCATGCCGCGATTTTTTGCCTGAGCTTCGAGCTGACCGCGCATCAGCGGGGTATCCATCCAGCCTGGGGCGACGGCATTAACAGTGAGGCCGTGCGCACCGCCTTCCAGCGCGGCGGTACGGACGACGCCAAGAACTCCGTGTTTAGCAGCACAGTACGCGACCTTCTGCCGCGCACCGCCGTAGCTGGCGACTGATGCCGTGACCACAACCCGACCACCGGGGGCCTTCGTCAGAGCCGGCCATGCGGCCTTCAGCGCGTGGTATGGCCCGTCCAGCATTAGCGCATTAAGACGATCCCATTCGGCGTCGGGAAACTGATCGAAGGGGGCCATGAACTGCACTCCAGCATTCAACACCAGGATGTCCAGACGCCCGGCAGCCTTGAGTACATGGGCGACCATGTCTCTATTCCCATTTGCTGTGGCAAGGTCCGCGTGAAAGACACCGTCGCCCGCGATGTCGACGCCGTGCACGTCCGCTCCGCGTTCGGACAACTCAGCCACGATAGCCTTGCCAAGCCCTCCTGTCGCTCCGGTTACAAGCGCGACTCGGCCTTCGAGCGACCATCCGTGCGGATGGGGCTGTTGGCGGCTCTCACTAGCGAACTTTGCCATTCGTTTCTCTCCTACGTATTGGCTCGTCAAATGAACGCGATCATCTTTCACAAATCTCGTGGTGTGTGCCGCCAGGGACATTCAACCGGTCCCCCCTGACTGGACTCCGATATCGAACTGAAGGTCCCGCAAAAAGCCACTGCGAGAGGACGCCGACACCAAAAGACATTCGAGGCCAAGCGTCCGGACAGCATTGGATTGCATTTCGCGCAGAATATGCGGCCATTGATGTTGAATTGCCGCATAAAAGGATCTCCGTTAGCAGAAGTTCCGCGCCAAATTGGAGGAATGCGGAGCTTCTCTGCGATCGGAGTGCTGATGCTGAGTTAGTGAAAGGATGACGGGCACTCACCAAGCCACCCATGATACGATTATGGTTATTGGCCCACTCCCCGCCGAAGCTTGCTTCTGCAGAACACTCAACGTTGACTAATCTTACTGCGTCATGGGTATCGACGACCATTTGATGCTGCACTTGCGCCACAGTACGGACATCGCGGCAAGGTTTTGACGAGTGCGTGGATCAAGTGGGCGCGCATAGTTGCGATCGAGTTCGGGATGTGGCGTTCAGGCCGCGCGGGCGGAGCCTCTGGGTCGATAATCGTTGGGTAAGCGAGGTATCTGGACCGGCGCGGCGGAACGAGGTCCTGAGGGGGGAATCGTCGCCTGCTCGGCGATCAGGAAGCCGTAAGCTGCGATGCACAGGGTTGCGTGATGATGGAAGCCGCGCCAGCCGCGTCCCTCGTAATGACCGAGCCCGACCTCTTGCTTGAGCTCCTGGTAGTCACGCTCGATACGCCAGCGTAGCTTGGCGAGGTCGACGAGCCGCTTGAAGCTGATGGTCTCCGGCATCGTGGCGAGCCAGTATTTAGTGGGCTCTGCTTCACCCTGCGCGCCATTCGATCAACAGCCATTCCGGCGACAGCTTCTCGGGGATCAGTTTGTTGTACCCGACCCGGACACGCACACGCGCGAAGCGCGAGGACAACTGGTCAGCCGAGCCCTCGCGCCATGTCACCGTGCGCCAGGCCTGCTTCGGTAGAGCAAGCGCGACTTTTTTGGCCGAGACCAGTTCGGGCTCGTCGCGGCGGCCGGTGTTGTTCATCGGCTTGTCCATCCGCCGTGGGCTATTGCCAGGAGCCCACATCAAGATAGTCGGCACGATGCCGACCACGTAAGGCACGCCCAATTCCGTCATGCCCGCACGCAGCCGCGCGTCCCTGCCGGTAGGCTGCATCCATCAACGCGACGCCGCGTGGCAGACCGCTCTCGCAGGCCCGGCGGATTTGCTCCAGCGCGATCTGCAGCTTGGTCTTGAACTTGATCTCTTTCGGCACGCCCGCCTTCTTCCGTCGCGCGCGATCCTTCGTCCAAGCATCCGGCAGGTACAGCCGATAGGACACCGGAAGGCTGGCGGCATGGCTGGCAACCGACAGCGACACCGCCACCTGGCAATTGGCCTGCTTGCCGAGCTGGCCGCAATATTGGTGGTGAACGCCGACCGAATGCCTGCCTTGCTTGGGGAACGACGTGTCGTCGATGATCCACGCCTCGATCGGTCCGCTCTTCTCGATCGCCGGCAGCACCATCTCGCGCACCTTGGCCAGCACGGCCTCGTCCGACCAGTCCGCGTTGCCGATAAAATGCAACAGTGATTGGTGCTGCGCTGCCGTCCGCGCCGGGGCGGTCCGCGCTGCCATCGGTTCGACGCTCTTGCGTTCGCCCGGCAGCATCAAGCCGGTGCAATAGTCACGCAGTGGCCTCAGCCGCACGGCCTGACCAATCACGCTTCCAAGCCCCGCTACATACGCCGCGAACCGTGCCTCGCTGCCTTCACCCTGATTGAGATCCATCTGGCCCTCCACGTGCCAAATTGTGAATCTCTACAAATATTTGATTCTCCGATTCTCCGCCCCCGCAGGCGCGACCGAATGACTCAGTAGTACTAAGAACGGCTACTCGTCTCCGTCAGAGCATTAAAAAGTATTTCGCGGCGTTCCGCCGAACGAAATCTTCGGACCGCCACGTGCCGATCAGGACCTCACGAGCGCAGTCATTTCAGAGATGCGGCAGGATCCGAGTTCGTATTCAGCGGTCGGCAGCGAACGCCCGCGCCCTAGTTGCATGGTACCTCGACAATCGCCTCCGGCGGACGTACGTATTGGCTGAACAATGGCTACGGCTTTCGAGCCCTGGCGCATCGCGCACACTCGGTAGGGCGACGGATCGTGCCTCGCAAGGCAGGCGATAACTGCAAGATCGGCACTAATCGATCGTATCGTCCCGCGCCAGAAGCGCAGTGAATCTGATCGAGGAAGTCTCATTTGGTGGTCAAGTTGGCGAACACGGAAAAGCAGGGACATCGACCCCCGGTACTTTAAGGCGCCGGAAAATCGAGGAGTCTTTGTACCGGTCGAGCACCAGAATGCGACTGCAAGATTATCTTTGAACCCGAACTTTGGCGTACGTCCGCTCCTTGACAGTACGACACGCGTCTAGGGGCAATTCTTCATGACGCAAGGGGGCAATTCCGAATGGCGTTTGACACTGGTGTCGTGGGACAATCACGCGTCAGGGAGATGGATGCGATCTCAATATACCAGTGCCGATTCATGCCGAATGTGAAGATTCAACTGATTCCGGCAAGCTCATTGACGTTCGGCTTCGTCACCGCTGCTTCTCGATGCACGGAAGCCCGTTCAGAACCAAGCCACTAGGAATCGTGGGGCACGAAGTCATCTAGCCTAGATTTCGCTTTGACAAATTCCATCTCTGCAGCAATCGCGGCACCGCAATCGGCATGGACTGGCGGCCAAACTGGCGCAGAATAAGCCTACAATACACCGATACTCAGTTTTTGAGAGGCCAATCGGCTATTCTTGGCGATCGAGGCCAGCCGTTTATTGAGATAGTCGAGGGATGCCTCGTCTAACCCGGCGAACATCGTCATATTGAGAGCCTGCCTCTTGTTTGAGAGGTTGGCAATTTCCGCCCGCGCCTTTTCGGTCAGCGAGATCTGCAGGAAACGTGCGTCGTCAGGGGATGTCACGCGAGATAAAAACCCCTTCTCTTCAAGGTTTTTCGTTTGGTTCGTAACGAACGGTGCGTGGATCCGAAGCTTGTTTGCCACCGAAATCCCAGAAACCCCGCGACCCTCATCGATTTGATCGATAGCCATCAGAATCAACCATTGCGGCTCGCTTATACCCAGCATGTCGGCCCACCCCCTGTGTATCTCCTCCAACTGGGAGTGGATCTCAACGATGTTCCAGATGAAGTCCGTAACGGCTTTATCTAATTGATCTTTATCGCCCATTTGGTCTTTCCGCCACATGTTCGTGCTCCCGACGGGCACAGATCTGATCATTAGCCGGAATACGCGCAGCCGTCTCGATACGATTGAGATGACATAGCGGTCATGCAATAAATTAATTGACTTGTGTAATTCATGCGGCTTTATCAAGAGCGCAGACCACGAGGCTCTCTGGCCAAAGGTCATGTTAAATCTCCAAGGAGAACCTCTGGGATGCCCTCCGAGGTTCTTTTTTTTGGTTTCGCTCGATTGAGGGCTGCTCTCGAGTGTTTAGCGTGTTGCCGAAATGCGACAATTAGCCGTCAAGAATTAGCGCTCTGTATTAATTAATGGAAGCAATTACTGAAGAGCGCTATACGGCGATGGACGGAGAGGGGGCGCCTCGAAGTCGTTCCGTCAAGGCCAGCCCACTGGGGGCAGGCTAGTAGCGGCGGGATCTGGACGACGGAAACGATATTTCAACTAGGAGCTTCATCGATGAAACTGACAAAGGGTCTCATCCTCGGTTCTGCCGCAATGTTTGCGGGCGCCGGGGCGCAGGCAGCCGATCTGCCCGTCAAGGCGAAGGCAATCGAATATGTGAAGATTTGCTCGCTGTATGGTGCGGGATTCTACTATATCCCTGGAACCGACACTTGCATCAGGCTGGGTGGCTATCTGCGTACCGACGCCATGCTGGCAACGAGCAGCGACTTCGATGCACCGAACAGCGGTGTGCCCGGCGCGCGTAATCGCCTTAGCAACTATTTGCAAACCCAGAGTCGCCAGGATCTGCAAATCGATACGCGCACCGCGACCGAGTACGGCATGGTCCGTACGTTCGCTGAGTTGGCCTTCACGTGGAAAACTGGTACTTATGGTGGAGCTGGCACGACGGGCGTAAACGGCTCAACAGCCTACACCACGACGCTCGCTTCGCAGGTCGCTGGTGGCTCACTCGGTATCTACTACGCCTTCATTCAGTTCGCCGGGTTTACATTTGGCAGAGCGGAATCGCAGTTTAGAACGCCTTGGGCCGAATATCCGGCGAACAACTTCGAGTTGCCGGGTGGCGCCGGTTGGGACCCTGTAAATCAGATCTCGTATACAGCCGACTTTGGTCAGGGCATCACGGCTTCGTTCTCCGCCCAGGATCAGGTCCCGAACTATCAAAGCAACGTCTGGAATGTGAGTGGCGCAACAACTGCAGCACTTGCGACCGGCGCCTACGGAGCTCTCGATCTGGGCGGCTCGCGCGCTCCAGATCTCGTCGCGCGGGTTCGCGTCGATCAGGCTTGGGGTCTATTCCAGGCATCGTTCGCTGCGCATGACAACCATGCCGGTTACTACGGCGCCGACGAGACAAGCGGCCATCCGGGTGACAAATGGGGCTGGGCTGGACAATTGGCGTTGTCGGTCAAGAACCTGCCGACTGGCGCCGGTGACACCATCAACCTGAATGCTGTGTATACAAATGGTGCGAGCCGTTACAACTTCCACGATTATATGGGGAGCACCTTCGCGATGTACGGCGGTGCGAGCGCCGCGGGTGCCTACGAAAGTCTCGGCCTCGCCGGTGTTTCTGATTCTGTTTTCGTCACGGGTGCCGGGCAGGAGTTGACCACCACCTATGGCTTCAACGGTGGCTACACACATAACTGGGATCCATACTGGAATACTAGCGTTTTCGGTGCGTGGGCAGCTGTGCGATATAATAACACGGCCAGGGGCTATATCTGCGGAGCCTTCGTCACGACCCTCGCACTCTCGACTGGCGTTGCCGGGTGCAACCCCGACTTCAACTATGCAGTTGTTGGTACGAAGACGTCTTGGACCCCGGTCAAGGGCTTCACGTTCACGGGAGAGCTTGCGTACATGATGCTCGATCAGAAGTATGCAAGCGGAAGCACCGTGACCCTTCCGTTGCAGTCGGGCATCGCTAAGCCCGCTGCTGCATATGAGCTCAAAGACCAGGGCAGCCTCCAGTTGCTGCTACGCGCTCAACGCAATTTCTGATCCCTGCAAACTGTAACGGAAGGAGGAAGATAGGGCTCTTTTTTCTAAGTTTAACCTCCAAGAAGGCCTCCGGCATGCCCGCCGGGGGCCTTTCTGGTCTTCAGTTCATTTTCACTCGTTTCCAATCTTTGTCCGTCATTGTTGACGAGTGTTCAGCTGGAGGCAGAGTGCTCGTCCCCGAACGTGTTGTTAGTGTAGCGCGACAATCTGGATCGGAAGCGTCACCGCCACCTGCCGCTATGAGCCGGGCATCAATCGCACCTACCAGAAGCTGGCTGAGCATTACGGCACAGCGATCCTGCCCACGCGTCCGCGCAAGCCGCGCGATAAGGCGAAGGTGGAAGTGGCGGTGCAAATCGTCCAGCGGTTAGCACGGCTGCGGAACCAGCGATTCTTCTCGCTTGACGAACTCAATGCGGCAATCCGCGAGGCGATCGCCGACCTCAACGCCAAGATTATGCGCAAGCTCGGCGTGAGCCGCAACGAGCTGTTCGCACAGATCGACAAGCCGGCGCTTAACACCCTACCGCCAACGCACTATCAGTACGCCGAGTGGTGCCGGGTCGCACCCGACTATCACGTCGAGATCGGCGGTCACTACACACGGTGTCCTCACGTCTGATCCGCGAAGAGCTCGAGCCGCGCATTACCGACAGGACGATCGAGATCCTGCACAAGCGCGTCCGAGTCGCCAGCAATGCCCGCTCTGCCAGACCCCATCGCCACCGCACGATCCCGGATCACATGCCGAGTGCGCACCGCCGCTATGCCGAATGGACACCGGCGCGGATCAAGCGAGAAGCCGCCAAGATCGGCCCCGCCACGATCGCCCTCGTCGAGGCGACCATGAAAGCCAAGCCACACCCCGAGCAGGGCTTCCGGGCTTGTCTCGGCATTCTGCGGCGCGGCGCAGCTTCCGCTCGGCCCGCATCGAGGCCGCCCGCCAGCGCGGCAACGAAATCGGCGCGACCACCTACGGTAGGGGATCGTTGGGCTGTCGCGGATCGTAGACGCCGTCCTCGTCGGCGATCAGTGTGCCGACGAGACCGCAGAACTCGAGCAGCGTGTGCCAGTCGCGACCGTTGCGTGCAAGCCGCGACGCCTCGATCGAGACCACCACCCCGACGCGTACCTCACAGATGGCGGCCAGCAGCTTCTCGAAGCCGGGCAGCGCGACGCCACCGCCGGAGCGGCCGAGAATCGTCATCGATGACGGCAACATCGCTCCCGCCCAACTGTCGCGCGCGCTCCGGCAAATTGAACTGACGGCGCTTACTTTCCAGGTTTTTGACGACCTGATCAGGCGTCGACTGACGGATGTAGACGACAGCCTGACGGGCGAGGTGCTCAGGTGTGATCTTGCTCATGAGCGGCCTCCCTCGTCTCTGTGGTTGGCGTGCCCGTCTCGATATTGGCGCCGTCGGCGAGGGACTCGACCAGCAGCCCCTCGATCGGGCGGACGAGAGTGCTTCTCTGCGACGCCGGAATCTCCGGCGTCTGGCGATCCTCCTCGAACAGACTCTGTTGCAGGTGGCGTCTTGGTTGCATGATCCCCTCCTTCACGCAGGGGCCATGCCCCGCCTCGAGAGGCGATAAGCACATCGATTCGCGCCCGCAGCTCGACGAGCCTTTCGACAGCCAACCGACGGCTTGCTGTGAGCGTTGCAGAGCGAGCAATATCCTCGCTCATCCAGGCCGGGATCAGGGCGAGTGTCCCGTCGGGCTGCACCACGACCAGATGGTCCTCGCCGGCGAAGCGCTTGCGGTGCTCGACCTGCACCATCTGCCCGGCCCGAGGATGGAACGGATAGAGGATCAAAACCTCGAACGCCGGACACCCGGCATTGTGATGCTGTCTCGCCCGGCGTTGGCAAGAGCTGGATTGCTTGCGCCTTGGGCCACAAGGCCTGCCGCAAACGCTCCGTGCTCTATCAGCGGCTGCCGCGGCTTTTCGAAGCGCTCGCCCTCGCCGGGGGCGACGGCCGCCATGCTCGCCTCCTCACAGGATGACCCTGGCGTGCGTGACGCATCTCGACCGACGGACCGGCCGGTCCTGAAAACGAAGCGAGGTAGTCGCCCTGATCCGCTCGCTGCAGCAGTGGTTCAAGGCCGAGCCGTGGCGAACCGGCGCCGAATTCCTGATAAGCTACAAGCGGAATATCCGGGCGCGTCCCGGATAAGGTGCTGCGAACGCTTCAGCGCCGCCTCAAATCCCAGCGCAGCGAGCAGGCAAGCGCGCTACTGTTTGGGTCGGCAGATCATGCGGAGCGGTTCGACGAGACGTCGGTTGCGCCGTAACAGCGCCCCCTCGGTCGGGAGGACGACGGTCGTTGCGCAACCCAGCCAAGCAACCATAAGGGCGATCATGTTCTTGGTCCGGCACTCTATTGAGCCAGACCTACGACTTTCGAAGCCATGCATTTGAAGCGCAAGTAACGTTCGTCCCAAACGCGTCAGTGTAATAAGTGTCGACTAAGAATCCTGCTTGCTCAATCAACTCGAACCCATCGATAATCTCTCTATTTACGAACACGGGATTGTCCTCGATTACGTAGTAATCTCCTGACACCAGAAACTTATTCAGGTAAGAGAACACCGAAAATATCTGCACATGCGCGTCGTCGATCACAAGCCAGGGATGAGGCAGGCTTACGAGCAACTTTTCATCGAAGTTGGCGGTGTTCGAAAGGTCAATTTGATGAAAGGTAAGGAGTGGATGCTTTCTTGCATTCTCATGCACAAGTTTGCTGTACAAATCAAACGAGTGAACTTCACCGGGCTTCTCACAAAGCACGGACATATTGTCGGCAAACCACAATCCGCTGCCACCTTGGCATGACCCTAGCTCTAGGATTGTC
Organism: Bradyrhizobium sp. RT6a; assembly: GCF_040547675.1. NCBI lineage: Bacteria > Pseudomonadati > Pseudomonadota > Alphaproteobacteria > Hyphomicrobiales > Nitrobacteraceae > Bradyrhizobium > Bradyrhizobium sp. RT6a. Next base: position 14,900 of record NZ_JBEPQC010000018.1, read on the forward strand.
CTCGGCTGAAGTTCCCAAATAAGCCTTGGATACAGAGCCAAATCAAAGGGAGTTTTATAAATTATCAGCCCTTTATAAGTCTTCGCCAACGCTCCAATTTTTGTGGAGCGCTGGTCACCGGTCCATGGGTAGATAGAAGATATCCAATCTCGATCGGAGGGCTTTGCAAAGCGACCAGAATGATCAGCGTTCAGGACGGCGTGTATTCCTTCGATCGCCCTCGGGCTAAGCAGTTGTCCTCCGAATCCGTCAGGCTTCATCTGATCAGGGTAGTTCTTTTGCCCGGCGTCCCAAAAAGCCTTGTGTTCGGAAACGTATTTCATGGCCGATCTCCGTATTGCGCCTGGCTCATCCAAGCAACCGCCGTGCCACTTGCGGAATGATGTGCGCGCCCGCGTCAACGTGGGTGAGAGACGTCTATGCGCCACGCGTCCACAGGAGCGGGTCTGCGAACGTTGTCGGGTTCGGAACATCGGGGTTATCAATTGGACATGGGTGGCACAACAAAACTAGCTTAAGACGAAGGAGCTGGTCGCCTCTCATGCTACACCTTCCGGTGGTCTTCATCGCCCAGAAGAAAGCCTAGCTTGTTACAACAGCCAGATCACTATGGGCCGGTCCCGTTCGAGCAGAGTAACTGCCGTTCGCGTTCCTGCTGAGGAGCGGCGTCCACGGAAGGATGGGGTAGTCGGTTCTGATCGCCCGACCCAATCGCCGCAAAGCGCCCTTTGACTCACTGACGTTGCCCCACGGATTTAATCCAGGTTCTCTGGCCCAAGATAAGGACCAGAGCATGAAGCGCAGCCGCTTAGCGACGAGGATGTCATCGGGATTTTGCACGAGGTCGGCGTCTCGACCGCCGGTCCGTGCCGCAAGTTCACGGCGGGCGTCAGCAACGCCAGCATTTACAAAGGAAGGCCAAGTTCGACGGAATGGAGGTCTCGGAAGCCAAGCGGCTGAAGACCCCGGAAGACGAGAATACGCGGCTGAAGCGGCTCCTGGCCGACGCCATGCTGGACAACGCGGCGCTGAAGGACCTGTTGCGGAAACAAGTAGTGACGCCCGCGGCCAAGCGAAGAGATGTCGCGCATCTCATGGATACCCACGCGATGAGCGAACGGCGCGCATGTAAAGGCATCGGCTGCTGTCGCTTGACCATCAGATATCAGACAAGCCGGGGAAATGATGCCGCCTTGCGCCAACTCACGAGAGCAATCGCCGAGGTGCGCCGTCGCTTCGGCTACCGGCGCCCGCCTGTTCTGCTCAAGCGGGAGGGTTATCTGATCAACTACAAGAAGCTGTTCCGGCTCTACCGAGAAAAGAGGCTTGCGGGGCGTCGCCGAGACGGCAGCAAGCGGGCGATCGGGACCCGGGCACCGAGAACGATGCCGATGGCGCTAAACGACCGCTGGTCGCTCGACTTCGTGACGGATCAGCTCACCGACGGCCGCCACTTCCGATCCTTGGTGGTCGACGACTGCACCCGAGAGTGCCTGGCGCTGATGGCCGATGCACCCGACTGGCCCGCGAAATGGACCCGCTGATAATTGAGCGCGGCAAGCCGAAGATGGTGGTCAGCGACAACGGCAGCGAGTTCATCAGCAATACCATCCGGACCTGGCCGATCGGAGCCGCGTCGCATGGCAGGCGCCTACGCAGAACGCTTCATCCAGAACTTCAACGGCCAGCTGCAGGACGAACGTAAGCGCTGTTTCGGTCCCACCTTCCATTGAAGGCGTCGAGCGAGGAATGATCGATCTCTGATTGGAGATCGGCTTGTGTCTAAGCTTGACCATATGCTTGAGCCTAGGACCTCGGTTCGTCGGGTCGAGGTCATCACAGAGACCAGCCGACGCCGGCAGTTCTCGGCCGACGACAAGGCTCGGTTCGTCGAGGAGACGCTGGCCCCGGGAGCCGTGGTATCGGAGGTCGCGCGGCGGCACGGATTGTCGCCGCAACAGCTGTTTACGTGGCGCCGGCAAATGCGACGGCCGGTTGCGATCCCTGTGGCTCCCGAGCCGCAGACGTTCGTGCCCGCTGTCGTTACCCCATCGTCCACGCCGCCGGAGCGCTCACCGCGGCAGCGCCGACGCCTCCGGAAGGCGCCCGAGGGCGCCGAGAACAGCGGCACCATCGAGCTCGAGATCAACGGCGTCGCGGTCCGGGTCGGCCGCGGCGCGGATGCCGCGACGGTTGCGGCCGTGATCCATGCGCTGAAGACCTGCACGTGATCGGTCCGACGGGCGCGGTGCGGGTGATGGTGGCAACCAGGCCGGTCGACTTCCGCAAGGGTGCCGAAGGGCTCGCGGCCCTGGTGCGTGAGAGCATCCAGGCCGATCCGTTCTCCGGCGCCGTGTATGTGTTCCGCGCCAAGCGCGTCGACCGGGTGAAGCTGATCTATTGGGACGGCACGGGTGTGTGCCTGTTCGCCAAGCGGCTTGAGACCGGTTCGTTCTGCTGGCCCAACGTGCAGGACGGCGTCATTCGCCTGACCGCGGCGCAGCTGTCAGCCTTGCTCGATCACCCATGTTGATGCCCCTCCTTGTTAGGCTGACAGATTCTTAGATCAAGTTGCGCAATGACGTGGTTTCGAAGGTCTCGGACAGCGTCAAGAATGGATGGTGTATTCGGGAAGAGATAGGCGCCGCTTGACTGGCGATCAATCAGCAAACGCTTACTTCGGATCTGCACATAGAGCCAGTTCACCGGGATCTTAAGCGTTCGGGCCAGTTCGGGCGGGCTGAGGAGTGAGTCGGCATGCATCCATCGGTTGCGCTGGGTAGTCACCTTGATGGCAGCGGCACGACGGAGCCGCCCAACGGTGATGGGCAGCACCTTATCGGCGCAATGAGGAGAGCGGTGGCCTTCCTGAGTAAGGATTGCGGCGATCTCGTCGTCTGGGACGCCGTCGCGGGCAAGCGCCAACAGGCGCACCCGCATCTCTGTGCCTCGCGTCAATCTGGTGACGGAGTTGACGCTCATCCTCACCTCGAGCTCCGTCACGGCGCCTCCTCGCCAGACGATCCTGGCCAGGGCCAAGTCGTGCTCACCGCGGTCGAGCACGACCTTTTCGATGAGACATCGCAACAATGCCTTGCGATGCGCATCCGAGATAGTCTCGTCAGCCCATATCTGCGGCAAGCGTCCGGTGAGGCTGATGACCTTGTTGTCGAGCTCCTTGCTTATGGCCACTTGTGTGATGGCTTTGGAGGGCGTCTGTCGGGCAAGCGCTTCTTCGGCGGCGCGCACGTCGGTTAGAGCCGCTTCCCATCGGCGCTCGAGTTCTGAGGCGACCAGGCGATTGTCTGGATCAGCTCGGTTGAACTGCCGTTCGGCGAGCGCCGCCGTGTACCGCTTGCGCTCGAGCTCTCGTTCTGCGCTAGAACGTAACGCATTGTTCATCTGCTGCTGGACCCGGCGGGAGTGCGACAAGGCATCGAGTTCGGCCGGCGCCAGTGCAGTTAGGAATGCATCGGCAACGGCCGCATCGATACGGCTGGCCCGGATGTGTTGGCAGGTCGGCTGGCCTTCCTGGGTACGCAGGTGATTGCATACATACTCGCCGCCCCCCTTGTAGCGGACGTACATCTTATGGCCACATCGTGCGCACCAGGCGATGCCGTGGAGCAGAAGCTCGCCATCGCGAGGCGCGCCTCGGGTTTTGATGCGCATGTATTCGGCTCGGTTATCTCTGATGACGGCTCGGATTTTTTCATAAATTGGCCAGTCGATATAGGCAGGATATCGATCTTTGACGACGATCCGCCACTCCTCAATCGGCCGCGGAGCCTTTTGCGGCAGGGCGCCCTCCCGCTTCGCCGGCTGGAAGCGGGTTCGTCCATAGACGAAGGCACCCGCATATGCGGGGTTCTTCAAGACGGCCGCCACCGCAGCCAGCGTCGCGCGCGTCCAACACAAATCGCCATGCCGATCACGACGTGGCAGTTCGAGGTCACGCTCGTTCAACGCCCGCATGACCTTGGCAACGCTGCGCAATTGCAGGAACAGCTGGAAGACGAGACCGAGCCGCCCTTGCACGGCCATGTCGGGATCCTTAACGACCACGCCACTCGGGTCCCGCATCAGCCCGATTGGCAGCATAACCGCAAGTTCGCCGCGTTCGGCTTTAGCCAGCAGGCCGGCGGTCAGCCGGCTGCGGATCGTGTGTAGCTCAAGCTCGGAGATCGAACCTTTCAGCCCGAGAAGCAAACGTCCGTTAGGAGTGCCCGGATCATAGACACCATCGCGGTCGGCGATCAGACAGCCACGCAGACCACAGATATCCAGGAGCGGATACCAGTCGGTACAATTACGCGCCAAGCGAGTCACGTCGATCGACAGGATGAGCCCCACTTCACTCAAGCCAACGCGGCCAACGAGTTCTTTGAAGCCATTACGATGCGCTGTAGAGGCGCCGCTCAACCCGAGATCGGTGTCAATCACGTCGATGGCCGCCTCACGCCATCCGAGTTCGCGGGCGCGCTTGCGAAGCGCGTATTGAAGGCGCAGGCTCTCCTGATTGCTTACGACCTGGTGGGGCGTCGACTGCCGGATGTAGACTACGGCTTTGCGCGCCAAGTGGCTTGGTGTGACCAACTCGGACTTCATGAGGAATCTCCGCCAAAATCGCGGCGACGTCTTCGACGATCTGGCGTCGGAGCGCGGGCGTCAGCGTCGACCAAAGATCGGCTGGATCCATGCTCATGTGCGTCGGGACAATCCGCTGTCGATAAAAGCTCGAGTAGAGCCTCCATACTCAGCTTAATCTGATTTGCTTCTTGTCCATAATATTCGATTGCAGTTGCCTGAACTAGGAGACTGCTTCCCGTGCGATACTCAACTTCATACGAAGCGGGAATGCCTCGGCCTCGCTGGCCGATCTTCCTGATCACTCGAAATGAGCGGCCGTACAAAGGATGGTGGGGGTCTCGAACTTCGACCACCTCCGGAAATGATTCGTCAGACTCACTATTGGGGACATTCCTCAATCCCCTCGCTCGAAGGACTGGACTGGAAGCGCGTCCACGCCGCGCGCGAGACACCGTCGCCGATCCAGGCGAGTTGAACTGCGGCACAGTGAATCAGTATGCATGTCGCGCTCGCGGGATGCCGCGACGCATGGTGTAATCGCATCATGGCGACGAC
>NZ_JBEPQC010000019.1:0-18927 GCF_040547675.1 Bradyrhizobium sp. RT6a
CGTCAATAGCCATCCGAACAGCGAGATCGACCAGCTGCTTCCGTGGGCCTATCGACGTCAAGACCTCAAAGCTGTGGCCTGAAAACGACGCTTACATCCAAACTACGGGGCTCTGACTTCTACCCCGGCAGGTTTGTCTCCTCCTGAACATGCCAGCCTTCACTGGACACACAACCGGACATGCCCTGAACGTCGTGGTGTTGACATCCGTATTCTTCTAAATTCGTTTGCGGAGTCCGCCGCGGGTACCACGCCAGAACCAGCTACCGAATTCTGAGCGCGAGGCTGCGCAAGGACCCCGCCGCCGTCAGACTCACGGCGAGCTTCAGACCGAGCAGCGAGTGGTTCCGCTACTGAAAGGGGGCGCTATGGGGACGACGGCGGTGATGCCAGTCGCGCCTTACTTTTTTCGCTAAGATCCTGGGTATTTTTAAAGCCGCCCCACCATCTGCCCCACCATTGCGCAAGGCTTTTGGTGGAACCAATTGAGCCGAACTTTGGGAACCGGCTTCGTATCTACGATCAGCGCCGTCTCCGCCCCCCTTATCGTAGGCCTCAAAAAGCCCCCTCACGAGATCGAGCCAATGGAAGTTCTTGATCGCGGGATCGACTGATTTGGCGGGGATGCGACTGTGTGGCTGATTACGACATCCAAGCCTCTCTCCAGCTGCTGTTCGTTGGCCACGGACCCAAAAGGGATAGCAAACGCGATAAAGCGGTTATCCGCTTGACGGGAATCCCGGCTGAATGTCGGCGATGAACCGCGCGTGCAGATCAACCACGCACGCCGACTTATGCCCCGACAAAGCGACGCAATTGTTGAGGATCGATGCGATTTGCTCACGTCATAGCCAGCTTCATTCGTTGACGCTCTACGCTTCGCCAAAAGCGGTCAAGATGCAAGTGCAGCCAGAAGAACTTTCCGTTCCAGACATGGACCGTGTCGTAAGCCGCATCAGAATGCAGGAGGCCCCAACCAGCACAGAGATCTTGGCCTCGGGTATCCGCAGGTATTGCCCATCCATGAACGCGACCCCGTGCCGATAACGCCGTTGATCATCGTGACGTTCATCGATCACCAAATGCAGCGCGGTTGGAAGCTATTTCACGATCGGGTCCTGTTCCATCCTTCCGTCACTTTTCAGGTTCATGTGCCGATGTCCGATGTTCATGTCGGCGGTGCGCACAAGATATTCGATCGGGTCAAAACGTCTGTGGCCGTGCCACAGGAGAGAGCAAAGAATTGGCCGCCGTGGCCGGCTCGGCCGGGATGTCCATAGTCGGGGCGCGCACATGGCAGGCTACGGCGCGCCCGTCAGCCATCGGCACCAATGGCGGCATTTCGATCCGGCAGCGCTCAACCGCAAGCGGGCAGCGCGGGTGAAACGCGCACCCTTTCGGCGGGTTGATGGGGCTTGGCACCTCGCCCTCAACTGGCGCCTTCAGCCGAACCCGTGTCGGGTCCGGCACCGGGGCGGCCGCGATGAGTGCCTCGGTATAGGGATGGACCGGCTTTGCAAACAACGCCTCGCATGGGGCGAGTTCCACGATGCGTCCCAAGTACATGACCGCGACGCGATGACCGATATGCTCCACGACGCCAAGGTCATGTGAGATGAAGACGAAGGCAATGCCCATCTCCTGTTGCAGATCCATGAGAAGGTTCAGGATCTGTCCCTGCACCGAGACGTCAAGGGCTGAGACTGCCTCGTCGGCGATGATGAGCGAGGGCTGTAGCGAAAGCGCCCGCGCGATGCCGAGCCGTTGCCGCTGCCCGCCCGACAATTCGGACGGGAACCTGTGCATCATTTCGGGCCGCATGCCGACCTTTTGCAGCAGGTCCGCCGCCAGTGCCTGGCGCTGCTTGCGGCTGAGGCGCTCAAAATTCTCGACCGGCTCGGTGATGATCTGTCCGGCGGTGAGACGCGGGTTCAGAGACGAGTAAGGATCCTGAAACACCATCTGCATCCGCCGGCGCCAATCTCGAAGCGCGCGCTTCTTCAGACCAGCAATATCAGTTCCCTCGACCAGCACGCGCCCGCCCGTCGGCTCGACGATCCGCATCAGGAGCCGCGCGACGGTGGACTTGCCGCAGCCGGATTCGCCGACAATGCAGAGCGTTTCCCCGGCGTCGACAGAGAAGGAGACATCCTCCACCGCCCGCACCACCGGCACGGTCTTCTTCAGGAACCCCGTCCCCAGCGGATAATGCTTGGTCAGCTTCTCGACTTTCAGCAGGGTACCGCTCATGCGCCTATGACCTCTTCGGAGCGCCAGCAGGCCGCGGCGTGGCCCGGCCCGACATCGCGTAGGGTCGGCGTCTGCTCGCGGCAAATGCCGATTGCAAACGGGCAGCGCGGCGCAAAGCTGCAGCCAACCATGGGCGCGCGCAGCGTCGGGACAATGCCGGGAATGTCCGGAAAACGCTGCCTCCGGCCGCGCCGCCGATCGGGCACTGAGCGCATCAAGCCCTGGGTATAGGGATGGGCGGGGCGCGCAAACAATTCTCTTACGCTCGCCTGCTCCACGATCCGGCCGGCATACATGACGATCACGCGCTGGCAGGTCTCGGCGACGACGCCGAGATCGTGCGTGATGAACAGCACCGCCGTCCCCATACGCTCCTTCAGATCGACGATCAGCCGCAGGATTTGCGCCTGGATGGTCACGTCGAGCGCAGTGGTCGGCTCGTCGGCAATCAACAGTTCCGGCGAGCAGGCCAGCGCCATGGCGATCATCGCGCGCTGGCGCATGCCCCCTGACATCTCGTGGGGGTAATTCTTGACGCGGCGATCGGGGTCCGCGATGCGGACGAGGCTGAGCATCTCCTGCGCTTTTGCCATCGCTTCCGACCGCGAGGCCTTTGTATGAATTCGCACTGCTTCGGCGATCTGGCTGCCGACAGTATGAACGGGATTGAGACTCGTCATCGGCTCCTGGAAGATCATGGCGATCCGATTGCCGCGGACCTTTCGCATCTCGTGTTCGGAGCATTTCAGCAGGTCGCGTCCGTAAAAGCGGATCTTGCCGCCGACGGTCTTGGCGGTCAGCTTCGGCAGCAGGCGAAGAATGGAGAGCGCGGTGACGCTCTTGCCGCAGCCGGATTCGCCGACCACGCCGAGCGTCTCGCCCCGCTTGACCTGGAAGCTGATGCCGCCCAAGGCGCGGGTGACGCTGTCTTCGCCGTAAAAGTGCGTCTCCAACTCGCGCACATCGAGAAGCACGTCGTCGCCTGCGGCTCTTTGCATGTGCAGCATGTCAGCGCCTCCGCTTTGCGCGGGGATCGAACAGGTCGCGCAAGCCATCCCCGAGCAAATTGACGGCAAGGACGGTGATGACAAGGCAGATACCGGGGACGAAGACCGTCAATGGGGCGACACCGAGATACAGGCTCGAACTCGAGATCATGTTGCCCCAGCTCGGGATATCGGGTGGCACACCCGCGCCGAGGAAGCTCAGCCCGGCCTCCGTCAGAATCGCACTGGCGCAGACGTTCGCGCTCTGGACCATGAGCGGCGGAATGGTGCTCGGCAGGATGTGCCGCCACAGCACCTTGGGCAGACGCGCGCCGCCGCAGAGCGCGGCCTCCACATAAGGACGGGTGCGAACGCTCAGAACCACCGACCGAACCAGCCGCGTAACACTTGGGATCGATGGGATTGTGATGGCGACGATGAGGATCCCGATGCCAGCGCCTGTCAGGGAAATCAGTGCGATGGCCAGCAGGATCGTCGGGATCGCCATCAAGCCGTCCATGATCCGCATGGCGACATTATCGAAGCTGCGGTTGTACCCGGCAACGACACCGATCAGAAGCCCACCCAAAGCCGCGCTCGCCGCCGAGATCAATCCCACCATGAGGGAGATCCGGGCGCCGAACACCGCTCGCGCAAATACGTCACGGCCCAGATTGTCGCTCCCGAACCACATCTCGGCTGAGGGAGGCCGAAGGCGGTTGAAAGGATCCATGCTCAGGGGATCAGCGGCATAAAACGGTGCAGCGAGCGCAAGGATGATCAACACCGCCAAGAGGCCGCCGCCGGCAAAGACCAGCGAATGCCGCCTTGCTAGACGAGGAAGGTTAGCTATTTGCAGCCAGCCCATCGGCTCGACTTCAACGGGTGCGGAGAGAGGTGTCATGTTTAATACCGGATCCGGGGATCGATCAGGGTGTAAGCCAGATCGACCGCGAGATTGATCAGGACGTACAGGCCCGAAGCGAGGATGAGCACGCCTTGAATGATCGGATAGTCGCGATTGTTGATCGCATCGACGACCAATCGACCGACACCAGGGATGTTGAACACCGTTTCCGTGATGACGACGCCAGAAATCAGATAGGCGAAACTTATGCCGATCACGGTAAGGATCGGGACACCCGCATTCTTCAGGGCGTGGTGGAAGAGCATGGAATATGAAGAGGCGCCCTTGGCAGCGGCCGTTCGCATATAGTCTTCCGACAGAACTCCGAGCATGCTCGCGCGCGTGATCCGGGCGAAGTAAGCGATGTAGGGGAAACTCAAGGCCGCGGTCGGCAGGATCAGGTGCACAAGCCAGGGCCCGAGGCCGTGCTCGACAGGCTGGTATCCTTGGACCGGTAGCCAACGCACGCTGATTGCGAACCAGTAGATCAGAAAATAGCCGACGACAAATACCGGGACAGAAAAGCCAAGCGCCGCAAAGGCTGCGAGAGTGCGGTCGAAGACGCCGCCGACACGCCATGCGGCCAGCATGCCGAAAGCGACCCCAACCGTCACCGAAACGATCATCGTCAGGATCGAAAGGGAAATGGTTGGCTGCAACCGCTGCGAGATGAGGAGGAGAACCGGTCGGCCCGTAAAAATTGAGCCCCCGAAATCGCCGCTGAGAATGCCCAGCGCCCAATGTAGGAACTGGGCTGGTAGAGGATCATTAAGTCCGAGTTGTTCGCGGATGCCCGCGATCATCTGTGGGGTTGCCGCGTCGCCGGCGATGATGGCCGCCGGGTCGCCAGGCGACAGTCTGAGAAGCAAAAAGATGAAAATCCCGACCATCGCCATGACAGCAATGGTCGAGAGCATCCTGAGAACAATGTAGGCGGCCATGCTCCTCAGGCCTTTTGCATATTCCACATCGGCAGGGCACCGGGCATTCCGATGAGGCCGGTCAGCGTCTTGCGGCGCGCGGTTGCGTAGACACCTTGCCCCAGCAGAACGGTTGGGACGTAGTCCCACCAAACTGCCTGCATCTTGCGGGCCAGCACCTGGCGTTCGGCGACCGTTGGGGTATCCGCCCATTGGGCCCGAAGGGCCTCATATTTGTCGCTCTTGGGCCAGCCAAAGAAGCCCTTGTCGCCCTCCGCGCCCAGCCAGGGTGCGCCAATCGGATCGCTGAGGGTCAAATCGGGCACACCCGTGATAAATATGCTCCAGCCGCCTTCCTCCACGGGCCCCTTGTTCGTCCGACGCGTGACAACTCCGCCCCAGTCGCTCGGCGCAAGTTCGGCATTAATCCCAATCTTCCGCAGCGCGGCCGCGAGGAACTGCGCGGCATTGCTGAATCCCATCAGGTTAGTCGGTTGAAGAATGACGACCTTCTCGCCAACATAGCCGCCCTCTTTGAACAACTGCTTGGCCTTTTCCGGATCGCCGCCCTTCTTGTACCATCCCGTGTTTTCGTCGTTGGAATAGAGCGTATCGTTTCCAAACATCGAACTAACGGGGTGGCTGTATTTTGGGTCGGGGGTGATGACGCGAGCGATTGCCTCCTGATCAACAAGGTAAAGCATCGCCTGGCGCGCCTTCATGTTATCAAACGGCTTCTGAAGACAGTTCAGGCGCAGAAGATTAACCCAACCCATCTTGTCCAGAACTTGGAGCGCAAGGTTAGGATCGCTCTCGACGGCCGGATAAAGATCGGCGGGCGGGCCTTCGAGGAAATCAACCTCTCCCGCTTGCAAGGCCGCAAAGGCAGTCTGCGGATTCGAGATGTTCTCCCAGATGACCCGATCGACATTGACAACTTTCCCGCCAGCGAATCCGTCTGACGGATCGTCGCGCGGCACGTATTTCTCATTCCGATCGTAGGCAAAGCTCGCACCGGGTTTGGCCAGAGCTTCATTGAATTTAAACGGCCCCGACCCGATATTCGCGGTCACCTGTTCGGTCGCGGGGCGACTTGCGTCATTCTCGCGCATAATAAACAGGAACGGATTCGCTAAATTGGCCAGCACATCAATCAAGAGCCCCAGCGGCTCCTTGAGTTCGATCGTGAAGGTTTTTTCGTCCTTTTTCGAAATATCCTTGGCCCGCGCCATGATAAGTTTGCCGCCCGGAGCGACTTGCCCCCAACGACGGATGGAGGCTACACAATCCGCTGCAGTAACAGGCGTGCCGTCGTGCCAACCCAAACCATTCCGAAGTTCGAACGTATAGGTCTTCTTGTCGTCGGAAGCGCTCCACTTCCCCACCATCTGCGGCTGGGGCGTGAATTTGGAGTTCAGCGCGAAAAGCGTGTCGTAGATCGCATAGCCATGATCACCGGTGATCGTAGTCGTCGAAAGGATCGGATCGAAGACTCGGAGGTCACCCGACTTTATAATTCGGACGGTCCTCGCAGCCGCAGGACCAGTTTGCGCTCGTAGGAGCGAGGGCATTGATACGGCAGCGCCGGCGGCGAAGCCTGTCGTAATGAGGTCGCGTCGAGAGATGATCATATACAACTCCCCTTAATCGCAGCTAATCGCCTGATCCCTAGTATCTGCTGAGCGAGTCCTGATAGTACGGAAGCCCGTAATGCTCTTTTCGCTGGATGATGAAGGTGTTTTCGTCTTTAGACATCTTTCACGTATCTCATCATGCGCAGGCCGCCGCTGCCGCCTGCCTTGGAGGGACGAGGCGCCCGAGCGCACTTTCGAGAACCCGTGCTGCGGACAGGACGGCCATGTCCTTGTAGCGTGCACCGACCAACTGGAGACCGACCGGAAGGCCGCTGCTATCCAGTCCACAGGGCAAAGAAGCTGCCGGTTGCTGCGTGAGGTTGAAAGGGAAGGTGAATGGACACCAATTTTGAACATCATCTGGCTTATTGAGCCCGACCGGGAAAGGTGCAACAGGCATGGTCGGAGTGATCAGCAGGTCGAACTTCTCATGAAACGCCGCCATCTTGGCGGCAAGTTCAACTCGAGCTTCTTGAGCATCAAGATATTCGAAAAGAGTGAGCGACAGACCTTGTTTAGCCACGTCCAGAGTGCTTGGTTCTAATAGGCTATGCTGCTCTTTCTTTAGTCGGCTAAGGAGCCGAGCGGCACCTGCACGCCAAAACACGTTGAACGTGTCCGCGGGATCGTCAAAACCTGGATTTATCTCGATTACTTCTGCGCCGAGAGATTTGATTTTCTGGGCAGCGGCATCAGTAACCTTCAGAATATCTCCCGACACATTCGCATACCCGAAGTCTCGGCTATACGCCACTCTTAGCCCCTTTAGTGTCGAAACGAGAGGAATGTCGTCGAATGGATAATCCAGACCGGCGTATCCATCCCTCGCATCCTTTTGGGCGATAACCCTCATCATGAGAGCCGCGTCAGCCACCGTACGAGTCATCGGCCCGATATGCGATAGTGTAGTAAATACACTTGGCGGCCACTGGGGGACATACCCGAAAGTCGGCTTGAGGCCGAAGACGCCTGTGAAGCTCGCGGGTGTTCTTATTGATCCTCCGCCGTCGCTTCCTAAGTGCAGAAAACCGAGATTTAGTGCTGCGGCAACCGCCGCTCCTCCGGACGACCCGCCCGGTGTGAGGCTTGGATTCCAGGGGCTGCGAGTGACTCCGTAAAGCGAACTGTGTGTGGCTCCCTGCATGCCGTATTCCGGAGTAGTCGTCTTTCCCAGAATGACAGCCCCCGCCTCCCGCAGACGCGCAGCGGCCGGAGCATCGACGTCCCACGGTCCGTCCCCCCCGGTTGATCTCGAGCCCCAACGTGTAGGCATTCCGCGATTAAGCGTGACGTCCTTTAAAGTTACCGGAACTCCATCAAGCAAACCGATCGGCTCGCCTCGCATCCACCGGGCCTCTGAGAGTCGTGCTTGGGCTCTCGCTTGTTCAAAGCCAATGAAGCAGAATGGATTGAGGTCTGGATTTGCTTCTTCGATACGCTGCAAGCAGTTATCGATCACATCAACAGGCGACAAGTCCCGATCCTTATAAAGGGCAAGACAATCCTGCGCGGTGAGATCTGCAATCGGCATTGTCGGTTTCGCAGACATTTGTTCTCTCATTGTATTGGCGAGCACAGTCGTCTGACGCTTCAGAGCGCTTCAGAGCGCTTCAGAGCGCTTCCGACTAGTATATTTTGAATATATTTCATGTCCGCGCTTGTTTCGTGCAAAACTCTGGCAGCACTCGGATAAATCCGGCGTGGTGAGCAGACGAAACGAGGAATACGTACTGAGACTTTCGGCGCGAGAGTCGCCTACGAATGGCCTCCACGTCCGGGACAACGCACCTCATTGCACTTTGTCTTCTCATTCAAACCTCCAGCAGCCAAGCCCGCCGGTCACCGTCGCCAAGGTGCTCAACGCCACCTGACAGCGCTGCCGCGTGCGGTCGTTGAAAGGTGGGGGCGTCACGCCGGTTACAAAGAAAACGATGGCGCTCCGGGAACAGACGGGATGACCTTTGAGGCCATCGAAGCGCAAGGCGTAGAGGCTCTACTTGAGCAGCTACGGAACGAACTGACCACGCACACCTATCAGCCAATTCCGGCACGGAAACAGGAAATACCGAAGGATAGGAACAAAGTTCAAACCTTTCCGATTCCAGCGAGCTACACGCGGGATCAAGGCAGCTCAGCTTCAGAAAAGCGTTTGTACCAGCCGAGCAGGATCGCTCCGCCGTCGCCCGTAAGCGGCCCCCCTGGAAAGCACATCAAGGCAGGATCGACGTCGCGCGGTTGGTTTTTAACGACGAGAATGCATCAAACCGAATATTGCACTGCTGCCCGCCCTGGGGGGCCTGTGGGCAGCGCCTCCGAGCATCTGCACCTTTCGGCCATTGGAAGACCATGACCTTCATCGCGGCGCTGATCAGCGCACCTTGCGGAGTTGATGGTCCCATCAATGGTGAGCTCTTCATGCTGTACTTCAAGAAGGCGTTGGCACCCACGCTCGCGCCGGGCGAGATCGTCATCCTCGCCAACCCATCCGCGCCAGAGGCGCCCACCGCATCTTCTGCCGCCCTATTCTCGGGGCGCGGCCGCGCCCGCTCCTTGCGTTGGCGCTGGTCAAACCCTCCTTGCGCGTTGACGCAAATGATCACGGGCTTGTTGAGGTTGCGTATTTTCTGAAGGTCGCCGAATCCGCCGACGCCATTGTCACTGGCCGCAACGTTCAGAACCGGGCCGGCACAAAAGAACTGTCGCCGCCGGTTTTGGCGACGGCAACGCGCAGGTCGGCGTCGCGAAATGCCTCGATAATTCCCCCATCAGCTGAGACGTAGCCGCGTCGTTCGCGTTGGTCTTGGGCCGATCGAGCCGGACCTCGAGGATTGCGTCTTCGCGGCGTGTGGCGAAGATTTCAGTCATTCCAGGTGCTTTCTGAAAACGCGATTGGCCCCAGGCGAGCTCGGCGCTGCGCGGTCGTGGTACGGGCGGTGGTCGTTGATGAAGCCATGTCTTGCGTCGTAAACGAGAATGGTCGAAATGTATTCGCCTCAACGGCAGCGATACGCCAAGTTCTCGCGTTCGGCACGTCTCGTCGCACAGCAGTCGTGGGTGACTGACAGTCCGATGCACATCCGAGAACATCAGTGGACACAGCGATGAGACGTCTCGCGCATCGACAGCACCCACCTTGCGTTTCTCGACAGCGCTGCAAGGCATGAGTTGCTTGGGCCCTGTATGCGGACAAACGCGATTTGCACGGAAAGCTCTCGCGGGCGATTCATGGGGAATTCTTCGCATCTTGCTCGCCAAGTATCGGGAAGGTTATGGCCCCGATCTCCCACCATTCCAGAGAGGTGCGGCCGGCTTCCTTGCTTGCAATCTGAACAGGACACTGGAGCGATTGCCGGCGCCGGCAACTCCGGTCAACGCTTGCCCCAGTCCGTTCTACATTTCCATGACGTGGTCGTCTGCTACGACGATCACAACAACAGATGCTGGATCGTTTCTACCGGATCGCCGGGACACGATGCAGCGCGCCGGAGCAACCGCGTACGCCCTCGAGCCGCTGAGTTTGCAGCACTGCTTGCCAGCCGGAAGTCGCCGCGGAATGAGTGCCGGGCATAGCGGGCGGATGGCATTCGAATTTCAGTCAGTGATGGCTATTGCGCCGGCACAGCGCGTTATCGATTTGATTCTGCTGGGGACGTCTTTCCAGGCCAATATTGCGAGCGCTTCAGTGCCCGGCTCTCAAGTTCATTCAATCTTCCTGCCTTTTGCTAACGAGTGCGGCCATTGAACCCGGCATCTGCAACTCTCCCTCTACGGGAAGCACGAGGGGTCAGCAGCATTCGTTCGGGTGCCACTACGGACTTGTTTCTGCAGAACCCTTACTACCCGGTCATCGGCTGATGAAAGCCGCTACTCGTCTCCGCTGTTACGCCGGAGCTTGCCCGCAACATGCGGCCCACGTGACGTCCAAGGCAAGGGGCAACGGAAGCTTGTTGAACAGACCCGGCCGTAATGGGTCCGGTCGTGCAGGATGCCTCCGTTGCAGATCAGGATATCGACTTGGACGAAGGCGGCGAGCGCCCTCCCGGCCAGGGTTGATACGTCGTCGCCGTTCGCTACGGCCCGCCCGCCGCTCGGATCTCTACCGCTATCTTTTCAGCCGCAGCACGGGAGCCGGATCCGTCGATGGCGCCACACCGAGGTCATTGGCTACTGCAGGCGAACAGCCCGGAGTAGGCCTCGCCAAGCCCGCCGCCAGCCCCGGTAATGATTGCCACCATGCCTTCTAGCAATCCCATCCTATCGCGACAGAAGATCGTCCACTCGCCCCGGGCGACGATCGAGTTGCGCTACGCGAACAGATCCTTTGTGGTGAGCAAGTTGCCGCCTCGGGTAGAGCCTGCACAGCGCTCCTGCGTTCTCGCTGTTAGCGCCCTTTAAAACGGGGCTTGCGCTTCTCGCGGAAGGCGGCGACACCCTCCCTGTAATCCTCAGTCAGGCAAGTCAATGTCAACTGATCGATATCCATATGGCTTGCGAGATCGTCAAGCGCACCGGCGAGACGGTTGACCGTCTGCTTCGTCATTGCGACCGGGATCGCTGGCTGCGCGGCGACCTTCTCGCCGAGTTTCATCGCCGCTTTAAAGCTCCCTCCTGGCTCTGTCACCTGCTCCACCAACCTCCATTCGTAGGCTTCCGCGGCGGATATGCGCTGATCAGCGAGAATAACCGCTTGCTTCGTGCGTGCTGGACCGATTAGCTGCAGCATACGTGGAATTGTCTGCCAACTCATGTTGATGCCCAGCCCCACCTCAGGGACGCGGATGTGGGCGTCACGCGCAATGATCCGAAAGTCGAGGGCGACGGCAAGCGCGATGCCAGCTCCGATGCAGAACCCTTCGATCGCGGCGATAGTCACCTGGTCCATCTCGTACCACGCCCGAGCTAGCCGCGGCCCGATCCGGAACTGTCGGCGCAGCGCGGCCACGTCCGTCGATGCAGGGGAGCGACGTCCACCACCTTTCAGGTCGGCGCCGGCGCTGAAGGACTTACCACCGGCGAGGATTACGACTGAGGTTTTGGTGTCGTCGTCAAAGCTTTCAGCAGCTCGCGTCAGCTCACGCGTTGCGTCGTCATTAAGCGCATTGATGGCATCGCCGCGGTCGAACCGCACTACCGCAATGCGTCCATCGGGGCCGAGTCCTTTTTTGATCTCCACGTAACTCGCCAAGTTTCTGACTCCTTTTGGCAGCTAGCATCGTTCTTCGCGTAAGAAGCCCCTATGGCCTGGCAGCTGCCCGACACAAGAAATTGCGTCAGTTAGGATTGTCCGACAGCCGGTATTATCCGAGCGATGCGATCGTCACGCAACTGAGTGCGACGCACCTTGCCCGCCTCATCCCGCAGCGGCTCATCGACAAATTCGATGCTGCGCGGAAGCTTGTAGGTCACCAGCCGCTCCGCCAGATGCGACAGCAGCGCGTTCGCAGTGAGGCCCCGGCGCGTCTGGACGATGGCGTGGACAGACGAACCCATATCCTCGTGCGGCAGGCCAATCACAGCGCTCGAGATAACCGATGGGTGTTCGTCGATCGCCGCTTCCACCTCGGCTGGATACACGTTGGACCCACCGACCAGGATCATGTCAGTGCGGCGGTCACCGAGGTAGAGATAACCCTCGGCATCGAAATGACCGATGTCGCCAAGGCTCTCCCAGCCGCCCGGTAGGGCGCGCGGTGTTGCACCCCTGTAGGCGTACGTAGGCAAGGAGCCTTTCGCACGGCGCATGTAAATCTCGCCCACCTCGCCAGCCGGCAGTGCGTCGCCGTTCGCGTCGAAGGCCTTCATTTCGCCCCCCTGCACGCGCCCTACTGAACCGCGGCGCTCAAGCCATTCGCTTCCCGTGATTGCTGTCCAAGCTATGTTCTCACTGCCACCATACATTTCCATGATCATGTCAGGCCCTAGCCACTCGATGAAGGCCTCCTTGAGCCAAGATGGACAGGGCGCAGCCAAGTGCCAAAGCGTCTTCAGCGACGAGAGATTATAGCGGGCCCGCACAGTTTCCGGCAGCCGGCAGATCCGGCTCATCATCGTGGGCACCTGGTACATCCAGGTCACCCGGCGTCGCTCAATCTCGGCCAGGACCGCCTCCGCATCGAAACGCGGCAGCAGCACCAGATGTCCGCCGTATGTCAGCACATCGAGCGCAAACCAGAACGGGCCGCTGTGATAGAGCGGCGCGGGGATCAGCGCCGTATCGCACGGCCCCAATCGCCAGACGTTATCATCTGATTCAGCTCGCGTCTCACCGGCCCGGCCCGAGAGGATAAGCTTGGGTCTGCCGGTCGATCCGCCGGAGGTCAAGGCAGCCAAAACCGGCGCCACGCGCGGCTCGACCGGCCGGTCATCGTCGGATAGCGCAAGCAGGTCGTCAACCGTGACGCACCACCGGTCGATATCCATACCGGACAAAGCGATCACGACCCGCGGGTTGGCTAGATCAAGGATAGCTTGCAACTCCGAGGTTGGCAGTCGGAAGGACACCGGTTGCGGCGTCGCGCCTAGTTTCCAGACGCCCCAGCAGGCCTCGATGAAGTCGACGCCGTTGGGCAGGCCGATGCTGACCAGGTCGCCGAGCTTGACGCCCAGCCCCTGCAGCGCGCGGGCGATTCGATTGGCTCGTGCTTCCAACTGACCGCAGGTAATGGTGATCTCGCCGCAACTAACCGCGGGGGCGTCGGGCGTTGCCTGAGCGCGGCGATACAGCTTCTCGCCTAGGGGGATCATGTCTTCAGCCATTTTCTGTACAGACCTCGCCTTGTTCAACCAAGGCCACTTGCATGAGCATGCCCCCGCAACAATGCCGGAAGCTGAGGAAGAGTTACCGCGACCTTGCTGAGGAATATTCCCAATTTCTGCTGGGCCTGCGCATAGATAAATCGAGTTTCCCCGCTTTTGCGCAGAACGTCATCGCATTTGCATTCCGCGCAACCGTCAGAGCCGCCCTTCGTCCATCGTGCGTTGATTCTTCAGCTCAGGTCCGCAGCGGATCAGCACTCCCCGGCGCTTGGGCCGACCTGGTAGCCGGCTTCGACGACTAACAATTGTTCACTTGCCTACGGGGGCCGGGCGATTTGTTGTCCCTGACGGGAATGTGGGAACCAAATTCCACCCGGTGGGGTGATGGGCCTTTCTCAAGGGGGCTGATGCATGTTCCGCATCCTGCGCCGGCAGCGACGATCAGTGCTCTACTCCGAAAGCGTTTGCGAGGCGGCGAGAAGAATGGAAGTCCTCCTCGCCGGCTCTTGTTCTTACTTTGCGAGCCAAGCGGTAAAGCGCGCGCCCAGCTCATCGCCCTTTGCAATCCAGAAGGCAGTGTTGGTCTCACGCGCCATATGATCGGGCGGATTCGGGAGGTAGGGAAGCATCGCCGGATTAATATGCGCCATCGCATCCTCGTTGCCCGGACCGTAGGCGACGTAATGTGTGAGGTCAGCCTGAGGTTTGGGCGAGCCGGCGAAGGCGAGGAACTTGTAGGCGGCGTCCAGACGCGGAGTGCCTTTGGGAATCGCCCAGTAGTCCCAGCCCCCTTGCGCGGCGTCCCACACGATCTCGAAATGCGTGCCGGACTTCTTATTTGCATCGGGGATGCGGCCGTTGAAGGCAGCGGCCATGGCGACCTGACCGTCGGCCAGGAGCTGCGGCGGTTGGCTTCCGGCCGTCCACCAGATAACGTCCTTCTTGATGGTGTCGAGCATCTTAAAGGCACGGTCGACGCCCTCCTGGGTGCCGAGGACGTTGTAAATGTCGTTGACTGGAACGCCGACCGCAATCAGCGCCCATTCGAGATTAGGATAAGGATTCTTCCACCAGTCCACGCTTCCCTGCGATTTTTTTCGTGTCGAACAGGTCGGCAACGGTGTTCGGCCCATTCGGCAGCTTCTCCTTGTCATAGGCGAGGACCACGCCACTCATTTGATACGGAATCCCGCAGTCCATTCTTCCAGCATCACCGAACTTGGTCCTATCCAGTCCCAGCTTATTCCAGTCGATCTTCTCGAGGATCCCCTCGTCACACATTATCCAGGCGGACGACCCAGGGGCGGAGAACACACTCCCAGATCACGCTCTTGGACTCGACCATGGCGCGGACCTTGCCAATCTCGCCGCTGTACTCGTCCTCCTTGATCTTGATTCCGGCGACGTTCGTGAATGGGTCGAAAAGGACTTTGCGATACGCCGCCTGGGTCGACCCACCCGAGGCGGTGACCGTCAGCTGATCGCCCGCAAAGGCGACTTTCGTTTCAAGCGTACCCGCCGCTAAGCCGATCGCGGCCAAGGAAACCATCAATTTCTTCGCTCATCGTCTGCCCTCCTTTATGGCCACCCCCGGGATCGAGGCAGCGCTACCGAAGATCCAGCCGCGCCTGCTCAGGCGAAGCCTTCTCCACACAGCGCATCGAACCCCCGACAATGCTCTGTCTTCAGCCAACGGCGATTACTGCAAGGGGTCTGCTTCCAGCTAAGTCGAACGGTGCTGCCGAGAGCGTCCGCTCTTGTTCTTCGCCACACCCTCTAGAAAGCCGCGGTTTCTTCAGAAGATCAAAGTTCACTCCGAAAGTCTCCGAACCGGGATCTAGATAGCGCCCCAGAGCGCGAGGATTCTTCGACACGAGACGAGAGAGTCAGATGGTGCGGATGCCGCGGAGGCGTTCGGAGCGCCGCCGCAGCAGCTCAACAGCGGTTAGCACGGCAATGGAGAACAGCATCAGCACAGTGGCGGCAGCAATAATCGTCGGGCTGATCTCCTCGCGAATGCCGGAAAACATGACCCTCGGCAAGGTGCGCTGCTCAGGACTGGCGACGAAAAGAGCGACCACAACCTCATCGAAGGAGGTGAGAAAGGCGAAGAGCGCTCCAGAGATCATGCCGGGAAGTATGAGGGGGAGTGTGACTTTGAAGAACGCTGTGATCGGCCGCGCACCGAGCCCTGCGGCTGCGCGCGTCAGGGAGTGGTCGAACCCCGCCAGCGTTGCCGTCACAGTGATGATGACGAAAGGAGTAGCCAGCGTGGTGTGCGCCAAAATTAGAGCGGCAAAAGTGTTGAGCAGCCCGACATCGGCGTAGAAGAAATACACACCGACCGCTGTGATGACGACCGGAACGACGGTCGGCGAGATCAGCACGCTCATGACCGCCGTGCGCCAAGGGAAGTTCGGCCGGCTAAGTCCGAGCGCGGCTAGGGTGCCTAGGGCGGTCGACAGAAGCGTCACGGAAATGGCGATGAAGATTGAGTTGTGAAGTGCGCCTTGCCACCGCATGGTCGTGAAGAATTCCTCGTACCATCGCAGGGACAGCCCAGCCATCGGATAGGTGAAGAAGGGTACGGAATTGAATGAAAGCGGGACGATGACGAGGATCGGCGCAATTAGAAACAACAAGATTGCTCCGCAGAGAAGCCGGTGCAGGTAGTACCAGCCCTTTTCTAACGGAGAGGCATAGGCGGAGGCTGCCATCGTTCTCACCCCATCTTGATCCGGTCGACGCCGAACAGCTTGTTGAAAGAATAGTAGAGTAGCAGCGTCACAGTAAGCAGGATGGCGCCAAGCGCCGACGCCATGCCCCAGTTAAGCTCCTCATTTGTATAGTGCGCCACGAATGAGCTAACCATTTGATCGGCCGGCCCTCCGACGAGCGCGGGTGTCAGGTAGTAACCAAGGCACAGAATGAAGGTCATCAGACAGCCGGCGGCGATCCCCGGCAGGCTTAGCGGGAAATAGATCTTCCAAAAGGCGTAAAATGGTCCAGCGCCGAGCGAGCGAGCGGCGCGGACATAACTGGGCGAGATCGTTCGCATAACGCTGTAGATGGGTAGGAGCGTTAATGGGAGTTGGATATGGGTCATTGCCACGATAGTCCCTACCCTATTGAAGATGAGTTCGGCCGGCTGCGATATGACATGCAGCGCCATCAACGTGTCGTTGACGACGCCGTGCTGCTGCAGCAGCACAACCCAGGCGGTGGTCCGTATCAGCACTGATGTCCAGAACGGCAGCACGACCAAGATCATCAGAAGATTGCCGGACTTGCGCGGCAATGTCGCCAGTAGATAGGCCACAGGAAAACCGAGCAGGAGGGTTATGGCGGTTACGCCGATGCTGATGCCAAGCGTGCGCAAGAAAATGTCGCGAAAGATCCTGTTCTCTGGCGGTGAGGCGACAATCTGGCTGTCCGGGCCATATTCGTAGTCGAGAGAACGCAGCAGGTAATAGCCCGTATAGGCCGAAGTTCCACGCTTTAGGAGGCTCCAGACGTCGTGCCGACCCCAGAGCGGACTGACTTTAATCAGCGCCTCTTTGTAGGAGCCGGGGGGAAGCGAGTTCGCTTTGCGAGCGCTCGACATCACCTCGCTGAGAGATCCAGGCAACTCATAGTTCATGCGCTTGCCGATAGGGCCCGCCGTCTTCTGGGTCCAAGACTCCTTAAGGTCACCCGCCAGTGCGGCATACACTCTCTCATCAGGCAGGTCCTTGCCATCCCACCCTGCTAGGGCCAACATCGTGCGCGGCATCAAAGTTAATAGTGTATCGTCGTGGATGGCATTGAACAGCATCCGGCCAATCGGCAGCACGAACCCGACTAGTATGAACACCAGCAGCGGAAGGACGAGGATAAGGTCCTTGAACTTCTGCCGGCGCTCGACCCGCCGAAGCTTGATACGCAGAGGTTCGGGGCTGCTGGCGACTTGGATGGCCGTCGTCGACATAAACTAATGCTCCTGGTTCGATACCGCGGGGAGAACAAGCGCCTCCCCACGGCATGCCTTTGGCCTTCCTTGCCCGGCCTTCACTTCGTGAGCCAGGCGGTAAAGCGCTGGGCCAGTTCATCGCCCTTGTCAGCCCAGAAAGCGTGGTCTTTGTGCAACGCAATGGCATCATGCTCTGGTGTATTTGGAAGATCCGGCAACACCCCCGGATCGACGAGCGCCAGTCCATCTCTGTTGCCAGGCCCATAGGAGAAATAGCGGGTGAAGTCGGCTTGCGCCTGGCCTGAAGCGGCGAAGGCCATGAACTTGTAGGCCTCGTCCAGATGAGGACTTCCTTTGGGAATCACCCAGTAGTCCAAATTTCCCTGGGCAGCGTCCCACATGATCGCGAAATGCTTGCCTGAGTCCTTGTTTGCAGCGGTGATACGACCATTCCAGGCCATGGTCATGACGACTTGGCCGTCAGCAAGAAGCTGCGGGGCCTGCGCGCCGGCCGTCCACCAGATGACGTCCTTCTTGATCGTGTCGAGCTTGTTGAAGGCGCGGTCGACGCCCTCCGGAGTCTTGAGAACCTTATAGATCTCCTCTTTTGGAACCCCATCCGCGATCAGTGCCCATTCAAGATTCGGATACGGATTCTTCCACAATCCGCGCTTGCCGGGGAATTTCTTCGTGTCGAACAAGTCGGCGATTGTATTCGGACCGTTCGGCAGCTTGTCTTTGTCATAGGCGACGACCGTAGCGCTGCCACCCTGCGGCACGCCGCAGTCAAATTTGCCGGGCTCACCGAATTTGGCCCTGTCGAGTCCCAGCTTCTTCCAGTCGATCGTCTCAAGGAGGCCCTGATCGCACAACGGCAAGATGGGCGGGGGGCCCGCGCTAACGAGGTCCCAACTCACGCTCTTGGACTCGACCATGGCTCGAATTTTGGCAACCTCGCCGCTATACTCTCCTTCCGTTAACTTCATTCTGGTCTTGTTTGTAAAGGGTTCGAAAAAGACCTTGCGCTGAGCGGCCTGCACGGCCCCACCCCAGGAGACGATCGTGAGCTGATCACCAGCGAAGGCGGATGCCGTTGGTCCAAGGCACACGGCCACCAAAACGGCCACAGCCAAGGCACTAGCGATCGTAACAGATTTCCTCTTCATTTGCTTCTCCTGTTGTGCCGCCCCCCGCGAGCACGGGCAGCGCTCTCAAACACGCGTCACGCCACGTCGGCGCCGGCTCGACTCGTCTACCGTGCATCGAGTGCCCGACAATCCTCAGTTTTCCAGCCGATGGTGATCGGCGCGCCGGGCTCGACCTGCACAGTGCCTTCCGAATTCGGCAGCTTGACCACAAAGTCGTCGTGGCCGCAGACCGAAACCCGGGTGCGCACGTGATCGCCGAGATAGATCACTTCCGCTACCTGTGCGCTGAAGACATTGGGCAGCGAGCCTGGCGCCGGGTTCAACTTGACCCGCTCCGGCCGCAACGACAGCACCGTCGACTGACCGACCGCGTCGAC
>NZ_JBEPQC010000020.1:0-13902 GCF_040547675.1 Bradyrhizobium sp. RT6a
GTTCGGCTCCTGCTCGAACTTCACCAGCTGATTGTCCACGGTGTCCAGGCTCTCGCTGGTTTCCGTCAAAAACTCCCGCAACAGATCATCCATGAAAACAGGCCTTCATACAGGGAGGGCGCGCACAAGACGTGATGCGCCAATTCGGAATGGGGCCAGCTTCACCGCAAAGCGTTTAATATTGGTTGAGTATGTGGAAAAGAACGGAATCAACAAAGAGATAAGGCGCTCCGGACAAGCCGAAGCGCCTCGTAAAGATTTAATTAACGTTTGAGAGCGGCGGCGTATCTACGACGCGATAATGGTGATGGCCTCGCCTTCGTGCGCGAGCCGCACGGTCAGCCCGCAAGCCTCTGCCAACAGCCGCGTATAATAAGGCTGGATCGCGTGCGCATCCGCGGCCGGGCCGCGCTCGCCGCTCAGGAGCTCGGCGATGTTCTGCGGCAGGCGCGCATTATGTCCGGTCGCGGTGATGCGGAAACTCATCGTCTCGCCCTCGCCGATCGGATCGATCGTCAGCGTGCCGCCGCGCGGGATCGTGTGCTGCGAAACAACCAGCATGTTGAGCAACAGCTTGACGCGATTCTTCGGCAGCAAGATCCGCGGCAGATTCCAGGTGATCGAGCACTTGCCGTCCTCGATGTGGCCGCGCGCCATAGTCTGGGCGTCGCCGAGATCGATCTGCGCGCCGGACGAGCCGGCCGCACCAAAGGCGAGGCGGCAGAACTGGAGGCGGGCGGAGGCGGTCTTCGCGCTCTTGCGAATCAGGTCGAGTGCGAACTCGCGGTCGTCGGGCTTGGGATCGTCGTCGAGCACTTCGAGCCCATTGACGATGGCGCCGACAGGGCTGATGAGATCGTGGCAGACCCGCGAGCACAGCAGCGCAGCGAGTTCGAGCGCATCTGGAGCGGTGGCGGTAGCGGGTGACGAAGCGTCAGACATAAAGGGTTCCTGGAATTGCACGGCGCGGACGCGGCGAATCAAGCATGCTTGACGAATGCTGCTGGTTCTAACATTCGCAAGCCCGTGGCAGCTAGCTTGCGATCGGTTCGAAGCGGCCCTAATGCCGCGGCGAATCACTGGACCAAGGAAGGAATTGCCGATGAATGAGGCATGCAGGTGAAGCGGATCATCGACGGCGCGGCCGCCTCCCAACTGATGGAGCCGCTCACCGCGCTGGTGGTGAAGGCCGGCGAAGCCATCCTCGCGGTCAACCGCACGGCGATGCGGGTCGACGGCAAGCAGGACGGCTCGCCGGTGACCGAGGCCGACCTTGCCGCCGACCGCATCATCGCGGACGGGCTGGCCCAGCTTGCGGGCGACATCCCGACGCTCTCGGAAGAGCGGACCCAGCTCGCCTCGCCGCCATTCCGCGACAGCTTCTTCCTGATCGACCCGCTCGACGGCACCAAGGAGTTCGTCGCCGGGCGCGACGAGTTCACCGTCAACCTTGCCCTCGTGACATCGGGCGTGCCGCTGCTGGGCATTGTCAGCGCGCCCGCACTCGGGCTGCTCTGGCGCGGCATCGTCGGCCGCGGCGCCGAGCGGGTCAGGTTTGACGGCGCGACCATCGGCGCTGCCGAGCCGATCCAGACCCGCAAGCTGCCGCCCCTCGGCGAGCCCTGGATCGCCGCGGTGAGCCGTTCGCATGGGGATCCCAGAACCGAGGCGTTCATCGATCACCGCGCCAACGCAGTCAGGAAGACGGTCGGCTCGGCCGTGAAATTCGGCCGGATCGCGGAAGGCAGTGCCGACATCTATCCCCGCTTCGGGCCCACCTGTGAATGGGACGTCGGGGCCGGCTACGCGGTCGTGACCGCGGCCGGCGGCAGCGTGACCGACGGCAAGGGCGGCGCGCTCCGCTTCGGCGAGCGGAACGACGCCGGCTTCATCATCCCGGAGTTCATCGCCTGGGGTGACCCGCAGGCGGCAAGACTCTGAAATCGTAAAGACGCTACTGGCTAAGCTTGTCCTGGAGGGCCGGCCAGCGCTTGCCCACCTCATAGAGGAAGCGCTCGGGATTGGCGGCGAAGGCGTCGCGATTGGCTTCCCGGCTGAACAGATAGAGCCGCTGCGCCACGATCGTGAAGAAACGGGGGTTGGCCGCGATGGTGACGCCGCGGGCGATATCGACCGGATCGTAGCCGCCGAACTGCGGCCCGTAGACTTCGGGATGGGCCAGGAAAGAGGCCCGGTTGCCCTCGTTCCGAAAGCGCCAGACTGCGGCCCACAGGTTCGCCTCGAACTCGGCCGTCCCCTGCACGGCCGCGCCATCGACGAAATAGGCCACGGGGTCGAAGCCCTCGATCGCCACGCCGCTGAAGCGGTTGACGACGATCCGCTCAGTGGTGGCCGCTTGCGCCGGCAACCCCATGCAGAGGATCCAAATGCCCGACAGCATGCAGACCAGAAGGCCGATCAAGGCAATTCCGGGGCGCAAAGGGCTGGCTTCCTGCCGTTGTGCCGTCATAGTTGCTGCGGATAACATCCGAGTCGAGGGGACATCCGGCGCAACCTAGAGCCGCGCCTGTTGGCGCCAGGTTAAGGAAGCGACCGGATTCGATACCAGGGGTTCTTTTATGACTTTCGCATCACGCCTTGCCGCAGTCGCGCTTGCCGCGATGGTCGGGTGGATCATTCCGGCTTCCGCCCAGCAGCCGCCGCCGCCCGATTTGCCGCCGCCGCAGCGGACCCCGACGCCCAGCACCTATGGGCCGGACGAACTCGTGAACGCCGGCCACCGCTTCTTCGGCAACGTCTCGCGCGGTCTCGCCTCGATCATCGAGAAGGCGGTCAGCCAATGGGGCCTGCCCAACGGCTATATCCTCGGTGAGGAAGGGTCCGGCGCTTTCGTCGCCGGCCTGCGCTACGGCGAAGGCACGCTCTACACCAAGAACGCCGGTGACCTCAGAGTCTACTGGCAGGGTCCCTCGCTCGGCTTCGACTGGGGTGGCGACGGCGCGCGGACCATGACGCTGGTCTATAATCTGCCCGCCACCAACGCGATCTACCAGCGCTTCGCCGGCCTCGACGGCTCGGCCTACATCATCGGCGGCTTCGGCATGACGGCGCTCACCGCCAACAACATCGTGCTGGTGCCGATCCGCTCGGGCCTCGGCCTGCGGCTGGGAGCCAATATCGGCTATTTGAAATTTACCCCGCGCGCGACCTGGAACCCGTTCTAGCGTCCCGCTTTCCCCTCCGGCGACGGATCAAGGTTAACGACATGTCGGGGCTGGCTTTTTGCCGGCCCCGCATGCAATGTCCTTGGTAAATTTTTCCTTAGCTTTGGGAGTTCTGGCCCATGGTCGAACCGATCATGTACCTGGCGATCGGTTTCCTGCTCTCGATGCTGTGCGGTCTTGCGATCGTGCCGCTGGTGCATAACCGCGCCGTGCGCCTGACCACGCGCCGGCTCGAGGCCGCCACGCCCCTGTCGATGGCCGAGATCCAGGCCGACAAGGACCAGCTCCGCGCCGAATTCGCCATGTCGGCGCGACGGCTTGAGATGAGCGTCGACCAGCTCAAGAACAAGACCACGAGCCAGCTCGCCGAGCTCGGCAAGAAGAGCGACGCCATCAACCGCATGAAGATCGAGCTCGGCGAGAAGAACGCCACGATCTTCGCGCTCGAGGCGCGCGAGAAGGCGGTGAAGGAGCAGCTCCGCGCCACCGAAGAGGAATTCAACACCAAGACCGCAGCCCTGCGCGCCGCCGAGCTCGCGCTGACGGACAAGCAGGGCGAGCTCGCAAAGATCAATTCCGAACTGTCCGACCGTTCGATGATGGCGGAGAGCCGCCAGGTCGAGCTGGTTGTGGTACGTGCGCAGATCGAGGAGCTGAAGAACCGCGTCGGCGACGCCGAAAAGGAATTTGCCGCGACGCAGGCGCGGCTGGCGCAGGAGCGTACCGAGTCCGAGACCGCCTCCCGCGAGCTCGGCGACGCCCGCGGCCGCGTCGAGAATCTGAGCCAGCGCGTCACCGACCTCGATCGCCAGCTCATCGTGCAGGTGAAAGAGGCCGAGATGCTGTCGGGTCGCGTCGGCGATCTCGAAGCCCGCCTCGCCACGCAGGGCAAGCTGCTCGCCGAGCGCGACTACGAGAACAACCAGCTCCGCCAGGCCAACGAGGGCAACGAGCGCACCATCAAGGAGCTGCGCGTCGAGATCGCGGCCTTGAGCGGCGGCAAATCGTCGGCCGCGATGGACTCGATCCGCGCGGAAAAGGCCGCGCTGGAGGAGCAGCTCCGTACCGCCCGCGACGAGCGCGCCAAGCTGCAGCGCGACATCAACGCGATCCAGCAACAGGCCGAGAGCTCCTGGGCGACCGAGCGGATGGAGAACGCGCTGCTGCGCGAGCGCATCAACGACATCGCCGCCGAGGTGGCCAAGCTCGCGATGCAGCTCGAAGGCCCGAACTCGCCGATCGAGGCCCTGCTTGCGGCCGAGGCCGGCCAGCCGCCGAGGCCGGCGCCGCGCCCGGCCAATGACGCCGCGACCAACGGCACGACCGCAGGCACCCTGCCCGAAGGCGGCGGAACACTGGCCGAACGCATCCGCGCGCTCCAGGCCCACGCCTCCCGCGCCCGGCAGCAGGGCGCGTAAGCGGCCGTAAAACGGTCTCACGGCCGCATTGCGGGGGCGGCGGAAGGTTTTCCGGCCCGGCAGCGCCTCGAAACTTGACACCTTCGGCCCGCACTTCTAAATCGCGGGCTCCAAAGCGCCGGCGGCCGAAACTCGGGTCGCCTGCATGATGGTTTCGGGTGCATAGCTCAGCGGGAGAGCGTTCCCTTCACACGGGAGAGGTCCAAGGTTCGATCCCTTGTGCGCCCACCATTAGCCCCGAATTTACAGTAACTTAGCGACTTGCTTCCCCTACATTGTGCCCCGAAAAGTCTGGGGCACAACCGGGGCACGCTGCAAAAAAGATCATCCCTCTACCTTCGCCCGCCGCTCCCATCCCGACGGCAAATCAAGAAAGCTCGTTGATCCTTCACCACGAGATCCGCGCGTCGCGCGACCTTTGGGCACGAGTTTCGTTGGGCGCTCGATAGGCGCGAGCACGTTGTGCTCGAGGCAACCTTCGCCGAGGTACCACCCGAGGAAGGTATTGTGCTTCCGTTGATGCTCTGCGCTTGCCGGACTTGGTCGTGTTGTATGAGTTGCCGCCGCGTCAGCTCGGCAATGGCGAGCTCGAAATGGTTCTCGAGACACGTCGCCAGATCAGATAGTGCTGGTTTCCAGTGACGACCCGCCGTCCGGTGAGGGACACCACATAGGGCCGCCTTCAATCATCAGGTTGCCAGCTCATGCACTGCTTCTCCGCCAGCTGTTGCGGTTCAGCCTCGCGCCCGACTTGGTTCGGATCGCTCCTCTTGCCTACCTTGTTGGCGGCGATGGTGACTACTACGACGAGACCCCTGTGGCAACATTGTAAAGTGCTAAGGACCAATGGAGCCGGGAGTTCGCTTTCGGCATCATGCAAACAGGCATTTTTTTTGCCGCTCGTCCCAACGTTCCTATTCCCTGCGACGTGAAAACGTTGCACTGGCGCAACAGCTCTTGATGTTCCGCTTCGGAACAGATGCATTTGGACTCAACCTCCGATCCAAGTTCTGGAATCATCGCCCCTAACCGGGGCTGGAAGTGCTTATTCCGTAAACAATCAATTTTCCCGGATAGACCGCAGGATCCACCCAGATCCTGCGGTCCTTTTCATGTTAGCGCCGCGTGGGTTTGCGAAACGGGTGCCCCCAGGGACGGAAAAACGGGCGGCCGCAGGGAACGGAGGAGTCCTAACGCCTAGGCCTGCTGGATGGCCTCGCGGGGTTGTGCCAAAAATCGCGATCGGCCCCAGCGTGGCGCGAACCAGAAGCATTGGATCCAAGGGAAGCACTTGCCACAGCGACCTGATCGTTGTCAGGGCGCTTGTAAACTGCTTCACACCTCCGTCACTGTTAGCCTGCTAGGCTTCCTCCGGTGGAATTTCAGAGGGCAGGCTGAATAACGCCGCAAGGACGCTCTATTTCGAGCCACGCGGCGTAAGCTTGAGTGACCAGATCGTAGCCGGCGAGGCCGCTGATCCGGCGAGACGTGGGGAAGCAGCGAGCGAGCCTTCGAAGTGCATGAAAGAGGCCAGTGTGAGATGCCGACGAGAGAAGCTGAGCAATCGGCTCGAACACAAGCTTGTCACGACAACGTCCAACGGTACCGCCGGTTGTTGCGAACGCGCCTGACCGAATTTGAGCGCAAGTTTATCGAGAAGCGCTTAAGCGAAGAGCAATCGGAGCTGGAGCGATTAGCCAACGCTCCTGCGAATGAACTTCAATCGGACCGCCCGGCCTGCCCGGATATTTAGTAGCCTATTTTTCATTGCTGACTGGGCGCAGATCAGCTCAGTTGTCTTGTGCAAGCCCCTGCGTCTCTCCTCCCAGCATGAAGAACCAAGCTCCTCACCGCGTCGGTGACGAACGCAAGCTTTATGGCATCCAGGGGCGGAACGACTTGATGTACAAGCCGCAAGTTTTTCCCGGACCGCGTCGGTCCCGCTAGGCAAAAGAAACCTGCCCTGGCCTAACCAGGGCTAATACGTTTTGTGCCGTACCTCTTTCGTCCCCGGGTTAGAGCGGCATCAATGCAGCCCGCGTACCTTGAGCACAATTCCAGATCAGCGCTTCACATATTGAGCCCACCTTCGG
The DNA here is from genome assembly GCF_040547675.1 of Bradyrhizobium sp. RT6a. NCBI lineage: Bacteria > Pseudomonadati > Pseudomonadota > Alphaproteobacteria > Hyphomicrobiales > Nitrobacteraceae > Bradyrhizobium > Bradyrhizobium sp. RT6a. The sequence continues at coordinate 6,697 of NZ_JBEPQC010000020.1, forward strand.
CGGCTCTTTGCGCGCCGCGCCAGTGGATTGGTGAGTTTGGCTGTCTCTTTTCTAGTGCGTAATCAGCGTATTTTTTCTGGCTTTTCCTGCACGGGAGCTTCAGACTTCCTGGCATTAAGAACTCAATTCGTTCGGGGAAGTGGTGATGGCAAAACCTGCTGTTACTCGCGATGCTTTTCGTGGGTTGTTTGCTTTTTATGCGGCCAAGGCTCACCACGACAAAGAGCCTGACGGAGAACGATCTCTGTTGAAGCTGTTTGGCTCGAGCCAAGACATTCCCGAGAATTTGCTTGAGCTTTGGTCGGATCGCACCGAGGTGCTCGGGCCCGAAATCGTGGGCAACATAATCGGCCCCTGCGCCCAGCAGGTCACCAGCGGCACGGCACACTATGACCATGCCAGCGACTTTCTCCATGCGCTCCTCAGAGAGATGGACCGTCGCAAGCACTAAGAACGCAGATCCGAACCGCAATTTGCTGGCGAACGAAATAGTCAGAGGTTGTTCTTCGTCTTCTTAACTCATGTCCGTGCTGCTCTATGCGATAGTAGGGACAATGTTGATCCACTCAGCCGTCCATGGGTGCGCCGTCTGTTTCCGCTGTCCCGTCCCATTACCGAACTGGAAAACACGATCTTGGTAGCGATGATGCGTGTTCGGCTTCCTGCTGGCTCTTCTCGGCCCGCGGCTGACTTGGAGATGGCTAAGCCCGGTGATCATCCTAGGTGGAGACCTTTTCGCTTTCGGTCTGGCATCGATCAACGCCGCCAGGCCCCACGCGATCCGCGCCGCATCGAGGCGCCGGGCCTGCCAGCGACGCTGGCCAGTTTTGCCAGGCCAGAGAGCTTGTCAGTTCAGCCCGTGCATTGCGTTCGATATTTTATCGTGCTGACTTGACCTTGCGAGACGCAGCGCTCACTCCGCTGCTGGCTCCCATCGACCGATGCGCAATGTGAACCGGTTCTCTCTTCGGTATGAGATCACCGATGCAGGGCGCGAGCACTTCGTGAAGAATGAGCCCTCGGAACTCTCGCGGTCAGATGTCATCGAATTGGGATGTTGCAGATTTGTCTCCCTTGCTCGTCTGCGACAGATTGCGCCTCGGGCAGTGAGCGCGCCAGCCTGATGGCCTCGTCTCCGCGTCGGTCTCGCCGGGCAAGTCGTGTACGCCGTGATCCGAGACAATGTGACTATCGACCAGCTTAAAATGGAATTTGGGCATAATGCTCGCGCTGCAATTTCTCTGCCAGAGCGCGGCTCTCCGGAAGTCGCTGTTTGCACAAAAAGAATGTGATGGAGAGCTGGAACGGCTGCGATCACCAACAGATTACTTTGGCGAGATCCCCCCGCTTGTCGCGCGCCCCTAGCAGATAGCCAAAGGTCCCGGACTCGCACAATCCGCGCTCGTGAGGGATAGCCAAAGCTGGCGATCTCGAATGCCATTCGTCTCGCAACGGAGCGGGCGATGTCGCTCTTCATGGCGCCAATCTCTAAGCGACGGCGAAAACTCTTGGCTTCGACATCGATTACAAGCGCCTGCTGAAGGAATTGCAGAGCCGCGGGACGCTGCTGAGAGCGTTCTACTACACAGCGATCATCGAGGATCAGGAATGTTCCTCGATCCGTTCGCTGATCGACTGGCTCGAACGGCTACACCGGCGTCACCAAGGCGACCCAAGAATTTATCGACGCCCGGACGCCGCAAGGTCGAGGGCAACATGGATACGAGCTTGCGGTCGATGCCATGGAGCTCGCCGAGCACATCGACCAAATGGTGCTGTTCTCGGACGACACGACTTCCGCTCCCTGGTCGAGGCTGTGCAGCGCCGCGGCGTGCGGTCACCGTGATCTCCACGATCGCCAGCCAGCCGCCGATGATCGTTGGCGAGCTGCGCCGCCAGGCCGACGTCTTCACCGACCTCGTCGAGTTGCAGCCCAAGCTTGGCGGCGATCGTCCGAGCGCCCCGCCCCGCGCGATCGTGAAGCGCCTGGACCATGCAGAAATTCCTGCAAGAGCAGAAGGGAGACGACCCTCACGACAAAACGCTAAGGCGGCGCACGCATCGACGAATTTTGGCAGACGAGTTCAACCGACATCATCGAGACCACGCCGCCGACGACGCGCCGAGAGCAACTCCTAGATAAGGCTATACAAGGCGCATCGGGTTTTCCCCTCCGACACGGCAACTATAGATTCGTAGTTATGGCCCGGCGGACGAAGCTAGGCACATTGCGTTTAGAGCTTAGGAACCCGCCAAACGGTCGCTGTTTGATATTTTCCGGGGCTTCAGGCGTTCCACGCCGCCTATGCGATAGGGTTTCTTGGCATCCGATTGGCGCGCCGCTACGTGGTGCCATGCCTGAAGCGGCTGAAAGGCAAATCCAGCAGAGCACGGGACAATGGGCACGAGATCGCCATCCGCCGCTTCATGGCGGCGCCCTAGCAGAGCCAAAGGCCTATGACACCATCGGGAAAAGGTGGGGCGCCAAAGCGGGCCATCATCATTCCAACACAACGTCGGATGTAATGAGAAGAGATGCGGGTACCGGGAGGTTAAGTGCTCTCGCCACCTTCAGATTTACAACCTGTTTGATACGTGTGGGCTGCTCGACGGGGACGTAGGCAGGCTTGGTCCCTTTGAGGATTTTGTCGACTAGTGCCGCTGACAGCCGGAAGAACTCCACGAAGTCCGGGCCATAGGTCATGAGAAGGCCATACGGGACCATTTCAGCAATGAAAGACATGGTGGGGATTTTGTTGTTCAGCGCGGCTTGCCCGACGCGCGCGCTCATTAAAAAACATCGATCCTCCGACCAGCGCCGCCCCAAACCCTTCTGCGGCGAGCCGTGCAAACGTTGGCTCGATGGCGTCGGGCCCAGCAACCGGCACATCTGCGAACGCGATCCCCCGCGCTTGAGCAGTGCTCCGCGCACCGGCCGGCTGTATGGAATTGGGATCGCTTGGATCCATGAGAAAAGCCAAACGAGTGAGCGTCGGGATTGCCTCTTTCAGGATAGCCACTCTCTTACCGGAAAGATCCTCCGACATCAGCGAGAGCCCCGTCATAGTGCTGCCGGGCCGGGCAAGGCTTTCGACTAAATGCAAACCGACGGGATCGGCGGCCAAGACGAAAACCACCGGAATGGAGTTGTTCAGTTGTTTGAGGGCCATCGTTCCTCGGATCGTCACCGACACAATCACGTCGACCTTACTGTCGACCAGCTCCTGGGCAAACTGCCGGAACTTTTCGATCTGCTCCGCTGGATACCGATGCAAGAACTCGGCTGTGCTGCCATCGACATAGCCAAGGTCCCGGAAAGCCTGCATCAAGACGGTGAAGTATTCCCGCTCCTGCTCTTCGCCGGCTGCGTGCCAAAGAACCCCCACTCGCGGAACCTTGCGGCGGCCCTGCGATCGAGCTGCGGTGATCGGCATCGCAAGACCGAGGCCTAAAAACTGAACAAATCGTCTGCGTTCCACTGTCTGCTCCCTCTTGCGCGGCGGCTGCGCCGCTAATGATGCTAGGCCGTCCCGCCAGCGGCGCAAAGGACGGCGTCGGTGGCCGCGGATCACAACGGCATGGCCTTTTCCGCTTCGGAGAATACGGCAGCTTCCGCCCGTGCACCATAACGCCGGTAATCATGCTCGGCGTAACGTCCCCTGGTTTGCAGGCGAGGCTAGACAGGGCTCTCGAGCGATTGCTGGCCGCGCGCGGATGCAGCTTTCAAGGTGCAGCTGAGGAGCCAAGCCGCCACCCATCGGAAGCTGGCGCTCTGCGTGCCGAGAGTGACCTGCCGGCGCCAAGCCCCGCTGCGGGCGCTGGGGGAAAGGCAGGGTAGCTGCCTTGAGCTCTTCCATTGCCCAATCGCGGCAGAGACCGCAGCCTGCAGTTCATTATCGGCGCGGCCTGGCATCGAGGGTCCTTCCAGTATGTCCCGCATGCAGCTGCGCCGCGAGCAACGGAATTTTATCGGGCGCCTTTTAGACGGCAAGACGTCGAGCACGTGGTCATCACGCTATGGTCGCACCTGATGCAGGCGTTGACGCATTGATCGAAAGTCTTCGGGTCAAGTGTTGAGTGCAATATCGCAGCGCAAGCAGCTGTCGAACCCGTAGCGTCATCTTCGCGCGAAATGAGTATGGCGATCCCGCGCATCAGACCTCGTCTTGGACGTCTAATTGCTGTGGCTGAGTACCCCGATCAACATTCGCTGAGAGCTCAAAGCAATTGGCTTCGATAGCTTCGCGTGCGTGCCAGCGGGCGCGGCTTGATATTTGCCAGATCGCCCAAGTGGCGGAGCGGCCCCGGGGACCCCAAGAGCCCCCTGAAGCCGGGGCCGTCTCTCCGCCGATCCGTACTCTCCGAGCGGAACGTTGGGCGTATTGCCGAGTTTTCCCGATGCCCTACTCAAAGGGCGCTCGCTAGCCGCAGCTCGCTCCGACCCCAACTGAGCTGGGGCCTTTTTGCTTTTGAGATTAGGCGTCTTCTGGGGTCGCCGAACTGGATGTAGGTCCAGGCCCCTTGGCAGCTTGGTCCGGGAGCCCTTTGCATCGCAGAGAAATGCGAAGTTGATGCGCCTTTACAGCAATAGCTGATGGGCCTCGTTCCAATTCAGCGGCAATCTTTTCACGGGAATGCTTCCCGGCCATCGCTTTAAGCTTCTGAATGTCGTCCGAGGTCCAGCGGCGGACAAAATGCGACATCTTCCCACCTCGATAAAATATGAATTCCCCGCAAGGCAAATAGAAAAGGCGAAAAGTCACCACGGATCAAGGGCTTTCGTTCTTGGCTTCTGCACGAAACCATATGCCCCCAGGCGAAATCGCCCTGAAAACTGACGCGGCAAGTGGCGACATCGAACGCGGGACCGTGATGACCGGTCTCCAGTACAGCGCGCACCGAACGGTTGACTACGACCTGCTAACGCCAGCAAGGTCACATACCGCCCGCGACCGCTGCCGGCCTCAACAAGTACGGTGCGATGCAAAACACGATCTCGGCGTACATCATGCTTTTTGGTCTAGTCCTGGCACTTATTGGCGCGTGGCTAACATGGGGAGGCTGGAGCACGCTCGTCGTTGCAGGTGGCGCTCTGTTCGCATTCGGACTGGCGTCCATCGACAGAAGCAGAGAGATTCCTGGAGTGAGAGCCCGGATTTACTTTCGGATCTGCAGACCCATGTCGCGCGCTACGCGTTCGACCGATGAGACGTATCTTTCCAACGCCTTGGCAATTTCGCCCCGGCGCGCGCCCTCGCGGGCTAGCTTAAACAAAAGTTGCACCTCTGCCTCAGTCCACCTCTTGGGCTTTTCGCTTCTCGTCATTTCACGCATGTCTCTGCTATTCTGGCGCGCTGGCTCAAGACAAGTTGGTCATCCCCAACGGGAGAAGCCCGCCAGGTACGTTAGCTAGCGGGCTAGAGGCTACTGGTCTCCAGATCCTTGCTGCTTGCTGCCCCTCATGCTGCTGATCCCGCGTGAGGGTCACTACTACTAACTGCCAGTAGCCCAGCCCATTCGATTTCAGTGGAAGCATGAGCCGCAAGCATCAAGCAGATCCGCTCGATACGCTGGAACTCCTTAATGTCTCGGTTCATCGCGAATCGCTCCGTGCTTTCGATCTTAGCCCTATGCTGCAGATTCGATGGTTAATGCTCACTTCGCCTAAGGGCAAGCCGAGCCAAACAGATGCGTCCTCAATGATCCATGCCGCAAACCAATATCCATGAATCATTTAGAAAAACATGCCGGCTGTTCCCGATCCGTAACTGATCGTAAACGGTGCGATGGCAACAAACGGCCATGGAAACTGAACGCCCGCTTGAAACGGTACGTCAAGACATCGGCCGGCAGGAAAAGCGCAGGCCGCTTTTTAATCAGTATCACCGGCAAATGCTCGATCCTCTTCGTGACCGCGATTGGGTGCCTTCTTCGGAGCTTCCCGAACACCCCGGAACAACGCTCGCTCTTTTACGAAACGGATGGATGGAGCGACGCTCAACCGGCGAAGGTGTCGAATATCGTATGACCGAAGCCGGTCTGGCAGAACTTAGCCGACCCCGATAACCCGCAAACCGGTTGGAGCGACGAACGTGTCAAAGGCCATAGAGTTGATCGTCGCTGGCTACGTGAAGGTGCGGGACCGACGCGCGCTAGCCGACTTGCTGGAGCATCGGCGCAAGGTGCTCGCCCAGCTGGAAGCCGTGTCGGGCATCAACCCAGAAAACGCGACCAAAGCGATCCAAGAGGAATTGGCGGTGATCGAAGCCGGCCTCGAAGCACTTAAGCCTCCGCCCGGTTCGCTGCCTGAGAACGAGTGGAGCTAGCGATGCGCGTTAACAAGATCAATTGGGACAAAATCGGCCGGGTAACGGAGCCGGGTCGATACAAGTGCTTCTTCGGATATCTAACCGTCACTTCAGAGGACATTGAGGTGTGGACGCGCTACCCCGATGCGACATTCACCTTGCTCGCCCGGCCGACGACTGACCAATCGTTGGGCGAAGATTACGGTCTAGGCGCGTTTGATATCGGCAGTCCTCAACAGTAGGACGGTGCGCCGTCGTCGCCTGCGGCACAGCCGCGACGGGTGTTGTCTCCATGAGGCTCGCGATCGGCGATTTCTCGCGGGTCGTGAACGGAACCTGTAGCGGCCAAAGACGCGAAGCATTTGGCGAGGCTCGCGCACTCACAGCTCACGATGCATCTCGAAGATTCGCAGCTGTTACTCAGTCAGAAATTCCGAACGCAGGCCGAGACGTTCCTTCTTGGGCATTCACCGGCAAGTACATTGCGGTACCGCTTCTCGGTCGCCGAATTAATCCTGCGACGAGATCAAGCTTAACTTGAAGATTTGATTGCAGCGGCGCATCGGAGGCTTCGGGCACCGGACATTGCCCCCGTCCGGGTTCGCCCAGTAGCGGCGGTAAATCCTTGGTCTGTCAACTTCTTAGAACCCCGCTCAGGCTTGGCGGCTTTTGTTCCTAGTCCGGGGAAATTTGCTGTGTTTCCCATTAGGCGCCCCTGACCGGCATCGACGTAAGCCTGATCCGCCGCGACCCGATCCCGGCGCAGCGCACTGAGCTGATCGCGAAGCGGAAGGCGGCATATGGTACGCCTACGCCGAAGGCCGCCTGATTGACGCGTGCGCGCGGGCACGGCGAGCTATATGTGATGCCGTTGGGTGAAGGTCAGGCGGCTTGCTGA
>NZ_JBEPQC010000021.1:0-13787 GCF_040547675.1 Bradyrhizobium sp. RT6a
CACGCTGGCCGGCGACTACACCCATTCCACGTTCAATCTCTCAACCGATGGAAATGGCGGCACCCTCGTCATCGATCCGCCAATCGACGGGTTTAACTTTGCGCATCTCTCGACGCCGCAAACGACTGCCGCTCCAGCGATTGGCCGGATTGGAAGCGCCGGCGACGGGTTCGTGTTCGGCCAATCTGGGACGCCCGCCAGCCACCCGGAAATCGGATCCAACAACTCGTATGGATACCACGCTACTACTGACGCGCTGCATCAGTCTGGACTCGATTTCGATGCCAGCGCACATCTTGCCGCGGGGAATGCACATTTGGTTGCGCTTCATGCATTCTCGGCTGAGGGATATCTGTTGCACGCCTAGAGAGGCTGGCATGCGACGGGTCTCCACGCCTCGTCGCCGAGCGAATCTTCTCCCGCGTTTTGGTCTGGCGTGGTCATCCGGCGATCGAATTTGATCTGCAGACGCTGTGGCGCTAGCGCCCGCCTATCGATGCTGTCATGCCGGCCTGGCTTTCGGAACGAATGCATCCGTGGCAGATGACCAGTTTTCTGGCGATCTTTGCCTCCCGGTCAGTTTCGATTTCGTCGTGGACCACCCACCACTCAGCTGAATAGGGGCGCAACTCAGCTAGGACCGCTTCTCGTTGCAGGTTGGAATCCTGCGCCAGTGTGCTCGACTGTCTCGAAACTCGGTGCGATCGAGGCCGGTTAGGATTTTGCCCCAGACCGTCCCACGCGTATTGATACCGCAACGGCGAGGCGCCGGTGGCTGGCTTGGCCGAACCTTGCGTCGATGTCCAAGTGGGCTGCGAAGCGCAGCTCCCGAGTGCGACGGACAAGAGCAGGAGAAGCAATGTGCGAATGGCCATGATCGCGTACCGAAACCTGCGCCCTGCGCATCACGAGATCCGCGTCGATGAGTTTCGCGCGATATGGTTAACAATTGATTAGAATCGTCTTCGCTTGCCGGTGGGGTACTCTTTGATGAAGCGAAGCAGCTCGCGTTCGTCGAGGGTTCGACGGCGAGCCTTGGCAAGGCGCTTAATCCGCTTCAGTGCATCTTCACTTCAGGCCGTTCAAGAAACGCCCTCAGTCCGAACCGGGATGCAGGCGTCAAGTCCCCATCGAGATGGGAGAGGGATTGCATCAGCTCATCGGGATCGATGATTGCGAGCGAACCTTCTGTCACGACGATTTGGTCCGCGGGAATCCCTGTCACCAGAAATACGTGTCCCCGGACGATGTCGCCTCCAACAACCTCGCCGCATCCGTCGAGGGTTGTCAGAAACCCGAACCTTTCGGGTGCAACCAGATACGTGATTTCTTCGTGCAATTCGCGAGCGATGTACGCCAGGTATGTCTCGCCCGGCTCGCGGTGGCCTCCGAACAAGGAAAGCCTTCCGGGATAAATGATGCCGGGGATGTCGTCGCGGCGCTGGAACAGATAACGGCCGGTAGTGTCAAGGACAACTGCAAGTGCGATGTGACGATCCGGCAATACGTAGCGTACCTTCGAAATGTAACAGGTTAAGCATAACGGTCAGTCCCAAGCAGGGCCAGATGATTTGCCTAACGAAGATGTGTATGTCTCTTGAATGGATCGCAGCTAACAGCTTTGATAGCCATTCCCGCAAAAGCGGCCGGCTTACAGGCTGAATGTGTGTTGAAGCAGAGATATCACCGCCGCCCGGGACGTGGGCATTGATGAGCAAAGTCGCCTAGAATTGGATGGTTTCGCGATTTTTGAGTTGTGCGGGGACATTATTCGATTTGAATTTGATAAACAAAATCAGTAAATTAGCAGACGAAGTCGCGATGACCAAAACCCGCTTCAGAAACGCTGTAATTTGAGCATCAATCGACGTTGTTCCGACCGGTCCATGGCCCTATCCTTGGGACCGGCGGATAGGGGTTGCAATGACCAGTCTCGAACCACGACAGGATTATCGGGTAATTCTTCGACCCCAAGTTGAAGACCACCGGGCGGCTGAAAAGGACATCGAGCACTCCGATGGCCTGGAGCTATTCGTCCTTCGTGCGCTTCGTCGATATTGGTTAGTCTCCGCGACAGTTTTCGTTTTAGGCATTCTTTCTGCACCGTTGCTGCATGCCTTGCTTGATACCAAATACGAGGCGACGGCGTCCCTCCTCATCGACAACGGGAAGCAAAGCGAAGCCAATCAGGGCTTTGATTCGGTCTTCGTAAACTCGCAGATTGAGTTGCTAAACAGCGAATTTGTCATCAGGTCGGCCATCCAAAATGTCGGCGACGGCAAGTTGTACCCGAAGAGCCCGGACAGCGAGTTTTCGCAGCTGCTAACCTATCTGGGCATGGCCCAGAAAAAGATGAACAACCAGGACCGCGCATACAAGTCGGCGGCTCGCGCATTGAAGGTGCAACTCGAACCGCGGACCAGCATGATCCGGGTTTCTTTTCGGCATGAGGATCCACGCCTCGCCGCATCTTTTGTGAATGCACTCACGGATAGCTATCTGGGCAAATACAGGGCTCTTTATACCCAGGCTGGGGCGGCTGATTTCCTCCGTGGAGAGGTGGACCAACTTCAGCGCAAGGTAGCCACAGCGGCCGGGGTCTTGGGGGCCTTTATGACCGCAAATGGCACTTACGCAATCGATGAGCAGAAAAAACTCTTGCTTACCCGCCAGAGCGACCTCGCCAAGTCGGTGGCAACGGTGCGAACCGAACTGGCGCAGAGGCAGGAGGAACTGAGGGTTGTCGAGGAGCAGATCAGCCAGTTGAGGCCAAACGCCGCTCGCGCTTCGCAGGCTCGCGATCCGTCAAAGCCGGCGCCAGAGGCGGCAATTCCCTTACCGTACAACAGAAATCTGTTTGGCGACGATCCTCCGTTGCTGCTTGTGAAGCTTTATCAAGAATCCACGCAGCAGTTTCTGACCCTGAAGATGACGATCGCAGGGCTGCGCGCCGCAGAGTCGGCTCATACGGCCGAGCTGGACAACGTGGCAAAGGATCTTGTGACGCTGGCTCGCCTTGAGGCCGAAACCAATCGCCTCAAGAGGCAGCTCAGCTCGGCAGAGCAAGAGCTTGCGGAAATCACCTCTCGCGCGGGTGAAAAGCGGATTGCAGCGGCAATGACGGAGAACAATCTTTCGGCCATCAAGATCGCGCAGTCTGCGTCCGTCCCATTTGAAACCGCAGGGCGCAGCGTATGGCTGTTTCTGGCAATTGGTTCTTTTTTGTCCGCCCTGACTGCGGTTGGAGTGGCTTGCGCGTTGCAGCTGATCTCAGCCTATCGAAATCCGCCGACATACGTTGCTGCGAGCTTCCTGCGTACGGTCCGTTTCTACATGTTCTTTCCGAGCTAGAGAACATCTCCGACGACAAACGGTTTGAGGAGCTCCGCTTCGCCTGGTTAAATCAATTCAGTGTGCGGCCTTGTCGCCCAGAACCGATATGGATTGCCGAATGGTTTGCGGACTGAGCCAGCCCAAGGGTCTGATCTCGGGGACGTAGATCGACAATCCCCGCCAGGACAGGAGGAAGAGTACGAACTCGGCCAGGATGGTCGCATAGGCGGCGCCCAACGCGCCAAGGGCTGGAACGAAAATGCAGGACGCGGCGATCGCCGTAAGGGCTGCGAGACCAAGGTACAGGACTCGCGGTATCGTCTGCGGTCCAGTTACGAGCAGCGAACTGTAAGCGCTTTGTAGGAACCTTGTCGGAATTCCAATGCTCATCACCAGCAGAAGGTCGACAGACGGAACGTATCTCGATCCGAACATCCAGGGAATCAGCCTGCTCGCGGTGGCCATGAGGATAGCCATTGCGAGGATGCCAACCGAGGCCATCAGCAGGGCTGATACATAGAATGCGGCCGCGAATTTTGCGCGGTCATGGTGGCCCCAGTGAAAGATCCTTTCAGCGATGAACTTAGAGTAGAAGACGGAGGGAAACATCATCGCCGCAGAGACAATGAGAAATGCGATGTTGTATTGAGCGGTCTCGGTCCCGCCCCGGATGTACTCCAGAACCACAATCGGCCCCTGGAAGAATATGAGATAGATGGCGCCGAGCAACAGAAAGGGGCCAGCCGAGCGGGCTGTCTCCAGCACCGAGGGATGGGGGTGCCGATAGCTCTTCAGAAGTCGCCCCCATGATCGCGCCGGAACCGCAACCAGACTCCAAATGACGGCGATCGCTCCCATCATTCCAAATCCCACGAGCACTGCCCGCAGGCTTGAAATGGTGAATCCTTTGAGGCAGAGGGCGACCACTGCGCGCCCAAGCTGGGTTATGATCTGCCAAAAGGCGACCTGACCGGCGCTCCGCTCGATCTGATAGCGAACCGACGACAGTTCTACGGCCAATTGTCCCAACAGGATCGGAACCGAGGCCGCCAGTAAGAGCAATCGTTCGGAAGCGGGAAATTTTGCGACCGTCAGCGCATACGCTACGAGGCCGACGATACCAAGGCCGGTGAGAAGTGCCACGAGTTGCGCGGCGGGAAAATACCAGCGAACAGCTTCTTCCTTTTCCCTGCCAACCACTTGCAATAGAAACCAGTTCATTCCTCCCATGCCGATCAAAGCTAAAAGGTTTATGATCGACGACAGGGCGGCAATCGTACCGAGAGCCTCCAGATCCATAGATCGGGCCAATGTCAGTTGCGCAATAAAGTTGAATAAGGCTGCAAGGAATGTCCCGGAATACAACAGCGTTAGCGCGCCTATCGCCCGCTTGATGAATGCGTTGCGGATCATCCCACCTGTCCTTTTCGTGCCACCGCTTGTCGCTGGCACGCAATCCGTTATCAAATCTATGGGGCGAATGCCCAGCGTATTGCGATCAGAGGTTAATCCATGACGAGGCGCTCGATACTCTTCGTGACTGACGAACTCTTCCTTCCCTTACCGTCCAAGAATGCGTCGGGTTGGCTGTATTACACCATAGTCGAGACCTACAAAAAGCGAGGCTGGAAGGTCTATTGCGTTTCGTTCTTCCGGGACCCGCAGCTGGCGGGATCGAGCGAAGTGAACTCGGCCTATAAGGAACAATTTTCGGATTTTCTTCTATTGCCTGGCTGGAATCGCGGGGGGCATCCGCTTGGTGCGATCGGTCAGGTCTGGAGAGAGGTGCTGCGGGCGCTGACCGGCAATGTCCTGTCGTCCCACCCATTTCTGTTCACCAACAGCGTCGGAAACTCGCGAAGGATCGCCAGGAGGTTGAACGCGTGGCAGGTCGACGTGATTTATCTCGCCAAGCCGCAATCGGTTCAATTGCTCGGTCGGGTCCTACCTCAATTGTCCAATAGCCGAAAACCGCTCGTGGCAATGAGTGCTCACGATGATTTTGTCAACCGAGCGATTGCCTACCGTGAGACGTATCAGAGATTGTTTGATGCGCTGAATTTGCCGCTGATCCTGCGCGATCATGCAAATGCCTGGATAAGGCATTACCTTGAGCGAATTGACGTAGCACGTTCGCGGCAGGCTGAAACGGAAATATTCGACGCTTGCCATTTGGTGCGCGTGGAGTCCGCGGATGAATTTGCTAATTACTCAGCCATAAACCAATCGACGGCGAAGCTCTCTCACAAGCCATTTTCCTATGCCGCTCCCGTTCAACGGGCCCACGAGACATCCGCTCAAGCGTTCGATGCCGGCTTCATTGGCTCAAATGACGTGATGAATCTCGATGCCGTCTTGTACTTACGGGACGTGATACTGCCGATCATCCGGAAGTCGGCGCCGGAGTTTCGTATGCTGGTTGCCGGGGGCATCTCCAGCAAGGTAGGGCCGCTCGTCGAGGGGGTGGCCAATATCACTGTATGGGACTGTCTGGACAATGTATCGAAATTCTACAGCGCCATTCGCGTTGCCGCGGTGCCCCTTCGCGCGGGCACCGGCGTCAGTATCAAGGTGCTGGAGGCGTTAGCATTCGGAAAGAGGATCGTCAGCACCCCTGTCGGCGTCCGCGGACTGCCGAACAAGCTGCTTGCTGATGCGATCGTGACCAGCGATCCCAACGAGTTTGCGCAAGCCTTGTTGTGGGAGCGGACCCGGCCTGGCATGCCGCGCGGCGAGCTTGCCATCGATGGTTGAGTTCGACACGACGAAACCGCACTCGTTGATGGCGAACGCTCGGCTGAGCGAGGTGCTATTTGCTTCAGCCCTGGTGTGCTATCTCCTGATCGCTGCGGACATCGTGCCAAGCGTGACTGGTCTTCAGGCTGAGTACGAGCCCGGCTATCTCGATGTTGTGAACATTGACAAGGCCGGGGATGTCATACGGCAGGCGCTGCTTGCCCCATTCTTTCTTGGTTCGGTCTATCTGCTGGCACGCGCGAGGCTGAAGGAGAATCTAAGACGGTTGGGATGGCCGGCCGCAATTGTGATCGCAATCTGCTTCCTGTCCGCCGCCTGGTCGTCAGATCCCATGGCGACCCTCAGAAAGGCGCTTGGGCTGTTCGGGACGTTCTCGGTGGGAACGTATGTGGCCAGCCGGTTGAGTTCGTACCGTTTTGCCAAGCTGGTGCAGATCGCGGCGATCGTTGCCCTGGCGGGTTCGTTCATATGGTTGCTCATCGCCCCGGACAAGGCTCTGGACACCAACGGCCAACTTCGTGGGCTCTTCAATCACAAGAATATCCTGGGCCAATTTGCCGGCGTTGGCTATCTCGCATTTCTTTCGCTCGCCGTCAGGGAAACGGGTCGTCGCCGGCTTGTTCAGCTTGGCGGTGCCGGGGCATGTGTTCTATCGTTGTTTCTGGCGAGCTCCGCAACGCCGCTGATTGCCATCGGATTCGTGACCGCTTGGGCCTATGCGAGATCCCGTTTGGGATTGCGGCCGCGGGAATTGGTCGTGCTTACCGTGGTAATCAGCGTCGGCGGCGTTCTGTTTCTGGTCGCGTCGCCCGATGCCTTTACCTCTATCATCGGCAGGGACGTGACGCTGTCCGGACGAACCAACATCTGGCAGTTTGCGCTTGAGATGGCGACGGAGAAGCCGCTGCTGGGATATGGTTATGGTATATTCTGGCTGGGACCAAATTCCCCCGGATCATTGTTCTGGAACAAGACCCTACAGTTTGAATTGAGCGCCCATAATGGCTACCTGCAGTGTCTTCTCGACCTCGGGATGGTGGGGCTTTCGGCCAGCCTCGTTACAGTGCTTAAGCCCCTTCTCAGGGCGCAAACATCGTCAGGCGTCGAGCGGCCTTACATAGATCGCCCCGAAAACTTCTCGGAATGGTTTTTGATTTTCTTTCTGATCCTCAACGTGGCAGAAATCCGCTTCTTCGATCCAACCTCAGTCGTGACGTTCATGTTTGCCTACATCTCCGCGCACCAGAGAGGGCGGATTGGGGATCGCCATGTCCGAGGAGAAGGACGCTCTGTTACCGAATAGGGGCCTCGCACCCCCATGTGGAATTGCGCCAAAGATCGGGCCAATCCGTCGACCGCGCGGCTGCCATTCGCATTTCACAGCAGATTGTGAAAAATTCCCCACATTTTCACTGTTCACTGAATTGCTGTTTATGATAAAAAACAAGCATAAGTTGGGCGGATAAGTCGTATCTTTGGTTACTATTAGGCAGCTAAATGGCGTTCTTTTCCGCGATTGGAACTAGTTTTTGTATCGAGTATTGAAAGGTGGTGCCGCTTGCGCATTGGAGTATTTGTTGAATTGTTCGGACCCAGCGTGGGTGGACAGGAATTATTCTTTGAGGGACTCTCCCGACAGCTCGCCAAGAACGGACACACGATCGATGTCCATTGCATCGGGCATACGTCCGATTTGGCGGCCGTCGAGAACATGGACGGGATAACGATTTTTCGGCACCCGATGGATGCGTTTTACAAGTCCCCGCGCTTCAAAATGATGAAACGGGCTTGGCCGACGATCATCAAATATGCGCTGCACGTTCGTCGAGTCGCCAGGCAATCGAACTACGATGTGCTGTTGTTGAATCAGTGGCCGCTTTTGCATGCGGTCACGATCCCAAAATCGCACCGCGCCAAGGCCGTGATGCATTGGTGCGAAATTCGTACCGGGCTATTCCACCGAACCATTCAAGCCGTCCTGCCGCGGTTCGTGGCCAGAAACGTGGCGGTGAGTGACGCTGTCGGCCAAGCGATCCAGCAATTCAGCGTTGGTCCGGTGCATACGCTCCCCAGTGGAATTGACATCGAGCTTTATCGCTCGCTTCCTCGGAGTAAGCGCTCGGGGATCTGCTATCTCGGCAGGATGGCGCCCCACAAGAACGTTCCATTGCTGATCGACGCCTTCGAGTTGCTGAAGGATCAGGGCTACGTCGGTTCGCTTACCCTGGCGGGCGATGGGCCCGCTTTTGATGTCATCAGGGAGCGGGCCCGAATTTCCCGATACGCGTCCGACATCATCCTGCCTGGCCTGATCTCGGACAGCGACAAGATCGAACTCTTGTCGAAATCCGAAGCTCTTGTCATATCGAGTCTGCGGGAAGGCTTTCCGAGAGTTGTCGCCGAGGCGATGGCCTGCGGTCTTCCAGTCGTTACATGCGAGTATGAAATGAACGGCACAAAGGAAGTCGTGCGCTCTTATGATTGCGGGGTAGTGACGCTTTCGGCTCCGGACCATCTTGCTCAAGGCGTGCGTGACGTGATCGCGCGCTGGGACCACTACTCGGGGACAGGCCGTTCGGCGGCAAAGGCGCTCGACTGGACTTTGATAGCGGACACGTTTGAGCAATTGGTTGCTCCGGCCCTCGACGATCGACCTCTGTCCCTTTCCGGCCGTTTCAGGGAAGCCAGTGCCATATGAAGCGGAGAATTGTGGTTGCGGGCGGTGCCGGCTTCGTCGGGCGCCAGCTAGTTCGAAAGTTGCGGGATCGGCACGACGTTTGCGTCGTAGATGCGCTGAAGTTCGGGAATCGCTTCAGCGAGAGTGAGAGTGCCAATATTGTGCTGGAGAAGCTCGATATTCGGGATTGGCGCTCGGTCTCGGATGTCATGGAACGATTTCGTCCCGAAATTCTCATCAATCTCGCGGCAATTCACTTCATCCCTGAGTGTGAACGCGACCCCGTGCATGCCCAGGAGGTCAATGTCCTCGGAACGATGAACCTCTTGCGCGCATGCCCGGCCGGCGCGCGCTTTGTTTTCGCCAGCAGCGGCGCGGTCTATCAACCGGACAATGCGCCTCACGATGAGGTCAGTTCGGCGGTTGAGCCAGCCGACGTCTACGGCATGACGAAATTGCACGCCGAGCATTATGTGCGATACTTCGCCAAGCAGAGAGGGCTCCAAGGAGCCATTGTCAGGCTTTTCAACGTGGTTGGGCCGGGGGAAACCAGCCCGCATATTTTGCCCGAAATTGTCTACCAGCTGAAGGCGGGGAAGACCAGAATCAGGCTCGGGAATGTCTGGCCCCAACGCGACTACATCCACGTCGACGACGCGGCGGAGGGGTTCGGACAGGTTGCGCTGTATGGCGACATTCGCGCAGGCGAAACGAAACTGGTCAATTTGGGGACCGGCAAGCAATATTCGGTGTCGATGATCCTGGATGAACTTCGGTCGCTCACGGCGCTTCCAATTGAAGTCGAGCATGATGCATCGCGCGCCCGGGCGGTTGACCGGCCATTTCTGCAAGCGAGCATCGCCAGGATTCAAGCCGATTTCGGCTGGTCGCCAAGGCTGAACATCACTGCGGCGCTGGCGGATCTTTGGAAAAATCCCGATCTCGCGCCCAATCTCGTTGAACAGTTGCGCAATCGCTGAATGCAGATTGCCGTTTTCAGCGCGGGCGACGGAGGCGACTTTCCGAAATGACATTCTCGTAGATGCGCAGATGCGCCGTCACTTGGCTTTCGATCGTGAATGCTGTTGACGCAAATGACGCTGCCCTCGCGGCGAGCGATTGGGCCAGTTGAGGGGAGTCAAGGAGCGACGAGATATGTTCTGCAAATTCTGCGGGGACCAGCGGGTCGGCAAGCAGACCGGTCTCGCCGTGGTGTATTAGTTCCTGGTTGCCGGCAATCCTTGACGCGACGACCGGCACCCCCATTTTCATCGCCTCAATCACCGAAACCGGAACGCCCTCCCAGAGCGAGGGCAGTACAAAGATGCGCGCTCTAGACATCAACTCGAGCGCATCAGTTCGAGACCTAGTTCCGGTCATCGTGATCTGGGATTCGACCCCAAGTCTCTTACAACTTTCGCGCACGGATGCCTCCAGCTCACCGCCGCCGACGATTAGCATCGTCACATGTGGCCTCTTCATTGCCGCCAGAATCGCCGGCAGCGCGAGTGGATTCTTCTGGGGATGCAGGCGTCCCACAAAGACGATGTCGAATTCGGGTTGCGGAGAGATTGTGCATCCCGCCGGCAGTTCAACGCCGTTATAGACCTGGCTCCACCGCTGGGGATCGTCGACCAGTCCTTCCTTATAAGCGAAAGCCTCGTCCGCCTTTCCGACAAGGATAATCCGGTCCGCGCGGCCGATGCACAGCTTCTCCATCAGCTTGAAGAACTGTCGGCTGCCGGTGCCTTTTCGGTCATAGTGGAAGCCATGAATCGTGTAGGCGAGGGCTGGACGCTTGCTCCGAGGCAGAAGAGATACGGGCAGTGCCGACCTTGCGCCATGGGCGTGAACGACATCCGGCGCTTCGCGCTCGAGCAACTCCGATATCTCCCGCGATATCCTGATGACGTTTTTCCGGCGGCTGAAATCGAGGCCAAACGTCGTCCACCCCTTTGCGTTGGCGCGGTCGAAAAAGTAACTTCCGGTCTGCGTTATGACGGCAGTTTCAACGCCCCTTGCTGCCATCCCTGCGCACAATGTTTCTACGACGACTGGGCCTCCTCCGGGATTTCCGTCGGCCATAATATGAACTACACGCATTCGTCCAGACCAGTGTTGGTCGCTCATCGAGTTCGGAGAAATTCGATCGAATATATGATACACATAGATCAACGGGATGCTCGATGGAAGCGACGATGAATGGCGGGAACGGCAGGCAAGTCCTGGGATTGGCGAAGCGGGTGGCGAGGTTCGTCGTCTTGCTGGTGGTGCTTGGCTTCCCATCGGTCTGCCGGTGCGGTCCTCTGCAGAAGGGTATGAACGCTGGCGATCTTCTCTTCATGCCGCTGTGGGAGCTCCGGTCCCGGTTTGCAGAGTTCAGGGATGTTGGCGTCAAATGGCTGAGAGTGGAGTTTGACTGGAATCGCATCCAGCCGGATAGTCAGGATAGGTACAATATCCAGCAGCATGACAGGATTGTCGCTCTAGCCCGCGAGTTCAATATTTCTGTTCTGGGCCTGATCTATTTCTGTCCCGCATGGGCGAACGGCGGACACAAGCCGCCGGCATATCCGCCGGCCGACCCAGGTGCGTTCGGCCGGTTCGCTGCATACCTGGCGACGAGGTACGGATCTGCCGGTGTCCGCCATTGGGAGATATGGAATGAGCCGAATCTTGGCAGCAGCTGGGCGCCGGCTCCGTCACCCCCACAGTATGTTGCGCTGCTCAAGGCTGCCTACGAAGCGATCAAGGACGTCGACAGCGGCGCCACCGTCGTATCGGGCGGCTTGGCGCAGCCAAATAACACCGGCACAACCATGCGCGCGGCAGAATTCCTGGATGCGTTATACAGGAACGGGGCGCGACCGTTCTTCGATGCGGTCGGCAATCATCCATATACGTCTCCGAGCCCCCCTGATCGGGCAAATGGAAATTCCTGGCAGCAGATGGAAAGCTCGGAGGGTCTGCGAGGGATCATGGCCAGGTACCAGGATCAGGTTAAGTTCATATGGGTGACGGAGTATGGTGCTCCGACCGACGGAGAGGCAAACACGGTCATTTCGGAGACGGCTCAGGTCGAGCTTCTGAAATCGGCCTTCGGACTCGCGTCGGGAAAGTCGAATTTTGGACCAATATTCTGGTACAACTTCAGAGATTGGTGTCCCAAAGGCAAGACTGATCCCGATTGCTACTATGGACTCCTGAGATTCGACAATTCTCGAAAGCCCTCATACGCAGCATTCATCGACTTGCACTGACGGACCGAGATCACGGATTGCTCGGGCGTCGCAGAACCAGCTTGAAAGATCGGTAAATGCCGTATTGCCGTCTGCACTGTTTTGCGGCAACCAGAAATCTATACGAGTCTCATTGGGGAGCGCACAGCGCGCTTGGTCTATTTGACAATACATGAACATCCGTAGTTGCACGGGGGCGGGGCCTCTCCTTCGTGATGCAGCTACATCTTAAGGCATCATTATCGCTACCGGCTCGACCTTGATCTTCCTTCTTCGATAAAAACGAGAAGCACCCATTCAATCGATGGCAATGCTTGTCGCGTAGTCTGTAACTAGATACGACCGCCTCCTGGTCGTCGTTGCAGGGCTTATAATGACGACCGCCATATCAAATGTGACTGCGATCGACGCCGCCAAGTTTGTGCTGTCTATCGGCGTAAATACCCATCTTGGCAACTGGACCGTGTACGAGAATGTTGGCCTGGTTGAGAGTTCACTCGCGTACCTTGGAGTGACGACCGTCCGCGACGGCAGCATGTTCTCGACGGCGCACGCTCAGGCGGCTTATTCACAACTGGCGAGTGACGGAATCAAGTTTGACTTTTTCACTCCGCCAGGAACCAACCTCTCGACATTCATCAAACAGCTCGACGCATTTATCGCAGCTCATCCGAACGGGCTGTTCGCGATCGAAGGCCCCAATGAGGTGGATATCCAGACCTTTTCGTATAATGGCAGTGCGTCATTATCAAGCGCGGCTGCATTCCAGAAAGCACTTTTTGCAGCCGTTCAGGCCGATGCAAGCCTGGCGGACGTGCCAGTTTACAATCTCACGCTATCTCAGCCGAACAGCGTCAACTATAGCCAGGTAGGAAATCTCTCGTCGTCGGCCGACTACGCCAATATTCATGCCTACGTCTGGTCGGGGGCCACGCCGAACCAGGTCCTCCTGAACGATATGAAGATTGCACAATGGGCTGCGTCCGGATTGCCCGTCATCTTCACGGAAACGGGCTACGACACGATGACGAGCGATCCCATGAGCGGGGTCGATCAGACGGTCCAGGCGAAGTACACGCTCGATACCTTGATGGATGCGTTCAAGAACGGCGTCGCGCAAACATTCCTCTATGAACTCTTCGATGAGGCATCTGATCCTAACTTTACGAACAAGGAAGCTCATTTCGGCCTGTTCAACAATGATGGTAGCCCAAAGCTTGTTGCGACCGCAATACACAACCTCACGACGATTTTGAGCGATTCCAACGATTCGCAGTCATTCACACCCGGCAGTCTGGCGTATAGTCTGGACAACATGCCATCGAGCGCCTCCCAGATGCTGCTGGAGAAGCACAACGGCACGTTTGATCTTGTGGTGTGGGATGAGCATGTCATCTGGGATCCGAACCTTAAGAAGGAGATCGCGTCCCCAACTAGTGATGTGACGGTCAATCTCGGAAAGTCCTATGGAGTGGTTTACGTCTACGATCCGCTCGTCGGGACCAGTCCCATCGCGACCTACACGAACGTCTCGCAGTTGCACGTCACGTTGACTGATCATCCACTTGTCATTCAGGTTGGCGATGGAAGTGTGACGTCGGGCCCCGCTTCGGCGGGTCCGGTCGCTGATGCGACCCCACCTGCCTTACCGAGCATTACGACGTTCTCGCCTGACAGTGGCGTTGCGGGCGATGGCATCACGAAGGCCAATCAGCTGACGCTGAGTGGGACCGCGGAGGCTGGCAGCAAAGTCCTGGTGTTCGATGGCGCGACCCAGGTCG
>NZ_JBEPQC010000022.1:0-12248 GCF_040547675.1 Bradyrhizobium sp. RT6a
GCTGAGCGCGCATTGAGATGCATCGCCTTGGGAAGGCGCAACTGGACCTTCGCCGGCAGCCAGCATGGTGCCGACCGTGCCGCCATCATGCTGACAATGATCACGACCTGTCGTCTCAACGACGTCGATCCCAAGGCCTGGCTCGCCGACATCCTCGCCCGTATCGCCGATCTTCGCGCGTCGCGCCTGCACGAACTGCCGCCCTGGGAATGGAAGCTCCTGGGTCAAACCGACAAGCCCGCCGGTCAGCAGGCCGCCTGACCTTCACCTAACCGATCATAGGGCTCGCTGTGCCCGCGCGCATGCGTCAATCAGGCGGCCTTCGTCGGACTAACTGACGGCGGCCGTGTACAGCCCTCGGCTGCTGCCGGATGATCGGACGCCCTAGGCAAGATGCCGACCATCGCCAGCGCCTGAACGCGAACGCCCAGGCGCCCAGGAGCGCCGCTGCTTAGGGTATCGACGCCTGCACGTGCTTCTCAAAGGAGGGATGTAGCTTGCGGCGGCCATACCGATGTGCGCCCGGATTCCCCAGCCTTGCGCGTGCGGTTCAGGAGAGCTTGAAGCGGGATCCGCGCGCTGGTGATCTCGCCGTGGCGACCGTATCAAGATTATTTGGCATGACGGCCATGAACAGACGATCCGCCATGGCCAGGCGGCGGCACATGTGGTCTGCGATGGGCTGAAGATGGAAGCAGGCGCGGCCGGACCAGTTGCCCATTGTCGCCCGATCAAGCCGGATGCTCTGGCGCGCATAGATCTCGGCCTGACGGTAAAAAGGCGTATGGTCGCCAAACTTGGAGACGATCACGTGCGCGATGGCCGCTTCGGTCGGCAGCCCGCCGGGCACGACGTGCTCCGGTGCGTGCGCCTGCACGACGGGGCCCGAGCAGCGGCGACAGATATATTTCGGGCGGCGCGTGACCAACACCCGCCATTGCGCTGGGATCACATCGAGGCGTTTGCTGATGTCCTCGCCAATCTTCGTCATGGCGCCGCAACCGCACGGACAGAGCGTGCTCGCAGGCTCGATGATCCGTTCCACTCGCGGCAAATGGGCAGGCAAGCAACCGCGACTGCGATGAGAACCTTGATCCGGCGCGCTCCGCGACCGACCCTGGATCACCGCCTCGGCTCTTTCCTGCGCGGCGTCCAGGATGCCTTGTGCGGTCTCCACGTCTTCGAGCGGCAAATGATATGATCTGGTCGTAGCTTCTCGGACTTTGCGCCGAACTTGTCGCGTCGCAATTCGCCGAGAATGACCTCCAGCCGACGCCGCGCTTCCTCCGACGCCGCCAATGCCCCCTGATGCTCGCTCAAGGTCGCTTGCGTCTGCGCCAAAAGCGCTTTCAGTTTTTCATTTTCGTCGCGCAGCGCCGCGATGCTCATGGGCTATTTCGAGCACATCGGCGCCGCACGGGCCACGGTCAAAATAGCTTCCGAGCCATTCTGCCGCAGTTATCCCGCCGTCTGCGGGCGCCGCGCTTCCTCCGGTCGGACCAACCTCCAATCCAGCCCCTCGAACAAGGCCGCGAACATCGCTGGCGATATGCGCATCACGCCGTCCGTGATCGTTGGCCAAACGAACTTGCAACCTTCGAGGCGTTTGTGCACCAACACCAGGCCCGTTCGATCCCAGACCAGAATCTTGATCCGATCCGCTCGTTTCGATCGGAACACGAAGGCTGCGCAACGGGTCGAGACGAAGCATCTGCTGCACCTTCGCCGCAAGCCCATCGTGGCCACAGCGGAAGTCGATCGGCCGCGTTGCAACGTAAATCTTCAGATCAGCTCCGGCCGCGATCATCGTGATGCTCGCAGCACGCGGATCACCCGGGACAGCTGCTCGGCATCAATGGCCGTATCCGTCCGCAGCACGATATCACCGATCGCGATCTCAAGCTTGATTGCCGGAGCCTGACGCTCCTCCAACGCACCTCCCACCACGAGCGGCGCGAATGTCGCTTGCGACGCCTCGCACGCCGGCAACAGGCCTCGCTGTCGAAAGCGCCGTCGCCAGTCGTAGATCTGCCAGCGCGTCGCTCCATACTTGCGTGCCACCTCGGACACCTGGGCACCAGGTAACAAGGTCTCGGCGACGATCCGAGCTCTCTCCGCTTCCGAACGCACACGGCGCCCGACGGCCCTTCAAGAACCTCCAGCCGGCTCACTGCCCCTGCCGATGAGCCGTCTAAATGGAGGTCCTTTTGCTTTCCAATCCCATCCCGACCTCCGTCCAAGCCGGAGGCTTCTCGCACAGCTATCCAGATCCCGAAGCAAGGGTTCCGGCTAAGCGCTTACGACGTGCTGGCCCGCCTGCCGGATCATCCTGCCAGGCGCATCCACGACCTGGTACCCTGGAATTGGCGAGCTCAGAATGTCGCTCACGCCGCATAAGCGCGGTCAGCCATCCCCTCAAGACGACCTAACCAGGGGCCGTCACCGCACGCGTCTCTCAGGGCGAAAGCGAAATGGCTAAGCGACTCGAGCACGATCGGGTGCGTTCATGTATACGGGCTCTTAGGCTAGTGTGACCGATGCGATGACCGCTGGGCGCGCCGGAGGCATTGGCCCTGAAGACGTCGCATACGGCACCGCTCGACCGGAATGACGCGCATTTCAGCCGGCTGGCTCCGTTTCATTCGCACTCATTCGAACTCTGATTTGCTCTCGATCAGATCGCATTGTTCTTGTCGGCCCAGCTAATTACATCGACAGCCTAAACGTGGATCATCTCAGAGGATAGGGCTTCCCGGTTATTTCGACGACTGCTTGCAAGATGCTATCGCACAGCCGTTCTATGTCGCTGGCCTCATGTTCGGATGTAATAGATACCCTAATTCCGCCTATCCCGTTCTCTAGCCTTGGAAATAGGGTACCTGACGTATAGAACCCGCTGTCGAGAAGACATCGGGCGACCCCAATCGCATTTTCCTTTTCTCCTATAGTGATCGTTCTAATCGGAAGTAATTTGCCTCGCTCGGCCGTGTCGAGGCGCCGGTCAAAGAGGTCGATGCGTTGCGCCAGTCGCTGCTGCCGCTCGCGCAATTCTGCCGAGATATGAATTTTGCACGAGCCAAGTGCCGCGCCAACCGCCGCCAGATTAGGACACTCTGAAAGTCCATCGATAGTTAAGAACCGGCGAAACAAAGCCTCGTGCTCGCTTGTTCCGACCATCAATAGGCCGCCATGTGCACCGAATCCCTCGGAAAGCGAGGCCGCTATGCTTGTTCGATGGCCGAGCACTTGCGGAAACTGAGAGCGAGCAAGCCCTTCGCCTTTTCGTCCAAAGATCGATATACCGTGGGCATCGTTGATATGGAGAAACAGCCCATAGCGTTCTTGAAGCCGACGCAGTTCAGCTAGCCGCGAATAGCCTCCTTGCGAGTAAATATCATCGCATAGATATGCCACTGACGGATTCTCGCGGCACAATCGTTCAAGAGCGTCGAGGTCATTGTGGACAATCGTTTCCACGCGGGCTTCACCAGCGATGATCGGCCTGTAACAGACCAAAGAGCCGTGCGCCAAGCAATCGAACACGACAACCGGCCTTCTTCCGCCTGTCAGTCGGCCCGAAGCAAGGATGCGCATCGCTCCTAAATTGGCAAGCAGGAGACTGGAGGAAAGTATGGCGTGCGCACAAAATGTCTGGGATAGGGTGTCCTCGAGTTGTTCAAGAAGGTCCAGACGGAGATGCGGTCGGTCGCTGGACCCATGTACTGACTTTTGCGCCTCAATTGCGTCGATCGCCCCAGCGACAACCAACGGATGGCGGTCGAGCCCCAGGTAAGAGCGTCGCACGAAATCAATTGTCTGCTGAGGAGCGTGCGACCCCCTATCGAAAGTAATCGGGCGTGTACTCGCATAACGTCCATCGACGGCGATGAGATCTGCTGTATGGGCGGCGTCAAAAGACTGCATGCCGTGTCCGGGCATACATGCTCTGTTCGGAAAGAGCTCTCTCATGTGGGCTCCTTTGGATGATGCCTTGTTCAGTTTTCATTCTGATCCACCAAAACCGTGCAGCCGTCTGTGCCGCACGAGACTCAGGGACGTCTGGCCGAATGAATTGTCGTGCGACACATGCGGACAGTGAATCAACTAAACCACCGCCGGCCTGCCCTGGACAGCTACTAGATCAGACGGTTCCTGCCAGGCAATCATGCCAGGATGTCGAGATGATGAGCATCCGTTGGACCCTCGGCGGCTGGGCGCCGTCGCATGTGAGTACTCACACAGAAGTCGAGGCTTGATATCGGCGCCGCGGCGGTAAGTCGTGAGTCGGTGAACACCTGAACCCCCAGGTCATAGACTCAGACCACCCGCCCTCGATCCCCATCCCGCTGACGATGTCGTGGAGCAAATATCATCTGGCCGAGTCTTTGTCACCTGGGCCATGGTGGCGACGAGATGTACCTTGTTTGACGTGCGTGAGGCATGCCGGACGCCTGGACGAATCCCTCCCTGGAATTGGACGCCGGGATCAGCAATCTCTGCGCGATCGTGCTTCCCATCGAATGTCGTCGAGCGCCCGTCGAGACAACTTCCAGCCGAATGAGCGGGCATAGCGGTATGGTCAGGCATAAGTCTACTGATTCAATCCACTACACAGCACAAAGGGAGCCTTCGCCGGAGTGAGACCGCACATCTAGCTTGCGTTCGAAATCCATGACGAAGTCGCGCGCATAGTGTAAGGTCACGACGTCCGACGAAGCCGGCCATGCATTCCAATTCGAAGCCGGCCGGGTATTCCGATCTGAAGCCGGCCACCCGTGGCGTCGTTCGCATGGGTCAATTTCATGATGTCGTTGAGGGCTGGGAAGGTCAAGAGACCGGTTGATCCGTTTGCTTCTGCTTTCTGAGGCTCTCTCCTTTGAGTTCGATGCGGTAGGCATTGTGGACGAGGCGATCGAGGATCGCGTCGGCGATGGTGGGGTTTCCGATGATTTCGTACCAGCGATCGACGGGCAGCTGGCTGGTGACGATAATCGAGCGGGATTCGTATCGGTCCTCGACGATTTCGAGCAAATCACGGCGTTGGTCGGCGTCGAGAGGTTCTGGTCCCCAGTCGTCCAGGATCAGCAGATCGAGTCGTGCGATAGCGCGCAGCATCTTGGTGTAACGGCCATCGGCGCGGCCGAGTGCGAGCGCGGCGAAGAGACGCGGTACACGATGGTAGGCAACTGAGAAGTCGTCTCGGCAAGCCTTGTTGCCAAGGGCGCAAGCGAGCCAGCTCTTGCCGACGCCGCACGGTCCGGTAACAAGGAGATTATGTCGTGCCCGGATCCAGTCGCCGGCGGCGAGTTTTAGAAAGAGCGCGCGGTCGAGGCCGCGGATAGCGCGGTAATCGACATCCTCGACGCAGGCGGCATGGCGCAGCTTGGCGGCTCGAGCTCTGGTTTCGAACCGCTTTTGCTGGCGCAGCGTTTTCTCGTGTTCGAGGAGCAACGCCAACCATTCAGCGTGTTCGAGGCTGCGCGCTTCGGACTGGGCATCGAGGTCCTTGAAGCCTTTGGCCATACCGTGGAGACCGAGGCTATGCAGCAGGTCGAGGGTGGGATGGGTGAGCATGCTGGGTAATCCTTTCAATGGAAGTAACCGGGGCCGCGCAGATTGGGATATTCGATGATCGCGTCCTCGGTGTCGTGAGAACCGCGTTCGAGCTTGTTGGCGATGATGGAGGCGATGCTCTTGTAGGTCAGCGCGCGGACCGCAACCGCGCGGGCCGCGATCAGCTCGGCGCGTTCGGGATCAATATCCTTGAACAGCCGAAGCATGCCCAGGCAGGTCCGGAATCCCTGTTCGGGATGAGGCCGATTGGCCAGGATGGCGAGGACGAGCCCCTCGGTGTTGGTCCCGATTGACCGCCCCCAACGCCGGAATCGATCGGGAGTCCACTCGGCATAACGCCGATGCGCACTGGGCATGTGATCGGGGTCAGTGCCGTGCCGACGGCCACCATAACGGCGCTGGTGAGCCGCAACACGCAAACCCCGATGGAACAACTCGATGGTCCGGGTGGTGGCGCGCACGTCGACCTGCTCCCGGATCAGGCCGTGTGGAACTGAGTAGAAGAAGCCGTCGACCTCGACGTGATAATCGAGCGAGACGCGGGCCAAGAGCCATTCCGCGAACTGATAGTCGGCATCCGGCAACGGCGCCAGGACAGGCCTCTCGACGGTCTCGAACAATTGTCGGCGGCTGACGCCAATCCGGCGCATGACGTGCGCGTTGATGCGCTCCAGCGCGGCGGCGATTGCCGCGTTCGCCTCGGCCAGGGAGAAGAAGGTCTGCCGGCGAAGTCGCCCGAGGATATAGGTCTGGGCAAAACGCACTCCAGCCTCCACTTTTGCCTTATCCCGGGGCTTTCTTGGCCGTGCCGGAAGGATGCCCACGCCGTAATGGGACGCCATCATCCCGTAGCTGCGATTGATTTCAGGGTCGTAGAATGAGGCCCGGTGCACGCCGGACTTCAGATTGTCAGGGACGACAAGCCGCGGCACCCCGCCAAAAAACCGGAACATGCGGACATGGGCCTCGATCCAGTCCGCCAGTGTCTGCGTCCAGCTCGCCTCGGCGTAGGTGTAATTGGAGGCGCCAAGCACGGCGACGAAGATCTCCGCTTCACGCACGACCCCGGTTGCACGATCGACGATCATGATCTTCTTGCCGGAGTAATCGACAATAAATCGCAAACCGGCTGTAGCCATATCCTTCCGGGTGGACCGCCCGGTACTCCTCCCACAGCACCATCAGATTGACGCCAGGCCGCTTCAGCTCACAGGCCAGCGAGGCCCAATCCGGCTCAGTTCGCCGGCGGAAGCCGCGCCTGACGCCGGCATGGGCAAACAGACGTTGTTCAAGAACGGCGTCGGTCAGATCGCCCGCCAAAGGCCACGCCAGCCCGGCAGTCGAGGCACGCTTGAGATTGTCCTGAATGGTGCTGCGCGCCACGCCGAGCGTGCGCCCGATCTCCCGGGCGCTCACCCCATCACGGGCAAGCCGCAGCATCTGTCGTATCTGTCGCATGGTCAGTTCTCTCTTGGCCGGCATCCGCTTCCCCCGTTGATCGACGAGGGACTTTGATGCCTGAGGGACTGACCCAAACGAAAACGCCGACTTCCAAAACCCCGGCCGGCTTCAAATCGGAACGGTGGCCGGCTTCAAGTCGGAATACCCGGCCGGAATAAATCGGAATCCGCAACGTGGCCGCTGCATCATCGTTTCCCGAAGAGGTGGACGCGTTTAAGCGCGTTTTTAGCTCTATCTTGATCGCTGAGATATTCGAGGCGGAATGGAGCCGGGTTCGATTGCAGAAGCCGCGGACTAAGGCGAAGAGATCGCGCGGGTCCACGGCGCAGGTCTGACAGTGATGATGAACGAACTCTGCGTTCAGTGTGTGGAAGACGCTCATCATCGTGGCATCGCCGAAGCAGTTGACCATGTCGTTCCAAGACACGAGACAACGCCGGTAAGATGGGCGAACAAAACACCGAGTTACGTTCATGATCGTAAGAGCGCACTTCATCACAACGAACTCCTCGCGAAGTGAGCAGTGATTAACTCGGAAACTGTGCCAGAGCGGTCTACCCCAGAAGCACACTGCAAGTCGTACAGCCCTCCCGGATTTACGAGATTTATTTCGATGATGTAAGGATAGGCAATGTCGATCCCTGCGAAGTTGATTCCGTGAGCCATCAGTTTTCGGCCGACCGACTCGGCTAGCTCAATTTCATCTTGATGCAGATCCGTCGGAACAGGTTTTCCTCCGAGCACTATGTTCGACCTGTGATCGTCTGGATGCCCGATCCGGCCGTGCCAGGCGGCCGCCTGTCCGCAAGCAACGATGATACGTTTTTCGCCGTGGACCACTTCGGGAATATACTGCTGAAGAACCGTATACTCGGCTTTGAAGCCGCCTAGCTCGCCATAGCTATCTTTGTGCGCAGTGGTATTGCCGGTAAGGCATTGCAGGATTGCTCGGACATTTGGTCCCTTTGGGGTAAGTAAAAAGACGTTTTGCCCACAGGTGGAATTTGGCGGCTTAGCTACCCACCACTGATCTGAAGTTTCCTGGTAGCGATCCCATAGCAGCGAAAAGTCGTTCGATATGTACGAAAGAGCTCTGTTCGCCTTCGGCACGACGTGGCCCAGTGCATGTTTTGGAGTAAGGAACACCAGACCTTCGACGCTGTTAACGAACGACGTGGTCTGAGAAGCCAGCCAAAGCATTTGCCAAATGTCAAGGGATACACGATCCTGAGGATGGCCCATGACCCAGACTAATTGGCATTCGTCGAGAAAATAGGTAGTTCGAGTTCCTCCTGCCGCGCAGCCGGGATGATAAGGCTCGGCGTTTTCAGGCACTAGGACTCCGTTTGTGGAAAAACGATAATCGTCTGCCGAAATGGAATTCAACTCGCCGAAAATTACTTCCCATCCCAACCGGCGAAACGCGTTGCTGATCGGGGCGTCGTTCTCGCCTAAACAGTTGAGGGTGTTGGTGAGTATCAGCAGTCTCATTACATTCTCCTAAAGCTGAATCGGTATCTGAGTTCCACATCGCGTAGGCAGCTCGACTATCAAAATTCAAGCACCGCGGCGGTTTGCAGCCCACCCAGCCTGGACTCGGCTATTGGCCCAGTGCTGCATCAGGCAGATAGCAACGCGCATGCCAAGGTTAGGTTGGTTTCTAGTAGGGGACTGAGTTCGTCCGAAAAGGTGGCGGTCTATCGAGACGGGCAGGAGGCTCAGATCGGACAAGGTTCGTGCCGCTGTCGGGGGCAGGACAAGGATTGTAGAGTTGAGTGGACACAAAATGCCCGCGGCCGCGCGCTTGGACGCTTCGCCCGGTATGGAGCCGCAGGCGCAACAGCGTTGTCGATCGAATCACAACGGCGTGCAAGGAAACGCATCTCCGCAAAGAGAAGCGCATCTCGCGTCGGCAGTGCTATCCGGTATCCGTGCCCGCCGGCATAGATTTGTACGGCGCAGGGCGGTTGCAGCCCTTGAGCTGTGGTGGACACAACGTTCGGTCGGTGCACTTGGAAAGTCTGCTTGGCTGGTTAGCCGGACGAGGGCCGACATCATCGCAATTGCTTCCACAGCCATACATCATTGTGCCATTCACCTCGAATACGTGAAATTTCGCGCAACGTTGCGACACGTCGAAACTCGAACAAATTGAAGTTTTTGATTGCTCCGACATTTCTTTCAAGGGTGCGGCCCAACAGCGCACGCAGTCCAAACGTTTTGGCGGTCTCAATCAAGTGCGTAAGCATCAGCCTTCCAATCCCCATTCCCCGGTGTTTTTCATCAACGTAACACGAAACTTCGGAGAGTTCCGTATACTCAGGGCGCATCGAAAGCGTATTTAGGGAACACCACCCGATTACTTTCCTGGCGTCATGTTCATAAACGAAGGCTGCATAGGGATCTTGATGCTCCTCAAGCCAAGCCAACCGTTCGGTGCGAGTATCAGGCGACACTCGACTAACGGCAAAGACGCCTGGTGCCATCGCTTGATTGTAGATTGCGGCGATGTCTTCAGCATCCGAACATTTCGCGCGTCGAATCATAGCTCGTCCGATCTGTTTGATGGCGCGTTGCAGGCTTGAGCGTGCCATGCAGGCTACTAGCCTCTGTCGAACGCGTCCCATCATTGGTTTGGTTGGGCAGTTGGACGTCCGATTTCACCCCTGCAAGGAGCGAGCGGAATCGGATTACCTACGTTCAACAATGCGGGTATTAGAACTCTACACAAGCCACAAGCTCTGGTAGGTTTCGGAACGTCCGTTACGCGTTAGCCTCGGTGTTGAGGGACTCGGGGGGCGTTTACATTGCCATCGCTTTCTGAACATTAACTGCAGCATGTTGCTTCAGTTCACTGCACAGGAGAGCTGCCGCGAGGGCGCATAAAGCGCAGCAATCCTGGGCTGGCCGATCAGGACTTATGGCGAAAGCGGCGATTGGAAGCCGTAGAGAACTCGGGCGGCGTTGCGTGGGTCACCTACGGGTGAAATGCTGTTATCCAAATAATTCGCCGGTCAAAGAAAAGTCGGAGTCAGAGTTCGGGGCGCTTCCTCTTTAGAGGAGCATCTGGTGTTTCGCCGCGTCTGATCCCGATGTTACACGAATGAGGGCTTCAAATGTGGTACGAACTGCGCCGGCTGCAAACAGGTGATCTACCCGAAGTAACGGACATCTATAATGCCGCGTGCCGGGACAGGGAATCGACGCAGGGAACACGTCCTTGGAGCGTTGCAGAAATGAATCAGTTTCTATTCGCGCTTCGTCCCTCATTCGTGTCCTACACGTGTATCAGCAAAGGTGGCGTGGTCGGATGGGCAGCACTTACTCCGCACCATATCAATGAAGGGGTCCGGCAGACGGCGGAAATGTCGCTCTTTGTTCAAGGGGCGTTTCGTCGTAAAGGAGTCGGATCCGCGCTCGCACATGCTGTTCTGAGTCAACAAAGTACAGCCAATCTACATTGCATCTTGGCGATGACATTTGCTGATGCGCCGAACGTTATTTCTTTTGCACAGCGAAGATGTAGCCTTTCAGTTGCCGGATGCCTCCCAGGGGCGTTTTCCGACAAGGGCAATAACTACGACATTCTAGTTCTGCAAAGACTTATAGTGCCGTGAACTCCATCGAGTATAAATTGGTGTGTCTAGTGGAGCGACTCTAACGCTTGTTTCCCGCGTTTGACAGCGGCGAGGACGCGCTTTGGATCGGCGGTCCATACGAAGGGTTTGGGGTCGGCGTTTGTCTCGGCCACGAATCGGTTGATGGCGACTTGCAGGTCAACGACGGATCGGAACACGCCTCGCTTGAGGCGACGGCGCGTGAGCTTGGCGAAGAAGCCTTCGACCGCATTGAGCCAGGATGCAGAGGTCGGGGTGAAGTGGAACGTCCCACGAGGATGCCGGGCCAGCCATTGGCGTACCCCCGGATGCTTGTGGGTCGCATAGTTGTCGACGATGGCGTGGATTACTTTCCCTGCCGGGACCTGCTCCTCGATCGTGTTGAGGAAGCGAATGAACTCCTGGTGGCGATGGCGCTGCATGTTGCGGCCGATGACGGTGCCGTCGAGGATGTTGAGGGCAGCGAACAGCGTGGTGGTGCCGTGACGTTTGTAGTCGTGGGTCATCGTGCCGGCACGGCCAGGCTTCATCGGCAACCCTGGCTGGGTGCGGTCGAGCGCCTGAATCTGGCTCTTTTCGTCGACCGAGAGGACGACCGCATGGGCGGGAGGGTCGACATAGAGGCCGACGACGTCTTTGAGCTTCTCGGCGAACTTCGGGTCGTTCGATAGCTTGAACGTGCGAATGCGATGCGGCGCGAGTTGGTGGGCTTCGAGGATGCGCTGCACCGAACGCAGGCTCACCCCTGTGGCTTTCGCTAGCATCCGGCCGGTCCAGTGGGTTGTTTCTCCCGGCGGCGGCCCGAGCGCCAGGTCGACCACACTCTGCACGGTGCCGGTCGAAAGCGGCGGCTTGCCGGGCTTGCGCGTCTTGTCGCGCGTCAGCCCTTCGACGCCCTCTGCCATGAACCGGGCCTGCCATCGCCACACCACGGGCTTGGATTTGCCGGAGCGGCGCATGATCTCGGCGGTGCCACAGCCGTCGGCAGTGCCAAGAATGATGTTGGCCCGCCACACATGTTTCTGAGGCGCGCTGCGATCCGAGACGATCGCCTCAAGTCGATGGCGGTCCGCCCGGGTGACCTTTACGATAATTCCTGCTCTCATGCCGAGAGTTTGAACTGCTTCGGTCGATTTGGGAATCGTCCGAATGAATCAGACCACTAGCAGCGTAGAGTGAACTCCCGCGGACGTGGGCTATTCGAAAATGTGACGTGGGAAGGTGAGAGATGTCGGGCCGTGCGACTGGCTTCCCCGCAAGAATTATCCCGAGTTCGCCTGAGTCATTTAAATTGAGAAGATAGTTGGCGGGATAATTGGCATAGCGTCATGCCAAATCGTGGCCGGGTGGCGGTACGGGCGACCAAAGCCAGTCGAACTGGAGTTGTGGTCGCCCACCATGTAGTCGGGATGCCAGTTTCCGAGCGCGACAATGGGTAGGCGAGGGCGGGTCCGTCCGACTGCGGCTCTAGGTTTTACCATCATGCGGCTGCGCCTGATGCGTAAGCGTCGTTTTCAGGCCACAGCTTTGAGGTCTTGACGTCGATAGGCCCACGGAAGCAGCTGGTCGATCTCGCTGTTCGGATGGCTATTGACG
>NZ_JBEPQC010000023.1:0-12170 GCF_040547675.1 Bradyrhizobium sp. RT6a
CGCGGTGTGGCATGGAACGGCGCTGGCGGCTGGCTGATCTTCTCGCAATCGCGGCAGGTGAACTTCTCGCGCACCGTCTCGATGACCTTGAAGCGACGCGGGATCTCTTCCAGGGTCTTGGTCACATCCTCGCCGACCTTCGCCAGCCGCGATCCGCCGCAGCAGGCGCAGGTCGTTGGAGCTTCAACGACGACGCGCTCGTGCTCGATATCGTCGGGCCAAGGCTTGCGCACCGGCCGCTTACGCGCGAAGGGACGGACGTTCTGCGTCTTCGCTGCCGCCGCCTGTGCGGCGAGCTCATCCTCGCTCGCCGTGGTGATCAGTTGCTCGAGCTCCAACTCCAACTGCTCGAGCAGCCGTGCCGAGCGCTCGGATCGCTGCCCGTGTAGTTCGCGTTTGAGCTTCTCAATTCGCAGCTCAAGATGCGCGATCAGCGCCTCATTGTCCGACAGCTCCGCCAGCGCACTGGCTGCCACCGCCTCGGCATGCAGCCGGGCCTCGCGCTCGGCTTGCAGCGCTGCCAGGGCACTGACAAGATCCGACGGAAGGTCGTCCGGCTTCAATATCATGAAGCCATTGAATCAGATCAAGCAGCAGATTCAAACCAAAAATGGCTATCCGACCCGCGTCGGACGCTGGGGTTCTTGCGGGTTGCGCCAATCGATTCCGGACAACAGATAGCTCATCTGCGCCGGCGAGATCGTCACAGCTTCACCCGCAAAGGATGGCCATATAAACCTTCCTCTCTCCAGTCTCTTGGTGAACAGGCATGCCCCCTGGCCATCGTGCCAGATCACCTTCACAAGATCGCTGCGGCGACCTCGGAAGACGAACAAATGGCCGCTGAGCGGATCCTTGCGCAGCACCTCCTGCACCTGCAGTGCCAACGACGGAAAGCCTCGTCGCATGTCTGTGTAGCCAGTCGCGAGCCACACTCGCGCGCCCGTCGGAACCGGGATCATCGGCGCACCAAAGCATCGAGAACACGACGCAGCGCATCTCCATCAACGTCGCCGTCGACCCGAATGCGATGCCCGCTACCAAGATCGATCTCGATGATGCCTTGGCTCTTCCGTCGACGCCCCGATGTCGTCGCCAATGGGGCTTCGGCTACCTCCCGCGGCGGCACAGACAACCCAATCTCGACCGGCACGAACGGCGCTATACTCGCTTCACCGTGCTTGCAAAGCTCCTTGCGCCACCTGAACAGCTGGCTCACATGAAGCCCGGCCAGGCGAGCCACCTCGGAAACACTCGCTCCGGGCTCGAGCGATGCTGCAACAAGTCGTTCCTTCTCGTTCTGCGACCACCGGCGCCGCCGTTCGACCGATGTGATTACCTCCGCCCTCGAAATCGTCATAGCGCTTCTCCTAGGATTACCCCTAGGACCTGCAGCGATCCCGCTCATCAAGCAAGGCGGCCCTCAATGGAGGGATACGGAGCGCATGCTGGCGCGACAAGTGCTTGAGCAGAAGCGGCACCAGCGTGGCCCGAAGCTCTACTCGCTGCACGCGCCGGGGGGGAATGCATCGGCAAGGGCAAGGCGCACCGGCCTTACGAGTTCGGTGTCAGGGTCTCGGTCGCCACCACGCTGGCGCCGGCCCGCGGCGGGAAGTTCGTAACCCATGTGAAGGCGCTGCACGGCAACCCCTATGACGCCCGCACAGTTGCAACCGTCATCCCAGAGATGGTAGCGCTGATCGGCAACACTATCGAGCGCGCTCTCCTCGACAAGGGCCATCGCGGCCACAACGCCCGCCCGATCACAAGTTCAGGGTGTTAATCTCAGGATAGAAGCGGCGGGTGACGCCGCAGATCAAGCGCGAGCTGCGACGGCGCTCCGCCATCGGGCCGGTCATCGGCCACCTCAAATCCGAGCATCGCGTCGGCCGCAACTAACTCTGGCATCGCCAAGGCGACGCCATCAGCGCCGTTGTTGCCGCCTTCGGCTGTGATTTCCGCCGCCTGATCTGCTGGCTCAGGCTCTTGTTGTGGCAATTCATCGGCACTCTCGCCAAAACCACGGGACGATCAGCCTCAAAATCAGGATCCCTCACGGCCGACTAGCTATAGCGCCGTGCTCACAACGGGCCGCTACTCTCGGCAGATGCGATCCCATCTCATGGAGTAGTCCTCGCAGTTGTTTATAGTCGCCGTCGGCACAAGTTGACAACAGCAGCACTCCAATAGTTCAAAGAAGCCCGAGGCGGCGCGCCTTGATAGCACACTGGATTCGGGTGGTCACTTCCAGCTTTCGCATGGCGTTCTTGATGTGAAAATCGACGGTGTTCTGGCTGATCCTCAATATCGCCCCTATTTCCCAGGATGATTTGCCCTCCTCTACCCACCGCAAGCACTCCGTTTCTCGTGGGGACAGCACAACGACTTGCCCATCGACCATGTGTTTCTCCTGACGACTGGAACGCGATCAGCAAATGCCGTACCACGCGAGGAGATCGCAAACTCTCCTGCCAACACAAGCCTTGGAGCACCAATCAGCTGCCGATCCAACTGCAGCACCATCGGCTGTCGAAGCGATTGCGACATATGTCGTAAACGCGACAGCAGTGGTTGCAACAACGGCACACTTGACGTCCGTGACCTAACCTAGGCCTGGGATAGGTCTCCTCATGGCTGCTAAGCGCCAGCACTATGTCCCGCGCTTGCTCCAGCGCGGCTTTCTGCATTACCCCACGGAGGAGGCGGAGCGGACCCAGCTACATCGGTCGCGGCTCCAACGCAGAGGTTGTGGGCATTGCCGAAAATGGCGTTGAGGACTGGTTCTGTTCGCGTAAATCGCTCGACGGCTCATTTGACACTGGATGAGTTGATAACGGACATCGAACGAAATCAAAGTCATTAACGCTATGCGGGCCACGGTGCTTGGCACACTATTGACTCGAATGTCGCCGCGCGATGCTTGATCCATCTGGTGATCCGCACCGATCGCTTGCATCGCGTGATGTCGGATGGCGTCAGAATGGGGTGCAATCCGTCTTATTTGTACGCTACAGCTATCCAGCGGCCATACCTGCGCTCCATATGTGTTTCTTGCCGGAGAAGCCTACAATCTCATAACTTCATACCGAATATCGTTCGGGGCGGAGGCAAGAGCGGCAAGGGCGAAAAGACTCTGATCGAGGCATTAGGGCCGCCAAGTAATTGGATAATTCCGCGTACCACGAAGCGCCGTCGCAAGAACCGCGGCATGCCCCCGCCCGCGACGTTGGATATCAATACGCTGCCGGGCAGCTCTGATTTGACGGCATTAGAGGCCGCGGCGGTTATCCGGCGCCACGCCCGGCGCGCTGGAGCAGTGGCGGCGGATCCGAACCACGCGCTGAAATGGCGTTACGTCGACGGCCGCCCACTCTATCCTGTCGATATCCTGTCGATGCGGTGCGCGCTATCCGTCACCTCCTGAACCCTGATCGGCTCGGTCGTGGCCGGTCAGAAACTCCATAATCTGATTCAGCCACTTCCCTCAAGCCGCTCGAAGAGGCTCTGTCGTGACTGGCGCCTCACAGTGATTAGGCGCCGGTTGATGATTTCCGGAATCTCGTCGAATCGCCGTGTATCCGGGAAGATGGTGATGCGAGCATAGAAGTCGCTAGCCTTCTCGGCGCTTAGGTCCGCGAGGTCAGCCTTCACCTTGGCGATTTCTTTCGACCGACTGGCTGCCAATGCGTGAGAGGCACCTTAGCCCTCGCGTCGCCATCGGCATCTGTGTCGGCGCACTGCTCCAAGAAAGAGCCTGTCGCAATAACTGCGGTAGTAAAGAGCAGCAAGGATGCGTTGGATCCAGCTTTTCCCGTGGACTTGTAATGAGCCAAGCAGATACGCACCAATTTCCAGAATCAGTCGAAAGATCCGAGAGCCGGTCGCCCTGCGCTTTGCGCTTGAGGAAGCCGGCGATACTCGGCCGTCCGCTTCCACGAACTCGACGTCGTCGTTTCGCTCGATGTAGACGACGCAGTCTTCAGGAAGTGCTAGAATTCTCAACAGAGCAAATTGGGTTGGAAAATGTAGCCAAGATTTCGATGCGGCTCTTTTGGCCGCGCTTCCCCTCCGGCGCCTCGATTGGCCGCGTTCACTCTGCGTGAACTGTCGGAAGTGCCCGGAGTGGGTCTAGATCGCCGTTCTCATAGACTTCCAATCAGCCGATACCAATAGTTCCGATCGACCGGGATTCGGAATTCGCATGTCTGAGCGGTTCGTAGAACGTTAGGCGGAAGAAGCCCTTTCGGATATCCCGGTGATCCTGATTGCAGGACCGCGCCGGGGCCAGCCTAACCTATATTAGGTTCGGCGATCAGGCGGTCCTCGAGCCGCAGAGTCTAACCCGGCTGGTTTGACCGGGCCGGGACCGAGCTACCATCATCGACGAGATCCAGCGTGCGCCGGACCTGCTGCGATGCCCAACCAGGCGGAAGCCCAACGCTTAACCAGCACGGCGGATCCAATTATATGAGCAAAGACTGATGTCTCGACGACGCTTGGCGATCACGCATCAGCGCAATTGTCCTCCTTGTCGCTGGAATGCGTAGATCGGATTCATCCCGCAATAGGCTAAGGTGTCGGACGTAGTGGCCATGCACTGGTCATAGGTCGAGAACTGGCAATTGCCCGGATATCTCCAGGTACGTCCCTGCAGGCAATAAACATGCTGCCGAGCCGGTGGGATGAAAGAACGCCCTCGCGGAGCGGCGGTCGAAGGCGATGCAAAGCCGACGAGGATGAGAAGTACAAGCAGACGGATAAAGGGAAGGTTGCGCATGAGACATCTAGCTAGCACTACGTTGGCAGAATCTGTTTGCGCCGCGATTTTTCAAGGATTCGTTCTCTGCAGTACGGACACCGTTGCGATGGTGGCCGAAGAATGAGATCGACGATGGCGTGGCGTACGGCGGGCATGGTTGGTTGAGGCGGAGGGCCGCTGATTCTTTTTTTCCGATCCGCGTGTGCGAGGCGACGTGCTGCAAGAAGGCGTAGGCAATCATAGTCATTATAGTGTGACGATGAAGACCTTGCCATGATCGCCCCTCGAAGGGATCGAGGCCAAGCTCCTCTTTCAACTGCTGATGGGCCTGCTCACAAATCCATCGGGCCTTGATAGTGGCTGCCAGTGCGCGCAAATCCGTCGTCGCGGGCAGGTTGGCGAGATAGTATTTCTTCTCCCCGGAGGCGCGTTGCTCGCCAATGAGCCAGGCTTCGTCACCTGGTAGATGCTGCTGACCCTTGTCCCATATTCGCTGCGGAGGCCCGTCGGCGATGCGCACACGGACAGCAGCAAATCGGGCTTTCAGCCGACCTTTCGTGCCACTGCGCCAACTCACGGTCTTCCACTTGGCGTCGGCCAACATGCGTTCTGCCACGATCGATAATATATCCGGCACGTGGTGCTTCCGAGCTCGCCCCCGAACTTTGGTCACCGGCCAAATGAGCTGCACATTGACCAGATACACCTTGAGGTGACGAGGAATGCCAACGGCCCAGGCCAGTCCGCGTTCCGTTAGCCCTTGTCGAAACGGCGCGCTGAGCCCGTATCCTGCATCCGCCAACACACACCCAAAACGCACTTTGGCTGCCATCGCGCGGTCAATCTCGGCCAAAGCAATCTCCGGCTTGGATCGTGGCGTTCGGTATTCGGCCGGTACGCGGGCGCGTTTCAAACGAGGGGCGTCGCTTGTCCAACTCTCAGGCAGAAAGAGACGCAGTGCGACCATCACCGGCACTTCGTCGCGCGCGAGTGTCAGCGACACCAGCGTTTGGCAATTTGCCGTTTTGCCAAGAGCCGACGCATACTGAGCCGCAACACCAACTGAGCGGTCGCCCTTCTTTGGCATGGCCGTGTCATCAATAACCAGCCCCGCATCGTTGCCGCCGACAAGCCGATCGGCCTGATTGAGCAGTAGCGGTGCCGCGTCCCAGACACCATCGGCGATGAAATGGTGCAGCTGATCGTAGTTGCCCGTTGCCAGGCGTTTCGATTCGGGAATCCTAATAAAAAGCCTAAATCCAACAATCTGCCAAAGTAGTGCTAGACCGTGAACCCGTAAAACTGCCGGGTTGACGCCGCGTCAGAGTCCGCTTGCCCCGATATGTTCTCATGCCGATCTGCGCCAAGGCACCAGCATCGACACCCGACCCTTGTAGCGTCGATATTCGTCCCCGAAGAGGTCAGCAAGATCGCGCTCCTCGAGCAGAGCTCCCACTACGATGTAGACCGTCGTTACCGCCGCAAACAGCAGATGTCCGACCGTCATGGTCGCCGTCGCCCAGAAAGCGATGATAAAGCCGAGATAGATCGGATGCCGCACGAATTTGTAATAGAGCGGAGTGCGAAAACGCTGCGCCGGCATTGGCTGGCCGGTGAGATTATTGGCGACCTGGTGCAGACCAAACAGCTCGAAATGGTTGATCAGGAAGGTGCTGGTCAGCACGACTAGCCAGCCGATGAATGATCCTGCCGTCACCGCCACTGCGGCCGCGGGATTTTCAATGTGCCAGATCACATTCGGCAACGGCCGCCACTGCCAGAACAGCAGGATCAATGCCAGACTTGCGAACAGCACGTAGGTACTGCGTTCAATTGGTTTGGGTACATACTGCGTCCACCATTCTTTGAACGGCCTGCGAGCCATCACGCTGTGCTGAATCGCAAAGAGTGACATCAGCGCCACGTCGATGACAAGGGATGCCAACGTCGACGTCGACGTGCCATCGTCAATGGCCTTCGGCACCACGAGATCTGATACAAATCCAATGGCGTAGAGGAAAGTGACGAAGAACACGGCGTAACTAATTAATCCGTATAGAAATGCGATTAAGCGACCCATGAGAGTTTCCTTTCTCGCTATAGGCAGATATCGCGCTGCCTGAACGCGGTCTGACGTCGCTCTGCACGAAGTACATGCTTTTCAATCAGATGAGCGACTTCCGTGGCGTGGTCGCGACCATGAAATGCGCGGCGCCGTCAATCGTCACGAGCGCGGCCTGGTCGATACGTTTGCAGAGCAGCGCGTTGGCGCGCTGCATCGCCGGATGGCTTGCGCCCCCTCGAGCGACGATGTGGGGACCCGGATCGCGGACAATATTGCCGCCGACAGTGGGAAGCCAAACGCGCTTGCCCAATCAACGATATTGACAGGCGTCGTACGTTCCGCGTAGGCGCGGCCCCGCGACGGCCAGGAGGCAAAGGTACCGGCTCCGCCGTAGAAGTCTGTCATCGCTGCAATCGCGCTGGCGTTTCCGGCAGCGAAATCGGCGAAATAGGCCTTGGTCATGTCGCGAAACAGCCTGTAGAGCCGATCCTCTCCCTCCGCGTGCAAAAGCTCCATGGCCGGCGCTTCCAGAATCGCAAGGCTCGATAGCAGGACTTGATTGCGGAGCGCCACGACCAGGGCCACCAGACCGCCGAAGGAATGGCCAACCAGATGGACGGGGCCATCGGCTTTTCGAACGACCGACTCCAGCACTTCGGCTTCGTGGGAAATGCAGGGATCGGAAGCGGTACGTCGTTCGACGGTGCCGCCGTAGCCCTGCAGGCTTGTGGGGAGGCAGCGAAATCGGCTGCTCAGGTTCCAGATAATCGGGCACCGCGCGGCGCCGGTGCTGCATGAACCCGGCACAGGTACAATTGCCGGACCAGCGCCGCACTCATCATAATTGATACAGCCGGATACTTCCTTGATCATGTCCGCACTCCCTGATCTGACGCGTAACTCGCCGTCCGAAACCCCGCCCTCAAATGAGATCGGCAAGCATGCGGGCGGCACGGACCGCGCCGTCGGCTTCAACCAGCATGAACCGTGCCAAGGTCTGCAACACGTCAACCATGGCATGGGCAATCATGTCCGGCGTCGAGGTCTCAAATTCCATGCGTCGTCCGGCGCCATATCGGTCGAGACGATGGGCGACGTGGAAATTCTGCTCGAAGTAGTTCTTGAGCGGAAAACAGATGAAGCGCGTCCCCGCAGCCGTGAGTTCCGTGCATGTCGTCAGGCCGCCCTGAACGAGCGCCAGATCGCAGGCCGCGAGGTGGCGATCGAGATTCGGCACGAAAGCACGCAGTTCGACGCCTGCCGGTGTATTGAACGATTGCAGGTCGATACGCGGACCGGCTACCACGATCATGCGCAATTCGGGCAGACGAGCGCGCGCCATGGGATAGCTCTGCAGGATGCGCTTGATCAAATGAGTACCGACGCCGGGCCCACCAACCGTGATGGCCTTGCCCCCGGGCTTAATCCAGTTTGAAGTTCGCTCTGGCCCAAGACGAGGACGAGAGCATGAAGCGCAATCGTTTTACGGAAGAGCAGATCATCGGGATCTTGAAGGAGCACGAGGCCGGGGTTTCGGTGACCGATCTGTGCCGCATCACGACGCCGTCGTCCAGGATCGGGTGGCGGGTGTCGCTCCTGATCACATTGCCCCTGTCCTCCGTCGGAAAGTCGCGCCTCAAGCGTCACCGCCTGATAGATGCAGACATTGTAGCCGCTCATGGCCGATCACGACCGCGGTGCCGTAATCGCCGGAACCGAGGCTGGTGCGAGCGCCGGGCTGAATATCATCGATGCCGATCGGCTCAATTGAAAACACGTGAATTACGGGTGAGCCTCTGTCAGCGAACGATGACTTTTTACAAATGTCATCGATCGCTGACATTTACAAATTGTCAACGAACGTCGACATATGCTAAAGCATGCGAACGTTGACATTTGGATATCCCACTCATACGCACACCAGCCGAACTCGGCGCCGTCCTTCGCGACCGGCGCAAGAAGCTCAAACTCGATCAATCGACGTTTGCTAAGAGCATCGGCGTCAGCCGCCAATGGGTGATCGAGGTTGAGCACGGTCATGCGCGCTGAGCTCGGGCTGATCCTTCGCGCCCTTGACGCCCTGGACATCCGCCTGGATGCGAGCACCGAACAAGCGCCCGCCCGCGGGGCCACCAGGCCAGCCGTCGATATCAACGCCATCGTGGCCGAGGCCAGGAAGAAAAAAGGCATGACGAGCGAACTTGTTGCTCTGCTAGATGGTCGGGAAATCGGCCGCGTGCGCAATGACGCCCGCGGCCGGCTCACCCTTGTCTATGACAAGGACTGGCGCCAGGCCGAGGGAGCCTATCCGCTGTCGCTGTCCATGCCGCTCGCGGCCGAAGAGCACGGTCCTTCCGCCGTGCAGGCCTTCCTCTGGGGACTCCTGCCCGACAACGAGCGCGTGCTCGAACGGTGGGCCCGAAGATTTCAGGTGTCCGCGCGCAATTTCCCATGTCGGCGAGGACTGCGCGGGTGCCGTTCAGTTCGTCACGCCCGATCGGCTGGAGTCGTTGCGAAGCGGTGCTTCGGACAACGTCGAGTGGCTTGACGAAACGGCGATCGCCAAACGCCTGCAGACCTTACGCGAGGATCACGCTGCATGGCGGTTGCCGCGCGATACCGGACAATTCAGCCTTGCGGGCGCCCAACCTAAAACCGCGTTGCTTCTGCAAAAAGGCAAGTGGGGAATTCCCTCTGGGCGGATTCCGACGACGCATATCCTCAAACCGCCGACCGGCCATTTCGATGGACACGCGGAAAATGAACATATCTGCCTCATACTTGCGCGCAATCTCGGTTCTGCCCGTCGCTGACACTCAGGTGAGGCATTTCGGAAAGGAAATCGCCATCGTCATCGAGCGCTACGACCGGCAGTTCAGTGGGAACGAGATCGTCCGTGTCCACCAGGAGGATATCTGCCAGGCGGTCGGGATCCTGCCGACCAGAAAGTATCAAAACGATGGCGGACCAAGCCCTGCCGATGTGATCGAGCTTTTGCGCACCTACTCCACGGATCGCGTCGCCGACGTTGACAGGTTTGTGGAGGCGCTAGGCTTCAATTGGCTGATTGCGGGTACGGATGCTCATGCCAAGAATTATTCGCTGCTGCTGGCCGGAGGCCCTCACGTACGACTCGCCCCGCTCTACGACATCGCCAGCATTCTTCCTTATGATGACATCGATGTGCAGAAGATCAAGCTCGCGATGAAAATCGGCGGTGATTACAAGCTCAGCGAGGTTGGTTTACGCGATTGGCAGAAGTTCGCCCGCGAAACGCGCCTCGATCGTGACAAGGTGATCGCCGGACTGATTTCCATGGCCGAGCAGCTTCCGGACATTGTGGCTGCACTACGGAAGCAAGCGCGGAAAGACGGACTGGACAATGCCATCGTCGGGCGCCTCGCCGAACTCTTGATTGCCAGAGCCAAGCAATGCCGTCGACAGCTCGGTGCGATATAGTTCCGACTACGGCCGCCAGCAGAATGATGATGTTCGGCAGCAAGGCGTCGATCATCATCGGTCGGCATGTCGTTGTCGACGCCAACGGCAGCACCAGCATCAACACCCCCGCGATCGGCATGCCGATGTCGATGTCGACGACGATCCGTGGTTGCTGGCGGACCTGTAGTCACTGCGGCTCACCTCACTTTAGGCGTGTCATTCAAGGCTCCGGCAGACAACGATTCCTCCTCCACAGGCTTTCCAATTTGCCGGGGCGTTTGTAGGTCCTCTTTTCGGCACGGCTTCTATCCGCCCGGCGGTCCCGTGGACACGGCTACGCAATCACGACGGTTAGGCGCCTCGCCCCCTTTAAGCGGCGCCGGATTAGCCAGGGCTGAAGATCAATAGATCAGGATCGTGGCCACGACGACTTACCTGGCGGTTGGTACGCGACGTGGGCTCCATATGCCGTATCCCTCCACTGAAGGCCGCCTTGTTTGACGAACGGGATTGCTGCAGGTCCTAGGGGTAATCCTAGGAGAAGCGCCATGACGATTTCGAGGACGGAGGTAATCACATCGGTCGAGCGGCGGCGCCGGTGGTCGCAGGACGAGAAAGAGCGGCTTGTTGCAGCATCGCTCGAGCCCGGCGCCAATGTTTCCGAGGTGGCTCGCGTGGCGGGGCTTCATGTGAGCCAGCTGTTTAGGTGGCGCAAGGAGCTTTGCAAGCATGGCGAAGCGAGCATGGCTCCGTTTGTTCCGGTCGAGATTGGGCCGCCTGCGTCACCGCGGGAGCTGGCCGAAGCGCCGTTGACTACGACGGCGCGGCGACCCAAGAGCGATGGCATCATCGAGATCGATCTTGGTAGCGGGCATCGCATCCGGGTCGATGGCGACGTTGATGGAGACGCGCTACGTCGCGTTCTCGATGCTTTGGCCCATCGATGATCCCGGTTCCGACGGGGGCGCGAGTGTGGCTCGCGACAGGCCACACGGATATGCGCCGAGGCTTTCCGTCGTTGGCACTCCAGGTGCAGGAGGTGCTGCGCAAGGATCCGCTCAGCGGTCATTTGTTCGTCTTCCGGGGTCGCCGCAGCGATCTTGTGAAGGTGATCTGGCACGATGGCCAGGGGGCATGCCTGTTCACCAAGAGACTGGAGAGAGGAAGGTTTATATGGCCATCCATTGCGGGTGAAGCTGTGACGATCTCGCCGGCGCAGATGAGCTATCTGTTGTCCGGAATCGATTGGCGCAACCCGCAAGAAGCACAGCGTCCGACACGGGTCGGGTAGCCGTTTTTGGTTTGAATCTGCGGCTTGATCTGATTCAATGGCTTCATGATATCGAAGCCGGACGATCTTCCATCGGACCTTGTCAGCGCTCTAGCGGCGTTGCAGGCCGAGCGCGAGGCGCGGCTGCGAGCCGAAGCGGTGG
The DNA here is from genome assembly GCF_040547675.1 of Bradyrhizobium sp. RT6a. Taxonomy (NCBI): domain Bacteria; kingdom Pseudomonadati; phylum Pseudomonadota; class Alphaproteobacteria; order Hyphomicrobiales; family Nitrobacteraceae; genus Bradyrhizobium; species Bradyrhizobium sp. RT6a. Next base: position 11,699 of record NZ_JBEPQC010000023.1, read on the forward strand.
CTGCCAGTGCGTTGGCGGAGCTGTCGGACAACGAGGCGCTGATCGCGCATCTTGAGCTGCGAATTGAGAAGCTCAAACGCGAACTGCACGGGCAGCGATCCGAGCGCTCGGCACGGCTGCTCGAGCAGTTGGAGTTGGAGCTCGAGGAACTCATCACCACGGCGAGCGAGGACGAGCTCGCCGCACAGGCGGCGGCAGCGAAGACGCAGAATGTCCGTCCCTTCACGCGTAAGCGGCCGGTGCGCAAGCCTTGGCCTGACGATATTGAACACGAGCGCGTCGTTGTTGAAGCTCCAACGACCTGCGCCTGCTGCGGTGGGTCGCGGCTGGCGAAGGTCGGGGAGGATGTGACCAAGACCCTGGAGGAGATCCCGCGCCGCTTCAAGGTCATCGAGACGGTGCGCGAGAAGTTCACCTGCCGCGATTGCGAGAAGATCAGCCAGCCGCCAGCGCCGTTCCATGCCACACCGCG
>NZ_JBEPQC010000024.1:0-4090 GCF_040547675.1 Bradyrhizobium sp. RT6a
ATCGCCTGCAAATATGCGGCGCAGCCGGCGCATCTGGCGAAGTTGCGCGCGGAGTTGCCGGCCCGGATCGCCGCGTCCCCCGCCGGCAATGTCGAAATCTACACGCGCGAGGTCGAAGCGGCTTACCGCCGGTTCTGGCGCGACTATTGTGCCGCGGCTGCCGAAGGCAGCGACGTTGGGGACCCGCAGCGCCGGGCCGCTGAGCCCCGGGAAATCCCGGGGTGTCGCCGCGCCAGCTGACCGCAGGTCGGGCTCGCGAATCAGCTAGACTCGCCCCGGGCCATCCTCCGGAGAGACACCTTGCAGAGCAGCGGCGGCGGCGCGCGCGCATTCCAGAACGCGCGATTGCAGAAGAAATTGATGAAACAGGCGGATGCCGTCCTCTCCGCCGCGGCTACCGCCTATGGCCAGGGCCGATATGCTGAGACCGAAGCACTCTGCCGGGATATCCTGAAAGCGCTGCCCGATCATGTCGACGCGATGCACCTGCTCGGCATGTGCGCGCATGACGGCCGCCGCCTAGAGGAGGCGCAACAGCTGCTCGAGCGCGTGATTGCGCTCGAACCGCGCCTGCATGATGCCCACAACAACCTCGCGACCGTGCATTTCGACCTCGGCAATTACGAGGCGGCGCGGCGGTGCCAGGAGAGGGCCATCGCGCTAAAGCCGAATTTTGCGGTGGCGCTGACCAATCTCGGCAACACGCTGATGCATCTGGGCCAGTACGAACAGGCGCTCGAACTGCACGAGCGCGCCATCAAGATCAAGCCGGATTATGCTGACGCGTTCTGCAATCGCGGCATGATCGAGATTGTGCTTGGACAGATCATGCGCGCCAAGGAAAGCTTCGACCGTGCCCTGCTGTTTCAGCCCCGTCACGCCGAGGCCATCGTCGGCAGCGGCATGGTCAGCATGGAGCTGCGGCACCACGACGAGGCGGCGGCCAAGCTTGCCACGGCGCTGGCGATCAAGCCCGGCTCGCCGCGGATCCTGGCCCAGCGCGGGCGGCTCAGTTACGAACTGCAGCGCCTGGAGCCGGCGCTTGCGGATTTCGAGGCGGCGCTTGCGATTTCCCCCAAGCTCGAATTGGCCCTCCGAGGGAAGGCCCAGACCTGTCTCGTGATGGGAAGGACCGCGCAGGGAATGGCAGCCGCAGCGGCTTTGATCGAGCACAATCCGCGCTCGGAGACAGGGCTGGCGCTGATGGGCTTCTCTTATTCGAATCAGGGGGACATGGATGCCGCGATCGAATATCTCGATCGCGCGCTGGCAGTCAGGCCGGACTATGGTGATGCGATCAGAGGAAAGATCTTCCTGGAGGACTACCGCGCCGAGGCCGATTTCGTGGTCCAGCAGGCGGTGCGAAAATCCTGGTGGGACCAGATCGGCTCCAAGCAGCCGCGAAGGGAGCTGCCGAAGCGGCCGCTGGATCCGGAAAAGCGGATCGTGGTCGGCTACGTCGCTGCCGAATTCCGACAGCACTCCGCGGGGCTCACGCTGCTGCCGGTGCTGCGCCATCATGATCACACCAAATTTGAAATCATCTGCTATTATTCCTGGCCGGGCGCGGACGAGTACACCGCCATGTTCAAATCATTGGCGGACGTCTGGGTCGACGCCTGGGGGCTTTCGGACGACGAACTCGCCGATCGTATCCAGGCCGACAATGTCGACATCCTCATCGACGTTTCGGGCCACACGACCGGTAACAGGCTGCAGTGTTTCGCACGCAAGCCGGCCCCGATCCAGGCCACTGGCTTCGGACACGCGACGGGCACGGGCATGCCGACAATGGACTACGTGCTCGCGGATCCCATTTTCATTCCGCCGTCGGTTCGGCATTTGTTTGCCGAGAAAATCCACGATCTGCCGTGCCTGATCACGATTGAACCCGTCTCGGATCTGCAGCCTTCCGAGCTGCCGATGCTCCGCAATGGCTACGTCACCTTCGGCGTGTTCAACCGCATCTACAAAATATCGGATGATGCGATCCGTGCGTGGACACGCATCATGCGGGAGCTGCCGGGATCGAAGATCATCCTCAAGCATGGTCTGCTCGATGATCCCCTGCTGCGCGATAGCCTGATCGCGCGTTTCCTGGCGCAGGGCGTTATCGAGGAGAACATCACCTGCCTCGGCACCACCTCGCGCGACGACCATCTGGCGGCTTTCGCCCAGGTCGATATTTCCCTCGACACGTTCCCGCAAAATGGCGGCATCAGCACCTGGGAATCTCTCTACAAGGGCGTCCCCGTCGTGGCCAAGCTCGGCATCGGTGCCTCCTCGCGTGCCGGCGCCTCTATCGTGACTGCCGTCGGCCTCGGCGACTGGGTGGCCGAGGATGACGATGGCTATGTCGAGATCGCCCGCAGGTTTGCGTCACAGCCCGAGCATCTGGCGAAATTGCGCGCGGAATTGCCGGCCCGGATCGCGGCTTCGCCCGCCGGCAATGTCGAGATCTACACGCGCGAGCTCGAAGCCGGTTACCGCCAGTTCTGGCGCGACTATTGTGCCGCCGCCTCGAATGACGTCGACGTTGCGTAGGCGAGGCCTGCGTCGAGCACCGGCATCTTCCGGGGATTGCCGGGTCGCCTAAACCGGCCGGCCCTGGCCGCGAATCAGCTAGAATCCTCCCGGGCATCCTCCGGAGAGAATCCTTGCAGAGCAGCGGCGCCGGCGCGCGCGCGTTTCAGAACGCGCGGTTGCAGAAGAAATTGAAGAAGCAGGCGGACGCGATCATCTCGACCGCGAATGCGGCCTATGGCCAGGGCCGGTATGCGGAGACGGAGACACTCTGCCGCCAGATCCTGAATGAACTTCCGGAGCATTTCGGGGCCTTGCACCTGCTTGGCTTGGGCGCGTTCGCGAGCCGACACTTCGAGGCAGCGAAACAGGCCCTCAAATATGCCGTGACAGTCGACCCACGCTCGGCACAGGCTTTTTCCGATTTGGGAGCCACGCATTTCGCACTTGGGGAATACGAGGACGCGCGTACATCCCTGGAGCGGGCCATCGCGTTGAAGCCGAGCTTCCCCATGGCCTTGGCCAACCTCGGCAATACCTTGTTGCACCTGGACCGCGTCGAGCAGGCCATCGAAATGTACGATCGCGCGATCGGGCTGAAGCCCGATCATGCCGATGCGCTCTGCAATCGCGGCCTGGCAGAGCTTGCGCTGCGCCAGCTTGATCGCGCCAAACAGAGCTTGGAACGCGCACTGTTGTTTCAGCCGCGAAACGTGGAAGCACTCGTCGGCAAAGGTTTGGTCAATATCGAGCTCAAGAACTTCGAAGAGGCCAAAGGCGCGCTGGAGGCGGCGCTCGCGATCAGGCCGGGCTCGGCGAAGATCCTGGCGAACCGTGGACGCCTCAATCTTGAGACGTCGAGGTTGGAGCAGGCGGCGGCGGATTTTGACGCGGCCCTTGCGCTTGCGCCCAAACTCGAAGTGGCCTTGCAGGGGAAGGCACAAGTCGCGCTCGCCATGGGAAATACGGCGCAAGCGATTCTGGCCTGCACCACGTTGCTAGAGGAATATCCACGCTCCGCGATCGCGATGGCGCTGCTGAGCGCTTGTTTTGCAAACCAGGGAGAGATCGCATCGGCGGTCGAGCTTCTCGATGCGGCGCTGGCTATTGTGCCGGATGCCGCCTTGATCGGGCGGAAGATCTTCTTCCTCGACTATCTCTCCGACGCCGATTTCGCGGTTCAGCAGGCCGCACGAAAGCAGTGGTGGGACGCAATCGGCTCGAAGTTGCCGCGACGGACTCTTGCCCCCCGGCAGCTCGATCCCGACCGGCGGATCGTGGTTGGCTATGTGGCTGCCGAGTTTTGGTACCACTCGGCAGGGTTCACCCTGTTGCCGGTGCTCAGTCGTCACGATCACGCCAAATTCGAGATCATCTGCTATTCGTGCTCGCCGGTAAGAGATGAGATGACCGCCGCATTCAGGTCCTCGGCGGACGTCTGGGTCGACGCCTGGCAGATGTCGGACGACGAGCTGGCCGATCGCATTCAGGCCGACAAGGTCGATATCCTGATCGACGTGTCCGGGCACACGACCGGCAACAGGCTGCATGTTTTCGCTCGCAAGCC
>NZ_JBEPQC010000025.1:0-2204 GCF_040547675.1 Bradyrhizobium sp. RT6a
GTCCTCGAAATCGTCATGGCGCTTCTCCTAGGATTACCCCTAGGACCTGCAGCAATCCCGTTCGTCAAACAAGGCGGCCTTCAGTGGAGGGATACCTTCGAGCTTACGGTCACAGTCCAGCATCTTCTCCTGGTAGACGTCGTAGAGTTCTAGCGATTGGCTCAGAGCGAAGACATGTTCGTGCCGGTCGTTGCCTACCAGTGCCGCGCGAATGGTCTCGGTGGATGAATGGCATCGCACGTCCCGATAGGTTGCCAAAACATCAGGATTGCGCTCGCCTGCAACAATGGCCCGGATAATCCGCATGCCAGTGGCGCCCGTGATGTCCGAGACGACATGATGGAGCTGCAGGTTCATCTCCATCAAGGCCTTTTGCATATGCTGGATATGGGCGGCGGCATACTCCACAAGCCGCTCGCGCTGCCGCAAATAGGCCCGCAGGGTAGCAATCTCGGCATCGGGTCGGAAGCTGCCTCGTAGCAGTCCATAGGAATGAAGCTGGCGTAACCACGCGGCATCGCTGACGTCGGTCTTGCGTCCGGGCACGTTCTTGGCGTACCGGGCGTTGACCAGAATAACCTCAAATCCACGCTGCTCCAGGATTTCATAGGCTGGGATCCAATAGACCCCGGTGGATTCCATCGCGACACTGGTCACGCCGCACGCGCTAAACCAATCCGCCAGATCATGGAGATCTTGTGTAAATGTGCCGAACGCGCGCACGGGAATGTCAGTGCAGTCCGGGTTCACCGCAGCCATGTGCATCTTTGATCCGATGTCGATGGCGGCCGCGCTGACGTTGACTGGCTTCAATTCCGGCCGGTCACCGGTCGTCCTCTGGGGCATCGCAAATCCTCCATTCAATCATGAGCGGAAGGGTCTGGGTTATGCCAATCGTCATCTTCCTAATCGGGATCGCAGCCGAAGCGGCGTCACCACTCTCAAGTCCGCATGCACCCATGGACCACGTTTTTTAACGGGGACAGTGCCTCCAATAAGCTGACGGCCGCTACCCTCCCAGCCGCAGAGGATAACACAGTGCTGTTTCTACCCCGCACAGGCGCGCAACGGCCCTGGACAGTTTTTTAAAATGTCGCGCTCCATGCGCAACTGCTCGTTTTCCCGCTGCAATCGTGCGATCATGTCAGCTTGGTCCGCCGACGGCACCGCCGCTTGCGACGTGGGCGCCGCGGCGCTGCCGACGGCTGCCACCGTGCCCCGCTCCTTCACCCATCGGCTCAACACCGAGCCGTCGAGCCCCAGCTCCTTCGAAACCGACTTCGCCGAGCGTTCGCTCGACAAAACCAGATCAACTGCCTGCCGCTTGTACTCGTCCGAATAGGACCGACGCTGCCGTTTCGCCATCTGACACCTCTTGCTGCCTAAGCTATAGGTGTCCACCGATCTAGGGGAGGCTCACCCCGATGTCGCTTCAAGCTGGAACGACGCCACGGCTAACAGAAGGTGCGCGGATACAATCCGATTGTCGAAGCAATACCGTATCGATCAAACGTGCACACCGTGAGCGCGTTCCGTCCTTACTGCGCCACAACGGGAATGAGCCGACAGAAAGCCTCCAGGACGCTGTGACGGCTAACGAGACTCGCGCGCTTAGCGCCCAAACGAGGCTCGCGCCGCCGACAGGTTAAGCCTGAACGAGCGACTCCCCGTCAACAGCCTGATGAACACGGCGCGAGCAGTCACGCACGCTTAGTTCGAAATGCCGGCGACGAAAACCTCTAGCTTAGCCTGAATTGCGAGGAATTTTAGCCGTTCGGCTATCCATATCGATGAAAACCGGCGCCGACAGCGGATACATATTCTTTGTGAAGAGAAACCTCTGTTGGCCGCCAGGCCGCGGAGGCAAAAAGCGAGGGTGAGGAAACGGTGAGCCAACCGCAGGCGCCATGTGCAGGTGTGTCCCTACGATCCTGGCCGCGCACGCAACTGTTGCAATCCGTCAAGAAGAAGATCGTGGTCTGGTCGTCGGCGGGCGCCGCAGGAGCGGGAGCGCCAGGGTGCGCGGGGGAGGGACGAGGGTCGATGCCGGGCACGAGCGATGCCTTTGTGGAGTTTTCAGAGGTTCAGAAGACCTACGACGGCGAAACGCTGGTCGTTAAGAATCTCAACCTGGACATCGCCCGGGGTGAGTTTCTGACGATGTTGGGGCCCTCAGGCTCCGGTAAGACGACAACCCTTATGAT
>NZ_JBEPQC010000026.1:0-1670 GCF_040547675.1 Bradyrhizobium sp. RT6a
GGCGGCGCGTCCATGAGGCACGGGAGACGGCAAAGCCGACACAGCCCGGATAGTTGTTGGCAGCGCTGCGGCGAAGTGAATCAGGGCTGTCGGGATCGTCGCAAGATGCCACCGACTATGATCTGATTTGCTGGTGCCGAGCGACGCCCTGCCTGATGACCTTCAGACGCTGAAAGCGATGCTGCTTGCCGAGCGGTGTGAGAGCGAGCGGCTGCGTCAGATCATCAAGGAACTGCAGCGGCATCGCTTTGGCCGCAAGGCGGAGACGCTGCCCGAGGAGCAGATGCTGCTGGGTCTGGAAGACGTCGAGCAGGTCGTAGCATTCGGTGAGGCAGAGCAGGACGAAAGCGCGCCTGATGGCCGCGCGGCACGAGCTCGCAAGCGCCGCATTAATCGTGGAGCACTGCCGCAGCATTTGCCGAGGATCGAGGTCGTCGTCGACGTCGACGACAGGACATGCCCCTGTTGCAAGGGCGATCTGCACCGGATCGGCGAAGACAGGAGCGAGCGGCTGGACATGGTGCCGGCGCAGTTCCGCGTTCTCGTCACCCGGCGGCCCAAACACGCCTGCCGATCGTGCGAAGACGGTGTCGTTCAGGCGCCTGCTCCGGCCCGGCTGATCGAAGGCGGATTGCCGACCGAGGCCACCATCGCCCAGGTTCTGGTGTCCAAATATGCCGATCATCTGCCGCTGTACCGGCAGGCCCAGATTTATGCCCGCCAGGGCATCGATCTCGATCGTTCGACACTGGCGGACTGGGTGGGACAAGCCGCCTGGCACCTGCGTCCGCTGCACGAGCGTCTGCTCGGCAAGCTCAAGCAGAGATCAAAACTGTTTGCCGACGAGACGACGATGCCGGTGCTCGATCCCGGCCGAGGCCGCACCAAGACCGGCCAGCTCTGGGCCTATGCCGCCGACGACCGGCCATGGGGTGGCGCCGATCCGCCGGGCGTCGTCTATGTCTATGCACCCGACCGCAAGGCCGAGCGGCCGATCGCCCATCTCGACGGCTTTAAGGGGATCCTGCAGGTCGACGGCTATGCTGGCTACCGCAAGCTCGCCGAGCGCGGCGACGTCCAGCTGGCGTTCTGCTGGGCGCACATGCGGCGCAACTTCTATGAACTTGCCACCCCTGGTCCGGCGCCCATCGCGAGCGAGGCGCTCAAGCGCATTGCCGAGTTTTACGCCATCGAGAAGGACATCCGTGGTCGCAGCGCCGAGGAGCGGCGTCTCATCCGGCAACAGAAAAGCCAGCCGCTCGCCAATGCATTCGAGCAGTGGCTGCGCGCAAAACTCGGTCTGATCAGCCAGAAGGGCAAGCTTGCGGAGGCCATCCGCTATGCCCTCTCGCGCTGGGAGGGTCTGACGCGCTTCATCGACGATGGCCGTATCGAGCTCGACAACAATGCCGTCGAACGCTCCATCCGTCCGATCGCGCTCAATCGGAAAAATGCGCTGTTCGCGGGCTCCGACGGTGGCGCCGAGCATTGGGCCGCTATCGCGTCTCTGATCGAAACGTGCAAGCTGAACGACGTCGACCCGCTCGCTTACCTCACCGACGTCCTCACCAGGATCGTCAATAGCCATCCGAACAGCGAGATCGACCAGCTGCTTCCGTGGGCCTATCGACGTCAAGACCTCAAAGCTGTGGCCTGAAAACGACGCTTAC
>NZ_JBEPQC010000027.1:0-1599 GCF_040547675.1 Bradyrhizobium sp. RT6a
TGTGACCCGAATGTATGGTCCGGCCGCGCGTTGCAAGAAGATTTGGTCGAGCTGGCGATGAGCGGTCTTGCATCAATGTATCCGGCCTCGGATTGGAGCGTGTGGTGCTCCGGGCCATCATGGATATCAGCGCGCGTACGTTCTCGTTAGCGGACAGGCCTCGATCGGGCCATTCGGGTCACCAGTGTTCGCACGCGCTCGGAAGACCGAACCTCCATCTCGTCTCATCCTCTCGCAGACCTCGGCTGGAAGCTGTTGATAGATTACGTCATCGCTTGCTCCTCAAATTGCTGAGTTCCTTTGTTCGAGCCAGGGGCCGTTCCTTCGTCCCGACCTTGCAGAACGTCGATCGCGTCGCGCGCAGGGGCGGTCAAGGCCGGCCGTTGCGCTGGGCTTGCGGCGGGCTCTGGCGTCGCCAGGCTGCGCCTTGACCGAGCCGAGCACGGCGCGAGGATTAGGCGGGTCGGACGCTTGTCTCGTCGGTCCTCGTCAGCTCGAAGGCGCGTCCCTTAGCCAGCACCGCCCAGGCGATCCGGGCAAGCTTGTTGGCGAGCGCGATCGCCAGAACGTTGTGGTGCAACCGCCTTTTGGCGGCTTCGATCCAGGATCTGAGCCCGTAACGTTCCCAGTCCTTTATCCTGACCAGCACAACCCATGCCGCCTGCACGAACAGAACGCGCAGGTAGCGATTGCCGCGTCTGGAGATTTTGCCGAGGATGGTGCGGTCTCCGGTCGAGATCTGCTTGGGCACTAGTCCGAGCCAGGCGCCGAAGTCGCGGCCTTTGGAGAATACGTCTCCAGTGCCGATCGCGGCCACCATGGCGCTCGAGATGATCGGCCCGATGCCGGGCACCGTCATCAGGCGCGAACATGCCTGATCTTGACGGGCCAGTGCTTCGATCTCGCCGGTTAAGCCCTCGATGCGCTGATCTAGCCGGCGCCAGTCGCCCGCCAACTCCTCGATGACACGCAACATGCGTGGCGACAGGGCATCGGTGCGCGTCGCAAGGATGGTGGGCAGTTCCGTGCGCAGGAAGCCGATACCCTGTCGCACGGCGATCCCGCGTTCCAGCATGAAAGCGCGAATCTGGTTGATGATGCCGGTGCGTTGCGACACCAGCCGCTCGCGCACCCGATGCAGCGCCTGCAGATCGAGTTGCTCCGCGGTCTTGGTCGCCACGAACTTCATCGTCGGACGCTGCACGGCTTCGGCAATCGCTTCGGCATCGTTGAAGTCGTTCTTCTGTCCTTTGCTATAGGGGCGAACATATTTGGCCGGCATCAACCTGGAATCGTGACCAAGCGATGCGAGCTTGCGGCTCAGGTGATGTGCGCCGACGCAGGCCTCCATGCCGACCAGGCAGGGCGGTATGTTGGCGAGCCGAGCTTCCACTTGGCCACGCGGCCACTTTTGTCGTAGCACGATGGCGCCGCGCGCATCGTGGCCCACGACGTGGAACGAGTTCTTACCGATATCGATGCCGATCACGGCGATTGCGGTATTGGGTGTCTTAGACATGGCGTGCTCCTTGTCTTTGGCGCCCCTTGCCAGCTTCGCTTGCTGGCGGGGCAGGAGCACGGCCGGACCATCCCATTAGC
>NZ_JBEPQC010000028.1:0-1393 GCF_040547675.1 Bradyrhizobium sp. RT6a
AACTCGGCTGGATCGCTCGGCAGCTCATCAGGCAAATCACTCATTGGCCCGAGTCTGTCATGCTTCGCGCCCCGATGCAGCGAAGATTTTATGTCTTACGCAAGCGCTTTCGGCTGCGGGATTCGAGGTGTCATTCGGCCTGCAATATTGGGTCTGACTCATTTCCGATGAAGTTTGCCGGGCGACTGTGGTTCTCAAACGGAGAATCAGCGCCATGCGGACGGGCTTTCAAATCTCATCGCTAGTACCGAGTGGTTTGGTGTTTGATGGTGTAAGTGACTCAATGGATTCGCTTATTCTGTCTGTTAGGTCGGAAGCTGCGGAGGCTCGGTGCCCTTTGTGCGCGACAGCGTCTAGCCGCATCCATAGCCGCTACGTCCGGCACGTTGCCGATTTGCCATCAGCGGGCAGAAAGGTGCGCCTCCGATTACTCACGCGGCGCTTCACATGCGAGGTGCCGCATTGCCGCCGGCGGATCTTCGCGGAGCGGTTCGGAGAAGACATCGTCCCGCTGCGACGGCGCCGGACAGCGCGGCTGGAATACATCGTCCATCACTTGGGGTTGGCACTCGGCGGCCGGCCGGCGGCAAGCTTCGCCAAGCGGCTCATGCTGCCTGTCAGCAACGATACCTTGCTACGGGTGGTCCGTCGGCGGACGGCGATGCCGACAGATCCATTGCTTGTTGTGGGCATCGATGACTGGGCGTTCCGGAGAAACCATCGATACGGGACGATCGTGTGCGATTTGGAGCGTCGGCGGATCGTTACCCTGCTGCCCGACAGGGAGACTGCGACCGTTCGGGCGTGGCTATCGAAGCACCCAGCGATCAACATTGTGTCGCGAGATCGCGGTGGTGGATACGGCGAGGCAGCAGCTAAGGCGCTCCCGAACGCCATCCAGGTCGCCGACCGCTGGCATCTGATGGAAAATGCGAGCGCGGCCTTCCTTGATGCGGTGCGCCGCTCCATGAACAGAATCCGAACCGCAATCGGAGCGACAACGATCAACCCAGAATTGCTGACCTATGCGGAAAAGCTGCGCTATCAGGGCTATCTGCGGCGCCAGGACAGCCATGCCGCAATTGCGGCTCTCGTCAGCGACGGTGTGCCGTTCAAGGAAATCGTCCGCCGCACAGGACATAGTCGCAATCTGGTTCGCCAAATTAGCCGCGGTGGCGGTACGGATATGTTCCGCACCCGTCAAAGCACCCTGGACGGGCATCTGCCGTTCCTGGGCGCGCAATGGTCAGGCGGCTGTCGCAACGGTGCCGAACTCTGGCGCCGTTTGAAGGGACAAGGTATCCCTCCATTGAGGGCCGCCTTGCTTGATGAGCGGGATCGCTGCAGGTCCTAGGGGTAATCCTAGGAGAAGCGCTATGACGATTTCGAGGGC
>NZ_JBEPQC010000029.1:0-1382 GCF_040547675.1 Bradyrhizobium sp. RT6a
GCTTTGCGATCCCGCAGCTCTCGGTGGTCGAGCTGGTGCGGGCCCGCGCCAACTCGGAGCACCGCATCGAGCGCATCAAGGACACCGCGGTGCTCCGGCTGCGCAACAAGCTGTTGCCGCTGATCCATCTCAAGAAGCTGCTCAAGATCGACGACGGCGCCGTCTCCGATCCCGAGAACGGCTTCATCGTGGTGACGCAGGTCGGCAGCCAGACCTTCGGCATCGTCGTCGACGGCGTGTTCCACACCGAAGAAATCGTGGTCAAGCCGATGTCGACGAAACTGCGTCACATCGACATGTTCTCGGGCAACACCATCCTGGGCGACGGCGCGGTCATCATGATCATCGACCCCAACGGCATTGCCAAGGCGCTCGGCGCCGCCGGCTCCTCGGCCCATGACATGAACAACGAGAACGGGGCTCACCACATCGGATCGGGCGAGCAGACCACCTCGCTGCTGGTGTTCCGCGCCGGCTCGTCCCAGCCCAAGGCGGTCCCGCTCGGGCTCGTCACGCGCCTCGAAGAACTCCCGGCCGACAAGATCGAGTTCTCGAACGGCCGCTACATGGTGCAGTACCGCGAGCAGCTGATGCCGCTCGTGGCCATGGAGAGCGTCACCATCGCGAGCCAGGGCGCCCAGCCGATCCTGGTGTTCTCCGATGACGGCCGCTCCATGGGCCTCGTCGTCGACGAGATCATCGACATCGTCGAGGAACGGCTCAACATCGAGGTCGGCGGATCCTCCTCCGGCATTCTCGGCTCGGCCGTGATCAAGGGCCAGGCCACCGAAGTGATCGACGTCGGCCACTTCCTGCCGATGGCGTTCTCCGACTGGTTCACCCGCAAGGAGATGAAGCCGTCGCTGCACTCGCAATCGGTGCTGCTGGTCGACGACTCGGCGTTCTTCCGCAACATGCTGGCCCCGGTGCTCAAGGCCGCCGGCTACCGCGTCCGCACCGCGCCGACCGCGCAGGAGGGCTTAGCGGCGCTGCGCGCGCAGAGCTTCGACGTGGTCCTGACCGACATCGAGATGCCCGACATGAACGGGTTCGAGTTTGCCGAGACCATCCGCTCCGACAGCAATCTGGGCGCGATGCCGATCATCGGGCTCTCCGCGCTGGTGTCGCCGGCGGCGATCGAGCGCGGCCGTCAGGCCGGCTTCCACGACTATGTCGCCAAGTTCGACCGTCCCGGTCTGATCGCGGCGCTGAAGGAACAGACCGCGGGCGCCGCCGGTGCCTCCGAGCTGAGCCGCGCAGCAGCCTAACCAGCGGGATCAGGAGAAACTAACATGACCAAGAAGACCCAGTCCGGCGAAGGCGCCATGGTCGAATACGTCACCGCGATGATCGGCGGCCAGCTGTTCGGCCTGCCGATCTCC
>NZ_JBEPQC010000030.1:0-1353 GCF_040547675.1 Bradyrhizobium sp. RT6a
CGTGCCGAGCGCTCGGAGCGCTGCCCGTACAGTTCGCGTTTGAGCTTCTCGATCCGCAGCTCGAGATGCGCGATCAGTGCCTCGTTGTCCGACAGCTCCGCCCGCGCACTGGCAGCCACCGCCTCGGCGAGCAGCCGCGCCTCACGCTCGGCCTGCAGCGCCGCCAGGGCACTCGCAAGATCCGATGGAAGATCGTCCGGCTTCGATATCATGAAGCCATTGAATCAGATCAAGCAGCAGATTCAAACCCAAAACGGCTATCCGATCCGCGTCGGACGCTGGGCTTCTTGCGGGTTGCGCCAATCGATTCCGGACAACAGGTAGCTCATCTGCGCCGGAGAGATCGTCACTGCTTCGCCCGCAACCGAAGGCCAGATGAACCGCCCTCTCTCCAGTCTTTTGGTGAACAGGCATGCTCCCTGGCCATCGTGCCAGATCACCTTCACAAGATCGCTTCGGCGACCGCGGAAGACAAACAGATGACCGCTGAGCGGGTCCTTGCGCGGCACCTCCTGCACCTGGAGTGCCAACGTCGGAAAGCCTCGCCGCATGTCCGTGTAGCCTGTCGCAAGCCACACGCGCGCGCCCGTCGGAACCGGGATCATCGGCGCACCAGAGCCTCGAGAACGCGACGCAGGGCGTCTCCATCAACGTGGCCATCGACCCGGATGCGGTGCCCGCTACCAAGATCGATCTCGATGATGCCATGGCTCTTCCGTCGACGCGCCGCCGTCGTCGTCAATGGCGCTTCGGCCACCTCCCGCGGCGGCACAGACGACCCAATCTCGACCGGCACGAACGGCGCTATACTCGCTTCAGCGTGCTTGCAAAGCTCTTTGCGCCACCTGAACAGCTGGCTTACATGAAGGCCAGCCATGCGAGCCACCTCGGAAACGCAGGCTCCGGGCTCGAGCGATGCTGCAACAAGCCGTTCCTTCTCATCCTGCGACCACCGGCGCCGCCGCTCGACCGATGTGATCACCTCCGCCCTCGAAATCGTCATAGCGCTTCTCCTAGGATTACCCCTAGGACCTGCAGCGTTCGCGTCCGTCAAACAAGGCGGCCCTCAACGGAGGAATACGCCTGACGAGAGTTCCCAATGGCTTCTATTCGGCACGGCTCGTAAAGGTATAAGTGAATCGGTCCGCGCGCGTCAGGTTCTGCCCCGCCAAAATCGGCCGGACGTCCGCGGCGCTAGGAAAGTAGTGCACGCCTAGCAGTGGATAACCCGACACCACATCCAGGACCTGCGCCTGAGCCGGGCCCCAGCGGCGCATATTTTCGTGCTCCGGATGAGCAGGGTCGCTGATGGCGTCGAGGTATTCGGCATAGCCTGGCGCACCACCGACGTCT
>NZ_JBEPQC010000031.1:0-1071 GCF_040547675.1 Bradyrhizobium sp. RT6a
CTGTCGGACAACGAGGCACTGATCGCGCATCTCGAGCTGCGGATCGAGAAGCTCAAACGCGAACTGTACGGGCAGCGCTCCGAGCGCTCGGCACGGCTGCTCGAACAGCTGGAGTTGGAACTCGAAGAACTCGTCACCACAGCGAGCGAGGATGAGCTTGCCGCGCAGGCCGCAGCGGCGAAGACGCAGAACGTCCGCCCCTTCATGCGCAAGAGACCGATGCGCAAGCCATGGCCGGATGACATCGAACGCGAGCGCGTCGTCATTGAGGCTCCAACGTCCTGTGAATGCTGCGGTGGATCGCGGCTGGCGAAGATCGGTGAGGATGTGACCAAGACGCTGGAGGAGATCCCGCGCCGCTTCAAGCTGATCGAGACGGTACGCGAGAAGTTCACCTGCCGCGATTGCGAGAAGATCAGCCAGCCGCCCGCGCCGTTCCATGCCACACCGCGCGGCTTCATCGGCCCACAATTGCTGGCGACGGTCCTGTTCGACAAGTTCGGCATGCATATCCCGCTAAACCGCCAGAGTGCGCGCTTCAAGGCCGAGGGGATCGACCTGCCGTTGTCGACGCTGGCCGACCAGGTCGGGCACGGGACCTTCGCCGTCATGCCGCTCTTCCACTTGATCGAACGCCATGTGCTCGCGGCCGAGCGCCTTCATGGCGATGACACCACCATCCGCATCCTGGCGAAGGGCAAGTGCACGACCGGGCGGATCTGGACTTATGTGCGGGATGACCAGCCGTTCGCCGGGCCTGCGCCGCCGGCGGCGGTTTACTACGCTTCGGGCGACCGTCGCGGCGCGCATCCACAGAAGCATCTGGCCACCTTCACCGGTATCCTGCAGGCGGACTGCTACAGCGGCTTCGAACCCCTGTTCGACCCGAAGAGGAAGGTGCTACCGATCACGCCGGCATTCTGCTTCGCCCATGCGCGGCGGGGCTTCTTCGAGTTGGCTGACATCGAGAAAACCGCCCGGGAAGGCCGCGAGGGCAAACCAGTCTCTCCGATCGCGCTGGAGGCGGTCAGACGCCTTGACGCGTTGTTCGAGATCGAACGCGCCATCAAC
>NZ_JBEPQC010000032.1:0-1010 GCF_040547675.1 Bradyrhizobium sp. RT6a
TCCCAACGCGACAGCCCATATCGGATGGCCTCCGCGAGTTTGGTCTTCTGGCTAATCAGACTAAGCTTGGCGCGCAGCCAGGGTTCGAACTCGTCGGCGATCGGCCGGCTCTTCTCTTGGCGGACGGCGCGACGCTCGTCGGCGGTGCGGCCGCGGATCTGGGCTTCGATGACGTAGAGCCCGGCGATACGTTCGAGCGCCTCGCTGGCGATCGGTGCGGGACCGGCCGCGGCGAGTTCGTAGAAGCGCCGGCGCACATGGGACCAGCAGAACGCCAGTTCTACGTCACCGCGCTCGGCCAGGACCCGATAGCCGGCATAGCCGTCGACCTGGAGGATGCCGGCAAAACCCGCGAGGTGGACGATCGGCCGTTCGGCCTTGCGATCGGGAGCGTAGACATAGGCGACGGCGGGCGGGTCCGTGCCGCCCCAGGGCCGGTCGTCGCGGGCATAGGCCCAGAGCTGGCCGGTCTTGGTGCGGCCGCGTCCGGGATCGAGCACCGGGGCGGTGGTCTCGTCGGCAAACAGTTTTGTCGACTGCTTCAGCCTCGCGAGCAGTCGCTCATGCACCGGCCGCAACAGGAAGGCTGCCCGCCCGACCCAATCGGCCAGGGTCGAGCGATCCAGCTCGAGGCCCTGGCGGGCGTAAATTTGAGCCTGCCGATACAGCGGCAGATGGTCGGCATATTTGGCGACGAGTACCTGCGCCACGGTGGCTTCGGTCGGTAGCCCGCCCTCGATCAGCCGCGCTGGCGCCGGTGCCTGCACCATGGTCTCGCAGGCCCGGCAGGCATACTTCGGCCGCCTTACGACTAGGACCCGGAACTGGGCCGGGACGATATCCAGTCGTTCGCTCACATCCTCGCCGATCCGGTGCAGCGCCTGCTGACAGCACGGGCAGGCGTGATCGTCGAGGTCGATCAGCATCTCGACCCGCGGCAGATGCGCCGGCAGCGCTCCTCTGTTCCTGCGGCGCCGTGCGGCTCGGCTCGATCGCTCGGCAGCATTGGC